>JAIXSE010000028.1 GCA_027484825.1 Rubrivivax sp. | reverse complement strand
GATCCAGTTCGCGTGGCGGTCGGGACAGCGGCAAGTCGGCGGGTGAACGGCAGTTGGCCATGCTGCGCCGCCTGCCCAAGCTGCTGCGTTTCATCCCCGGCACAGCCCAGGATGTCCGAAACTATTTCCTGACCTTGCAGTACCGTATCGCGGCGTCGGAAGACAATGTCGCCAATATGGTGCGTCTGCTGGTCGCCAAATATGCGCGCGGTGACCGCAAGTGTCTGCAGACGAAGGTCACGGTTGGCGATCCGGTCGAATATCCTGATGTCGGCCTCTATCATCCGCGCCTGAACCCGCGTGTCACGACGCAGCTGTCGACTTTGCCCAGTGTGCCGTCACCGCGTGGCACCATCGGCCTGCTGCTGATGCGCACCTATATCCTGTCCGGCGACACGGCCCATTATGACCGGGTGATCGCGGCACTGGAGGGACGGGGCTACCGCGTGGTGGCGGCCTTCTGTTCCGGCCTGGACATGCGGTCGGCGGTTGAGCGCTTTATGCAGACAGAGGGCGGCGGTGTCGCCATCGACGCGCTCTGCTCGCTGACCGGGTTCTCGCTGGTCGGCGGCCCGGCCTACAGCGACAGCGCTGCTGCCGCCCGGACCTTGGGCAAGCTGGACGTGCCATACATGTCCGCCTTCGTGACGGAATTCCAGTCGAAGGAAGGCTGGCAGAAGTCGGGCCAGGGCCTGACGCCGATTGAAACCACCTTGATGGTGGCGATCCCGGAACTGGATGGGGCCATTGGCGCCATGGTCATTGGCGGTCGGTCGGAAGGGGGGGGCAAGGCGAAGCCCTGTACCTGTTCCCGGCAGTTGGGTGAGTGCCCCGCCAATCGCGCCTGCATGCAGCCGGATGAGGAGCGTGTGGAGCTTCTGGCCGACCGGTTGGCTGCCATGGTCGATCTGCGCCGCAAGCAGCGGCGGGAACGCCGCATTGCCGTCACCCTGTTCAACTATCCGCCCAACAGCGGCAGCATCGGCACCGCCGCCTTCCTGGCTGTCTTTGAAAGCCTGCATGCCACGATGAAGCGGCTGGTGGCTGAAGGGTATGACGTTGCTGTTCCCGACAGCGTCGATACGCTGCGTACCATGCTGCTGGAGGGCAACGCCGGCTTCCATGGGACGGAGGCCAATCTCCATGCCGTCGTCCCCGCGGACCAGCATGTCCGGCGCGAACGGCATCTGGCCGATATCGAAGCGCAATGGGGCCCGGCACCGGGTCGTATCCTCAGCAATGGGCGCGGCATCTTCGTGCTGGGCCGGCAGTTCGGCAATCTGCTGGTCGGGCTGCAACCCTCCTTCGGGTATGAGGGTGACCCGATGCGGCTGCTGTTTGAGGGTGGTTTCGCCCCGACCCATGCCTTCGCTGCCTATTATACTTATCTGCGCGAAACATTCCGCGCCGATGCCGTCCTGCATTTCGGCACGCACGGCGCGCTGGAATTCATGCCTGGCAAGCAGACGGGTCTGTCGGCCACCTGCTGGCCCGACCGCATCCTGGGCGCCTTGCCGAATTTTTACCTGTACGCTGCCAACAACCCGTCCGAAGGCGCCATCGCCAAGCGGCGGTCGGCGGCCACGCTCGTCTCCTATCTGACCCCGCCTATCACGCAGGCCGGGCTGTATAAGGGCTTGAGCGAGTTGAAGGCCGGCCTTGACAGCTACCGCGCCACCGCGCCGGAGGCAGCGTCGGAACGCGGGCGGATGATGGCCCTGATCCGCGTCCAGGCCGAACAGCTGGACCTCAGCCCGGCACCGCCGGGTGCTGACGATGCGCAGGCCGTGCAGTACCTGATGCAGCAGATGATGGAACTGGAATATGCCCTGATCCCCAATGGCCTGCATGTGGTGGGCCAGGGCATGGATCGGGCAGAACGGCTGGAATTGCTGGGGCATGTGGTTGCCGGCATGGAGGATGCCGCCTTCCTGCGCGGCGATGCCCCGCTGATGGCTGCCATCGTCGATCAGGACAGCCGCGCAATCGACATCGCACTGCGCGGCGCGGACGAGGCCAAGCGCGCCGCCGTCGTCCGTCTGTCGACCATGAATGTTGGCCTGCTGCATAATGAGGAACTGGACGGTCTGGTCCGTGCATTGGATGGACGGTTCGTGATGCCGTCGCCGTCGGGCGACCTGCTGCGCACGCCCGACCTGCTGCCCACCGGACGCAACATCCACGGCTTCGACCCGTTCGGCCTGCCCAGCGCCTTCGCGATGCAGGACGGGGAGCGCCAGGCAGCCAAGGTCCTGGAACGCTACCGCCAGATTGACGGTCGGTTGCCGGAGACGGTTGCCATCGTGCTGTGGGGTACCGACAATCTGAAGACCGGTGGCGCGCCAATGGCGCAGGCCCTGGCCCTGATGGGTGCGCGTCCCCGGCTGGATGCCTATAACCGGGTCTGTGGGGCGGAACTGATCCCGCTGGCAGAACTGAAGCACCCACGCATCGATGCCGTCATGACCCTGTCGGGCATCTTCCGCGACCTGCTGCCCATCCAGGCCGCGATGTTGGCGGAAGCCAGTTACCTTGCAGCGACCGCCGATGAACCGGTCTCGATGAACTATATCCGCAAGCACGCGCTGGCCTATTGCGAGGCCCATGGCTGTGTTCTGGAGGCAGCCTCCTACCGGGTCTTCTCCAACGCCGAAGGGGCGTATGGCGCCAATGTCAATTTCTTGATCGGCTCCTCATCCTGGACTGATGATGAGGAAATTGCCGAGACCTATACGAAGCGCAAAAGCTTCGCGATCAACCACAAGGGCAAGACCAGCCATCAGGCGGCGGTACTGGACTCCATCCTCAGTGAAGTGGACATGGCTTACCAGAACCTCGACTCAGTCGAGGTCGGTGTCACCACCATCGAACATTATTTCGATACGCTGGGCGGCCTGACCAAAGCCGTCTCGAAGGCGAAGGGCGATGCCACCCTGCCGGTGTTCATCTCCGACCAGACGCAGGGCGAAGGCAAGGTCCGCACGCTGGGCGAACAGGTGGCGCTGGAAACCCGCACCCGCACCCTGAACCCGAAATGGTTCGAGGGCATGCTAAAGCATGGGTACGAGGGCGTGCGCAACATCGAGACGCAGGTGACCAACACGCTGGGCTGGTCGGCGACCGCCGGCGGCATCGAGCCTTGGGTCTATCAGCAGATGACAGAGACTTTTGTGCTCGACGCCCAGATGCGCCAGCGTCTGTCGAGCCTTAATCCCGCCTCCACGGCCCGGGTCGCGGCCCGGCTGATAGAGGCGCATGAACGCAATTACTGGCAGCCGGACACAGAGACCCTCAACGCCCTTCGCCGGGCGGGTGAGGAACTCGAAGACCGTCTGGAAGGCGTGGCAACGGAGGCTGCCGAATGAACATACAGATCAATTCCAAGACAGTGGAACGCGATACCCGACTGGTTCAGTCGCTGCGCGAACGTGCGGATGGGGACGGCAGCGTTCAGGTCCATCTCGACCCGACCATGGAGATCGACGGCGCCAAGGTCTTCGCCGTCTATGGCAAGGGTGGGATCGGTAAGTCCACCACCTCGTCCAACCTCGCGGTGGCCTTTTCCAAGCTGGGCAAGCGGGTGCTGCAGATCGGCTGTGACCCCAAGCATGACTCGACCTTCACCCTGACCAAAAGCCTGATCCCCACCGTCATCGACGTGTTGGAGAAGGTGGGTTTCCATTCCGAGGAGCTGCGGCCCGAGGATTACATGGTCCAGGGCTATAATGGCGTGCAATGCATCGAGGCGGGCGGACCGCCGGCGGGCACCGGCTGCGGCGGGTATGTCGTCGGCCAGACGGTCAAGCTGCTCAAGGAGCATCACCTGCTGGAAGACACCGACGTGGTGATCTTCGATGTGCTGGGGGACGTGGTGTGCGGCGGCTTTGCGGCGCCGCTGCAGCATGCCGACCGGGCCATGATCGTCACCGCCAACGACTTCGATTCCATCTTCGCGATGAACCGCATCGTGCAGGCCATTGGCGCCAAGGCGAAGAACTACAAGGTCCGGCTGGGCGGGGTGATCGCCAACCGCAGCGCGGCCACCGACCAGATCGACCGCTACACCGAGCGCACCGGGCTGAAGCTGTCGGCCCGCTTCCCGGACCTGGACGTCATCCGCCGCAGCCGCCTGAAGAAGTCCACCCTGTTCGAGATGGAGCCGTCACCCGAGCTGGAGCAGGTGCAGCAGGAATACCTGCGCCTGGCAGCCTCGCTGTGGACCGGCGGCACGCCCTACGAAGCGGTCCCGATGAAGGACCGTGACCTTTTTGACCTGCTGGGATTCGACTGATGCAGGACGCCAACTACCTCGAACGTCGCGGGCAGATCGAAGCCTACTTCGACCGCACCGCCGCGGACGCCTGGGCCCGATTGACCTCCGACGCTCCGGTGGGTCGGGTGCGGGCCAGCGTGCGCGCCGGACGCGACCGCATGCGGGCCACGCTGCTGTCCTGGCTGCCGACCGACCTGCGCGGGCGGCGCCTGCTGGATGCCGGCTGCGGCACCGGCGCCCTGGCGGTGGAGGCTGCACGGCGCGGTGCCGAGGTGGTGGCCATCGACCTGTCGCCGACGCTGGTGGACCTGGCCCGTGAACGGCAGCCCCGCTTCGACAGCGGCGGCCGCATCGACTTTCGCGCTGGCGACATGCTGGACCCGGCGCTGGGCCATTTCGATCATGTGATCGGCATGGATTCGCTGATCCATTACGAGCCCGCCGATGCGGTGGCAGTGCTGGCCGATCTGGCCGAGCGCACCCGCCATTCGGTGCTCTTCACCTTCGCCCCGAGCAACCCGGCCCTGCAGATGATGAAGGCGGTGGGCAAGCTGTTCCCGCAAGGCAACCGCTCACCGTCCATCGTGCCGGTGGCCGAGCAGCGGCTGCATCGGCTGATCGGCAGCCATCCACGCCTGCTGGCCTGGGACCTGCAACGCACCGAGCGCGTCTTCAGCGGGTTCTACACCTCCCAGGCCCTGGAGCTGGTGCGGCCATGAATCTGCTGCGCGCCACCGTCTTCCATCAGCGCCTGGCGCTGAAGTGGTCCCGGCTCAGCCTCAAATTCCTGCCCTTCGCCGACGTCGCGACCACTGAACTGCCCTTGCCGCGCCTGATGCGGCTGGCCCTGTTCCAGGTGTCGGTGGGCATGGCCTATGCGCTGCTGGTGGGCACGCTGAACCGGGTGATGATCGTGGAACTGGGCGTGGCCACCTGGGCCGTGTCGCTGATGGTGGCGCTGCCGCTGCTGGTGGCGCCTTTGCGGGCGCTGGTGGGCCACCGGTCGGACACGCATCTGTCGGCCCTGGGATGGCGGCGGGTGCCCTATCTCTGGTTTGGCACGCTGCTGCAGTTCGGCGGCCTGTCCATCATGCCCTTCGCCCTGATCCTTCTGCAGCCCGGCGCGGAAGCCAGTGCCCAGCCCGGCGGCGTGATGGTGGGCCGGCTGGCAGCGGCGCTGGCCTTTGTGCTGGTCGGCGCCGGCATGCAGACGACGCAGACCGCCGGCCTGGCATTGGCGACCGACCAGGCCCGCCCGGACACCCGGCCCCGCGTCGTCGCCATGATGTATGTGATGCTGCTGCTGGGCATGGTGGCGGCCAGCGGCTGCTTCAGCCTGCTGCTGGAGAGCTTCTCGCCGACACGGCTGGTGGCCGTGGTGCAGGGGGCTGCGCTGACCACCGTGGTGCTCAACACCATCGCCTTGTGGAAGCAGGAGGCGCGGGGAACGATCCGCCGTGCGGCCGCACCGACGCAGGACGGCGAAGCGCCCCCTGCCTTCCGCGACGTGTGGCGTCGATTTGCCGCGCAGCCCAGCACCCGCCGCTTCCTGGTCGCGGTGGCGCTGGGCACGGCCGCCTTCAACATGCAGGACATCGTGCTGGAGCCCTACGGCGGCGCGATTCTCAAGCTGCCGGTGGCCGCCACCAGTCTGCTGACGGCCGGCATGGCCCTGGGCTCGGTCATCGCCTTTGCCCTGGCCGCGCGCTGGCTGGCCCGCGGCGTGGATGCCTACCGGCTGGCAGCCCTGGGGCTGCTGATCGGCATCGCGGCGTTTTCAGCGGTGATCTTCGCGGCGCCGCTGGCCTCCGGCTGGTTGTTCCGGCTGGGCAATCTGCTCATCGGCCTGGGCGGCGGACTCTTTGCCGTCAGCACCCTGGTGGTGGCCATGGGCCTGGAGAGCAGCAGCGGCGCCGGTCTGGCCCTGGGCGCCTGGGGCGCCATGCAGGCCACGGCGGGCGGCTTGGCCGTTGCGCTCGGCGGCACGCTGCGCGACGCCTTCGAGGCGCTCGCCGCCCACGGCTGGTTCGGCGCGGCCATGTCCGAGCCGCAGGTGGCCTACAGCGTGGTGTATCACCTGGAGATCGCGCTGCTGTTCGGCACGCTGATCGCCATCGGTCCGCTGGTGCGCCGCAGGGGCGCCTCTCCAGTGTCTGCAGCGTCTGCAGCTTCCCCATCGTCCCCACCGTCCCGCCCGCGCATCGGGCTGGCGGAATTTCCAGGCTAGGAGGCCTTCCATGCAAACCGGTGCCATCACGGGCTACATCGACGTGGCCCAGCTCGTGCTCTACGCGTTCTGGATCTTCTTTGCCGGGCTCATCTATTACCTGCATCGCGAGAACAAGCGTGAGGGCTACCCGCTGGAATCCGACCGCTCGCATGCCATCAAGGTGCAGGGCTGGCCGTCGGTGCCCAAACCCAAGGTCTTCCGGTTGGCCAACGGTCAGACGGTCGAGGCCCCCAATGCCCGGCGCGACAACCAGCCGCCGCTGCATGAGGGCGCTTATCGCGGCGCACCGCTGCAGCCGGACGGCAATCCGCTGCGGGCCGGTGTGGGGCCCGGCGCCTGGGCCGACCGGGCGGATGTGGCCGATCTGACCTATGAAGGCGCGATCAAGATCGTGCCGCTGCGGGTGGCCGCCGGCTTCGGCGTGGCGCCCCAGGATGTGGACCCGCGCGGCCTGCCGGTGCTGGGCGTGGACGGCGTGGAAGGTGGCCGGGTGGTGGACCTGTGGGTGGACCGCTCGGAAATGCTGTTCCGTTATCTGGAACTGGACGTGCCCGGTACCGGCCGCGTGCTGCTGCCGATGAACTTCGCCAAGGTGCATGACCACCACATCCGGGTGCGGTCCCTGCTGGGCCACCAGATCGCCGGCGTGCCGGCCACCCGGCATGCCGAGCAGGTAACGTTGCTCGAAGAAGAGAAGATCATGGCCTATTACGGCGCCGGCACGCTCTACGCGACGCCGCAGCGTCAGGAGCCGCTGCTGTGAGGGCGGTGAGCAACCTCGTGAACGTGCTGGCCCCGGCGCACGAACACGAGTTCGAAGCCACACCGGGGCTGCCCGAGGCCCTGCCAGATAACGAGCGTCTGTTGTGGCAAGGCGCGCCCGATGCCCGCTTGCTGCTGCGGCAGGCGCTGCATCTGGATCTGGTGGCGGGGTATTTCGGTCTGCTGCTGCTGTGGCGGGCCGGTGCCGCCTGGGCCGACGGCCTGAGCCTGGGCCAGACCCTCGGCGCACTGGCCGGCATGCTGCCACTGATGGTGCTGGCGGTGGGCCTGCTGGCCGGCATGGCCTGGCTGATTGCGCGCACCACCGTCTACACGATCACCAATCGGCGGGTGGTGATGCGGGTGGGCATCGTGCTGAGCATCACCTTCAACCTGCCGTTTGCCCAGTTGCTGGCGGCCAGTTGGCGCCCGCGCGGTCGGGGCGGCGACATCGTGCTGAGCCTGGGAGGCTCCGATCGCATCGCCTATCTGCATCTGTGGCCGCATGCCCGGCCCTGGCATCTGAAGCGCACCCAGCCGATGCTGCGGGCGCTGACCGACGCCCCGGAGGTCGCTGCCTTGCTGGCGCAGGCCTTGAAGGCCGCCGAGGACGCGCGGCAGACCTTGCCTGAACGCGCCGTGGTGCTGGACCCGACCCGGCCCATGGCGGAACCCGCGCATCCGCATCTGCCGCAGCCGGCTTGAACCAGCGGCCCGCACGCTCACCCGACCTGCATACCGTCACCGCCTACCGTCACTGCCCACTTCCACTGCCTCCCTCAACCGGCCCGATCCATGGACACGCCATTGAACCGCAAGCTGCCCACCCTGCCTTTGGCCGCCCTCGGGGCGCTGGTGCTGACCAGCGTGCTGGGCGTGGCGGCGGTCCGGGTGGTCGGCGTCAGCCCGCAGCAGTTGCCCGATGCGCCGACGCAGCAGCTGCGACTGCTGCGTTTCGAGGACGGGGCTGACGGCAGCATCGCCATCCGGGATGCTCGCAGCGGAGACCTGCTGGACACCGTCGCCCCCGGCACCAACGGCTTCCTGCGCAGCGCCATGCGGGGCCTTGCCCGCGAGCGCAAGCGCCAGGGCCTGGGTCCGGAGCAACCGTTCGAGCTGCTCGGCCGGGCCGACGGCCGGCTCACCTTGATGGACCCGGGCACCCACCGACGCATCGATCTTGAATCCTTCGGGGCCACCAATGCGGCGGTGTTCGTCCGCCTGCTGCCCCCCACCTCACCAGGAGCTGACCATGTCGCCCAGCGCTGAACTGCAGACCCCGGAAGATGCCGCCCGTCTGGCCAAGGCCGAGACGATGCTCACGCCGCGTTTCTACAAGACCGACTATGCGGCAATGGACCGGCTGGACATGAGCCCCATCCGTGCCGAGTGGGACGCGATGCTGGCCGAATACGAGGGCGACAACAACCACGACCACTTCCTGCGCACGCCCGAGTTCGCCGCGGAGGTGGCGGCGCTCTCGGCCACCTGGTCCCCGCAGCTGCGACGGGACTTCCAGGACTTCCTCGTCAGCTCGCTGACCAGCGAATACTCTGGTTGCGTGCTCTACAACGAGATCGCCAAGAACGTCAGCAACCCCGACATCCGCCAGCTGATGCGCTATCTCACCCGGGACGAGTCCCGCCATGCCAACTTCATCAACCAGTCCCTGAAGGACTTCGGACTGCAGGTGGACCTGGTGGGCCTCAAGCGCACCAAGGCCTACACCTACTTCAAGCCCAAGTACATCTTCTACGCCACCTACCTGTCGGAGAAGATCGGTTATGCGCGCTACATCAGCATCTATCGCCAGCTGGAGCGGCATCCGGACAAGCGCTTCCATCCGATCTTTCGCTGGTTCGAGCGCTGGTGCAATGACGAGTTCCGCCACGGCGAGTCCTTCGCCCTGATGATGCGGGCCCAGCCGCATCTGCTGCGCGGCGGCAACAAGCTGTGGATCCGCTTCTTCCTGCTGGCGGTCTACGCCACGATGTATGTGCGCGACCATACCCGCCCCTGGCTGAGCCAGGCCCTGGGCATGGACCCGACCGAGTACGACTACAAGGTCTTCGACATCACCACCGAGATCTCCCGGCAGGTCTTCCCGCTGAGCCTGGACACCGACCGTCCGGCCTTCCGCGCCGGCATGACGCGGCTGTGCCGGATTGCGCAGGCCAACGACCGGGCCAAGGCGCGCGGCGGCGTTCTGGGGCGGTTGCAGCAGGGCTGGTGCGCGGTGCAGGCAACCGCCTGTTTCGCGCGGCTGTACCTGCTGCCGGTGAAGTCCCATGAGCTGCCGCGCGAGATGCGTGTGGCGCCGAGCTGGTAGGACCTCATGCAACACGGCTGGCCCGCCCTCTACACGCTGCTGCTATGGTGGTTCAGCACCGGGGTGATCCTCTACCTGAACGGACTGCCCCGCCAGACCCATCCCTGGACCATGGCCGCGGCCACGGTGCTGCTGGGCATCGCGCTGGTGGGCGTGAGCGTGACGGCGGCGGACACCCGCGTCTCCGGCGCCTACCTCGCCTTCACCGCCGCCTTGATGGTGTGGGGCTGGCAGGAGATCGGCTTCCTGCTGGGCTATGTGACCGGCCCGCGCCGCGCGGCCTGCCCGCCCGGCGCGCGGGGCTGGCGACGCGCCGGCCATGCGGTGATGGCGATTCTCTATCACGAGCTGGCGCTGATCGTGCTGGGGCTGGCGGTGCTGGCGCTGACCTGGGGCCGACCGAATCAGGTGGCCACCTGGACCTTCGGCGTGTTGTGGCTGATGCGGCTGTCGGCCAAGCTCAATGTCTTCCTGGGCGTGCGCAATCTCAATGAGCAGTTCCTGCCGGAGCATCTGCGGTATTTGCACAGCTACTTCCGGCAGCGGCCGGGCAACCGCTGGTTCCCGGTCAGCGTGATCGGGGTGACGGCCTTGTCGGCGGCGGCCTGGCATGGCGCGGTGGCGCTGAGCGTTGAAGCCTTCGAGGTGACTGCGTGCAGCTTCGTGGCCATGCTGCTGAGCCTGGCGCTGCTGGAGCACTGGTTCATGGTGCTGCCGCTGCCCAGTGAGCGCTTGTGGGAATGGGGGCTGCGGTCCCGCGCGGGGCCAAGCTCGCCGGAGTCGGCCGGCAGTGGGCGCCGCTGACCGCCAGGCAGCGGGCGAGGCAGCGGGCATGTTGGCGACCGTCGCAGCAGGCACCTGAGCGGCTACGATGGCCGGACTGTCCGAAGTCCCCCTCCGGCCCGGCCGGGCCCATCGCTCCATGACCGCACTCCAGGATCTTCTGCAAGCCGCTTTGTCCGAAATGGCGCACCAGCGATATGCCGAGGCAGCGGCGCTGCTTGCGCCCCATGCCCAGGTGCCGTCCAACGAGCTGCAGCGCTACTACGGAGAGGCGCTGCGCCGCAGCGGCCGTCCGCAGGAGGCCGTGGGGCCGCTGATGCAGGCGCTGGCGCTGAAGATGGACGACGTGCACGCCTATCTGCAGTTGGCCTTCGCCCTGCAGACGCTGCAGATGAAGGCCGAGGCCGCCGAGTGTTTCCGCACCGTCGCCACGCTGCAACCCGACAGCATCATGGCCCAGGCCTATCTGGCCCATGGGGACCAGCAATGCGCCCGCTGGGCCGACTTCGAGGCCAACCTCACGGCGCTGCATACCACCATCCGCACCAAGCCCGATCAGGCGGACGATGAATTCGGTGTGCCCTTCACCCTGGTGGGGCTGCCGCATGCGCCGTCCGATCTGCTGAAGGTGGCCCGGATGAGCACTCGCTTCCTGAGCCGGGGATTAAAGCCGCTGACCCCGGTGAGGGCGGCGGCCAAGGCGCCGGGTGAGCGTCTGCGCATCGCCTACCTGTCCTCGGACTTCCATGCCCATGCCACCGCCGCACTACTGGTGGAGACGCTGGAGCAGCATGACCGCGAGCGCTTCGAGATCCTGCTGGTCTCCCACGGCGCGGAGGATGACAGCCCGCTGGGGCAGCGCATCCGCCAGGCCGGCTCGCGCTGGATCGATGTGTCCGGGCTGTCGACCGCCGGCACCGCCAGCCGGTTGAGAGAAGAGGCCGTGGACATCGCCGTGGACCTCAAAGGCCACACCGCCGGCAGCCGCTTCACCGCCCTGGCCTGCCGACCGGCGCCGGTGCAAGTCAGCTGGCTGGGTTTTCCGGGCACCAGCGGAGCCGATTTCATCGACTACATCATCGGCGACCCGATCGTCACGCCCTTGAGCCACGCTGCGGACTACAGCGAGACGATTGCCCAGTTGCCCCGCTGCTACCAGCCGGGTGACGGCAGTCGGCGCATCACGGCGCTGCCGCGCTCGACCTGGGGCCTGCCCGAGGATGGACTCGTGCTGGTCGGGGCCAATCCGGTCTACAAGATCACGCCGACCGTCTGGGACACCTGGATGGACATTCTGCACCGGCTGCCGCAGGCGCTGCTGTGGCAGCTCAGCGGTGGTGAGCAGGCCGATGCGCAGTTGCTGGCCGAGGCGGCCCAGCGGGGCATCAGCGCGGATCGGATTGTCTTCATGCCGCCGGTGGACATGGCCACGCACTGGCAGCGTCTGGCCAGCGCCGACCTGGCGCTGGACACCTGGCCTTGCAACGGACACACCACCACCAGCGATGCGCTGGCCGCCGGGGTGCCCGTGATCACGATCCAGGGCGAGGGATTCGCGGGACGGGTGGCCGCCAGTCTTCTGACGGCTGCGGGGCTGGAAGACCTGATCTGCGAATCGCCTGCGGCGTATGTGGCGCGGGTGTGTGAGCTGGCGCGTCAGACCGAACGGGCGGCGACGGCTTCCGAAGGACGGGGCGTCGCGCGCCGCGCGATCCGTCCCTGGATCGATTCACGTCAGTTCGCGCGCGATTTGGAATCGCTGTATGAGCGCATGTGGGACCGCGCGGTGCAGGGCCTGCCACCAGCGCCGCTCTGACGCGAGGCCCTGACGCGGGGCAGCGCCCTCAAGTCGGCCGAGGCAAGAACCGCGGCGCCCTGCTTCTGACCAGACTCGGAGCAGGTGGCGGGGAAAGCGCCCCGCAGCAGCTCACCCGCGCAGGGCGGCCACGAACTCTTCGGTATCGAAGCCTTCACGCATCAGATGCTGTTTCTTCCCGCGGTTGATCACCAGGAAGGGCGTACCGTCCGCGCGGTAGGATTGGAATTCCGTCTGGCACCGTGCATCCACGCTCATGTTGCATTCGGTGAAGGCGAAGCCATTGCTGTTCAGCCAGTTCTTGGCCTGGTGGCAATACCCGCATTCCGTGGTGGTGTACATGACCACTTCTTCGGGCCGGACACTGGCCGCCAGCGTGCGCATCTCGCTGCGGCTGACGCCGGCCGGCGGCGCATGCCGCTCCCATTGCTTCCAGGCCACGGAGGCCAGCACCAGGGCGATGACCACCCCCACCAGATTCTTCATGTTGTGTCCTTCCCTGCTTCCAGCTTGGTGTCGATCTGCCAAGCTCGTCGTCCTGGCAGTGTAGCCAGCTCAACAACGGAATGCATGCCTGCCCACCACGAGGGCCGCAGGCCCGGCGATTCGAGCCACGCAGGCCTGACGTCCCTCCAGGGGGATCAGGCAGCGCCCGGACTGCCCGCCGCCTCCACGCCGTCGAAGCGGTATCCCACCCCATAGATCGAGCGGATCGGTTCCTGCCCCGGGCAGGCCTGCTCCAGCTTGCGCCGCAGGTTCTTGACATGGCTGTCGACGGTGCGGTCACTCAGCGCCCGCTGGTCGTCATGCAGTCGGTCCAGCAATTGGTCCCGCGAAAAGACACGGCCCGGCGCATCGGACAGTGCCTTGAGCAGCCGGAACTCGGCCGGGGTCAGATCCAGCCGCCGGCCGGCGACCGTGGCGACATGGCGGTCAGTGTCCAGGCACAAGCCGGTGGACGGTGGGTCGGAACCGATCGCCTTGGTGGGGTCGGCAGGGGCGACAGGAGCGCCGGGGTCGGCAGCGGCGGCGGCCCTTGCCCATCGCCCCCGACGCCGCAGGATCGCCTTCACCCGCGCCGCCAGCTCCCGCGGGCTGAACGGCTTGCAGACATAGTCGTCCGCGCCCGCTTCCAGGCCGATCAGTCGGTCCACTTCTTCGACACGGGCGGTGACCATCACGATGGGCACATCGCTGAAGCTGCGCAGCGCCTGGCAGATGCTCAGGCCGTCCCGCCCCGGCAGCATCAGGTCCAGCACCAGCAGGTCCGGCGCATGTTCGCGCACCCAGTCCACCACGCCGCTGCCGTCGTGCAGCTGCACGCAGTCATGGCCGTCCCGCACCAGATAGTCGTGCACCAGTTGAGCCAGCCGGGGCTCATCTTCGACCACCAGAATCCGGGCCGGTGATGCCGGCGCCGTCGAGCTCAGGTCGGACATGATGGACACACTCCCTTCAGCACGAATTCACAAGGCACCGGCCTGTGCCGGCCCCGGGGGACGGCGCCGCGCTTCATGACGGCAGCGCCTGTGCATGCCGGGTCAGCGGAAGACGCAGTTCGATCCAGAGGCCACCCAGTTCAGAGGGGCGCGCCTGAATCGACCCGTCATGGGCCAGGACGATGCTGCGGCAGATGGCCAGACCCAGACCGCTGCCGCCACTGCTCCGGCCGCGGGAGCCATCCACCCGGAAGAAGCGCTCGAACAGCCGCGGCAGCAGCTCCGCCGGCACGCCGGGTGGCGAGTCTTCCAGATCCATCACCGCCTCGTCGCCGTCCCTGCGCAGCCGCAGGCGCAACTCACCCCCCTCGTGGGTGTGGCGGATGGCGTTGTCCATCAGGTTGTGCAGCAGCTGATGCAGGCGATCCACATCGCCGGACATCTGCAGAGGCTGGTCCGGCAGAGACAGGCTCAGTCGCAAGCGACGATCCGCACAGGCGGACTGGAAGGCGCTGGCCGCCTGGCTCACGAGAGCGGCCCAATCCATGTCCTGCTTCCGGTAGGTCAAAGCGCCCACATCGGCCAGCGCCAGTTCGTGGAGGTCCTGCACCAGCTGGGTGAGCGTGGCCACCTCGGCCTGCAAGAGCGTCAGCAGCTCCGGCGTCATCGGATGCACGCCGTCTTCCACCGCTTCCAGCTCCCCGCGCAGCACCGCCAGCGGCGTGCGCAGCTCATGAGAGATGTCAGCCATGAAGTCCCGCCGCATCGCTTCATTGCGAGCCAGGGCCTGCGACAGCTGGTTGAAGTCCTGGCCCAGTTGCGCCACCTCATCATGACCATGCACCGGCACCCGCGTGCCAAAGTCACCAGCCGCGAGTCGGTGGGTGGCCGCCGCCACCCGTCGCACGGGCGCCAGCAGGGCCCGCGTCACCCACCAGGCTGCTAGGCCGGCCACGATCAGCGCGACCACCCCCAGCGCCGTCACGGCCTGCCACTGGCCGCGCAGGAAACGCAGGGCCGCTTCGTCCGTGGCGGCCTGCACCGGTGCAATCACCAGCCAGCCCACGGTCTGGTCATCGACCTGGATGGGCAGCTCACGGCTCTCCGGGAGCAGGAACGGAAACCCGATCACCCGCAAGCGCTGGGAATCCATCAGCATCATGCGACGGCCCGCGCCGAGCAGGTCGGAAGAGATCAGGGCTTCATCGGTCAGCGGAGGCGGCAGGCCGATTTCAATCAGCGTCTGTTCCGCGCCCAGCAGCCGAAACCAGACCTCGGGGCGGTCCCGCACGAAGTCCCAGTTGCCATGCTCGCGCCAGCCCTGCTGCAGTCGCGGCATGGCGGCCTGCATGCGAGCCATCTGCTGGTCATTGAGGTAGCCGAAAAAGCCGCGCGAGAAGCTGAGGTGGGTGGCCCACCCCATGGCCAGCACCGCCAGGCCGGTGGTCGCCAGCACCGACAGGAAAACCCGGGTGGTGATGCCAATGCGTGTCATGGAGGCGGAGCCTACCCTGGACCGTGCAGGGCCGCGAGCTTCACCGACCAGAAACAAGGCCGGTCCACGGTCTCCAAAGTTCCTGCACATTTGCTGCGCAGCATGACGGTCAACAGCTTTCTGGAATGGATCGTCATGCCTGTGCTCTTTCTCCGTTCGCGCCGACGCCCGGCGCTCTCCCCCCTGATCCTGGCCGTGTCCGCGCTGGCCGTGACGTCGTTCACGCTGTCCGGCTGTGATGGCACGACTGCGACGGCCAGCACCGGTCCGGCGGCTGGTACGGCTGGTGCCGCTGGTACCGCTGGTGCCGCTGGCGCGAGGCCGGCGGTGTCGGTCGGCGTCTACACCGTGCAGACCGAGGTGCTGTCGCTCAGCACGGAGCTGCCCGGGCGCACCACCGCGCCCACGGTGGCGGAGATCCGGCCGCAGGTCAGCGGCATCATCCAGGCCCGGCGCTTCACCGAAGGCGGCGTGGTCAAGGCCGGGCAGGCGCTCTACCAGATCGACGCTGCCACTTATCAAGCCAGCTATGACAGCGCCAAGGCCGCCGTCGCCAAGGCCGAAGCAACCGCCGCCTCGGCACGCACCACCGCCCGGCGGCAATCGGATCTGCTGAAGATCCAGGCGGTGAGCGAGCAGGACCAGCAGGATGCGCAGTCCACCCTGGCTCAGGCCGAAGCGGACCTCGCCGCCGCCAAGGCCACCCTGGACACAGCCCGCATCAATCTGCAGCGCACCACGGTCACCTCCCCCATCAGCGGCCTGGCAGATGTGTCCACCGTCACCACTGGTGCCCTGGTCACCGCCGAACAAACCACTGCCTTGCCCACCGTCCGCCAGATCGACCCGATCCAGGTGGACATCAGCCAGTCCAGCAGCGAGTGGCTGGCGCTGCGTCGTGAGCTCGAGGCGGGCCGCTTCAAGCGGGCGGACGACAGCAGTGCCACGGTGCAACTGCTGCTGGAGGACGGCAGCACCTACGCCTCTCCCGCCAAGCTCAGCGTGCGCGGTGTCTCGGTGAACACCGGCACCGGCGCGGTGACCCTGCGGGCTGTGGTGCCCAACCCGGACGGCTTGCTGCTGCCCGGCATGTATGTGCGGGCGCTGCTGCAGACGGTGCGTCTCGAGCAGGCCCTGTTGATCCCGCAGCAGGCAGTGACCCGGGACACCCGCAATGGCACCACGGTACTGACCGTCGATGCCAGCCAGAAGGTGCACCAGCGAGCGGTTCAGCTCGATCGGGTGGTGGGCAATCGCTGGCTGGTCCGCAGCGGTCTGCAGGCGGGGGAGCGGGTCATCGTGGAAGGCGGGCAGAAGGTGCACGACGGCGACCAGGTCCAGGCCCATGCGGTCCAGGTGTCGATCACCGACGCTCAGGGCCAGCCCGTGGCTCCAGCCGCTTCGGCCCCGCAGTAAGGAGACCGGCATGGCACGCTTTTTCATCGACCGACCGGTCTTTGCCTGGGTCCTGGCCATTGTGGTGATGCTGGCCGGTGCGCTGGCGATCACCACCCTGCCCCTGGAGCAATATCCGGACATTGAACCGCCGAAGGTGACGATCAACGCCACCTATCCGGGCGCCTCCGCCAAGACGATTGAAGACTCCGTCACCCAGGTCATCGAGCAGCAGATGAAGGGGCTGGACGGTCTTCAGTCCATGCAGTCCACCAGCGCCTCGTCTGGCTCCGCCAGCATCACGCTCAATTTCAATGCCGGCACCAATGCCGACGTGGCCCAGATGCAGGTGCAGAACAAGCTGCAGCAGGCGGAATCGCAACTGCCGCAGGCGGTTCAGACCCAGGGGGTGACGGTCACCAAGACCGGCACCGATTTCCTGATGGTGGTGGCGCTGTATTCGGCGGACGGATCCGCCAGCGCCATCGACATCGGCGACTACATCAGCGCCAAGCTGGTGGATGTGATCAGCCGGCTGGACGGCGTTGGCGACGTGCAGACGCTGGGCACCGGCCACGCCATGCGCATCTGGATGGACCCGGCCAAGCTGGCCAGCCATGCGCTGATGCCGTCGGATGTGACCACGGCCATCACCGCCCAGAATGCCCAGGTGTCGGCCGGTCAGGTGGCTGGCCTGCCGGCCGTCACCGGCCAGCAGCTCAATGTCACCATCACCGCACGCAGCAAGCTGCAGACGGTGGAGCAGTTCCAGAACATCCTGCTGAAGACGGCGACCGACGGCAGCCGCGTGAAGCTGTCCGACGTCGCCCGGGTGGAACTGGGCGGTGAGAGCTACACCATCGCCTCGCGCTATGAGGGTAAGCCGGCGGCGGCCATGGGCATCAAGCTGGCCACCGGCGCCAATGCGATCGGCGTGGCGCAACTGGTCAAGGCCAAGCTGGCGGAACTGCAGCCCAGCTTCCCCTACCACCTGCAGGTGGTGCAGGCCTACGACACCACGCCCTTCGTGAAGGTGTCCATCGAAGAAGTGGTCATCACCCTGGTCGAAGCCATGGCCCTGGTGGTGGCCGTGATGCTGCTGTTCCTGCAGAGCTGGCGCGCCACGCTCATCCCCGCCCTGGCGGTGCCGGTCGTGCTGCTGGGCAGCTTCGGCGTGCTGGCGCTGTTCGGCTATTCGATCAACAGCCTGACGATGTTCGGCATGGTGCTGGCCATCGGCTTGCTGGTGGACGATGCCATCGTGGTGGTGGAGAACGTGGAGCGGGTGATGCATGAGCAGGGCCTCTCCGCCAAGGAAGCCACCCGGCAGTCCATGGGCGAGATCACCGGCGCCTTGATCGGCATTGCCCTGGTGCTGTCCGCCGTGTTTGTGCCGATGGCCTTCTTCGGCGGGTCGACCGGCGTGATCTACCGGCAGTTCTCGATTGCGGTGGTGTCGGCCATGCTGCTGTCCGTGGCGGTGGCCATGAGCCTGACACCGGCGCTGTGTGCGACGCTGCTGCGCCCGGGGCATGGTCAGCCCGGTGGAGCGAGCGACGGTGGGGCTGGCGGCACGGCCCGCTTCATCCGTGGCTTCACCGGCGGTTTCAATCGCGGCTTTGATCGCAGCAGCGACGCGACCCAGTCGCTGGTGGGCCGATTGCTGCGCCGCAGCGGCCGCGTGATGCTGGTCTACCTGGCCCTGAGTGCGGCCATGGTGGTGCTGTACCTGCGCCTGCCCACGTCCTTCCTGCCTGCGGAGGACCAGGGCGTGCTGATGGGTGAGGTGCGCCTGCCGTCCGGCTCCACCGACGAGCGGCTGATGGCCTCGCTGAAAGCCGCCGAGCAATGGATGGCCCAGCAACCGGACATCGACGGCTACACCGTCATCACCGGCATCGGCGGGGACCAGGCCAGCGGACGCCTGTTCATCAAGCTCAAGCCCTGGGACGAGCGCAAGGGCGCTGGCCAGAGCGCTGCAGAAATCGCCCGCCGCGGCAACCGCGAAATGGCCAGTCTGCGGGATGCACAGGTATTCCTGATGCAACCGCCGCCGGTGCGCGGCCTGGGCTCCAGCGCCGGCTTCACCTTCGAGCTGCAGGACCGCGGCGGACTGGGTCATGACGGCCTGGTGGCGGCTCGCGACCGGTTCCTTCAGCTCGCCGCCAAGGACCCGGCCCTGTCGCAGGTGCGGATCAGCGGAGTGGCGGATGCGCCGCAACTGGCCATCAGCATCGATGACGCCAAGGCGGGCGCCCTGGGGGTGGCCACCGCAGACATCAATACAACATTGAGCACCGCGCTGGGCGGCAGCTATGTGAATGACTTCCTCGACCAGGGGCGGGTGAAGAAGGTCTATGTGCAGGCGGATGCGCCCTATCGCATGGCGCCGGACAGCATCCAGCGCTGGTTCGTTCGCAATGGCGACGGCCAGATGGTGCCGTTCTCCGCCTTCACCTCCCTGCAGTGGACCTTTGGCGCGCCAAAGCTGGAGCGATACAACGGCTTTTCCTCGTACGAGATCGTCGGCGAAGCCGCGGCCGGTGTCAGCTCCGGCACCGCGATGGCGGCGGTGGAAGCCCTGGTCAAGCAACTGCCCGCCGGCGTGGGCATCGAATGGGCGGGCCAGTCCTACCAGGAGCGCCTCTCCGGCGCCCAGGCGCCGATGCTTTATGCGGTGTCCGTGCTGTTCGTCTTCCTGTGCCTGGCGGCGCTGTATGAAAGCTGGTCGGTGCCGGTGGCCGTGATGCTGGTGGTGCCGCTCGGTGTGATCGGCGCGGTC
The DNA here is from genome assembly GCA_027484825.1 of Rubrivivax sp. Lineage (GTDB taxonomy): Bacteria > Pseudomonadota > Gammaproteobacteria > Burkholderiales > Burkholderiaceae_C > Roseateles. Next base: position 119,029 of record JAIXSE010000028.1, on the reverse strand, counting down.
GGCCTGACCGGGCTGCTGGGCCTGGAGAACGATGTGTACTTCCAGGTGGGCCTGCTCACCACGGTCGGATTGGCCGCGAAGAACGCCATCCTCATCGTGGAATTCGCGATGCAGTTGCAGGCCCAAGGGGCTTCTGCGATGCAAGCCGCCCTGCAGGCCGTTCGCCTGCGCCTGCGCCCCATCCTGATGACTTCCCTGGCCTTCATGCTGGGCGTGCTGCCGCTGGCGCTTGCTTCCGGCGCGGGGGCGGGCAGCCGCCGGGCCATCGGCACCGGCGTGCTGGGGGGCATGCTCAGTGCCACCGTCCTGGGCGTGCTGATGGTGCCGGTGTTCTATGTGACGGTCCGTCGCCTGCTGGGTCAGGCCGACGCGACACCGGCACCGCAGACACCGGCCCCGCCGTCACCGCCGTCACCGCCGCACATTCCTCCAGCGTCCCAGCCGGACGCCCCCCGCCAGCCGGAGATCCAACCATGACCGCTCTGTCCTTCCGTTCCCCGCCCCTGGCGGCCTGGGCCCGGCGTTGTGCGCTGGCCACTGCGGCGGCCACCGCGCTCGCCCTGACCGCCTGCGCCCAATTGGCCCCGGCCTATGTGCGCCCCGCGGCCCCGGTTCCGGCCGCGTGGCCGGACGATAGGGCCGCAGCAGCGCCCGCCGCCTCGGTCAGCGCGTCCGCCGCTGTGGGCCGCCAGGCGCCCGACGATGCCAATGCCGATGCCGATGCCTGGACCACGGTCTTCACCGACCCGTCCCTGCAAGCGGTGATCCGCCTCTCGCTGACGCACAACCGCGACCTCCGGATTGCCGCCCTGAACATCGAGCAGGCCCGGGCCACCTACCGGATCCAGGCCGCCGCCCAGATGCCGACCTTGACGGCCGGGGCCTCGGCCACTGCCCAGCACACCCCCGCCCAGGCCAATGGCGGCCAGTCCGTCACTTCGCGCCAATACAGCGCGGAGGTTGGGTTGACGGCCTTCGAGCTCGATCTCTTCGGGCGGGTGCGCAACCTCAAGGAGGCGGCGCTGCAGGCGTATCTCAACACCGAGGAAGCCCAGCGCAGCACACGCTTGAGCCTGATCGCGGAGGTGGCCAGCGCCTGGCTGACCCTGTCCGCGGACCAGGCCCAGTGGGCACTGGCCCAGCAGACCTTGCAATCCCAACAGCAGACTTACGAACGCACCCGGCAGAGCCAGGCCCTGGGGGGAGCGTCCGCCCTGACGGTGGCCCAGGCCCGCACCACGGTCGAGAGCGCCCGCAACAGTGTGGCCACGTACGCCGCGCAGGTGAAGCAGGACCGCAATGCCCTGACCCTGCTGGTGGGGAGCACCGTGCCCGAGGCCCTGCTGCCCGCCGCCATGACCACGGAGGCGGCCGCGAAATTGACCATGCCGCCCCCGGGACTGCCGTCCGAGGTGTTGCAGCGTCGGCCGGACGTCCTGGCGGCCGAGCATCTGCTGATCGCCTCCCACGCCAACATCGGCGCCGCACGCGCGGCCCTCTTCCCGACGATCAGCCTCACGGCCACGGCCGGAACGGCCAGCACGGCGCTGTCGGATCTCTTCAAGGGCGGGGCCTGGAGCTTCATCCCGTCGGTGTCGCTGCCGATCTTTGATGGCGGCAGCAGTCGGGCCAGCCTGGCGTCGGCGGAGGCCGCCGACCAGATCCAGTGGGCCACCTATGAAAAGACGGTGCAGACGGCGTTCAGCGAAGTCGCCGACGCGCTGGCCGTGCGCAGCACGCTGGCCGAGCGGTTGGCGTCGCAGGAAGCGCTGGTGGACGCCTATCAGCAGGCGAGCGAGCTGTCCGAGGCACGCTTTCGCTCCGGCGCCGACAGCTTCCTGGCCGTGCTGGATGCCCAGCGGTCCTTGTACTCGGCCCGGCAGACCCTGGTGACCCTTCGGCTGCTGGACCAGACCAACCGGGTCACGCTGTTCAAGGTCCTGGGGGGTGGGGGCTGGACGGTTTGAGCGCTGGCCTGCCCGGCGGCGATGCGGGCAAGCCACGGTCCTCACAGATCGTTACCTTGACCCCGGAGCCCGCAAGGAGGTATTTGTTCACTGATCGTGGGGGGCCGGGGGGGCCGATTGCAACTGGAAAGGACCAAATTGCACGAAGCTCCCCACTTCCGTGAAACACCCTGTGCCCAGGCCGTTCACGCCAGGGTACAAGACGGTAAAGTGAGAGGCGATGGACACCACACTGGCCGAACCACCTCAGTCCGCCCTGTCGGGCGTTGCGCGCGTGCTTGTGCACGCCGGAAAACTTCAGCCCAAAGCCGCTGAGGACCTCGTTCGCCTCGCGCGGGAGAAAAAGACCAGTTTCGTCAACGCCGTCATGGCGTCCGGCACGGTCACCTCGCCCGACCTGGCCCATACGCTGGCCCATGCCCTGGCCATGCCGCTGATGGACTTGAATGCGGTCGATCCGCACAAGCTCCCGCAAAACATCATCGATGCCAAGCTGGCGACCCAGCATCAGGTGGTCGTCCTGGCCCGGCGCGGCAATCGGCTGTTCATCGGCGGCGCGGACCCGACCGACCAGGAAGTGGTCGAACGCATCAAGTTCGCCACGCAGCTCACGCCTGAGTGGATCATCGTCGAGCATGACAAGCTGGTGAAGCTGCTCGGGTCGGCCGCCACCGGCAGCACGGCCGAGCAGCTCGAAGCCATCGCCGGCGAAGACTTCGACTTCGACATCGCTGAAGAAGAAAACGCCCCGCAGGAAGAAGCCCAGGAAATGGGCGACGTCGAAGACGCCCCAGTGGTGCGCTTCCTGCAGAAGATGCTGGTGGACGCCATCAACATGCGGGCGTCCGACCTGCATTTCGAACCCTACGAATACCACTACCGCGTCCGCTTCCGGGTGGACGGCGAGCTGCGTGAGATCACCCAGCCGCCTATCGCCATCAAGGAAAAGCTCGCCTCCCGCATCAAGGTCATCTCGCGCATGGACATTGCCGAGCGCCGGGTGCCGCAGGACGGGCGGATGAAGCTCAAGTTCGGCTCCAAGGCCATCGACTTCCGGGTCTCCACCCTGCCCACCCTGTTCGGCGAGAAGATCGTGATCCGTATTCTGGATCCGTCCTCCGCCAAGCTGGGCATTGAGGCGCTGGGCTACGAGAAGATCGAAAAGGAGCGGCTGCTCCTGGCCATCCATCGCCCCTACGGGATGATCCTGGTCACCGGCCCGACCGGTTCCGGCAAGACGGTGTCGCTCTACACCTGTCTGAACATCCTGAACCAGCCCGGCACCAACATCTCCACCGTGGAAGACCCGGCGGAAATCAACTTGCCGGGCATCAACCAGGTCAACGTGAACGACAAGGCGGGCCTGACCTTCGCGGCCGCGCTCAAGTCCTTCCTGCGTCAGGATCCCGACATCATCATGGTCGGCGAAATCCGGGACCTGGAAACGGCCGACATCGCCATCAAGGCTGCCCAGACCGGCCACATGGTGATGTCCACCCTGCACACCAACGACGCGCCCACCACCCTGACCCGTCTGCTGAACATGGGCGTGGCCCCGTTCAACATCGCCTCCAGCGTGCTCCTGATCACCGCCCAGCGTCTGACGCGGCGGCTATGCGAAACCTGCAAGGCGCCCGCCGAATACCCGCGCGACGCCCTGCTACGCGCCGGTTTCGCGGAAAACGACCTGGACGGCTCGTGGAAACCCTACCGCGCAGTGGGCTGCTCCAATTGCAACAATGGTTATCGGGGCCGGGTCGGCCTTTACCAAGTGATGCCCATTAGTGAAGCAATTCAGCGGATCATCCTGACCCAGGGCACCGCCATGGACATTGCAGAGCAAGCACAGAAGGATGGCGTGCGCGACCTGCGGCAGTCCGGGTTGATCAAGGTCAAGTCAGGGGTGACCACGCTGGAAGAGGTGTTGGCAGCCACCAACGAATAATTGAGGGCGGCCCGGTTTCCATGCTGGCGCATGAACCGCACCGGAAATTAAACAACTGATTGGGAGCGCCGTTCGCTTGGCGCAACGGCTGGAGGTGATATGGCGACGACCACTGCGGGTTCCCGCGCAAAGCAAGGCATCAAGGAATACATCTTTGAGTGGGAAGGCAAGGACCGCAACGGCAAGCTGGTGCGCGGTGAAATGCGCGCCGGTGGCGAAGCCGTGGTCAGCGCCTCGCTGCGTCGCCAGGGCATCCTGGTCAGCAAGGTCAAGAAGCGTCGCTCCGGTGGCGGCCGCTCGATCAAGCAGAAGGACATCTCGATCTTCACCCGCCAACTGGCGACCATGATGCGGGCCGGCGTGCCCCTGCTGCAGGCCTTCGACATCGTGGCCCGCGGCAGCACCAATCCGCGCCTGACCAAGCTGCTCAACGAGATCCGTCAGGACGTCGAGACCGGCACCAGCCTCTCGGTGGCCTTCCGCAAGCACCCGCTCCACTTCGACGCGCTGTATTGCAACCTGGTGGAAGCCGGTGAGTCCGGCGGTATTTTGGAAGCGCTGCTGGACCGCCTGGCTATCTACCAGGAAAAGACGGTGGCCCTGAAGCAGAAGATCAAGTCGGCCCTGACCTACCCGATCGCGGTGCTGGTGGCCGCATTCGTGGTCACGGCCATCATCATGATCTTCGTGGTGCCGACCTTCCGCGACGTGTTCAAGAGCTTCGGCGCCGACCTGCCCGCGCCCACGCTGTTCGTCATCTGGCTGTCCGAGATCTTCGTCAGCTACTGGTGGCTGATCTTCTCCAGCATTGGCCTCGGTCTCTACTTCTTCTTCCAGAGCTGGAAGCGCTCGGTGCGCATGCAGAAGGTCATGGACCGCCTGCTGCTGAAGGTGCCAGTGTTCGGCGACCTGATCTACAAGTCGGTCATCGCCCGCTGGACCCGCACCCTGGCCACCATGTTCGCCGCCGGCGTCCCACTGGTCGAAGCCCTGGACTCGGTGGGCGGTGCTTCCGGCAATGCGGTGTTCGTCGAAGGCACGGAGCGCATCCAGCGGGATGTGTCCACCGGCGCCTCGCTGACCAACTCCATGCAGAGCACCGGCCTGTTCCCGGTCATGGTGCTGCAGATGTCCTCCATCGGTGAAGAATCCGGCTCGCTGGACCACATGCTGGGCAAGGCGGCCGACTTCTACGAAGAAGAAGTGGACGATGCGGTCAAGTCGCTGTCCAGCCTGATGGAGCCGATCATCATCGTCTTCCTCGGCACTCTGATCGGCGGCATCGTGGTGGCCATGTACCTGCCCATCTTCAAGCTCGGCGCGGTGGTCTGATTTGCTGGACCGGGAAACACTCGACCTGCTGCTTTCTCCCTGGTACCTCGGGCTGCTGGGACTGTGTGTCGGCAGCTTCCTGAACGTCGTCATCTACCGGCTGCCGGTGATGATGCGCCGAGGGTGGCTGGACGACTGCGAGCAGCAATTGGCCGCCACCGAAGAGCTGCAGGACCTGCTGAAGTTGTCTGCGGCACAGGCGCAGGCCGTCGCCGATGGGGTGCAGCCAGTTCGGCGCGCGCTGGACGCGCTGCCGCCGCTCGGCCTCGTCACCCCACGCTCACGCTGCCCGCATTGCGGCCATCAACTGCGCTGGCATGAGAACCTGCCGCTGCTCGGCTGGCTTCGCCTGGGCGGCAAATGCGCGTCCTGCAAAGCCCCGATCTCCTTCCGCTATCCCTTCGTCGAACTGCTGACCGGGCTGCTCTTCCTGGGCATCGGCTGGCAAGTCGGGCCGCAACTGGCAGCCCTGCTGTATTGCGGTTTTGCGGCTGCCCTGGTGGCCCTGGCCGGCATCGACTGGGACACCACCTACCTGCCGGACAGCATCACACAGCCGCTGCTCTGGGCAGGGCTGGTGGCCGCCGGCGCCGGCATGCTGCCGGTGACGCTGACGTCCTCGCTGATCGGCGCGGTGGTGGGCTACCTCTCGCTGTGGTCCATCTACTGGGTGTTCAAGCTGCTGACCGGCAAGGAAGGCATGGGCTACGGCGATTTCAAGCTGCTGGCCGGGCTTGGCGCCTGGCTGGGCTGGCAGATGATCGTGCCGATCGCCCTGCTGGCCTCGGTCATCGGGGCTCTGGTCGGGCTGTATCTGAAGCTGTCGGGTGGCTTGCGCGAAGGTCGGTATGTGCCCTTCGGTCCCTTCCTGGCGGGCGGCGGCCTGACGGTGCTGCTGATCGGCCCCCGCACGGTGATGGGCTGGTTGGGCCTGCCACCGGTCTGACCCCTTACCCCTCACCCAGGCCACGCGTCATGCGCATCGGGCTCACAGGCGGCATCGGCAGCGGCAAGAGCACCGTGGCCCAGGCGCTGGTGCAGCTGGGCGGCTGGCAACTGGTGGATACCGACGCGATTTCCCGCGCCCTCACCCAGCCAGGTGGCGCTGCCATGCCCCTCATTGCCCAGCGCTTTGGCGCCGGATTCGTGACGGCAGACGGCGCATTGAACCGACCGGCCATGCGCACGCTGGCCTTCGAGGATCCGTCGGCCCGGCACGCCCTCGAAGCCATTCTGCATCCCCTCATCGGCGAAGAGACTGAACGCCTTGCCCTGCTGGCAGCGCCTGGACAGCACGTGGTCTTCGATGTCCCCCTGCTGGTGGAGTCCGGCCGCTGGCGCCACAAACTGCACCGGGTGCTGGTGGTGGACTGCGAGGAAACCACCCAGTTGCAGCGGGTCATGCAGCGCTCCGGCCTCGAGGAGGCCCAGGTGCGCGCCATCATGGCCCAGCAGGCCACCCGCGCCCAGCGGCGGGCCGCTGCAGACGCCGTCCTCTACAACGACGGTCTGAGTCTGGATCAATTGCATCAGGGAGTTGCGGCGCTGTTGACAAGCCCCCTGTTCTGACCACACGACCCCGCACGCGGGTGGGTCACGGCTGGCCTGTGGAACAATGGCCCCTTGCCGTGACAGGATGGGCCGACTTGATCCTCTACGAATACCCCTTCAACGAGAGCATCCGCACGATGCTCAGGCTGGAGCATCTGTTCGATCGATTGGGCCAGTTGGTGGCGCGCGACACGCCGCTGGACCACCACTATGCGCTCGCCACCATCTTCGAAGTGATGGATGTGGCCTCGCGCGCCGACCTCAAAGCCGACCTGCTCAAGGAGCTGGAGCGCCATCGCACCCAGCTCAACGGCTATCGGGGCAACCCGGCCATTGCCGAGTCCGTGCTGGACGAGGTGGTGGGCCGCATTGATCACGCCTTCGACAAGCTGAACCAGCTGCCCGGCAAGGCCGGTCAGGCGCTGACCACCAATGAGTGGTTGATGAGCATCCGCAGCCGCATCTCGATTCCTGGGGGCACCTGCGAATTTGATCTGCCCGGTTATTACACCTGGCAGCAGTACCTGCCGGCCCGACGCCGCAATGACCTGATGCAGTGGGCTCAGACCCTGATGCCGCTGGCCGAGGCGCTGAATGTGCTGCTGGGTCTGCTGCGCGACAGTGGGTCACCGCACAAAGTGGCGGCCCATGCCGGCCAGTACCAGCAGAGCCTGCCGCAAGGCCGCAGTTTTCAGCTGCTGCGCATGCGCATCGACCCCAGTTTGGGCCTGGTGCCGGAAATCAGCGGACACCGCCTGATGGTGTCCATCCGCCTGATGCGTCAGGATGACGAGGGCCGCTTGAAACCTGCCCCTGTCGACGCCACTTTTGAATTGACGCTGTGCGCCTGAGGGGCGCCGGCGAACGCCGCTCCCTGCTGTCCCGTGCAGCGCCACGCAGTTTCTGCCATGACTTCCAAGCCGTCTTCCAGCGTTTCCACGCCGTCCGCCGTGCCGGCCTCATCCGGTGCGTCCAGCACGCTCAGCGCTTCCAGCGCCTCCACCGGGTCTGGGCTGCAGGCATCGCAGGGCGCTCCGGCAGCGCAAGCCGCCGCCCGCCCGCGCATCGTGCCCTGCCCGACCTGCGGCGGGGACAGCATCTTCGCCCCCAGCAACCCGTGGCGGCCGTTCTGCGGCGAGCGCTGCCGGCAGATTGATCTCGGCCACTGGGCGGATGAGTCGTTCCGGGTGGCGGCACCGCCCACCACAGAAGACGAGAACGACGCCGAGAAGTGAACGCATGGCGACGGTGGGAGCGCTGCGGCTGGGCCGCGATGCCCTTGTTGGACAGAGCCCGCCGTCCGATGCCAGGCGACCCGCTCGGCGGGCTGATCAGGCCGTCAACAGTCCCCGCGCCTCCAGCGCCTCCCGTGCTGCCTCTGGCGTGGTGAACAGCACCGCCTGCCAACCCAGGGCCGTGGCGGCCTCGATGTTGGCGGGGTGATCGTCCAGGAAGACCAGGTCCTGCGGCTGGGCGTCGAACTGCTCGACCGCCATCTCAAAGATCGGCGCATGCGGCTTGGCCTGCTTGACACGGCCTGAGAAGATGCCGGATTCGAACCAATCGCCCAGCGGATGGTGCGTCTCCAGATGGTCCGCATAGGGCTCGGGCATGTTGGACAGGAAATGCAGCGTATGCCCTGCGGCCTTCAGGTCCTGGATCAGCGCAGCGGTGCCTTCAATCAGCTGCAGTTCCTGCGGAACCGCTTCCATCACCGTCACGATCTCCTGCCGTGGCCAGCCGGTGCGGGCCGTGATGCGGTCGGCGGTGGTGGCGGCATCCGCCAGGCCCTGGTCAAAAGCGCCCCAGTCCCCGGTGTAGTTCTGGAAGAAGGTCCGGGCCACCTCGGCCCCGACCGCCTCATCCGGCACGCGGTGCGGCCAGACGCGGGCCAGGAAACTGGGCGGATGCCAGCGGAACAGCACGCCGCCGAAATCGAACACGATCTTCATGCCGCGGCCCCTCATGCCTTGAGGCGGGTCAGCAGGCCGGCAGTGGACGCATCCAGGCCGGTCAGGTCGCCGCTGCTCAGGCGCGGCAGCAGGCTGTTGCACAGCGCCTTGCCCAGCTCAACCCCCCACTGATCGAAGCTGTTGATGTTCCAGACCGCCCCGCTGACAAAGACCCGGTGCTCATACAGCGCAATCAGGGCGCCGAGTGATGCGGGCGTCAGCGCCTCCAGCACCAGCGTCGTGCTGGGGCGGTTGCCAGGGAAGCTGCGGTGGCGGGCCAGCACGTCGGGCGACAGGTCCTTGGACGCCGTCGGGGCCGATTCCGCCCGCGCCGCCTCAGCCGTCTTGCCCTGCATCAGGGCCTGCGACTGCGCCAGGCAATTCGCCAGCAGTTTGGTGTGCTGGTCCTGCAGGCGGGTCAGCAGCTCGCCGGTGACATGCTCGCCGAACTGCGGGGTTTTGACGGCGATGAACTCGACCGGAATGACATCCGTGCCCTGGTGCAGCATCTGGAAGTAGGCATGCTGACCGTTGGTGCCCGCTTCGCCCCAGACGACCGGGCTGGTGCCGTAGCCCAGCGCCTGTCCGTCCCGGTCCACGCCCTTGCCGTTGCTCTCCATCTCCAGTTGCTGGAGGTAGGCCGGCAGGCGGCGCAGCCCCTGGTGATAGGGGGCGACCGAGCGGCTGGTGAAGCCGTGGAAGTTGCGGTACCAGACGTCCAGCAGGCCCAGCAGCACCGGCAGATTGGTGGCCAGCGGCGCGGTGCGGAAATGCTGGTCCATGGCATGCGCCCCGGCCAGCAGCGCCTTGAACTGGGCTGAGCCCACCGCGATGGCGATCGGCAGCCCGATCACCGACCAGAGCGAATAACGCCCGCCCACCCAGTCCCAGAACCCGAAGGTGGTGGTGATGCCGAAGTCGGCGGCCGCCTTGGCATTGCTGGTGGTGGCGGCAAAGTGGCGGGCGATGTCGGTGCCGCCCTGCTGCAGGAACCACGCCTTGGCGGCCTGGGCATTGGCCAGGGTTTCCTGGGTGGTGAAGGTCTTGGAGGCGATGACGAACTGGGTGGTGGCCGGGTTCAGGCCCCGCAGCACCGGCGCCAGGTCGTGGCCGTCCACATTGGAGACGAAGTGCAGTTTCAGCGTGGCCGGCACATAGGCCTGCAGCGCCTGCACCACCATGGCGGGACCGAGGTCGGACCCGCCGATGCCGATGTGCACCACGTCGGTGATGCCGCTGATGGCCTGGTCCCGCACGCTGTCGGCAAAGGACAGCATGCGGTCCAGCGAGGCCTGCACCTCATCGCTGAAGGGCGCCAGGCCGGCCGGCGCGCGCAGCGCGGTGTGCAGCACGGCGCGGCCTTCGGTGTGGTTGATCGGGTCGCCGTTGAAAAGCGCCTCGCGTTGCGCCTCCAGCCGCACGTCCGCCGCCAGGCCCAGGAGCAGCTCGAGGGTCTTGGCATCGATGCGGTTCTTGGACAGGTCGGCAAACACCTCGGGCGCCTGCAGGGACCAGCGCTGGAAGCGCTCCGGCTCCGCCGCAAAGGCCTGCCGGATGTCGAAGGCAGCACCGGTGTGCTGGAAATGCTGGTGGAGGGCGGCCCAGTGGGGGCTGCTGTCGCAACGCGGGAACAGGCTCATCGCAGGCTTTCGATCATCTGGTCCAGCTTGCCGGCATCGGCGGCAAACAGGCGGATGCCTTCCGCCAGCTTCTCGGTGGCCATGGCATCCTGGTTGAGGGCAAAGCGGAAGGCCGCTTCGTTGAACGAGACCTTGGGCAAATCCAGGGCCTTGGCAGCGTCGGCGTCCAGGGCCTTGGCCAGCGGGGCCTCGGTGGCCTGGAGCTGGGCCAGCAGGTCGGGGCTGATGGTGAGCAGGTCGCAGCCGGCCAGCGCCTGGATCTGCCCGATGTTGCGGAAGCTGGCGCCCATCACCTCGGTGTTGATGCCCTGCTTCTTGAAGTAGTTGAAGATCGCCGCCACCGACTTGACGCCGGGGTCGTTCACGCCGGCGTTGGCGGCTTCGTCCCACTGGCTGCCGGCGGACTTCTTGTACCAGTCGTAGATGCGGCCCACGAAGGGGGAGATCAGCTGGATGCCGGACTCGCCGCAGGCCACCGCCTGGCAGAAGGAGAACAGCAGGGTCAGGTTGCAGTGGATGCCTTCCCGCTCCAGTTCCCGGGCGGCTTGGATGCCTTCCCAGGTGGCGGCGATCTTGATCAGCACCCGGTCGCGCGGGATGCCGGCCGCTTCATACAGGGCCATGATGCGGCGGGCGCGGGCCAGGGTGCCGACGGTGTCGAAGCTCAGGCGGGCGTCCACTTCGGTGGAGACGCGGCCCGGCACCACCTTCAGGATCTCCAGACCGAAGGCCACCAGCACCTGGTCCACGATCAGGTCCAGGGCGTCCGTCTTGAAGGCGGACACGGTGTTTTCCAGCAGGTGCACATAGTCCGGCGATTGCACGGCCTTGAGGATGAGCGACGGATTGGTCGTGGCATCACGCGGCGTGAACTGCGCCAGTTGCTTGAAGTTGCCGGTGTCGGCCACCACAGTGGTGAAGGCCTTCAGTTGTTCGAGCTGGTTCATAGGGGGGCGCCTTGGGGGCGGTCACAATCGGAGGGTTGAATCTGGAGGCGGAGCGCGGCATGAGCCTTGCCCCAGTGCCCCGTATTAGAACCTCTGCCGCCAGCGGATTGACCGTCCAAAGAAACTGCGGCATCATAATTCCGGTAACTTCGTTACATCAAGACGTCAGCCAACTATCGCGCTCCTTCGCGGGAGCGCCGCGCACATGTCCTTTGATCTTGTCTTTTTTGGTGGCACCGGCGACCTGACCTGGCGCAAGCTCATGCCCGCCCTCTTCCAGGCCTTCCGGCACGGCAAGCTGCCCGAGAACGGCCGCATTCTGGCCGTCGCCCGTGACGAGATGCCGGATGAGCGTTATCGCGAATGGCTCAAGGAGCGCTTCCGCGAAGTCGAGGAAGGCAAGCGCCCCTCCGACGAAGAATTCGAACGCTTTGCCTCGCTGGTGCATTACCGGCGCATGGACCTGTCCCAGCCCGACCATTACTCCCGACTGAAGGAATGGCTGGGCGAGCGCAATGCCGACACCGTCGTGCTCTACCTGGCCACCAGCCCGCACCTGTTCACCCAGATCTGCGAGCAACTGGGCGCTGCCGGCCTGAATGGCCCGAAGGTGCGTGTGGTGCTGGAAAAACCGCTGGGCCACGACCTGGCCAGCGCCCAGCAGATCAACCGGGTGGTGCGCAGCGTCTTCGACGAAACGCAGGCCTTCCGCATCGACCACTACCTGGGCAAGCCCTCGGTGCAGAACCTGATGGCGCTGCGCTTTGGCAATGCGCTGTTCGAGCCGCTGTGGCGCCGCGAGAGCATCTCCAACATCCAGATCACCCTGGCGGAATCGCTGGGCGTGGGCACGCGCGGTCCGTTCTACGACGGCACCGGTGCGCTGCGCGACATGATCCAGAACCATGCGCTGCAGCTGCTCACCATGATCGCCATGGAGGCGCCGTCCAGCAATGATGCCGACGCCATCCGCGACGAGAAACTCAAGGTGCTGCGCGCGCTCAAGCCGTTCACGCCGGAGACCGTCTCGCGGGACGTGGTCCGCGGCCAGTACCGCGCCGGCACTGCCGGCGGCAAGTCCGTCCCGGGGTATCTGGAAGAAGGCAAGGTGCCGCCCGGCAGCCACACCGAGACCTTCGTGGCCCTGCGCACCGAAGTGCAGAACTGGCGCTGGGCCGGTGTGCCCTTCTACCTGCGCACCGGCAAGCGGCTGGCAGCCCGAGATGCGCAGATCGTCATCAATTTCCGCCCGGTCCCGCATCCGATCTTCCCCGGCGGCAGCTGCCCCAACCGGCTGATCATCAAGCTGCAGCCGGAGGACGGTCTGGAACTGCAATTGATGGCGGCCAAGGGCGGCTCCAGCACCGAGGCGCTGAGCCCGGTGTCGCTGGACCTGGACTTCGACAAGGCCTTCGCCGCCGACCGCGTGGGCGCCTATGAGCGTCTGCTGCTGGATGCGATTGCCGGCCGACTCAACCTGTTTGTCCGCAGCGACGAGCAGGAGCAGGCCTGGAAGTGGGTGGAGCCCATCCTGAACTACTGGAAGAACGACGGCACCGGCCCCCGCAGCTATGTGGCCGGCACCTGGGGCCCTCCAGCCGCCAGCGCCCTGGTGGCGCGCGACGGTCATTCCTGGATCGAAGAGTGCTGAGCCCGCTGCCGCGCGAGTCCCGTCCATGAGCATGCTCGAACGCATCAAGGCGGCCCTGCCCGCCCTGCCGCCGGCCGAGCAGCGGGTGGCCAAGCTCTTGCTGACCGATCCCCGTGCCTTTGCCAACCTGCCGGTCAGCGAGCTGGCCGACCGCTCCCATGTCAGCAAGCCCACCGTGGTGCGCTTTTGCCGCAGTGTGGGCTATGACGGGCTGGCCGACTTCAAGCTGAAGCTGGCTGGCAGCGTCAACGAGGGCGTGCCCTTCGTGCACCGCGCGGTGGATGAGGACGACAAGCCCGGCGACCTGATCGTCAAGGTGGTGGACAACGCGGTGGCGGCCCTGCTGCACTACCGCAATGACGCCGCCAGCCATGCCTTCGAACGCGCCATCCTGGCGCTGACCGAGGCCGGACGGGAGCACAAGCGCATCGAGTTCTACGGCGTCGGCAACTCCGGCATCGTGGCCATGGATGCGCAGCACAAGTTCTTCCGACTGGGCGTCAACACCTTCGCCTGCAGCGATGGCCACATCCAACTGATGAGCGCCACCATGCTGGGCCCGGGCGACTGCGCGGTGATCATCTCCAACTCCGGCCGCAGCCGCGACCTGATGGATGCGGCGGAGATTGCCCGCAAGAAGGGGGCGACCACCATCATCATCACGGCCAGCGGCTCACCGCTGGCGCAGATGGGGCAGTTGCCGGGTCAGGTGCTGCTGGCGGTGGACCATCCGGAGGACTACGACCGCTACAGCCCGATGGTGTCGCGACTGCTGCACCTGGTGGTGGTGGACGTGCTGACCACCGGTGTGGCGCTGCGCCTGGGCGAGAACCTGCGGCCGATGCTGCAGGAGATCAAGAAGAATCTGCGGAGCAAGCGCTACGCGCAGTAGCCCGAAGGCCGGGAGGCCGCGAGCTGCGGAGGCTGCTGCACCACCGCACCGCCGCACCAAAAACAAAACCGGGCCGAGGCCCGGTTTTTTCATGGGTGCTGTGCCGACCGACGGTCAGGCGGCCAGGTCTGCGGCGGCTGGCGATGGCGCAGCATCGGCCCAGAACAGCGACTCCAGCCCATAGACACGGGCCAGTTCCCGAAGCTGGGCCGGCGGCTGGAGCAGGTCCAGTTGCCAGCCGTTCTGCCCGCACATGCGCAGGGCGCTGAGCAACAGGCTCAGAGCGGCCGAATCGAAGTCGTTCAGGCCGCTGGCATCCAGGCTGACCGAGCGGCCGGCGGCATTGCCCACCTGCACCATCTCGGCCCGCAGCGCATCTTCGAGCTGAGCCCACACCTGCGGCACGTTGTCCATGCGCAGGCTGGCAGGCAGCTTCAGCATGGCATCAGCCCTTCTTCGGCGCCGAAGCGGCCGGCTTGGCGGCGTTGCGCTCAGCCAGCGCCTTGATCAGGCCGTCGATGCCATTGGCATTGATTTCCTGGGCGAAGCTGTTGCGGTATTGGTCGGCCAGCCAGATGCCCAGCACGTTCACGTCATAGATCTTCCAGCCGGCGTCGGTCTTCTCCAGACGGTAGTCCAGCTGGATCGGATCGCCACGGCCGCGGATCTCGGTCTTGACCACCACTTCGGTGTCTTCCGGGGCTGCGCGCAGCGGCTTCAGGGCAATGGTCTGGTCCCGCACCTGGGTCAGGGCGCCGGCATAGGTGCGCACCAGCAGGGTCTTGAACTCGTCCTGCAGACGCTGCTTCTGCTCGGGCGAGGCCTGGCGCCAGAAGCGGCCGACCGCCGACGCGGTGATGCGCTGGAAGTCCACATGCGGCATGACCTTGGTGTCGACGAGCTGCATGATCTTGCTGACGTCGCCACCCTGGATGGCCTTGTCGCTCTTGACCGCATCCAGCGTCTCGACGGAGAGCTGGCGGATCAACTGGTCCGGCGCGCTGGCATCGGCCGCGAACGCGGCCAGCGGGCTCACCGCCGCCACGGACAGGGCCAGCTTCAGCAGCAGTCGTTTGGTGGAAATCATGCTTGTCCTTTCTCTTTGGGCTGGGACAGGGCTACAACGCGCCAGGTCCCTCATGGGTGTACCGGAGACTGTGTCCGCTCAAGGCGTGGCGGGCTTGGCTTCCGGCGTGATGACTTCGTAGTCGTCTTCCTCATCATCGGTGCTGCTGTGCGCCTTGATGTTGCGGCGCTGCAGATAGGCATCCCGCACGAAGGTGTATTTGTCCAGGGCAATGCCGTCGAGCATGTCGGTGACCTTCAACAGCCCGGCGCGGGTGTTGATGATCTGCAGCGCGCTGATCGCCACCTTGTACTCACCGTTGTCAAACAGGTAGGCCGGGGAGTAGTAGATGTTGGCGGGCAAGGCCACCGAGTCGCGCAGCGACGATGGGCCCAGCAGCGGCCAGACGATGTACGGTCCGGTCTTGACACCCCAGTAGCCGAGGGTGCGGCCGAGGTCTTCCGAGGTCTTTTCCAGGCCGGCAGGCGTTGCGATGTCGATCAGGCCGCCCAGACCCAGCACGCTGTTGACCGCCACCCGCATGGTCTGCTGGGCTCCGGTCTTGAGACGGCCTTGCAGGAACAGGTTGACGGCCGACCAGGCATCGGAGAAGTTGCCGAAGAAGTTGTCAACGGCTTGGCGAGCCGGGGACGGCACCAGGTTGCTGTAGGCCGTGGCCACGGGTCGCAGGATGTTTTCGTCCAGCTTCTCGTTGAAGTTGAAGACCTTGCGGTTCCAGCGCTCCCAGGGGTCCTGGCGATTGCGCACCCGCGGATTGGGCTGGGTGGGGTCCGGGGCCTCGGCGGCTTGTGCCGCCTGGCCAGCCTGACCGGCGGCGGCCGGGACCTGCGTCTCGCCAGAAGCTTCGGCAGCTGCGGCAGTTGCAGCGCTGGCCGCTTCGTCGGGAGCCGCCGCCACGGGGGCACTGGCGGCATCGGCGGTGGCGGGAGCAGCACCGGACTCTGCGGCCGGGCCTGCAGCTGCTTCGGCAGCATCGGCGGCCGAGGCGGCGGAGGAAGCCGCCGCAGGCGCTGCCGCGGCGATGGACTGATCCGCCGCAGCAGCCGTCGTCAGGTCCTGGTCCTGATCAACAGCCGCCTGCGCCGTCTGTCCGGCCAGCGAAGCCAGCAGTGCAGCGCTCAGCAGTCCGGCACGCAGGCCGGTGGTGGCGATCGAAGTCATTTGTTCTCTCCCGAAGAAGCATCGGCCGCCTTGTTGTAGAGGAATTGGCCAATGAGGTTTTCCAGAACGACCGCGGACTGGGTCTGCTTGATCATGTCGCCGGACGCCAGGTTCTTCTCATCCGCGCCGGGCTCCAGGCCGATGTACTGCTCCCCCAGCAGGCCGGAGGTCAGGATCTTGGCCGAGCTGTCCTTGGGGAAGGCCACGCCCTGGTTCAGCTTCAGGACCACGCGGGCCTGGAAGCTCTTGTCATCAAAGCTGATCGAATCCACGCGGCCCACCACCACGCCGGCGCTCTTGACGGCCGCACGGGGCTTGAGGCCGCCGATGTTGTCGAACTTGGCGGTGACGGTGTAGGTGTCTTCCAGATTCAGGCTGAGCAGGTTGCCGGCCTTCAGTGCCAGGAACAGCAAGGCTGCGGCGCCGATCAGCACAAAGAAACCGACCCAGGCGTCATAACGTGAGGATTGCATCTGCAACTCCGGATCAAATCGAAATCAAACGAACTCAAACAGCGAACGGAGCGGACAGCCGGCCACTCAGATCGAGAACATCATGGCGGTCAGCATGAAGTCCAGGGCCAGCACTGCCAGGGACGAGATGACCACCGTGCGCGTGGTCGCAGCCGCCACTCCTTCGGGGGTGGGCTTGCAGGTGTAACCCTGGAGCAGCGCCACGAAGCTGACGGTGATGCCGAACACCACGCTCTTGATGACGCCATTGCCCACATCGGCGAAGACATCCACACCGCCCTGCATCTGGGACCAGAACGAGCCGGCATCCACGCCGATCAGCGGCACGGCCACCAGCCATCCGCCGACGATACCCACGGCCGAGAAAACCGCCGCCAGCAGGGGCATGGCAATGAAACCGCCCCAGAAACGGGGGGCCAGCACCCGCTGGATGGGGTCCACCGCCATCATTTCCATCGCGGTGAGCACTTCATCGGACTTCATCAGGCCGATTTCCGCGGTCAGTGAGGTCCCCGCGCGGCCCGCGAACAGCAGTGCCGCCACCACCGGGCCCAGTTCCCGCACCAGGCTCAGCGCCACCAGCAGCCCCACAGCCTCGGCGGAGCCATACCGCTGCAAGGTGTAGTAGCCCTGCAGCGCCAGCACAAAGCCGACGAACAGCCCGGACACGCCGATGATCGACAGCGACCGGTTACCCAGATAAAAGACCTGTTCCCGCACCAGCACGAAGCGGCGCAGGCAGCCGCCCAGACCCAGCAGCAGCAGGCCCAGCAGACGGGTGGAAGCGCCCCAGTCCACCAGCTTCAGACGCAGCCCGCGTCCGATGGCGGATGCCATATTGGTCACCGCATTCATGCCGCTTCCTCAGGTTCAGGCAGCCCGAAATCGTTCTGCATCGTGGGTGCCGGCTGATGGAAACGCACCGGCCCGTCCGGCTGCGCATTCACGAACTGGCGCACCAGGGGGTCTTCGCTCGCCTTGAGCTCGGCGGGCGTGCCCTGCGCCACCACACCGCCATTAGCCACCATCACCACATGGTCGGCGATGGCGAAGGTCTCGTGCAGGTCGTGGGTGACGATCACGCTGGTCAGGCCCAGGGCGTCGTTGAGATCGCGGATCAGGCGGGCGGTCACGCCCAGCGAGATCGGATCCAGTCCGGCGAAAGGCTCGTCGTACAGCACCAGGTCCGGGTCCAGGGCGATGGCGCGGGCCAGGGCCACACGTCGCGCCATGCCGCCGGAGATTTCGTTCGGCATGAGATCGCGGGCGCCGCGCAGACCGACGGCATTGAGCTTCATCAGCACCAGGTCACGAATCATGGCCTCCGACAGCCGGGTGTGCTCCCGCAGCGGAAACGCCACGTTCTCGAACACGCTGAGGTCGCTGAACAGTGCACCGAACTGGAACAGCATGCCCATGCGTCGCCGCTGGGCATAGAGCTGGTCCTGTTTCATCGGTGCCAGGTCCTGCCCGTCAAAGAGCACCTGACCGGAGATCGGCTTGAGCTGACGCGTCAGCAGCCGCAGCAAAGTGGTCTTGCCGCCGCCGGACGAGCCGATCAGCGCCAACACCTTGCCGCGGGCAAGGCTCAGATTGACGTTGCTCAGGATGATGCGATCTGCATAGCCGCAGGTCACATCCCTAACTTCAATCAGAGGACCAGCTGGAATGGTGGGATGGGGATCGGTGAATGCCATTGTCAGTGAGTTCGGCGGGCGAGCGTCCGACCGGGAGCCGGGATCATAGGGTAAAGCCCGGATTGATGCCGGAGCTCATCTGAGGCGCAGAGGAATTGCGACAGTTGCGCCCAACCCCTTGACGCCGCCACCCCTGGCGCAGTTGTGACGAAGTTCACAGTTCAAGACCCCCGCAAGACGGGCGGAACCCGAGGCGCGATGAGCGGCCTCGCCTTCATCATGTCGCTGTCGATAATTTCTGCAAACAGGAGTGTTAAATGGCTGGGACTCTACAAAGCAAGATTGGCCGACTGACAAAGACAGGTCAGCGGGGCTTCACCCTCATCGAGCTGATGATTGTGGTGGCGATCGTCGGTGTGCTGGTGGCGGTGGCGTTGCCGTCGTATCGGGATTACGTGATCCGCGGTGCTGTGACCGATGCGGTGACCGGCTTGACCAACAGCCGCACCGACATGGAACGCTACTTCCAGGATTACCGCACGTACCAGGCGGTGGGCACCACCAACCCGCCCTGCCTGACCAGCCAGACCGTTGGCAAGTTCACCATCGCCTGCACCACGGCCACAGTGAGTGCCACGGGCTATACGCTGACGGCGACCGGCAGCGGCACGGTGGCCGGGTTCGTCTACAAGGTGGACCAGTCCGACGGCAAGACCACCAGCATCGGCTCGCCCGCCCCCACGGGCTGGCGTTTGGCGAGCGACTGCACCGGCACGAAGTGGATCACCAAGAAGGGTGACTCATGCAGCTGAGCTCTCTCCGTCAGCGGGGCCTGACCTTGCTGGAGCTGATGGTGGTGATCGCCATCATCGCCATGGTCAGCGCCTATGCGGTGCCGGGCCTGCGCGCCTTCTCGGCCAATACGCAGGTCCGCAACTCGGCGACCAATCTGCAGGTGGTGCTGAAGGAAGCCCAGACGGAAGCGTCCCGGACCTTCCGCCAAGTCCTGTTCTATCGCACCGCCGCGACCAACTGCACCGCCACTGCAACCGCATCGGCCACTGGCAATCGTTGGGTGATCGTGACGCTGCCGCTGGTCTCCACGGGCAGTGCGTCGGTGGTCAAGTGCGGCAGCCTCACCGAAGCGTCGCCACAGGTCACCGTCTCCGGACCTGCGGTTCTGTGCTTTGGCAGCAGCGGCCGGCCGACGGCGCTTCCGTCGAGCGCCACGGGCGTGGGCACTGCCTGCACCCTGCCCGCCACCGACCAGATCATTTATGGGGTGGACACCACCGCCACCACGGCCAACTTGAAGAAGCTCCAGGTGTGGGTAACGCTGGGCGGCGGCGTGCGCACCTGTGACTCGCAACGTCTGGCTTCTGCCGCCGCCGATGGCTGCCCTGCGACCAATCAAACCCCCACGGGTGTGACCGCCACACCATGATCATGATCAAGTCCTCTCTACAGCCCAAGATTGCACGCCGACGTGCTCGCGGCATGACCCTGATCGAAATCCTCTGCGCCATCCTGGTGATGACGCTGGGGGTGGTGGGTCTGGTGTCCGTGATGGCCAAGGCCACCCAGGCCACCGTCGCCACCGATGACCAGCAGCGGGCCGCCGCGCTGGCCAACGAGTTGGCCACCGAAATGTGGCTCCGAGGCACGGTGAATCTGCCAACCGCCGTCGTGACCGCGTGGCAAACCCGACTGGCCAATGCCACGGTCGACGGCCTGCCCGGCGGCTCCGGCTCCGTCCAGCAACCGAACTCCACCATCAACTTCGCGCGCATCACCGTCACCTGGACGCCTCCGGGCACCTCGCCGGGCCTGTCGACCACGCGCCAGTACTTCACCGACGTGCGGTTGAACAACTGATCATGACCCAGCATCGCATCCACACGCCGGCCCGACTGCCGCTGCGTCAGTCCCGGACGACCCGCGGCTTCTCCCTCATCGAACTGATGGTGGCCCTGGTGATCGGCATGGGCCTGATCGTCGCCATGGGGCTGCTCAACAGCAAGTTCGAGACGGGCAAGCGGGAGCGCTCGGCATCGTCCGACCTGTCCTCGACGGCGGCCTACCTCAGTTACGACCTGGACCGCCAGATCCGCAGCGCCGGCTCGGGGTTCAGCACCAGTTGGGGGGATAGCTACGGCTGCACCCTGACCGCATCCCGTCAGAACACCCAGATCCTGCCTGCGCCCGCAGCTTTCCCGGCGCCGTTTGCCAGCGTCCCGCAGACGGTTCGCATGGCACCCCTGGTCGCCTATGCCGGCACTGCGACGACCACGCCGGACGTGCTGCAGATCATGACCGGCACAGGCGGTCTCGGTGAGGTGCCCAATCCGGCCCGCAGCAAGAGCATGGCCACCAACCTGTTCCGTCTCACCTCCACTCTGGGCATTCAGGGTGACGACCTGCTGCTGCTGGCTGAAAGCGGCATGCCCTGCATGATCGAGCAGGTGTCCTCGATCAACGACGACCAGGTCAACCTGGGCGGCGACTACTACGCCTCGGTCATCAACGGCCAGGCGCTCAATGACCGCTCCGTGGGTGCCGCCACCACACAAACCTTCGTGCTGGGCAACGCCACGAACGGCAACCCGCCGCGCTTCTTCCTGCTGGGCATCAACAGTTCGCAGCAACTGGTGCGTTACGACCTGCTGCGCTTCACCAATTCCAGCTCCAGCAGCACCGTCGCAGTGCCGCTGGCCGATGGCGTGATGGACATGCGGGTGCTCTACGGGGTGGATACCACGGGCGACGGCCTGATCGACTCGTGGGTCGGCCCCCGCACCACGGGTTACGACGCCGCCACCGTTTCCGCCAACCAGGCGGTCGCTCGCCGGATCATTGCCGCCAAGGTGTCGCTGGTGCTGCGGTCGCAGCAGGTGGAAGACTTGGTCCCCTCGACAGCGCCCAGCGCTGCCCTGGGTAGCACCTCCACCACCCGGTCCACCTACAACGTGGCGCCGGCCACGCTGACCATGTTCCCCAGCATGGCCACCACCCTTCAATCCACCTACACGGTGGCGGATCGCCAGCGTCGGCATGTGGTGGTGGAGTTCACCGTCCCGCTGCGCAACGTGATCACCACCCTTCGCTCGGGAGTGCCCAACTGATGTCGCACCTCTCCCATCGACGCTTCAATCTTGCGGACACCATGAGCTCGTCCCGTTCCCATCGACACCGCCAGTCCGGCATCATCATGGTCATTGCGCTGATCACGCTGGCCATCATGATGATTGGCGCAGTGGCTGCCCTGCGCTCCATGAATGCATCGCTGGCCAACGCCGGCAACGTCGGGATCAAGCGCGATATGGCCAACCAGGCCGAAGTGGCCATGCGAACAGCCATGACCGGCTTGAACGGCCTCACCAACCCGGAGACCGACGACACCTCGCGCAATTACAGCGCCGCGATCCTGCCGGTGACTCCGGAGGGCATTCCCACTGTCCTGGTGGGCACGAGCCCCTCCACACTCGACGGCAAGGGTGTGGCCACCAATGTGGTGAACCTGACCACAGCGTCAGCCCTCGGCTCCTACACCGCGCCCAACGTGACGATGTACTACGTCATTGATCGGCTGTGCCAGGCCGCAGGCGCATTCGCCACTTCCACATGCCTCACGCCCACCGTAGTGGCGCAGGGCGGCAACTCCAACATCAACCTTCCGACCGGCGTCAAGCCGCTGTATCGGGTGACCGTTCGGGTGGACGGCCCGCGCGGCGCCCAGTCGTTCTATCAAGCGACGATGAGCAACTAAGGTCTCACATGAACAAGCTATCAACCTTGATGCGCTGTCTTGGCAGCGCGGCGATGGCGGCCTGCCTGGCTCTGCCGGGACCCGCGTCGGCGCAGACCAAACTGGGGGACGTGTCTCCCCTCACCGCCACCGTGGTGCCAGGCAATCTGGCGCTGACTTTGTCGGTGGAATTCCCGACTGCGGTGAGCAACACCCACCTGGACAAGACCTATGTGCAGGCGACCACCTACATCGGCTACTTCGATCCGGACAAGTGCTACAACTATGTCTATGCGGTAACGGCCGCCGACCGCTACTTCCAACCTGCAGGCGCCGCCACCAACCACGCCTGCAATGGCAAGTGGAGCGGCAACTTCATGAACTGGGCGTCGATGCAGACCATCGACCCGTTCCGCTGGGCCCTGACCGGGGGCTACCGTGTCAAGGACACGCCCACGGAAACCATCATTGAGAAGGCCAAGGCGACGGGCCAAGGCGGCAACAGCAACTTCCCGGACCGCACCATCACTGCCTCCATCAGCAGCGCAACGCCGCTGAACTGGGGCCAGATGAAACTGCGCATCCAGGGCCTGGGCAACCGGTTGTTCTTCACCAACACCGGCAATAACAACAATGTGACGGACGGCATCCCGTGGGGATCCACCACCGACATTGATGGCAGGAAGGTCTATGAAGTCAACGTGCGGGTGAAGGTGTGCGACTCCAGCACCTCTGCCGGTACCCTGGAATCGAACTGCGTCAAATACAGCCAGGGCTACAAGCCCGAAGGGCTGATTCAACGCTACTCCGACAAGATCCGCTTCAGCGCTTTCGGCTACCTGAACGATGGCGGTAACGGTCGCGATGGCGGTGTCATGCGCGCCCGCATGAAGTATGTGGGCCCGACCAAGGCTGAGCCTGGCATGGCGGCGGTGGCCAACCCGGCTGCGGAATGGGACGCCACCACCGGTGTGATGGTGACCAATCCGGACTCTGCAGACGCGGCGGCCCTGGCCACCTATTACGGCATCACCGTCACCAACAGCGGAGTGATGAACTACGTCAACAAGTTTGGCCAGATCATCGGCAACTCCTACAAGAGCAATGACCCGGTGGGCGAGCTGTACTACGCAGCCTTGCGCTACTACCGCAACCTGGGCAATGTGCCGGAGTACACATCGCCCGGTACTGCCACGGGGGACACGCTCACCACCTATGCGGATGGATTCCCGGTGATCACCACCTGGGACGACCCGATCATCTACTCCTGCCAGAAGAACTTCATTCTGGGGATCGGTGACGTCAACACCCACGCGGACCGGGACTTGCCCGGCGCGACAGGCAATTCCGAACCCGCGACCCAACCCCCGAAGGTGGCTGCGGACACAACGATGAACGCGCTGACCTGGACCAACCGGGTGGGTGACCTGCAAGGCATTGCCAACCTGGGCACGATCCAAGGCTACAACGGCTGCTGCAGCAACAACGGCGCCTTGATGGCGGGCATGGCGTACTACGCCAACACCCAGGACATCCGCGCCGACATTGACGGCAAACAGACCGTCAAGACCTACTGGCTGGACGTGCTGGAATACCAGGCCTACAAGAGCAACAACCAGTTCTATCTGGCCACGAAGTACGGCGGCTTCGCCGTGCCCACCGGCTATGACGTGACCACGGCCAAGGCCGCGGATTTCGCCAACAACACCAACTGGTGGCACACTGGCCCGGATACCGACAAGGTGGGTGATCAACTCCGTCCGGACACCTACTACACCGCGGCCAAGGCTGACGCCATGGTGGCGGGCCTGACAACGGCCTTTGCCTCGATCGCCAGCGATCTAGCGGTGGCATCGTCCTCGTTCCAGACAGCCAGTCCGTTGGTCAGTCAGGGCACCATTGCCTACGGCAGCAGCTACGAACCCAAGAACTGGACCGGCAACGTCTGGGCCAACGCGGTGAGCAAGGTGGACCAACCGATCGTCTACGACAGCGTCAGCTGGAACTTCCAGGACCGGCTGGCAGACCAGATGGGCGGCGACACCAGCAAGCGCCGCATCGTCACCTACCGCCCGGACACCCGGGCAGGGGTGAGCTTCCAGTTCGACTCTCTTTCCGCGACCCAGCAAGGCAACCTCAAGCCCACATGGACCACGGTGGATGACGGGCGACTCACCCTGAACTGGCTGCGTGGCGACCAAAGCCAGGAACAGAACGCCGTGGACAGCGCCAGCACCCGCGCCTTCCGGGTGCGTCAGAGCAACCGGTTGGTGGCGGATATCGGCCAGACGGGCGTCGTGGTGCTGGGCCCCCCCCTGGGCGGCGACTACGGGCTGTCCAATGCGGCCAACCCTGGGTATGCCGAGCACGCGCAGACCTACAAAAACCGCACCAACATCCTGCTGGTGGGCGCCAACAACGGCATGGTGCATGTGATCAACGGCGCGCTGTCGCCTAATGATGGCGGCGGCACTGAGTTGTTTGCCTTCATCCCCAACGCGGCGTTCGCCGGCCCGGACAACACGCCGAGCGTCAGCGGCTTGGCGGCCGTGGGCAATCCGAAGTACGACCACCGCTATCTGGTCAATGGCGAGATCGCCGTCGGCGAAGTCGACTTCAAGCGAACCAACGGTTCGTCGCTGACCAGCAATGAGTGGCACAGCATCGCCGTGGGCACGCTGGGCAAGGGCGGTCGCAGTGTTTATGCGCTGGATCTGACCTCGGCTCTGAGCGTGACAAACGAAACCCAGGCCGCTTCGCGGGTGATGTGGGAGTTCACCGACAGCCGGTTGGGTCTGACCTTCGGCAAGCCGGTCATCACCAAGCTGGCCAAGTACGGCTGGGTGGTGGTGGTGGGTTCCGGCATGAACACGGCGGATGGCACGGGTGCGTTCTTCATCCTGAATGCCCGTACCGGTGCCCTCCTGGAACGGGTGGCGCTGGCGAGCTCCGGCACCAACAAGGATGACGGCACCACCACGGCCCCGACTGGACTGTCCTTCATCGAGCCGTGGTACACCGACCGCCGCGACATGACGGCCGAGAGCCTGTACGCCGGGGACCTGCATGGCAACCTCTGGCGTCTGGATGTGAGCAACGCCACGGGCAGCTATTCGTCGCCCGTCAAGATTGCCAAGCTGACGGATGCAGACAACAAGGAACTGGCGGTGACCACCCGGGCCATACCCATGGTGGACGGCAGCAACCGCCGCTGGGTGATCGTTGGCACCGGCCGACTCCTCAGTTCGAACGATATTGCCGACACCTCGAAAAACCGTCTCTACGCGATCCTCGATGGCAACAACAACGGTTATCTGACGGCCACCCAGCTGCCCACGGGCGTCTCCTGGCCCATCGTTGAGAGCAACACGACGCGCCATGACTTGCAGGACATCACGCTGGGTCAACCCCTGGCGAGCAGCAAGATGGGCTTCTTCATGGACCTGACAACGGCCCTGAATGCCACCGGCTATCGTGTGGTGGTGGACCCGGCGACCGCCAATGGCACCTACAAGGCCGCCTTTGCCGCCGCCCTTCCCCGCAGCAGCAGCAGCGGCGGCTGCGATGGGACCTCGCAGACGATTCCGATCGAATTCGATCTGGGGTCGGGCAGCTTCACGAAGTACGCGGTGCAAAACTGGTTCGTGACCGATCTCCGTTACGTTTCCGGCGGCAGCGGCGGCGGCGGCGAGATTGGCGATCCCGTTGGAGACCCAGTCCTGACGGCGAGCGGCTCCCTGCCGGACTCGAAGAGCGACACCGGATTCGTCAAGCCACCCAACCCGACGACGACCACCACTCGCGTGATCAACTGGCGCGAAATCCCACTGCGCAACTGATTGCACGAAGCCCGCTGCCCGCGGGCACCGCAGACCTCGGACCACCGGGGTCTGCCCAGCAAAAAGGCCTTCGTCTCACGACGAAGGCCTTTGTTTTTGGGGCTGCCACTTGCCATTGCCTGGCGCTGGCTTCTTCCCTGGCACAGCAGGGTCCGCAGCACCCTGCGGCCCCAAGCGCCGATTCTCAGCGCGGCAGCTCGCTGTCCCCCATCAGGAACTCATCCACCGCCCTCGCCGCCTGACGGCCTTCCCGGATGGCCCAGACCACCAGCGACTGGCCCCGCCGCATATCCCCTGCGGTAAAGACCTTGCCGACATTGGTCCGGTAACCGCCGTTGAAATCCGTCGTGGCCTTGGCATTGCCCCGGGCATCCTTGGTGACGCCAAAGGCCTCCACGATCGACCCGACCGGCGACACAAAGCCCATGGCCAGCAGCACCAGGTCGGCCTTGAGCACCTGCTCGGAGCCTTCCACCTCGACCATCTTGCCGCCTACCCACTGCACCCGCACCGTCTTCACACCGGTGACCTTGCCCTTCTCGCCGATGAACTCCTTGGTGGCGATGGCAAATTCCCGGTCACAGCCCTCCTCATGGCTGGACGAGGTGCGCAGCTTGATCGGCCAGTAGGGCCAGGTCAGCGGACGATCCTCCACTTCCGGCGGCTGGGGCAGCAGTTCGAACTGGGTCACGCTCTTGGCGCCGTGCCGGTTGCTGGTGCCCACGCAGTCACTGCCGGTGTCGCCGCCGCCAATCACGATCACATGCTTGTCGTCGGCGCGCAGCTGGTTCTTCAGCTTGTCGCCGGCATTGATCTTGTTCTGCTGCGGCAGGAACTCCATGGCGAAGTGCACGCCGGCCAGATCACGGCCCGGCACCGGCAAGTCGCGGGACTGCTCAGCGCCGCCGGCCAGCAGCACCGCATCGAACTGCTGCATCAGCTCACCGGCCGAGACCACATCCTTGGCCCAGTTGGTGACCTTCGATCCCTCCGGCAGATGGGCCACCATCACACCGGTGCGGAACACCACGCCTTCGGCCTCCATCTGCGCCACGCGGCGGTCGATGTGGCTCTTCTCCATCTTGAAGTCGGGAATGCCGTAGCGCAGCAGCCCGCCGACGCGGTCGTTCTTCTCGAACACGGTCACGCTGTGACCGGCACGCGCCAGTTGCTGTGCCGCCGCCAGACCTGCCGGCCCGGAGCCGACCACTGCCACCGTCTTGCCGGTCTTCACCTTGGGCGGACGCGGCGTGACCCAGCCTTCGGCCCAGGCCCGGTCGATGATGGCGTGCTCGATCGACTTGATGCCCACCGCATCGTCATTCACGTTCAGCGTGCAGGCCGCCTCGCAGGGCGCGGGGCAGATGCGGCCGGTGAATTCCGGGAAGTTATTGGTCGAATGCAGCACCGCGATGGCCTGCTTCCAATCGGCCTCGCTGTTGCGGTAAACGAGGTCATTGAAATCGGGAATGATGTTGTTGACCGGGCAGCCGCTGTTGCAGAAGGGCGTGCCGCAGTCCATGCATCGAGCGCCCTGCTGCTTGGCCTGCTCGGCATTCAGGCCGATGACAAATTCCTTGTAATTCTTCAGACGGACGGCCACGGGCGCGTAGCCCTCCTCCAGCCGTTCGTACTCCATGAAGCCGGTGACTTTTCCCATGTCGGTCTTCTCCTGATCCTGTGTCTGTCGTCAGCGGCCCATCACACCTTGGCCTTGGCCGACGGGGCCTTGGCATGCGCGATGGTGGCGGCGGTTTCCTTGGCGGCATTGATCTCGCCCAGGGCGCGGCGGTATTCGTTCGGGAACACCTTGACGAACTTGGCGCGCGATTCGGCCCAGTGGTCGAGGATGTCGCGTGCGCGCTGGCTGCCGGTCCAGCGGTGGTGGTCCTCGATCAGCTTGCGCAGCAGCGCTTCGTCGGTCTTGCCCTCCCCATCACCGGCGTGGTGCCAGATGCCACGGTCGACCGTGGCTTCCTGCTCGTGCGCGGGCAGCAGCTTGTCCAGACTGACCATGCTGGTGTTGCAGCGCTTGGCAAACTGGCCGTCCTCGTCGAAGACGTAGGCGATGCCGCCGCTCATGCCGGCGGCGAAGTTGCGCCCGGTCTTGCCCAGCACGACCACCGTGCCACCCGTCATGTATTCGCAGCCGTGGTCGCCCGTGCCTTCCACCACGGCGGTGGCGCCGGACAGACGCACCGCAAAGCGCTCACCGGCCACGCCGCGGAAGAAGGCCTCGCCCTTGGTCGCCCCGTACAGCACCGTGTTGCCCACGATGATGTTCTTGGTGGCGTCCCCGCGGAAGTCGATGGACGGACGCACCACGATGCGGCCACCCGACAGGCCCTTGCCGGTGTAGTCGTTGGCATCACCGATCAGATAGAAGGTGATGCCCGGTGCCAGGAAGGAGCCGAAGCTCTGGCCACCGGTGCCTTCGAACTGGATGAAGATGGTGTGGTCCGGCAGGCCTTCGGGCTTGCGGCGAATCAGCTCGCCCGACAGCATGGCGCCCACCGTGCGACGCACATTGGTCACCTCCTGCATGAACTGCACCTTCTCGCCCTTCTCAAAGGCGGGCAGGCACTTTTCGATCAGCTTCACGTCCAGGGCCTTTTCCAGGCCGTGGTCCTGACGATCGTTGTGCAGGCGAGCCACCTCGGCCGGCAGTTCCGGACGGTGGAACACGCGGGTGAAGTCCAGGCCCCGTGCCTTCCAGTGGCTGATGCCCTTGCGGGTGTCCAGCAGGTCGGAGCGGCCGATCAGTTCGTCGAACTTGCGGATGCCCAGCTGCGCCATGATCTGACGCGCTTCCTCCGCGACGAAGAAGAAATAGTTGACGACGTGTTCCGGCTGACCGGTGAACTTCTTGCGCAGCAGCGGGTCCTGGGTGGCCACGCCCACCGGGCAGGTGTTGAGGTGGCACTTGCGCATCATGATGCAGCCCTCCACCACCAGCGGCGCGGTAGCGAAGCCGAATTCATCGGCGCCCAGCAGGGCCCCGATCACGACGTCGCGACCGGTCTTCATCTGGCCGTCGGCCTGCACCCGCACGCGCCCGCGCAGGCGGTTCAGCACCAGGGTCTGCTGCGCTTCAGCCAGGCCCAGCTCCCATGGGGTGCCGGCATGCTTGATGGAGGACCAGGGCGATGCGCCGGTGCCGCCGTCATGGCCGGCAATGACGATGTGGTCCGCCTTGGCCTTGGCCACACCCGCGGCAATCGTGCCCACGCCGACTTCGGACACCAGCTTGACCGAGATATCGGCACGCTGGTTGACGTTCTTCAGGTCGTGGATGAGCTGCGCCAGGTCTTCGATCGAATAGATGTCGTGGTGCGGCGGCGGCGAGATCAGGCCGACGCCGGGCACCGAATGGCGCAGAAAGCCGATGTAGTCGGTGACCTTGCCGCCAGGCAGTTGACCGCCCTCACCCGGCTTGGCACCCTGGGCCATCTTGATCTGGATCTGGTCGGCGCTCACCAGGTATTCGGTGGTCACCCCGAAGCGACCCGAGGCCACCTGCTTGATGCGCGAGCGCAGCGAGTCACCAGCCTTGAGTTCGTAATCGACTTCAATGACGCGGGGACCCACCACGTCCGACACCTTGGTGCCCTGCGCAATCGGGATGCCCTTGAGCTCATTGCGATAACGCGCCGGGTCTTCACCGCCTTCACCCGTGTTGCTCTTGCCGCCGATGCGGTTCATGGCCACGGCCAGGGTGGCGTGGGCTTCGGTCGAGATGGAGCCCAGCGACATGGCGCCGGTGGCAAAGCGCTTGACGATGTCCGCGGCGGATTCCACTTCTTCCAGCGGAATGGCCTTGGTCGGGTCGAACTTGAATTCGAACAGGCCGCGCAGCGTCATGTGGCGACGGCTCTGGTCATTGATCAGCTGCGCATATTCCTTGTAGGTGTCGAACTTGCCCGAGCGGGTGCTGTGCTGCAGCTTGGCAATGGCGTCAGGCGTCCACATGTGCTCTTCACCACGGCTGCGCCAGGCATATTCGCCGCCGGCGTCCAGCATGGTCTCCAGCACCGGGTCGTCGCCGAAGGCTGCCCGGTGCAGGCGCAGGGCTTCTTCCGCCACCTCGAACACGCCGATGCCGCCGACTTGCGTGGGCGTGCCGCGGAAGTACTTGGCCACGAAGTCACTCTGCAGGCCGATAGCCTCGAAGATCTGCGCGCCGCAGTAGGACATGTAGGTCGAGATGCCCATCTTGGACATGATCTTCGACAAGCCCTTGCCCACCGCCTTGATGTAGTTGTAGACGGCCTTGTCAGCCGACAGGTTGCCGGGCAACTCGGCCTGAAGGGCGCTGATGGTCTCCAGCGCCAGGTAGGGGTGGACCGCCTCCGCACCGAAACCGGCCAGTACGGCGAAGTGATGGACTTCGCGGGCAGTGCCGGTCTCGACCACCAGACCGGCGGTCGTGCGCAGACCTTCACGCACCAGATGGTGGTGGACCGCCGACAGGGCCAGCAGGGCCGGGATGGCCACGCGGTCGGCGCCCAGGCGCCGGTCGGTGATGATCAGGATGTTGTGGCCGCTGCGGATGGCATCCACGGTTTCAGCGCACAGCGAGGCCAGCTGGGCTTCGACCCCTTCGCGGCCCCAGGCCAACGGATAGGTGATGTCCAGTTCATAGGGCTTGAACTTGCCGTTGGTGTGCGATTCGATGGCGCGCAGTCGGGCCATGTCGTCGAAGTCCAGCACCGGCTGGGTCACTTCCAGCCGCATCGGCGGGTTGATGGCGTTGATGTCCAGCAGGTTCGGCTTGGGGCCGATGAAGCTGTTGAGCGACATCACGATGTTCTCGCGGATCGGGTCGATCGGCGGGTTGGTGACCTGCGCAAACAGCTGCTTGAAGTAGTTGTAGAGCGGCTTGTTCTTGTCGGACAGCACGGCCAGGGGCGAGTCATTGCCCATGGAGCCGATGCCTTCTTCGCCGTTGGCCGCCATCGGCGCCAGCAGGAACTTGATGTCTTCCTGGGTGAAGCCGAAGGCCTGCTGGCGGTCCAGCAGCGAGGCTTCGAAGTCGGCGGGCGCGGGCGCGGGTGCGGGGATGTCGTGCAGCTTGACGCGCACGTTCTCAATCCACTGGCGGTAGGGACGGGCGTTGGCGTATTGGGTCTTGAGCTCTTCGTCGTCGATGATGCGGCCCTGTTCCAGGTCGATCAGGAACATCTTGCCGGGCTGCAGGCGCCACTTCTTGACCACACGGGACTCGGGAATGGGCAGGACGCCAGATTCCGAGGCCAGCACCACCATGTCGTCATCGGTCACCCAGTAGCGGGCGGGACGCAGGCCGTTGCGGTCCAGCGCCGCGCAGACCTGGCGGCCGTCGGTGAAGACCATGGCGGCCGGGCCGTCCCAGGGTTCCATCATGGCGGCGTGGTATTCGTAGAACGCGCGGCGGCGCTCGTCCATCCACTCATGCTGTTCCCAGGCTTCGGGGATCATCATCATCGCCGCATGGGCCAGCGGATAGCCGGACATGGTCAGCAGTTCGATGGCGTTGTCGAAGGTGGCGGTGTCGGACTGATGCTCGAAGCTGATGGGGTAGAGCTTCTTCAGGTCGTCTCCCAGCACCGGCGACTTCATGACGCCTTCGCGGGCGCGCATCCAGTTGAAGTTGCCCTTGACGGTGTTGATCTCGCCGTTGTGCGCCACCATGCGGTAGGGGTGGGCCAGCGGCCATTCGGGGAAGGTGTTGGTAGAGAAGCGCTGGTGCACCAGGGCGATGGCGGACACCACGCGCGGGTCGGCCAGGTCCTTGTAGTACTTGCCCACCTGATCGGCCAGCAGCAGACCCTTGTAGATGACGGTGCGGCAGCTCATGCTGGGCACGTAGTACTCGCGGCTGTGGGTGAGCTGGAGTGCCTGGATGGCGCTGGAGGCGGTCTTGCGGATCACGTAGAGCTTACGTTCGAGCGCGTCGGGGACGATGATGTCCGGGCCGCGGCCGATGAAGATCTGGCGGATGATGGGTTCCTTCTCGCGCACGGTGGGCGACATGGGCATGTCGCGGTCCACCGGCACGTCACGCCAACCCAGCAGCACCTGGCCTTCGGCCTTGATGGCGCGGGCCAGCTCCTGTTCACAGGCCAGGCGGGAGGCATGTTCCTTGGGCAGGAAGATCATGCCGACGCCATATTCCCCCGGGGGCGGCAGGACGACGCCCTGCTGGGCCATTTCGGCGCGGTAGAACTCGTCGGGGATCTGGATGAGGATGCCGGCGCCATCGCCCATCAGTTTGTCGGCACCGACGGCGCCGCGGTGATCCAGGTTCTCCAGGATCTTCAGCCCCTGCTGGACGATGTGGTGGTTCTTCTGCCCCTTGATGTGGGCCACGAAACCGAGGCCGCAGGCGTCCTTCTCATTGGACGGGCGGTAGAGGCCGTGCTGGGCGAGCGAGCGAATCTCGTCGCCAGTGGTGACGACCGGGGCGGCCGTTGGGGCCAAGGCGGTGGAGGAAGCGGCGGAATTCGCCTGCGGGTATTGAGCTGCCGACATCGGTGGCCTCCAGGGGAGTTCTTGGGAAACCCGCGCAGGTTAGCAACGCCGGGGGGCGCACACAAGCAGAACTAAATGGGGTCAGTGTCGAATTAGCGGGCGACGGATGGAGGCTTGTCGTTTAAATGGGGACAGACTGCTGTTTGCGGGGGCGACCGCGGGGGCGGGGGGCGGTGGGGCGGGGGCTGAGTTCGGCAAGAGCGGCCAGAAATGCGGGCGATCCCAATGGCCAGCCCTTGATGGCGGCGTCCACCAGGCGTTGGCGCTCAGTCTCCAGCTCACCTTCATCGAGCCAGCGGCGCCAGGTGAGCTCCCGCTCGAAGGGGGTGTTGCCCAAGGCCCAGAAGTCCGGCGGATCGCTGATGAGCGGGTCGCGGCGGCGGCCAAGGTGGTGGGCGGCGGACGACCAGGGGTAGTCGGCGGGTTCGGTGGCCAGGCCGGCGCGCAGGGGGTTGAGTTCGATGCTGCGCATCAGCGGGAGCAGGAAGGTGGCGGCTTCGACGGGCGCTGCTCGGAACCGCCCTTCCCAGAGCGTTCCCACGCGCTGGTGACGCTGGTTGAAAGCAGCGACGTAGCGGCGGCCCAGGGCCTGCATCATTCTGGACAGACCCTCGTTGGTGGTGGGGGTGGCCAGGAGATGAAGGTGGTTGGGCATGACCACGTAGGCGTGGATGGCCACCTTGTAAGTGGCGGCGCAGTCCTGCAAAGCCGCCATCAGGGCACGACGGTCGTCGTCGTCCTGGGCAATCGGCTGCAGGTTGTGGCCGCGGTGGATGACGTGGTGGAGGTGGTTCGCCAAGGCGAGGCGGGGGAGGCGGGCCATCTGCTTTTGCGGGACGTGGGAGTGAGTCTGTCCCCAATTGTGGCGGATGCTTGGGGCGGGTGCTCAAAAGCTGCTGCCCGGGGCCCTTTTACTTCATGTCATTCCTGTCCGGCTTCGCCGGCCATTCCCTTCTTGACTTCCGTAAAAGGGCCCCGGGCAGCAGCTTTTTCGAACCGAGGACTTTCACGAGACCCGGCATCGGGACAGTGCAGCAGTGCCGTCAAAGCACGGGTCGTAGCCCCTCACCCCCATCAAGACCTGGCAACCTGACGAAACGCCCTCCCCCTGGCCAGGCGCTCCAATCCCATTCCGGTGGCACCGCGCAAGGAATCAGCCAAAGAGTCGTTTCCCCGTCAGGCGCTCATGCTCTCGCAGCGCATACCGGTCGGTCATGCCCGCGATGTAGTCGGCGCAGGCCCTGGGGTGGTCGTCCGGATTGGCGCAGTCGGGCGGGAGCTTGGACGGGTCGCTCAGGTAGATCTGGAAGAGGTCGCGAAGGACTTCTTCGGCACTCGCACGTTTGTCCTGGACCGCCGCATGGCGGTAGAGGTTGGCGAAGAGAAAGCGCTTGAGTTCGGTGCTGGCCTGCCGCATGTCCGGGCTGAAACGCACCAGGGGGCCGGACGCGCGGGCGTCGTCGGCGGTGGTGATGCCGGCTTGCTGGATGGCGCTTCGGGTGGCGGCGATGATGTCGTAGACCTGCTCGGAGAGCATGCGCCGAATGGTGTCCGCCAGGAGCCGCTTGCCGGTGAGCCGCGGGAACTCTCGAAGAGTGTCGTCGAGGAAACGCTTGACCAGGGGCACTTGCTCGAGCTGCTCCAAGGTGATGAGGCCCGAGCGCACGCCATCGTCCACGTCATGGGCGTTGTAGGCAACTTCGTCGGCCAGGTTGCAGAGCTGGGCTTCGAGGCTGGGTTGCCCGCCCGTCAGGAAGCGGGCAGCAACGCCGCCGGGCTCCGCTGCATCCAGACGAAGCGCGTCTCGCTTGCTGCAGTGCTTGAGGATGCCTTCACGGCTTTCGAAGCTGAGGTTGAGGCCGTCGAACTGGGGGTAACGCTGCTCGAGCTGGTCCACCACCCGCAAGGACTGGAGGTTGTGCTCAAAGCCCCCGTGCGCTTGCATGCAGTCGTTGAGCACGTCCTGCCCCGCATGGCCGAACGGGGTGTGGCCCAGGTCGTGGGCCAGGGCCACGGTTTCGATGAGGTCTTCGTCCAGACCCAGGCTGCGGCCGATGGAGCGGCCCAGTTGCGCGACTTCAAGAGAGTGCGTCAGGCGGGTCCGGAAGAGGTCGCCTTCATGGTTGAGAAAGACCTGCGTCTTGTAGACCAGGCGCCGGAACGCGCTGCTGTGAACGATGCGGTCCCGGTCCCGTTGGTAGTCGCTGCGCGTGGGCGCCGGGCGCTCGGGAAATCGCCGGCCGCGGCTCTGTGCAGGATGGGAGGCATAGGAAGCACGCGGCGTGTCGGTCATGGCAGGAAGGTCAGGCGTCTCAGGGGAAGAATCGGCGCCGGTTCCGGTCCCGGCGGGTCATGGCGCCGGAGCGCCAGCAACAGGGTCGCAATGGGTGGCGAGAACCTCGGCCACCAGTTCGGTCGGGGCACTTCTGACGCCCGCTTGTCCCAGTCCTTCAATCACCACAAAGCGGATGTCGCCCCCCTCGTTCTTCTTGTCGATCTGCATCAGCTCGAGGTATCGGTCCAGGCCGAGGGCGGGTGCCACGACTGGCAAGCCGGCTGCCCGCACAAGGCGCTTCATGCGATCCACGAAGTCCGTCGGCACCAGGCCCAGCCGGGCCGAAAGGTCTGACGCGAGGACCATGCCGCAGCCCACCGCTTCCCCGTGCAGCCAGTTGCCATAGCCCATGCCGGTCTCAATCGCATGGCCGAAGGTGTGGCCGAAGTTGAGGATGGCGCGCAGGCCGGACTCTCGCTCGTCCTGCCCCACCACCCAGGCCTTGATTTCGCAGCTGCGCTGCACGGCATAGGCCAGGGCGGTCTTGTCGCGCGCCAGCAGGGCGGGCAGGTTCTGCTCGATCCAGTCCAGGAACGCAGCATCGGCAATGGGGCCGTATTTGATGACTTCGGCCAAGCCCGCCGACAGCTCGCGGTCCGGCAGGGTGTCCAGCGTGTCCAGGTCGGCCACGACCCTGACCGGCTGGTAGAACGCCCCCACCATGTTCTTGCCACGCGGATGGTTGATGGCTGTCTTGCCGCCCACGGAGGAGTCCACCTGGGCGAGCAAGGTGGTGGGCACCTGCACAAACGGCACGCCCCGCATGTAGATGGCCGCCGCAAAGCCGGTCAGGTCGCCGATGACACCGCCGCCCAGCGCAAACAGCACCGTCTTGCGGTCGGCCGTGGCCGCCAGCAGGTGGTCGATGATGCGGTCCAGACTGTCCCAGCTCTTCTGCGCTTCTCCGTCCGGCAGCACGAGGCTCTCCACCCGGGCATACACGCCAGACAGCTGCGCACGCAAACGCGCCAAGTAAAGCGGCGCCACGACATCGTTGGTGACGATCAGCGCCGTGGAGGCACGAGGCAGTCCGGCCCAGGTCTGCGCCTGGCCGAGCAGGCCCGGGGCGATGCGGATGTCATAGCTGCGGTCGCCCAGATCGATGGGCACGCAGGCGTAATCCGCCGTCGCAGCGGCAGCACTTGAAGCAGAGGAGGAAGGGGAGGAAACCGGAACGGAAGGGCTCATGTCCCCGGAGTGTACGGGGCATCGCCGCCGGACTCCGAAGCCTCCCCCACGCGAGGGGCAGCCGGGGGATGGGCCCCCACCGTTGCGGCCACACGGGCCGGATCGATCAAGCCGGCCAGTTCCAGCTGCATCAGGATCATGTTGACCAGGCCGTTGACGGACGGCCGGCTGGTCTCCAGCACGAAGTGGGCGCAGCGGCGGTAGAGCGGGTCGCGCTGGGCGTAGAGCTCACGCAGCTTGGCCAGCGGGTTGCCGCCTTGCAGCAACGGACGGGTGGTGTCGTGCCGCAGTCGGCGGAAGAGTTCGTCCGGCGAGGAGCGAAGGTAGACGACCGTCGAATGCTGGTGCAGCCGGTCACGGTTGATGTCCCGCAACACCGCCCCGCCGCCCGTGGCCAGAACCATCTCGCCGGGCAGCTTCAGCAGCTCGCCGATGACACGACTTTCCAGGTCCCGAAACGACAATTCGCCCTTGCGGGCGAAGTAGTCCTTGATCGTCTCGCCGCCGAGCTGTTTTTCAATCTCGGCGTCCGAATCGACGAAGGGGGCGTTGAGCTGTCGGGCCAGCAGACGGCCGACGGTGGATTTCCCACCGCCGGGCATGCCGACCAGAGACAGTTTCATCCAGCCGGATCAGCGAGCCGCCGACACCCGGTCACTCACCACCTTGGGCGTGATGAAGATCAGCAGTTCGGTCTTGTTGGAGGTACGCGAGCGGTTCTTGAACAGGTTGCCCAGCACCGGAATGTCGCCCAGGTAAGGCACCTTGTTCTCGGATTCCTGCTCATCCTGCGTGTAGATACCACCGATCACTACCGTGCCGCCGTTTTCCACCAACACCAGGGTCTGCACATGCTTGTTGTTGATGGCATAACCCATGGTGGTCAGGGTGCCGCGGCTGTCCTTGTTGACGTCCACGGTCAGGATCACATTGCCTTCGGGCGTGATCTGCGGGGTGACTTCCAGCTTCAGCACAGCCTTCTTGAAGGTCACCGAGGTGGCGCCGCTCGAGGTGGCCTGCTGATACGGGATTTCTTCACCCTGCTCGATCAGCGCCTTGGTCTGATCGGCCGTCACCACACGCGGGCTGGACACGATCTTGCCCTTGCCGTCCGATTCCAGGGCCGACAGTTCCAGGTTCAGGAAGCGGCTGGCGCTCGAGCCGAACAGGGAGATGGCGAAGTTCGCAGCATTGGCACCGGCGAACACGTCAGACGTGGTGTTGGCACCGAAGTTCACGAACTGGCTGGTGGTGAAGTCCGGCTGGCTTTCCACCTGGCCCGTCATGTAGCCCACATTATTGTAGGTACCGCCCACCACAGCCTTGGTGCCGCCCACGCTGTAGGCGCCGTTCATGCCGGTGGTGGTGCCGAGCTTCACGCCCAGCGCCCGACCGAAGGTATCCGCCGCTTCCACGATACGGGCCTCAATCAGCACCTGGCGAACCGGGATGTCGATCTTGGCGATCATCGCGGCGATTTCTTCCAGCTTGGAGGGAATGTCGCTGACGAAGAGCTGGTTGGTGCGGGTCTCGAAAATCAGGCTGCCACGCGGGGACAGGATGCGGCTGGTATTGGTGCTGCCACCCGACGATCCAGCATTGTTTTGCCCGGTCAGACCCTTGGCGATTTCCTCAGCCTTGGTGTAGTTGAGCTGGAAGGACTGGGTGCGCAGCGGTTCCAGCTGCGTGACCTGTGCCTTGGCTTCCAGTTCAGCCTTTTCCTTCAGCGCCAGTTCTTCCTTGGGCGCAATCCACAGCACGTTGCCGCTCTTGCGCAGGCCCAGGCCCTTGGCTTGCAGGATGATGTCCAGCGCCTGGTCCCAGGGCACGTCCTTCAGGCGCAGGGTCACGTTGCCGGTCACGGCATCGCTGGTCACCACGTTGAAGTTGGTGAAGTCGGCAATCACCTGCAACAGAGCACGAACTTCGATGTTCTGGAAGTTCAGGCTGAGCTTGTCACCGGCATAACCAGGTCCTTGCGTCAGCTTGTTGGGGTCGACCTTTTGCGGACGCACTTCCAACACGAACTGGTTGTCGCTCTGGTAGGCGCTGTGTTCCCAGTTGCCACGCGGGGTGACGACCAGACGGACACGTTCGCCCTGCTGAGTGGCCACCACGCTGTCCACCGGCGTGCCGAAATCGGTCACGTCCATGCGACGGCGCAGACGCTCCGGCAGCGAGCTGCGCGGGAACTCCACCACCAGGCTCTTGCCCTGCTGCTGGATGTCCACGCCGATCTGGCTGCTGGGCAGGTTGACGATCACACGGCCGGCGCCATCGGCACCGCGGCGGAAGTCGATGTCCTGCAGCGCTTGCACGCCGCTGTTCTGGCTCGGGGCAAAGTGCAGCGGCTCGGTCGTGACACCGTTGCCCGCTTCCGCATTAGCCGACGGCTGCGGGGCCGGGTTGGCATCCAGGAAGATCAGCAGTGCGCTGTCCTGCAACTGGGCGCGATAGGTGCTGGCCTGACGCAGGTTCAGCACCACACGGGTCCTGTCACCGGCCTGGGCAACGTTGGCCGTGCGCATGTTGCCGGTGTTGATGTCCACCAGGTTGCGGCCCATGCCATTGCTCACGCCGGGAAGATCCAGCGCGATACGCGGCGGCACTTGCACGGCGAAGCCCTTGGGCAGCTCCTGCAGCGGCTTGGACAGCTCGATGCGCACGACATCATTGCCAGACTGCTGCGTCGAGGTGATGGAACGGATGAGGTTCTGTGCGAAGGCCTGCACCGGCATCAGGGCCGCCAGGCCCAGGGCGCATGCCAGCACCCGCCAGCTGGCAGGACGGGTCTTGGACTGACGGGCTCCGTTCGTCGACGGGTCGCTGGTTCGGGCGCTCATGGAAGCGTTCTCCACAAAAGTCTTCATCGTCCCTGCTCCTGTAGCTGGAGAGTACTGGTGCGTTCAATCCATTCGCCCGCAGCGTCCTGGACGACTTCTCGCAACGTGATTTCGGTTTCGCTGATCTTGGTGATGCGGCCAAAGTTCTGGCCCAGGTAATCACCGGTCTTGACGTAATACAGCAGGTTCTCAACCTTCAGCAGCGCGAACTGCCGGCCGTTGCGGACCACACTGCCGACCATGACCATGCTGTCCAGCGGGAAGGCTTCCAGCGGTTCCTTGCGGCGCTTCATTTCAGACGCCAGCAGAGAACTCGGTTGAGCCGCCTCCTGCTTGAAGGCCACCGTCAGCTTCTGCACGCTGAACGGGTCCACCACATTCATGGCTTCATACGGCTGCGGCAGGAATTTCTTCGGAGGTTGCAGCGGCTTGACCGAGGGTTTGGTCTGCTGACGCTGCTCTTCCATCCACTGCTGCAGTTCGTCCGTCGAGGAGGTGCAGGCCGCAAGCGCCATGCCGCACAGACCCAGAGCCAGCGTCCTGCCCAGCAGGGAGCGAGTGAGCGTGACACGCATCATTTCTTCTTCCCTGCTTGTTGGGCCACGCGCTTTTGCTCTTCCACTTCGGCGGGGTCGAGGTAACGGTAGGTGCGAGCCGTGGCATCCATGGTCAGATGTCCGTCGGTGCGCGCGCTGTTGCCGGACTGCGGCACTACGATGTTCAGATCATGCAGCGTCACGATCCGCGACAGGTTGGAAACGTCAGCAGTGAACGAACCGATATCGTGATATTGGCCCGAGACCTTCAACGAGATCGGCTGCTCCGCGTAATAGTCCTTCATCACGATCTGGCCCGGACGGAACAGCTCGAACTGGAGACCACGACCCAGGCCTGCCTGGTTGATATCGGACAGCAGCGCGTCCATTTCAGCCTTGCCCGGCAACTGCTTTTCCAGTTGCAGGACATATTCCTCAACCTGACGCTTTTGCTTGCGCAGCTCCGGCAGGTTCACCGCCTGGGCCAGCTTGCCGCGGTAGTCCTCCTTGAGCGCCGGCTCGCGGGCCTTTTCAGCCTCGAGGGCGTCATTGGCATCGGACAGCAGGACGAACCACGCGGCCGCCACGGCTGCAACGGCCACAACAATGAAGGTGAGGATCTTGGGGGCCGTTGGCCACTGGCCCGGCTTCTTGGGATCGAGGTTCTGGAACTGACCTGAGAGGTCAGCAAACCAGGCATTCAGATCCAGGTTCTTGAGGTCAGCCATGCAGTCCTCAGCTGTTGTTGGCCCGGGGCGGGTTGGCACCGCCCGGGGTGCTGGCGGCGCCTGCAGCGGCGTCGGGCACGGTGTTCTTGATGGTCACCCGCATCGAGAAATCGAACAGGCGGCGCGGATCGCGAGGATTCGGGGTCGCCAACTTGATTTCCACCAGGTCCGGGTTTTCCAGCCATTCAGCATGACCCAGATTGCGCAGCATCTCGGACACGCGCTCGTTGGTCGCGGCCTGGCCGTTCAGGATCACCGCCTTGCCGGTCTGCCGGATGCCTTGCAGGTAGATGCCTTCCGGCGTGAGCTTGGCCAGATCGTTGAGCAGATGCACCGGCGTGTTGCGGTCACTTTGCAGGTCTTCCACCGCACGCTGGCGGGCCCGCAGGGCGTCGATTTCGGCGCGCAGCGTGGCGATGTCCTTGATCTGCTCATCGAGCTTGGTGATCTCGGACTTCAGGAAGTTGTTGCGCTCGATCTGGGCGGACGTCATCTGCTCAAGCAGCAGATAAATCACCCCGGCGATCAGCGCGCCAGCGACCAGCGACATGCCAAGACCCACGTAGAACGCGGTCTCGCGGCGCTTGCGTTTCTCCTCGCGGTGCGGGAGCAGGTTGATCAGAATCACTGAAAAAACCTCCGCATCGCCAGCCCGCAGGCTGTCAGGTAGGCCGGTGCTTCGCGGCGCAGCTTGTTTTCACGCACTGCGGAGCCGAGCACCATGTTTTCAAAAGGATTCACCACCATGCAGGCGAATCCGGTCAATTCGGTCACGCGTTCCTTCAGGCCCGGAAGCGTGGCAGTTCCGCCAGCCAGCATCACGTAGTGCACCTTGTGGTGAGGCGTGCTGGTGAAGAAATACTGCAAAGCGCGACCGATTTCCTGCGACAAACTGTCGACAAAAGGATTGAGCACTTGGGTCTCATAGTCCTCCGGCAATTCGCCGCTGAGTTTCTTTTGCTCGGCTTCCTCGAATGAGAAACCGTATTGGCGAGAAATCAGCATGGTGAGCTGGGAACCGCCAAAGGCTTGATCCCGGTCATACAGCATTTCATCGTCACGCAGCACCTTGAGGCTGGTCGTGTCGGCGCCAATTTCGAACAGTGCCACCAGGGCGTCCTTGCCTTCATTGGGCAGGGTCTCGACCAGGCGCCCCATCGCCATGCGCGAGGCATGGGACTCGATGTCCAGCACCATGGGTCGCAGACCGGCCGCTTCGGCCAGGGCCTGGCGGTCCTGCACACGGTCCTTGCGCGACGCGGCAATCAGCACTTCCACGTCGCCCACCGACGTCGGGCTGGGCCCGATCACGCAGAAGTCCAGACTCACCTCATCGAGCGAGAACGGAATGTATTGATTGGCCTCGGCTTCAACCTGGAGCTCCAGCTCTTCGTCACGCAGACCCGCAGGCAGCATGATCTTCTTGGTGATGACTGCGGACTGCGGCATGGCCAGCGCGGCATGCCGCGTCTTGCTGCCGCTGCGCGTCACCACCCGGCGCACAGCCTCGGCGACCTCGTCGAATTTCTCGATCTGGCCGTCGGTAATCCATCCCTTTTCAAAAGGCTCCGTGGCGAAACGTTCAAGAACGTATTCCCCATTCGCGTTTTGACTCAACTCCACAAGCTTGACGCTGGACGATGATATGTCCAGGCCAATCATGGGCGGATGGGTGCGTCCCAGTAGTACGTCCAACAACCCCATGATGCGTTCCCCCAACGCGCCGCACACTGCGCCGGTTTGTTAATAAGTTACTTGAATGCTAGCAGCAAAGCCTTTGATGCCCCAAGGCAAAGCAGTCACAGCACGTAACACCGCGTTGCGTAACCTACACGCCACGAAAGGGTGCCAAAAGCCGGAAATGCGCCCAGAAAGCGTGCGCGTGAGCGCAGGGTCGCTGTTCGCGTCGGTCAGCCATTCAGCGACCGACGCGGCTTCCTATAATCGCCGCAAGCGGCCGGATTCGCACCCGTACAGCCCCTGATGGGGAGCGGGTGGGCACGCAAAAATGCACACTTTGGTCATGCCCGCGAAGAAAACCTCCGACGACTCCCCCGACTCCCCCTCCTCCTCCTTTTCCGCCGACCCGCGGGATCGCGGATCACAAGGGCGCAAGAAGCCACGCACAACACAGCGTCATTGGCTGCTGCGCGCCATCGGATGGCTTTTCGGACTGTTACTTGCAGGCGTGCTTTCTGTGGCTTTGTTGGCAGGCATGGCCCTGGCCATGGCCTATCCAAGCCTGCCTGACATCAGCGGCCTGACCGACTACCAGCCCAAGCTGCCGCTGCGCGTGCTGTCGGCGGATGGTCAATTGCTGGGGGAATACGGCGAGGAACGACGCTCCTACTCCAACATCCGCGACATCCCCAAAGTGATGCAGGACGCGGTGCTGGCCATCGAGGACGCGCGCTTTTATCAGCATGGCGGGGTGGACTACCTCGGGGTGATCCGGGCGGGTCTGGCCAATGTGGGGGAGTCCAAAAGTCAGGGGGCCTCCACCATCACCATGCAGGTGGCCCGCAACTTCTATCTCTCCACGGAAAAGACCTTCACCCGCAAGATCTACGAGATCCTGCTGGCCCTGAAGATCGAAAGCGCCCTGCCCAAGGAGAAGATCCTCGAGATCTACATGAACCAGATCTTCCTGGGTCATCGGGCCTACGGCTTTGCCGCCGCCAGCGAGGTCTACTTCGGCAAGCCGATGAAGGAGCTGTCGATCGCGGA
This sequence comes from Rubrivivax sp., assembly GCA_027484825.1. GTDB lineage: Bacteria > Pseudomonadota > Gammaproteobacteria > Burkholderiales > Burkholderiaceae_C > Roseateles. Next base: position 76,343 of record JAIXSE010000028.1, on the reverse strand, counting down.
GGCCGCCATGCTGGCCGGGTTGCCGAAAGCACCATCTGCTTACAACCCGATCAACAATCCCCGCCGCGCCACGTTGCGCCAGCAATACATCATTGACCGGATGCTGGAGATGGGCTTCATCAGCCCTGAACAGCATGCCCAGGCCAAGGCCGAGAAGCTGCGCATCCGCCCGCCCCAGGACACAGTCAGTCACGCCGAATATGTCGCCGAGCTCGCCCGGCAGCTGATCTTCAGCCAGTACGGCGACGAAGCCTACACACGGGGCCTGAATGTCTACCTGACCCTGAAGTCGGACGAGCAGGAACGGGCCTACCGCGCCTTGCGCCGCGGCATCATGGATTTCGAACGTCGCCAGGTCTATCGCGGCCCCGAGGCCTATGTCGATCTGCCGGCCGACCCGAAGGAGCTGGACACGCGGATCGCCGAGGCCCTGAGCGACCATCCCGCCAATGACGAGCTGCTGGCGGCCGTGGTGCTGGAGGCCGATCCCAAGAAGGTGGTGGCAGCCCTGCAAAGCGGCGAGAGCATCACCATCACGGGGGAAGGCCTGAAGCCCGCCACCTCCGGCCTGTCGGACAAGGGGAATCCCAAGACCCGCATCCGGCGCGGCGCTGTCATCCGGGTGATCAAGCTCACCCGCAACAACAAGGACGACTGGACCATCACCCAGTTGCCGGAAGTGGAAGGCGCGATGGTGGCCTTGAATCCGCGGGATGGCAGCGTGCGTGCCCTGGTGGGCGGCTTCGACTACAACAAGAACAAGTTCAACCACGTCACCCAGGCCTGGCGTCAGCCGGGCTCCAGCTTCAAGCCCTTCATCTATTCAGCCGCGCTGGAAAAGGGCTTCAACGGCGCCACCGTGGTGAACGACGCGCCGCTGTTCTTCGACGCCAGCACCACCGGCAGCCAGCCCTGGGAGCCGAAGAACTACGACGGCACCTTCGACGGGCCCATGCCGCTGCGGCGTGCGCTGGCCAAGTCCAAGAACATGGTGTCCATCCGGGTGCTGCAATCCATCGGCGTGAAGTATGCGCAGGACTGGATAACCCGCTTCGGCTTCGACGCGGAGAAGCATCCCGCCTACCTCACCATGGCGCTGGGCGCCGGCTCGGTCACCCCTATGCAGATGGCCCAGGCCTATTCGGTCTTTGCCAACGGCGGCTACCGGATCGGCCCGGCGCTGGTGCAGCGCATCACCGACCATCAGGGTCGGCAGCTGTACCAGGCCGTCCCCAAAACCCTGGACGAAAGCCAGCGGGCCATTGACACGCGCAATGCATTCCTGATGGACAGCCTGCTGCAGGAGGTGGCGCGCAGCGGCACGGCGGCTCGCACCCAGGCCACGCTCAAGCGCCCGGACCTGTATGGCAAGACCGGCACGACCAACGACTCGATGGATGCATGGTTCGCCGGCTTCCAGCCTGACCTGGTGTCGGTGGTGTGGATCGGATATGACCAGCCCCGCAAGCTGGGCGACCGCGAAACGGGTGGCGGCCTGGCCCTGCCGGTCTGGATTGAATTCATGCAGTACGCACTGCGCAACACGCCGGTGGCCGAGATCCAGCCGCCGGCCACGGGCGTGACCAATGTGAATGGCGAGTGGTATTACGACGAGTTCGCCGAAAACCAGGGCGTGCGTGCACTCACCGGGGATGAACATGTGCCGGCGTCCGGCAGCGAGGATGAGAAGAAGAGCATCCTCGACCTGTTCAAGCGCTGATCCAGTCGGGCGGTGCTGACCGCCCTGGCTCGGCGCCGCGACGGTCTCAGCGGCGCCGTTCAGGCGCCCGTCGGTCGCCGGTCAGTCTCCCGTCACCCGCAGTGACTTGCCGCCGTGGAAGCTGATCTCCTGCGACAGCCGCTCGAAGAATTCCACCCCGTCCTTGGTGTCCAGCCAGCGGCCGTCCACGAACTTGAAGTGGTAGCCACCGCGGCGGCTGGCCAGCCAGAGTTCCTGCAGCGGCGGCTGGGTGTTCACCACGATCTTGCTGCGGTCCTGGAACTGCAGTTCCAACAGACCGCCGGTGCGCTGCGGATCGATGTCGATGCAGTCCTCTTCCAACCACTCGTCGGCCTGCCGTTCGATGCTGGCCAGCACGGCAGCGGTGCGAGCGTCGTAGTCGACATCGGAAAGGGGCGTGGCAATGAGGCTCATGGGTCGCGAACTCGCTAGACTGGCGTGCATGGAACAGTTGAAGACCCGAAGTGTAGGCGCCCGTGCGCACCGGTCCCAGCCCAAGGGCGGCAAGGCCCTGATCGGCCTGATGTTGTCTTTGACCCTGGTGGGCTTGACGGCCTGCGGACAGAAGCGCCCGCTGCAACTGCCGTCACCGGCCAAGACCGCCGGCACCGGTGCGGCCGCACCGTCTGCGGCACCGTCCGCCGCCCCGTCCACCAAAGCCGAGCCGGCGTCCGCCCCGGCCAGCGCCGCGATCATGCCGCAGCGCTGAATCCGTCCGTCAAATCCCTCCGTCAGATCCGCCCTTCTTCCACCGCATGGCAGGCCACGCGCACGCCATGCAGGCTCAGCAGTGCCGGACGCTCCTGCTGGCAGCGTTCATTGGCATGTGGGCAGCGCGGATGGAAGCTGCAGCCGCTGGGTGGGTTCAGCGGGTTGGGCACTTCGCCGCGCACCGGCGTGCGGGCACGTCCCGTCATGTGGATGTCGGGGATGGCATCCAGCAGCATGCGTGTGTAGGGGTGGCGCGGCGCGGCAAACAAGGCGCGCTTGTCCGCCTGCTCCACCAGGCGGCCCAGATACATCACACCGACCTGATCCGCCACATGACGCACCACCGCCAGGTTGTGCGAGATGAACAGATAGGTGAGCCCACGCTCGCGCTGCAGGTCCTTCATGATGTTGAGCACCTGGGCCTGCACCGAGACGTCCAGTGCGGACGTCGGTTCATCACACACCAGGAATTCGGGCTGGGTGGCCAATGCGCGTGCAATCGAGATGCGCTGCCGCTGGCCCCCGGAGAATTGGTGCGGGAACTTGCCGGCATCGGACGGTGACAAGCCGACCGACTGCAGCAGCTCCCCCACCCGGCTGCGCAGGGCCTGCGCGTCGGTGACCAGGCCATGCTCGCGCAGCGGCTCGGCGACGATGTCCTGCACCTTCCAGCGAGGATTCAGGCTGGCATAGGGATCCTGAAAGATCATCTGCATGCGCCGGCGCAGGGTTTGCGCCTGAGGGCCCGCCAGGGTGGTGGCGATGTCGGCACCGTCGAACTGCACCTGGCCGCTGGTTGGCGTATACAGCCCCACCAGCAAGCGCGCTACCGTACTCTTGCCACAGCCGGATTCGCCGACCAGCGCAAGCGTGGTGCCGCGAGGGATCTGGAAACTCACACCATCCACCGCATGCACGAACTGGCGTGGTCGGCGTTCAATCATCCGATTGAGCCAGGGCGCCGAGACATCAAAGGTCTTGGCCAGGTCCCGGACTTCCACCAGCGGCGTGTCCGCACGGGGCGCCTTCGGGCTCGCAATGTCGGTGGGAGGGTCGGTCACAACACTCATGTCGGGATGTCCTTGTGCCGGGGTCACGCCGCCTGCCCCACGTCGGCGGGGGCCGTCCCGGCCTTGTGGTCATGCAGCCAGCAGGCGGCCGAGGTGGCTGCGGCCGGCATCAGTTCAGGTCGCTGCTGAAGGCAGCGGTCGAAGGCCTTGGGGCAGCGCGGATGGAAGGCGCAGCCGGACGGAATCGCATGCAGGCGGGGCATGGCGCCGTCGATCTGCAGCAAGCGCTCCCGGTCCTCGTCCATTGCGGGAATCGACCCCATCAGGCCGACGGTATACGGATGGCCGGGACGGTGGATCACGTCCTGCACCGGCCCGATCTCGGCAATGCGGCCCGCATACATCACGGCCACGCGGTCGCAGGTCTCGGCGATGACGCCCATGTCGTGGGTCACCAGCATCACCGCCGCGCCCTGCTCCCGGCAGACCCGCTTGAGCAAGGCAATGATCTGCGCCTGGATGGACACATCGAGCGCGGTGGTCGGTTCATCAGCCACGATCAGCTTGGGATTCGCCGCCAGGGCGAGCGCAATCACCACCCGCTGTCGCATGCCGCCGGAGAACTGGTGGGGATACTGATCCACCCGCGCCTCCGGGGCCGGAATGCCGGTGGCCGCGAGCAACTCCACCGCTCGCGCGCGGGCCTGCTTCTGACTCAGCTTGAGGTGGGTGGTGATGGTCTCCACCAACTGTCGCCCCACGGTGTAGAGCGGATTCAACGAGGTCAGCGGGTCCTGGAAGATGGCGCCGATCTGGCGCCCCCGCACCTGACGCATCTGATCCTGGCTGAGCTGGTCGATGCGGCGTCCCTCCAGCAGGATCTCGCCGCCGGCAATGCGCCCGGGCGGCTCCAGCAGACCGATGATGGCGGCGCCGGTCAGCGATTTGCCGGCTCCGGATTCCCCCACCACGCCCAGCACCTCGCCGGGCGCGATGTCGAAGGACACATCATCCAGGGCCACCAGCGTTCCATGACGGGTGGGGAATTCCACCCGCAGGTGGCGGACTTCAAGCAAGGCAGTCATGTGGGCTCCGGGCCTCAGCGCAGGCGGGGGTTGAGGGCGTCTCGCAGCCAATCCCCCAGCAGGTTGATCGACAGCGCGATCATCACCAGCATGACGCTGGGCCAGATGGTGATCCACCATTCGCCGGAATACAGGAAGTCGCTGCCGATGCGGATCAGCGTGCCCAGCGACGGCGTGGTCGGCGGCACACCGACCCCCAGGAAGGACAGGGTCGCCTCGATCAGGATGGCCGAGGCCACCTGCAGCGTGAGCAGCACCAGCACCGGGCCGGTGACATTGGGCAGCACATGGCGCCACATGATGGCCATCGGTTTAACGCCGATGACACGGGCCGCCTGCACATATTCCTTGTTGCGTTCCACCAGGGTGGAGCCGCGCACGGTGCGGGCGTACTGCACCCAGCCGGTGAGCGAGATGGCCAGCACCAGCACCAGGAAGGCCAGCGTGCCATGGGTGTCCGGCAAGACCACCCGGCCTATGCCGTCCACCAGCAGCGCCACCAGGATGGCGGGGAAGGACAGCATCACATCGCAGATGCGCATGATGAGACCGTCCACCCGGCCGCCGACAAAACCGGCCAGCAGCCCCAGACCCACACCGATCACCATCGACAGCAGCACCGAAGCCACCCCCACCACCAGCGAAATGCGGGCCCCATACATGAGGGCGGAGAGCAGGTCGCGGCCCTGGTCGTCGGTGCCCAGCAGGTATTTGGTGCTGCCGCCCTCCACCCAGGCCGGCGGTAGACGGGCGTCCATCAGGTCCACCGCCGTCAGGTCGAAGGGATCATGCGGCGCCACCCAGGGCGCAAACACCGCGCAGACCAGGCAGATGAGCGCCACCAGCGCGGCCAGCATGGCCACCGGGGAACGGGTGAAGGAATGCCAGACGTCGCCGGCGAAGAAACGGCGCAACGCGCCGGGCGTGGCGGCGACCGGTGCCGGCTGCACAGGGGGCGATGATGCTTGGGGTGATGATCCAGGGGGCGGTGAGACAGGCGGCATCGGCGGCGGAGAGGACAGGCTCATGGAGCGGGTGTTTCGCAGGAATGTGACGACGGGTGCTCCAGCGGCAGACCCTGCTCCACCAGCGTGGCAAACAAGGCAGCGCCCAGCGGCAGGATCTCGTCATTGAAGTCGTAGCGCGGCTGGTGCAAGCCGCAGGGGCCGCCCTGCCCCAGGCGCAGATAGGCGCCCGGACGGGCCTGCAGCATGAAGGCGAAATCCTCGGAGCCCATGCTCGGCGGCAGTTCGTCGTCCACATGCTCCGGGCCCACCAGCCAGCGGGCCACACGCACGGCAAAGTCGGCCTCGCGGGCGCTGTTGATGGTGGCCGGATACAGGCGCTGATAGTCGACCTTGGCGCTGGCGCCAAAGCCCAGCGCCACGGATTCCACCATCCGCGTCATGCGCTCTTCCAGCAATTGCTGAACTTCGGGCTTGAAGCTGCGGACCGTGCCGGTGAGCTGGGCCAGTTCGGGAATGACACTGAAGGCGCCTGCATCCCCCGCCTGCATGGCACACAGGCTGACGACCGCCTGGTCCACCGGCGCGATGTTGCGCGAGACCAGGCTCTGCACCGCCGTGATGATGTGGCCGGCAATCAGGACCGGGTCCACGCTGAGATGCGGATGGGCGCCATGCCCGCCCCGCCCCTGGATGTTGATCTGCACGCGATCAGCAGCGGCCATCATGGCGCCGCGATTCAGGCCGATCTTGCCCGGCGGCAGATGCGGCCAGTTGTGCATGGCGTAGATGGCTTCGACCGGAAAGCGGTCGAACAGTCCGTCGGCGATCATCTCGCGGGCGCCGCCGTAGCCCTCCTCGCCGGGCTGGAACACCAGCACGGCACTGCCGGTGAAACGGCGGGTCTGCGCCAGGTAACGCGCGGCGCCCACCAGCATGGCGCAGTGCCCGTCGTGGCCGCAGGCATGCATCAGGCCGGGCGTCGCGGATTTCCAGGCGAAATCGTTCTGCTCGCGCAGCGGCAGGGCGTCCATGTCGGCCCGCAGGCCGAGCAGTCGGGCGCTGCTGCCAGGCGAGGTCCCGGGCTGACCATGGATGACTGCGACCAGCCCGGTGCGGCCAATGCCTTCATGGATCTCATCCACACCGCAGGCGCGCAGAGCCTGCACCAGGCGGGCACCGGTGCGGCGCTCCTCGAAGCCGAGTTCCGGCATCGCATGCAGTTCGCGCCGCAGGGCGACGAGTTCTCCGCGTCCCTCCAGGAGTCGCTGGTAGGTGCCGGAGGCGGCGCTGGTGACGGCGGTCATGTCAGTGGGTGCCGCCGCCCACCCGCAGGCGGGGGTCGACAACAAAATACAGCAGGTCCACCACCAGGTTGATCACCACAAAGATGAAGGAGATCAGGCACAGATAAGCGGCCATGACCGGGATGTCAGGAAACTGGACGGCCTGGATGAAGAGCAGCCCCATACCCGGCCAGTTGAAGACGGTTTCGGTGATGATGGAAAAGGCAATCAGCGATCCCACCTGCAGACCGGTCACGGTGATGACCGGCACCAGCGTGTTCTTCAGGGCATGGCCAAAGTAGATGACGCGATTGCTCAAGCCGCGCGCCCTGGCGAACTTGATGTAGTCCGCGCGCAGCACTTCCAGCATCTCCGAGCGCACCAGACGCATGATCAGCGTGAGCTGATAGATGGCCAGGGTGATGGCGGGCAGCAACACATGGCGCAGACCGTCCACCGTGAGCAGGCCGGTGGTCCATCCGCCCAGGGTGACCACATCGCCGCGCCCGTTGCTGGGCAGCCATTGCAACTGCACAGCAAACACCAGGATGAGCAACACCCCGATCAGGAAGGTGGGCAGCGACACGCCCACCAGCGACACCGCCATCACGATCTGCGTGCCCACGCTGCCGCGGCGCAAGGCGGCATAGACCCCCAGCGGAATGGCCACGATCAGCGCAATGACCGCCGCCACCGCGGACAGTTCCAGGGTGGCCGGCACCCGCTCGGCCAGCAGGGACGACACCTTGCGCCGCTGCTGCAGGCTGATGCCGAACTCTCCCTGCACCGCATTGCCGACGAAGGTGGCGAACTGGGCGACGAAGGACCGGTCCAGGCCCAGGTCATGACGGATTTGCGCGCGCTGCTCCGGCGTGGCGTCCTGACCCGCAAGGCTCGCGACCGGGTCGCCCACGAACTGGAACAGCATGAAGGCGACAAAGGCCACCGTCAGCATGACGGCCATGGCCTGCACCAGTCGGCGAAGAATGAAAACCAGCATGTCGTCCGGGCCGCCGGACGGCCACCTGGCTTGTGGCCAGCAGCCTCACCCGGCCCTGCGGCTCCGCGAGAGTGAAACGTCCATCATCCGGACACATCCCCTCAGGAGCAAGAGGGGAAGTCCATTACCGGGCCCGGACGTGCGCAGGACGCGACAGGCATGAAAAAACCGCCCCTGGGGGCGGTCCGGGGGACGCGCAGCGTCCGGAGGTGCGGAAGCGATCAGAAGCGGTGGCGCAGGCCGACGATGGAGCCGGCGCGGCTCGTCTCGTTGTTGGCGAAGCGCACCGCACCCTTTTGTTTGGTGTAGTCCATTTCCAGATAGATGTCGGTGCGCTTGGAGAAGGAATAGTCCGCCACGAAGGCGAAGTAGTGGCCCTTGCTCTTGATGTTGGCCAGCGCGGCCGAATAGTGCGTCTGCTCGGCCAGCCAGTAGTGGCCGCCCAGGTTCAACTGGGGCGTCATTTGATAGGTGACGCCGAAGGAGTACATGTCCCGCTTCTTCACGTCATTGGCCGCTGCATTGAACACTGGCCCCAACAGGCCTGAGGTGTAGGCCGCGCCGAGCAGCCCGCCCTGGTCGAACTTGTTGCTGGCCCAGGAAGCGTTCAGGTAGAAGGGGCCGCTGGTCCAGGCGGCGCCGGCGGTGTAGCCGCGCACCTTCTTGCCCAGCGTGTCTTCAACCGTCAGGAAGGCACCGCCTGCGGCGAATTCGCCTTCGGCATAACGCAGCAGGCCGCCGTACGACTTGTTCTGCGTGTTGCCTTCGCCGGCAGACACCTGGATCTCGCCGCGCACCGGGCCTTTCTCGACCAGGTACTTCACCATGTTGTCCTGCCGGGCACCCATGGACAGGCCGATCTCCGGCTTGTAGGCCTCGATGTAGGGTGAGTACTTGAAGGACGCGTAGGTGGAGGTGTAGATGTCGAAGAGGATGTTGTACTGGCGACCGAGCATCACACGGCCGAAATCGGCGGACTGGATGCCGACCCACGACTGGCGCCAGAAGTCGGTGGCCGCCTGCGTGCCGTTGTCGGAGTTGAGACGGTGCTCCAGGTTGACCAGGGCCTTGAGGCCGCCGCCGAGGTCTTCATTGACGTTCACACCCAACCGGCTTTGCGACATCCCGCCCGGAATGACCTGCTTCTTGGAGGACCCGGCGTTGGCATTGCTGGTCATGCGCACACCGACGTCGACGATCCCGTAGAGCTGGACGCTGGACTGCGCCCAGGCGGACCCGATCGATGCGGCCAGCAGGCCCACAGCCATGGCGGCTTTTTTCATGCGATGTCTCCTTTGTTTGTTTGGTCGTTCGCCGTCGTCGATTCTGGGGGAATGGTCGAAAAACAGACCATTTGCGTTGCAGATCGCCCACGGGAACTTACCCTGTCAAATATGAGACATGAAAGCCGCCTGATGGTGCAGGGATGCACCCCTTTGGCGCAACCTAACGAAGACTCCTCAAAAAGTCGGGGCGAAAAAAAGCCGCCCCGAGGGGCGGCCTTTGCACAAGTGCTGATCCGCGAGGGATTAGAAGCTGTGCTTGATACCGACGTCGAAGCCGCCGGACTTGCCGCCACGAGCGGCGTTCACGGCATTGCCTTGCACCTTGAACGATGCCAGGCCGCTGTTGTCGATCAGCGAAGCGGTGGTGTACACCGAGGTACGCTTGGACAGGTTGTGCAGGTAGCCCACAGTGTAGAACTTGGCATCACCGGCGGTAGCGGCACGTCCGTCAGCAGCGCTGTTGGTTTCAGCATCGCTGAACTGAGCCAGCACCGAGCCAGCGGTCGTCACGGGGACAACGGCGCCGATCGTGTAGATGTTCTGCTTCAGCGAGTTGAACTTCAGCTGGGTCCACAGACCGCTGACCTTGGCCACGCCGAAGTCATAGCTGGCGCCCAGGGACAGTTGCTTGAACTTGGCAGTGGCCACGCCTTCGGTGGACTGGTAACCAGCAGCCACGTTGATGGCGCTGTCCTTCCAGCCCAGACGACCACCGTAGGACTTGGCGCCCACAGCACCTTCGCCAGCGGCGACGTCGAACGAGCCATAGGCACCGCCCAGGTCGCCCGGCAGGAAGTACTGAGCCAGGTTGTCAGCACGGTTGATGGTCTGGGTGCTGCTGCCCAGCGTGTTGTACACGCGGGTCACGTCGCCCAGGCCGGTGGTGCTGTACACGTCGAAGTCGTCAACGACCAGACGGGTGGAGGTCTTGCCACGGCCCAGACGGACTTCACCGAAGTCGCCCATCAGGCTCACGGAAGCGCGACGGTTCCAGAACTTGTTGGTGGTGGTGGTGTCACCAGCGGAGCCGGTGTCAGCCGACAGGGCGCTTTCCAGCCAGAAGCCAGCCTTCAGGCCGCCACCCAGATCTTCAACGCCACGGACGCCGAAGCGGCTGGAGCTGCTGCCGTCGTTCGTCAGCTGCTTGACGTTCTGGCCGTTGGCCTTGGTGTAACGGGCGGCGACGTCGATGACGCCGAACAGGGTCACCGACGATTGAGCGGCAGCGGCACCAGCGAAACCAGCCAGCACAGCCAGCGCGACGAGAGATTTCTTCATTAGAGACTCCTAGATCTTAATGAGGCTTGCAGGCCCACCAGGGTCCCCGCAAACCAAGCTCCTGCAATGAAGCTGTGCCGTATTGCAACAGTTCCCATCCGCCCTGACCAGCGCCCTCCCCGTAAAAGTCCTGATTTCGTTGGATGCAAGCAACGCGTATGTGATTAAAAAATGTGTCATCACCCATTCGCACAAATGCGAAGCCAGCCCCTGGGGGGCAGGTATGTCGCCTGCCCCTAAACTGCCCTTTCCATGCAGCTTCAGCTCGGGCCATGGCGGTTTTGACTGCCACTGCCTCCGTGATTCACGAGGGGCCGCCAGCTTATCGGGGACATCAATGCGGGACATCAATGCGGATCAGAATGACCTCATGAATGAGTCAATGCTTTCCCGGAATGAACGCAATGGCCAGGGTGGCCGGCACCCCAGTCGCCTGGATGCGTGGATTTCCACACTGGACCACAGCCTGCGCACGCTGGCGGGTGTTGCTCCCATGTCGCGCCCGACGCCCCAGGCGACACAACCCGATGAAGCGCTGACGGACGCTCAGCGCCGTGAGGCGGCCGCCCTGATGCGGGTCAATCATGTGGGCGAGATCTGTGCACAGGCCCTGTACCGGGCCCAGGCCATGACCACACGGGATGATGAATTGCGCCAGCACCTGGAGCATGCGGCGCAGGAAGAACTGGACCATCTGGCCTGGACCGCGCAGCGCCTGCAGGCGCTGAATGACCGGCCCAGCCTGCTCAACCCCCTTTGGTATGCAGGCGCTTTTGCCATTGGCACGGTGGCGGGCCTGGTGGGCGATCGGGTGAGCCTGGGCTTTGTTGTTGAGACCGAGCGGCAGGTGGAGGCCCATCTGGACAGCCACCTGACCCGCCTGCCGGCCGGGGATCACAGCTCCCGGGCGATCGTCGCCCAAATGATGGCCGAGGAAGTCGAACATGCCGACGCGGCCCGCGCACGAGGGGCGGTGGAACTGCCGGCACCGGTCAAGGGACTGATGCGGCTGGCAGCCAAGGTGATGACCACCACCGCGCACCGGGTCTGATCGGGACGCCAAAAGCGGCGTCCGGATTCAGGCGTCAGACCTCCACCAGCTCCACCGACGTGGTGATCTCCGCCGTTTTGGCCAGCATGATGCTGGCCGAGCAGTACTTTTCATGGGAGAGCTTCACCGCCCGCTCCACCACCGGCAGGGACAGGTCTTTCCCTTCCACCACGAAGTGCATGTGGATCTTGGTGAAAACCTTGGGGTCGGTATCCGCCCGGTCCGCCTTCAGCTGCACGCGGCAGTTGCGCACATCGTGGCGGCCCCGCTTGAGGATCAGCACCACGTCATAGGCGGTGCAGCCGCCGGTGCCCAGCAGCACCATCTCCATGGGCCGCGGGGCCAGATTGCGCCCGCCGCCGTCCGGCGCGCCATCCATCGTCACCAGATGACCACTGCCGGTGGTCGCGGCGAAGCTCATGCCGTCCCGGCCCATCCAGTCGATCGTGCATTCCATGCGCTCTTGCTCCTTGGTCACAGACCGCGCTGAGGGCCGGTGATATTGCTCATTAGAGACCTGTCTCCAACGAGAAGTCATAGAAAAAATATTGCGGCGCAGCATGCTCCGCCCTAGAATTCTAGACATGCGATAGCGCTACCCCGCGAGACCCGCAGTGAGCCCCCACGGTGCTTGCAGCTAATGAGGTCGAGCGGTAACTGTTGAACCCGGTTGAACCCGGTAGCCCCGCAACCCGTTGTCTCCTCCACCGCCTCCATGGTGGATTCAGCCCAAGGCCCCCAAGGCCTTGGGCTTTTTTTCTGTTGCGGCAGTGTCGGCCTGCGTCGCCGCGCCGCACCCCCGTGGCAACCCGCGCTCCTTCAATCGCGAACGCTGACCGCCGCCGGCAGGCTTCGGCGCACCCGGCCTCGGGCAAACCCTCAAGTATCATCATCGGCCGCTTTCTGCGGCATGGAGGGAATTCAATGGCCGGCCCACGGCGCGCCCCGCGCAAGTCCACATCCACAAGCGATGCGCGCCCCAGCGCACGCCATCCCGCCTTATTGCCTGCCGACCAGAGCTATCTCCAGCGAATTCTGAATGCGCGGGTATATGAGGTGGCGCAGGAAACCTCGCTCGACTTCGCGCGCGATCTCTCCAAGCGAATTAACAACAAGGTCTGGCTCAAACGCGAAGACCAGCAGCCGGTATTCAGTTTCAAGCTGCGGGGCGCCTATAACAAGATGGCGCAGCTGTCGGCGGAGCAACTCAGCCGTGGGGTGATCTGCGCATCGGCCGGAAACCATGCACAAGGCGTGGCGCTGTCGGCTAAAAAACTCGGTTGTCGCGCCGTGATCGTGATGCCGGTGACCACACCGCGGGTGAAAGTCGACGCCGTCCAGGCCCTGGGCGGCGAAGTGGTGCAGGTCGGAGAATCCTTCACCGATGCCTATCACCATGCACTGGAACTCGAGCGCGCGCAAAGCCTGACCTTTGTCCACCCGTTTGATGACCCGGACGTCATCGCCGGCCAGGGCACCATCGCCATGGAGGTGCTGCGCCAGCATCCCGGCCCGATCGACGCGATTTTCTGCGCCATCGGCGGGGGCGGCCTGATTTCAGGCGTGGCCGCCTACATCAAGGCCGTGCGGCCCGAGATCAAGGTGATCGGCGTGCAGACCCGGGATTCGGACGCCATGGTGCGCTCCATCCAGGCCGGCAAGCGGGTGACGCTGCACGACGTCGGTCTGTTCTCCGACGGCACGGCGGTGAAACTGGTGGGCGAGGAAACCTTCCGCGTCTGCCGCGAACTGGTGGACGACTACGTGGTGGTGGACACCGACGCCGTCTGCGCCGCCATCAAGGATGTGTTTGTGGATACCCGCAGCATCCTGGAGCCGGCCGGTGGCCTGGGCGTGGCGGCCATCAAACAATATGCCGCGGAAAAGGGCCTGAAGGGCCAGACCTACGTCGCCATCACCTGCGGCGCCAACATGAACTTCGATCGGCTGCGCTTTGTCGCCGAGCGGGCCGAGGTGGGTGAACACCGGGAGGCGCTGTTTGCCGTCACCATTCCCGAGGAACGGGGCAGCTTCCGGCGCTTTTGCGAGCTGATCGGCCCGCGCAGCGTCACCGAATTCAACTACCGCATCTCCGACACCCAGGAGGCCCACGTCTTTGTCGGCCTGAGCATCAGCCGCCGCGAGGAAGCGGACAAACTGGCCCGCCAGTTTGAGAAGCACCGTTTCCCCACCGTCAATCTCACGGACGACGAACTGGCCAAGCAGCACGTGCGGCACATGGTCGGCGGACGCACCGAGCTGGCTGAGAACGAGCGACTGTTCCGCTTTGTCTTCCCGGAGCGTCCGGGCGCCTTGATGCGCTTTCTCTCCACCCTGCATCCGGACTGGAACATCAGCCTCTTCCACTACCGCAACCAGGGGGCGGACTACGGGCGCATCCTGGTCGGGCTGCAGGTGCCCAAGGGCGATGCCAAGGTCTTCAAGGCCTTCCTCGAACAGCTGAACTATCCCTGCACCGAGGAAACCAACAACCCGGTGTATCGGCTCTTCCTGCGCTGAGGCCTTGGCCCCTGGCCCCGTGGGCGACGTCGGCTGCTTGCGACGCAGATGAGCGCTATGCGCACGGTTTGCCCCTGGTCCAGGTGGCCTGGGGCATTTGCGGATCGAGCAACTGTGTGCGTCAACACACAATGGGAGACGGGCATCTGCCCGCGCGTGCGACGATGACCGCGCTGCACGCCTCCCCGCTGTGCGTCGTCCGTCATGTCCATCCATCAGTCCCTCATCAGCCCGACCCTCAATCCGGAGCTGGAGCGCACCCTGCGCGCCCGCCTGGATCAGCGCAGCGCCATCGCCGGTCGCCTGGGGGAGCTGGAGCCGCTGGCGGTGCGGCTGGGACTGATCCAGAACACCCTGACGCCAGAGCTGGACATTCCCACGCTGATGCTGTTTGCCGGTGACCACGGCCTGGCGGTGGACGGCATCAAGCTGCCCAATGGCCGCAGCACGCGGGAGCAGGCCCTGCTCGCGCTGCAGCATCGCCTGCCCTCCACCGTGTTTGCCAACCACCAGGGCATGCATGTGACGGTGGTGGACTGCGGCATTGCCGAACCGCTCAGCCCGCAACGTGGCCTGCTGGCCCGCAAGATTGCTCACGGCACCCGCAACTGCCGCGTCGGCCCGGCCATGACCCTGGAGCAGGCCCACGCCGGTGTGCGGGTGGGCATGGAGATCTCGGACAACCTGTCCAGCAATGTGCTGGCCTGCGCCGGCCTGGGTCAGGGGTCGATGGAGGCTGCGGCGCTGGTGCTGTCCCGCCTCACCGACCTGCCAGTGCGCGACTTCCTGATTTCAGGCCCGGACATGCCGCAGGACGACCTGACCCATTTGCTGGTGGTGCTGCAGAGTGCGCAGGCTCGCCACCGCGACGTGGAAGAACCGATGGCGGTGCTGGCCGCCTTTGGCGGTCATGAACTGGCGGTGATGGTGGGCGCGATGCTGGTGGCGGCCAGCAAGCGGCAACTGATCCTGGTGGATGGCATGACCGCCTGCGCGGCCTTGAAGGTGGCCTCGATGATTGCGCCGCCGGTGACCGACTATGCGGTGTTCTGCCGCAGTACGCTTCATCGCGGCCTGGACGAGTGCCTGTCTCTGTTCCACGCGACCGCCTTGCTGGAGCTGGGTATGGACTGCAGCGACGGCACGGGGGCCCCGCTGGCCTGGCCGATGATCCGCTGCGCCGCAGCCCTGCTGACGGAAGTGCAGGACATTCCGGAGGGACCGATCCATAGCCGGCCGACCGATCTTCTCAACGGCGCCAGCTTGTTGGGCGGCCTGAGGAAAAATTGAAACCGGGCGTGTCAGTCGCACGCCACCGGTTTATTGATTGACCGCGTTCTCCGGCGGCGGTTGCAGCGCATTGGTGGGCAAGGCGCCGCCGATGTTGGTCAGGGGCGAGCCGCCCCCGTTCATCGGGACGCTGCCGGGCGGTGCATTCAGCGAGATGCCCTGCTGGTTGGGCGGCAGCGCGCCAGCGGGCGGCAGCATGGGGGCGGGCTGCGTGGCGTCTGGTGTGATGGGCATGGGCGAGGGGGATGCACCAGGCACTGGTGTCAGCGCCAGGCGGATGGACACCGCGCTGTTGCGCCCCAGGCCCACTTCACGTCGGCTGACTTCCAGCAGCTGGATGTCGCCGTCCACCATCTGCCCCACCCGGAACGGGCGGGCAAAGCCGCCGCTGACCGAGATCAGGGCCACGCCTTCGCCAGTGGCCTGCCCTGCCGAGGGCGCCACCACCCCCAGCAGTTGATAGCGCGACGACGCCGATTCCACCGGCGCGGCGGACGGGGACTCCTGAGTGAAAACCCGGGTCCAGTCGCCAATGGTGCCGGCGGAAACGGCCGGCAAGACCTGTCCCGGCGCCGCGGGACCGCGCGCCATGAGCGTCAGCGACCAATAGGCCAGGCTGGCCGCCATCAGCGCCCAGATCACGAAGCTTAACCAACGTGCATGCATGTGCCGATTATGATGGAACGGAACAGGCTGCAGACGGGCAGCCCAGCCCCAGGATTGCAAAACCATGCAACGCAAGATGACTTCCCGCCGCGCCAGCCGCGGTTTCACCCTGATCGAACTGATCGTGGCCATCACCATCGTGGCCGTGATGGGCGCCGTGGTGGTGCCCGCCGTGATGAACCACGTGGCGGACGCCCGGCGCACCGCCGCCAAGCAGGACGTCACCACCCTGATGCAGGCGCTCAAGCTTTACAAGATGGACAACGGCCGCTTCCCCAGCGGCGACCAGGGCCTGAATGCTCTCGTCAGCAAGCCCACCAGCGGCACCGTGCCGGGCAACTGGAAGGTCTACATCGAGAAGCTGCCCAAGGATCCCTGGGGCAACCCCTATCAATATGACAACCCCGGCCTAAAAGGCGAAGTCGATGTCTACAGCCTGGGTGCCGACGGCAAGCCGGGCGGTGAAGGCAACGACGCTGACATCGGCTCCTGGGAATAATCGGGCCCCTGTGCCCACGCCCTACCGACCGAGGCGCCAGCGACCATGAACACCCGCCGCAACCGCGGCTTCACGCTGATCGAACTGCTGGTCGCCATCACCATCATTGCGGTGGCCAGCGCCACTGTGGTGGTGGCGCTGCGCAATACCGGCGGTGCTGATCTCGAGCGGGAAGCGCTGCATCTGGCCAGCGTGCTGGAAATGGCACGGGCCGAGGCGCGTTCGGCGTCGCTGGAAGTCACCTGGCAGGCCGACCAGGGCCGCTTCCGGTTCAACGGACTGCCCCAGGACCTGGTCACCCGGCTCAAGCTGGACCGTGGCTGGCTGGGCGATGAACCGTCGGTCACCATTCGGGGGCAGACGGATGCCAATGGCCGCGTCCGGTTGGGGCCGGAGCCCATCATCGGCGCCCAGCACATCCAGCTGACCCGCGGAGAGGCCCACATCACGCTGGGCACCGATGGGCTGCGCCCCTTCACCATCGAGCGGGAGACCGCCCCATGAGCCGGCCTGCACGCCCGTCGCGGACAGGGGGTTTCACCCTGATTGAAGTGCTGGTCGCGCTGACCATCGTTGGGCTGTGCCTGGCCGCCGGCATGCGTGCCGCCGGCACCATGACCAGCAATGCCCAGCGGCTGTCGCTCAACAACATGGCGCAGTGGTGCGCCGAAAACGAGCTGACGGAAATGCGCCTGAATGCCGCCTTCCCCGGCACCGGCACCACCGAATTCTCCTGCACCCAGCTGGGCCGCACCTTCACCGGCAAGACGGAAGTGGCCACCACCGCCAACCCCAATTTCCGGCGGGTGGAACTGAAGGTGTTCAATGACGACGGTCAGTCGCTGGTGAGCATCATCACCGTGGTGGGGAGATATTGATGCCCCGCACGACCGCTCGTGGCTTCACCCTGATTGAAGTGCTGGTGGCCCTGGTCATCATGGCCATGATGAGCGTCATGGCCTGGCGGGCCGTTTCCACGCTCAGCACCACCCGGGATGCCACCGAAGCCCACATGGACAGTGCCGAAACCATCGGCACGCTGGTGCGCCAGTGGGAGCTGGACCTGCGCGAAGTGCAGGACAGCAAGCAGGTCACCGCCCTGAGTTTTGACGGGGCCACCCTGCGCCTGACACGTCGCAGCACCAAGGGCCTCCAAATGGTCTCCTGGCAGATCCGTGATGGCCGGCTGACCCGCTGGGCATCGCAGCCGGCCACCACCCTCAGCGGGCTGCAGGACGCCTGGTTCCGCAGCCAGCAGCTCAGTCCGCAGGACCTGCGGGACAGCCCCGGCGTGAGCGGTGTGCAGGGCTGGCAGCTGTATTTCTTCCGGAACAATGCCTGGAGCAATGCGCAGTCCAGCGGTGACCAGGACGACGCCGTCACCAAGACGATCCCGAGCGGCGTGCGCATGAAGGTGCAGTTCGCCGGCGGCGGCTACAACGGGGAACTGACCCGTGAAGTCATCGTGCCGGCTGGAGGCTCCCGTTGAAGCACGGACCTCGTTCCCGCGGCGCAGCGCTCCTGACCGCATTGCTGATCGTCACCCTGGTCACGACCCTGGCTGCAGCCATGCTGTGGCGGCAGGCACGCAGCATTCAGATTGAATCGGCCGAGCGGGGCCGTGCGCAATCGGACTGGGTGCTGCAGGGGGCGCTGGACTGGGCCCGCCTGATCCTGCGTGAGGACACCCGCGCCAACCGCAATGCCGGCGCCGATGCGGTGGATTACAACGGCGAAGTCTGGGCCGTGCCGCTGGCCGAAGCCAAGCTCGCCAGCTTCCTCGCAACAGACGACAACCATTCGTCCGAGGGCGGCCCCGACGCCTTCCTCTCCGGCCGCATTGAAGATGCGCAAGGCAAGTTCAATCTCTACAACCTGATTCCGCGCGAGACGACCAACCCGCCGGTTCAGATCAACATTGCGCGGCGGCTCTTCCAGGCCGCAGGCCTCACGGCCAGCCTGGCCGACGATGTGCAAAAGCGCCTGCGGCAGGCCTTCCCGCAACCCCAGGCGGACGGCAATTCGAGCGGCTCCTCCGGGAGCGGCACCGACAGCGGCACGACCGCCTCGGACGGCAATGCCCCTGTGCTGCCCATCCGGATTGAGCAATTGGGGTGGCTGAACCTGACGGCGGATCAGGTGGAGCGGCTCAAGCCCTACGTCACCCTGCTCCCCCCCAGCTCCACCAATGCCAAGGTGGTCACCCCCACCCTGATCAACATCAATACGGCCCCCCGCGAAGTCATTGCGGCCCTGGACGCCCGCATGGACCTGGGTGTGGCGGACCGGATCGTGCGCGCCCGGGAGGCCAAGGGCATCACCAGCAAGCAGTTGCCGTCCTATCTGCCTCAAGGGCTGACGCTGGAGGGCCTGGTGCAGCACACCAGCGACTATTTCATCGTCACCGGCCAGCTGCGGCTGGACGACCGTCTGGTCACCATGCGCTCCCTAGTCTGGCGCAACAACGACTACCTCACCCGTGTACTGGACCGCCAGTACGTCCAACAATCCACCGCCCTGCTGACCGGCCCAGGCAAATAGACCGCTTCTGTCACGATTCGTCACCCGCTTCTGCGGCCCTGCCCCTCAACCTGCCTCAGACTTGCGCACCCTGACAATGTCGACAGGGTCGCCTAGGGGCTTGTGCGGAGGCTTTGCCGCCGTTCTGTCGCGCAAGCCCTCCTAGAATCCGCCTTCTCATGAGTACCCTGCTCATCCTGCTGCCTGAAGCGCCGCCCGCGGCGACAGGCACCCAAGATTACGAATTCTGGTTCAGTCCCGATGCCCAGGCGCCCGTGCGGGCGGGAGGGCGGGGCGAACGCGCCCCTCTGGACACCATGCCCAAGGCCGACCGGGTGTTTGCACTGCTCCCGGATGCTGCGGTGAGCTGGCACACGGTGCGCCTGCCGCTGGCCCTGCGAGGTCCGAAGCTGCGCAGCGCCCTGTCCGGCGTGCTGGAGGAGTCCTTGCTGGACGATCCGGAGCGGCTGCACCTGGCGGTGATGGACGTGGACAAGGGCCTGCCCGGCCTGGCCGAGGACGTGGACCATCCCGAAACCCGGCTGGAGGACGGCGAGAACCCGCCCCGCTGGGTGGCGGCCGTCGCCCGCGATCCCCTCAAGGCTCATCTGCAGGCCATCCAGTCGGCCGGCCTGCTGCTGGAAGCGGTGTATCCGCTGTCCTGGCCGGACGGCCGCCTCGGCGGCCATGTCGACCAGGGCGCTGACGGCCAGCTACGGCTGCGCGCCTGGTCGCCGCCCGGCATCGCCACCTTCCCCATGACCAGCGCCGGCGTGCGCACCTGGCTGGGCGACAGCTGGTGGACACAGGCCAAGGTCAGCGCCACACCGGCCGTCTCCGCCGAGGCCGAGCGCCTGCTGGGCCGCCCGGTGGACGTGCTCAACGACACCGAACGCGCCTGGGCCGCCCTGCAGGCCCCAGTCAACCTGCTTCAATTCGAACTCACCCCGCGTCAGCGCGGCTGGCAGCGGGTCTACCGTGCCTGGCACGTGCTGCAGGGGCCGGAATGGCGCCCGTTCCGCTGGGGCGTGGTGGCCTTGGTGGCGGTGCAGATCGTCGGCGTGAACGTCATGGCCTTCCAGCAGCGCCGCGCCATCGACAGCCGCCGGGCCGAGCAGGAACAGCTGCTGCGCCAGGCTTTCCCGCAGATCCGCACCGTCCGGGACGCACCCGCTCAGATGCAGCGCGAGCTGGACCTGGCCCGTGCCCGCGCCGGCCAGATCGGCCCGGGGGACCTGGAAGACCTGCTCGGTGCGGTCGCCCGCGCCATGCCGGCCGGCCAACCGCCGCTGCAGGGCCTGCGCTTCGAATCCAACCGTCTGCTGCTGACTGGCCTGCCCGCGCCGGTGCGTGAGCAGGTGCGAGACCGTCTCTTCCAGAACCCTGCCCTGCGGGTCAGCGACGAAGGGGATTCCCTCCAATTGAGCCTGCGCCCGACCACACAATGAAAAGTACTCCCCCTTGGCTGCGCCAGCTTGAGGAGCGTTGGCAGGCCGCGCAGCCGCGTGAACGGCAGATGGCCCGCACGGCCGCGGTGGTGGTGGGCGCAGCCCTGGTGTGGCTGGTCGCCATCGCCCCGGCCTGGAGCACCCTCTCCAAGGCGCCCGTCGAGATCGACAAGCTTGATGCGGAACTGCGCGTGATGCGAGGCTTGGCCCAGCAGGCGCAGCAGCTCAAGCAGACCCCGCCGATCTCGCAGGAACAGTCGATCACCGCCCTGCGCAGCGCCACCGAACGCCTGGGCCCGAATGCCGAGCTGACCCTGACCGGCCCGCAGGCGCAACTGCGACTGCGCGGCGTGCCGGGTGCAGCCCTGGCGGTCTGGCTGACCGAGGCGCGGCAGTCCGCCAGAGCCCGTCCGCAGGATGTCGAACTGCAGTCCGGCGCCCAGGGCTACACCGGTCGCATCACCGTCGCCCTCCCGGGCGCCAACGGCTCATGAAGCGCACCACCTTCAACGTCAAACGGGCGAACGGAGCCACGACGGCACCGCGCTCGGCGCGTGCGGCCCTGCTGCCCACGCCCAAGCCGCGCACCCGTCGCTGGGCCTGGGCCGGCGGGGTGCTGGGCCTGCTGCTGGCGCTGGTGACCTACGCCCCGGCCGCCTGGCTGGCCTCGGGCCTGGCCGCCGCCACCCAGCAGCGGCTGCTGCTGGCCGATGCGCGCGGCAGCATCTGGTCCGGCAGCGCACGGCTGATCCTGAGCGCCGGCCCCGGCAGCCGGGACGCCAGCGAACTGCCCGACCGCCTGCAATGGTCGCTGCGTCCGGCCTGGATCTCGGGCGGTATCGGGCTGCGGCTCACGCTCAACCAGGACTGCTGCATCCGCCCGGACGCCCCCATCACACTGCGCCTGGGCATGGGCAAGCTGGCCCTGAACCTTCCGGACAGCGCCGACGGCCGCGCCTGGATCCAGTGGCCCGCCGCTTGGCTGACCGGCCTGGGCACCCCCTGGAACACCTTGGCGCCGGACGGCCGAATGGCCCTGAGCGCGCAGAAGTTCAGCGTCGAACGCGACCAGGGTCGCTGGGCGGTCCAGGGCGTGATCCAGCTGGATCTCCAGGAGATGTCGTCCCGAGTCTCCGCCGTGGACCCGCTGGGCAGTTACCGCCTCAGCATTCTGGGTTCTGCCACGCCGCAGCTGATGCTGCAGACGCTGCAGGGCCCGCTTCTTCTGAATGGCCAGGGCAGCCTGGGCAACCGCGTGCAATTCCGGGGAGACGCCAGTGCGGCCCCCGGCAGTGAGGCGGCGCTGGCCAACTTGTTGAACATCATCGGGCGCCGCGAGGGCGCGCGCTCGATCATCTCGGTGGGATGAGCATGAAAACACACATGATGCGACCGACAGCCCTGGCGCTGGCCATGAGTCTGATCGCCGCCAGCCTGCCGGTGCAGGCGCAGCAGCAGGGCCAGCAGCCCAATCGTCGTCAGCCGGCCGTCAAGCCCAGCACGCCGGTGACGCTGAACTTCGTCAACACCGACATCGAGGCCGTGTCCCGCGCCATGTCGGCCGCGATGGGCAAGCCCATCCTGGTCGATCCCCGGGTCAAGGGCACGATGACGCTGACGGCCGAGCAGCCGGTGCCGGTGCAGGAGGCCTATCTCAGCTACCTGGCCGCTCTGCGCGGCCTGGGCTTTGCGATGGTGGACGCCGGCGGCATTCTCAAGCTGGTGCCCGAGGCGGAAGCCAAGCTGCAGACCGGTTCGGTCTCCGTCGGCGGCGAAAGCCGCCAGCGCGGCGACCAGATCGTCACCCAGATCTTCAAGCTCAATCATGAGAACGCGAACAATCTGGTGGCGGTGCTGCGGCCGCTGATCACGCCCAACAACACCATCAATGCCAACCCGGGCAACAACAGCCTGGTGATCACCGACTACGCGGAAAACCTGCAGCGCATCAGCCGGATCGTGGCGGCGCTGGACCAGCCGTCCAACACCGACATCGAGGTGATTCCGCTGCGCAATGCGGTGGCCTCGGATGTGGTGCAACTGGTGCAGCGGCTGTCTGAAGGCGGCGGTGTGGCGGGCCAGCCTGGCGGCGGCGTGAGTGCCGGCGGCAACAGCGTGCTGGCGGATCCGCGCAGCAATGCGCTGATCGTGCGGGCCTCCAATCCGGCGCGGCTGATGCAGCTGCGCGCCATGATCGCCAAGCTGGACACGCCCGGCATCGATGCAGCCAACGGCAACATCCGCGTCATCTATCTGAAGAACGCGGATGCGGTGCGTCTGGCCACGGTGCTGCGCGCAGCGTTCAGCGCCAACAGTGCAGCCACCGGCGGCTCGGGTGGCTCGGGCGGCGGCAATGCCACCGTGGGCGGTCTGGCCACCGGCGGCGGCGGTGGGGGCAGCGGTGGTGCGGTCGGCAACACCAGCTTCTCGGGCGGGAACTCGTCGTTCGGCGGTGGTGGCGGCAGTTCCAGCGGCTCGTCGAGCAGCTCCGGCGTCGGCTCTTCCACGCAGGTCAGTGCCACGGCCCAGCCCAATACCGGCGGCTTCGTGCAGGCCGACCCGGCCACCAACTCCCTGATCATCACGGCGCCGGAGCCGATGTACAAACAGATCCGGGCTGTGGTGGAGCAACTGGACACCCGCCGCGCCCAGGTCTACATCGAGGCCCTGGTGGTCAAGGTGGATGCGAGCAAGGTCGGCCAGTTCGGCGTGCAGTGGCAGAACCTGTTCGGCTCGGTGGGCATCGGCACCAACTTCGGCACCGGCTACAGCAACATCCTGAATCTCTCGGCAGCGGCCGTCGGTGGCGTGCCCACCTCCGGCTCGACTGGCGGGGTCAATATCGGCACGGCGCTGACCTCCGGCAACATTCCGCAGGGCTTGAACATCGGCGCCACCACGCGCATCGGCAGCTACCTGACCCTTGGCGCGGTCGCCAATGCCCTGGAGCAACTCTCCGGCACCAACGTGCTGTCCACCCCCTCGCTGGTGGTGCAGGACAACGAAGAGGCCGACATGATCGTGGGCCGCAACGTGCCGGTGATCAGCAGCACCACCCAGGGCAACAGCATCACCAGCCCGTTCAACACCTACGAACGTCGCGACGTCGGTCTGCGCCTGAAGATCAAGACGCAGGTGGGCGAGAACGGCACGGTGCGCATCAAGGTCTATCAGGAGAACTCCAGCGTCGTGGACGGCACCGGCTCCAGCGCCACCGGACCCACCATCGACAAGAGCGCGGTCGAAACCTCGGTCACCCTGGAAGACGGACAGGCCCTGGTGCTCAGCGGCATGCTCAAGGACGAGTACAGTGACGGGGAGAACAAAGTGCCCGGCCTCGGCGACATTCCGCTGCTGGGCAACCTGTTCAAGAACCAGAGTCGCAACCGCACCAAGTCCAACCTGATGATCTTCCTGCGCCCCGTCGTGCTGCGTACGCCCGAGAGTGCCAACGCCGTCACACTGGACCGCTACGATGCCATCCGTGCCTACCAGCAGGATGTGCAACCGGCCCGGACGCTGGTGCTGCCCAACACGGGGGCACCGATGCTGCCGGAGCGGCCACTGTCGTCGCCGGCCCTGCCGACGCCGCCGCGGCCTGCCTCGGAACCTGCTTCGGAGCCGACCCGCTGAACGAAAGACTGTTGCCCATGGCCACCCGCCATCCCCTGCCTTATGCATTTGCCCGCAGCCAGCAGTTGCTGCTGGAAGACGACGGTGAGCAGCGCACGCTCTGGGCCACGCCCGTGGCCAGCCTGTCCACCTTGTCGGAACTGCAGCGGGTGCATTCGCCGCACCGGGTGGAATGCATCAGCCCGGCCGACATGGCCGCGCGCTTGCAGGCCGCTTATGCGGGCGGGGAAGACAGCGCCGCGCTGGTGGTCGGGGAAGTGGAAAGCGCCGTTGACCTGTCCCGCCTGATGCAGGACCTGCCGGCGGTTGAAGACCTGCTGGAAGCGGCCGACGACGCCCCCATCATCCGCATGCTCAATGCGCTGCTGACGCAGGCCGCCAACAACGGCGCCAGCGACATCCACATCGAGCCCTATGAACGCGAAAGCAGCGTGCGCTTCCGGGTGGACGGCACGCTGCGGGAAGTGGTGCGGCCCAACCGCGCCCTGCATGCGGCCCTGATCTCGCGCCTGAAGATCATGGCCGAGCTGGACATCGCCGAAAAGCGCCTGCCGCAGGATGGCCGCATTTCGCTGCGCATCGGTGGTCGCGCCATCGACGTGCGCGTCTCCACCCTGCCCTCGGCCCACGGCGAGCGGGCGGTGCTGCGTCTGCTGGACAAGTCCGAATCCAAGTTCACCCTCACCGGGCTGGGCATGGACGGCGAGCGGCTGGCGCGTTTCCAGCGCCTGGTGCAGCAGCCGCACGGCATCGTGCTGGTCACCGGCCCGACCGGCTCCGGCAAGACCACCACGCTGTATGCCGCCATGCAGACGCTGGACACCTCCACCACCAACGTGCTGACGGTGGAAGACCCGATCGAATACGAGCTGGCCGGTGTCGGCCAGACCCAGGTCAATGCCCGCATCGACCTGACCTTTGCCAAGGCCCTGCGCGCCATCCTGCGGCAGGACCCGGACGTCATCATGATCGGTGAAATCCGGGACTACGAGACCGCCCAGATCGCCATCCAGGCGTCGCTGACCGGCCACTTGGTGCTGGCCACGCTGCACACCAATGACGCCGTCAGCGCGGTCACCCGCCTGACCGACATGGGCGTCGAGCCCTTCCTGCTCAGCTCCAGCCTGCTGGGCGTGCTGGCCCAGCGGCTGGTGCGCAAGCTCTGCCCGGTCTGCAAGGCGCCGGCCCCCACGCCGCTGCCCGGCGGTGGCGCCCGCTATCAGCCGGTCGGCTGCCAGGCCTGCTCGTCCAGCGGCTACAAGGGCCGCACCGGTGTGTATGAGCTGATGGTCTGCGACGAGAAGATCCGTCACCTCATCCACGGCCAGGCCGCCGAGTCCGACCTACTCGCCGCCGCCCGCGCCAACGGCCTGCGCTCCATGCGCGAAGACGGCGACCGGCTGGTGGCCGCCGGGGTGACGTCCGAAGAAGAAGTGCTGCGCGTGACCCGCGAGTAAGCACAAGCCCTCCATGCCCGCCTACAAATACGAAGCCCTGGACAACGCCGGCAAGCCCCGACAGGGCCTGCTTGAAGCCGACAACCCGCGTGCTGCACGCGCCCAGCTCCGGGGCCAGGGCCTGGTGCCCATGGAGGTCACGGCGGTGGCGGCGCCCAAGTCCAGCAGCCGCTGGTCGCGCCGGGTCTTCAATGGCTCCGGTTTGTCGGTCTGGACCCGGCAGTTGGCCGGGCTGGTCGCGGCCGGACTGCCGCTGGAGCGCTCGCTGGCAGCGCTGGCCGATGAAGCCGACGATCCGCGCCAGCGGGACCTGATGTCCTCGCTCAAGGCGGAGGTCAATGCCGGCTCACCGTTTGCGCGTGCCCTGGGCACCGCACCGCGGGAGTTCGACGACGTCTACCGCGCCGTGGTCGCGGCCGGTGAGCAAAGTGGCGCCCTGGGTCCGGTGCTCGAAAGCCTGGCCGATGACCTGGAAGAGACCCAGCGCCTGCGCTCGGAACTCTTCGGTGCTCTCGCCTATCCGATCATCGTCTGCTTCATCTCGCTGCTGGCGGTGGGCTTCCTGCTGACCTATGTGGTGCCGCAGGTGGCCGCCGTCTTCACCCAGACCCGCCAGACCCTGCCGCTGCTGACCCGCGTGATGATGGGCACTTCCGATGTGCTGCGGCAGTGGGGCCTGCTGATCGTGGGCCTGCTGGTGGTGGGCGGCATCGCCATCCGTCAGACGCTGAAGAAGGAAGGCCCGCGTCAGCGTTTTGATGCGGCCTGGCTCAATCTGCCGGTGATCGGCCGTATCTCGCGCGGCTACAACGCGGCGCGTTTCTCCGGCACGCTGGCGATGCTGGCCGGCGCCGGCGTGCCCATCCTGAAGGCGCTGCAGGCCGCCGCTGAAACCCTTTCCAACCACGCCATGCGGGCCGATGCGATGGACGCCCTGGTGCAGGTGCGCGAAGGGGCACCGCTGGGCGCCGCCCTGGCCGGCAAAAAGCGCTTTCCCGGCCTGCTGTCGATGTTCGCCCGGCTGGGTGAGCAGACCGGCCAGTTGCCCGACATGCTGCAGCGCGCCGCGCGGCAACTGGGCAACGAGGTCAAACGCCGCGCCATGACGCTGGCCACCCTCCTGGAGCCGCTGCTGATCGTGGCCATGGGCGGCGTGGTGATGCTGATCGTGCTGTCGGTGCTGCTGCCCATCATCGACATGAACAAGCTGGCCACGCAATGACCGAAGGCCGCTGACCCCATGCCTGCCAATCTGGACGGACAACTGGTCGTGGCGATCTCGTCACGCGCCCTGTTTGATTTCGAGGAAGAGAACCAGCTGTTCGAGGCCGGGGACGACCGGGCCTACATGCAGCTGCAGCAACAGCGCCTGGAGCAGCCGGCCAAGCCGGGCACGGCGTTTTCGCTGGTGCACAAGCTGCTGGCCTTCAACCTGCCGGGCGAGCGTCCACGGGTGGAGGTGGTGGTGCTGTCCCGCAACGATCCGATCTCCGGCATGCGGGTCTTCCGCTCGGCCCAGCATTACGGGTTGCCCATCCTGCGCGGCGTGTTCACCCGCGGGCAGAGCCCCTGGCGGTATCTGCGGCCGCTCAAGGCGCATCTGTTTCTCTCCGCCAACGAAGACGACGTGCGGTCCGCGCTGGCGGCCGGTGTGGCGGCGGCGCGGGTGTTTCCGCAGTCGGCCCGGGCGTCGGTGGCCTATCCTGAGGAGCTGCGCATTGCCTTCGACGGCGATGCGGTGCTGTTCTCCGACGAGGCCGAGCAGGTGTTCCAGCGCGACGGCCTGGATGCCTTTCAGGCCCATGAACGCGAGCGCAAGCTCACACCGCTGCCAGCGGGTCCGTTCAAGCAGGTGCTGCATGAACTGCAGCGGCTGCAAAACCAGCCGCTGGGCCCGATGCGCATCCGCACCGCCCTGGTCACCGCCCGCAGCGCGCCGGCGCATGAGCGCGCCATCCGCACACTGATGGACTGGCAGGTGGAGGTGGACGAGGCCATGTTCCTGGGCGGTCTCGCCAAGGGGGAATTCCTCAGGGAATTCGAGCCGGACTTCTTCTTCGACGACCAGGCCGGCCATATCGAAAGCGCCGTGGTGCATGTGCCTTCCGGCCACGTGACCACGGGTGTGACGAATCACTGAGCCCTCAAGCTTGCGCAGAATAGGGCCATGCGCCCAACTTCTGCCCCCACGTCCTCCGCGGACGTCCTCGGCTCCGCAGGTCCTGCGGGTTCCCGTGCTTCGGCATCTGCAGCTCCAAAAGGCCGCCCGCCGCGTGCCTCGCTGATCGCTCTGGCCCTGGTGGCCGCCTGCGGCGGCAGCTTCCTCATCGGAGCGGGCAGCGCGTGGTCAACGCCAGCGGTGGCGGCCGCAGGCGCCGCTGAGCTTGCTGCGGCCCAGGGCTTCTACCGACAGCCCGCGCTGCAAGGCGACCGGCTGATCTTCGTGTCGGAAGGCGATCTGTGGACCGCCCGCCCGCAAGGCGGCCCGGCTCAGCGTCTCACCACCCACCTGGGCAGCGAAAGCTCGCCCGCCCTCTCGCCCGACGGCCGCTGGCTGGCCTTCGTGGGCCAGTACGACGGCGGCGTGGGTGATGTGTATGTGATGCCGGCCACCGGCGGCGTGCCCCGCCGGCTGAGCTGGGACACGGGCGCGGTGCGCGTCTGGGGCATCACCGCCCGCAACGAGGTGCTCTACACCGGCGCCACCGAACGCGGCGAAGCCGGCACGCAGCTCCATCTGGTCAACATCGACACCGGTGAGCGTCGCGCGCTGCCGGTCGGCCAGGCCGCCGATGGTGCGGTCAGCGACGACGGACGCTGGCTGTATTTCACCCGCAACGGACTGCGCGGCGACAACGCCCGCCAGTACCGCGGCGGTGCCATCGCCCGGCTGTGGGTGATGGACCTGAACAGTCAGGCCGAAGCCCGCCCGCTGGTGGCCGAGGGCAGCAATGACCGCCGCCCCATGCCCTACCGCGATGCGCAAGGCCGTGACCGCATCGCCTTCCTGTCCGACCGTGACGGCACCTACAACCTCTGGTCGGTGGCGGCCGACGGGACGGACCTGCGCCAGCACACGCACCATCGCGGCTGGGACATCCGGCATGCCAGCCTCAGCGGGCGGCAGGTGGTGTATGCGCTGGGCGCGGACCTGTATCGCCTGGATCTGGACAGCACCGGAAGCGCGGCATCGGCCCCGGACAGCGTGAAGCTCTCCTTCACCCTGACCAGCGACCATAACCAGATGCGCCGTCGCTGGATTGCCAAGCCGCAGGACTTCCTCACCCACGTGGCGCTGTCTCCCGACGGCGAGCGGGTGGTGCTGACCAGCCGCGGGCGTCTGGCCACGCAGGGTGTGGGGCCGCTGCGCCGCGCCGAGCTGGCCTACCCGGCCACCCTGCAGGATGCCGGCCGCTGCCGCGACGCGCGCTTCAGCGCGGACAGCCGCTCGGTCTTCTCCGTCTGTGACTTCAGCGGCGAGACCGAGATCTGGCGCCTGCCGGCCAATGGCACCGGTCAGCCCGAGCCGATCACGCGGGACGCCAGCGCCATGCGCCAGCAGTTGCTGCCCTCACCGGACGGACGCTGGCTGGCCCATGAGGACAAGGAAGGCCGGCTCTTCCTGACCGACCTTCGGGCCAAGGATCCGGCTGCGGCCACCCGGCAGATCGATCAGGACCGCACCGGAGACGGCGTGTCCCAGATGCGCTGGTCGCCGGACGGCCAGGTGCTGGCCTACGTGCGCAACACCTCGAATGTCTACCGTGCCCAGTTGATGCTCTACAGCGTCGCTGAGCAACGGGTGGTGCAGCTCAGCAGCGACCGGTATGCCGCGGCGGCGCCGGCCTTCAGCCCTGATGGGCAGTGGCTGTACTTCCTGTCGCGCCGCAGCTTCGTGGTCAGCGCCAACGGCGCGCCCTGGGGCGACCGCAACATGGGGCCGCAGTTTGATCGCGGCTGGAAGGTCTACGCGCTGGCGCTTCAGCCGGGTCTGCGCTTCCCGTTTGCAGCGCCGACCGAGCTGCAGCCGGCGAGTGCGGACGCCAAGGACACCAAGGACGAAAAGGGCAGCCAGCCGCAAGGCACAGGCAGCGGCAAGGCAGACGGCAAGACCGACACCGGCGCGGGCAACAGCACCGGCCCGAAGGCTGCCGATCGCAGCCCACCGTCGGCAGACGGCGCTGCCAAGAGCACCAGCGCGCCAAAGGCCCGTCCCGCCGTGGTGCTGAACGGCCTGGCCGAGCGGCTCTACGAAGTTCCGCTGGCCGCCGGCAACTTCGACGACCTGCGGGTGGACGCCAAGCGGCTGTATCTGCTGGAAGGCAAGACGCTGCGGCAATTGCCCATCGGCCCGCAGGAGCAAAAGGCCGAGACGGTCAGCGAGCAGGTCCAGTCCTTCGACCTCAGCGCCGACGGGCGCAAGCTGATGGTGGTGAAGTCCGCGCCTCCCGGGGCCGCGGCCGACATCCTGATCGTGGATGCCGGCGCCAAGCTGCCCGCGGAGCTCGACAAGTCCCGCGTGCTGTGGAGCGACTGGCAGATCCAGGTGGACCCACGGGCCGAGTGGCGCCAGATGTTTGCCGACGGCTGGCGCATGCAACGGGACTATGTCTACGACAAGGGCATGCACGGCGTCGACTGGCGCGCCATGCGCAGCAAATATGCGCCGCTGGTCGAGCGTGTGACCGAACGCGGCGAACTCAACGAAGTGATGGCGCAGATGGTGGGCGAGATCAGCCTGCTGCACAGCTCGGTGCGACCCGGCGATGTGCGGCAGTCTGGCGGTGAACCGGGCTGGGCAGGCCTGGGGGCGCTGCTGGTGCGGGATCCGCTGGGATGGAAGATCCAGCGCATCTACAGCGGCGATCCGGAGCTGCCGTCCGAGGCCGGACCGCTCGCCGCGCCCGGCTTGAACATCCCGGTGGGCTCGGTCATCACCGCCATCAACGGCCGCGACGCGACCGCCCTGCCCGACCCGACCGAAGGCCTGCGCGGCCAGGCCGGCAAGCAGGTGCTGCTGCAGCTGCGCGAGCCCGGCGGGCGCAGTCGCAGCGTGGTGGTGACGCCGGTGGACCAGCGCCGCGAAGCCCGGCTGCGCATCGACGACTGGCGTTACGGCAAGGCCCGCCGCGTGGACCACGTCAGCCAGGGCCGCATCGGCTATGTGCATCTTCGGGCCATGGGCCCCGACGACATCGCCGACTTCGCCCGCGAGTTCTACGCCCAGAGCGACCGCGATGGGCTGATCATCGACGTGCGTCACAACAACGGCGGCAACATCGACAGCTTCATCCTGGAGAAGCTCTCACGCCGCGCCTGGGCCTTCTGGCAGCCGCGCTCGCCGGAGGGCGCCAAGCCCTCTCCCAACATGCAGCAGACCTTCCGCGGGCATGTGGTGGTGCTGGCCAATGAAGAGACCTATTCGGATGGAGAGACCTTCACCGAAGGCTTCAAGCGCCTGGGCCTGGGGCCGGTCATCGGCATGACCACCTCCGGGGCCGGTGTCTGGCTGTCCGACGGCAATTGGCTGGTGGACAAGGGCATGATGCGGGCGGCCGAGACCGGGCAGATGCTGGTCGACGGCAGCTTCATCGTCGAAGGCAAGGGCGTGACGCCGGACATCCGCGTCGACAACCCGCCGCGCGCCACGGCCAATGGTCAGGATGCGCAGTTGGATGCGGCCCTGGCCTGGCTGAATCAGCGGATTCAGGAAGCGCCGGTGGTGACGCCCAAGCCGGGGCCGTATCCGCGCCCGGTTCAGCCGTGAGGCGCAGCGGACGACCGATCGACACACCCGCTGATCGCCACGCGCTGATCGAAACATGCTGATGCGAGGCCCGATGTCGTGAAGGCTTGAAACAGTTGCGCAGCATCGGCTGATGACCCTCCGGTCGCACTCGATCGCTGCCACGCCAAGCGCCCTTTCGAGGGCGCTTTTTTTTGGGCCTCTCAAGCCCGCGAGCACGGGGGCCGGCACTTTCAGGGGACGGCCCGATTCCCTGTGCGGCATCCCGATTGCCCCGGCGCTGCGCAGGCGCGCGGCTGGAAACACCCTTCACCGTTGGACGCAGTTGCTGACCTCCCCGCCGTCAGCGGCTCCCTAGCATCAAGCGGCCGCGGCTTGACCCGTGCATGGCGCCAGCCCTGGGCTTCCCTGGGCGGTCTAGCGTGACCAGGCCCCGCGCTGCTGTGGTTGACGCCCGTGCTGCGTTGCCTGAATCCATCGGAGTTGTTCATCCATGCGTCCCACCCAAGACCGCGAGATCATCGGCCTGCAGGCCTTGCGGGCCTTTGCCGCCGTGGCGGTGGTCCTGCACCATGCCCTGCGCGCCGCCACCGTGAATGCACCGGCGGACATGCCGCTGTCACCCTCGCTGCTGCCCGCCTGGCTGATCGAAGCGGGCGCCGGCGGTGTGGATGTGTTCTTCATCCTCAGCGGCTTCCTGATGGTCTACATCTCGGGCAGCTATGTGCAGGGGCGCCGGCCGGTGTCTCACTTCCTGCAGCAGCGGGTGCTGCGGGTCTGGCCGATGTATGTGCTGGTGACCCTGTTCGCGCTCAAGCCCGCCCTGATGCAGTGGTGGGCCACCGGGGAGCGCGGCTTCAATCTGTCGACCGAGCGCCTGGGGGGACTGCTGCTGCTGCCGTCCTTCAACGAGCACCATCTCATCCAGCCCATCGTTGGCGTGGGCTGGACCTTGAGTTACGAGGCCCTGTTCTACCTGTGCTTTGCCGCCGCCATTCTGGTGGCGAGGGAGCATCTGTTCCCGGCACTGTGCGTGATCCTGGCGGCTGTCTTCGGCGTCGGGCTGCTGCTGCCCGACGCCACCGCCTGGCATGGCTTCCTGGCCGATCCCATCACGCTGGAATTTCTCTTCGGTGCCGCCATTGCCAGCTTCGTGCCCTGGCGCGGCCGCAGTCCGGCCGGGTCCGCGCTGATGCTCGCGGCGGGCCTGCTGCTGTTCGGAGTGTTTGCACACCTGGGACTGATGCCCACGGCATGGCGTGCGGTCAGCTTCGGCGTGGCGGCGGCGCTGCTGTTTGTCGGCGTGCTGCGACTGGAAGGCCAGATCAGTTGGCCGCGATGGGTGGTGATGCTGGGCAACGCCTCCTACTCCATCTATCTGGTGCATGTGCTGGTCATCTATCAGCTGCTGCCCTATGCCGATCGGGCCGCGCGCCGTCACCAGTGGGTGCTCAGCGCCGACTTGCTGGCGCTGATGCTCACCGCGGGCGGCGTCGGTGTGGGCGTGGCCTGCTACTTCCTGCTGGAAAAGCCCATCACCACCTGGCTGATGCGCAAGCCGCGCGGCACGGCGCCGGCGGCGCTGCCGGTGTCGGTGCGCCCGCGCTGACCGCACTGACGGCGCACCCCGCGCTGCGCCTCAGATCTGCGAATCCCACGGCTTGGACAGCCGCATCGCACCGTTGATGATGCCCACCATCGAATAGGTCTGCGGGAAGTTGCCCCACAACTCGCCGGTGACGGGATGCGTGTCCTCGGACAGCAGCCCCAGGTGGTTGCGCGAAGCCAGCAGCGCTTCGAAGATCTCCCGGGCCTCTTCGGTCCGGCCGATGCGGGCCAGCGCATCGATCCGCCAGAAGGCGCAGATGTTGAAGGCGGTCTCCGGGCGGCCGAAGTCGTCAGGCGCTTCATAACGACGCATGTGAGGGCCATCGCAGAGCGAGGCCTCCATGGCATCCACGGTACTCACGAAGCGCGGGTCCTTCGGATCGATGAAGCCGACCTCGGCCATCAGCAGCACACTGGCATCCAGGTCCTTGCCGCCGAAGCTCTCCACAAAGGCCTTGCGGTGATCGCTCCAGGCGTTCTGCAGGATCTTGTTGCGGATGATCTCGGCCCGCTCGCGCCACAGCTGCGCACGGCGCGGCTCGCCCAGCACGGTGGCGATCTTGGCCAGCCGGTCGCAGGCGGCCCAGTTCATCAGCACGGAGGAGGTGTGGACCCGAGAGCGGGTGCGCAGCTCCCACATGCCGGCATCGGGCTTGTCGTGGATGGCATAGGCCTGCTCGCCGATCCGCTCGAGCAGGGCGAATTCATTCAGCCCGGCGCGCTGGTGCAGGCGGTGGTCGAAGAAGGACTGCGCCGACCCGAGCACGATGTTGCCGTAGACGTCATGCTGGAAATGCTCATACGCCTGGTTGCCGGCCCGAACCGGACCATTGCCCCGGTAGCCGCGCAGATGGTCCACCGTCTGCTCGGTGAGCCGATGCTCCAGGCCGATGCCGTAGAGCGGCTGCACATGACCGTCCCTCGACTGCGCCACCACATTGCGCAACCAGCGCAGGTAGTCCTCCATCGTGCCGGTCTCGGACAGGCTGTTGAGGGCCCGCACCACGAAGAACGCATCCCGCAGCCAGCAGTAACGGTAGTCCCAGTTGCGCTGGGTACCTGGGGCCTCCGGCACGCTGGTGGTCATGGCGGCGACGATGGCGCCGGTCTCCTCGTACAGACACATCTTCAGCGTGATGGCCGCACGGATGACGGCGTCCTGCCATTCCAGCGGAATGGCCAGGCGGCGGGTCCAGTCCCGCCAGTAATGGATGGTCTGCTCCTCCAGCATGCGGGCGGCGTCTTCCACACCGCGGTCCAGGGTCTCGTCCGGGCCGAAGATGAAGCTCATCGGCTGGTCCAGCGAGAAGGAGGTCTCGTCCAGGATGTAGGTCAGCGGCGCGTTGGAGGTGAGCCGCACCACGAATCGCGGGCCGACAAAGCGGATGTGATTGCTGCCGCGGGTTCGCACCGGGCGCGACTTGCCCCAGTCCACCACCGGGCGCAGCACCACCCGGATCTGCGGCCGCCCCTCCAGCGGACGGATGCGCCGCACCAGCATCATCGGCCGGAAGGGTCGGTCGTGCAGGAAGAAACGCGGCATGAAGTCGGTGACTTCAATCGCATTGCCGTGGGTGTCGTAGAGGCGGGTGCGGAGCACCGCCGTGCCATGGTCGTAGGACTGCTCGCTGTGGGAGAAGTCCTGCAGCACCACCTGGAAGGTGCCGTCCGGCCCTACGCCCTCCGGCGAGTCGATGAGCGCATGGAACATCGGGTCGCCATCAAAGCGCGGCGCGCAGGCCCAGACCACACGGGCCTGATCGTCGATGAGGGCACTGACCGCGCAATTGCCCACCAGTCCCAGCTTCAGCGATGCCACATCCATAAACGTATCCCTTTCCGTTGAGCCCCCAGACGGCAGGAAACGTGCCTTGTTCAGGCCGATCCGGAAAGGGATGTGTATCGCGATGTCAGGCCGCCATCAAGCGGGCGGCCGGAAGTCGCAGTGGGGCGTGGGGTCAGCGGGTGGGGTCAGGTCAGGGTGACGCGGGCAAACTTGCGACGACCCACCTGCACCACCATCTGGCCAGCCGCGACCTTCAGCGCGCGATCGGTGACCGTGTCGCCGTCGATCTTGACGCCGCTCTGCTCAATCATCCGGTTGGCCTCGGAGGTGGACGGCACCAGCCCCGCCGCCTTGAGCAGCGCACCGATGCCCATCGGGGCCCCGCTGAGCGTGACCTCCGGAATGTCGTCCGGAATGCCGCCCTTGGCGCGATTGTTGAAGTCCGCCTCGGCTTCTTCAGCCGCCTGCGCGCTGTGGAAACGCGCCGTGATTTCCTTGGCCAGCAGCACCTTGACTTCCTTGGGATTGCGGCCGGCTTCGATGTCGCGCTTGAGCGCGGCAATCTCGTCCAGGCTGCGGAAGCTCAGCAGGTCATACCACTTCCACATCTGCACATCGCTGATGGACAGGATCTTGGCAAACATGCTGTTGGCCGGCTCGGTGATGCCCACATAGTTGTTCTTGGACTTGGACATCTTGTCCACACCGTCCAGACCTTCCAGCAGCGGCATGGTCAGGATGCACTGCGGCTCCTGACCGTATTCGGCCTGCAGGTGGCGACCCATCAGCAGGTTGAATTTCTGGTCGGTGCCGCCGAGTTCCAGGTCGGACTTCAGCGCCACCGAGTCGTAACCCTGCATCAGCGGGTAGAGGAATTCATGCACCGAGATCGGGGTGCCGGCGGCATAACGCTTGGTGAAGTCGTCCCGCTCCATCATGCGGGCCACCGTGTATTTGGCGGCCAGCTGGATCATGCCGCGCGCACCCAGCGGGTCGCTCCATTCGCTGTTGTAGCGGATCTCGGTGCGGGCCGGGTCCAGCACCAGGCTGGCCTGCTTGTAGTAGGTCTCGGCGTTGTGCTTGATCTGCTCGGGCGTGAGCGGCGGACGGGTGGCGTTGCGGCCGGACGGGTCGCCAATCATGGAGGTGAAGTCGCCGATCAGGAAGATCACCTGATGCCCCAGGTCCTGCAGCTGGCGCATCTTGTTGAGCACCACCGTGTGGCCGATGTGGATGTCCGGCGCGGTCGGGTCCAGACCCAGTTTGATGCGCAGCGGCACGCCAGTGGCTTCCGAGCGGGCCAGCTTTTTCACCCACTCGGCCTCGGGCAGCAGTTCCTCGCAGCCGCGCAGCGATTGCGCCAGCGCCTGCTTCACCCGGTCGGTGATCGGAAATTCCGGTTTACTGGAAGGACTGTCGGGCTGGGTTCGGGCTTCGGACATAGGGCTGCATCCCCCGCACGGGGCTTACATAAAGTCTTGATTTAGCGGGTTTTCTAGCATGCCGCGAGACCACCCGCCGCTATACTTGCCGCAGTTTTGCAGGGCCCAATCGGTAGCAATTACCGACTGATTCTCCGCAAAAGCAGCCGATTCTAGGTCACAGAACTTTGCGGTCGGCCGGCTCTTCGCTGTATCGACCGTGCACGTCCGTCGCTTGCGTCCGTCGCTGGCCAGGGTGTGACTGCGGATTCCGTCACCCACCGTCTCCAGGATGTCTCGCGCGTGATGAATTGGTCTGAGGAATGGAAGCGCGTGCAGCGCTCGCTGGCTGGCGTGGAAGGTCACGTGCAAGGTTTTGTGGCGCGTCATCCGCGGGCACTGACCGGCACGGTGGTCGGGGTGCTGGGAGGCTTTGCAGTCACCGCGTTCGGTATCGCCCCGCTGGCTCCGGATGCCGCTGACCTGCAGCAGCACGAAATCACCGAAGCCATCGCCCCCCAGTCGCTGGACGAGCAACTGGCCGCGCTGGCCGCCTTTGATCCGGGCCTGTCCCGCACGGATGTCACCCGCGCCTCCGACACGGCTGACACCCTGCTCAAGCGCATGGGCGCCTTCGACCCGGCCGCCGCCCTCTTCCTGCGCAACGACCCGAACGCCAAGCGCCTGCTGCAAGGCCGCGTGGGCAAGCGTGTGCAGGTCGTGGCCACGGCCAGCGGCCAGGTGCAGAGCCTCATTGCCCGTTTTCCGGCCGAGAAGACCGAGCAGCAGGACCGTTTCTTCACCCGCCTGAGCATCGTTCGCGAAGGTGACCATTTCGTCTCCAAGTGGGAAACCGCCCCGCTGGAAAGCCAGATCCGTCTGGGCAGCGGCACCATCCGCAGCTCGCTGTTCGCCGCCACCGACGAAGCCAACATTCCGGACGCCATCGCGTCCCAGCTGGCGGACATGTTCTCCGGCGACATCGACTTCCACCGCGAACTGCGCAAGGGCGACCGGTTTTCGCTGGTCTATGAAGTCCTGACCGCTGACGGCGAGCCGATCAACTGGGACGGCCGCGCCGGCCGCCTGCTGGCTTCGGAATTCGTCAACAACGGCAAGAGCTATCAATCCGTCTGGTTCAAGGACAGCGCCAGCGGCAAGGGCAGCTATTACGGTTTTGACGGCGAAAGCAAGCGCAAGTCCTTCCTGGCCAGCCCGATGGAATTCTCCCGCGTGACCTCCGGGTTCGCGATGCGCTTCCACCCGATTCTCAAGACCTGGCGTCAGCACCAGGGCATTGACTACGGCGCGCCCACCGGCACGGCGGTGCGCACGGTCGGTGACGGCACGGTGGCGTTTGCCGGCTGGCAGAACGGTTTTGGCAACGTCATCCAGATCAAGCACAACGGCGACCGGATGACGGTCTACGGCCACCTGAGCCGCATTGACGTCAAGCGCGGCGAGCGTGTGGAGCAGGGTCAGAAGATCGGTGCTGTCGGCGCGACCGGCTGGGCCACCGGCCCTCACCTGCACTTTGAATTCCGGGTCAATGGTCAGCAGCAGGATCCGCGCGTGATCGCCAAGGCCGCCGAATCGGTGCCGCTGCCAGCCTCGGCCCGCGCCGCCTTCCAGTCTCAACTGGCGGCTGCCAAGACCCAGTTGCAGGCGGCGGCCACGCTGGGTGACGGCGTGGTGGGCGAATAAGTCGGCGCTTGAAGCACTGAGGCGCAGCGTTCCGGCGAGCACCGGGACACTGCGCCGCGATGCGCGCTACCAGCCCGACGCCTCTGCACCACGTCACTGATGCAGTTGGGGCCCGAACCGCTGACACTTCCAGGTGAGTCTTTCAGCATGACGCAAGAGCGCTTCATCGGTCTGATGTCCGGCACCTCCCTGGATGGGGTGGACGCCGTGCTTCTGCAAGCCGAGAGCGACGGACGCGTTCAGGCCCTCAACCACCATCACCAAGCCTTCAGCCCGGCCCTGCGCGCTGAGCTGCTGGCCCTGAATGAGGCGGGCGACAACGAACTGCAACGCGCCGCCCTGGCGGCCAACGCCGTGTCTCGCGCGTATGCCCAGGTGGTGCAGGCGCTGCTGCTGGCGCAGGGTCTCTCCCCCTTGCAGATCCGCGCCTTGGGGGCTCACGGTCAGACGGTGCGTCACCGGCCGGGCGAATTCGACGGCACCGGCTTCACCCTGCAACTCCTCAATGCACCGCTGCTGGCGGAGCTGACCGGCATCAGCGTCGTGCATGACTTCCGCAGCCGGGACCTGGCCGCCGGCGGCCAGGGCGCACCGCTGGTGCCCGCCTTCCATCGCGCCGTGTTCGGCCGCGAGGATGCCGATGTGGCCGTGCTCAATGTCGGCGGCATCAGCAATGTCAGCCTGCTCTGGGCGCATGGGGACAGCGGCGGATTTGACTGCGGTCCGGGCAACTGCCTGATGGATGGCTGGATCCAGCGCCATCAGGGCGCCGACTATGACGCAGATGGGCAGTGGGCTGCCCAAGGCCAGGTGCTGCCCGAGCTGCTGCGGGACCTGCTGGCAGAGCCCTTCTTCCATCAGGCGCCGCCTCGCAGCACGGGCCGGGATCTGTTCCATCTTCAATGGCTGGATCACCGGCTCGCGTTGCATCCAGGCGCGCAGCCGGTGGATGTGCAGGCGACTCTGCTGGAATTGAGCGCCCGCTGCGTGGCGGACAGCCTGGCCCGGTTTGCACCCGGGCGATGGCAGGCGCTGATGGTCTGCGGGGGCGGGGCCTTCAATGGGCAGCTGATGCAGCGGCTTGAATCGCTGCTGCCGACCTTGCGGGTGTGCAGCAGCGCAGTGGCGGGGCTGCCGCCGATGCAGGTGGAAGGCGCAGCCTTCGCCTGGTTGGCCATGCGCTGGGTCCGACACCTCAGCGGCAATCTGCCGGCCGTCACCGGGGCCAGTGGGCCGCGGGTGTTGGGGAGTTATACGCCGGCTTGATGGGTGGGCATGAACCAGCAGGCGTCAACGCCGAGCCTGGGCCAGATCCAATCACCAAACGCCAGAAACAACGAAACCGCCCGGAGGCGGTTTCAGACGTGCACCGTTCGCCTCAACGCGGCGACGGTCACTGACCAGGATCAGACCGAGAAGCTCGACCCGCAACCGCAGGTGGTCGTGGCGTTCGGGTTCTTTATGACGAACTGAGCGCCCTGCAGGTCTTCCTTGTAGTCGATCTCTGCGCCCATCAGGTATTGCAGGCTCATCGCGTCGATCAGCAGGGTGACGTCGTTCTTGTTCATCTGCGTGTCGTCGTCGTTCACCGCTTCGTCGAAGGTGAAACCGTACTGGAAGCCGGAGCAGCCACCGCCCTGCACAAACACGCGCAGCTTCAGATCGGGGTTGCCCTCTTCCAGCACCAGCTCACGCACCTTCTCGGCCGCGGCGTCGGTGAAGACCAGCGGGGCGGGCATGCCGTCAGCGGTCAGATCGGCGGAGGTTTCGAGAACTGCAGTGCTCATGCTGGATCCTGAGTGGAGATGTCCGGGTAATGGGAGGCATTATGTCAAAGCAGGCTGCCCGGCGGCGTTGCGTGTGGCCAAAGCCCTTCTGGCAATGCGGCAGCAGCCACACGCCAAGAAAGCACCAGCGAAAACACGCGCCGCAAAGCGGTGCCGCAAAGTTGCGCCGGAAAGTCGCGCCGGAAAGTCGCGCTGGCAAGTAACGCCTAATGCAGTGCCAACCAGCTGCGCAAAAGAGCAGCGCCAAAAACAAAGGCCGCTGAAAAGCGGCCTTTGTTGGATGGAACACCAGGACTGAACCCAGCGTTCCAGGAAGTTCGATCAGCGCTTGCTGAACTGCTTCCGGCGACGGGCACCGTGCAGACCGACCTTCTTACGTTCGACTTCACGCGCGTCACGCGTCACGAAGCCGGCGCGGCTCAGTTCGGGCTTCAGGGCTGCGTCGTAGTCGATCAGGGCGCGGGTGATACCCAGGCGCACTGCACCGGCCTGGCCGGATTCGCCACCACCGTGCACATTGACCTTGATGTCGAACGCTTCACCGTTGTTCGTCAGCAGCAGGGCTTGACGAGCAATCATGATGGAGGTCTGACGGCCAAAGTACTGCTCGATCGAGCGGCCATTGACGATGATTTGACCCGTGCCCTTCTTGATGAAGACGCGAGCCACCGACGACTTGCGACGGCCGGTACCGTAGTTCCAGTTTCCGATCATCACCGCTCCTTAGATTTCCAGCACTTGGGGCTGCTGGGCGGTGTGCGGATGCGTGTCGCCCGCGTACACCTTCAGCTTCTTGATCATCGCGTAGCCCAGAGGACCCTTGGGCAGCATGCCCTTGACAGCCTTTTCCAGGGCGCGGCCCGGGAACTTGGCTTGCATGTCCTTGAACTTCGTGGCGCGGATGCCGCCCGGGTAGCCGGTATGACGGTAGTACACCTTGTCATTGGCCTTGTTGCCGGTCACGCGCAGCTTGTCTGCGTTGATGATGACGATGAAATCGCCGGTATCCACGTGAGGCGTGTAGATGGCCTTGTGCTTGCCGCGCAAACGGAGTGCCACTTCGCTGGCAACACGTCCGAGCACCTTGTCGGTGGCGTCAATCACAAACCACTCGTGCTTCACTTCGGCCGGCTTGGCGCTGAAGGTCTTCATGAGAGTCTTTCAAAATCTGGCAAATCAGCAGACCTGTGGGACCCTTCGGTCCATTCACTGTGTGGACCCTTCGGTCCATTCAGTCCGCACGCTGGGCCAATGCCCCACTTCAGTTCGGTGCCGCTTATGAGTTTGCGACCTCTCACGAAAGTGCCCCACGGCTGCCATGAAACCGGGGAAAGCCCGCGAGTCTAGCAGAACTTGGGCAAAAGCCAAATGCGCGGGCGCAGCGGCGCGTCCAATCGCCGGGGGGCAGGTGCCGTTGATCGGGGAATCGTCACGGATGACGCATCTAGCCCCAGAATTCCCTTGGCGAGATCCGCACTTTGGCTACCATCCGGGTTACTACTGAGCCACCATGACTGCCGCCCCACTGCCCTCCCCCGACCCAGCGCCCCAGGAAGGGACTGATCACGGGCCTGCTCGCGCATCCGGTGGAGCATCCGGTGCAGCATCCGGTACAGGAGCAGCAACAGGGGCAGCAACAGGATCCGCCACTGGCTCCATCATCCCAGCGGCTCGACCAGCGCCCACGGCCACGCCGACACCCACCCGCAGCAAACCCTGGACCGCCCACCTTCCCTTCTGGCACCGATGGACCGACTGGGTGCCCATCCGTGCCCTGGGCAGGCGCCACCGCAAGCGGATTGCCCAGCACCTGCTGTCGCTGCCCGAGCGAGACCGCTATCTGCGCTTCGGTTATGCCGCGCGGGACGAGCAGATCCAGAAGTACGTGGACACCCTCAATTTCTCTCGGGATGAAGTGCTCGGCATCTTCAACCGAAAGCTGCAGTTGATCGCCGTCGCCCACCTGGCCTACGAACCGACGCCCCAGATCAAGGGCCGAGCGGCCATGGCGGAATTCGGTGTCTCGGTGCAGAGCACCGCCCGGGGCCGCGGCTATGGCCGTCGGCTCTTTGAACGCGCCGCCCTGCACGCCCGCAACCGCGGTATCGACACCCTGTTCATCCACGCTCTGAGCGAAAACGGCCCCATGCTGGCCATCGCCCGCAAAGCCGGGGCCAAGGTGGAGCGGGACGGCAGCGAGTCCGAGGCCTGGCTGCGCCTGCCGCCAGATTCCGTGTCCTCCCATGTGGACGAAGCCATCGAACGGCACATGGCCGAGGCGGATTTCCAGCTCAAGCGCCACCTGCGCAACTTCAACGCCTTCATCGACGGCGTGGCCGAGGTGAAGACCAAGCTGGGCAAGAACAGCGGCAAGTCGGCCAAGCAGTAACTGTCCTGCGCGGCCGGTTCCTACCACTTCCGCCACTGGTCCACCCGATCCAGGGGGGGCATTCCAGACGCATCTTGTAACGACTTTCGGCTACATTCGCGCCGATCCGGGCACGATTCAAGCTGTGCGATCCGTCACACGACGGGCGCTGTGCCCATCGGGCCCTTTTACAAACGTTTCGGGACATGCTCAACACATTGCTGTGGGTGGTTGCCGGTCTGGGTGGCGCTGCCGGACTCGGTCTGGCCGCAACCCTGCTGCTGCGCCGCCCTCAACGCCGCAAGCCCTTGCCCACCGAATGGTCGCTGGCCGCTCGACCGGTGTTCAGCGCCGACGAACGCCGGGTGTTCCGCCTGCTGCGCGAAGCCCTGCCCCATCACGTGCTGATGGCCAAGCTGCCGCTGGTGCGTTTTTGCCAGCCCACCGAGGCCAAGGACGTGCGCTATTGGTATGACCTGCTGGGCGGCATCAGCGTGAATTTCGCGATCTGCAGCCCCAATGGCCGGGTGCTGGCCGCTGTCGACCTGGATACGCAGCGCTCCGGCAGCGCGCGCAGCCTGCAGATCAAACAAGAGGTCCTGGCTGCCTGCCGCATCCGCTACCTGCGCACGACGGTGGACACCATGCCCACGGTGTCCGAGTTGCAGCTGCTGGTGCCCTTCAGCAACCAGTCCTCCCGGGCGCCGCAACCGCTGCAGCCGCGCAGCGCCGCGCGTGCGCAGACGACGGCGCCAAGCGGGGTGGGCGCAGCAGGCTCGGCCCATGCATCGGCGCAGCGCCGCGTGCCCGGCCGCAACACCTTGTGGAACGATTCGTCGGTCTTCAGTGATTCCTTCTTCGCGCCGGACAGCCGCATGGACGGACTGGGCGGCGGCCCGGACAGCGTCCAGACTTCTGCGGAGCCGCGTGTGCGGGGCTACCGCCCGCGCGGCGCCACCGGGGGCGATTCATCCATGTCCCCGCTCGATTCCCAGTTCAGCGACGACACGGATCACGACATTGCCGGTGTGGTGGTCGACGCGCCGCGTCACCTGCGGCGCTAAGCTAGCAGCTTCTGCCCACCGGACCGACGGCGCGAAAGCGCCGTTTTGTTTTGCTGATGACCTCATCCCCGGCCGGTTTCGGCCACCTCACCCCGGAACGCATGCTGGACGCGCTGGAGCATGCCGGTCTGCGTCCGGACGGCCGGCTGTTGCAGCTCAATTCCTACGAAAACCGCGTGCTGCAGGCCTATCTGGAGGACGGCAGCGCGGTGGTGGCCAAGTTCTACCGCTCAGGCCGCTGGAGCGATGCCCAAATTCTGGAAGAGCATCAGTTCGCCCGCGAGCTGGTGGAGGCGGAAGTGCCGGTGGTGGCACCGATGATGCTGGAGGTGGACGGCCAATCCACCACCCTGGCCCATGTCCTGGGCGACCGCTTCGCGGTCTCACCGCGGCAAGGTGGCCGGGCACCGGAACTGGAAGATCCGGAAGTGCTGCGCTGGATCGGGCGTTTCCTGGCCCGGCTTCATGAGGTGGGGCAGCGCCAGCCGTTTGAACACCGCGTCTCGTGGAATAGCGCTCAACCGGCGCGGGAGGCCCGCGACTGGTTGAAGGCCCACGACATCCTGGCGCCGGACGTCGCCCCGCAATGGCATGACGCCGCCGAGCGCTGCATCACCGCCATCCAGGCGGCCTTCGACCAGCAGCCTCAGCTGCGCAGCCTGCGCCTGCACGGGGACTGCCATCCCGGCAACCTCCTGTGGACGCCGGACCGTGGCCCTCACTTCGTGGACCTGGACGATGCGATGCAGGGCCCTGCGGTGCAGGACTTGTGGATGATGCTGTCCGGGGAACCGGAAGCGGCCCGCCGCCAACTGGATGCGCTGCTCGACGGGTACGAGAGCGTGCGTGAATTCGACTGGCGCGAACTGCGGCTGATTGAAGCCTTGCGCACGCAGCGCATGATCCATCACAGCGCCTGGCTGGCGCGGCGCTGG
The DNA here is from genome assembly GCA_027484825.1 of Rubrivivax sp. Lineage (GTDB taxonomy): Bacteria > Pseudomonadota > Gammaproteobacteria > Burkholderiales > Burkholderiaceae_C > Roseateles. The sequence goes on along the minus strand of JAIXSE010000028.1, from coordinate 32,478 downwards.
GAAGACCCGGCGTTTCCGCTGGCCTTCCCCTGGTTCGGCACGCCCAATTACTGGAGCGATCAGGTCGTCAAGCTGCGGGACCAGCTGGACGTCATGCAGACGGAGGCCGACAAGGCCTCCGGTCTGCCGACCTGGGACTGAGTCCGGCGATCAGGCCAGCAGCAAAGCGTTGACGCGCTTCACATAGGCCGACGGATCTTCCAGCGAGCCGCCCTCGGCCAGCAGGGCCTGGTCGAACAGCACCAGGGCCAGATCCTTGAAGCGCTCCTCGTGACCGTCCTGCTGGCTGATGTCGCCGAGCTTGCGCACCAGCGCATGGTCCGGGTTCACTTCCAGCGTGGGCTGCGACACCGGTGCCGTCTGACCGGCCTGCTTCAGCATGCGCGCCAGGTGACCGCTGATGTCGCCCTCTTCCACCACGATGCAGGCCGGTGAGTCCACCAGACGGGTGGTCACCCGCACATCCTTGGCCTTGCCGTCCAGCGCCGCCTTGAGCTTTTCCAGCATCGGCTTGAAGGCTTCAGCGGCTTCTTCGGCCTTTTTCTTCTCTTCCTCGTCCTGCAGCTGGCCCAGGTCCACCGACCCCTTTGCCACCGACTGCAGCGACTTGCCTTCGAATTCAAACAGGTGGGAGAGCATCCACTCGTCCACACGGTCCACCAGCAGCAGCACCTCGATGCCCTTCTTGCGGAAGACTTCCAGCTGCGGGCTGTTCTTGGCCGCGGCCAGGCTGTCGGCGGTGATGTAGTAGATGGACTCCTGGCCTTCCTTCATGCGGCTGACGTAGTCCTGGAAGCTCACGCCTTCATCGGCATGGGTAGACGCAAAACGCAGCAGCTTGACCAGTCGCTCCTGGTTGGCATGGTCTTCCCCCACCCCTTCCTTGAGCACTTGGCCGAAGTCCTTCCAGAAGCGGGCGTACTTGTCCTTCTCGGACACGTCCTCGCTGCCGGCCAGGGCTTCCAGCATGGACAGCACCCGCTTGGTCGAGCCTTCGCGGATGGCCTTCACATCACGGCTTTCCTGCAGCAGCTCACGGCTGACGTTCAGCGGCAGGTCGGCCGAATCGATCACGCCCTTGACGAAGCGCAGGTAGACCGGCATCAGGGCTTCGGCGTCGTCCATGATGAAGACACGCTTCACATAGAGCTTCACGCCGCCGCGCTTGTCGCGGTTCCACAGGTCAAACGGCGCCTTGGCCGGGATGTAGAGCAGCTGGGTGTATTCGCTGCGACCTTCCACCCGGTTGTGGGTGAAGGCCAGCGGCGGCTCGGTGTCGTAGCTGATCTGCTTGTAGAAGCTGTCGTACTCGTCCTGGGTGATGTCGCTCTTGCTGCGGGTCCAGAGCGCCGAGGCCTTGTTGACCGGCTCCCACTCGTCCTTCAGCACCTGCTCGGCCTTGTCGGCGTCCCACTCTTCCTTGCGCATCAGAATCGGCAGGGAGATGTGGTCGGAGTACTTGCTGATGACCGACTTCAGACGCCAGGTCTTGAGGAACTCGTCCTCGCCTTCACGCAGGTGCAGGATGACGTCGGTACCGCGGACCGGCTTGGTGATCGTTTCGACCTCGAAGTCGCCCGTGCCCTCGGAGGTCCAGCGCACGCCCTGCTCGGCCGGCAGACCGGCGCGGCGGGATTCGACGGTGATGCGGTCGGCCACGATGAAGCCGGAATAAAAGCCCACACCGAACTGGCCGATCAGGTTGGCATCCTTCTTCTGGTCGCCTTCCAGCCGGGCCATGAATTCGCGGGTGCCGCTCTTGGCGATGGTGCCCAGATGCGCAATGGCCTCTTCCGCCGACAGGCCGATGCCGTTGTCGCTGATGGTGACGGTCCGCGCCGCGGCGTCAAACGACACCCGGATTTCCAGATTGGGCTGGTCCTCGAACAGGGCATTGTTGTCCAGCGCCTCAAAACGCAGCTTGTCGCAGGCGTCGGAGGCATTGCTCACCAGCTCCCGCAGGAAGATTTCCTTGTTGGAGTAGAGCGAGTGGGTCACCAGATGCAGGATCTGCTTGACCTCGGCTTGGAAGGAGTGAGTTTGCTTGTCCATCTTTTGTGGAATTGCCATGCAGGATTGTGGGTCGTCGTCGATCGGGGGGCCAGAACGACAAGGCCCACCCGGATGGCTCCCCATCTTGGGCGGGGTTCGGCAATTTCAAGAGGGGGATGAGGGACGTGTCCCCAGGGAGAGCGGCAGCCCTCGGCGGGGGGACCGGCCGCCAGGGCCGGCTGCCGCGCCCGCCTCCTCAGCGCTGCCGGGCCGCTGCCACCGCCTGGCTCAGCACCTCCAGCACTTCCAGTGAGTCGTCCCAGGCCAGGCAGGCGTCGGTGATGCTCTTGCCGTATTCCAGCTGGGACGGGTCGTCCTTGCCCGGGCTGAACTTCTGCGCGCCGCCCTGCAGGTGGCTCTCCACCATCACACCGAAGATCTGGTGGCTGCCTTCGCGGATCTGTCCGGCGATGTCCCGGGCCACATCCAGCTGCCGCTCATGCTTCTTGCTGCTGTTGGCATGGGAACAGTCCACCATCAGGCGGGTGGGCAATTGCGCAGCCGCCAGGTCGGCGCAGGCTACCCCGACGCTCTGGGCGTCGTAATTCGGGGTCTTGCCGCCGCGCAGAATCACATGGCAGTCCGGATTGCCGCCGGTCTCCACAATCGCCACCTGCCCGTTCTTGTGGACCGACAGGAAGTGGTGGGGCCGTGCGGCGGCCTGGATGGCGTCAGTGGCAATCTTGATATTGCCGTCCGTGCCGTTCTTGAAGCCGATCGGGGCGGACAGACCGGAGGCCAGCTCGCGATGCACCTGGCTTTCGGTGGTGCGCGCGCCGATGGCGCCCCAGGAGATCAGGTCGCCGATGTACTGGGGCGAGATCACGTCCAGGAACTCAGAGCCGGCCGGCATGCCCAGGCGGTTGATGTCCAGCAGCAGTTGGCGGGCAATGCGCAGGCCTTCATCGATGCGGTAGCTCTCGTCCAGGTAGGGGTCGTTGATCAGGCCCTTCCAGCCAACGGTGGTGCGCGGCTTCTCGAAGTAGACCCGCATCACGATCTCCAGCGTGTCGGCATAGCGGTCGCGCTGGCCCACCAGGCGGCGGGCATATTCCAGCGCGGCGGCGGGGTCATGGATGGAGCACGGGCCGATGATCACCAGCAGCCGGTCGTCCTGGCCGCCCATGATGCGACGGATGCGCTGCCGGGTGCCCACCACCAGTTGCTCCATGGCGGTGCCGCGGATGGGGAAGAAACGGATGAGGTGCTCGGGAGGCGGCAAGGGAGTGATGTCCAGAATGCGTTCGTCGTCGGTTTGGCTTGTTTTGTCCTGCGGCGAATACCAGCGCTCCGCCTCCTGAGCGCTTCCGTAAGGGTGATGGGACTTGGCATTCATGGGTCAGGGTTCCTGGTTGAGGGATCGGGGATGTCGTGTCGGCGGGAGCGTGCGGGCGAAAAAAAACCGCCGGGTGGTGAGACCCGGCGGTTTTTTGAGGATTCTTGGCGTTTGCTTATGCGTTCGCCTCTCCTCCGCCGGGGCGGTGCGAGAACCAAAAGAAAGCAAAATAAAACTTGCCGACGAAACGCATGGGACTGATATTGCCCTGGAGCCTCAGGACCCGTCAAGGCCCTTGAAGACGCTTGGCAGCGGCCGGTGTGACTGGCGCACCACGGCTCGCTGGGGTGAAGGCCGAGATAAAAGCCGAGATGGCTTGGGGGGGCGGATTACCTGGACGAGGGGCCGACAGGCCGCTCAGGCGGTGCCGCCAACCGTGATGCCGTCGATCCGCAGAGTCGGCTGCCCGACGCCCACAGGAACGCTCTGGCCTTCCTTGCCACAGACGCCCACGCCGGTGTCCAGCTTCATGTCGTTGCCGATCATCGAGACGCGGTTCATCGCATCCGGGCCGTTGCCGATCAGCGTGGCGCCCTTGACCGGATAGAGCAGCTTGCCCTTTTCCACCCACCAGGCTTCGCTGGCAGAGAACACGAACTTGCCGGATGTGATATCCACCTGACCGCCGCCGAAGTTGGTGGCGTACAGGCCCTTGTCGATGCTGGCGATGATTTCTTCGGGGGTCTTGTCGCCGCCCAGCATGTAGGTGTTGGTCATGCGGGGCATGGGCAGATGGGCGTAGCTTTCGCGACGGCCGTTGCCGGTGGGGGCCACCTTCATCAGGCGCGCATTCATGGCGTCCTGGATGTAGCCCTTGAGGATGCCGTCCTCGATCAGCACATTGCGCTGCGAGGCACAGCCCTCGTCGTCCACATTGAGCGACCCGCGACGGTCGGGCAGCGTGCCGTCGTCCAGCACGGTGACGCCCTTTGCGGCCACCCGCTGACCGATGCGGCCGGCGAAGGTGCTGGAGCCCTTGCGGTTGAAGTCACCTTCCAGGCCGTGACCCACGGCCTCATGCAGCAGCACGCCGGGCCAGCCCGGGCCGAGCACGACCGTCATTTCGCCGGCGGGGGCAGGACGGGATTCGAGATTGGTCAGCGCGGCGGTGACGGCCTGGTCGACATAGGAGGCGATCATCTCGTCGGTGAAATAGGCCAGGCCGAAACGACCACCGCCGCCGCCGGAGCCCACTTCGCGACGCCCGTTGCTTTCCGCGATGACGGTGACCGACAGGCGCACCAGCGGGCGCACGTCCGCCGCGAGGGTGCCGTCGGCACGCGCGATCAGCACGACTTCATGTTCAGCGGCCAGGCCCGCCATGACCTGCGCAATGCGCGGGTCTTTGGCGCGTGCCAGGCGCTCGGTGCGCTCCAGCAGGGCGACCTTCTCGGTGCTGTCCAGGCTGGCGATGGGGTCGGCGTCGCCGTAGAGCGCGCGGCTGGCGGCCACGACCGGCTCGGTCGGCACCTTCACCCGCTTGCTTTGGCCGGCGCTGGCAATGGCGCGCACGGTGCGGGCGGCATCCAGCAGGGCGGCTTCGGAGATGTCGTCGGAATAGGCGAAAGCGGTTTTCTCGCCCGCCACGGCGCGCACGCCCACGCCCTGGTCAATGGAGAAGCTGCCGCTCTTGACGATGCCTTCTTCCAGACTCCAGCCTTCGGCACGGGTGGTCTGGAAGTAAAGATCGGCGTCGTCAACACGATGCTCGGTGATCAGGCGCAGCGCCTGGGACAGCGAGGCATCGGTCAGGCCGAAGGGTTCCAACAACTGGGCACGGGCAGTGACCAGACGAGCCAGGGTGGGTTCGCGCGAAATCATGGGCTGATTGTAGGCAGCCAGGGCGGGCGGCGCATCGCCCCTTTTGGCGCCCCTTTTGGTCGGAGGGCGACCGCCATGAGGGGGCCTGCGCGCTTCAGGCGCCGTCCGCCTCGGCTTTCCAGGCCAGTGCCTGCTGATACAGGGCGTTGCGCGGTGATCCGCTCAGTTCGGCCGCCAGGCTCACCGCCTGCTTGAGCGGCAGCTCTCGCATCAGCACCCGCAACTGGCGCAGGGCATCGGCGGGAAGCTCGCCCGCGTCGTCCTGCGCCGGTGCGGCATGCAGCACCAGCACGAACTCCCCGCGCTCGCGCTGGGCATCCGCGTCCATCCAGGCCGGCAGGTCGGCGCAGCGGGCGGTGTGCACGGTTTCGAACTGCTTGGTGAGTTCGCGGCACACGGTCAGGCTTTGCTCGGGCGCGAGCTCGGCCAGCAATTGCAGCAGCTCCCGGATGCGATGCGGCGCCTCGAACAGCACCAGGCTGTGTGGCTGGCCCACCAGGGTGGTGGCCACCGTCCGCCGCTCGGCCGCCTTGGTGGGCAGGAAGCCGGCGAACCGGAAGCCCTGGGCCAGGGTGTCCCCGGCCACGCTGACGGCGGTCACGGTGCTGCTGGCGCCCGGCAGTGGCAGCACCCGGATGCCGGCCTGACGGGCCGCAGCCACCAGCACCGCGCCGGGGTCCGACACGGCCGGCGTGCCGGCATCACTCACGTAGGCAATGCGCTCACCGCCGCGCAGCCGCTCGATCAGGCCCTGGGCGGCAGACTGCTCATTGTGCTGATGCAGGGCCACCAGCGGCTTGTGCAGGCCCAGCCAGCGCAGCAGTTGCGCACTCACGCGGGTGTCCTCGCAGGCGACCGCATCCACCAGGGACAGCAGATGAATGGCACGCAGCGTGATGTCGGACAGGTTGCCGATCGGGGTCGCGACGAGGTAGAGCGTTCCCGCCGGATATTGCTGCTGGCCGGCGGCAGCGGCAGCGGCTTCGCTCATCTGGGTGGCCAGGGATGCCGCAGGAGATGACGGGATGTTCAAGAAGCTCTCCACCAAGGCGATGGGCGACGATGCCGAAACCCGCGCCCTGGAATTTCTGTTGCGCCGCGATCTGCGGCTGGAAGCGCGCAATTATCGAGTGGCGCGCGGCCCGACGGGTCGAGGGGGCGAGATCGACCTCGTCATGCGCACACCGGACGGCACCCTGGTCTTCGTCGAAGTGCGCACCCGCAAGGCACGGGCTCACGGCGGGGCGGCGGCCAGCGTGACCCGCAGCAAGCAGCGGCGGCTCGTCTACGCAGCCTCTCACTACCTGTCTCGGCTGAGAACGGCACCGCCCTGCCGATTCGATGTGGTGGCCATCGACGGAGACCACATCGAATGGTTACCGGCCGCCTTCGACGCGAGCGGCTGGTGAGCGGGGCCCCGTTATCATCAGGGTCATGTTGGAACAACGCATACAACAACAATTCTTCGAAAGCGCGGACCTGCTCTATCAGGTCGCCGAGAACCTCGCACGGCCCCTGGCCGTGGCGGCACAGATGATGGTGGATGCCCTCACCGCCGGCGGTCGCGTCTGGTGCGCGGGTCTGGGCCTGTCGGCTTCGGACGCGTCCTACGCAGCCGCGCTGCTGGCTGGCCGCTTCGAGCAGGAGCGTCCCGGTCTCGCGGTGATGTCACTGGATGCGCAGGCGCAGGGCTACCCGGACCCGGCATCCGCCCTGATGCGCCAGATCCAGACCCTGGGTCATCCGGGCGACCTGCTGCTGCTGTTCGAATGCCAGGGCAGCGGTGCCGCCGGTGCGCTGCTGCAGGTGGCCCATTCCCAGGAGATGAGTGTCATCGCCCTGAGCGGCACCCAGGACGACGACTGGCGTTCGACGCTTCTGGATACAGACGTGCAGCTGCGCGTGCCTCACAGTCGCTTCGCGCGCGTGGCGGAGGCACACCGCTTGCTGTCGCATTGCCTGGCGGACGCCATCGACGTGCAGTTGCTGGGGGCAGCTGAATAAGCGACCGCCGACTCTTCCCTCCCGTTTTTCTCCCCAAGGACCCCGAATGATCACCAAAACCCGCGCCCTGATTCTGGCTGGCGCCCTTGCCGCCAGCCTGCTTCAGACCGCCTGCGTGCCGCTGGTGCTGGCCGGCGCCGCAGGCAGTGCACTGGTCGTGACCGACCGCCGCACCTCCGGCACCCAGCTGGAAGACCAGGGCATTGAGCTCAAGACCGCCAACCGCATCCGCGAACAGCTCGGCGACCGGGTCCACATCAATGTCAACAGCTACAACCGCATGGTGCTGCTGACCGGCGAGACCCGCAATGACGAGGACCGCGCCGCCGTCGAGGCCATCGCGCGCGGAGTGGAAAACGTCGGCACGGTGCTCAACGAAGTGGGTGTGGGCATGCTCAGCTCGCTGTCGAGCCGGGCCAATGACGTGGCCATCAACACCAAGGTCAAGGCCAGCCTGGTCGACGCCAAGGACCTGGTCTCCAATGCCTTCTACCTCGTGGTGGAGCGCGGCAACGTCTACATCATGGGCCGCGTGACCGAGCGGGAAGCCAGCCGCGCCACCGACATCGCCCGCGGTGTGAACGGTGTGAAGAAGGTGGTCCGCGCGATGGAAATCATCAGCGAGGCGGAACTGGCTAACCTGCGTCCGTCGGCGCCGAAGCAGTAATCCGGCTGGGGCTTGACTGGGCCGGGCGCAGGGCCGGCCTGTGGCCGGCTTATGGCCGGCTTGGGCTCGGCCTGTGGTCAGCTTGTCGCGGGCCTCGGTCCGGGCTGCTTCAGCGGCTCACTTCAGCCGTTGACGTCCGCGGCTCACTTCAGCCGCTTGATCAGGCTGGAGGTGTCCATCCGGCCGCCGCCCATCTGCTGCACGTCGGCATAGAACTGGTCCACCAGGGCCGTCAGCGGCAGGCGCGCACCGTTGCGACGGGCTTCATCCAGCACCAGCCCCAGGTCCTTGCGCATCCAGTCCACCGCGAAGCCGAAGTCGAACTTGTCGGCCACCATGGTCTTGCCGCGGTTGTCCATCTGCCAGCTCTGGGCAGCCCCCTTGCCGATGACGTCCAACACCAGCTCCATCGGCAGGCCGCTGCGCTGACCGAAGGCGATGGCCTCGGACAGACCCTGCACGATGCCGGCAATACAGATCTGGTTGACCATCTTCGCCAGTTGACCGGCCCCGGCGTCTCCCACGCGGGTGACGGCTTTGCCCATGTGCAGGGCCAGCGGCTGGATGGTGTCGAAGGGCTGGGCATCGCCGCCGCACATGATGGTCAGGGCGCCATTGACCGCACCGGCCTGGCCGCCGGAGACCGGCGCATCCACAAACTGCAGGCCCTGCGCCAGCGCCTGTGCATGCAGCTCCCGGGCCACTTCCGCCGACGCGGTGGTGTGGTCCACAAAGATCGTGCCGGGCTTCATGCCGGCAAAGGCGCCGTTCTCGCCCAGCACCACCGAGCGCAGGTCGGCGTCATTGCCGACGCAGGCGAAGACCACATCCGCATCCCGAGCGGCTTCGCGCGGGGTGGGGGCACTGGCGCCGCCGAATTCGGCGACCCAGGCCTGGGCCTTGGCGGGGGAACGGTTGTAGACGGTGACCTGCTGCCCCGCCTTGGCCAGATGGCCGGCCATGGGGAAGCCCATGACGCCCAGCCCGAGGAAGGCGACGCGGTGGGAAGGCGTGGAGGTGTAACTGCGCTGACCGATGCTGCTCATGGAAGGGGTCCGTCCTGAACTGAAGAAGGGATCCCCGATTGTGTCCCTGATTGCGTCCCCGGTTGGGGCGCAACCTGGCAGGCTCGCGGGTCAGCAGCGCTCGCCCATCGTCACACGATCATCCGATCCTCAGACGATCGACAGATGCTCCGTGCCGGAAGACAGGTCGCCGCTGCGGGCGCGCTCGCTGTTGAGCTTGATCTGCAGACGCAGGTCGTTCACCGAGTCGGCATTGCGCAGGGCGTCTTCGTAGGTCACGCGGCCCCACTCGTACAGGTCGAACAGCGCCTGGTCGAAGGTCTGCATGCCGAGCTCGCGTGAGCGCTTCATGATTTCCTTGATCTCGCCCACTTCGCCCTTGAAGATCAGGTCGGAGATCAGCGGCGTGTTGAGCAGGATTTCCACCGCGGCCACCCGGCCCTTGCCCTCCTGGCGTGGCAGCAGACGCTGCGACACGATGGCCTTGAGGTTCAGCGACAAGTCCATCAGCAGCTGGGCGCGGCGCTCTTCGGGGAAGAAGTTGATGATCCGGTCCAGCGCCTGGTTGGCACTGTTGGCGTGCAGCGTGGCCATGCACAGGTGGCCGGTTTCTGCGAAGGCCACCGCATGTTCCATGGTTTCGCGGTCCCGGATTTCACCCATCAGGATGACGTCGGGCGCCTGGCGCAGCGTGTTCTTCAGCGCCGATTCCCAGCCCTCGGTGTCCAGGCCCACTTCGCGCTGACTGATGATGCAGTTCTTGTGCGGGTGCACGAATTCCACCGGGTCTTCAATCGTGATGATGTGACCGTAGGTGGTTTCGTTGCGATGGTCGATCATCGCGGCCAGCGAGGTGCTCTTGCCCGAGCCGGTGGCACCGACCAGGATGACCAGACCGCGCTTGGTCTGCACCACTTCCTTGAGGATGTGGGGCAGCTCCAGGGATTCGATGGTGGGCAGCGTGGCCGGAATGGTCCGCAGCACCAGCGCGACGGCGCCCTGCTGGATGTAGGCATTCACCCGGAAGCGGCCGATGCCCTGCGGGGCAATGGCGAAGTTGCATTCCTTGGTCCGTTCGAAGTCGGCCGCCTGCTTGTCGTTCATGATGGAACGGGCCAGTTGCAGCGTGTGCTGGGCCGTCAACGGCTGCGGGGACACCTTGGTCACCTTGCCGTCCACCTTGATCGCGGGCGGGAACTCGGCGGTCAGGAACAGGTCGGAGCCCTTGCGCGACACCATCAGGCGCAGCAGGTCGTTGATGAACTTGGTAGCCTGGTCGCGTTCCATAAAAGCGGTCCTGTCGGCCCCTGGCCGAAGCGAGATAAGTCAGTAAGGATAGGCGCCTGAGGCCTTCCGGTCTATCGAGCCCGACCATTTTCCGCGCAGCAGCGCGCGTTCTTCACGCGCGGCCTGCTGCAACGGTAACGAAGGGTAGGACCGGGCGCTTGGATCAGCCGGGGAAGTTCTCGGGGAACTTGGCCTTGGCCCGGGCCTCGGCCGGGGCGATGACGTTGCGGCGCACCAGTTCCGTCAGGTTCTGGTCCAGCGTCTGCATGCCCAGGCTGTTGCCGGTCTGGATGGACGAATACATCTGCGCCACCTTGTTCTCGCGGATCAGGTTGCGGATGGCCGAGGTGCCCAGCATGATCTCGTGGGCCGCGACCCGGCCGCTGCCGTCCTTGGTCTTGCACAGGGTCTGCGAGATGACCGCCACCAGGGATTCGGACAGCATGGCGCGCACCATGTCCTTTTCCGCGGCGGGGAACACGTCCACGATCCGGTCCACCGTCTTGGCGGCGGACGAGGTGTGCAGCGTGCCAAACACCAAGTGGCCGGTTTCGGCGGCGGTCAGGGCCAGGCGGATGGTTTCCAGGTCCCGCATTTCGCCGACCAGAATCGCGTCCGGGTCTTCGCGCAGCGCTGAGCGCAGGGCGTTGGAGAAGCTCATGGTCTGCGGGCCGACTTCCCGCTGGTTGACCAGGCACTTCTTGGATTCATGCACGAATTCGATCGGATCCTCAATCGTGAGGATGTGGCCGTATTCGTTTTCGTTGAGGTGGTTGACCATGCCGGCCAGCGTCGTGCTCTTGCCCGAACCCGTGGGGCCGGTCACCAGCACCATGCCGCGTGGCTTGAGCGCCAGTTCGGCAAACACCTTGGGCGCGTTGAGGTTCTCCAGCGTCAGGATCTTGGACGGAATGGTCCGGAAGACCGCACCGGCGCCGCGGTTCTGGTTGAACGCGTTGACGCGGAAACGCGCCAGGCCCTGGATCTCGAAGGAGAAGTCGCATTCCAGCGTCTCTTCATAGGCCTTGCGCTGCGCATCGCTCATGATGTCGTACACCATGTCGTGCACCTGACGGTGCTCGAGCGGCTCGACATTGATGCGGCGCACATCTCCATGCACCCGGATCATGGGCGGCAGTCCGGCCGAGAGGTGGAGGTCAGAAGCCTTGTTCTTGACCGAGAATGCCAGCAGTTGAGTGATGTCCATGGAATGAGCAATAGCCTGGTCGATTATGGCGACGATCCCCGAGAACATACAACAGCTGCGGGCCCGCATGGCGCTTGCTTGTGAGCAGGCGTCGCGACCTGTGCACAGCGTCACGCTGCTGGTGGTAACAAAAACTTTCCCGGCCGAAGATGTGCGAGCCGCCTTCCTGGCGGGGGAAACACGCTTCGGCGAAAACTACGTCCAGGAAGGCCTGGACAAGATCGCCGTGCTGGACGATCTGCGCTCGCAGATCGAGTGGCACATGATCGGCCCGCTGCAGAGCAACAAGACGCGGCCGGTGGCCGAGCAGTTCGACTGGGTGCACAGCGTGGACCGGCTCAAGATCGCGCAGCGGCTGTCCGACCAGCGGCCGGCCCATCTGCCGCCGCTGCAACTGTGCTTGCAGGTCAACATCAGCGGCGAGGCGACCAAAAGCGGTCTGACGCCGGACGAAGTGCCGGACGTGGCGCGGGCCGTTGCTGCGTTGCCCCGCGTGCGCCTGCGCGGGCTGATGGCCATCCCGGAGCCGGGCGACTCGCTGGACTCGCAGCGGCAGCCCCACCATGCGCTGGCGCAATTGCTACAGCAGCTGCAGGCGCAAGGCCTGGCCCTGGACACGCTGAGCATGGGCATGAGCGGTGATCTGGAGGCCGCCATCCTGGAGGGGTCCACCATGGTGCGGGTGGGCTCGGCCATCTTTGGGCAGCGGCAACGGCACGCGAGCCCGACCACTCCAATCGGCCAGTCCGACGACACCTCGACCGCCTGAAGCGGACCCCTGCGGTGGACGAGTGCCGCCAATGAATGCGGCAGAACGCTGCGGGGGCGGAGGCTCAAGGGTCCGTTGAAGGGGCGATTGAGCGTGACCGCGCTCGACGCCTCGTGCGACTACCGCCCGCATTTCCCGCCATCTGTCGGTCTTTCGCATCGAACCGGTGGCAACCCTATTAGGGTCAACCCGTGAGGGTTGGACACCCTTTTTTCAATCAGTTGCAAGTGACGCGTCAGAATTCACGGCCCTCCCGAAGCGCCATGCTGCGCTGCGTTCAAGCCCACCGATGATCTGGCCGAAGTCGACGTGCCAGGTGTCAACAACAGCTGTCTCCAAGCGGCTTCACCGGACTTCCAGAACTTATTCCATGCGAGGGAATCGATGTCGTTTCTGTCCCGCCTGCGGATCGGGCAACGCCTGACGCTGAGCTACGCCCTGCTCATCCTGCTGCTGATCGTGATTGGTGCCTACGGGGCCCACAACTCCAGCCGCCTCTCCCACGACCTGGACCAAACCGCCAATTCAAGCCTGGTGAAGATTGCCGCAGCCAATGCGCTGGAAGGCAATGTGAATGTGATCGCCCGTGCTGCGCGTGACCTGCTGCTGCTGGACGAAGCGCGCCAGATTAAGAAGCAGAAGGCCGCTATCGCCGACGCAGTGGCCGACAGCGAAAAGCAACTGGCCGACCTGGAAAGCAAGGTGGCCGATCCCAAGGACAAGGAACTGGTCGGTCATGTGCATGACAACCAGGCCAAGTTCGCTGCCGCCGTCTCGAAGTTCCTGAAGATCCAGCAGGACGGCAGCCCAGACGAAGCCCGCGAAAGCCTGATCACCGACGTGCGTCCGGCCCAGCAGGCGTATCAGGAGAACATCAAGGGCCTGGTGGACCTGCAGTTCGCCAATGCCCGCTCACTGGCGGAATCCGGCGCCAAGCTGGCCAATCAGTCGATTCTGGTGACGGGTGCGCTGGTGGTGGTGGCCGTGCTGATCGGCGGTGTGGGGGGCCTGACGATTGCCCGCTCCATCGTGGTGCCGGCCCGCAAGGCCAAGGATGCTGCGCAGGCCATCAGCTCGGGCGACCTGTCGCAGAACATTGAGGTCAACGGCAGCGACGAACTGGCACAGATGCTGCACGCCATGCGCGACATGCAGCAGGCCCTCTCCGGCGTGGTGGCCAGCGTGAGCGCCGCCGCCACCGAAGTGGCCCAGAACTCCAACGAGATCGCCGGCAACAACGTGGACCTGTCGGACCGCACCGCTCGCTCGGCGGCCAGCCTGCAGAACACAGCGTCGTCGGTGGAGCAGATCGCCTCCAACCTGAACGGCGCCAGCGAACTGACCCGCAAGGCGTCCACCATTGCCTCCAAGGCGCGCCAGTCGGCCTCGGCCGGCGGCAACGTGGTGAGCCAGGTGGTCTCGACGATGGAAGAGATCAGCGCCAGCTCGCGCAAGATCGGCGACATCATCGGCGTGATCGACGGCATCGCCTTCCAGACCAACATCCTGGCGCTGAATGCGGCCGTGGAAGCCGCACGGGCTGGCGAGCACGGCAAGGGCTTTGCGGTGGTGGCCTCCGAAGTGCGGGCCTTGGCCTCGCGCAGCGCGCAAGCCGCCAAGGAGATCAAGGTGCTGATCCAGGAATCGTCCGTCAAGGTCGAGAACGGCACGGCCCTGGTGAACAACGCGGGCGCCACCATCCGCTCGGTGGTGGACGAGGTCAACAACATGGGTCAGCTGATCGAGGAGATCTCGCACTCGGCCCAGGAACAGGCCGCTGGTGTGGGCGTGGTGAACAACGCCATGAACGAACTGGACCGCACCACACAGCAGAACACCACGCTGGTGGAGGCCCTGTCCCGCTCGACGGACTCGCTGCGCGACAGCTCGGCCCGTCTGGTGGATGCGGTGGGCTTCTTCCGCGCGTGATCCCACTCCCATCGAACAACGGGCCTATCGGCCCCTTTTGACTTAGCTCCAAGACGTACGAGGTCCCTGATGAGCACATTCCTGACACCCAAGTCCCTGTCCCGCGGTCTGGTCGGCCTGACGGCCGCGCTGCTGCTGGCCGCTGGTGCCCACGCCACGCCCAAGATCATCAAGAAGGTGCCGCCGGAGTTTCCGGCCGAGGCGGCGCGTCAGTCGATCAGCACCGGCTCGGTTCGCGCCAAGATGCTGATCGACCCGGACGGCAAGGTCTCCGGCGTGGAAATCCTGGAAGCGGAACCTCGCAAGGTCTTCGACAAGGCCGTGACCCGCGCCTTGATGGACTGGCGCTTCGAGCCCAGCGGCGAAAAGCAGACGCATGAAGTGAAGCTGGTCTTCAAGAACGAAGACTGAGCACAGAAAGAGCCGGTACATGCACCGGCTCTTTTTTTTGGATGAAGCCTCCCTCTAAGGACTGTGCCCCCGTGCGGCGCCAGGACTTCCTGGCCGTCCTCGGTCCGGAAGGAAGCGGGCCAGGGGCTTGTGCGGAAGTATCAGGAGGAGACCGCGAAGCGGTCGGGGGACATGAAGCACAAGCCCCTGGCCCGCTTCCTTCTGCGATTCCGCGACGTTGACTCGGCTCCCCGACCTTTCTGAATCCAAGGTCGCGTCGAATCGCGCAGATCTTTGCACGGCGTCTTTGACGCGCGGTGGTCTACACTCATGTCGTCATGCGACCGCCCTTGAACTCCACCTCGCGCCGGCTCTCCTGGAGCCGCTGGGTGGTGCTCGCCCTGATGGCGCTGTGCCTGCCGCTGCAGGGTGTGTTGGCCGTGACAATGCAGATGAGCATGGCGGTGGAGGGCCACCATGCGATGGGGCTTGAGGGCGCGACCTCGCTGCCGCACATGCAGCCGTCCATGGACCGAGCAGCGCTCCCTGCGCAGGCCACTGACGCGGCCCACCGGAACCATCACGGCGCCCACGCTGTCTCCGCTGTACCTGCTGCGCAGGCTTCCCCCCTCTCGCACGCAGACCCCGCCAGCGCCTGCCACGAAGCAATCACCGAGCCCGCCCCCACCGCGGACACCCATCACGGCTGCAGCTTCTGCGCCCAATGCTGCATCGGCGTCGCGCTGCTGGCCACGCCGCTGACCGTCGCCGCCGCACCGCTGGCCGACCCGCCTCCTGCGGTGTCCCCAGTTGCGTTGCTGGAACGCCAGCCGCAAACGCCGGACCGACCGCCCAAGCACCGCCTCGCCTGAACTCGACACGCGCCGCCCCACGTCGGGCGACCGTGACTGTGTTGGTGCGGCCCCCACGGCGCGCCCTTGCTGACGAGGACGTCCATGTCTCCCTCCCATGTCCCTCCCCTTGCCCTCAAGGGGATCTTCACCGCCGCCGTGCTGCTGGCGCTCAGCGGCTGCGCCAGCCTGCAGCCGGATCAGGCGGTTGCGCCGCTGCAGACGCTGACCCGCGAGCAGTGGCAGGCCGACCTGCCCTGGCAACAGACCCAGGAAGCCCGCCAGGCCGCCCAGCAGCGCACCCAGTCGCTGCTGACCCAGCCGCTGGACCCGCAAGCGGCCGTGCAACTGGCCTTGCTCAATCACCGCGGCCTGCAGGCCACGCTCTACGGCCTCGGCATGGCCGACGCCGACCGCGTCCAGGCCCTGCTCTGGCCCAATCCCGTGCTCAGCCTGGGCCGTCTGGTGCGCGGCGAAGAGACTGAGATCGAACGCGGTCTGGCCTTCAACCTGACTGCGCTGCTGGGTCGCGGCGCTCGTCAGGATGCCGCCCAGCAGGCCCTGGCGCGCCAGCAGTTGCAGGCCGCGCAGCAGGTCCTGTCCATCGCGGGCGACGCCCGTCGATCGTGGATCCAGGCCGTCGCGTCCCAGGCTCAGTTGCGCCATGCCCAGACGGTGCTGGACTCCGCCGAGGCCGGTGCCGAACTGGCCCTTCGCATGCACAAGGCCGGCAACATCAGCGCCTATCGACTGGCACGGGAACAGGCGGCCCAGGCCGACGCGCGGCTGTGGGTCGATCAGACCCGTCTCCAGGCCGCCCGGGACCGCTCCGCCCTGCTGCGGGCCCTGGGGCTGGACACCACCACCGGCGCGACCCTGCGCCTGCCGGACCAGCTCCCGCCGCTGCCGGAAACGCGCCGCAATGCCACCGCCGTGGAGCAGCAGGCGCTGGACCAGCGACTGGACGTTCAGGCTGCCCGCCGCCAATCCAGCCAACTGGCCGCCTCTTTGGGCCTGACCCGCCAGACGCGCCTGGTCAACGTGCTGCAACTCGGCTATGAGAACAATCGCAGCAACACCGAGCCGACCCAGCACGGCCCCAGCCTGAGTCTAGAGCTGCACCTGTTCGACTGGGGCCAGGCACGCACGTCCCGCGCGCGTCAGGCCTATGAGCAGTCGCTGGAGCAGACCGCGCAAGTGGCGCTGGAGGCGCAGGCCGAAGTGCGCGATGCCCAGTTGCGCGCCGATCAGGCCTGGCGCACCGCCCGGCGCTACCACCAGGAAGTGCTGCCCTTGGCGCGACAGATCTCCGACGAGACCCTGCTGCGCTACAACGGCATGCTGCTGGGCGTGAATGATCTGCTCGCGGACGCCCGCGAGCAGGCACGCCTAATGGCGGCGAGCCTGATGGCCGAGCGCGACTACTGGCTGGCGGAGACCGATCTGTCGCAGTCCCTGCTGGGGCCGCTGGACAGTGGCGGTTCATCCCGGCAGGTCGCCGCTCCAGAATCGTCCGCCCCCGCAGGTCCGCGCGGCAGCGCCGCCGGCCACTGATGCTCAGGCGGGGAATGCAGCCTCGCTGCGCCCCGCTGCAAGGAACCTTCATGATCTCAAGACGACATCTTTTTGCCGGCATGGCCGCCGTGAGCGCCACCGGTGTGGCACGCGCCGCGCTGGCGGCCCTGCCCGAGCCGGTCATCCGCACGACCGCCGACACCGCCGCCCCCTTGCTGCCGCCGGACGGCCGCCCCTACCAACCTGTGGTCACCCTCAATGGCTGGACCCTGCCCTGGCGCACCCGCAACGGGGTCAAGGAATTCCACCTGGTGGCCGAGCCGGTGGAGCGCGAAATCGCACCCGACTGCACGGCTCGACTGTGGGGCTACAACGGCCAGTCGCCCGGCCCCACGATTGAAGTGGTGGAAGGCGACCGCGTCCGCATCTACGTCACCAACCGCCTGCCCGAGCACACCAGCGTCCACTGGCATGGCCAGCGACTGCCCAACGGCATGGACGGCGTGTCCGGGCTGACGCAACCCGCCATCAAGCCGGGCGAGACCTTTGTGTACGAGTTCGAGGCCCGCCGCCCCGGCACCTTCATGTATCACCCGCATGCCGACGAAATGACGCAGATGGCCATGGGCATGATGGGCCTGTGGATCACCCATCCCAAAGGCCGGCATCCCCACATCGCCGCGGTGCAGCGTGATTTCTGCTTTCTGCTGGCGAGCTACGACATCGAGCCCGGCAGCTACACGCCGCGCATCATGACGATGACCGACTTCAACCTCTGGACCTGGAACAGCCGCGCCTTCCCCGGCATCGACTCGCTCAATGTCCGGCAGGGAGACCGGGTGCGCATCCGGGTGGGCAACCTGACGATGACCAACCACCCCATCCACATCCACGGCCACGAATTCCAGGTGACCGGCACCGACGGCGGGCCGGTGCCACCGTCGGCGCGCTGGCCGGAGGTGACCACCGATGTGGCGGTGGGACAGATGCGTCAGATCGAGTTCATCGCCGATGAACCCGGCGACTGGGCCATTCACTGCCACAAGAGCCACCACACGATGAATGCCATGGGCCACAACGTCGACACGCTGATCGGGGTGGACCACAGCGGACTGGCCGCCCGCATCAACCGCATCATTCCGGACTACATGACCATGGGTGACAAAGGCATGGCGGACATGGGCGCGATGGCCATGCCGCTGCCGGAGAACACCGCGCCGATGATGACCGGCACCGGTCCGCACGGTCCGCTGGAGATGGGCGGCATGTTCAGCGTGCTGAAGGTGCGGCCGGACCAGAAGCCCGGCGATTACAGCGATCCGGGCTGGTTCCGTGCGCCGGCCGGGACGGTGGCGCGCCGGGTGTCGGTGGAGGAAGCGCCGCCGGCGGCGTCGGCGGGCCGCATGCGGACGGGCTCGGCGGGCTCGGCGGGCTCAGCAGGCGGTGGGCAGGCGGGCTCGGCAGGCAACGGCCCGCTGTCGCAGCAGGGATCGCCGGCATCGCCCGCGTCGGCGCCGCGCAATCCACCGCTGCAAGTGCGCAAACCCGGCGGGCATGGCCATCATGGCCACTGAAGCCCGACGCTCGAACCCCATCGGCGGGTCTCGTCGGGCTCGGCGGTCTCACCCGTTTCACCCATCTCAGCTTTCCACCTTGTCCCCATCCCTTCTGTTCAGGAACTCCCTTATGACAGCCACCTTCTGCTCCAACGGCATCCCCTCTCACAGCCTTCCGCGCGGCGCTGCCGCCCTGCTGCTGTCGGCCAGCCTGGCCGTGCTGGCTCCGGTGTCCGGCGCGTGGGCGCAGGCCGCCTCACCAGCCACCACGCACGCACCTGCGCCTGCACCGGCCGCGCAGACAGCCGGATCGGACTCCACCACGGCCACACCACAGACCTGGGTCGCTGGCGAAGTGCGCCGTGTGGATGTCGCGCAGGGCCGCCTGACGATCCGCCACGGCGACATCCCGCATCTCGACATGGGCGCGATGACCATGGTCTTCCGCCTCAAACCGGGCTTGCTGAGCGCGGAGCAGCTCAAGTCAATGAAGGCCGGTGACCGGCTGGAGTTCCAGGCCGAGGCCCCGCAGGGCCAGTTGACGATCACTGCGCTGCGGCGGCCCATGGTGCAGCCGATGGACGGCAAGGCGTCGGATGCGAAGGCAGCCGGTGAGCCAGCGTCAAACGCGGCTTCAGACGCCACGACCGCCGCCGGGATGCACCACCACCATTGAGCCTGACAGGGCGGCCCCCGCCCTTACAGCTTGGTGGTGAAGTCCCATTGCCGCGGCTCAGCGCGCGCGAGTGCCGCGGCGGTGGAGAGTGCCGATGTCATCTGCTGGTGAACCGCCGCCATCAACGCCACCGGCGGCGTGCCCTTCTTTTGCTCACTCCGCACGGCCTCGGCATAGTCGTGCATGGCCTGGTCGCTGGCGGCGGCGCGGCTCAACATGGTGCGTAGTTGCAGGTCCACGTCCGGTCGCTTGCTCCCACCCAGTTCTTTCGCGAGGACCAAGAGGCACGCCGCATCCGGATAACTGGCTTTGTGGCGGATCGGCATGTGGGTGCTCATGGTCTCACCCTCACAACTTTGCACGGCTGCGTCCAGCAATTTCAGGCCATCTGGCCGGTCTGTGCGGTTGTAGGCGCAGGTCCCGAATTCCAGGGGTGTGGAGGTCCAGCCACCACCCAGGCCGACAGACTGAAGACCGACCGATGACAGGATCGAGGCCAGGTTGGGCGCCGATTCAGAGGCCTTGCGGATCAGCGCGTGGGTCTCGGAGGTCATCGGACCTTGCAGCAGTTGGAGGTCCAGGGTGTGGAGATTGGCCGGCCCCGCATTGAGCAACCAATGGAGGGTGTCGAGGTGCCCAACACGCCAGGTCCGCAACGGCAGCGCACTCAGTGACGACTCCAGCGCCCGCGCCTGCTCCAATGTACCGGGCAAGGTCACATGGGCCCGCGTGGTGCCACGCATCAACGAACGCAGCAGGGGCGCATCAGGCAGAGTCGGAGATTGATGATCAGTGCCGAAGCTGCACTCAGACGTCAGTCCGGCGCGCTGACTCAGCAACTTTCGAGCGGTGTCGCAGCGTTGAAGCGACTCCGCCCGGGGCGCTGCGCGCATCCATTCCCCCAGCTTGCGCGTGCTGTGCTCATCCCTCGGGTCCAATGGGGCCCACTTCCCGTGCAGCCGCTGACTGTGGGTGATCTGAATGTCCTTCAGCAGGTTGGACAAGCCGCACACATCTTCCTTGCTCATGACCATCATGGCTGTGGGGTCGCTGCAAATACTTGCCTGTCCGTTGCCCAGGTTCGCGCGCCAGGCTCGGAGCAGCTCAAGCCGATCGGGAGGCAAACGCAGCTCCTCCACATGCTGAACAGTTTTGAGCAGACAGAGCGCATTTGTATGCGTCAGCAAACCGAATTGGCAATTCGTCACCATTCGCTGAAAGCTCTGAGTGAGGTCGCCGAATTGAGACCAGTGGTCATCGGGCAACGGGGCCGGCGCGCCAGGCTGGGATGCGGGCGAGGCCGCGGGTGCGTCCTGAGTGGCACCGGTCTGTGCACTCAGCCTAGACGGGAGGAAGGAGACTTGCATGACAAATTCGATGAACGCGAAGTGATGATCAACCGCTCAGTGGGGGAGAGTTGCAACAGCTGTTCAACGCAAAGCGCGCTGTGGGCTGCGGGGTCTGGGCAAGACCGCTTCCGGCCTCACCCCCTTGAACCTGGCGGAGGGGCGTCGCGATCGCGGACAATCGCGCCATGGCTATCCAATGGTTTCCCGGGCACATGCACAAGACCCGGGGCGCAATCCGTGAGCGCATGAAAAGCGGGATCGACGTGGTGATTGAGCTGCTGGACGCACGCGTGCCCGCCAGCAGCGCCAATCCGCTGCTGGCACAGCTCACCGCCGGACGTGCGGCGCTGAAGCTGCTCAACAAGCAGGACCTGGCGGACCCCGCCCGCACCGAAGCCTGGCTGGCGCACTACCGCGCCCAGCCGGACACCCGCGCCATTGCCATCCACCAGGGCATGCCGGGCCTGGCCCGAGCCCTGGCGCAGGAGTGCCGGGCTGCGGCCCCGAACCGCGGCGGAATGAACAAGCCGCTGCGGGTGCTGGTGTGCGGCATCCCCAACGTCGGCAAGTCCACCCTCATCAACACGCTGGTCGGCAAACGCATGGCCAAGACCGGCGATGAGCCGGGCATCACCAAGACCGAGCAGAAGATCGTCCTGGAGAAGGACGTCTACCTGTTCGACACGCCCGGCATGCTGTGGCCCAAGATCGAGGTGCCGCAGGCCGGCATCAACCTGGCCGCCAGCGGCGCGGTGGGGCGCAATGCGTTTGAGGAAGAAATCGTCGCGCTGGACCTGCTGGCCTATCTGCGTCGGCACTATCCGCAGTCGCTGCAGGCGCGCTATCAGATCACCGCCAACGACGCATTGAGCGAGACCGAATTGCTCGAAGCCATCGGCAAGCGCCGCGGAGCGGTGCTGGGCGGCGGGCGCATCAACATGCAGAAGGCGGCCGAAGTGCTGCTGTATGACCTGCGGCAAGGTCAGTTGGGCCGAATCACGCTGGAGACCCCCGACGAGTTCGCGGCCTGGACGGCACAGGCGCAGGCAGAGGTGGAAGCCAAACGACTGGAGCGGGAAGCGCAGAAGGCGTTGGCGCAGCGCGGCACGCGGGATGCGGAGCGACAGCGGCTGGCCCAGGAGGCTGACGAGGCCGAAGAGACGGAAGAGGATTGGGAGGCCGTCGACGAAGACGGTGATGACGACAACGACAATGAGGACAACGAGGCCCTCGATGCGGACGACGTGGACGGCACCATCCGTGAGGCCGATGAGAGCGATGTGCCCAATGAGAGCGATGAGGCCGAAACGCATCCACGCAAGCTGGCTGGCAAGAAGCCTGGCCAGAAGTCTGAACCTTCCCAGGACTGACAGCGCCGCTCCTCAATGAGCGACCACAACCGGGCGAATGCGTCCGCCCGGTCGCTGAATCGATCACACGCCGCTTAAAGCCTAGTGACTCGCTCCCACTCGCCGACGGGCCCGTGCTGACTCCGTTTGAAATCTTCCGGGAGCGGTGTGGGCTGAGGCGCCTTGACGGGTTTGGGCATCACAGGCGGCTTCAGCGTCGTCTCCCCCTGGCGGGTCAGGGACGGCCTGGCCTCTGCGCGTGCAGGCAACGCTACCTGCACGACGCTCGCCTTCTCAGTGGTGGACGAGACCTTGCTGTTGGCGGAGGCCTTGCTGTTGACGAAGGCCTTGCTAAGGTCGGAGGCCTCGCTGTGAACCGAGCCTTTGCTGGTGGCCGAAGCGCCGCTGTGGGCCGAAGCGCCGGTGTGGCCTGAGAGCCTGCTGTCAAACGAGGCGTTGCTGTTGGCGGAGCGCGTGCTCAGAAAGCTGGCGTCGCTGCCCAGCAGTGTGATGTGACTGTCGCTATCGCTGTCGCTTGCGCTGTCGGACGAATCGCTGTGGATCTTCAGCCAGCTTGGCGCTCCGGCGAAGACGGTGGCAGTGCTCGACGTCGGGGTTCGGGGAACCGTCAACCGTACATCGCGGGGCCGGACCGCAGGGGTCTGAGTTGAGGAGCGGGCCGTGATGGGGTGAATGGCGGGCTGAATGACAGGCTGAATGGCGGGCGGTTGAACCGAAGGCCGTGCGGCGCCAGTCTGAGCCATGGGTCGGGCGGGCGGCTGGGCCGTGGGACGGTCCGCTCGGGTCAGCACGGCCGCCGTGGAGGACTTCTCCGTCATCTTCCGATGGACAGTCGCCATCAACTCCACCAATAGGGTACCTTTCAGTCTCTCTGCTCGCACCGCCTCTGCATAATCGTGCATGTCCTGGTCGTTGGCAGCGGCACGCCGCAGCATGGTCAGCACTTGATGCCCCAGAGTCCTGCTTTTCTTGAACCCCAAGTCGTCGGCGAGGGCCAGGAGACAGGCCGCATCCGGATGGCTGGCCTTGGCCCTGATGGCCATGCGCGTACTCAGGACCTGTCCCTCCCAGCTTCTCACAGCGGCATCCAGAAGTCCGAGGCCATCAGGCACCGTGGCGCGGTCGTAGGTGACTCCCCCTTGATGGGGCGAGGCGTACCATTCCTCTCCCAGGACGGTGTCCGGAAGAGCAGTCGCCATTCTCAGGGACGCCAGGTTGGGAATCTCTGTGCAGGCCCGGCGGATCAGTTCATGGACCTCGGCGTCCATCGGACCGCTGAAAGTCTCAAGGTCCAGGGTGTGCAGGTGGGGCGGACGCAGATTGACCAGCCACTCAAGGGTATTGAAGCCCGCCACCCGCCAGGTCCACAAGGGCAGCGCTGTGAACGCGGACTCCAGCTCCACCGCGTCGTCCAAGGGCCCCGGCAAGGTCACATGCACCTGAGTGCGAGGCGCCGTCAACTCATGCAGCAGCTCGAAGTCGGGCAGGACGGGTGGGCGTTGGTCGTTGCCGAAGTGGCACTGAGTGATCAGTTCGGCGGCTTGAAACAGCAGCTGTCGGCCAACGTGGGACCGTTCGACACGCCCCGCGTTATGGGTGTCCTGCATCCACAGGCCCAGATTGCGCAGATGTTGCTCGTCCGCCGGCGCCAGCGGCGCCCACTCACCGCGCAGGGGACGACTGTGGGTGACCAGCACATCCATCAGCAGCTTCGACAAGCCGACCAGACGTTGGCTCTGCACCACCATGTTCGGCTGGGTGCTCTGGGTGCTACTACCTTGGCGTGCTGCATCAAATGGCACGAATGGCAGCCGCTGAAGCCACGCCCTCAGCAAGGGGTGAACGTCGGGAGGCAGGCGCAACTCGTCCGCGTGCGAAAGCGCTAGTGTCAGACGGGCCACATCGTCCGGCGGGAGCTCGATCTTTGATCCACGGTCCGCCGCAGACTTCAATCGCTGGGAAAGGACGGCGATGTCAGGCCAGAAGCCGTCGGGCAACGGAGTCGATGCGGCATGAAAGCCGGCGGATGCGTCGCTGCTCGCCTCGGCGCCCTGGACCTCTTCGGGCAGGGAGTCAAGCCTTCGAGCAAATGATGAGACGTACATGGTGAGTTCGACGAACGCGGAGTGACTTGAACCCGCTGAGTGGTGTCGAGTGGGTCCAGGTGTTCATCACGTCCTCCCATTGGGTGACCACACCATGCTGGGCGCGGACACCGAACTGCCCAGCGTGCTGCTTTGCATCGACTCGTCTCCCGCCTCGAAGGTGTCTGTGTCGCTGTCCTCGACACTGCCGCTCGAGTTCGGGCCTTCGAGGACACGGGCTGAGTGCCTGGCGACAAGGTCGGCGACAAGAGCGGCGATCGGGTCAGAAACAGACTTGGCAAATAGGCTAGGGCTTGGGCTTGGGCTTGGGCTTGGGCTGAAGCTGGTGGCAGCACTGAACGGAATGGATCGCCACGGCTCGTGGCGTGCCGCGTCCGATCCGGTCGTCTGGATGGGCGAGAGGATCGGCGTCGAGGTGGCCACCGGCGGTGTGCAATCAGGCGCAGCGGGCGAGTGCAGCGATGAGGAAGCAGCAGAATCAATGGCCGATGTGGGGCGGCCCGCGGACCCCGCGCCCATCCGAGCGGCGCCGATCCCAGCGGCTCCTCTCCCAGTGGCCCTCCTCTCACCGGCGCCCATCGCATCAGCGTCCCGAACTGCAGCCCCCATCACGGCAGCTCCCATCGCAAGCTCGCGCTCGGATGTGGGACCGGTCGACGAGGGGCCTGTTGCTGCAGACTCCAGGGCTGCGGAGAAACTCCTGGCGGTGCCTGGCATCAGGAGCTTGAGCGGCGGCGAGAGTCGCGCCATGCCGGCGGTCCTGCGGGAGGCACCCGTCCCCTGACCTTGCTCATGAACCTGCGCCAGCAACTGGGCAGGATTCGTCAACCGGGCCTGATGCTGGCGAAGCGCCTGCGCATATCGGCGCAGGGCAGCATCGCTTTTGGCGGCCCGCTCCAGCACCTCTGCCAGCCGATTCCCCACGACGCGGCTGCGGGGCTGGATCTGCCCCAGGCGGGCCGCCAAGGTCAGCAGGCTCGCCGCGTCCGGATCGCTGGCCTTGCGGCGCAGCGGTTGGCGGGTGGCCACGATATAACCGTCCCATTGCCGGACCGCATCGTCCAGCAAGGCCAGGCCATCCGGCCGGTCCGTGCGGAGGTAGAGCCAGCCGCCATCGCTGGCCGCGCCGGTCCAGGCCTGGCCCAGCGCGTCGGCAGGCAGCGGCGCCGTCAGCAGCAACCGGGCCAGGTTGGGTAGTTCGTCGGCGGCCCGCTGCAGCAGTTGCAGCCCGTCACTCTCCAGCGCCGTGCGCCAGGGCCTCAAGTCCAGGGTTCGAAGGTTGTAGGGACGTTGCTGCAGCACCCATGCCAGCGTGTCCCGCGCCGCCATGCGCCAGGTTCGCAGCGGCAAGGCGCTCAAGGCCTGGGCCAGATGCGGGTCGGTTCTTGCCGTCGGCGGCAATGTCACGTGAGCCCGGGTGTTCGAATCGATCAGCGGATGCAGCACCGCGCCGGTCGGAAGGTCAGGCGCGGCGTGGTCAGTCCCGACGTGCAACTCATCGATCTGCCCGGCGGCCTGCTGCATCAGTTGACGCCCGAGTGGCCCCCGTTCGCTGCTGCGGCTGCAAGCGCCCTCACACATCCAGTCGCCCAGCGCCTGCAAGGCTTCCCGGTCCTGGCGATCCAGGGGCATCCAGTGACCCTCTTGAGGCCGGCTGCTGCTGATCAGCACGTCATGCAGCAGCGCCGACAACGCCTGCAGACGCGGGCCAGCCACGGCGATCTGACTCCTGCCGGAGGCACCATCCGCTGCGACGCCCTGCAGGGTGGTCTGCCAGTCCCGCAGCATGTTGTGGTGGTCCGGGGGCAGCACCCGCAGGTCTGCCTGCTGAAGCGCCGCCGACAGGTAGGCCAGATCCTGCCCCCGGAGCGTCACCGTGTGGAGGTCCTGCGGGCTGTGCAGCAGGCGATGCGACAGATCCGCCACCCGGTTCCAGAAATCGGCATGCTCATGAAGCGCTGCAGCGCCGTGAGCGGCGCTGCGAGAGGGGATGCTGTGTGGGTGGCTATGGGGATGGCAGTCAGCCGGGCCGGCCAACGGCGTCGTCTCCGCGGATCGGGCTGCGGCAAGGGCCGCATGGGGCTGCAAGGAGGCGGAGGACGGGAACATGACGGCGGTCGATGGAAACAGAAGCCTGCGTGAAAGGCGGATCACGCGGGTCTAGTGCCGCGGGTGCGGACTGTTGTTCTGTTCCCCGCTCGCCGGGGGTCAGGCCGTGACGTTCAGCAGTTGGCCGACGCCGCCCCGCTCCACATGGTTCCACAGCACCGGCCCCAGAGCGACGGTGACGCTCAGGTCATGCCCGCTCACCGGCGTGTAGGTGCCGCGCGACCAGGACGGCGTCTGAATGTCCGACACGGGCGCAGCCGGGGCCGCGAGGGGATGGTCGCCGCTGGTCACCTCGGCCCACTGGCGGGCGGTGTAGTCCTGCTGCGGCGTGCTGCCGATGTAGGGGGACAAGCGCAGCACGACCGAGGGGGTCGGCCCATCCAGCATGGCCTGCTGCTGCTGGGCCTGGTAGTCGCGCAGCGGGCTCCCGTCAAACGGTGTGGTGCGCAAGGGTGTGGCGATGATCTCCGTCAGCGTCAATCCAGTGTTCGGCGGCGCCCTCGCGCCGGCCGTCTCCCTCTAGTGGTCCGGGTCCATGTTCCGGGCTGGCCGATCCGGAACTCTGGTGACGCAAGGCTCAAGAATCCCGGCCGACTGCCGATAACGCGATTGTCCGGGGGCGGGTCTTGCCCCCTGCGCAAGGGGCGCCCAATGCGGGCGCCTGTCGCCCGGCGGCCGTTCAGATGTCTCAGGGACATCGGGCTGGGTGTAACGTTGCGCCATCAAGCGCGTGTTCGGCCGGTTACCTTCGCTCGTGAAGCGCCGCTCTTGAAATCACCGGCCCTGCCTTGCATGTCTGGAGCAAGCGCCCTGGCCTGTCCGCTTCGCACCGAAGGGACGTCACCGCGCTGGTCGAGGGCCGAATCATGAGGCGCATGTCATGGGGCTGATCCTGCTGGTGCTGGGGGCGCTGCTGCTGTGTGGCTGGTGGGCCAGCCAGCCGTGGCGGGTGATCTGGCGCCGTTCGCGGATCCGTGCCCGGGCGTTTCCCGCGCCCTGGCGCGCCATCCTGCGTCGCAATGTGCCGCAGGTGGCCCGGCTGCCGACTGACATGCAGTTGCGGCTCAAGCGGCAGATGCAGGTGTTCCTGGCGGAAAAGCAGTTCATTGGCTGTGCGGGTCAAGCCATCACGGATGAAGTGCGGGTGACGATTGCGGCGCTGGCCTGTTTGCCGCTGCTGGGTCGTTCACGGGGCTATTACCCGCGCCTGCACAGCGTGCTGGTGTACCCGGGCGCCTTCATCGTGGACCGGCTGAGGCAGCAGGGGCCGCTGCAGATGCAGCAGCGCCAGGTGCTCAGCGGGGAGAGTTGGGGAGAGGGGCAGGTGGTGCTGTCCTGGGACCATGTCCAGCGGGAAGCGGCGCTGCCGGAGGCGGGGCACAACGTGGTGGTGCATGAATTCGCCCACCAGCTGGACCAGGACAAGGGATTTGCCAATGGAGCGCCCTGGCTGGGCGACCCAGGCCGACAGGCCCGCTGGGCGCAGGTGATGCAGCACAGCTTTGCCTTGCTGCGTGCCCGTCTCGAGGCGGGCGAGCCGGACCCGCTGGGCGACTATGCGTCCACCGAGCCTGCCGAATTTTTTGCGGTAGCGAGCGAGCGCTTCTTCTGCCAGCCCGCCGCCCTGGCCCAGGCCCATCCTGCCGTCTATGCCGAACTGAGCCGGTTCTACCAGCTCGACCCCTTGCTCTGGACCTGACCCGGGGGCCTCAGAACCCCATCTCTGCAAGCAGTGCGTCGACGTCGTCTTGCTGAAGCGCCTTGTCGGGTGTTTGCACGCCGGCCAGTTGCTCTTCCACCGTCGGCTCGGCCGCCTCGAACTGCGCCAGCAGCTCCTGCAGGGGCGCTTCCGCCGGCCGCAGCATGCCCAGCACCTTGTTGATCACCTGACCGGACAGATCCTGGAAGTCCTGCGCCATCATGATCTCGGTCTGCAGGCCTTTGACCCGGTCCGCAAAGCCGGCCGCACTGGCGGCATAGGCCGCGCACAGCCGCATCATCGCCCGCGCCCGCTCCACGCTGAGGTCAGGCGCAGTGGCCAGCCGCTGCAAGGACTCGGACAGTTCACTCCCCTGTCGTCGCACCGCTTCGGCATCGTCCTGCGCCGAGTCCACCAGCGTCAGCACCTTGCTGGCGGCTTGGTCGGTCATGCGCTTGACGTAGTCCAGACGCTCACAGGCGTCCGGCAATTCCTGCGACAGCTTGTGCAAGGCCTGGTGAGCGCCCGCCACTGAAGGGGAAGATTCGGTTTGGGACATGATGACGCACCAAAAAAAAGGCGGTTCTGGAGCGGCAAAATCTTAAATCTGCAAGTGCTGTAACCAACGGCAAGCGAGTTGGCGCTCCGTGCATTTTTGGGGATCGACCCCGCATTTAAGTGATTGCCAAGCCCGGTCGCCTAGTAGGCTTGGATAGTTCGTTCGACACCTACCGCTATGCGGATGTCGACCCCGCCCTCCGGCGCGTTCCGACCTCCCGATCGATAGATGAACATGGCTTACAACCGCGCATCCCCCCGACCTTCGCCCAGCTATTCCCGCTCGCCCGCCCGCTCCGCGCCCGCTGCCGGAACGGTGGAAGCGGTCAGCTTTGCCTCCGGCCAGCGTTTCTCGCCGACCACGGTCAAGCCCCCGTCGGCCATGCGCGACGTCATGGACATCGTGGGGGGGGTGGTGCTGCTGATGGGTTTGCTGATTGGCCTGGCCAGTCTGGCGCTGTTCACCCGGGACAGCATGGCCGTCGGCAAGGCCTTGTCCGAACAATCCAGCGCCCAGAGCAGCATGATCTGCAAGGATGGCCGCATGGCGCATGGGGATGGCTCGCTCCCCGACATCGTCTTCGAGGACGGCATCTTCATCTGCACAGATTGGCGCACCCAGCAGGCGCTGGAGCTGGAAGCTGCGCAGAAATACAACCGTCGCTATTGAGCACTGAAGCGCCGCCCCTGCGGCCGCATCAGGACCACAGATCCAGCGGCGGCTCGTGCGTCAGCGCCTTCAACAGATCGCTGCGGGACACAAAGGCCAGCGCATGGCCGGTCTCATCCACCACCGGCAGGCCGGGAAGCCCCAGGTCCATCATCAGTTGCGCCGCTTCCCGCACCGGTGTGTCTTCCTGAGCCGCAGGGACCGGCGTCCACATCACCTCATCGACGGGCTGGTCCAGCCGCAGCGTCACCTCGCCGATCTGGCTCAGATCGTCGGACAGTCCGCGCAGCAGGTCGGCCCGGGTGATCAGGCCCATCACTTCTCCTTGCGGCCCCAGCACCGGCGCCTGGCCGACACCGGCCCGGGCCAGCACCCCCCAGGCGCGCCGCAGGCTGATGCCCGAGCGCACGCTCACCAGTCGGCGGTTCATCAGTTGCCGCACCAGCGACAGCGGCTGGCGTGCCGTTGACGGTGCCCCATAGGCGGCCAGCGCTTCATGCGCGGCATAGGCCTGTTGCGGGCGCGGGGGGCCGGTGAAGGCGGTGCCGGCCTGCCTGCGCTGTTGCTCCTCGCTCAGCCGCACCGCCACCGAGGCCTGCTCATCCGGATCCTGCTGGGCCACCGGCGCCACCGCCCGAGTGCGGGCGACCGCCTGCACCGGCGCCAGATCCCGCACCTGCTCCAGGGGGCCGGTGTAGATCCTTCCGGAAGTGCCGTAGACGGTGAACATGCGGCGAGCATGACACAGCCCGCAGACCCGGCCAATGCGGGATCACGGCACCGGCAGTGCGGTTTCGTACTTCACTTCACGCAGCACCACATTGCTGCGCACGCTGTGCACGCCGGCCACCTTGAAGATCTTGGTCTGCAGGAACTGGTCGTAGGCCTTCATGTCGGGCGCCACCACCTTGATGACGTAATCGGCCTCGCCGGTGATGGCCTGGCATTCCACGATCTCCGGACTGGCGGCCACCATCGCCTCGAAGGCTTCGACCGCGCCTTCGCTGTGACGCACCAGGCTCACATTGGCCAGCACGCAGATGGACAGGCCCAGCTGTTCCCGGTCCACCAGCACCACCTGTCGGCGGATGACCCCGCGCTCTTCCAGCTCCCGCACGCGGCGCCAGACGGGCGTGGCGGACAAGCCCACCCGGTCGGCCAGTTGCTGGGTGCTCAGGCTGGCGTCCTGCTGCAGGGCCTCCAGAATCAAGCGGGTGGCGCGATCGAAGGTCGAATCAGAAGCTTCCTTTGGCATTTTCGCCACTCTTGAGTTTTTTGTGCTCAAGATCGTAGGCGGCATGAGTGAACCAAGCA
Organism: Rubrivivax sp.; assembly: GCA_027484825.1. GTDB lineage: Bacteria > Pseudomonadota > Gammaproteobacteria > Burkholderiales > Burkholderiaceae_C > Roseateles. The sequence continues at coordinate 2,219 of JAIXSE010000028.1, read as the reverse complement.
AGTTTGACGCAAACCACTCATCAAGAATGCCCTTCTCCCCATCAGAGGGCCCCACGGCTCGGAGACAGGCCATGCACACTTCAAAAGACGTCGCCACGACGCCCCCCCTTCCCATGGCCCCGGCCGATGCGCAGCCCAGCCCGGGCGCGCTGGCCGCAAGCAACGGCAGCAACGACACCCTGGCACTGCGCCCCTACAAACTCTCGGACAACCTGGCCGCTACCAGCGGACAGGTCTTCCTGACCGGCACCCAGGCCCTGGTTCGGCTGCTGCTGATGCAAAAGCGCATGGACGAGCGCCAGGGCCTGAAGACGGCCGGCTTCGTCTCCGGCTATCGCGGCAGTCCGCTGGGCATGGTGGACCAGCAGTTGTGGAAGGCCAAGAAGTTCCTGGACGAGGCCCAGGTGAACTTCCTGCCGGCCATCAATGAAGACCTGGCCGCCACCGCCTGCCTGGGCGTGCAGCGGGTGGCGCTGGACCCCAAGCGCACCGTCGATGGCGTGTTTGCCATGTGGTACGGCAAAGGCCCCGGCGTGGACCGCTCCGGCGACGCCCTCAAGCATGGCAATGTCTACGGCACGTCCACGCAAGGCGGCGTGCTGGTGGTGTGCGGCGACGACCATGGCTGCGTCTCGTCCAGCACGCCGCATCAGAGCGATCTGGCGCTGCAGGCCTGGTCCATGCCGCTGGTGCATCCGGCCAATGTGGCCGAGTATCTGGAGTTCGGCCTCTACGGCTGGGCGCTGTCGCGCTTCTCCGGCGCCTGGGTGGGTTTCAAGGCCATCTCCGAAGTGGTCGAGTCCGGCATGACGGTGGACCTGGATGCCGTGCCCCTGGACTTCCAGCAGCCGGTGCCCCACACCCCGCCGACCTCGCTGCACATCCGCCCGGTGGACCTGCCCTCGCTGGAGCTGGAATCGCGCCTGGCCCACAAGCTCGACGCGGTGCTGGCCTTTGCCCGCGTCAATGCCATCGACAAGCATGTGGTGGTGAGCCCGCGTGCCACGCTGGGCATCGTGACCGTCGGCAAGGCGCATTACGACTTCATGGAAGTGCTGCGCCGCCTGGACCTGGATCCGAATGCGCTGGCGGCCGCTGGTGTGCGGGTCTACAAGGTGGGGCTGGTCTTCCCGCTCGAGCCCACCCGCCTGCGCGCCTTTGCCCAAGGCCTGACCGACATGCTGGTGATCGAGGAAAAAGCCCCGGTCGTGGAGCGGCAGATCAAGGAACTGCTGTTCCACCTGCCGGACAGCCAGCGCCCCCGTGTGGTGGGCAAGACCGATGAAGAAGGCCGCCCGGTGCTCAGCGCCCTGGGAGAGCTGCGTCCCTCCCGCATCATGCCCACGGTGGCCGACTGGCTGGCGCGGCTGAATCCGGCGCTGGACCGCCGCCATCTGGTGGTGGACTTCCTCACCCCCTGCCTGCTGTCCAACAGCGCCGACGGCGTGCGCCGCCAGCCCTACTTCTGCTCGGGCTGCCCCCACAACACCTCCACCAAACTGCCGGAAGGCTCACGCGCCCTGGCGGGCATCGGCTGCCACTTCATGGCCAGCTGGATGGAACGCGGCACCTCCGGGCTGATCCAGATGGGCGCCGAAGGGGTGGACTGGGCCGCCCACTCACGCTTCACCACCGAGCGTCATGTGTTCCAGAACCTGGGCGACGGCACCTACTACCACTCGGGCTATCTGGCCATCCGCCAGGCCATCGCGGCGCGGGCCAACATCACCTACAAGATCCTCTACAACGATGCGGTCGCGATGACCGGTGGCCAGCCGGTGGACGGCCAGACCAGCGTGCCGCAGATTGCCCGTCAGGTGGAGGCCGAGGGCGTCAAACGGCTGGTGGTCGTGTCCGACGACATCGGCAAGTACCAGGGCCATGAAGGCCTGTTCCCGGCCGGCACCACCTTCCACGACCGCTCCCAGCTCGATCAGGTGCAACGCGAGCTGCGCGAGATCGAAGGCGTCACCGTGCTGATCTACGACCAGACCTGCGCCGCCGAGAAACGCCGCCGCCGCAAGAAGGGCGAATTCCCCGACCCGCCGCGCCGCATCTTCATCAACGAAGCCGTCTGCGAAGGCTGCGGCGACTGCGGACAGGCCAGCAACTGCCTGTCCGTCGTGCCGGTGGAGACCGACTGGGGCCGCAAGCGCGCCATCGAGCAGACCAGCTGCAACAAGGACTTCAGCTGCGTGAACGGCTTCTGCCCGAGCTTT
>JAIXSE010000011.1 GCA_027484825.1 Rubrivivax sp. | reverse complement strand
GCCACGGTCATTTCGTCACCCATCCGCATGAAGTGGCCAAGCACTATGTGTGCGGCCTGTGCAACCCACCGGCCCGCGCCGGCAAGGGCAAGGCCGCCGGTGGCCTGCAGATGCACTGAGCGGCAGTGACCTCGCCGTCACCTACCCAGATGACTTCAGGGCCGTCCGACACTGTCCGGCGCGGCTCCGGCTCCCGCACAATGCAGGAGCCTCCATCCTCCCCCGTCGGCTTGAACGACCGCCCTTCGTCCACCCCCGCCGTCCGCGCGGCTCCGGCCTGGCGCTGGCCGGCGCTCGCCCTGGTCAGTTGGGCCACCTGCTGGGCCGTGTGGCGCGCCTTCGGGCCGGGCTGGCCGGCCGCCGTGGTCGCCATCGGGCTGGGACTGATCCTGGCCGGTCTGCACACCCAGCCCTGGCGTCGAGCGATGGTCGCCGGCGGATTCCCCCTCGCGCTGCTGGTCAGCGGTGCGCCGCTGCCCGCCTGGGCCTGGCTGATTCCCCTGGCCATCCTGCTGGTGGCCTATCCGCGCCGCGGCTGGTCCGACGCGCCCCTGTTTCCCACCCCCCATCACGCCCTCGCCAAGCTGCCGTCGGTCGTTGCACTGCGTGAACAAGCGCACGTTCTCGACGCCGGCTGTGGCCTGGGGGATGGATTGGTAGCGCTTCGCCGCGCTTATCCCACCGTGCGCCTGCACGGGATTGAATACAGTCCAGTCCTGTGGCTGCTGAGCCGGCTGCGCTGCCCGTGGGCCACCGTGTCCCGGGGAGACCTCTGGGCCCAGTCGTGGCGGGAGATGGACCTGGTCTACCTGTTCCAGCGTCCGGAATCCATGCCGCGGGCGCTGGACAAGGCGCTGGCCGAGATGCACACGGGCCGCTGGCTGGTGAGCCTGGATTTCCCGCTGCCGGGGCAGACCGCCCATGCGCAGCTGGACACCGGAACCCGCCACCGGCTGCATGTCTACCGGATCGAGGACCTCAGGCCCACTTCGCCGGGATGACCGGCAAAAGACCGCTCAAGCCCCCGGGGACGCAGGTCGATATCAGATGAGACGGGCCGTGCCGACAACGGACACGGCGGAATTTTCAGGACGGAACCACTTCCATGTTTGTCATCATTGGTTGGGTGCTGGCGTTGGCTTGCATCTTCGGCGTGTTCATCGCGCACGGAGGAAACATCGGCGTGGTGCTGCATGCACTGCCGTTCGAGATGACCACCATCTTCGGTGCGGCCATCGGCGGCATGCTGGCCACCAATCCCCCCAAGGTCATGAAGGCCACCATGAAGGGATTGGGGGAATGCTTCAAGGGCAGCAAATACACCAAGGCCCGCTACATGGACCTGCTGGCGCTGCTCTATGACATCCTGCAAAAGGCCCGCAAGGAAGGCCTGATGTCGATCGAAAAGGATGTGGAAGATCCGCACAGCTCGGCACTGTTCCAAAAATATCCGACCGTCGGCAACGACCACCATGTTGCGGAATTCATCACGGATTACCTGCGCATGATGGTCTCGGGCAACCTCAATGCCCATGAGATCGAATCGCTGATGGACGCCGAGATCGACACCCATCACCATGAGGCTTTCCTGGCGGTGCAGGCCATCCAGCGGCTGGCCGGCGGGCTGCCGGCCTTCGGCATCGTGGCCGCGGTGCTGGGGGTGGTCAACACGATGGGCTCGGTGGGGCAACCGCCGGCGGTGCTGGGCGGCATGATCGGCTCGGCCCTGGTCGGGACCTTTCTGGGCATCTTGCTGGCCTACGCCTTCGCGGAACCCCTGGCCGGTGCGCTGGAAGCCAAGGTGGATGAAGCGGGCAAGGAATTGCAGTGCATCAAGACCACGCTGCTGGCGTCCATGCAAGGCTATGCCCCGCAGGTGGCCATTGAATTCGGCCGCAAGGTCCTGTATTCGACCGAACGTCCGACCTTCTCCGAGCTCGAAGGCCACGTGAAGAAGAAGTAACCCAGGCGCAAGGACAGCACCATGGCCGGAGACGCCAAGAAACTTCAGCCCATCATCATCAAGCGCGTCAAGAAGGGCGGCCATGCCGCCCATGGCGGCGCCTGGAAGATCGCCTATGCGGACTTCGTGACCGCGATGATGGCCTTCTTCCTGCTGATGTGGCTGCTGGGCTCCACCACCGAAGGCGACAAGAAAGGCATTGCCGACTACTTCGCCTCCCCGCTGAAGGTGGCGATGTTCGGCGGTTCCGGGTCGGGCGACGCCTCGCACATCATCAAGGGCGGCGGCCAGGACCTCACCCGGCAGACCGGTCAGGTCAAGGCGGGCGACGTGGAATCTCCCCGCAAGACGATCAATCTCAAGGCCTTGAAAGAGGAACAGCGCCGCGCAGAACGGGTGCGGCTGCAACAACTCAAGGACAAGGTGGAAAAAATCATTGCCGACAACCCAAAAATTGCGGCATTAGGTGGACAAATACGACTGGACATGACCCGCGAGGGCTTGCGCATCCAAATCGTGGACGAGAATAATCGTCCTATGTTTGACAGTGGCAGTGCCGTGGTGAAGCCGTATATGCGCGAGCTGCTCCAGGAACTGGGGGGAGTACTGTCCGAGGTGCCCAATCGGCTGACGCTGGAAGGTCATACGGACTCCCAACCGTTTTCCGGAGGTGAGCGTGGATACAGCAACTGGGAGTTGTCCGCCGACCGTGCCAACGCCTCGCGACGCGAGCTGCTGGCGGGCGGGCTGCCGGACAGCCGGGTACTGCGCGTGCAGGGTCTGGCTTCCAGCAAGTTGCTCGACACCAAGGACTCCAAAAGCCCGGTCAATCGCCGCATCAGCATCATCGTGATGAATCGCGATGCTGAAGATGCAGTCCTGAAGAACTTGACGGATGACGAAGATGCCCCGAATGACGCAGCCAGCGAACCGATGGCCGCCAGTTCGGCAGCAGCGGGCCGGTAACCCGCGGCATGTTTGAATTCCGGGATATCGCCCCCAAGCCCCAAAGCCCTCCAGTCCCCTCAGAGGAACGCCATGAGCACTGACATGAAATTCTTGATCGTCGATGACTTCTCGACCATGCGCCGGATCGTGCGCGGGTTGCTGAAGGAAATCGGCTACAACAACGCCGAAGAGGCGGAAGATGGCGTCGAGGCCCTGAGCATGCTGAAACAGGCGAAATACGATTTCGTCGTCAGTGACATCAACATGCCCAACATGAATGGCTTTGAATTGCTCAAGGCCATCAAGGAAGACGCCAGCCTGAAGCACCTGCCGGTGCTGATGGTGACCGCCGAAGCCCGCAAGGAAGACATCGTGCTGGCCGCCCAGAGCGGCGCCGCCGGCTACATCGTCAAACCCTTCACGAAGGCGACGCTGGAAGAAAAGGTCCAGAAAATCATGCAGAAACTGGCCGCTGCGGCCTGATGCGTTGGGAGTAGCACCATGCAGATGGAAGAGTTGGCCAAACTGAGTCAAAACGCCACCGAACCCTTGTCGGTGTCGCCCGAGGTTTTTCAGCAGCTGGGCAATATCACCCGGGTGTTGCATGACACCATGCAGCAACTGGGCGTGATGCCCAAGCTGCAGGTGGCGACGGACGGCCTGCCGGATGCGCGCAGCCGCCTGACCTACATTGCCACCAAGACAGCCGATGCTGCCAACAAGGTGCTCAATCATGTGGATCAGGCGAAGGCTGAGCATGCCCGGATCTCGGCGGCAGCCAATGCGATGGCACAGGCGATCACCGCAGACCCGGTGAAGGCGGTGGCCACCGGGGCGGTGTTCAACTTCGTGAAGGAAGTCGAGGAGTCGACGTCCAAAATCGACAATCACCTGACCGACATCATGATGGCCCAGGACTTCCATGACCTCACGGGTCAGGTGGTCGCCAAGGTGGTGACGCTGGCCAATGATCTGGAAGACAGCCTGGTCAAGCTGCTGGTGCAGGTGGTGCCGCCCGATCAGCGGGAGAAGGTGGACCCCAGCATCCTGCAAGGGCCGGTGGTCAATCCGGAAGGGCGCACGGACGTGGTCAGCAATCAGTCGGAAGTGGACGATTTGCTGGCGTCGCTCGGGTTCTGATCCCACGCGGGGGGCGGTCGTTCGCCGTCGGGGGTGTGCAGGGCGGTGTTTCGGTGCCGGCTCTGAGGGCGAGGTTTGCGGGAGGGGGCTGGGACTGTTGAGAGCAGCGCCAGCCGGGGCATGAGCCCGGGGGGTATTGACTCCATGTCCCTCCTGTCTCGCTTCGCGAGCCATTCCTTCCTTGACTTACGTCAATACCCCCCGGGCTCATGCCCCTCCCGCAACACTCGCTGTTCGCAACGCGCCTGCCTCGGGCGGTCTCGCCCTTCTAGACCCGCTGACTGCGTTCAGCCCCTGCCACAGGAGATCTTCGGATCTCCTGTTTTCTTTGGTGCGTACGATTTGGCTTGCGCGCGGTGGTGGGCTGGAGCGGCGCAAAAGAGCAGTCGCTTTCCCCCCTTTATCCGGCTAAAGGTCGGAGCCCTGTCGCCGAACAATGGCGGTGCTGCGGCATGGTGTCGCAGTCCATCCCCCCGCCATGGCCGACCAAGACGCACAAGACCGCAACTTACCCGCCTCGCAGAAGAAGATCGAAAGGTCTCGCCGCGAAGGGCAGCTGCCGCGTTCCCGCGATCTGCCTCACTTCACCGTGATGGCCGCCGGCGGCGCGATGATGGTGTCCGGCATGCCGATGGCGGTGGAGCGCATGCAGCGGATGCTGGAAAACTCGCTGCGCTTTGATGCCGAGCAGCTGCGCACCGCCGGGATGATGACGGAGCGCTTGTCGGGCATGACCTGGCAGGCCTTCGCGCTGGCACTGCCAGCACTGCTGATCCTGAGCGTGGCCGCCATCGCCGGTCACCTGGCCGGCGGCGGCTGGAACTTCACGATGAAGCCGCTGGCGCCGAAGTTTTCCCATCTGAATCCGATCAGCGGCTTTGGGCGTCTGTTCCAGTGGCAGAACCTGACCCAAGCACTCAAGGCCTGCCTGCTGGCCCTGGTGCTGGGCATCATCGGCGCATTGGCGCTGAAGGACCGGGTGGCCGGCTTCGTGGGCATCATGTCCGTGCCACTGCCCGCCGCGCTGGCCTTCGCCGGTCAGCAACTGATGGGCGGGCTGATGCTGCTGGGGTTGGCGTTGTTTCTGTTTGCCGCCATCGATCTGCCGCTGCAACGCTTCATGTACCTGAAGCGGCTGAAGATGTCCCGCGAAGAGGCCAAGAATGAAATGAAGGAGGCCGAGGGCAATCTGGAGATGAAGCACCGCATGCGCCAGAAGGCCCGCGAGCTGATCAAGCGCCAGATGCTGGCCGCCGTGCCCAAGGCCGACTTGGTGGTGATGAACCCCAGCCACTATGCGGTCGCAATCCAGTACGACGAGACGAAGATGGGCGCGCCCCGCGTGGTGGCCAAGGGCCTGGACCTGCTGGCCTTCAAGATCCGCGATATCGCCAAGGACAACAAGGTGCCGGTTCTGCGTGCGCCTGCACTGGCCCGCGCGCTGTATGCCCATGCGGAGATCGATCGGGAAATCCCCGGCGCGCTGTTCGGCGCGGTGGCCCAGGTGCTGGCCTATGTCTACCAGCTCAAGGCGGCACTGGCCGGTCGCGGGATGACGCCGAACGAGGCGCCCAACCCGTCGGTGCCCGATGAGCTCGACCCGCACAAGAAGCCGGGCTGGAAGCCGCCCGCCGAGGAGCAGGACGACCTGTTCCCCGACGCCGCCCCGCAACGTTGAAGCAGATTCAAGAAGGCTGAACCATGAACGAGCTGATGGCCCGTTTGCAGAACCTCCTCGGACCCCGCGCCGCCATCATCAGCGCCCTGGGGGCGCCGATCGCCATCATGATGGTGCTGGCGATGATGGTGCTGCCGCTGCCGCCCTTCGTCCTGGACCTGTTCTTCACCTTCAACATCGCCATGGCCATCATGGTGATGATGGTGGCCTCGCACATGGTGCGGCCGCTGGACTTCGCCGCCTTCCCCACCGTGCTGCTGCTGACCACGCTGATGCGGCTGTCGCTGAACGTGGCCTCGACCCGCGTGGTGCTGATGGAAGGCCACACCGGCGCCGGCGCGGCCGGGCAGGTGATCGAGAGCTTCGGCCACTTCCTGATCGGCGGCAATTTCGCGGTCGGCCTGATCGTGTTCGCCATCCTGGTGGTCATCAACTTCATCGTGGTGACCAAGGGCGCGGAGCGGATCGCCGAAGTCGGCGCGCGCTTCACCCTGGACGCCATGCCCGGCAAGCAGATGGCGGTGGACGCCGACCTGTCCGCCGGCCTGATCGACGAGAAGGAAGCCAAGCGCCGCCGCGCCGAACTCAGCGACGAAGCAGACTTCTTCGGCTCCATGGACGGTGCCAGCAAGTTCGTGCGCGGAGATGCGGTCGCCGGCATCCTGATCCTGTTCATCAACATCATCGGCGGCTTCATCATCGGCGTGGCCCAGCACGGCCTGTCCGCCGGCCAGGCCGCCGACAGCTACATCCTGCTGGCCGTCGGTGACGCCCTGGTCGCCCAGGTCCCGGCCCTGCTGATCTCGGTGGCCTCGGCCCTGGTCGTGTCCCGCGTGGGCAAGGACAAGGACGTCGGCGCCATGATCGGCAAGCAGGTCTTCGGCTCGACCAAGGCCGTGGCCATCACCGCCGCCGTGGTGGGCGTCGTGGGCCTGATCCCCGGCATGCCGCATCTGGTGTTCCTGATCATCGCCGGCGGCCTGGGCTATCTGGCCTACTGGATGCAGCAGAAGGAAGCCAAGGCCAAGGCCGCCGAAGCCAGCAAGGCCGCCGCCCCCGCCGCCGCCGGCCCGAATCCGGATGCCGAAGCCTCCTGGGAAGACGTCGCCCCGGTGGACACCCTGGGCCTGGAAGTGGGCTATCGCCTGATCGCCCTGGTGGACAAGAGCCGCGAAGGCGACCTGCTCAGCCGCATCAAAGGCGTACGCCGCAAGTTTGCGCAGGACGTGGGTTTCCTGCCGCCGTCGGTCCATATCCGCGACAACCTGGAGCTGCGCCCCAGCCAGTACCGCGTCACGCTGCGCGGGGCGGTGATCGGCGAGGCCGAGGCCTACCCCGGCATGTGGCTGGCGATCAACCCCGGGCATGCCACCCAGAAGCTGATCGGCACCCAGACCACCGACCCCGCCTTCGGATTGCCAGCGGTCTGGATCGAAGACCGGCAAAGGGAAATGGCACAAATGGCGGGCTTTACCGTCGTTGATTGCGCGACCGTGGTGGCCACACATCTCTCACACTTGATGCAAGTCCACGCGGCCCGATTGTTGGGCCGGGTGGAAACCCAGCAGCTGGTGGAACACCTCACCAAGCAAGCGCCTCAGTTGATCGAAGACGTGATTCCAAAGATGGTCAATATCGCCAACCTGCAACGAGTCCTCCAGTTCCTGCTGGAAGAGGGCGTGCACATCCGCGATATGCGTTCCATCGTGGAAAGCCTGGCGGAAAACGCCGGGCAGACCAACGATCCGGCCGAGCTGGCCCGTCGCATCCGCATCCACATCGCCCCGGCGATCGTGCAGCAGATCTACGGTCCGGCCAAGGAGCTGGATGTCATCGCCCTCGAACCCGAGCTGGAGCGCCTGGTGACACAGGCCCTGAATTCCCCGCACGGCGCTGCCCTGGACCCCGGCGTGGCTGACACGCTGGCCCGCAGCGCCGCGCAGACCGCCCAGTCTCAGGAAGACCGTGGCCTGCCTGCCTGTCTGCTGGTTCCCGACCTGATCCGCGCCCCCCTGGCACGGCTCCTCAAGCGCGCTGCGCCGCGTCTGAAGGTGCTGGGTCATAGCGAGATCCCGGAAACGCACACTATCCGCATCGGCTCCATCATCGGAGGCACGGCATGAACGTCAAGCGATTTACCGCCCGCAACACCCGCGAAGCCATGAACCTGGTCCGCCAGGCTTTTGGGGACGACGCCGTGGTGCTGTCCAACAAGCCCTGCCCCGAAGGGGTGGAAGTGCTGGCGATGGCGCCGGAGGGCATGTCGCAGATCGAGCGTGTGGCCGCCCAGGCGCCCCGCGTGGCCGCCCCCCGCCAGGCACCCGCCGCCAGCCGCGCCGAGCCGCAGCCCCGCCAGGCCGTGAAGCAGCGCCTGTCGGCCCGCCAGGAACCCGGTTTTGCCAATAGCCAGCCGCCGTCCATCGGAGACGATGTGAATGCGATGGCCATGAGCACGCTGTCCTTCCAGGACTATGTCCGCGAACGCATGCTCAAGCGCCGCGCCGCAGAGATGAACGGCCTGCCCGATCCGGTGATGGACACGCAGGAACCGGCCCAGATGCAGGAATCGGTGGCCTCAATGATGGCCGCCCGTGACCAGCGCGCCCGCAGCGCCATGCAGACGCTGGGTGCCCGCCGTGTGGAGGACACCCCGGCCTATGCCCAGGCCCCGGCCCACGGGCACAGCCACCATCAGCCGCAACAGGCCCACCAGGCCCACCAGGCCCAGCGCATCGTGCCGCCCGTGCTGCGCGACGAGATCCGCGTCAATGCGCCGATGCAGGGCCCGGACCTGGGCGGCTTCGGCGTGCCCAGCCTGGACAGCATGCCCGCCCGCCGCGAGCAGGAAATGATGACCGAGCTGCGCGCCATGAAGGGCCTGATCGAGGAACGCTTCGGCGCCCTGGCTTTCATGGAAAAGCTGCAGCGCCAGCCGACGCAGGCCCGCCTGACCCAGAAGCTGCTGGACGCCGGTTTCTCGCCGGCCCTGGTGCGCAAGCTGGTGGAAGGCCTGCCGGCCCACGTGACCGAAGAATCCGACTGGACCGCCTGGGCCGGCAATGTGCTGGCCCGCAATGTCGCCACCGCCGAGCAGATGCCGGCGCTGGAAGACCAGGGCGGCGTGTTCGCCATGATCGGCTCGACCGGTGTGGGCAAGACCACCACCACGGCCAAGATCGCCGCCGCCTTCGCCACCAAGTACGGTGCCAGCCAACTGGGCCTGATCACCCTGGATGCCTACCGGGTCGGCGCCCACGAGCAACTGCGCGCCTATGGCCGCATCCTTGGCGTGCCGGTGCACACCGCCCATGACCGGGCTTCGCTGGAAGACCTGCTGGACCTGCTGGCCGCCAAGAAGATGGTGCTGATCGACACCGCCGGTACCGCCCAGCGGGACAGCCGCACCGCCGAGCTGCTGGACATGCTGGCCCATCGCAACATCAAGCGCATCCTGGTGGTGAATGCCGCCCAGCAGGGCGAAACCATCGAGGACGTGGTCCAGGCCTGGCGCGGCACTGAAGCCCAGGGCGTGATCCTCTCCAAGATTGATGAAGCCGTGAAGCTGGCGCCGGCCCTGGATACGGTGATCCGTCACAAGCTGCGGGTGCTGGGCGTGGCCAACGGCCAGCGTGTGCCGGAAGATTGGCATCGCCTGTCGTCGCAGGCACTGGTGCAGCGGGCGCTGCGCAGCCAGGGCCCGTCGGCCTGGCGCATGGACGCCTCGGACGTCAACCTGATCTTCGCCTCCGGCTCGGTGCCGGGTGCGTCGGCAGGAGGGATGCCGGCCATGGGGATGAATTGAATGTCCAGCGGCACTTGTCGCCCAGGGGTGGGACACCGCCGTTGGCACAAGTGCGCAAACGCCCTCCCGGCGCCCGGGGAATGGACTTGAAAAGCAGGGTGATTTGCCCGTTCAATCGAGTCTGGGGAACCGGCACTCCACGCGACACTTCCGGCAACGGATCAGCAGAAATACAGAGCAGCCCATGCGCGACCCGATGAGCCTCAGCAATGCGCCCAAGGACCAGGCCGACGGCCTGCGCCGACTGTTTGCCACCGCCCGCGTCCGCGTGGTGCCGGTGGTGAGCAACCCGCATGTGGTGGGCAGCGGCGCGCTGCTCGAAGGCCTGTGCGCCGCCTTCGGCGAGCTCGGCCTGCACACGCTGGTGGTCGATGCCGGTGAGCAGGCCGCCGCCGCCTCCGATCTGGCCGCGGTCGATCTGGCCGCCTGCGTGGAGCCGCTGTCGGCCCGCGTGTCTTTCCTGGCCGCGCGTGGCCTGCCGATGCGCTATGTCAATGCCAACGGCTCTGCCGCCCAGTTCCTGGAAGCGGTGACCGATGCCGCTCCTTTCGCCGATGTCGTGCTGCTGCATGCCAGCGCCGCGGAACTCTCGCGGGTGCTGGTCTCCCGCGAAGTGCGTCCGGTGCTGCTGGCCGATACCGATGTACAAAGCGTCACCCATGCCTATGCCGGCATGAAGTGGTTGACGCAGCGCGCCGGCCTGATGGTCTACAGCCTGCTGCTGGCCTGCTCGCCGCAGTTGCGACTGGCCGAACGCATTGCCCAGCAGCTCTCCAGCTGCGGTGACGGCTTTCTGGGTGCGGTGCTGCGGGAATGGAGCTGCCTGGACCCCAAGCAGCCGGTCTCCGCGCCGCTGAGCCCTGAACTGCGCCACATGGCGCGCGAACTGCTGCTGGCGTCGGTGCCGGGTGCTGCACTGGACAGCGCTGCGCAAGCCATGCCGCTGCGTCCGCGCCCGATGTGGCAACCGCCTGCCACGCGTGCGCAGGTGTCGTCCCACTGAGCGTCCGGGTCTTGGAGACAAGCATGTATACCGCCAAGGGCCAACTCGACAACAACACCCTGATCCGACAGTACAGCCCCCTGGTGCGCCGGCTGGCCCATCAGATGATCGCCAAACTGCCGGCCAATGTGGAGCTGGATGACCTGATCCAGGTCGGCCTGATCGGCCTGACCGATGCACTGTCGCGGTTTGACACCGCGCAGGGCGTGCAGTTCGAGACCTTCGCCACCCAGCGCATCCGCGGCGCCATGCTGGACGAGCTGCGCGGCTCCGACTGGATGAGCCGCGGCAGCCGCCGCCAGCAGCGCTCGATCGAATCGGCCGTGCACAAGCTGGAGCAAAAGCTCGGCCGTGCGCCGCAGGAGTCCGAGATCGCCGAGGAAATGGGCATCAGCCTGACGGACTATCAGGAGATGCTCTCCAAGGTGCGCGGCACCCAGCTGGTCTACCTGGAGGACATCTCCGGCGACGACGACAGCGACGACTATCTGGACCGGCATGTCGGCGACGACACCGCCGACCCGATGAGCATGCTGCGCGACCATCGCATGCGTGCGGCTTTGGTGGAGGCCATCAAGAACCTACCCGAGCGCGAAGGCTATGTCATGTCGATGTATTACGAGCACGACATGAACCTCAAGGAAATCGCTGCGGTGTTGAAGGTGACCGAATCCCGGGTGTGCCAGTTGCACAGTCAGGCGATTGCCCGCTTGCGCGTCAAGCTGCGCGACTGGTAAAAGAGGCCGCTGGGGCTGGCCGGAGGGAGGCGGGCCCCGGGCCCGGCAATTGCCTGGCTACAACCACAAGGAGCGGCGATGTGGGAGACATGGCGCCGGCGCAGCCTGAAAGACGGCTCTGCGCCTGACGCGATCGCGACCGTACCCGGTACGGCCGCAGGCAGTCACAAAGATTCAACAGCGACCACCCGGGTAGTGCGTGAGCTGTCCACCGGCGTGTCCAGACTGGGCCGCGATGCCGCCGAGGTGCGCGGCCTGCTGGAAGACACGCAGAAGGTGGTGCTGTCCCAGGCGCAGGCGATGCAGGCCCTGGGCAGCGAGCTGGACCAGGTCCGGCAGGCGCAGGACGGCATCAATCAATCAACGTCGCAGACCCGCGAAGCGGTGGGCCGCGCCCGTGTGGCACTGGCCGGCGTGGGCGACGAGGTCGGCGGCATCATGACCACGCTGCGACAGGTGGCGGACGCGGCCTCCGACATCACCCGCATTGCCTTGCAGACCCGGCTGGTGGCCTTCAATGCATCGGTCGAGGCCAAGCGGGCCGGAGAGGCCGGCCGCGGCTTCGGCGTGGTGGCCGATGCGGTGAAAGACCTGGCCGCGCAGGTGGAAGCCTCGTCCAAGGCCATCATGGGCACGGTGAGCACCCTGGACACCCGCATTGAAGCCTTCAGCCGCGAGCTGCATGCGCAAGGCGGCCCCGATGGCGTCGGACAAAGCACCATCCACCGCGCCTTCGCCGACGTCGAAACCGATGTAGACCTGATCTCCCGGTCCGCCCAGCAAAGCCAACAGACGACCCAGCAGCTCGCGGAGCGCTCCGGCGAGCTGGGGCTGGAGATCCAGCAGGCGATGCAGAAGCTGGAATCGGCCTTCGCCTGCAGCGACCGCTTCCTGCGCCTGTCCGAGCAGATGATCGAGCAGATCGCCTCCAGCGGCGTTCCGGTGGACGACTCCCCCTACATCGAGGCGGCGCAGCAGGCCGCGTCAGAGATTGCGGCGCTGCTGGAACAGGCACTGAGCACGCGACGCATCGATGCCGCCGCGCTCTTCGACGAACAGTACCAGCCGCTGGCCGGCACCGATCCACAGCAGTTCCGCACCCGCTTCACCGAACTGGCCGACCAGCTCTTCCCCGCGGTGCAAGAGCGCATGCTGACCTTCTCCGACAAGGTGGTGTTCTGCATCGCAGTGGATCGCAATGGCTATGTGGCCACCCACAACAAGCGCTATTGCCATCCCCAGCGGGCCGGCGAGACCGCCTGGAACACCGCCAACAGCCGCTACCGTCGCATCTTCAATGACCGCACGGGCCTGGCCTCCGCCCGCAATCAGCGGCCCTTCCTGCTCCAGACCTATCGCCGCGACATGGGCGGCGGCCAGTTCGTCCTGCTCAAGGAGGCGTCCGCGCCCATCACCGTGGCCGGACGTCATTGGGGAGGTCTGCGCCTGGCATTTGGCTTTTGAGGCCGGGACCTGAGGGATGACGGACGCGGACGACCGCTTGCGAAGACTCAGACGGATGCAGCAGGTGGCCCTGGGCGCGCTGGTACTGGCGCTGGCGGGCCTGGGACTGAGCGTGATGATGGGCGGGCAGGGCGGCTGGGCCTGGTTCCAGGCCTTCTGCGAGGCCGCCACTGTGGGTGGCCTGGCCGACTGGTTCGCCGTGACCGCGCTGTTCCGCCATCCGCTGGGCCTGCCGATTCCCCACACCGCGCTGATTCCGCAGGGCAAGCATCGCCTCGCCGACAGCCTGGCGGCGTTCGTGCGGGACAACTTCCTGCATCCTGAGGTGCTGATGGCCAAGCTGGAGCGCTTCAATCCGGCGCAGCAGCTGGGCGCATGGCTGGCCTCGCCGGCGCATCAGGCCCAGGTGGCCAGCTCGGCGCGCAGCATGGCGCTGGAGGCCTTGTCGCTGCTCAATGAGGAGTCGGTGCGGCGGGCGCTGGGCGAGTTCCTGCTCAAGCGGGCGATGTCCTGGAATGCCACATCCACCGCGGCGGGCGTGCTGGATGTGCTGACCGATGCCGGTCGCCATCAGCAGGTGCTGGACGGTGCGCTGGAGAAGCTGCGCGACTATCTCGCCACGCCCGAGGTGCGGGCGCTGGTGGCGTCGCGCCTGGTCAAATTCTCGCGGGCGCAGTGGCCCAAGGTGACGTCCGTGGTGGACGCGCTCTCCAGCGTCGACAAGATGGCCGACAGCCTGTCGGACAAGCTCGCGCTGCAGCTGGTGGAGGAGGTGCAGGAAGCCCTGGCTCAGCCGGACCACAAGGTGCGGCGCGAGTTCGATGTCTGGATCCACGACTTCATCCAGCGCCTGCGCGAGGACGAGGCCTTCGCGCAGGAGATCAATGCGCTGAAGGACCGGATCGTGCAGAGTGCCGATGTCCGCGCGTATCTGGACGGGCTGTGGGTGGAGCTGCGGGCCGCCATCGAGGCCGACATCCGCCGCGACGACTCCGCGCTGCTGCGCCATCTGGTGCAGTCACTGCAGGCACTGTCGCAGCGCATGGCCCATGACGAGGGACTCTCCCGCGCCATCAACGACCACCTGCTGTCCATGGCCGACCATCTGGTGACGCGGCTGCGCGGCGGTGTGACGGAGCACATCGCCTCGACGGTCAAGTCCTGGGACGATCGCAGCCTGGTGCGTCAGATCGAGCTGAGCGTGGGCCGCGACCTGCAGTTCATCCGGCTCAACGGCACGCTGGTGGGCGGGGCCATCGGGCTGCTGCTGCATGCGGCCAAGGGCTGGCTGCAGTAGAGGCGTGGGCCGCCAAGAGCGGTGAGAGCGGCGGTAAGAGCGGTAGGAGCGATAAGAGCCGCATGAGCCGCATGAGCGGCATCAGCGGAACGAGCGGCAATCGCTGCCGCTGTCGCCCTTATGCCCTCACTTCGCTGGCGCAATGCCCAGCAGGCCGTCCCGCGTGCTGCCCCGCACCTTCGGGCCGATCCACACCTTCATCATCATCGGGAAGAAGCTCTCCCCTTCGATGGGATCGCCCATCTTCTGGCCGTTCACCGCGAAGCTGGTGGCGCGCTTGGCCGGGTCGTAGTCGATGGTCACCAGCTCGCCCTTGAGCAGTTTTGACCGACTGCCGAACACCACGCCCAGTTGCGAGGTCTGGATGATGTTCTTGGCGAATTCGTCCTGGGCATTCTGGCGGATGCGGTCCAGCATCGCATTGGACAGGTCGCGGGCGGACACGTCGCGCAGCATGTAGAACTGGATGCGCTTCACGCCTTTTTCCGCCACGGCGCCTTCCATCGTGGTCTGCTTCTTGGGCAGATAAAAGCCGACCGCGGTGGAGCGGGTGGAGAGGATGCTGGAGGTGGCCGCGCCGTTGAGCAGCAGGTTCTGTCCGTAGACCGCTTCAGTGTCCTGGAACTTGTAGCCCTCCACATCGACTTCGGCCCAGGCCGTGGTGGCTGCCGCCAAGCCCATGGCCAGGCCCAGGATGCGGATGGAAAGACGGTTCATGTGCTGCTCCTCGTGTGTTCGATTCATGTCGTGTTCTTGTGATGCGACGCAGGCTGTGGACTTCACCCGATCCTGCGTGCACCGCCGTTTGCACCGATGTCATCGGCGATTCAGCGCCGCGAATTACAGCGGAAGCGCCGCCGTCACAACAGCCCCGCGGTGTGGGGGTCCGCCTCTAATTGATACGACCTGTGACGTTTGGCACGCCGCCTTTGGCCGCGGGTCGGCATGATGCACATCGTCGCAAAGGCCGTGTCCATCGGCCTCTCCGCGCATCAGGGGTTGACGCCATCAGGGCCGCGGGCGGTCCGGCGCAACACCCATCAACAGACTGAGACAACAACTTCATCGAGGGTTCTATGACGACGCTTCATTGCCGCGCCTTGGCGGCTGCTGCGCTGTGCCTGACGGCCGGCGCCACCTGGGCCACTGAGAACAGCCAGGTCCGTGGCCTGCTGGGTGCACCGTCCTACGAGCTGGCCACGCCGCAGTTTCCCGGCGTGTACGGCCAGATCTGGGCGCAGCACTATGAAGCGACCAAGCTGCGCGATGCCAATGGCAACACACCCACCAGCAGCACCACCATTCCCGGTGTCGGCACCCTGCCGCTGACGGTGCAGGGCAGTGTGCGGGCCGATGTGCTGGTGCCCCGTCTGACCTTCGTCACCGACCAGATCGTGTGGGACGGCCGCCTGGGCTTTTCCGCCGCGCTGCCGATGGTGCATCAGACCACCCATGTGAACCTGAGCACCACGCTGCCCGCAGGCACGCCGCAGCAGGTGGTGGCCGCGGTGAACGGCGCCCTGGCCACGGCCAGCGCACTGCGTTCGGGCAGCCATTCCGGTCTGGCCGATCCGGAGCTGGCGGCCTACATCGACTGGGCCCAGGATGAATCACGCATCGTGGCCGGTGTGGCGATGAACCCGCCGCTGGGCGACTACGACAAGAACCGCGTGGTCAACACCGGCGCTGGCAAGTACTGGACCTTCAAGCCGCTGCTGGTGGCCACGCGTGCCTGGGAGAACGGGTTCTCCGTCGGCCTGCGCGCCACCTATTCCTTCAACACCCGCAATGACGACACCGGCGTGAAGTCGGGCCAGTACCTGCATGCGGACTGGAGCGGCATGTACCGCGTGACCGACCAGTGGCAACTGGGCCTGCAGGGCTATGTGCTCAAGCAGTTCACCGCCGACAGCGGCGGATCGAGCCTGCCCAACAAGGTGCAGGCGCTGTCGGCCGGCCCGGTCATCGCCTATGTGGCCGAGAGCGGCAACTGGGGCGTGGACCTCAAGACCATGCAGGAATTCGCCGTCCGCAATCGTCCCCAGGGCACGGTCACCTGGCTGCGTCTCAACGTGCGTCTCGACTGAAACTCCAATTGACGCCGAACGCCCACCACGGGCGTGTCTGCGGACCGAGATGAGCCGCCCGGCTCAGGTCCACCGACAGGCGTTCATCCACGAGATAGCGCACCCCGCCACGCCAGTGGCGGGCGCCATGGTCGTCGAATCGCTCGGCGATGAAGGACCAGTGGGCCGTCGGCGTCCATTCGGCCGCCAGTCCGCGGCGTGACAACGCACCCACCCCGGGCTGCTGATCCACACCCAGGTTGCCATGCAGCGCCAGCGCGGGCGTGGCTTGCCATGTCACCGGTACCAGCACGGTGCTGCCGGCATAACGGGCGTCGCGACCCGTCCAGGTGGCGCCGACAGACACACCCACGCTCCATTGATCGTTGACCGGCAGGGCCCATTTGGCCTGGGGCCCGAACAGGGTCAAAGCGGCTTCGCCAGGGGGCCGCACCCGATCCAGGTTGAATCCCCATTCCAGCGCACCGAGCCGACAACCCGGACCCACATGGGTGAGCGTGCCGCTGTCGTGCACGCTGCGCTCCTGCCAGAGCTCGAGCTGGCATTGGCCCGGATCCATGATGGCGGCATCGTCCACCGCATGATGGCCCCCCGCGGCATGCACCGAGCCGGCGAACAGGGCGGCGAGCAGGGCGGGCAGACTTGCAGCGAATGAGACGGAGCGCATGGGTCAGGACAACGGGCCACAGGGCCGCACGACCAAAGTGCGCGCATCGTAAGGGCACGCCCCTTGCCAAGGAAGCAGTCAAGTCTTCAGGAGTTCACACCATGTCTGTTTCCAGCACGACCACCCCCGTCAACGAGGCTGAACGTCGGCACAAGTTGTGGGATCTGATCAAGGACACCCGCTTTGCGATGTTCACCACCCGCCATGCCAACGGCCATCTGCACGCCCGTCCGATGACGCTGCAGAACCGGTCGGTGGACGAGGACGACACCCTGTGGTTCTTCATGTCCCGCTCCGGAGATCCGGTGGCGGACCTCCAGGGCGATTCCATCGTCAACGTCAGTTTTGCCAATACCGACAGCGATTCCTACGTCAGCGTGTCCGGTCGCGCCTCGCTGGTGGAAGACCGCCAGCGCCGGGAGCAGCTCTGGAACAAGGCGGCACAGGCCTGGTTCCCCCAGGGCGTGGACGATCCGGATGTGGCGCTGGTGCAGGTCAAAATCACCCACGCGAGCTACTGGGACGTCAAGGCCAGCAAGCTGATGCAGCTGTACGAGATGGCCAAGAGCGTGGTCACCGGCGAGCCGCCGCGAAAGCTCGGCGAGACCGGCGATGTGCGCATGAATGCCGGTTGAGACAACAGCAACAAAGGTTCAAGCATGGCGGGTCCCCCTCTGTTCGTGGTGTTCAATCTGGCCTCCGGTCGTGGCGACCGCGAGGAGGTTCGCCGTGAGATCGAATCCGCCTGCGCGGCCCAGGGTCGGCAGGCGGAGCTGTTGACCGTCGATGCCCCCGGTCGGCTGATGGAGACGGCGCATGAAGCTGTGCGCCGGGCCAAGGCGGCTGGCGGCATCGTCGTGGCCGCTGGCGGCGACGGCACGCTCAGCTCCGTGGCCCAGGCCACGCTGGGCAGCGGCTGTCCCTACGGCGTGCTGCCGCGCGGCACCTTCAACTATTTCAGTCGCACCCACGGTATTTCGGCCGACATCCGCGAGGCCTTGAAGACCTTGCTGGAGGAAACGCCGCAGGCCGTGCAGGTGGGGCGGGTCAATGGCCGGGCGTTCCTGGTCAATGCCAGCGTCGGGCTCTACCCGCAGTTGCTGGAAGACCGCGAAAGCTGGAAACAGCAATTCGGTCGCAGCCGGCTGGTGGCGTTGGGCGCGGGCATCGCAACGCTGCTCAAGGGGCACCGCTCGCTGCGCTTGCGTTTTGAGGCGCCGGATGCGCCGCAGGCCCCGCAGGACATCCGCACGCCCACGCTCTTTGTCGGCAACAACGCCTTGCAGATGGAGCAGGTGGGCCTGCCGGAATCGCGCGCCATCGACCGTGGGGAACTGGCCGGCGTGGCCCTGCGTCCTGTGGGCCGCTGGGCCTTGCTGAAATTGCTGCTGCAGGGCGCGCTGGGGCGGCTGAACGAGGCGGATGAGCTGGTGGACTTCTCCTTCAAGCGCATGACCGTGCGGGCGCGACGTTTTGGCACGCGCCGGGTCAAGGTGGCCACTGATGGCGAGATCGTCTGGATGCAGTTGCCGCTGACCTTCGAGGTGGCGCCCGAGCCGCTGTTGCTGGTGCGTCCGCGCGGCCTGGCTCCCGAGCGGGCGGCGCAGCAGACTGCTCAGCACGAACCGGAGCAGGAACCGGAGCAGGATCCGGAGCAGGATCCGGAGCAGGGCCCGGACCCCGACCGGGATCCTGAGTGGGACGCCCGGCCACCCGCGCCGTTGGAGCGGCACGGCCCGATCGCCTCGACCGCCCCACTTCAACCGGAGACGGAAGGACCGCGTCCGTGACCTTGCTGCTGCAGGTCAGCGACCCGCATTTCGGCACCGAACGTCCCGTTGTCATGGCAGCGCTGGAGGCGCTCTGGCGCGAGCGCGCGCCTGACCTTCTGCTGCTGACCGGCGACATCACCCAGCGTGCCCGGGTCCCTGAATTCCGCGCCGCCCGCGCCTTCATCGACCGCATCGCCCCGCGTGCACTGCTGGCGATTCCGGGCAATCACGACATCCCGCTGTTCGACCTGTGGAGCCGCTGCCTGCATCCCTATCGGCGATTCCAGCGGCATTTCCAGCCGGCCCTGGACGGAGAGTTCCGCACGGCGGATGTGCAGGTGGTGGCCGTCAACACGACGCGCTGGTATCGGCACACCGATGGCGAGCTGTCGGTGCAGCAGATCGAGCGGGTGGCGCAGCGCTTGCGGGCGGCGGCGCAGGTACGCTGCCGGGTGGTGGCCGTGCATCAGCCGGTGGCGGTGACGCGCGAGAGCGACGTCAGCAATCTGCTGCACGGCCATGAAGCCGCCGTGCATGCCTGGGCGCAAGCGGGTGCCGACCTGATCGTGGGCGGTCATATCCATCTGCCCTTCGTCGTGCCACTGCGGGAGCGCTGGCCGGCGCTGCCCCGACCGATGTGGGCCGTGCAAGCCGGCACGGCCTTGAGCACGCGGGTACGCGGGGGTGTGCCCAACTCAGTGAACCTGATCGACCTGGGGCCGCAATGGGCGGTGGAGCGCTGGGACTTCGACGCGTCGGCCGAGCGCTTTGTCCCGGCCGGCACGACCTTGCTGCGCTGAAGCGCCGGAGGGGGCCGCCAGCGCGGCACACCGGCGGGTGTCACTGCATCAGCGCATGCAACTGGGTGATCTGTTCGCGATACCCCGATCGATAGAGGTCCAGATGGTTGGCAAAGTGCCGTCGCAGCGCAGCGGTGGCGTGCTCCAGGGAGCTGGCTTGGGGGCCGGTGCATCCGCAGATCTCCAGCAGGGCACTCCGCTCCCTGGGCGTCATGGAGGCAAGGAGGGCGGCATAGAAGCAGTCGCCATCGCCAGGGATGTCCAGCAGCTGACTGCCTTGCATGGCCACATAGTGATCGCTGAGCATCATCCGGGCCACCCGCACCGGCGTGAGCTGAAGAAGCTGCTCTCCCGCGCGTGACAGCAAGGAGCCCGTGAGGCTGTTGTGGATGTCCAGCGTGCGACCCAGGGGCCAGCCGGCGCACTGCGTGATGAAGCGAGGCGCCAGTTCGGCAGCGAAGCCGCTCCATCGGCCCGGCGTGCGGATGTCCTCCAGCACTTCATTCAGGGCAGTGTCGTAATCCGTTGCGAACGAAGAAGCGGGGCCGTCGGTGATCAGGGTCTTCGGGTCCGCCTCAGCGCCCGGCGCGCCTTCATAGAGTTCCTTGTTCTTTCCAGACAACAGGGTCCGCACCCAGTGCGGCTGGTCCTGCAGCGGTTGGAGCTGGTCGAAGTACCTGGGGGTCGGCCGTCCGCCATGCGGGTAGCGCCACCGGAGGCTCAGATCCATGTCTCCTAGGCGATCTTCTCCCAGGTGATCTTCTTCCAGGCGATCTTCTTCCAGGCGATCTTCTTCCAGGACGACCTGAAGCGCTGGCGGGGCCTTGGTGCGCGAGCGAGGGCCCGCCGGGTCTGCGGGCGGTGGGGCCTGCACCGCACGGGACGCGGGTCCCGCAGGGCGCTCGCTCTCCACCCGCAGCCTCACGCAGCCCATCGGCTCCCCGAGGTCGAAGGACACGAAGGTCGGTCTCGGACGTCGGCTGTCCGTGTCCAGCGTCACCTGCAGTCCAATGGTGCTCAGCCGTCCGGCCAGATGTGCCGCCACGCCGTTCATGAGATTGCGTTCGGTGACCGTCATCCCGGACATCACCTGCGCCACCGGCACCTCGAATTGATAGAGCAAGCCCCTGAACGCTCCGCGCAGGGAGGCTTCCAGGCACAGTTGAACGGCGCAACCGGCCACCAGCCATTGCCTGCAGTGGCCGGCCTGCGAGGGCCTGTTTCGACCGAGCAACTGGCTTTCCTCTCGCACGGCGTCGTTTACCAGCTGTCGGCACAGTTCAAGTCGAGTCTGACCGCCCGCAGCCGCCACCACCCGATCGATCGCACTGGGTTCGGCCAGGAGCCGATACTGGAACCACAGGGTCGATTCATGTTGGGCCCGGAGCTCGGTGGAGGGGTCAGCCGTTTCGCCAGCGGCGGTGCCGGCTTTGAGGTGAGCGACGGACGTGCCGGGACGCAGGTCAGGGGCCATCTGCAGCTGGAACTCGCGACCCGCCTTGCGATTGAATCGAAACAACACTTCTTCGAGGGTCAGATGGTCGCGTGCCGCGACCCGAAGGATGTCTTCCATTCGAGACATCGCCGCCTCGCAGGCTGCGTCCTCATCCGGCGTCTGCCCCGTCTGGAGTCGTGTTTCCAGCCGGAGTCCGCCCTCCACGCTGAGGAGGGACAGCCGGGGCCGCAGAGGGGGATGGCCGGACTGGTTGTCCGTTGCATCGTCTGCGGATACCGTGCTGGCCAGGCAGGTCGAACGCGGCGGGTGAAAGCGCCCCAGCGTGGCACCCACGACGATGGACGGCGACACGGTGAAGGCGTTTTTCAGCGGCACGGATTTCACCAGCGTGATCGGCCGACCGTGCTGGAGGTCTTCGTTCAGCAACTCACGCCAGTGCTCACCGAATTCGTCCAGCGCCACCTGCACGCCGCGCGGGCGGGGCGCTTCGGACGCCGAGCCCTTCAGCACCTCCATCATCACGGGGAGCGTGGCAC
Organism: Rubrivivax sp.; assembly: GCA_027484825.1. Taxonomy (GTDB): domain Bacteria; phylum Pseudomonadota; class Gammaproteobacteria; order Burkholderiales; family Burkholderiaceae_C; genus Roseateles. Next base: position 46,633 of record JAIXSE010000011.1, on the reverse strand, counting down.
GCGCCAACTCGCGGATGTTGTGGTCTGCCGGCAGGTACAGGCGGCTGCTCCGAGAAATCTGCATGGCGATGGCGCGTCCTTCCTGCTCGCGCAGGTCGCCGGGGGCATACCGGCTGAGCTTGTGCAAGGCGCACAGGAGCGGGGTCAGGTCCTGCGTATTCGCGCGCAGTGGCGCGCGGGGGCGGCTGGTGTAGCGTTGCCAGAGGGCCGCGACGTCCAGATCGTTCAGATCGGCGCTGGCAGGGGCGGTCTTGTGCTGCGGGGCGGCTGCAGCTGCAGCTGCGGCGGACGCCAGCATGTCGGGGGGCGTAGCGGTGGTGGAGAGAACTGAGGGCATGTCAATGAAGCACCGTGTGGAACGGGATGATGCGATCACGATAGTGAGCGCGGTGAGTGTTCAGATGCGCGGCGAAGTGCCAGCGCAGGGCCAAGGCCGCGGACCGCAGGTCGTGGAGGTCCTTGTCGGCGCATCCGCACACCCGCAGGAGGAATTCCCGCTCGCGGTCCGGCATGGCGGCCAGCACCGCGGTGTAGAAGCAGTCCCCGTCCGCAGGCGTGTTCACCAGTTCATTGGCGACCACGGCCAGGTAGTGGCTACCGGCGGCCCATCGCGCCACCCGGACTGGCGTGCGACTCCACCGGTCGCCCCCCGAGCTGTCCAGGAGCGTACCGGTGAGGACGTTGAAAATGTGCAGCGGCCGGCCGGTCGGCCATCCCTGGCAGTCCGCAATGAAGCGCGGGGCCAGTTCTGCACTGAAGCCGGACCAGTCGCCGGGGCTCCGGATGCTGGCCAGCACTGTGTCCAGCGTCCGGTCGTAATCCGTCACGAACGGGTTGTCCGCCGGATGGCTGCCGAGTAGCACCGCCCCGGAACGGGGGGCCGAGCGGGGGATGCCGCGCGGGGGCGGTGCCACTGGGGGCAGCAGCCGTACCCATTCGGGCTGGAACGGGAGGGGACGCAGCTGATCAAACCGATCGGCGGGCATCGCGACGGTGTCTTCCAGCCAGCGGCGCAGGGCCCGTGCGACCTCGTCGGGCGTCGGAGGCGCCGGTGGGAGATTCGGGGCCTGAGACGCTGAGGGCCGTTCAGCTTCGGCGTCCTCTGTGCCCGCAAGGTCGCTGCCACAGATCCTGCCGAGCAGGCCCCGCAGACCGCTGGGTGGGGCGCGTCCGGCGTCCGTCCTGGACGGGTGGGTGTCCACCGAGAGCACCACGCAGCCCATCGGATCACCGGTGTGCCCGCACACAAAGCTGCGGCTCCCGCTCCCGGTTCCGGACAAGTCGCTCGGGGCGTCATTGAGCGTGACCAGGATGATGTCCAGACGGTCCGCCACCGCCTTCAGCACGGTTTGCTCCAGGGGCGTCATCCTGGCCATCACCGTGGCGACCGGCGCCTGGAAGTGAAAGCGCATGGTGGTCTCTTCCTTCAGCTGGGACGCCTCGATCATGAGCTGCACGCCGCAGCCCGCCACCAACGGTCGGCGCAAGGTCTGAGTCGGCCCATTGCACAAAGGTTGCAATGCATCGCTCATCTGCTCGGTGAGTTGGGCCACCAAAGAACGGGCCGTCGCCAGGCGTTCCTTCGCCAGGGGGTCGTCCACCAGGGTGTCCAGAACGCTGGCGGTGGCCAGTTGCGCATAGCTGAACCACAGCGTGGTCTCCGCGCGGGAGATCGGGCTCTCGACCAGCGGGGCATGCAGCATGGCCCTGGACAGGTCCGGGGGCGGCAGCAGCCGCTCTTGCCGAGCCACCTTGCGGTTGAAACGGTCGAGCGCATCTTGCAGGTGACCGCCCCGGCGCGCCGTCTTGGCCAGGGCGGCCGCCAGCGTGGGTAACAGTACCGCGCTCCCTCGCCCCCGCTGCAACTTGTCTTCCCGGATCAAGTGGCTTTCGAGCCGGAGGGCGTCGCCCGTGCTCACGATGGACAAATACGGCTTGGCGTGGGTGAGTCCGGTGCCGGATGGGGAGGGCTTGTAGCCGTCGGCGGTGGCCGCCAATCGGGTACCTTCACGCGGGTGATAAGGGCCCAGCGTGACCCCCACGACGCTGGCAAACCTCGCGAGCAGGAGCCGGTGCAGCGGCAGCGGTTTTCGGATCGTCAGCGGCCGGTCCGCGCCGCCGCTCTGGCTCAAGGCTCGGTCCCAGAGTTCGCCGACGGTGTTCAGGATCATCTGACACCCCCGCGGGCGGCTGGATGCCAAGAAGAGGGCGCCCGACAGCAGGTCCCGCATCATGGGCTGCGTGGCAAGCGCCAACTGCAACAGGCCGGGGTGGGCCGGCAGGTGAAGGGTCGGACTGCGCAGAATCGACTGGACCAGGCTGTGGAGCTGGCGCATGGGCAGGGAGCCGGGGACCTGGAAAGCCTTGTAGAGCTTGTACAGGACGCTCGAGAGATCGAGCACGTCCGGAGGGAGCGATTCGGGTTCGCGCGAATAGGCCTTCCAGACGGCCTCGACGTCCAGCGCTTGGAGGGACCCCATGGAGGACGAGGCGTCGGAGGTCCGGTGTGCACTGTAGAGGGCGATGGAGGCGGAGCTGGAAGAATCGCTGGAGTAGGCGGTGGAGTGGGCGCTGGAATAGGCGCTGGAGTAAGCGCTGGAGTAAGCGCTGCAGGAAGCGCTGGACAGGTCGCTTGGGACGCCGCTGGCCACGTCACTGCGGACGTTGCTGCTGACGTTGCTGCGGACGTCACCGGCGTTGTCCGCGGCCTCGTTGCTGGAGACAGTGAGGGTCGAGAGGGCTGTGGAGAGGGCCGAGGCGCCGGCAGCGGGTTTGATCATGCGGAACGCTCCGTCCGATGGCAACGCCCCTGAGTGGCCCACACCGCCGCAGCGTTCGCGAGTGACCGACCGGTCTCGTCAGCCGAGCAGACCATGAAGCTGGAGCAGCCGCTCACGATAGTCCGCACGATGCAGATCCAGCTGCTGCGCGAGGTGCTCGCGCAGGGCCAGCGTGGCGGACCGGACGACCTCGGTGGACGCCGGTGGGCAGCCACAGCGCTGCAGCAGCGCAAGCCGGTCCTCGCGCGGCAAGGCCGCCAGGACGGCGGCGTAGAAGCTGTCGCCATCGGCGGGGATGTCCAGCAGTTGCTCTCCCACCACCGCCGAGTACAGCGGTTTGTGAGGCATCCAGGCAATGCGCACCGGCGCCAGCGTCGCTGCCGGATCCCCGCTGCGATGCAGCAAGACCCCGTTGTCCGCATGATGGATGTCCAGCGTTCGGCCGGCGGGCCAGCCGGGGCTGTCCGTGAGGCAGTGCGGCGCCAGTTCCTGGCTGAACCGGGTCCAATGACGGGGCTCGCGCAGGTCGGCGAGGAAGGGTGCGAGGAAGGTGTCCTCGTCGTCGGAGGATCGGTCGCTGACGGGAGAGGGCGGCGCGCTTGCGTCGAGGTGGATGTCGAGGTGGGTGTCGTTGTGGATGTCGAGGTCGTCGCCGGAATCGCGCTCGTCATCGAGATCTGGATCTGGATTGAGATTGAGCCCAGGCCCAGGCCCAGGCCCGACAGTGGTCACAAGCCGGTGCTGGGCCGGCTCACGGGCCAGCATGCCGGGCCAGGCCGGTTGCAGGCGCGAAGGGCGGAGCTCATCAAAGCATTGGAGGTCCGGCGGCGGGCGACGCTGCTCAAGGACCTTCGAATAGACGCGGTCCCAGGGGACCTTGGCATACCGGGGCGGACCTGCACGGGGGCTGAGCTTGGGACCCGGCGACGCACCGCCGCTTTGCTGCAGCATCACGCAGCCCATCGGGTCCCCGTCGTAGAGCGAGAGATACGTCCGAGTGCCCTGCCCGGGGTCAGCGCTTCCAATGAATGACACCTTCAAGGTCGCCATGTCGGTGTTCAAGCGTCGGATCAGCCCCTGCATGAAGGTCTTTTCGGTGGGGGTCATCCTGAGCATGACCTCGGAGACCGGCACCCTGAACTGAAAGCGCATGCCGGGTTGGTGAGGCAACTGGGTGGATTCAATGCACAACTGGACGGCGCAGCCCGTCACCAAAGCCACTCGGAATTCTTGAGAAGACATGGGCGCAGCGCGCATCTCCCCCAGTTCACGCTGGACGGCCACCAGGGCCACCGCCCGGCAGGACCGCAGGCGCGCTTGCGCCATGGGCTCATCGACCAGGTCATCCAGCGGGCCGAGGGCGGCCAGATGGGCATAGTCGAACCACAGTTGCCGCTCATGGCGGACGGCCGGTCCGCCCTTCATCGGGGCTGTGGCCGCCTGTGGCGGCAATTGGGGAGAGAGCCGGAGCCGGAAGGCGTCGTCAACGCCAAGATTGAAGCGGCTCAGCGCGACGGTCAGACTCTCGCCTTGCCGGCAGGCTGACAGCAGTTCCGCATGGAGCCCGTTCAGAGCGGCGCGGGCGGGATCCCCCGCCTGCAATTGGTGGGCGGGCTGGGGATGGGTCTTGAGCCGGAATCCGTCCGCGATGCTTTTGATCGAGAGCGGGGGCTGCGGCTGCGGCTGCGCCGAAGCGTCGTGATGGGACGAGGATGCATCCGCCGTCCGGGTGGTGGCGATCGGGACGGACGCCAGCAACTTCACACCGTCCAGCGTGATCCCGACATCAATGCAGGAGGACACACTCAGTCCATGCGCTAGCGGAACGGACTTGCGCACGGTGCGTGGACCGCAGCCCTCTCCCTGGTCCAGGGTCAGCAGGTCGTCCAGGCGCACGGCAAATTCGTCCAGTGCGTGTTGCACGCCTGTCAGGCGTGTCGTGCGGAGGTGGCGACCATCCAGCAGCTTGTACAGGGACTCGCGCTTGGCTTGCGCCAGCCGCCAGATGTCGGGGTCGCCCGGCAGGTGGAGGTAGGGACGATAGGCGATCCACTGGGCGATGGACTCGAGCGCCTCGGTCTGCCTCGGTCCCGCGGGAAGCAGGGACGCCTTGTGCAGGGCGAGGTAGACGGGAGCCAGGTCCTGGACGCTCGGGGGGAGCGTCTCGGGCCGTCGCGAATAGGCATCGCAGATGGCCTCGGCATCCACGATGTGCGCATGCAATCTCGCGCTGCTCGGGGCCTCGGTGGCGGGGACGTCATGGTGCTCGGGAGGAGCAGCAGCAACGGGGTTGATCATGCGGGGATCTCCGGCCGGTCGATGGGCTCTGAGTGGGCCGGAGCCCACGAATGTTCGAAGTCACGCCCGGACTCATTGGAGCAGGGCATGGAGTCGCACGATCTGGTCGCGATAGTGGTCGCGGTGGTCGGACAGATGGTTCGCAAAATGCTGCCGCAAGGCCGCGACGGCGGGCGCCAGGCTCTGTCTCTCGTGAGGCGCGCACCCGCTGGCCCGCAGCAGGGTCTCTCGCTCCTTCGCCGACAGCGAGGCCAGCACGGCCACGTAGAAGCAGTCGCCGTCCGCCGGCACCTCGATCAGGGCCTCCTGAACGACGGCGGCATAGTGCTGCGCCTCCGCGAGGCGGGCCACCGTCACCGGTGCGGCATCGCCCACAGGCCGACCTGCGCGGGAGAGCAGGGTTCCGGTGTCGGCATTGACGATGTCCAGCGAGCGCCCCACCGGCCAGCCTGGACAGTCCACCAGCAGGCGGGGCGCCAGTTCCGCACTGAAGCCCGTCCAGTGTCCAGGCTGGCGAATCTCCTGGAGCAGGTCGTTGATCATTGTGTCCTGGGACGCCGCGGAGGCGGGACTGGTGCCGGCCGGCGCCAGGAGCGGCACGGCCCACCATGATCCTTCATCGGTGCTGGGCTCTTGGGGCGGATTCAGAGGCAGTCTCGACACCCAGGACGGCTGAATGCGCTGCTTCAGGAGCTGGCTGAAATTCTCCATGGAGGCCTGCTGATACGGCCGCCTGCGGCTCGAGACCGTCGTGACGGCGCGGTCTTCGGCCCATTGGGTCAGCAGCAGGCATCCCATGGGGGCTCCGGACTGATCCAGCAGGTAGTGGACGGGGCGCATGGGCGATGCGTCACGGCGAGGGGGCGGGGGCGGATCCTTCCGAATGCTCAATTGGTCGAGCTTGGCGACTGCAGCGTACGCTGCGGAGGAGCGCAACATCTCGGTCGCCGCCTTCACCACCGACTGCTCCGTGGTGGTCAACTGCTCCATCACTGCACTCACGGGCAGGTCGAATCGGAACGTGGCCTTGCTGCGCCAGGGCAGTTCCAGGGCTTCCAGCCAGTTCTGCACCATGCAGCCCTGGACCAGCAGCGGGCGCAAGTCCCGGGGCGACACACACGTCCTGCGGCGCAGCCATGCCAACTCTGTGGCGACGTCAAGCTGGGCGTGGCTTCGGCTGCGTAGCAACAGACTGCGCGCGGTAGGGTCGCTGATCTGCTCGTCCAGTCCGCCACTCGTCGCCAGCAGGTCATAGTCAAACCAGATCAGTGTCTGTTGGCTGGAATACGTCCCCGGCTGCAGTGTTGCGTGGGCCATCTCCCCGGGCAGGTCCGGGCTGAACTGCAATCGCAGCTCGGCGGGCACGATCTCGTTGTACTGGGCCAGTGCCGTCAGCAGGGTCAGTCCTTGTGAGGGGCCACTGGTCATCACCCTTTGCCACTGGGTCCTGGCGTACTCCAGAGCCTGCCGGCCCTCGCTGGGGGGGCCGTCCGAATGGGCCTGCGGACCGGTCGCCAGGCGCAGCCCGCCTGGCACGCCGGACATCGACAGCAAGGACTGTGAGGACAGCGGTCCCTGGACATTGCACACACCTTCCCCGTGGCCTGCGGTGCTGGCCAGCAGCCGGCGTCCATCCGGATGGAGGTCGCCCAGGGTGACGGGCAGCACCAGGCCGTAAGACAGGATCAGCGGGGCCTCGAGGGGAACGGCCTTGTGCAGCGTCAGCGGTTGCGTGGGCCGGGTGGGCGTGGTCAGCCAGCCTGTCCAAGCCTCGTGGAACTGTCGGAGCACGGCTTGCACGCCGGGCGGGCGGAGGTCCTTGAGCGGGGCGGCACTGAGCAGTTCGTCCATCAGGGGCCGCGTCTCGAGCGCCAGGCGCCGGAAAGCGTCATCCGCTGGAATGTGGATCCGGGCCGATCGGGCGATCTGGTGAGCGACCTCTTTGATGCACTGCAGCCACGTCGGGCCGTAAGGCGGCAGGCAGGTGAGCGCGTGCAGGCGGTGAAGGAGGGGCGTGAGTTCCAGCGTGGTCGGAGACGGCCCCCACTCCGTGGCGGTCAGCTGGGCCGGGGGAAGACCGGTGCCGGGATCGAGGGGGGCAGTCTCGATTGCTGAAGCGGACGGTGGCGGGTGTGCAGGGGTTACGGTGTCGGTTGACATCCCGTCCCCGATCTCCCCGGAGGGGACGCGCGGGGTCGCTGCTGAGGAGCTGTACATGGGCATCTTCCGGCCGTTGGGCAACGACCGTCAGTGGTGCTCCAGAACAGTTTGTTCGCAGGACGCCGCGTCCCGCCTCGTCTCAAGCCACGCAGGCCCGGTTCTTCCCGGTGCGCTTGGCCTCGTACAGAGCCTCGTCGGCGCGGTCCAGCGCATGCTCCAGGGTTTCGCCCTGTCGGTACAGCGTGACGCCGGCCGAGAAGGTCACGAACACGTCGCGGCCTTCATGCATGAACAGGCTGGCCGACAAGGACCGTTGCAAGCGAAGCAGCACGGCCTGGGCTTCCTCCAGCGGCGCCTCGGGCAGGATCAGCACGAATTCCTCGCCGCCCCATCGGCCCACCTTGTCCCCGGGGCGCAGCATGCTCGACACCCGCGCGGCCAGCGACTTCAGCGCTTCATCGCCTGCGGCATGGCCCAGGCTGTCATTGAGCTTCTTGAAGTTGTCGATGTCCAGCAGCGCCAGGGCCAGCGGACGCGGCTCGCGCTCGAGCTTGGCCCGTTCGGTCTCGAAGGTGGCGATCAGGCCGCGACGGTTGGCCACCTGCGTGAGCTGGTCGGTCTGCACTTCGTTGGACAGCTTGCGAAGCTCGTCCTCCAGGGCCTCCACCCGCTCGGCCAACTGGCTCGCACGGTCATGTTCATCCCGCAGGCGTCCCTGGGTCTGTTGCACCAGGGACTGCACGCTGCGGCTTTCCTCCACCATCTCGCGCACCACGCCGGCCAGACTCTCCAGCGTGTCGGCCTGCTCGATGACTTCGGCATAACGGCCGACGCTGTCGCTGAAGCGGTCGGTGTGCTGGCCCAGCTCGCCCAGTTCCTGCAGCATGCGGTTGATCAGGCCCTTGAGGGCGTCGCGGGCGCGGCTGCGTTCCTCCCGCAGGCTCGCCTGACGGCTGCGGGTGTTGACCAGCAGCTCGTTGACCGAGCGGACGCTGCGGGCGGTCAGCCCCTGCGCCAGGGTCTGGCCCATGGCTTCGCACTGGCCGCGGGCCCAGGAATCGTCCTCGGCCAGATCGGCCAGGCTGTCGGTGAGCGCGCCGCAGAGCTTGCCCAGTTCGACGAAGGCATGGTCGCGATGGTCCAGCCAGCGGCGCACCCGCACGCACAGCGCCTCCATGGCTTCGGCGCGTTCAGGGGATGCGCCTTCGCGGCGGATTTCGGCCAGGGCGGCATCCAGTTCAGCGACCAGGTCGATCGCCCGCGGGTCGTCGCCGCGCAGCGCGTGCTGGACCGTGCCGGACAGGCTGGTGCCGATGTCGGGCCAGCGGGCTTCGCCGGGGCCGTTGGCGCCCAGAAGGCTCGAGAGCTCGCCGTATCGGGCCGCCTCCGCGGCACCTGCTCCGGTGGCCGCATCGGCGGCGGTCAGCGCCACTTCGTCGTCCGTGAAGAACTGGCTCGGGGTGCCGCCGTTGCGGTCGTCCTCGTCGTCCAGGCCGTCGTCCAGCGGGGCCGGCTGCGTTTCCACCCGCACGTCGCTGGTGTCGCTGTCCCAGCTGCCCACCAGTTGACGCAGGCGCTGCATCAGCCGCTGCGGATCGGTCCGGTTGCTGGCCAGCACCCGCAGCACGCCGTCCTTCTTGCGGGCCAGGGTCCATTGGCGGCCGCCGCGCTCCAGGCCTTTCATCAGGCGCTCGATCAGCTGGGCCATCTGCTCGGCCTGTGCGCCGGCGCCGTGGGTCTGCTGCAGGGCCTCCAGGGCCCGCTGCAAGTCGTCCCAGCGGCCGTCCTTGAGCTGCGCGGCCAGGCCGGTGCGCAATTGCAGGTCGGGCACGGCCAGGCTCAGCAGGCGGCTGATGGGCGCCTGGGCGCGGTCCGGCAGGGCGCCGTTGTCGCGGACCGGTTCACCGGCCTCCTGGGCATACGCCCGGGCGTAGTTCTCCGGCGTGGGTTCCAGCTTGTCCAGCGCCAGTCGGCGCAGGGCCGCCTTGGCAATCAGTGCGGGGGGCTGCTGCGGCATCGGTAAAACTTGAAATCAGCGTTGGGACAGTTCTTCACCCGCTTCAGCCGAGGGAAGGATCCAGGGAGCTTTGCGGGGCAGCACCGTCTGCGCCAGCCAACGCTCCAGCTCGTCCGGGGGCAGCGGTTTGCTGAACAGGAAGCCCTGCATCAGGCTGCAATCCAGCCGGCGCAACACTTCCATCTGGCGCAGGGTCTCCACGCCTTCAGCAATCACCTGCAAGCCCAGCGAACGGGCCAATGCAATGATCGCAGTAACCACGGCGGAACTCTGCGGCGTAATGCCCAGATCCCTCACAAAACTGCGGTCAATCTTCACTTCCGAGATGGGCAGCGTGGTGAGGTAGGCCAGGGATGAATAGCCGGTGCCGAAGTCGTCAATGGAAATCTCGACGCCCACCTCATTGAGACGGTGCAGCGACGGAATGACGCTTTGCAGGTCCTTCATCAGGCCGGTCTCGGTGATCTCCAGCTGAATGGCCCGGTGCGGCACGCCCCAGGCACTGACGAACTGGTGAATGTGCTCCACCAGGTCCGAGCGTTCAAACAGCCGGTTGGGCAGGTTCACCGCAATCGACTCCGAGAAGCCGAAATTCAGTTGCCAGACCTTGGCCTGCCGTGCCGCCTCGCGCAGCGCCCATTCGGACAGCGGCACGATCAGGCCGGTTTCCTCGGCCAGCGGAATGAATTCACCGGGCGGCACCAGCGTGTTGCCGCGGCGCCAGCGCATCAGGGCTTCAGCCCCCACCATGCGGGCGGTGCGCACGTCAATCTTGGGCTGGTAGTGCAGCACCAGCTCGTCGCGCTCGATGGCCTTGTGCAGGGCCGATTCCAGCTCCAGCTTTTCGCGGCCCCGGCCGGCCAGCATCGGTGAATACAGGGCCGATGCATTGCGGCCCTGGTTCTTCACCGCATACATGGCCACGTCGGCATTGCGCAGCAGGTCGGCCATGGTCAGGCCGTCGCGCGGATACAGTGCAATGCCCACGCTGGCGGTCACGAAGCATTCCTGCCCCGCAATGAAGATGGGCTCGCGCAGGGCCTCGAGCACTCGCTCGGCCACCCGCTCGGCGTCGCCTTCATCACTGACTTCCGGCAGCAGCGCCACGAATTCGTCACCGCCGAGTCGGCCCACCGCTTCCAGCGTGCGGTGGGAACGGGTGCCGACCGACTCCAGCATTCCTTCCATCACCTGGTCGGAATGGCGCACGCAGGAGCGCAGACGGCGGCCCACTTCCATCAGCAATTCATCGCCGGCCGCGTGGCCCAGGGTGTCGTTGATGACCTTGAACCGGTCCAGGTCGATCAGCAGCAGGCCGACGTCATGGCCCATGCGTCGTCCGGCCTCGATGGCCCGTTCCGCCCGCCACATCAGCTGGCGGCGGTTGGGCAGGCCGGTGAGGGCATCGAAGTTGGCCAGTTGCCGGATGCGGTCCTCGGCCATGCGCCGGTCGGTCACATCCTGGATGACGCCGGTGTAGCCGCAGGCATTGCCGTGTTCGTTGAATTCCGGCTCGGCTTCAATGTGGATGACGCGCTGACGGCCGTCCAGCAAGGTGAAGGGCAGGTCGGTGACCAGCACCGAGTTGTGGGCCACCACATCCCGCAGCAGACGCATGAACAGCAGCCGTTCCTCGCGCGGGACCATGCGCATGACGCCGATGAAGTCCAGCGGATCGGTCGGGCTGCGGCCAAAGACCCGCAGCGCCTCATTGGCCAGCTTGAAGCCCTGGCCGGTCTGCCATTCGAAGCTGCCCATGCGGGCCAGGTCTTGTGCACGGGCCAGCTTGGCCTTGCTGCGTTCCAGCTCGATGCGGGTGCGGGAGCTGCGCAGCAGGTAGCGCAAGCGCCCGGCCAGCAGACGCCACTGAGTGGACTTGACGAAGAAGTCGGTGGCCCCGGCCTGGTAGGCGCGGTTGATCGAGGCCTCGTCATCCAGCCCGGTGAGCATCAGGATGGGGGAATTCTCGAAGCCGGGCAGGGCGCGCAGCCGCTCGCAGGTCTGGAAGCCGTCCAGCCCCGGCATCAGCGCATCCAGCACGATCAGCTCGGGCGTCCATTGCATCACCAGCTCCAGCGCCTGCTCGCCGCTGTGGATGCTGGTCACCTCGAAGCCGTGCTCACGCAGTGCGGCTTCGATCAACATCAGGTTGACCGGGTCGTCGTCCACCAGCAGGACGCGGGGACGTTCGTTCAGCAGGCTGTCCTTCACGTCGCCCCTTTCATTGGGTGGGGGACAGCAAGGGCTGCATGGCCTGGCGTGCAGCCTCGATCTCGACCAGGGCGGCGCTGGTCAGCCCCGGCAGGCCAGACGCCTCGCCGGCCCGGGCGGCGGCCTCGATATCGGCGCAGCGCTGCGACAGCAACAGCGCGCCCAGGCTGGCCGACGCCGACTTCAGCGTATGGGCCACATGTCGCACCGCCGCCAGGTCAGGGTCGGGCGCCAGGCCCTGCCGCAACACATCCTCCTGTTGCTCCAGGGCCTTGAGAAAGGCACCGACCACTCGCTCCAGCAGATGGTTGTGGCCGCCCGGATCCAGCTCGCGCAAACGGGCCAGCGCTTGCTCGTCCAGCACGGTTTGAGGGGGCGTCGGGCGCGAAGGCATCGTCAGGATGGAGTCTGGTGACATCTTTTAATGATGGATCTGCAGTGATGATTTCACGCAAGGTCGCCTTGCATTGTCTGTCAGCCAAAGCCCTCAAGCGTGCGAAAAAGCGGCAAATCTGCGGATGCCAGGCGTCTAAATCGGGGTAAGCCCTTGGTTTTGGCCGTATGACAGGCGTCCTTCACTTTGATGAGACACCAGGGAGACCCGCCGCGCCCCCAAGATGCCTGCCTACAATGGCTAGCATGATTAGGTTGGGGGAAGCCGCCGTTCGCCGTCGGCCGTGGAAGGGAGCAGCGCTGGCCTTGGGTCTGGCGGCTCTTGCCCTCGTCCTGCTGGTGGCGGTGAATCTGGAACAGGCGGGGCCCGGACTGGTGCTGACCGCGCTGGTGGCCGGTGCCGTACTGATGCTGTTTGTGGCGGCCGTGTCCTGGCACATGGCCGTGAGACTGGCGCGGGCGCAATTCGGCGAATTGCTGCGCGAATCGCGGCAGCAGTCGCAATTGCTGACCCAATTGATTCCGGACTGGCAATGGCAGACCGATGCCTCCCATCACTTGGTGCGCTGGCAGGCCCCGCAGGGCGCGCCGGCCTCGAGTTGGGTGGGCGGCCCCTTGCATGGCGCTGTCACCCAGACCCTGTGGGAGCGTTTTGAGCCTGCGGATGTGGGCCTGGACCTGTCTGCGAGGCTGGCGGCCGGCCAGTCCTTCAGCGGATGGCGGGTGCGGGATGCCGAGGGCCGCTGCTGGGAATTGCGCGGACAGGCCATCGTGGATGCCACCGGCCATTTCAATGGCTATCTGGGTACGGCGCGACTCGATGCCGACGCTGATGATGCCGCGGCGCTGGGCCCAGCTTCGGGCGTCGCGGGAACGGGCCTGGCCGCAGGCCCGGTGCCGCTGCTGTGCACCGACTGGCTGCAGGCCCTGCCGGGCCCGGCCTGGTTGCTGACCGATGGGGTGACAGGCGCCACCACCCGCCTGATGGACTTCAACGATGCGGCGGCTCAGATGATGGGCGGCGCGGTCGAGGTCAAGGGCCAGTTATGGCGCGCCTGCGAGGAGCGTCTCCCGGAAGAATTGCGGCAGGCCCTGGCAGAGCCGGATCTGCAGTCCGGCAGCGCCTGCGGCGCCTGGTGGCTGTGCCTGACGCCGGTCCCGCATGGACAGGGCCAATTGCTGAGCCTGTGGCCGCAAGGCGCGGCGGACACCGTCCCGGCGGCGCTGGCCATGCGCGCGGCGGAGCAGGCCCGGGCGGATCAGGCCTCTTTCAGCTACACCGTCTCGCATGATCTGCGGGCGCCGCTGCGGGTGGTGGAGGGCTTCACCCGCATCTTGAAGGAAGACTACGGCCGGCTGCTGGACCGCGCCGGCAATGACCATCTGGACCGCGTGCTGAGCGCCGCCGGCCGCATGCACAGCATGATCGATGCGCTGCTGGCGCTGTCGCAGTTGTCGGCGCAGACCTTGCGGCAGGAGACGGTGGATCTGTCGCTGCTGGCGTCGATGGTGCTGGAAGAGCTTCGGCGGTCGGCGCCGGATCGGCGGGTCGAGACCTTTGTGCAGCCGGGGCTGCGGGTGATGGGAGACCCGACCCTGCTGCGCATGGTGCTGGAGAACCTGCTGGGCAATGCCTGGAAGTACAGCAGCCGTCAGGACGAAGCGGCCATCCGCTTCGAGTCCATGATGCGGGACGGGGAGCCGGTGTTCGTGGTGTCGGACAACGGGGCTGGCTTTGACATGCGCTTTGCGGACCGCCTGTTCGGTGTGTTCCAGCGGCTGCACAGCGCCAGCGAATTCCAGGGGACCGGCGTGGGGCTGGCTTCGGCCCGGCGCATCGTGCGCCGGCATGGCGGGGACATCTGGGCCGAGTCGGAAGTGGGCAAGGGCGCGCGCTTCTATTTCAGCCTGCCGACGGACTGATCGGAGAGAACTCAGGCGCCCAGCGCCAATGACAGGACTCAGGCGCCCAGCGCCAGTTGCTCGACCGCCTCGATCAGGCGCTGCGCCTGGTCCACCGGGCTGATCTTCTGCTCGGCGGCCATGCGCTGCAGGCGTGCCAGCGCCTGGGCGCGTGTCAGCGAATAGCGGTGCATGAGAATGCCCAGGGCCATGGCCTCCACCCGGTCCAGGGCTTCCTGGCTCTCTACCGGGGCGTCCGGTGCCGGTTCCGCGCTGCCGCGGGCCGGGCGGTTGGCGAAAGCGGCTTCCACCGCTGGAACGATCTGATGGATATCCAGCGGCTTGACCAGATAGGCCAGCGCCCCGAGTTCCTTCACCTTGGCCACGGTGGCCTCGTCCGCAAAGGCGGACAGGAACATGAAGGGGATCTGGAGATAGTCCCGCAGGTAGCCGGCGACATCAAAGCCGCTCATGCCTTCCATGCGGATGTCCAGCAGCGCCAGGTCCGGGCGCTGCTGACGGGCGATCAGGATGGCGTCGTCGCCGTTGTCGGCATCCAGCACGTCATAACCGGCCTGCGACAGGCCATGGGTGAGCGTGGCCAGCACCAGCCGGTCGTCATCGACGACCAGGATGCGTCCTTTGCCGCCGTGGGCACCATACGCTGCGCCCCGGCCAGCCGCTGTCCCGCTGGCCGCTCCCCGGCCGGTTGTCTCCGGCCAGTTCCCGAATGGGCGGTCGCCCAAGCCACTCACGCTGTTCACGCTGCTGTCCAAGCTTTCTTTGGCTGATCGAACATTGTCACCGAAATGCCGGAGACCGCCCCGCTCGTTTGCGAGCCGTCACAATCTGGCGTCCGAGCTTCACAAACCGGTGATGTTGCCGGGTCCGGCTTCTCCCGCGGGCGGTTGGCAAGCGGGGCGCGCACCCCGTCAGCCGGACGTTGGCAGCCAGTTCACCCCCGGCGGCCACAGGCTCAGCTCACACACCACCTGCCCGCCTTCCTGCTGCAGGGTGAACAGGGCGCTGCGCCGGGGCAGCAAGGCGCGTACCAGCCCCAGGCCTGAGACGCCGCCGCGAATCTGTTGCAGGTCAAACCCGGGCGGCAACTGCCCCTCGTTGACGATGCGCATCAGCACCTGCTCCGGGTCGAACACCAGCTCGCACAACACCGGTGCGGTGCCGCCATGCTTCAGGGCATTGGTGAACAGCTCGTTGAGGGTGAGCGCAATCGGAATCGCCTCGACTTCCGGCAGGCCCCAGCGCTGCGACTCCTGCGCCACGAGGCCGCTGACCTGGGTGCGGATCTCCCGCCCGAACATCCGCTGCACCGAGCCCTGCACCGCCTCGATCACCCGGTGCAGCCGCAGCGGGCCGGACGCGCCGACCTGCAGACCGTACACCTGCGCAATCGCCTGCACCTGGCCCACCGCTTCATTGATTACCCCGGCCACCTCCGGCCGTCGTGCGGCGATCTGCTGCAACAGCCCGGCCACGCCCTGGAGGTTGTTCTTGATCCGGTGATGCACCTCGCGCACCAGCAGTTCCCGCTGGGCGATGGCCGCTTCCAGCCGGGCCGCTTCCTGCGCCCGCTGCTGGGTGACGTCACTGGCCACCAGCAGCAACTGCTCGGGCTCGACCTCGCCGCTGGCGTCGTTCAGGCCGGACAGATGCAGCAGCCGTGTGTCCCACACCCGGGTATGACCGCCCACCTGCAGCCGGTACTCGCGCTGCAGCACCTCGGCGCTCTCGCGCGCGAATTCCATGTCGGCCCGCACCGCCTCGGCCTGCTCGGTGCCGAACAGGGCCTCCAGGCTCGCGCCCACCAATTCTTCCTCCTGGCGCCCGGCCAGCGCTGCCGCGGCCTGGTTGATCTGCCGCACCTGCAGCGTGCGCACGTCGTGCAGGCTGATGGCGATCGGCGCGGCCTCGATGATGCGCTGCAAGGACGCCTGCGCCTGCTCGCTCTGCGCCTCCGCCTGGCGGCGACGCTCGATGTCCAGCAGCGCATAGGTCAGCTGGCGCTCGCCGTTGGGCCCGCTGCCGGTGACCACGGCATTGCCCACCACCCAGAACTCCCGGCCGTCGCGGGCCACCAATCGGCATTCGAAGGTCAGGGCCTGGCCTTCGGGCAACTCGTCGAGATAGTGGGTCTGCCGGAACGGATGGTCCGGCGCCTCGGTCGCGACGATGCTGATCGGTTGACCGGCAAAGGCCGCCAGGTCGCCGCCGAACATGCGCCGCGCCGACCGGTTCATCCATTCAATGCCATGCCGGCCGACGGTGACGATGCCCACCAGCACCGAGTCCAGCACCGCCCGCTCCCGCTCGGTCTGCAGCAGCAGCGACTGCTGCGCGCGATGACGCTCGTCCACGCTCAGATAGGTGGCGATGATGCCGGCCTGCGGCTGTCCGGGGCGCACCGGCCGCTTGCTGACCTGCATCCACAGGATCGACCCGTCCCGGCGACGCACCCGGCGCTCGCCCCGCCACAGGCCGGATTCGCCCAGGGTGCGGGTCTGCGCACGCCGGTCGCGCTCGAATTCGGCGGGGGAGTCAAACAGTTCCGCATGAGGCAGGCCGACCAGCTCCTCCTGCCGGTACCCCAGCATCTGGCCCAAGGTCGCGTTGGCCCGGACCACCCGCTCGTCGCGCAGGATGGCGATGCCCACGTCGGACAGGTCGAACATCAGCTCACGGTCCTGCGCCAGCGCTTCGAGCTGGGCTTGCTGCGCCTTGAGCCGGGAAATGTCGCTGACCACCGCCACCAGCGCCTGTTCCTGGGGCGCCTCGGGCGGCACCACCCGGCGCAGTGACAGGGCATGCCAGCGGGCTTCGGCGCCGCCGGCGGGGCCCGGCCATTCGAATTCAAACTCCAGGCCGACCTCATCGAGCGTCGGCAGCGCGGCCATCACCTGGGCATGCAGCGTCGGCAGGGCCTGGAAGAGGGCCTCGAAGGGCGTGCCGGGCTCCGGCTCGCCACCCAGGCCCAGCATCCGGCCCAGGGCGCCGTTGCTGCGCAGCAGGCGCTGACGACGGACATACGCCATGCCCAGGCCGGCGCCGTCCAGCATCGCACCCAGCTCGCGCAGCAGCAGCTCGTAACGGGCCTGGGCCTGCTGGTTGTCGGTGATGTCCAGGGTCAGCACCGAGGTCAGCCGTTGCCCGGAGGCCAGCGCGCCCGGCTCCACCCGGGTCAGCAGCCAGCGCAGGCCCAGCTCGGGATGGCGCACGGCGTAGCGCAGGGCCAGGGGCTGGCTCTGCTTGATGGCTTGCTGAAGTTTTTCGTAGTCGGCGCGGGAGTCGGCATCGACCATGTCGCGGTTGACGCCTTGCAGGGCGCTGGCCTTGCTGGAGGCCGGCAGTGCGCCGCGGGAGGGCGCCTGCGCAGCCGCACTCGCGCCGGCACCCACGCGCGCAACCAGGCCCGCACTCACGCTCGCGGACCCGATGCCCGTCCCGCTGGGGCCAACGGGGGGCGTTGCCTCGGCCGTCAGGTCTTCGGGCACCTCACCCGGCCTGAGCCAGCCGATGTCGGGCTGGAAGGTGGCCAAGCCCACGCCGGCCGTGTCCATCAAGGCTTGCAGCTGCAGCTGGGCCAGTTCCAGCGCCTGGTCGCGGCTGCGGTCTTCCAGCATCAGCAGCAGACGGGGCCGTTCCCAGGGGCCGCTCAGCCGCCGCGCCCGCAGCCGCATCCAGCGAGGCCGTCCCTGCGGCTCGGCCACCAGCGCTTCCCGGTGCAGCTCGGTGCCTGCCTCCGGCACCGGGCCGGTGAGCAGGGCGCGCCAATCCGGCGGGAGGTCTTGGAGGCTGGCCGGCGGTTGCGGACATAGGCGCCGGGCCAGCCGGCCAAAGGCTGCATTGCTTCGCAGCAGCAGGCCCTGATCGTCCAGCATCAGGGCTGGCAGCGGACACAGGTCCAGCCATTGCTCAATCTCGGTCTGCATGCGCTCGGCCCGCTCGCGAGCGGCCTGTGCGGTGCTGTGGTCCTGCAGCAGGGCCAGCACCAGGTCGCTGCCGTCCAGCGGATGCAGCGAGGCTTGCAGCAGATGCTCACGATGCTGGTCGTCCAGCAGGCGCAGTTCCCGGGCGCGATGGGGGCCGGGACCGTTGGTGGCCGTGAAGGCTGTGGTGACGACGGAACGGCCGCTCTGAAGGGTGACCGGCCCCAGCAACTCCATCAGCCGGTCATTGACCAGCAGGACCTGACCGTGACCGTCGATGAGCAGGGCCGGCCAGGGCCCTTCCCAGAGCCCCGTCAGCAGGGAGGACCCGGCGACCGACCGCTTGCCCAGCAGTGAGCGGAAAGGGTCGGCGCGGGTCGGCTCCATGGGCGGGGTGCTTACTCCAGCTGGCCGGCCTTGTGCAGGGCGCGCAGCACGGCGTTGTTGACCTCTTCCGGCGACAGCATGAGGGCGTCGATGGCGGTGCGGGTGTCGAAGACGGATTCGTTCTCGATGGCCTGCACCAGGTCCAGGTAGGGCTTGTAGGGGCCGTTCTTGTCGACCAGCGCCTGGCGCACCCGCTCCGGCACCGGAATCGACTGCAGCAGCTTCTCGAAGGGCTGGCGCAGCATGTGGTCCAGGAGCGAGAACAGGCCGCAGATGAACATTTCGTCGCGCAGTTCAGCCTCGGCCATGCTCTTGGCCAGGTCTTCCATCAGCAGGCCACGGCGCAGCGCGGCGAACATCACCGGGCGCATCGCATGTTCCTTGCTGGCGGTGGCCAGCAGCAGGGCCAGCCAGCGGCGCAGGCGGGCATAGCCCAGCAGCATGATGGCGTGGCGGAAGGACGACACTTCCACCGACAGGCCGAAGGCCGCGGAATTCATGTAACGCAGCAGCTTGAAGGCCAGGCTGGGGTCACGCTTGAGGGTCTGTTCCAGACGCTCGACGTCTTCGCCCTGGTCCACCCGGGACATCAGCTCGACGATGACCTGCAGGTCCGCGGCCTGGGTGTCCTTGGTGGCGGGCGGCGTGGCCGGGGCTTCGAATTCCCCGTGGAAGGGCCAGCCCAGCACACCGGCGGCGCCCTTGTCCCAGGCTTGCTTGAAGTCGTCGGCGCTGCGGGCGCCGGACACCAGCACCGTCTTGCCGGCCGGCGCCGGGCCGCTGGCCAGGTCGGACAGGTCCAGCACGATCTGCTTGAAGCCCGGGGCGTCCGAGCGGCCCTTGAGCAGGGTCACCACGCCTTCGGAGGCCCGGGCCTGGATCTGGGTGGCCAATTCGGCGTCCCCGACCAGGAAGGCGGGCACTTCCACCCGGAAGTGGCGTGGCAGCGGCGTGGCGAGCAGGCCTTTGAGCAGCCCCTCATGCGCCACGTTCAGCACCACCGCCTTGGCGGGGAAGGCGTCTGTCAGCGCCGCCAAGACGTCCGCCGCGGCGGGCGTCGCTTCGGGGCGCAAAGCGAACACGGTGACGCGGGTGGCTTCGATGTCGAGTGGCCTGGAAACCAGGGGCGCGTATCCCAGGGCCAATTGGCCCAGCACGGCGTGCGTCGAGTTCATGCAGATGGCGGCGTCAGGAGTTGAGGTATTGGAACAGCGACATGCGCTGAACCATCGCGTAAGTCTTCAACGCCGCATCGTAGCCCGTCTGCTGGTTCTGGAAATCGGAAATGCCCTGCGTCATATCCAGATCCTCTGCGGCAGATTGCTCAGCCTGGTTGTAAACCTTCAAGGTCTGGAGGCGCGTCTGGGATCCGTCGAGGTTATTCATCTGCTCGCCGACCTGGCTGCGCACATTGGTCAGGTTGCCCATGACGGCGTCCAGATCCCGCAGGTTGACCAGGTTGTCCTGGGTCACCTGGGAGCCGGTGCGGCCGTCCTTGCGCAGGGATTCGATGGTGCGGTCCAGCACGTCGAAGACCTTCAGGTCATTGGTGGCGGGGGCGACGGTGAAGGTGTCGCCGTCCACCGGATTGCCGCCGATGGTCATGGCCAGCCCGTCGAACTTGACGGTGTTGCCGGCGGTGTAGTTGTCGCTGGCCACGGGTACATGGCCCTGCGTCTCGTTGTAGACGGTGTAAGTTTGCGACGGGGCCGTGCCGGTGATGGTGATGGAGTAGGACGCGCCGGTGACGGCGGTGGGGTCGGTCACCCGGCCGCTATCGATCCAGCCCGCCGGCGCCGCACCGGTGGTGGCATTGGTGCCGGCCCCGGTCACGAAGGTGCCGTTGCCGCTGCGCGCCTGTTCCCAGGCGGCCCGGCCATCCACGCTGAGCGGATAGTTCTCCAGGTTGCCGGTGGTCACATTGCCGCCGATGCCGTCGAAGCTGACGCCGCCCCCGGTGCGATTGCCGGCGGCATCCCGCTGGACCGGGTTGTCCAGGAAGGGCGTGCCGGTCGTGCCCTGGCCGGAGAAGAGGAAACCGCCCGCCCCGTCGCCCCGGTTGGCGATGGACAGCAACTGGTCGCGCAGGCCCTGCACCTTGTTGGCCAGGCTCTTGCGCTCGGCGTCGGTGTAGCTGGCATTGCCGGCGGCGATCAGCGTCTCGCGGATCTGCTGCATGATTTCATTGGCATCGCCCAGGGCGCTTTCGGCCAGCGTCATGCTGTTGCGGCTGGCTTCCAGGGCGCGGGTGCTGGCGTCCACCTGGCCGATGGCGGTGCGGGCGCGTTCGGCCCGGGCGGCGCCGGTGGGGTCGTCGCTGCCTTTTTCGACCCGCTTGCCGGAGGTCAGGCGTTGCTGGGCGTCCTGCATCTCCTGCTGGCGTTTTTGCAGCGTCGAGATGCTGGCCTCGAACATGTTGGCGGTGGAGAGGCGCATGGCGGTCGTCCTGGCGTCAGTTCACTGAAGGGCGGTGCGGCGGATCATCGGATCAGCGCTGCACGATGCTCAGCAATTGGTCAAAGATGGTCTGGGCGGTCTGCAGCACCTTGGCAGCGGCCTGGTAGCCCTGCTGGAACTGCATCAGGCGGGCGGCTTCCTCGTCGAGGTTGACGCCGGCCTGGCCGGAGCGGGTGTCTTCCGCCTGGCTGGCCACGGTGGTGGAGACGCTGGCCAGGTATTCCGCTCCCTGCACCCGCGAGCCGACGTCCGCAATCGCGGCCGCATAGGCCTCGGTCACCGTCTGGCCGCGGGAGAGGGTGCCGTCGGCCTGCAACTGCTTGCCCACGAAGGTCTCGCTCTGCAGCTTCAGGAAGGCCTTGGCATTGCCGTTGTTGGTCGAGACCACCGCATCCGAGGGCTGCAGGTTGATCTTGTCGCCCTCACGCGGCACGCCGTTCAGGCGCAGCTCAAAGCCCAGGTCCACGTTGTTGGTCGGGTCGTTGCCGATGGCCTGCCCGGCCTTCCAGGTGCCGGTGTAGCTGGTGTTGTCCGCCAGCGTGATGGTGTAGTTGATGCTCTGGTCGGCATTGACGGTGCCGAACTGCACGGTGGACGGCTGCAGGCTCTTGTCGAACTTCGCATTGACCGCATAGAGCGAGTCCACCGTCGCCGTGCCCTTGTTGTTCACATCGACCGTGCCCACCACCGGCGCCGCGGCGGCCAGGCCGCTGGGGTCGTCCAGGGTGCGCTTGAAGCTGGTGGCGGCGGCGGCCACCGGCTCCAGCACGAAGCGGTCGTTGGCCTGCATCGTGCCGGTCATGCTCAGGCTGATGCCGTAGGCCTTCTCGATCTGGTCCTTGTTCATCGTCGTGGCCGTGCCGTCCGGACGCACCGCGATCTGGTAGCTGTCGGGCGTGCCGGTCGGGTCGGCCGAGATGACGAAGGACAGGGCCGGCACCAGCGAGCCATCGGTGATGGTGGCCGACAGCTTGGCATCGCCCTTGTTGGTGATGGCCGGCATGACGGTCGGCGGGGCGATGCTGAACAGCGGGCCACCGGCCGCGGCCTTGAGGTCCACGCCCAGCGACTGCTGTTCGTTCACCCGCGTGGCAATCGCCGTGGCCATCTGGCCCAGCAGATTGCGGGCATCTTGCAGGTGGGTGTTCTGGTAGCGCAGCAGGGCGGTCAGGGAGCCGCCGGTCAGGGTGCTGTCGTCCAGCACCCGGGTGCCGTTGGCCTCGGTGATGGACAGCTGGGCCCGGGAATTGTCGTAGGGGTCGGGCGTGACCTGCAGCTCCTGGGCCTGGCTGCCCAGCACCAGGCGCTGGCCGCCGCCGATGAACACGCCCACCGTGCCGTCGCTGCTGGCCACGGTGGAGACCTGCACATACTGGCTGAGCTGGGACACCAGCTGATCGCGCTTGTCCAGCAGATCGTTGGGGGAGTGGGTGGTGCCGTTGGCCCGGGCGATCTGGTCGTTGGCTGCGGCAATCTGCTTTGCCAGCTCGTTGACGGTCTTGACGTCCGCCTTCATGTCGCTGACGACGCCCGACTGCAGGTCGGCCATTTGCTGGCCCGCGCTCTGGAAACGCGCCGCCAGTTCCTGCGCCTTGCCCAGCACCACCTGACGGGCGGACGGGTCGGACGGGCGGCTGGCCACATCCACCAGGGCGTTGAGGAAGTCGTTGCTGGCCTGGCCGATGCCGTCGGAGCCGGTGGGGAAGACGTTCTCCAGCTGCGACAACTGCGCCTGCATGGTGTTGTCCATGAAGGCCTGCGACTTGGCGGCGGCGGCTTCGCGCGTCAGGAATTCATTGTGCGAGCGGGTGACCGTCTGGACGTTCACGCCCTTGCCGAAGTAGCCCGCGCCGGTGAACTGCCCCTCGGGGGTGGTGAGCACCACTTCCTGGCGCGAGTAACCGGCCACGTTGGCATTGGCGATGTTCTGGCCGATGGTCTGCAGGGCCGCCTGATTGGCGAACATGGCCCGCACGCCAAGGGAGAGCAGGGCGGAGGTCGACATGCTGGTGTCCTAGGGCGTCAGGCCATGGCGCGTTGCACGCGCATGGTGGTGTTGATGACACGCGCCAGCTTGGACGCGTACTCCGGATCGGTGGCGTAGCCGGCCTTCTGCAGGCCCTTGGCAAATCCTTCGGCGCTGCCGGTGCTGGCCTTGGCCACCACGTCGCGATAGCGGTCGTTGCTGCTGATCAGCTTGGCATAGTCCTTGAAGGCTTCTTCGTAGCTGCCGTAGGCGCGGAACTTGGCCGTCACCCGCTGCGGCTTGCCGTCCACATATTCGGTGGTGCTGACTTCGGCCACCTTGCCGGTCCAACCCGGACCCGCCTTGATGCCGAAGACATTGAAGCTGCTGCTGCCGTCCTTGTTCAGGATCTCGCGCTTGCCCCAGCCGGACTCATGCGCCGCCTGGGCGATCATGAAGCTGGCCGGAATGCCGGTGGCGGCCTGGGCGGACTTGGCGGCGCTGTCGTGCTTCTGGATGAAGTCCTGCACATGCGGCTGCACATTCTTCGTGGCCAGTTGCGGCAGTTGCTGCGTGGCGGCGGCGGCCTTGGCGCTGGGCAGTTCACCGTCCTTCACACCCAGCTGACGCTGCAGGTGACGCTCGATGGCCTGCGACAGGCCACCCGGCAGGCCAGCCATCTTGCCGGCGTACTGCTGGTCCAGCATCTCGCCGCCCATCTGCGTGGCGGAGTTGTCCAGCATGCCCGAGCTCATGGTGGCCTGGCGCATGCTCTTCATCACTTCCTGCATGAACAGGGTTTCGAACTGCTTGGCGGTCTCCTTGACCGCTGCCTTCGGATCGCGGGCGGCGACCGACTTGAGCTGGTCGATGGAGCGGGTGTCGTTCGAGAGGCCGCCGTTGCCCAGGGCGGTGCTCAGGGGAGTCGAGAGTGCCATGTCAGATCACCTCCAGCTCGGCATTGAGGGCGCCGGCACTTTTCATCGCCTGCAAGATGGCCAGCAGGTCCTGGGGCGTGGCGCCCAGCGTGTTGAGCGCCTTCACCACATCATTGAGGCGGGTGCCGGCCGGCAGCTGGATCAGCGTGCCAGGGTCCTGCTTGATGGAGATGTCGGTCTTCTCCGTCACCGTCGTCTGCCCGCCGGACAGCGCATTGGGCTGGCTGACCTGCGGCGTGCTGGAGATCGTCACCGCCAGATTGCCGTGGGCCACCGCGCAGGGCGAGAGCGTCACCGCCTGGTTCATCACCACCGAGCCGGTGCGGGCATTGATGACGATGCGGGCCGCCGGGGTTTCCAGGTCGATGGGCAGGTTCTCCATGTCGGCCAGGAAGGCGACACGGGCCTCCGGCGCCAGCGGCGCCCGCACCCGCACCACGCGGCCGTCCAGCGGCTGGGCCGTGCCTTCGCCCTTGGCCTTGTTGATGGCCTTGGCGACCGCGCGGGCGGTGCCGAAGTCCGAGGCATTCAGGTCCAGTTGCAGGAATTCGTTCTGCTGCAGCGGCGTGGGCACGCTACGTTCCACCAGCGCCCCGTTGGGGATGCGGCCGGCGCTCAGATGGTTGATCTGCACCTTGGAGCCGCCGGCCGAGGCGCCTGCCCCGCCGACCACCAGGTTGCCCTGGGCGATGGCGTAGACCTGGCCGTCGGCACCGCGCAGCGGCGTGGCGATCAGCGTGCCACCGCGCAGGCTCTTGGCATTGCCCATGGAGGAGACCACCACATCCAGCGGCTGGCCGGGCTGGGCGAAGGGCGGCAACTGGGTGGTGATCATCACCGCCGCCACATTCTTGGGCTGCATGGTCACGCCCTGGGGCAGCGTCACGCCGAACTGCTGCAGCATGGCGGTGAGGCTCTGGCCGGTGAAGGGGGCCTGGGTGGTCTGGTCGCCGGTGCCGTCCAGACCCACCACCAGGCCGTAGCCGGTCAGCGGGTTGGAACGCACGCCCTGCACGGCCGCCACTTCCTTGATGCGGGTGGCGTGGGCCGCAGGGGCCACCGCCAGCAGCGCCATCAGGCTCAGCAGGCCACTGGCCAGCAGGCGGGGGCAGGGACTGAAAAAGCGGCGGAGAGGGAGGAAGGTGTTGGGGTACATCTCGGTCACACGTGAGGCAGACTCGTGTGACCGATTGTGGGCAAACTTAAGTCGGCGAAAGGTTCAAGAAGAACCGGGATAGCCAGCCAATTGAATGCGCATCCGCCACCGCGCCGCGGCCGCGCTGCTCCACCCGCACATTGGCCACCGCTGTGGACGGCACCGTGTTCCCCTGGCGGATGGACTGCGGGTCGACCTGGCCGAAGAAGCGCAGCACGTCGACGTTGTTGTTCACGCCGACCTGTTTTTCACCGGAGATCAGCAGGTGGCCGTTGGGCAGCACGCCGGTCACCACGGCGGTGATCGTGCCGGAGAAGTCGTTGGAGTTCTCGTTGGTGCCCTTGCCGGTGTTCTTGTTGGACGAGGTGCCGCCGACCTCCGCCCGTCCGGTGCCAAAGGAATTGGCGGCAAAGCCGGGAATGGCGGTGACACCGGCGGTGAGCTCGCCGGTCTTGTTCAGCTCGGAGCTGGACTTCTGGCTGGCGCTGACCTTCTCGGTGATGGTGACGGTGACGACGTCGCCGACCAGCCGCGCGCGATGGTCCTCGAACAGGGGACGGAAGTTCGCGTTCTGATAGATGGCGCCGTTGTTGGCCGACGCCGGAATCGGCTCGGGCATGCGGACGACGGGCGCCGGTTGCATCTCCACCCGCGGCTGCGGATAGGGGGTGCTGCAGGCGCTGAGCACGGCCATGGCGGGCACGGACAGGCTCAGGACCAGCCGGCGGACGCCCGCGAAGACAGGGGAGAAAGACGGGGACATGAGCAACTCCTGGAACGCGTTCAAGCCGTCACGCTCAGATCTGCGACAGCTTCTGCAACATCTGATCCGAGGTCTGGATGGCCTTCGAGTTGAGCTCGTAGGCGCGCTGGGTCTGGATCATGGACACCAGCTCTTCCACCACATTCACATTGGAGGTTTCGGTGAAGCCCTGCTGGACCGCGCCCAGGCTGTTGGTGCCTGGCGCGCCGGTCTGCGGCGTGCCGGAGGCGACGGTTTCCGCATACAGGTTGCCGCCCAGCGATTCCAGCCCGGGCGGATTGATGAAGTTGGCCAGTTGCAACTGCCCCAGCGTGGTGGGGTTGGTGTTGCCGGCGGTGGTGACCGAGACGGTGCCGTCCTGGCCGATGGTCAGGGACTTGGCGTCGGCCGGCACGATCAGGCCGGGCAGCACGGTATAGCCGTTGTTGGTGACCACCTGGCCGTTGGCGTCCAGCTGGAAGCTGCCATCGCGGGTGTAGGCGGTGGTGCCGTCCGGCATCTGGATCTGGAAGAAGCCGTTGCCCTTGATCGCCACGTCCAGGTAGTTGCCCGACTGCTGCAGCGAGCCCTGGGTGTGGTTGCGGGACGTGGCCACGGCGCGCACGCCCAGGCCCACCTGCAGCCCGGTGGGCAGGCTGGTCTGCTCGGAGGTGGCGGAGCCGGCCGGACGCAGGTTCTGATACATCAGATCCTCGAACACCGCATGCTCCCGCTTGTAGCCGTTGGTCGAGACGTTGGCCAGGTTGTGCGAGACCACATCCAGCTGCATCTGCTGGGCTTCCATGCCGGTCTTGGCGATCCAGAGGGAACGTAGCATGTTGAACTCCTGATTCTTCAGACTGGCACTGTGCCGTCATCCGCGGCCGTCAAAGCCCGGATGAGCGCCGGATTGGGGGCGCGTTTCGTGAGGTTCACCGCGCTGAGCATCAGCTGTCGCTCAGCAGCTTGGACGCGGCCTGGCCGTGGGTCTGGGCAATCTGCAGCAGCTTCATCTGCTGCTCGAACTGCCGCGCGGCGGCGATCATGCCCACCATCGTCTCCACCGGGGAGACATTGGAGCCTTCCAGCGCGCCAGCCTGGACCCGGCCGACGGGGTCGGCGGGCAGCGGCTCGCCGTCCGCGGCTGCGAACAGGCCGTCGTTGCGGCGGGTGAATCGGCCATCCTCGGTCACCAGCTTGAGCTTGCCGATGTTCACCGGGCGCTGGTTGCCGGTCTTGGCGGTGATGGTGCCGTCCTCGCCGATGTCCACCGTCGAGTTGGGCGGCACGCTGATCGGGCCGCCGTCGCCCAGCACCTGCAGGCCATTGCGCATGACCAGCAGGCCTTCGGCATTCACATCCAGCGAGCCGGCGCGGGTGTAGGCCTCGGTGCCGTCCAGGGCCTGCACCGCCATCCAGGTCTTTCCCTTCATGGCCACGTCCAGGTTGCGGCCGGTGGTCTCCAGCGGTCCGGCCGAGAGGTCGTGACCGGTGGTGGTTTCCAGCGAGAAGGCCCGCACGGTCGAGCCGTCGCCGCGCACCGGCACCGAACGGAAGGCCTGCAGCTCGGCCCGGAAGCCATTGCTGTTGGCGTTGGCCAGGTTGTTGGCCAGCACGTCCTGGCGCGAGAGGGCGGCCTGTGCGCCACTCATCGACAGATAGATCATGCGGTCCATGGTCAGCGTTCCTTGGGCTTAAGCGCGGTCGGGTCGATCAGCGCAGGTTCACCAGGGTCTGCAGCACCTGGTCCTGGGTCTTGATGGTCTGGGCATTGGCCTGGTAGACGCGCTGCGCGGTCACCATGTTCACCAGCTCATTGGTCAGGTCCACGTTGGACTCTTCCAGCGAGCCGGCCTTGAGGGCGCCGAGGTTGCCGTCGCCGGGCACGCCCACCACCGCATCCCCGGACGCATTGGTGCGGTTCCACAGGTTGCCGCCCAGCGGCTGCAGGCCCTGGGGATTGCGGAAGGTGGCGAGTTCCACCTGGCCGGCCGGCTTGGACTGGCCGTTGGAATAGCGGGCGGTGACGATGCCGTTGTTCTCGATGCTGATGCCGGTCAACTGGCCCGGGGCATAGCCGTCCTGCGTCAGGCTGGTGACGGCGAAGTTGGCGCCGTTTTCCACCGCCGAGGTCATGTCCAGCGAAATGCCCTTGACCGACGGATCGGACGGGTCGGCCGGCGGCGCCGGGATGGCCAGCGTGGGCGCGCCCTGCGAATTCACGCCGGCGGGAATCTTCAGGTTCAGCAGCTCATTGGCCGCCGGCGAGACCGGATTGCCGCCGGTGGGCAGGAAGGTGACCTGGGTGAAGGGGGTCAACGGGTTGCCGGTGGCCGTGCCGTCCTCGGTCTGGATCGGATTGCCCTGGGCGTCGTACTGCACCGCGCTGCCGTTGGCCGTTACATAGACGTTCCAGACGGTGTTGCCGTTGGCGTCATCGTTGTTGGCGCGCTGGTAGTACAGGGTCACCGCGACCGGCTGGCCCTTGGCGTCATAGACGGTCAGCGAGGTGGCGTTGTTGTAGGTCTTGGGATCGCTCAGGGTGATGCCGGTCTTGTCGATCTTGGCGGAATTCGGGTCGGCCGGGTCGCTCAGCTCGAAAGGGGCGGTGGCGCCGGCACGCGAATCCAGGGTGAATTCCATGGCGATGCTGCTGGTCACCTTCGGGTCGATGCCGCCGGTGGGCAGCTTCAGCGAGGTGGCCAGACCCGGCTGGATGACGCCGTTGCCGTCGGCCGGATAGCCCTGCAGCTTGAGCTGGTCGTTGTTGACGATGTAGCCCTCGCGGTCGACCTTGAACTGGCCGTTGCGGGTGTACATGGTCGGGCTCTTGCCGT
This sequence comes from Rubrivivax sp., assembly GCA_027484825.1. Classification (GTDB taxonomy): domain Bacteria; phylum Pseudomonadota; class Gammaproteobacteria; order Burkholderiales; family Burkholderiaceae_C; genus Roseateles. The sequence goes on along the minus strand of JAIXSE010000011.1, from coordinate 18,445 downwards.
CGCTGACCTGGAAGAAACCATTGCCGTTGATGGCCAGGTCCATCGGGTTTTCGGTGACGGTGATGTTGCCCTGCGTGAACTGCTGGGCCACGGTCTGCAACTGCACGCCGATGCCGATCTGGTTGGTGCCGGCCCCATTGAGCGCGGTCGCGTACATGTCGGCGAATTCAGCGCGCGAGGACTTGGCCCCGTAAGTCTGGGCGTTGGCAATGTTGTTGCCGATGACTTCCAGGTTCTTGCTGGAAGCGTTCAATCCGGAGAGGCCTTGTTGGAAGCTCATGGGAAGTCCTTGGGCGGTTCGTTCGGGTCAGTTCAGGGTGCGCGCGACGGGGAGGGCGTCGGCAGATCAGACGATGTTGCGGACCTTGTCGTAATCGACCAGACCGCTGTTCTTGAGTTCCAGCTGCAGGGTGGCGCCGCTGGTGTTCACCGCACTCACCACATCGCGGGTGTAGGTGGTGGCGGTGACCGGGTTGGTGTTCTTGGTGGCGGTGACGCGGAAGGTCAGGCCGGTGGTTTCGCCGGACTTGCTGGCGTCCCAGGTGTAGGTCTGGTTGCCGGCCTTCTGGGCGCCGAGGTCCTGGGTGGAGATCACCGTGCCGGCGCCGTTGAGCACTTCCAGCTTGACCGAATCGGCGGGGTTGGCCAGCTCGTAGTTGAGCTGCGCCTTGCCGTTGTCCACCGACACTTGATTGCCGGGCACCGTCACCGAGCGGCCGACCAGGCTGACGCTTTGCAGCGCCTGCATCTGGCTGAACTGATTGGCCAGGCTCTGGATGCTGGTGTTGACATTGCCCACGCCGGTCACCGTCTGGATCTGCGCCAGCTGGGTCGTGACCTGGGCGTTGTCCATCGGATTCATCGGATCCTGGTTCTGCATCTGCGCCACCAGCAGCTTGAGGAAACGGTCCTGGGTGTCGGCCGCATTCGGTGACGAGCTGCTGGACGTGCCGCCGGTGCCGGAGGTCGTCTTGCTGGTGCTGTTCAGCGTGGTGAAGTCCATGATGGGCAGTCCTGGTGCGAAAGGTTGAGGCGTTCAGGCGGGGCGGAATCAGCCCTGGCCCATCTGGAGCGTCTTGAGCAGCAGCGACTTGGCCGTGCCCATGACTTCGAGGTTGTTCTGATAGGAGCGCGAGGCGGAGATCATGTTGACCATCTCCTCCACCGTGTTGACATTGCTGTAGGTGACGTAGCCATCGGCATCGGCGAGCTGGTGGCTGGGGTCGTGCACCCGGCGGCCGGGCGCCTGGTTTTCCTTCACCGCCACCACCTGCACGCCCACGTCGGTGGCATCGGTCATGCCGCCGTTCTGGTTCATCAGGCTCTGGAACACGACCTCGCGGGCCTTGTAGGCCTGGCCGTCCGGACCGGCGACGGTGTCGGCATTGGCCATGTTGCTGGCCACCGCATTCAGGCGCTGGCTCTGCGCACTGACGGCGCTGCCGGAGATGTGGAAGATGCTGAACATCGACATGGCGGGGTCCTCCTACCTGGCCGCATCAAGCGGCGTTGGGCGACTTCATCGCATCCATCAGGGTGCGGACGCTGCCGTTGATGAAGCGCAGCGAGGCTTCGTACTTGACGGTGTTGTCGGCGAAGCTGGCCCGTTCGCGGTCCATGTCCACCGTGTTGCTGTCCATGCTGGTCATGGCGCTGAGCGAGTTCTGCAGCACACCCTGGGTGCGCTGGGTCAGGGTCTGGTTGGACGTCTCCGCGGCGGGGGAGGTGGCCTCCCGCAGGGCCTTGGCGAAGTCCAGGTCCCGTGACTGGTAGCCCGGGGTGTCCGCATTGGCGATGTTGCTGGCGAGCAGGCGCTGACGCTCCGCCCGCAGGGTCAGCGCCTGGGCCTGGAAGTTCATCGCGTCGGTCAGTCGGTTCATCATGGTGCGGCTCCTGGTCGGCCTCTCCTGGATGGAAAGGGCCATTGGGCTTGTACGTCCGGGCATTGTGGGCAGCGCGCCGGAAAACATGAGCGCGATAAGACGGGGGTTTGCCGGCCATTTCGCAGCCATGCGGGGGGAGGGGATCGATAGAGTGCGGCTTCATGTTGAAGTTGCACACCGCTCTCGCTCGCCACGCGCGCGCTGGCTCCGGCGACCCGGTTCGGGGCCTGGCCCGGGGGTGGGGCCTGCGCCAGTTGCGGGGCCTGACCTTGGCCATGCTGTGCATCGCGGACATGCGGGCGATGGTGGCCGGGCTTCTGCTACTGGCCAGTGGCTGGGGGGGCGCGTTGTCGGCGCAGGCGGGGTCGCTGCCGGATCCCATCATTGATCCGACGATGGCGGCCGCGGAGGCGCAGCGCGCCGCGCCGGGTGCGACCACCCCGGCCCAGTCGGCCTCGCGGACGGCGCTGACGCCCGCTGCCGTGTCCGGCCCGATGCCGCAGCGGCAGTTGCCCAGTTCCTTTCAGCCGGCGCCCATTGCGCCCGGAGCCCTGAAGAGCGCTTCCGGCACCATCACCGCTCATGCGGCGCCATCCGTTTCAGCGCTGAATCCGGTGCCCGACGCCAGCGCTTCGGCACCGGCGCAGGGCCCCAGCGCTGCTGCGCCTGGCATCGGCGCCGGCCGGATCATCCCCGCGCAGTCCCTGCCGCCCCCAAGCCCGCTGGAGTCCAGCCTGCAAGAGACGCTCCAGATGCTGGCGCTGGCCGGTGCACGACAGGTGGCGCCGGCCTCGGCGCGGGTGGAAGTGGAGCTGGGTCGGCTGGATCCGCGCCTGCGGCTGGCCCCCTGCGACCAGATCCAGCCCTATCTGCCTCCCAATCAGCGGATGTGGGGGCGCACCCGCATCGGCATTCGCTGCCTCAGCGGCCCGACCAAGTGGAATGTCAGCCTGCCGCTGACCATCCGGGTGTTCGCCCCGGCCTATGTGGCGGTGACGGACCTGCCGGTCGGCACGGAATTGACTCAAGAACGGCTGCGTCTGGCCGAAACCGACATTGCTGGTGAGGCGGGGGTGATCTTCACCCAGCCCGAGGCCTGGATGGGCCGACACCTGGCCAAGGGGCTGATGGCCGGGGAGGCGCTGCGCTCGACCGACCTGAAGTTGCGCCAATGGGTGCAGCCCGGCGACCGGGTCCAGGTGCAGGCGTCGGGCGACGGATATGCCGTCTCCGGTGAAGGCCAGGCCATGGGGGTGGGGTTGGAAGGGCAGGACGTCCGGATCCGCTTCGACAATGGCCGCATGGTCACCGGACGGACGGTGGGTGAACGTAAAGTCGAGGTCCTGCTGTGAATCTGGCGGGAAAATCGGGCCTGGAACCGGCACCGCCGCCGCGTCTGGCGGCTTGTAGCGTGAATTGGGCGGGGTTTGCCCCGTTCTTCGCTCGCCATTTCGTGGGGACTGGGCCTAAAGTCTGGTCTGCACAGGTCGATATACCGAATATCGAATGGGGTCTGGCTGCGGTCCGGCCCACGGATGAATGCCAGGAGAGTGGCCATGAAGATCGGTAACAGTCCAGAACTCAATGCCTACACCAAGGTGAGCAGCACGCGCACCGGTGGGGCCGATGCCGGCCGTGCCACCCCAACCCCCAGCACCGCCAGCACGCCCAGCGCCACCGCGGATGCCAGCAGCGGCAGCAGCAGCGCGACCCGGGCGACCGGTGTGGCGGCGCAGGACGCGGCGTCGCAGGTGGCGCTGTCCAGCACGGCCAGCACGCTGATGTCGTCGTCGGTGTCGTCGGACGACAGTGTGGACATGGACAAGGTCAACCGCATTGCCGCGGCCATCCGCAACGGGGAGTTCAGCATCAATGCCGGCGTCATCGCCGACAAGCTCATTGCCAACACGGCGGAGCTGCTGGGCAAGGTACAGTCTCACTGAAACACCCAGACCTCCTGAAAGCTCCCACGCGTGTCCGCCCCGAAGATCAACGTGTCCGTCAACGTGCCTGGTGTCGCCATGTCTGCAACGCCCAATGCCCAGCCCTCGGTCGACCTTGAGCAGCCCTTGCAAGAGGTGGAAAGCTGCCTGAATTTGCTGGGCGACGCCCTGCATCGACGGGACACCCAGGCCATCGAACTGCATGCGGCCAGTCTGCACTTGGCGCTGGCCCGTGCCATCGAGCAGTTCACGCTGGCGGCGCGCAGCGGCACGGTGCCGGCGGGTCTGCGGACGCGGCTGGTGCAGGCGGGGGGCCGGGTGGCGGCGCAGCGTGAATCGCTGGCACGAGCCACCGCCGCGCTGGACCGCGCCATTGACGTGCTGATGCCGGGCGAGCCCTCGGGGCTGTATGGCGCCTCCGGCAAGAGCGAGCGCAAGTCGGCGCTGTCGGGCGGGTCCATCCAGGCTTGACGACGACCGTCGGCGGACTGCCGACTTCAATGCATCAAGGCCACGCACTGCGTGGCTTTTTTGTTTTGGGCTGAATCTTGCGGGGGCCAACGCTGGATTAGCAAAGTTTTGGGAGGTGCATTGCGGGTTCCATGGTGGAGCGCCGCCAGAAGCATGGGTCTGGGCTGTTTGCGCCGGCGAGGGGGGCGGGCACCATTGGCGTCATTCATCGCTGATCTGGAGCGCACGATGAGCCGGATGTTTTTCGGCCTGAGATGGCTCGGATCTGCCTGGCATCACTGGCATCACGCGCAAGGAGTGGTTGTGGCGCACCTGGCACTGGGGATCGACGACGCGCTGAGGCATGCGCTTTTCTTGACGGCGTCGGACAGCGACGTATGGATCGGGGATCTGTCCGAAATCGGCCTGGACAAAGAGATCATCCCAGTGCGCTTTGCCGGACTGGACTATTGGTTTCTATTCGTGTCGCCTCACGCCGAAACCGGCAACGACCCGGCCTTCCTGCAATTGATGATGAACAACGTTGATGCCGAACTGTTCCCTCAAAGGGCGTCGCGCCTGGTCAAGTTCTGCCGCGCAGATGCTGAAGCGGAGCAGTTCAAACCGGAAGGCTGGAAGCTTCCGCAGCCACGTCAGATCTTCCAGTTCGCCCAGGTCATTCGGCGGGTGATGAACTTCTATCTGGACGCCATGCCAGAGATCCAACAGTTTTTTTATTTTCCAGCCAGTTCACGCTTGCTGCGGCTGTATGCCAGGGTCTTCAGATCATTGGTCACCACCCGCCCGGAACGGCAGATTGCTACACTCAACGGCACAGGAGCCTGTCATGCGTACCAAAGAGCATAAGGACACCCACAGCGAACTGCTCAGCCTCAAGCAGGCGAGTCTGGCGCGGGCGCTATCGGCCGCACGGGCTGCATTGGCCTCCGGCCAAGTGCGCACCCGCAGCGTCTCGTCCTCCCTGGACTACCCCCGGTCCTTGAGGGTGCCTTCGACCTGACGTGACAAAGCCCAGCAGTGCTGGGCTTTGTGGTCTGGGCAGGCTGGGAAGAGGCTGAATCAACGGGTCGCCTTCTGGCGCAGGCAGTCCAGATAGGCATGTCCATCGGGCGGCAACCCGCTGCGCTGGGAGGTCCAGATCATCTCGCCCAGGCATTCCATGGCGTCGTGATGGGCCTTGTGCAGCGATTGATGCCGGGCCGCCAGCAGATTCAGCGCCTGCCGCACACCCCGCGGCTGGTCGATCTTGTGCTGTTCGATCAAGGTCAGGTGCATCGACAGATGCAGGAACGGATTGGTCCGGCCGTCCTCCACCGTGTAGACGGCCGCCAGCGCTGCGTCCACATCCGCCAGGTCGCCGTGGTACTCGGGGTGCTCGGCAATCCAGTCGGCCACGATCACTTCCATCGGCGTCAGGGGCAGACTCTCGCGCTGCTTGCGATAGGTCTCGCAAAAGAACTTGCGGACTTCAAGTTGGGAAGGAGCAAACATAGAAGCGGATTGTCGCCTGCCCGCTCAAGGCTTGCCGGCCTGGGGCTGCTGCTCGGACTCCTGCCAAGGCCGGGCCCCCTGGCCGTCGGCCATGGCGCGGCGCTCCTGCGCCAGACGCTCTTCCAGTTGCTGGCGGCCCTGCTTGGACATCGCAATCAAGGTGTCCAGGTCACCGCGGTGCGGCCGCATGGCTTCCATCTGCTCCACACTGTGGCGGCGAAAGCGCATGGCCAGTTGCCGCGCTGCATGCGGCGTCCAGCCGATCTTCTCCATCACGCTGCGGGCGCTCATCAGGGCCGAATCCAGCGTTTCGCGCTCGATCAGCTCCACCCCCAGATCGCGCAGCGCATAGTAGTGCTGCACATTGCGGGCCCGCGCCACCACCTGCAGATGCGGAAACTGCTCCCGCGCCAGCTCGGCGATCTTGAGGCTGTGATTGACATCGTCCACCGCGATCACCAGCACATGGGCGGTGTCGGCACCGGCAATGCGCAGCAGTTCCAGCCGCGTCGCATCCCCCCAGAACACCCGCCAGCCGAAGCGCCGCAGCGATTCCACCGTGTCGGCGTCATGGTCCAGGACCGTTGCGCTGACGCCGTTGGCATTGAGCAGACGGCCAATGATCTGCCCATAGCGGCCAAAGCCGGCAATGATGACGGGCGAGTCCTGCTGCTCCTTGAGTTCATGCGGGGAGCTGCGGATCTCCTTACTGGCCCGCCGCTGCACCCAGGCCAGCAGGGCAGGGGTCAAGGCCAGGGACAAGGCGACCGCTGCCACCAGCACCGAGCGCTGCGCGGCATCCAGCAGCGTGGCCTGCTCGGCCAGCTGGAACACCACAAAGCCGAACTCACCGCCCTGCGCCAGCAGGATGACAAACACCGGTCGCTCCAGCTTGGGCAGGTCCATCAGACGGGCCAGGGCGAACAGCACCAGGCCCTTGCAGATCCACAGCGCGGCCAGCAGGCCCAGCACCATCAGCGGGCGCTCCCACAGCACCGTCAGGTCCAGCCCCATGCCAACGGCGATGAAGAACATGCCCAGCAGCAGGCCCTTGAACGGCTCCAGGTCAGCCTCCAGGGCGCGGCGGTATTCGCTTTCCGCCAGCAGCACACCGGCGGCGAAGGCACCCAGCGCCATCGACAGGCCCACCTTCTGCATCAGCGCCGCCGTGCCCAGCACCAGCAGCAGCGAGGCGGCGGTGAAGATCTCCGGGGTGCCGCTGCGGGCGATCCATCGCAGCAGCGGTCGCAGCAGCAGTCGGCCGCCCAGCACGATGGCCACCAGCGCTCCCAGCGCCAGCCACAGCCTGGCGCTGTTGTGGCCGGCGGCGGGACGGCCCTGGCTGGCGAGTAGGGGCACCAGCGCCAGCACCGGAATGGCCGCGATGTCTTGCAGCAGGGCCACGCTGATCACGCTCTGACCGGCCCGGGTGCCCCCCAGATTGCGCTCGGCCAGCACCGCCAGCGCCACCGCGGTGGACGACATGGCCAGCCCCAGGGCGGCGATCACGGCCGTATGCCAGTCGGCATCCAGCCAGAAGGCCGGCACCAGCAGCAGCGCGGCGCAGCCCAGCATCTGGGCGGATCCCCAGCCGAAGATGGGACGGCGCATCGCCCACAGACGCTTGGGCTCCAGTTCCAGGCCGACCAGGAACATCATCAGCACCACGCCGAACTCGCCGATCTCCAGCACGGTGGACGGATGGCTGATCAGCCCCAGCACCTGCGGCCCCAGCAGCACGCCGGCCACCAGATAACCGAGGATCGCGCCCAACTTGAGACCGCGCGCCAGGGGCACGGCCAGTACCGCGGCGGCCAGCAGCACCAGCGGCGTCAACAACCAATTGCCATGGGACTCCATCAGACCGGCACTCCTTCCTGGCTGGCGGGGCGGTCCTCGCTGGGCACTTCTTCCTGCGCGGGCTCGGGTTGGCGATCACACCACTGCGGCAGCTCGGTCAGGCCTTCCACGAAGCGGCGGGCATGGGCCTGGATGTCTTCGTCCGTCACCTTCTGGGCGCTGTGCAGCAGCAGCGGCGGCACGAAGCGCATGCCGCACAGGGCGGCGGTCTGCGCATACGGCAGCAGGAACTCTTCCACCCGATGGTGGTTGTAGCCTTCCGGGCTGTAGGCGTGCTGGCTGCCGCCGGTGGACATCACCAGCCACAGATCCTTGCCATGCAGGGCATGTCCGCTGTTGCCATAGGCAAAGCCCACGCTCAGCACTTCATCGACCCACAGCTTCATCAGGGCCGGCATTCCATACCAATGCATGGGTTGCAGCCACACCAGCAGCTTGGCGTCCCGCAGTGCTTCCTTTTCGGCATGCACGTCGATGGAGTAGTCCGGGTAGAGCGAATACAGGTCGCGCACCCGCACCTGCGGCAGGCCGTGCACGGCGGACAGCAGGGCCCGGGTCACCCGCGAGTGGGCCAGGTCGGGGTGGGCGGCCAGGATCAGCACCGGTGCGGCCGGATCGGACTGGGGCGGCACCGGCATGCGGCTGTCCCTCTCAGGGTTGCCACCAGGGGGGCGTTGGCGTGAAGACATGGGCCGGGAGTATGCGGTATCCCCTAAGATCCCGTGGCACCCTGTCGAGGACAAGATCCAGAAGAGGAGGGGCCATGCCGGTGATTCTGGTTGCCAACCCCAAAGGGGGCGTTGGCAAAAGCACGTTAGCCAGCAACATTGCGGGCTACCTGTCCCATCGCGGCCACACCGTGATGCTGGGCGACATCGACCGTCAGCAGTCCTCGGCGCGCTGGCTCGCGCAGCGGCCGGCCAGCGTCCCGTTGGTGCAGGGCTGGGAGCTGCAATCGGTGGACGGTCTTCGCACACCCAAAGGGGTCACCCATGCGGTGCTGGACACGCCGGCCGGCCTGCACGGCAAGAAGCTGGCGCAGGCCTTGAAGATTGCGGACCGGGTGGTGGTGCCGTTGCAGCCCAGCCTCTTTGACATCCAGGCGACATACGATTTTGTGCAGGAGCTGCAAGATGCCCGGCAGGATCGTGGGAACGCTGCACAGCGTCCGTCGGTGGGGCTGGTGGCGATGCGGGTGCGCGAGGGCACTTTGTCCCAGCAGCAACTGCAGCAGTTCATCCAGCAACTGGGCTTGCCCTTGGTGGCCCAGTTGCGGGACACGCAGAACTATGTGCAACTGGCCGCGCGCGGGCTCACCTTGTGGGACATCGCGCCAGGCCGTGTGGCCCGCGACCTGGAGCAATGGCACGAGCTGTGCGCCTGGCTGGAGTCGCCCACGGTCCCTTGAGCGAGCCTGCGGGTGCCTGCCAACAATCAGGAGACTCGCATGCGCATGTTTGACACCCTGGACCAACTGCAGCCGCTGATCGGTCAGGAAATTGGCCTGTCCGACTGGGTGACGGTGGACCAGGCCCGCATCAACGCCTTTGCCGAGGCCACCGAAGACCGCCAGTGGATTCATACCGACCCGGTGCGGGCGGCCCAGGGGCCGTTTGGCGGCCCCATTGCGCATGGGTTTCTCACGCTCAGCCTGCTGCCCCACTTCTTCGAGACGGCCTTTCGCGTGCGCGAAAGCCGCATGGGCGTCAATTACGGCCTGGACCGCGTACGCTTCCCCGCGCCGGTGCCGGCAGGTAGCCGACTCCGGGGACGCTTTGTGCTGAAGAAGCTGGACCCGATTGAAGGCGGCGCGCAATTGCTGGTGGAGGTCACGGTTGAGACGGAGCGGGGCGGAAAACCGGTCTGCGTGGCGGATTCCATCACCCGCCAATACCGTTAAATCAAGCCCCAAACGGCAAGTGTTTTGTCTCGCCCGTAACTCCCCGAAACTGCAAGAGAGTATGTTCTTTTACAGAACTTCGAGTCGCTCGTCATGCCACCGTAAGGGGGAGTGTTTCGACGCAACAGCCACCCTATGATCGCGCCTTCCATGGGCAAAGTGCCCGGTGTGCACAGTTGTCCTGGCGACAGGAAAGAGGAGAGATACGCGTGAGGGTTCTGCTGATCGACGACCACCCCTTGATCCTGGCCGCGCTGCAGACCGTCATCCAAGGCCTGGGCGAGGATGTGCAGGTGCTGGGGGCGGACAGCGCCGCTCAGGCTCGCGACACACTCAAGGCCCGGCAGGATTTCGATCTGGTGCTGCTCGATCTGAACCTGGGCGATGCCAGCGGCTTTGACGTTCTGGAAGAGTTCCGGGCGCTCTACCCATCGCTGCCGGTGGTGGTCATTTCCGCCTCTGATCGGGCGAGTGATGTCATCCGCGCGATTGACCAGGGAGCGATGGGCTTCATCCCCAAACGCACTAGCAATGATGTGCTGGCTCAGGCGCTGAAGCTGGTGATGTCTGGCGGCATTTATGTGCCGCCGATGTCGCTGGGGAGCGAGGCGCCCGAACCTGTGGAAATGGCGGTCCATGAGGCGGGGCCGGTCACGATGGCCGACAAGCTTCAGCAGGTGCATGCACTGGCCTCCCAGGCCGGCTACCAGACCACCACAGGTCTGGAAGGCCTGCAACTGACACCGCGTCAGACAGACGTGCTGGCGCTGCTGCTGCAGGGCAAGCCCAACAAGATCATTGCCCGCGAGCTGGGTGTCTCGGTTGAGACCATCAAGGACCACGTCGCTGCGGTGCTCAAGGCGCTGGGCGTCAGTTCGCGCACCCAGGCAGTCCTGGCGGTGGGGCAGATGGTTCAGCGGCAGCCGAATGCGGCGTTTACGACCTTTCGCTGAGCGCTGAACTGGGGGCCGTGGGATCGGATCGGCGCTGACTGCGCGTCGGAAAGAGGAAGCCCGGGGCCCCTTTGCTCCATGTCATTCCTGGCCGGCTGCGCCGGCCATTCCCTTCTTAACTTCCGCAAAGGGGCCCCGGGCTCCCTCTTTCCTGCACCGAGCACTGCCGTCAGTCGGAGCGGTGGCCGGGGCTGAGGCAACGCAGTCAAGTCGGCTATGGGGATTGCGCGCAGATCTCGGAAGTGACACTCGAGAGAGTGCGCAAGGCTGCGTGAGAAGTACCAGCCAACATCCACCTCCCCCCCATCAAGACCAAAATCCCACGAGCAACCTCCGCTCCCGGATACGCGTAGAACCAAACATCCCAGCGCATTGCGCTTGAGTGGGAGACCGTCAGGCCCTCGTCGCCACCTCGTAGGTGAGCCTCACATAGATGGGCGCAAACGCCTCCGCCTGGGTGATTTCCACCAGCCGCTCCCGCGACAACTCGAGCATGGCGATAAAGCTGACCACCAGCACCTGTGGTCCACGATCCAGTTCGAACAGGTCTTCGAACTCCACGAACTTCTGCCCCTGCAGCTTCCGCAGCAGATGACTCATGTATTCCCGGACCGACAACTGCTCCCGGGTGATCTTGTGGTGCTGATTGAGCTTGGCCCGCCGCATCAAATCCGCCCAGGCCGAGCGTAGATCGTCCACGCTCACCTCGGGCAGCCGCGGCGCGAGTGATTGCTCGATATGAATCTGGGCCCGCAGGAAGTCTCGTCCCAGCACAGGAAGCTGGTCCAGCCGCATGGCGGCTTGCTTCATCTGCTCGTACTCCAGCAGCCTGCGCACCAGTTCTGCCCGAGGGTCTTCCGGTTCTGCGCCGTCGTCCGATTTTTTCGGCGGCAGCAGCATCCGCGACTTGATCTCGATCAGCATCGCCGCCATCAGCAGATACTCGCTGGCCAACTCCAGGTTGTGCCGGCGGATCTGCTCCACGTAGCTGAGGTACTGACGGGTGACCTCCGCCAGCGGAATGTCCAGAATGTTGAAATTCTGTTTGCGGATCAGATACAGCAAAAGATCCAGCGGTCCCTGGAAAGCCTCCAGGAACACCTCCAGTGCATCCGGCGGGATGTACAGGTCGGTGGGCAGGGTGAACAGCGGCTCGCCATACAAACGCGCCACCGCCACGCCATCCACCGTATCCGGCGTCGTCGACGGCCCATCCGCCCCGGCCGGAGGATCCGGCAGAGCCAGGGCAGGGGCGGTCTCAGGCAGGTCGCTCACCGCGACTCGGCCGGCTTATTCCGACTTCGTCTGATAGACGTAGGGCTGCTGCTCCACGCGGGCATCGCGGAACTCCGACTGTGCAGAACGGTCGATGTTGCGGTCCCACAGCAGGCCGCGGCCAGCACGCTGCTCGGCTTCCAGCGTCGGTTTCTGGGCCTTGAGCTGTTCAATGAACTGCGTAACGTCGGACTTGTAGGGCTTCCAGAAGAGCGGCATGGCGTTGTGCGAATAATTGACTCAAAGGATTCTAATGGTGGCCAGACTTTCAGACCCGGCCACCCCGTGGGGCTTGACGGACCTCGTCAACACGATCGTCAACGAGGTCGTCAACGACGACAGCAACGACGTCAGCAGCGTCAGCGAATGCGCATCCCCGGCTGGGCACCCGGGAAGGGCTCCAGCACAAAGATGCCGGGATGCGCCTTTTCGTCCGCATGGCTGGCGGCCAGCACCATGCCTTCGGACACACCAAACTTCATCTTGCGCGGGGCCAGATTGGCCACCATCACCGTCAGTTTGCCTTCCAGCTGTTCCGGGCTGTAGGCACTGCGGATGCCGCTGAACACATTGCGCAGACGGCCTTCACCGGCGTCCAGCGTCAGGCGCAGCAGCTTGTCCGAGCCTTCCACCAGCTCAGCCTTCACGATCTTGGCCACCCGCAGATCGACCTTGGAGAAATCGTCGATCTTGATCTCTGGCGCCAGATCTTCCCCGCCCGGGATCACTTTGGGCGGTGCGGGCGGCTCGAACAGGGCCTCCAGCAGCTTGGGGTCCACACGCTGCATCAGGTGTTCATACACCCCGATGCGATGGCTGCCCAGCGCCTGGTCGGCGTCGTCAAAGCGCATCGGAGCCACCTGCAGGAAGTTCTCCACCTGCGCCATCAGCGCGGGCAACACCGGCTTCAGATAGATGCTCAGCAGCCGGAAGGCTTCGATGCAGACGGTGCAGACGTCCTGCAGCACCTGGTCCTTGCCCTCTTGGCGAGCCAGTTCCCAGGGCTTGTTCTGGTCCACATACTCATTGACCCGGTCGGCCAAGAGCATGATCTCGCGCAGCGCCTTGCCGAATTCGCGGGTCTCGTAGAGCTCCACGATCTGGCCCTTGTGCGCCCGCAGACCGTCCAGCAACACCTTGCCTTCCACGCCCACATCGGCCGACAACTGACCGCCGAAACGCTTGGCCAGGAAACCGGCCGCGCGGCTGGCGATATTGATGTACTTGCCCACCAGGTCGGAATTCACCCGGGCGACAAAGTCGTCAGGGTTGAAGTCCACATCTTCGACCTTGCTGTTGAGCTTGGCCGCCAGGTAGTAACGCAGCCATTCGGCATTCATGCCCAGGCTCAGATACTTCAGCGGGTCCAGACCGGTGCCACGGCTCTTGCTCATCTTCTCCCCGCCATTGATGGTCAGGAAGCCATGCACATACACATGGTTGGGCGTCTTGCGGCCACTGAAATGCAGCATGGCCGGCCAGAACAGCGTGTGGAAGTAGGTGATGTCCTTGCCGATGAAGTGCACCTGCTCGGTGGTCTCATCCGCCAGGAAAGCGTCAAAGTCCCGGCCGATCTTGCCGAAGTAGTTCTTCAGCGAGGCCAGATAGCCGATGGGCGCGTCCAGCCACACGTAGAAGTATTTGCCCGGTGCATCTGGAATCTCGATGCCGAAATAGGGGGCGTCGCGGCTGATGTCCCAGTCGCCCAGGCCGCCGTTGCCCTCTTCGTCCTTGGTGAACCATTCCTTGATCTTGTTGAGCACCTCGCCCTGCAGACGGCCAGGGGTCTGGGTCCACTGTTCCAGGAACTCCACGCAGCGCGGGTCGGACAGGCGGAAGAAATAATGCTCCGAGCTTTTCATCACCGGCGTGGCACCGGTCAGCACCGAGAACGGATGCTTCAGCTCAGTGGGGGTGTACACAGCGCCGCACACTTCGCAGGAATCGCCGTATTGGTCCTTGGCGCCGCATTTGGGGCATTCGCCCTTGATGAAGCGGTCGGGCAGGAACATCGACTTTTGCGGATCGAAGAATTGCTCGATCGTCTTGACCGAGATCAGTTCATTGGCCCGCAGCGACTTGTAGATCTCCTTGGACAGCGCGTGATTCTCAGGACTGTCGGTGGAGCTCCAGTTGTCGAAGCTGATGTGGAAGCCGTCCAGATACTGGCGCCGACCGGCGGCGATGCCCGCCACGAATTCCTGCGGCGTCTTGCCGGCCTTCTCGGCGGAAATCATGATGGGCGCGCCGTGCGCATCGTCCGCGCAGACGAAATGCACCTCGTGGCCCATCATCCGCTGGAAGCGCACCCAGATGTCGGCCTGGGTGTACTCCATGATGTGGCCAATGTGAAAGTTCGCATTGGCGTAGGGAAGGGCGGTGGTGACAAAGAGTTTGCGTGTCATGGCGAACGATCTGTGGCGAACGATCTACGGTGAACGACCTCGGCAGCCGCCGCACGATGCATGAGGCGTCCCGGGTCACTGCATGGCGCTGCTCAGGCCCTGCGCAGCGCGAAGCAGGGGAAACCCGCCATTCTAGGCGTCAGCGGGCCGGCTGCTGCGCGGATGTTGCGGGGCCGGGGGACTCGATCTGTCTGGCCGCATACCGCTGCGCCATCCAGGAGCACAAAATCAGCTGCAACTGGTGATAGAACATGATGGGCAGCACGATCACGCCCACCGCCGGATGAGCGCCGAACAGCAGCTTGGCCATGGGCACCCCGGAGGCCAGCGTCTTCTTGGAGCCGCAAAACACGGCCGCGATCTCGTCCTCCACCGGCATGCCCGCCAGCCTCGCCACCCAGCGCGTGAGCACCACCACCACCACCAGGAACAGGCCCGCGCCCGCGGCTGCCTTGACCAGCAGTTCCGCGCCGTGGTCCCGCCACAGCCCGGAGGCGACCGAATCGCTGAAGGCGGACAGCACCAGCAAGATGATCACCCACCGGTCCACCTGCGAGATCCTGGCCTTGTGCCGCTGATGAAAGCCCAGCAGCAATGGCCGCAGCAGTTGCCCGGCCAGCAGCGGTAGCAGCAGCAATTGCGTCAGCTTCCACACCGCCTCGCCAAAGGGCAGGGCGGCGCCGCTGCTGCCCGACATCACCGTCACCAGCGCCGGCGTGAGCACGATGCCCAGCAGGCTGGAGGCGCTGGCATTGAAGATGGCCGCCGGTACGTTGCCGCGGGCCAGCACGGTCATTGCCACGGAGGACGAGATGGTTGAGGGCAGGGCGCACAGGTAGGCAAAGCCCAGCGCCAGGTCTTGCGGCAGCCAGCGGCTGAACAGCGCCATGAAGGCCCACCAGAGCAGCGGGAAGAGCGCGTACGTGCTCAGTTGCACCAGCAGATGCACCCGCCACTTCATGGCCCCATCCCGCAAGGCTGCCGAGGACAGCCCCAGGCCAGTGAGGAAGAACACCAGAGCCACGCCCCAGTTGCTCACGACCTCCAGCCTCAGCAGTCCGCCACTGCGCCCCAAGTCTGGCCACACGCTCGCCAGCGCCACCGCGCCGACCAAGGCCAGAAGAAACCACTCCTTGCGCAGGCGCCCACCGACTTTTGCGATTGAACTCATGGGCGGAACTCTAGCGGTTCTGAAGCATGGCCCGGTCGCGCGCTGAACACTGTCATCAGGCGGGCGTTTATCGCGCGCAAAAATAACCACCGCTTTGCGCACACGACACGGATGGCGCCAGGGGTGACTCCAACGGGCGATGTCCTGACTTCGAAATATGTTCAAGCTTGGGCCGTAACGTCTTGATTTTCAACGCGTCTTGGACCTATCCACTGAGCCTGTGGATAAATGTGTGGGAAACCTGTCCCGGCGGCCTCTAAACCCTTGATTGATCGTGGGTGGAGGTTGGTTGCCTCATTTTCGAGCGGCTGACTTTCGTCTATATGAATCAACAAGTTAGCGGCGGCTGCAACAGCCTGTCACGGCTTTGCCCCCTGCTGGGCGGTGAATGTGTCTGGATCTTGCAAGTGGGGATAAGTCAACCCCCTGGGTGCTGATTTTGGGCTTGACAGACCCCAACTGACCCCGGAAGTGGCGACCCGCGACCGGCAGACTGTCCACCTCCGCTGTGGACAACCATGTGGGCTGTCTGGCGATGAGTCCTGCAAGTGGTTGTCAGGCCATGGCTTTGACTGATTTGCTGCAAGAAGTGGCAGTCGGTGGCCACCTCACACGGGGGGTGGGGCCTCCTGCCCCGTGAGGACCCTCAAAGCGCAAGTGGAACGGACCGCTAAAATCCGCCACTTTGTTATCGCATTGACCACCTACATGGCGCAGGCTTTGGCGGGAACCCCAGACACCGCGGCGGCACGATCCGCTACGACCGGCAAGCTGCCGGATCTTTTCGAGCTGAAGAGCGCTTCGCTGAGCCTCCTCTCGCTGGTGCTGAAGACCGCCGACCTGGCGGCACTGGAACAATCGCTGACGGCGCGCCTGGGTGAGACCCCGGACGCCTTCCATCACGACCCGCTGCTGCTGGACTTGAGCCAGTTGCCGACCTCGGTCGGTCAGCCCTCCGTGGACGTCTCCGCGCCGGCGCAAGCGCAGGCGCAGGCCGCAAGCGTTGGTGACCCCGGCACGGATGCCAAGTCCCAGCCCGCACTGCCCTTTGAACCCCAGGGCGGATCGGTGCCTGACGCGGCCCGGCTGGATCTGGCCGCCTTGCTGCCGCTGCTGCGACAGCATCGCTTGCAGCCGGTGGGCGTGATCGGTGCGAATGCTGCGGAGCTGGCCCAGGCCGCCGAACTGGGCCTGGCCGAAGCGCCGGAGTCCACCACCCCGGTCAGCCGCCCTGAACCGCGGGTGGAGACCGTAGTCCAGCAAGTCATCAAGGAAGTGGTGGTCGAGCGCCAGGTCGAGGTGCCGGTGATCACCGAAGCCCGCACGGTGTTTGTCGACAAGCCGCTTCGCTCCGGCCAGCAGGTCTATGCCAAGGGGGCCGACCTGGTGGTGCTGGCGCTGGTCAATCATGGTGCCGAAGTCATCGCCGACGGCAACATCCACATCTATGCACCGCTGCGTGGCAAGGCAATTGCCGGGGCACGCGGCAACACCGACGCCCGCATCTTTGCGCAATGCCTGGAGGCGGAGCTCATTGCCATCGCCGGCATCTACCGCACCACCGAAAACCCGCTGCCGGACAACGTCCGCGGCAAGGCGGCCATGGTGCGGCTGGACGGTGAAAAGCTGTTGATGGACCCTTTGCCCCAATGACCTCTGTCAGTCTGCCGGGTGGCGGGCTGATCAGCATCCAACCGAGATCACGCTGAAGCGTCAGCGAATGAATCACTGAAAGGACTTCGACCCATGACCAAGATCGTTGTGGTGACTTCCGGCAAAGGTGGCGTGGGCAAGACCACCACCAGTGCCAGCTTTGCCACCGGGCTGGCGATGCGCGGCTACAAGACGGCCGTGATCGACTTCGACGTCGGCCTGCGCAACCTCGACCTCATCATGGGCTGCGAGCGCCGCGTGGTGTATGACCTGATCAACGTCATCAACGACGAGATCAAGCTGAGCCAGGCCTTGATCAAGGACAAGCAGCTCGACAAGCTCTACATCCTGGCGGCCAGCCAGACCCGTGACAAGGACGCCCTCAAGCAGGAGGGGGTGGAGCGGGTGCTGGAGGAGCTCAAGGCGATGGAGTTCGACTACATCATCTGCGACTCTCCGGCCGGCATTGAAACGGGTGCGCTGATGGCCATGCACTATGCGGACGAGGCCTTGGTGGTGACCAATCCGGAGGTGTCGTCGGTGCGGGATTCCGACCGCATTCTGGGCATGCTCAACAGCAAGACCAAGCGTGCGATTGAGGGCAAGGAGCCAGTCAAGGAGCATTTGCTGATCACCCGCTACAACCCCAACCGGGTGGAGGGGGGGCAGATGCTGTCACTGGAGGACATCCACGAGATTCTGCGCACCCCGTTGATTGGGGTGATTCCGGAGAGTGAGATTGTGTTGCAGGCCTCCAACCAGGGTTTGCCGGCCATTCACATGAAGGGATCGGACGTCTCTGAGGCTTATGCGGACGTGGTGGCGCGTTTTCTTGGGGAAGACAAGCCGATGCGTTTTGTGGAGGCGGTCAAGCCCGGCTTCTTCAAGCGTTTGTTCAGTCGCTGACATCCACCAGGAGCCACCATGGGATTCATGTCCTTCTTCCTGGGCGAGAAAAAGAGCACGGCCAGCGTCGCCAAGGAGCGGCTGCAACTGATCCTCGCCCACGAGCGCAACGGCCGCAGCGCCAGTCCTGACTACCTGCCGCAGCTGCAGCGCGAGCTGCTGGCGGTCATCTCCAAGTATGTCTCCATCAACCCGGACGACATCAAAGTGCACATGGAGCGCCAGGACGACCTCGAGGTCCTCGAAGTCAAGATCGAGCTCCCCGAAAAACGCTGACCTGCCCCCGCTCGCCCGCAGGGCCGAGCCCCTCAAGCGGAGCTCATGGAACCGGCTCCGCCGGGCCATCGAGCTCGCCCCCTTGGGGGGCCGCCGTCAGGCGGTAGGGGGGGCTGCACTGCCCTCGCCCGCAGGGCCGAGCCCCTCAAGCGGAGCTCATGGAACCGGCTTTGCCGGGCCATCGAGCTCGCCCCCTGGGGGGCCGCTGTCAGGCGGTAGGGGGGGACCCTTTCCACCGGGCCATCGAGCTCGCCCCCT
>JAIXSE010000015.1 GCA_027484825.1 Rubrivivax sp. | reverse complement strand
TGGCTTGGCCCTAGGCCAAGCCAGCGGGGGCCCGTATTCACCGCCCCTCGCGGCACACAGGCGCGCCGCACGCGCGGAGCGTCGTGCAAGCGGGGCTGCAGGTTCGCTGAAGGGGGCCACCGCCGGGCCGCCCCAAGGTGGCCCGCCAGCCCCCTCGGGGGGCAGTCTGGCTTGGCCCTAGGCCAAGCCAGCGGGGGCCTGTAAAGCGATTTGAACTTGCTGCTGCCACGGCAGCGTATGCACGATGCCATTGAGCTGAATCGCCGATTCCAGCGGCGCCAGCACCTCACCCGCGCGATTGAGGAACTGCAGATTCGTCACCAGCGCCATCGGGTCGACCATCGTCACCATCCCATAAGGCATGCACACCCAGTCCCAGGCCACACCGGCCGCCCCCAGTTCCGATTCCCCGGACCACAGGGTTTGCCCCATGGCTGGTTGTTCCTCGTCTCCCACGACCAACACGCGCGTGCTCAAATGCGCGAACTGCATGCGAGGAAGCCGCTGAACATCACACAATATTCGCGGCCATGCGTACACAATCCAGGCTGGAGTCATTGTCAGAATTGTTGAGTTGAATTGGCGGGTTGGTGCTCCCTGACCAGCAGTGTGGGCATGATGAGCCCCCACCGCCAGCTGTAAACCCTAGCAGGGGCGTGCATGCGTCACGACGCGTCAGGCACACTGCAGGCCAGATACAAGGAACGGCCCAGTCGGCCGTGGCGATCGATGCTGCAAGGCGGATACCAGTCAGTGCTCGAGGCTCGTTCCCGGGATGAATTCCGGAGCGAGATCACGCGGTTTGCGAACGATCTGGACTTCGAACGGTTCTCGGCCATCCTGGTCGTGGACCGGGCCATGGGCAGTTCGGATTTCATTGCCGTGGAGAACGCGCCCGCGGGCTTCAGCAACATCTTCAATGACCCACGGCTGGGCAAAAAAGACCCGGTCATGCAGCATTGCAAGCGGCAGAGCGTGCCCATCGTCTGGAACCAGCAGACCTATCAGAAGCACGACGCCCCCGAGCTGTGGGAAGCCCAGGCGCCCTTCGGCTACAAGGTCGGCATCTCGCTGGCGCTGCATCTGCCGGAAGGTCGGCACTTTGTGCTGGGTGTGAACCGTGAGCAGACCCTGCCCAACAACCCGGTCACCCTGACCCGGATGGTGGCGGATCTGCAGCTGTTCGCGGTGCATGCGGTCGACGCCGCCCTGCGGGTGCTGCTGCCGCATCCCCACGCCCCGGGGGATCTGGACGCGCCGCGCCTCACGCCCCGTGAACTCCAGTGCCTGCACTGGACGATGGAAGGCAAGACGGCCTGGGAAGTCGGCACCATCCTCTCCATCACGGAGCGGACCGCTGTGCTGCACATCAACAATGCCATGCACAAGCTGGGTTGCACCAACAAACATCAGGCCGTACTCAAAGCGCTCCGGCTGGGCCTGATCCGCTGATGCTGCCCGGTCCGAAAGCCGGGAAACACTGTAAGAGTTGACAGTTATGCGGGCTTGCCACCCCTGATTCAATAGGTCCTGTGCTCACCGGATGTGATGCACCCCACCGAATCTGGAGCCTCTCATGCAAGCCCAACACACTTCTGTCTTTTCCAACACCGAAGAACAAGCGCTGGTCGAGCTGGACCTGGAGATCTTGGTCCACGTCGGCGGCGGCACGCCCAAGGGCACCTGGAGCGAAGAGTCCGTGGCGGCTGTTGCAGCGGCCGTGGACACCAACCCCACGCCCAAGGGCACCTGGTAATTCCAGTGCGGCTCTGGTGAGCCGCACATCCAAGGCAGTGTCATGGCGGTGCCACCGGGCACCACAGCCCAGGCTGCTGTTCAGCAGTCCTGGGTTGCTTCCTTTTTGGAAGCCCTGCCCCACTCGCGTGAGCGAGCGCTCCACACACTCGAATCGCTGTCATCGCGAGGCCTGAGCCGCACGTAGCGGGGGTCCTGGATTCCGTCCGGGATTCAACCGTCTACGGCGAGCTGACCAGGCAATCAGGGAGGAGCTACTTGGCCTGCAGGCCCAGCGGCAGACGTCGACGCTCAGGCGCGAACGTCTGTTCCGGGAGGCGCTGCGCCTGCAGGCTGAGTGGCCTGATGGCTCCTGGGTTCAGGACCCGACGGGACTCGACGGAGCCGTCTCTTGCTCCATCCAGCCCAGCCAGCGCATGGCCTGCTCGCGGCTGTCCCCGCACATGTCTTCGCTGGGCATCAGCGAGCCGCAGACCTCGGGCCGATCCGGCTGACCGAAGATGCGGCAGCGGTTCTGTTCATCCAGCTGCACGCAGCGCACGCCCGCAGGCTTGCCGTTCGGCATGCCCGGGATGGCACTGCTGATCGACGGCGCAATGCAGCAGGCGGCACAAAAAGCTCGGCATTCCATCGTGCCAATTGTCGCTGCCCGGCCTTGCCCGGATGCCCTTTCTGCTGTGACTTATCCACAGGGCCGCGTAAAATCGGCGCCCTTCCCTCCAGCCCCAATTCACCGGGTGCACGACCGTCGACGGCGAGCCTGCCGCTTCCTGCGTCTGCTGCACCTGGGCCAAGCGCCATGCTTTATCCCAAAGAGTTCGATGTGATTGTCGTGGGTGGCGGCCATGCCGGCACCGAGGCCGCCCTGGCCGCGGCCCGCATGGGCGTCAGCACCCTGCTGCTGACCCACAACATCGAGACGCTGGGGCAGATGAGCTGCAACCCCTCCATCGGCGGCATCGGCAAGGGCCATCTGGTGAAGGAGGTCGACGCACTGGGGGGCGCGATGGCCGCAGCGACCGATGAGGGCGGCATCCAGTTCCGCATCCTCAACGGCTCCAAGGGTCCCGCCGTGCGGGCCACCCGCGCACAGGCCGACCGCATCCTCTACAAGGCCGCCATCCGCCAGCGCCTGGAAAACCAGCCCCACCTGATGCTGTTCCAGCAAGCGGTGGACGACCTGATGGTCGAGGGCGATCGGGTCGTTGGCGCCGTCACCCAGTCCGGCCTGCGCTTTCGCGCCCGCGCGGTGGTGTTGACCGCCGGCACCTTCCTGGACGGACGCATCCACATCGGCCTGGACAACTATGCCGCCGGCCGGGCCGGTGACCCGCCAGCGGTGACGCTGTCCGGCCGTCTCAAGGAACTCAAGCTGCCACAGGGTCGCCTCAAGACGGGCACCCCGCCGCGGCTGGATGGGCGCACCATCGACTTCTCCCAATGCGCCGAGCAGCCGGGCGACCTGGATCCGGTGCCGGTGTTCAGCTTCATGGGCCATGCGGGTCAGCATCCGAAGCAACTGCCCTGCTGGATCACCCACACCAACGAACGCACCCACGAGATCATCCGCTCCGGCTTCGACCGCAGCCCGATGTTCACTGGCGTGATCGAGGGCGTGGGGCCGCGCTACTGCCCGTCCATCGAAGACAAGATCAATCGCTTCGCCGACAAGAACTCGCACCAGATCTTCCTGGAGCCCGAGGGCCTGACCACTCACGAGTTCTATCCGAATGGCATCTCCACCTCCCTGCCCTTTGATATTCAGCTGGCAGCGGTGCAGTCGATTCCTGGCCTGGAGCAGGCCCACATCCTGCGGCCGGGTTACGCCATCGAATACGACTACTTCGATCCGCGCGAGCTCAAGTCCACCTTCGAGACACGCGCCATTCAGGGCCTGTTCTTCGCGGGTCAGATCAACGGGACGACCGGCTATGAAGAAGCGGCAGCGCAAGGCCTGTTCGCTGGCCTGAATGCGGCACTGCAGGTACAGGGCAAGGCGAGCTGGGTGCCGACGCGCGACCAGGCCTACCTGGGCGTGCTGGTCGACGACCTGATCACCAAGGGCGTCACCGAGCCCTATCGCATGTTCACCAGCCGCGCTGAATTCCGTCTGCAGCTGCGTGAAGACAATGCCGACCTGCGGCTGACCGAAATCGGTCGTGAGCTGGGCCTGGTGGACGACGCCCGCTGGGAAGCCTTCAACCGGAAGCGCGACGCTGTTTCACGTGAAACAGAGCGGCTGAAGTCGACCTGGGTGAATCCAAATATCCTGCCCGCAGCGGATGCGGAACGGCTGGTTGGGAAAGCCTTGGAGCGTGAATACAACCTGATGGATTTGCTGCGGCGCCCCGGTGTCACCTACGACACCGTCGAGGAAGTCGCGTCCATTGCCCGTCCCCATGCAGGCGTCTCGCGCGCTGCCTTGTCCGAGCAGCTCGGAACGACCATGGCCGATGCCGTGGTGGAGCAGGTGGAGATCAGCGTCAAGTACGCTGGCTACATCAGCAAGCAGCAGGACGATGTGGCACGTGCGTCGGCTTACGAGCATCTGCGTCTGCCCGAGGATCTGGATTACGGCCTGGTCACGGCCCTCTCCTTCGAGGCCCGCCAGAAGCTGAACAAGCATCGTCCGGAAACGCTGGGGCAGGCCTCTCGTATCTCCGGCATCACGCCGGCGTCGATTTCGCTGCTGCTCATCCATCTGCGCAAGGGCCGCTTCAAAGGCTTCACCGACACCGAAACTCAGGACCGGGACGCAGCATCCCAAGCGGCCTGATCCCAATTCTGATTGCCAAGGGCGGGTGCCGACTGCGCCTCCTGCCCCGCTCCCGAACGCTCCATGACCGATCTTGACCTTCGCACCCGGCTGGCCGACGCGGCCAACACCCTGCAACTGAGCTTGAGCGATGCCCAGCTGGACCAGCTGATGGCCTACCTCGCCTTGCTGGGGAAGTGGAACAAGGTCTACAACCTCACGGCCGTGCGTAACCCGGCGGCCATGCTGACCCAGCATTTGATCGACAGTCTCAGTCTGCTGCCGGCGCTGAAGCGCCATGCAGCTGGACAGCCGCTTCGTCTGATGGACGTTGGCAGTGGCGGCGGCCTGCCGGGGGTGGTCATTGCCATCGTTGATCCCAGCATCGATGTCACCTGCGTGGACGCGGTCGGAAAGAAGGCCTTCTTCATCGCCCAGGTCGCCGCCGAACTGGGTCTGCCCAACCTTCACGGCGAACACGCACGAGTGGAGCAGCTCAAGGCTGCGCCCTTCGATGTCATCACCTCACGCGCTTTTGCCTCCCTGGCTGACTTCACCGACTGGAGCCAGATGCACCTGAAACCGGGCGGCGTCTGGGCCGCCATGAAGGGTCAGCATCCCGCCGAAGAGCTGGCGGAGCTTCAGCAGCGGGCGCCGGACCGCGAGGTGTTTCACGTGGAACAACTGTCGGTGCCCGGCCTCGATGCCCAGCGTTGCCTGCTCTGGATCCGCCCAGGCGGCCCCACTCGCTGAACAAACGATGTGTCGGCGACACAGATCGCCGCACAACGCGCAAAGCGCTGGTCTCTTCTCTGACCGGCGCTGACAACAGCGGTTAAGCTTCCCGCCCAGCCCTCCTCCGACCGATCGCGTCCATGGCCAAGATCTTCTGCGTAGCAAACCAAAAAGGTGGTGTCGGCAAAACCACCACCACTGTGAACCTGGCCGCAGGGCTGGCCAAGATCGGCCAGCGGGTGCTGGTGGTCGACCTCGACCCGCAAGGCAATGCCACCATGGGCTCCGGCATCGACAAGCGTGCGCTGACAGCCAGCGTCTACGACGTGCTGTTGGAATCCACCACGGTGGCCGAGGCTCGCCAACGCGCCGAAGCGTCGGGCTATGACGTGCTCGGCGCCAATCGCGAACTGGCCGGCGCCGAAGTGGAGCTGGTGGAACTGGAGCGCCGGGAGCAGCGCCTGAAGACGGCCCTGGCGGCGGTCGATAAGGACTATGACTTCATTCTGATCGACTGCCCTCCTTCACTGTCCATGCTGACGCTGAACGGGCTTTGCTCTGCTCATGGCGTGGTGGTGCCCATGCAGTGTGAATACTTCGCGCTGGAAGGGCTGACCGACCTGGTCAACACCATCAAGCAGATCCACGCCAATCTGAATGCGGACCTGCAGATCATCGGCCTGCTGCGGGTGATGTTTGACCCGCGCATCACCTTGCAGCAGCAAGTCAGTGAGCAGCTCAAGGCCCACTTCGGAGAGAAGGTCTTCGACACCGTCATCCCGCGCAACGTCCGCCTCGCTGAGGCCCCTAGCTATGGCATGCCGGGCGTGGTGTTCGACGGTGCGTCCAAAGGTGCGCAGGCCTTCATCGACTTCGCCAAGGAGATGGTCAAGCGCGTGGGGTCCATGCGGTGAAGCGACTGGCCCAGCCCCCGCAAGCCCTGCGCGACCTGGCCTGGCGCGCGGAAGAGGCTGGTTTGCATGCTGCGGCTTCTCCACGTGAAACCGAGGTCGACGGCTGGTTGATCCGGCTCTCTCCGGGGAAGGCCCGTCGATCGCGCTGCGTCAATGCACTCGGCACCACCGGCCAGCTGCCCTTGGATGAGTTGCTGGTGCGCTGCCGCCGCAGCTTTGAACAGGCGGGGCTGCCGGTGCTTTTCCGCATCACGCCGTTCAGTCAACCGGAGTCGCTGGATACGTGGCTGGATGAGCGGGGCTGGAAGGCTTTCGATCCGACCGATGTCAAGGTGCTGCCCAGCCTGGAGGCGCTGACGCTGGCGACAAGTGCGCCGGGGGCAACAAGCAGCCCAGTCGGCGCCGCACCGCAGCTGCGCGCCCTGTCTCCTGACGACTATGCCGCCCTGGTGGGTGTACAGCGCGGCTCCTCCGCTGACGAGATTCGCGGCCATGCCGAGCGCCTGAAATCCGCGCCCGTGCGGCATCAAGCTTTTTGCCTGCAACGCGCGGATGGAGAGGCGCTGGCGTATGGCCAGATCGCCATCGACGGTGACCTGGTGGGACTCTTCGACATCGTCACGGTCGACCAGCACCGCGGCCAGGGCCATGGGCGACATCTGTGCACGGCCTTGCTGATCGAGGCACGCCGCCAGGGCGCTACCCAGGCGTATCTGCAGGTGGCTGTGGACAATGCGCCGGCTCAGGCGCTGTATGCCGGCCTGGGCTTTGTGCCGGCCTATCGCTACCACTACCGCAGCGACGATCCCAGCACCTGGCCGCAAGGCATCTGAAGCGACAGCAACAGCTACAGCGAGAACGACAGCAAGAGGACCGGACCAGAGCCAGGGCCAACACAGGCCCCACTCAATCCCGCGGCGTCCAGACCTTCAGCATGATGTGGCGAGTGAAGCCCGGCACATAGTCGTGGACATGGGCCATGCAGACATAACCCAGGTGTTCCAGCAGCTCGGACACCTCATCCAGCAAGGTCTCGATCAACGCATCCTTGCAGCCCCGGCGCAGCGCCTGGGCCTCCAACTGGCGCAGACAGTCGCCTCCCAGCCCCTGCCCCCGTCGGTCCTCCCGGACCCACAAATAATCCACATAGAGCCGCTGGAATTCTGTGCGGCCGAACGCGCCGGCGATGAGCTGCTCGCCTTCCCACAGCGCCACCGCAATGTCACGGGCATCACTGCCCTGCGCCTGCTGACGGCCATGCAACACGACCGCCCGCCGGATCTCCTCCAGGACGGCGGCCGGAACGTCCTCGTCCCGCCGCCACAACCGGCCCTGGCTCACACCAGCCCGGTGGTTTCGTCCACGCCCAGATGGACGTTCATCGACTGCACGGCAGCGCCGCTGGCGCCCTTGCCCAGGTTGTCGAGCCGGGCCATGACCAGGATCTGCTGCTCGTTGCCAAACACAAACAGGTCGACGTCATTGGTGTCGTTGTTGGCCTGCACGTCGAAGAAACCGTGGGCCAGGGTGTCCGGATCCCGCAGCGGCATGACGCGGACAAAGCGCTCGCCTTCGTAATGGGCAGCCAGCGCGTCACGCACCTGCTGGGGCGTCGTGCCGGCGCGCAGGTCGCTCAGATGCAGCGGCACCGTCACCGCGAGGCCCTTGTAGAAATGACCGACGATGGGCATGAACACCGGCGCCACCATCAGGCCGGTATGGGCCATCATCTCCGGGATGTGCTTGTGGGCCAGCCCCAGGGCATACGGACGCGGCGAGGTCAGCTTGGCATTGCCACCGGCCTCGTACTCCGCAATCATCGACTTGCCGCCCCCGGAGTAGCCGGTGATGGACGTGGCCGTCACATGGGCTGCTGCCGGCAGCAGACCGGCTTCGACCAGCGGACGCACCGCCAGGATGAAGGCCGTGGCGTGGCAGCCGGGATTGGCGATGCGCTTGGCGCCGCGGATGGCCTCGCGCTGGCCGCGCGCCAGCTCCGGCAGACCGAAGACCCATCCCGGCGCCGTCCGGTGGGCGGTGCTGGCGTCGATCAGGCAGGTCTTGGGATTGGTCACCATCGCCGCCGCTTCGCGCGAAGCCGCATCCGGCAGGCACAGGAAGGCGACATCGGCCGCATTCAGCAGGCGGGCCCGCTCAGCCGGATCCTTGCGTTTGTCGGCCTCAATGCGCAGCAGTTCGACGTCCGTTCGACGCGCCAGATACTCATTGATCCGCAGGCCGGTCGTGCCTTCCTGTCCGTCCACATACACCGCGTACTTCATCGCGCCGCTCCTGCAAAATCCGCTGCTTGTTCAGAAAACGCGAAGCATAAGGCCAATAGATGACCGACACCGCGCCCGCGACCGATCTCCACACCGAAGCAACATCCCCCGAGGGTGCCGACAGCGCCAACACCGGCCCGCTGGCGGCGCCGGTGTATCTGCTGCCGGGCTGGCTCAATTCCGACCCGGACCATTGGCAGAGCCTGTGGGAGCGCCAGTTCGGGGATCAGCGCGTGGAACAGGCGGACTGGACATGGCCCCGGCGCGGGGACTGGATGGCCCGGCTGGACGAGGTCCTGCAGCAAGACGCTCGCCTGGACCGGCAGCCTGCGGTGCTGGTCGCGCACAGCCTGGGTTGCCAGCTGGTGGCGTCCTGGGCGGAACACTCCCAGCACACCCACCGGGTGGCCGCCGCGATGCTGGTGGCGCCGCCGGACACCGAACGCGACGACATGCCGCCCCAGCTGCACAACTGGAAGCCGATCCGGCGCAGCCGCCTGCCCTTTCGCAGCCTGGTCGTGGTCAGCAGCAATGACCCCTTCTGCAGCCTCGAGCGGTCGACCGCCATGGCGGCGGACTGGGGCGCGCAAGTGGTCATCGCCGGGGCGCTGGGTCACCTGAACGCGGCCAGCGGCCTGGGAGACTGGCCGCAGGGCCGCGACCTGCTGCACAGGATCGCGGACAATCGCGCCCCATGGTGACCAAGAAACCCAAGGGCCTCGGTATGGGCCTCGAGGCCCTGCTCGGGCCGAAAGTCAGTGATGCCCCCGCCGTGCGCGAGGGCGAACCCGGTGTGCTGCCCCTGACGCAGATGCAGGCAGGCAAGTACCAGCCGCGCACCCGCATGGACGAAGGCTCGCTCTATGAGCTGGCCGAGAGCATCAAGGCGCAGGGCATCATGCAGCCCATCCTGGTGCGGCCCATCACGCCCAGCGGCGCGGTCCGCTACGAAATCATCGCCGGGGAACGCCGTTTCCGGGCCGCCAAGCTGGCCGGGCTGGCCGAGGTGCCGGTGCTGGTCAAGGCAGTGCCGGACGAGTCCGCCGCGGCCATGGCGCTGATCGAGAACATCCAGCGCGAAGACCTCAACCCGCTGGAAGAAGCCCAGGGCCTGCGCCGCCTGGTGGAAGAGTTTGGCCTCACCCACGAGCAGGCCGCGCAAGCCGTCGGCCGCTCGCGCAGCGCCGCCAGCAACCTGCTGCGCCTGCTCAATCTGGCCGAGCCGGTGCAAAACATGCTGATGGCCGGTGACCTGGACATGGGCCATGCCCGCGCCTTGCTGTCGCTGGATGGCGCCCACCAGATCACCAGCGCCACAGAGATCGCCGCCAAGAAACTGAGCGTGCGAGAAGCCGAGAAGCTGGTGCAACGCCAGCAGGCCTCCGCCGGTCGACAGGCACCGCTGCTGCGGGTCAAGAGCGACAAGAGCCGCGACGTCCTTCGCCTGGAGGAAGAGCTGTCCGATCTGCTGACGGCGCAGGTGGAAATCCGCGTCAAGAAGAAGACAAAACGCGGCGAACAAGGCGAAGTGGCCATCGGCTTTGGCTCACTCGATGAGCTGAACGGCTTGCTGCAAAAGCTGCGCGGCGAGACCGGGTCGGACTGACCCGGGAAATACCCCAAGCCCCCCTCAGTCAACGGGGAGGATTGCACGCCGTTGTAGTCGTGGGGTCACCTGTTGCTATCGCAGATCGCCGCTGATGGGCGTAGCATCGACCGGACAAAGCCTCATCGGCAGCACAGGCTTCATGCGCACAGCGCAGCAGCTCATGAGGCTTTGCGTCAGCATGGGGTGCCGGTTTGCCAGTAACGTGGGGGCGAGCATGCCAACCGGCATGAACGCTGCTCGAAAGCCACAGGGACACTCGCAGGAAACCCGATGGAAACCCGATGGAAGCGGACTGTTGCCCTCTCTTGTTGAATCTCCTGCTGAAATCCGTTGTGGGGACCGGCCGCTTTCAGGTAGTGTTGACCTCAAGGACGGCGTGCTCTTCCGCATGTCGTTCCCAGGGTTGATGATCCGTTGACCGGTGAGACCCGTATCGAGTGTTGATGCGCAGAGACTGATGAGACCGTTGAGACTGTTGATGCTTTGAGATTGCTGATTCCACGCTGAGCTCGGAAAGCTCTGATGACGCCTTGAGTCACGGACGTCGCCAGAACTTCCTGGACGATGCGGGCCCCAAAGGGCTACGCCTCGCCTCCCAAACGACTAACTGTTGGAGGTCAGCATGGATGTGATCAGCCATTTCGCGGCACGATACGAACGGAGCAAGGTCGAAGAGCTCACCCTGGAGGAATACCTCCAGGAATGCAAACGCAACCCGCTGGCCTACGCCACCGCCGCCGAGCGCATGCTCAAGGCCATCGGTGAGCCGCAGATGCTGGACACGCGCAACGACACGCGCCTGTCGCGCATCTTCCAGAACAAGGTCATCAAGATCTACCCCGCCTTCGCCGAATTCTTCGGCATGGAAGACGCCATCGAGCAGGTGGTGAGCTACTTCCGCCATGCGGCCCAGGGTCTGGAGGAAAAAAAGCAGATCCTCTACTTGCTGGGGCCCGTGGGCGGTGGCAAGAGTTCCATCGCGGAGCGGCTCAAGCAGCTGATGGAGCAGGTGCCCTTTTATGCGCTGAAGGACTCTCCGGTGAACGAGTCTCCGCTGGGCCTGTTCGACCCGGTGGAAGACGGCCCGCTGCTCGAGCGTGAATACGGCATTCCGCGTCGATATCTCAACCGCATCCTCAGCCCATGGGCGGTGAAGCGACTGGATGAATTCGGCGGCGACATCCGCAAGTTCAAGGTGGTCAAGCGCCACCCCAGTGTGCTCAAGCAGATCGGCGTGGCCAAGACCGAGCCGGGCGACGAGAACAACCAGGACATCAGCTCCCTGGTGGGCAAGGTCGACATCCGCAAGCTCGAGACCTATGCGCAGGACGACCCCGATGCCTACAGCTATTCCGGCGGTCTGTGCCTGGCCAATCAGGGGCTGCTGGAATTCGTCGAAATGTTCAAGGCGCCGATCAAGGTGCTGCATCCGCTGCTGACGGCCACGCAGGAAGGCAACTTCAAGGGCACCGAGGGCTTCGGTGCGATTCCCTTCGACGGCATCGTGCTGGCCCACAGCAACGAGAGCGAATGGAAGAGCTTCCGCAACAACAAGAACAACGAGGCCTTCCTCGACCGCATCTACATCGTCAAGGTGCCCTACTGCCTGCGGGTGAGCGAGGAAGTGAAGATCTACGAGAAGCTGATCCGCAACTCGTCCCTGGCGGAAGCCAAGTGCGCCCCCGGCACGCTGAAGATGATGGCGCAGTTTGCGGTGCTGACGCGGCTCAAGGAACCGGAGAACTCCAGCATCTTCAGCAAGATGCAGATCTACGACGGTGACAACCTCAAGGACACCGACCCCAAGGCCAAGTCCCTGCAGGAATACCGGGACTATGCCGGGGTGGATGAAGGCATGGCCGGCATCTCCACACGCTTCGCCTACAAGATCCTGTCGAAGGTCTTCAACTTCGATTCCACCGAGGTCGCGGCCAATCCGGTGCACCTGATGTATGTGCTGGAGCAGCAGATCGAGCGGGAGCAGTTCACCCAGGACTCCGAGCAGAAGTTCATCGGCTTCATCAAGGAAGTGCTGGCCCCGCGGTATGCGGAGTTCATCGGCAAGGAGATCCAGACCGCCTATCTGGAGAGCTACAGCGAATACGGCCAGAACATCTTCGACCGCTATGTGACCTATGCGGATTACTGGATCCAGGACCAGGAATATCGGGACACCGACACCGGTGAAGTCTTTGACCGCTCGGCCCTGAATGCGGAGCTGGAAAAGATCGAGAAGCCCGCAGGCATCAGCAATCCCAAGGACTTCCGCAATGAAATCGTGAACTTCGTGCTGCGGGCCCGGGCCAATCACTCGGGCAAGAACCCGGCGTGGACCAGCTATGAAAAGCTGCGCACGGTGATCGAGAAGAAGATGTTCTCCAACACCGAGGAACTGCTGCCGGTCATCAGCTTCAACGCCAAGGCCAGTGCGGACGAGGCGAAGAAGCACGAGAACTTCGTTCAACGGATGGTGGACAAGGGCTACACGCCCAAGCAGGTGAGGTTGCTCTGCGAGTGGTACCTGCGGGTGCGCAAATCTAGCTAGTGGATGGGTCCCCCCCCTACTCGCTGCGCGAGCCCCCCCAGGGGGGCGCACCCAGGGGACTGGCGGAGCCAGATCCCCGGGTGCCGCTTGGGAAGGCCTCGGTGGGGTGATGGGACTTGTTCGTTGACGTAATGGGCTGGGCGTGGGGCGGGATGAATCTTGCTGGCCCATTGGGGGAGATCCCCAGAGGTTGTTTTATGACGCTTCAACAGATCATCGACAGACGGCTTTCGGGAAAGAACAAATCGATCGGGAATCGGGAACGCTTCCTGCGCCGTTATCGCGACCAGATTCGGGACGCGGTGCGGCGTGCGGTGGACCAGCGTGGCATCCGGGACATGGAGCGCGGCGAAGATGTCCACATTCCCAAGCGCGATCTGAAGGAACCCGTGTTCAGTCATGGTGAGGGCGGCACGCGGGAAGTGGTGCGGCCCGGCAATACCGAGCACATCAAGGGAGATCGGGTGCCCAAGCCGCAAGGCGGTGGGCAAGGCCAAGGCGGCGGCCAGGCCAGTGATTCCGGCGAAGGCGAGGACGACTTCGTCTTTCACCTTAGCAAGGAAGAATTCATGCAGGTCTTCTTCGAGGACCTGGCCCTGCCCAATCTCGCCCGCACCACGCTGGCGGAAACGCCGGAGTACAAGACGGTACGCGCCGGTTATGTCACCGACGGCACGCCCACCAACTTGCATGTAGTGCGCTCCATGCGGGGCGCGCTGGGCCGTCGCATCGCCCTGGGCATGGACAAGCGGCGCGAACTGCATGAGCTCGAAGCCCGCCTGGAAGCCTTGCAGCTGGAAGACGCCGGCAAGCCGGATGTGAAGGCACTGCTGGCTGAAACCGAAGCCCGCATCGTGCTGCTGCGCCAGCGCATCGCCGCCATCCCCTTCCTCGACCCCATCGACCTGCGCTTTCGCAACCGCGTCAAGGTGCCGCAGCCCACCACGCGCGCAGTGATGTTCTGCCTGATGGATGTGTCCGGCTCCATGGACGAGAGCCGCAAGGACCTGGCCAAGCGCTTCTTCATCCTGCTCTACCTCTTCCTCACCCGTCACTACGAAAAGATCGACGTGGTCTTCATCCGTCACCACACCCAGGCGCAGGAGGTGGATGAGCAGAACTTCTTCCACGCCACCGAGACCGGCGGCACCGTGGTGTCCTCGGCCCTGGTGCTGATGGAGGAGATCATCCGCGCCCGTTATCCGGCCAACGAATGGAACATCTACGGTGCCCAGGCCAGCGACGGCGACAACTGGCACCACGACAGCGGCCGCTGCCGCGAACTGCTGGCCGACAAGATCCTCCCGCTGTGCCGCTACTACGCCTACGTCCAGGTGGCCGAGGCGGAGCAGAACCTCTGGGAGGAATACGCCCGGCTGGCGGAGGAAGATCCCCACTTCGCCATGCGCAAGGCGGTGGAGGTGGCCCAGATCTATCCCGTCTTCCGTGATCTCTTCAAGAAAGAGGGCGTCACCGCATGACGTCCGCTCAAGCGCCGCACGAAGCAGGCAGTACGGACCGGCCTTTGGAGGGTGAATCCATGAGCAGCATCGAAAACCGCCGAACGGTCAGCGCCGGCCTCAACGAGGCCGAATACGGCGGGCGCCGCACCAAGGCACCGCTGACCCACATGAAGCCGCTGGCGCGGCGACCCGAGCAGCCCCTGCCCTCGCCCAGCGACTGGACCTTCGATCTGATCGAGCAGTACCACGACGTCATCCGGCAGACCGCCGAGCGCTATGGGCTGGACACCTATCCCAACCAGCTGGAGGTGATCACCGCCGAGCAGATGATGGATGCCTATGCCTCCGTCGGCATGCCGGTGAACTATCGCCACTGGAGCTACGGCAAGGAGTTCATCGCCACCGAGCGCAACTACAAGCGCGGGCAGATGGGCCTGGCCTATGAGATCGTGATCAACTCCGATCCCTGCATTGCCTACCTCATGGAGGAAAACACCCTGGCCATGCAGGCCCTGGTGATTGCGCATGCCTGCTACGGTCACAACAGCTTCTTCAAGAACAACTACCTGTTCCGCATGTGGACGGATGCCTCGTCCATCATCGACTACCTGGTCTACGCCAAGAACTATGTGGCCGACTGCGAACAGCGGCATGGGCTGGATGCGGTGGAAGCCACCCTCGATTCCTGCCATGCGCTGATGAACCATGGCGTCGACCGCTACCGCCGTCCGGCCAAGCTGTCGCTGGCCCAGGAGCAGGCCATGCGCAAGGACCGTGAGGCCTATGCCCAGCGCCAGGTGAATGACCTCTGGCGCACCCTGCCCCGTCGCCAGGAGGATGAAGCCAAGGCCGAGGAGAAGCGCCGCTTTCCCGACGAGCCGCAGGAGAACCTGCTGTACTTCATCGAGAAGAATGCACCGCTGCTGGAACCCTGGCAGCGCGAGATCGTGCGGATCGTGCGCAAGATCGCGCAGTATTTCTATCCGCAGCGCCAGACCCAGGTGATGAATGAAGGCTGGGCCACCTTCTGGCATCACCGGCTGCTCAACACCATGTACGACGACGGTTATCTGTCGGACGGCATGATGATTGAATGGCTCAAGTCCCACACGAATGTGGTGTCACAGCCACCCATGTCGCAGATCAACCCCTACGCGTTGGGCTTTGCGATGTACACCGACCTCAAGCGCATCTGCGAGCACCCAACGCCTGAAGATCGCGAGTGGTTCCCCAGCGTCGCCGGCACCGACTGGCTCCCGACGCTGGATCACGCCATGCGCAACTTCAAGGACGAAAGCTTCATCGCCCAATACCTGAGCCCGAAGCTAATGCGGGACTTCCGCTTCTTCTCCATCCTGGATGACGAGAAGCTGTCGGACTATGAAATCTCCGCCATCCATGACGAGGCGGGCTACCAGTATGTGCGTCAGGCCCTGTCGCGGCAGTACGACCTGTCCACCCGCGAGCCCAACATCCAGGTCTGGAATGTGAACCTGCGCGGCGACCGGTCCCTGACGCTGCGTCATACCCAGCACCTGGACCGGCCCCTGCATGATGAAGCGCAGGAGGTGCTCAAGCATGTGGCGCGGCTGTGGGGCTTCGGCGTGCACCTGGAAAGCGTGAACGGCCGAGGCGACGTCACCCGCCGATGGAGCGTGCCGGCGCCGCAGCACTGAACAGCCAGGCGTCGCGCCAACTGGGCCAAGACTTCAGTCCAGCACGAAGATCTTCCCCGGGTTCATGATGTTGTGCGGGTCCAGCGCACGCTTGAGGGCCCGCA
The DNA here is from genome assembly GCA_027484825.1 of Rubrivivax sp. GTDB lineage: Bacteria > Pseudomonadota > Gammaproteobacteria > Burkholderiales > Burkholderiaceae_C > Roseateles. The sequence goes on along the minus strand of JAIXSE010000015.1, from coordinate 417,087 downwards.
TCTGCGCCACCGCGCCCGCGCCGGCTTCATCCAGCAGGAAGGACTGCTTGTGCAGCCCGATGCCATGCTCGCCGGTGCAGGTGCCTTCCAGCGCCAAGGCCCGGGCCACCATCTGCGCGCTCAGCCGCTCGGCCAGGGCGCGTTCCTGCGGTTGGTCCGGATCAATGAGATAGCCCAGGTGGAAGTTGCCGTCCCCCACATGACCGACGATGAAATAGGGCAGGCCGCTGGCCTCCACCTCCTGCACCGATGCATGGATCGACTCCGCCAGGCGAGAGATCGGCACGCAGGTGTCGGTCGTGACGCAGCGGCATCCCGGCCGCATCTGCAGGGCAGATAGATAGGCGTGGTGGCGCGCCGTCCACAGGCGCGTCCGATCCTCCGGCGTCGTGGCCCATTCGAAATCAGTCCCCCCTCTTTCGCGGGCCAGTGCCTGAACCGTGGTGGCCTGCTCCTGCACCCCCGCCTGCGAGCCGTGAAATTCCATCAGCAGCATCGGACACTCCGGCAGCGTCAGGCGGTCATGACGATTCACCGCCCGCACCGCATGCGCATCCAGCAGCTCGCAGCGCGCAATCGGCACGCCCATCTGGATGATGTCGATGGTGGTGCGGACCGCCGCATCGATGCTGGGGAAGGAACAAACGGCCGCGGACACCGCCTCGGGCAGCGGATACAGCCGCAGCGTCACCTCGCAGACCACGCCGAGCGTGCCTTCGCTGCCGACATACAGACGCGTCAGGTCATACCCCGCGCTGCTCTTGCGGGCCCGCGTGCCGGTGTGGATGAGCTCGCCTTGCGGCGTGGCGACCGTCAGGCCCAGCACGTTCTCCCGCATGGTGCCGTAGCGAACGGCATTGGTGCCGCTGGCGCGGGTGGCCGTCATGCCGCCCAGGGTGGCATCGGCGCCAGGGTCGATCGGGAAGAACAGGCCCAGGTGGCGCAGCTCCGCATTGAGCTGGTGGCGGGTGACGCCTGCCTGGACGGTCACCGTCAGGTCGTCGGGATGAATCGCGAGGATGCGGTTCATCTGCGAGACATCCAGGCTCACCCCGCCCTGCACCGCCAGCAGATGCCCCTCCAAAGACGTGCCGGCGCCGTAGGGGATCACCGGCACCTGGTGCGCATGTGCCAGGGCCAGGACGGCCGCCACATCTTCATTGCCCTGCGCAAACACCACAAGATCAGGCGGGGCCACATCGATGGGGGATTCATCCCGACCATGCTGTTCACGGACCGCGAGCGCCTCACTGCAGCGCGGGCCGAAATGCATCTTCAGCGCCGCTCGCATGGCGTCCGGCACTGGCCGATGGCTCAGCCGGGTCCAGGGGTCTTGAGGGGCTTCAAACGCATCGGGCGCATTCATGGGACTCTCCTGCGGCGGCGGGACCGGATCGATCATTGTAGGAAGCGCTACCGGCAAGCGCCGGCCCCTTGCCAGCGAACCCTCACAGTGACAGCATCATCATGCCGTTGTTGAAAGGAGTTCCCCATGTCCTCCGCCCTCACGTTCCCCGTGAACTCAACACTGTCCGCCATGCCGCCGCCAACAGCGCCCGGCGCCTCGCTGCAGACGCTCTGGATGTCTGCGGACGTCGTGTGGACCCTGTTCCTGGTGCTGCTGACCCTGTCGATGCTGGTCAGCTTGCGGTTTGACTGGCTGCGGGTGTGGTGGCTGGACCAGTTGCGTCAGCTGCCCGGTGCACAAGCGGCTGAAGACGCGCTCAGCAATGGCCTCTCCACACTGCAGCCATCACGGCAGCCGGCGCAGCAACCAGCGTCACCGCCTCTCCAGACCGCGCATCCGATGAAGACCTCCCACTCCCAACACGCCCATCACGCCGCCCACACGACACCCGTTGAACAGGCCCTCAAGCGCACTGTGCAAGGTCGACGCTTGCGCCACACCCCTCCCGTGCTCTCGCCGGCTGGTGGGGCGCAGCGCCCGCTGTTTCATCGCAGCGGTCGCCGTCACTGAACAGGGGTTTGCGTTCTGCGGCAAGATGCTGAGTTTTCCAGCCGCTTGACGCAAACGCATCCATGGCCAACCGACTCTCTCAAATCGCCACCCGTACCGGCGACGACGGCACCACCGGTCTCGGTGACGGCACCCGTGTGCCCAAGGACCACCTGCGTGTGCAGTCCATGGGTGACGTGGATGAGCTGAACTCGCAGATCGGCGTGCTGCTGGCCGAGCCGCTGCCGGAGGATGTGCGGGAGTTGCTGGTGGTCATCCAGCATGAGCTGTTCAACCTCGGCGGCGAGCTTTGCATGCCTGGCTACAGCCTGCTGAAAGAAGCCGCCGTGCTGCAGCTGGACCAGGCCCTGGCCGACTACAACGCCACGCTGCCGCGCCTGGCTGAATTCATCCTGCCCGCCGGCACGCGCAGCGCCGCGCTGGCGCATGTGTGCCGCACCGTGGCTCGCCGGGCCGAACGTGCGGTGGTGACCCTGGCCCAGCAGGAGACGCTCAACACCGCCCCGCGCCACTACCTGAACCGGCTGTCGGATCTGCTGTTTGTATTGGCTCGCGTGCTCAATCGCGCCAACCTGGATGGCAAGGGCGGCGACGATGTCTATTGGAAGAGCGAGCGGCTGGCCCAGTATGCGGCCGAGCAGGCCAGCGACAAGGACGAATCCGGCGCATAGGCCGCTTCAGGACTGCTGAGGCGTGCCCGCGTTCGGCGCTTTGTCCAGCGCCGCCACCGCCGTGCGCAAGCGCTGTGCGTAAGCCTCCCTGAGCGAGGGCGGCGACACCACGTCCACCTGCCCGGCGTGTCGCAGCAGGTCCATCAGCAATTCGGTGGCGTCCACGAAGGGAATCTCCAGCCGCCAGCGCCCGTCGGGCAGCCATTCGCTGCGCTGGGACGGATGCCACTCCTCGCTCGCCACCCACGGCGCAGCACTCTCACTGAACACCAGCGTGGCCCACTGCGGGTCGCCCCCGGCGAAGATGCCGTAGCCCTGGTCCAGCTCCTCTTCCAGCTGCGGCAGCGGCAGACTGTGCAGCGCCGCTCCGTCCACCGGTTCCGCCTGCTCCATGGCATCCAGCGCAAAGCGCCGCAGGCCCTGACTGCCGTGACACCAGGCATCCAGGTACCAGGTGTTGCGGTAGTGCACCAGGCGCTGCGGGGACACCTCCCGCTCACTCACCGCGCCGCCCCCCTGCCCCCGCTTGCGATAACGAATGCGCAGACGCTGGCGCTTGACCACCGCACTGCCCACCGTCTCGAAATGCTCCGAGGCCACCCGGCGCCGGGCGGTGGAGATGAGCTTGATGCGACGCGTCATTTCCTGCGCCTGCTGCCCGTCCCCGCCCAGCATGCCGAGCAGCTTGTCCAGCATGGGCTGCAAATGCCGGTTGAGCAGACCGTTGTCATCCAGGCTGGCCATCAGCTGATGCATGGTCAGCAGCGCATGCAGCTCCTTCTCGCTGAACCAGACGCCGGGCAGTTCATGCCGCTGCCCGCGCCACTGCTCACCGAAGCGATAGCCGTTGTCTGACGGGTCGTATTCGATCGGGGCGTCCATCCGCTCCCGCAGGTACTGCAAGTCGCGCTTGAGCGTGGCCGGGGACACCTCCAAGGCCTCCCTCAACTCCGCAAAGCTGACGCAGCCGCGGCTGCGGATCAGCATTTCGATCTTGTAGAAGCGCTCGGTACGGTCCACAGACAACTCCTTGCGTTGCTCGTGCTGTCCATCACGGGCCCAGGACAGGCCCATCGCAGGCTCAAAGCGCCCCAAACCGCACAAGAGGCGCCGACCTCGGACCCCAAAAGTTTTTTTGAGATTTCGATGAGACAGCTCCAGGTGGCTCATTCTATGAGCTACCTGGCCACCACACTGGACGCAAGCCTGAACCCTGACCTTTTTCAAGGAGCGTCCCATGGTTGCTACCGTTCAACGATCCCCGCACGACATGTCCGTCCAGCAGTTGCCGTTGCCGATGGCCACCGAGGGGCCGGCGCCGGTCGCCACGCGGCCCAGCCATGAACGCCTGGGGTTTGAGCTGGGTTGGGACTATGCCCACCACGGGCTCACTCCGCCGGTGGAACAGCTCTTCAACCAGTCGCCGCTGCAACAAGGCTGGCAACTGGGTCGTGCCACCTTCGGCGGCCGCACGCTGCGCACCCATCGCCACACCCAGCTGTGGCTGGCGCTGCGACTGCATGCCTGGGAGCGGGGTCGCCAGTTCGAGACCTTGCTGGTCACGCCCAACTACCTGCAGCAGTTGGACACCACGCATTGCCCGATCAGCCGCCTGCCGCTGAACGACCAGGCCCAAGACCCTCAGCAGCGCAGCATCGACCGCATCCGCGACGACGCCGGTTATGCCGCCGGCAACCTGGCCCTCATGAGCCGGGCCGCCAACACGGCCAAGGCCGACCGCAGCTGGCAGCAAGCCTGGGCAATGGCCCAAAGCCTGCGTCAGGGCCCGATGACCATGGCCGGCGGGCTCGATGCCGCCGCCTGGGAGCGCATGGCGGTCCTCACCAGCTTTGTCTCCGACGTGCCGCATGAGCTGGCCGCGCAACTGCCGATGCTGGTGCTGCCGCCCAACCGCCTGCGTCTGTTCAACCCCATCCAGGCCTTGCAGGCCCTGGTCACCCGCCAACTGGCCACACCGGGCTGGAGTCAGCGACTGCACCGGCTGGAAGCCTTGCTCAGCGACGAAGCCCGCGCCGATTTCGCGCGCTTTGTGATGGCCCTGGTGCCGCGCGTGCTGCCCTCGCAGTCCCTGACGGATCCGATGGCCCTGCGCTGGGCGCTGGAAGATGCCTGGCGCGACCCGCTGCTGCAAAAGCGCTGGACCCGCTTTGCCATGCGCCTCACGCCGCAACAGGCGGAGCAACTGGTGCAACGGGCGGCCAGCAAGCGGCTGAGCACGATGCATGTGCAAAGCCACGGTGCAGCAGCGACCGACGGCTGGGCGCTGGAGCGACAGGGTTATCGGGAAGCGGCTTGAGCGATGACCTGAAGAGCAGGGACTGGAGAAGACCGTGCCCCGCCCTCAGCTGGGCAGACCGGGATTGATCTTCTCCATCTCGCCGGTCTGGTCCTGCAGGGCCACGTGGTAACCCCGCTCACAGAACCAGTGTGCCCAATGCGTGGCCAGCCGCTTTTCCGGCAGCCAGGGGCCGGTACGGTCGACGTGAACACGGTTGCCACGGCGTTCGTAGAACACCACGCGCCACATGTTCGAAGGGATGCGATTCTGAAAGCTGCTGCTCATAAGCGAGCGCGCAATTTAGCAAAGCAGTTGGGTCTGCTGGCTTGGGGTCAACACCCGGTACCACGATGAAACTTCAACGACCGTGCACTGTTCGCGCAGCTCGCGCTGCAAGCGTCCGGCACGCTGCGACCAGGCCACGAGGTCCTGGCTTGCGGTGATGATCCAGCGAGCCTGCCCGCGCCGCGCCAACTGCAGCAGTTGGCCCTGGTCGGGCGCGAGCTTTTGCACGGTGCCACGCGATGGAGCGTCGGGACGAACTGCGTCGACGTAGGGGAGATAGTCCGCCAGCAATTCTTCCTGCTCGTCCGCGCTCAAGCCGAGTGGCGGATAGGCCAATGCGCGCACCAGCTGCGCCGCATGCCCAGCGCTGAGCAGTGGACGAATGAATCCTTGCTGCCACGCCGCGCGCAACTGCCGGGCCGTCTCGTCCGACCGCAGCAAGGCCCGCAGCACCAGCGCCGGATCCAGCACCACCCGGGAAGCCGAAGAAGAGCGCGAACGCATCATGCAGCCGAGCGTCGACCGGCCTTGCTCGCGGCGGCGCGCGTGCCCGCCGGTTTCGACGTGACGCCAGACGTCGACCGCACCGCCGGCTTCACAAGCTTGCCGGTCGACTTGGCGACTGCTCCTTGCGCGGCCTTGGACCGCTTCAATGCGGGAGCCGCAATCACGGTCTTTGCGGCCTTTGCAGTTTTTGCGGCTTTGACCGTCGCAACAGTCGCAGCCTTCGCAAGCTTGCTCCCCTGCCCGGCCTTGCCTGCAGCGGTCGACGTCTTGCGCGCCCCCCGGGCCTTGCCCTCGGCGGCCTGCCCCTTGGCGTCGACCGCAGACCGCGAATCCGCCGCCCACGCCAAGGCCTGCGCAAACACCTCGTCACCCAAGTCCAGCTCTGCCAGCTTGGCACGCACCGCATCCCCGCGCTGAATGCGCACGGGGGTCAGCACCACCTGACCGGCCTGGACCTGCACCTCGAAGTACTGCACCGGGCCGAGGCTGTCCGTGACGCTCTTGGGCAGCGTCAGTTGATTCTTGGAAGTGAGCTTGGCCAGCACGGGAACTACCAAAGTTGAAAGCGAGCCCGGCCGACCCCATGACGGGGTCCGCAAGGGCTCGCCGGAAGAACAGAGACCGGTCGTGGACCCGCTCAGATGAGCGAACGATGCAGGCGCATCTGCTCCAGCGGCTTGCCTTCCACGTCGACCGCCTTGACGCTGTCCGCTTCAGCGCGGAAGCCGGCGATCTCGAAGAAGCGAAGGGCACGGGTGTTGTTCTTGTAGGTCCAGAGCGTCACTCGCGTGCAGCCCTCTTCCTGCAGACCTTCCTGCGCCGCTTCGACCAGGGCCTGACCGACTCCCTTGTCCCAGTGGGCAGGAGCCGCATACATGGCCCAGATCTCGCCCGTCGTGGAGGGCGTACCCTTGTCACGCGAACGATCGAAACCAACAAAACCCATCACTTCATTGTCCAGATGCGCGACCAGCACTTGCGGCTCGCACATGTTGATGGCCTCGCGCCAGTACGCTTGACGCTGGGCGACGGACAAACCATTCAAGGCGGCATCGGGCCAGAAGTCCTTGTAAGCGTCCTGCGCAGAGGCAACCTGGATCTGGGCGATGGCCTTGGCATCACGCAATGTGGCCGGGCGAACCTGAATACTCGACATACCTGAGAACAAACGCAAATCGGGAAAAGCCCAAGATTGTCCCAGCCAATGAGGCGAAACAGGCATCTTGACAGTAAATGATTTGCTGACCCGATATTTGATGGTCACCGAAGCGGTGTTCATCAGCAGATCAGCGACGGGAAGTTGGAGAGCGGAGCGCCGCAGCGGGCCATCCAGACTGGAGACGCTCGCCGGGCAAGCCACGCGCCTCGTAGCGATCGGTCTTTCCTACATCGGTTAACTACACCAGCGACGCCTGTTGATGCCGCTTCACATCACGCACGTAGCCCGTCACGGCCTTGGTCCACATGGGCCTTGCCACGGCTTGCAAGCGCAGCATGAGCTCATGTTCGACATTCAGTTCACCCAGCGACTCAGCGAGTTCCGCGGCGATGTCGCGCTGCATGCGCTGCACCAGTTGAGCCGTGGTCATCGCATCGGCCAGCGCGCGGTGGGCCCGGCCATTGTCGGGCAACTGGTGATAGCGCGCCAGCGTGCCGAGCTTGCAGTTTGGGGACTCCGGATACAGCCGTCGAGCCATCTTCACGGTACAGACGAATTCCGGCGTGAAGCGGGCCGACCTGGGGTCGACGTCGACCCCGTCGTTGGCACGCGCCAGCTCGGCCATCCAGAAGCCCCGATCGAACGACGCGTTGTGCGCCACAAATCCACAGCCCTGGGTGAAAGCCGCGACTTCCCTCATCACATGCTCAGCCTCCGGGGCGTCCTCCAGCATCTCGTTGCTGATGCCGGTCAGGCGCTCGATCATCGGCGGGATCCATGCACCGCTGCGCATCAGGCTCTGGTAGTGGCCCACGATCTCGCCGTCCTTCAGCAGCACCGCCGCGATCTCGGTCGCACGGCCACCGCCTTGCGGCGAATGTCCGGTGGTTTCGAAGTCGATGACGGCAATGGTCCGATTCATGAGGCTGGGGACAGAGGAACAGGGCAGGAAGGGGCAGAGGTCAGACGGATCCTGAAGCGGGCAAGCCGGGCGGGTACTTCAGCGCATTGAGCTGCAGCTTGCGCTCCACTGCACTGGCCACGTCGACCCCGCTTCGGTCGGCGATCTGCAGCAGGTACATCAGCACGTCGGAGATCTCCTCGCCCAGATGCACCCGGGTGGCTTCGTCCAGGGCCATCGACTCTTCCGGCGTCTTCCACTGGAAGATTTCCACCAGCTCGGCCGCCTCCACCACCATCGCCATGGCCAGGTTCTTGGGGGTGAGAAACGGCTCCCAGCCACGGTCGGCGGCGAAGCTGCGCAGGCGCTGCTGCAAAAGGGCAATGTCCATGGCTTCGCAGTGTGCAAGTCCTGCGGCCAGGCTTCAACCGAAGGTGGGGGCTGAGGGGCGTTGCAACAACGTCTCGCAGAAAGTTCTCGCCTCTCTTTTCAACATCAAGGTTTTATATATCTCTCTGGTCGTCTTAGTAGAGGGCGCCACTTTCTGTGGACAAGCCTTCAAAACCCAATCCGATCAACGACTTGCGATGGGACAAATGCTGTGTGTGGACCCCTTGTTTGCCGTTGCATCAACAGACAACAGTTGGCCTGAAAGACGCCAGGCTGTGGACAAGCGGGCAGTTGCCAGAAACTTTTCCACAGCCTTGTTGGCTTGACAGGTCGACGGCTTTCAGTCGATGCCCACCACCTTGTGCATCTGGATCGACAGGCGCCACTGCGGATGGTCCATGCAATAGGCCACGGCGGCCTTGATGTGCTGCTTCTGAAGGACCGAATCCATCGGCTGCAGGAAGAAGTGGTCGAAGGCCAGGCCGGCGAACCGTTCGGGCTGGGCCAGTGGCTGGGGGTAGACCAGCTTGAGCTCATGCCCTCGGGTCAGCACCAGCTCCGCATCCGCCTTGGGGCTGACGCAGATCCAGTCCAGGCCTTCCGGGGCCGGCTGGGTGCCATTGGTCTCCACCGCCACTTCGAAGCCCCGGGCATGCAGGGCCTCGATCAGCGGCGCATCCAGCTGCAGCAGCGGCTCGCCGCCGGTGCACACCACGTAGGGACGTCCGGGCTGACCCTGCGGCCACTTCGCAGCAATCGCATCGGCCAGCAGCTCGGCAGTGGCGAACTTGCCGCCGCCTTGCCCGTCCGTGCCCACGAAGTCGGTGTCGCAGAAGGTGCAGACGGCCTCCGCACGGTCCTGCTCCCGTCCGGACCACAGGTTGCAGCCCGCAAAGCGGCAGAACACCGCCGCGCGGCCGGCCTGGGCGCCCTCGCCTTGCAGGGTGTAGAACATTTCCTTGACGGCGTAGGTCATACCGGGATCAGCTCCTCGAAGGGCACCAGGCTGACGATGGCGCCGCTGCCGCGGGTCTCGTAGAGGTCGACCCGCTCCAGCGGCGGCAACTGCGCCCGCGACTGTTCCAGGATCCAGGCGGCGAGCGTCGCCGTGTCGGTATCGGCCAGGCCGGGGATCTCATGCAGCGGATGGTGGTCCAGCGACTTGAAGATCGGATCGAACAACCGCTTCACATCGCCAAAGTCCATCGCCCAGCCGTAGACCTCGTCCAGCAGTGCGCTCAGGTGCAGGCGCAGCGTGAAGGTGTGGCCATGAATGCCGGCCAGCGGATGGTCACCCGGCGCGCGACGCAGCTTGACCGCGCTGTCCAGGGTGAATTCCTTCCAGATGCGATAGCGGTCGCCGTCGAAGTTGGCGCCGCTGGAGCCGGTCTCGTAGACCGTCACCCAGCTCAGTTCCGGCAGCTGCGGCTTGATGCGGGCCCACAGCCAGGAGGAAATGATCTCGCTGGTCGGGTTGGACAGCCCTTCAATCTCGTTGAGGCACTGGTAGTTCAACTCGGCATGGAACGGGGCCCAGATGTCGTCGAGACGGTCGTAGTCAATGCTCAGGTCCCGTTCACCGAGGTCCTGGTTGGCATGCAGGATCAGCTCGAACCCGTGGCCATGCATGCGGCCGCACTTGTGGCCCATCGGGACGTTGGGCAACTGGTGAGCAGCCTGGAAACGGTAGCGACGCCAGACATGGGCCTGACCCTGCGCATCCAGGTCGACGCCGCAGTGTGTGGTGCTCTGAATGCCGACCTGGCTGATGCCCGGCACGCCGAATTCGTTCACCAGTCGATGGCGGATCCAGCGGGCGATGTTTTCGTCGGTGGGCTGGGCGATGTGGTCGTTGAGCAGCGCATGGTCCAGCGGGGCGATGCAGCGCTCCAGGCATTCGCGCAGCGCGTGGACTTCACCACCCGGAAACGGCGCCCATCCGGCGGGCAGTTCGGCCCGGACGGTGGCCAGATAACTGTGGCCATGCAGCCGCCGGCTGCGATGGCTCTCGGGCAGGGCGTCGATATGACAGGCGGACTCAAAGCCCGCTGACGCCGTGAACAGGGAGGAGGGAAAAGCAGACATCCCGAGAGTGTGACACGCTCCGTTTTCTTACTCTCTTGTGTTGTATATCTCTTTAGTTGCAGTAATAGAGGCCGCCACTTTCTGTGGACAACTCACAAAACGCTTTGTTTTTCAATGACTTGGAGAGTCCGCAACCATGTGGGCGGACCCTGGGATGAGCCCGGGACGATTCGGCAACAACTTGGCGCCGCTCGCCCGGGCTGTGGATAAATGGGCAGTTGTGAGAAAACTGTCCACACCTTCATGCACCGGTCGACGCCGGGCATTCGAAGCTGCGATTCGCCCGTCCCAGTGCGGACAAGATGAAAAAAAGCCCCGACCAGCGGGGCTTTGCTTTGGGAGGCTGAGGCGCCAGCAGCGCCATCAGCATCGTCTGGCTCAGGGCTTGTCCGGCCAGATGCTCATCAGCAGTTGCGCCAGACGCGCACCGCCCTTGATCAGCTCCAGGCGGACCTGTTCGGTGCTGCGGGCGTCGTAATCGGCGGGCAAGGTGGCGGCCCAGCGCGGGCCACGAGGCGTCTGCTGCCGGGGACCGAATTTCACGCCGTCAAAAGCCAGCTGGGCTTGCAGCAGCGATTCACTCGCCCACACGTCGACCCAGGCGTCCGGTGACCCGCCCGTGGGCGTCACCAGCCGGGCCTGCGCAGGCAGCGCGGCCAGCTGAGCGGGCGTCAACCGGTTGGGCAGCCCGTCCCAGTAGCTGTGCAGGTTGCCACCGGGCGACCCATCCGCGCGCGGCACGGTGATCGCGTTGGCACCCACGGTATGGGTCTGAGGATCAGCGCCCTGCTTGTCCGGGTCGTAAAGCTTGCCGTCCGCATCCAGATAGATCGAACCCATGTGCAGCGGCTGATGCATGTCCCCCAGTGTGTGGGCCACCAGGGCCAGGGCTTCGCGCTCGTTCAGGTCGGTGGGCGGGTTGGCCTTGCCGCCCCGCAGCACCTGGATGGCGGACTTCAGCGCCGGCACCAGGTCATGGTCGCTGGTGCCCACGGCACCGGCTTCGTAGTGGCCGCGCTGCACGGCCACATTGGAGTAGTGATATTGCTTGTGGCAGCTCTCATCCCCGGGCTTGGGTTTGCACTGTTCGTTGTTGCGCTGCACATAGGCCCGCATGCGGGCTTCTTCGTCCGGATTCTCGAAGACGGCGCATTCCGGGAAGCGGCCGGTGGAGGTGTACTGGAAGTCCTTCTGGACATCGATGCCTTTGACGCAGTCATCCCACACGGCGAGGTCCCGCAGAGAGACCTTGCCCAGGATGCGCTGCACTTCGGCGGCGGCCCGATGGCCCTGGATCAGTTGGTCGGCAATCTCGCCCACGGTGTTGTGGCCGACGGCGCCATAACCGAAGGCCTGGGTGCAACTGGCGGCCAGCAGCGTGATCGCGGCGGCGTGACGGGTGAAAGTGGTGAGCATGGGGAGGAGAAGATGCGGTGGCAATCGATTGCGCCCGGGAAGCCCAAAGCGCGGCCCAAAGGGATTGTGCACGGGCCTGCGTGACAGTCGTTCAGGGTGATTCCTCAACAGGGTGGGTCTTTACCGCCGCTTAACCGCGCGTGTCCGTGGGCTGGGGGCTTGTGGACAACCCTGTGGCTGACCTTGTGGACAACCCTGTGGGTGGACCTGTTGATAAACCGCCCTGATGCGTCTGATGCGCCCTTGCCATCGGTGTGTCGACGTCGCGCCGGAAAAACGCGGTCGACGCAGGCCGGGCTCCCTCGCTCCACCGATGCCTTATGCGTTGGCCGCATGAAGTTGGACCAAAGCCTTCGTTGGTGCTCACTAGGGGGGTGCCTAAGCTGAGCCCATCTTTTCGGAGCCCAGTCATGAGCATCAGCGCGATCAATGTCCGCAACCAGTTCCGCGGCACCATCAAGGAAATCATCGAAGGCCCGGTCGTCTCCGAGGTCGACGTGCAGACGTCTGCCGGCCTGGTGGTCACCTCGGTCATCACCACCCGGTCGGTCAAGGAACTCAACCTGACGGTGGGCAAGGAAGTGGTGGCCCTGGTGAAGTCCACTGAAGTCTCGCTGGCCACCCTCTGAGGAGAACGCCATGGCTGTCCTCCATCCCCGGAATGCCGATGCGGCCGACCCAGCCGCTGCAGCCGCCATCAGTGGCGGCGGCCTGAATCCGCTGCCCGCGGCTCGTCTGGCGGGCAAGACCCGCAGTGACGCGCCCCGGCTGCTGATCATCCCGGGGCTGCATGACAGCGGCTCCGCGCATTGGCAGACCTGGCTGGAGCAGCAATACCGGGACGCTCACCGCGTGCGGCAGCGCGACTTCAGCCAGCCGGACCTGGAGCGCTGGGCCGAGCGCATCCAGACGCGGCTGGACCATGCCGGCGAAGGCGAATGGGTGGCCGTGGCCCACAGCTTCGGCTGCCTGGCCCTGGCGCATTTCCTGCAGCAGCATCCCGACGCCCCCATTCGCGAGGCCCTGCTGGTGGCCCCGGCCGAGCCTGAGAAGTTCGGCCTGTCCGAGCGGCTGCCCCATCAGAGGCTGCCCTGCCCGACGGCCCTGATCGCCAGCCAGAACGACCCGTGGATGAGCGCGGCCAGCGCGCTGCGCTGGGCCACCCGCTGGGGCAGCAGCTACAGCAATCTGGGTCTGGTCGGCCACATCAATGCCGAGTCCGGCTTCGGCCCCTTCCCACTGGCCAAGCGCTGGGTGGAAGCGGCCCGGGCGCGTGCCGCGCGGGCCCGTCGACCGGAGCGGGCCAGCATCCTCGAATGGTCGTTTTCGATCTGAGGACCGGGCTCGTCGTCCCCGTTCAAGCGCCCCTCTCCCCTTCCACCCCCTTCTTCTGATTCACGGAGACTCACATGGCCACGCTGCGCCTGGGCGATACCGCCCCTGATTTCGAACAAGCCTCGACCGAAGGTCCCATCCGCTTCCATGACTGGCTGGGCGACCACTGGGGTGTGCTGTTCTCGCATCCCGCGGACTTCACACCCGTCTGCACCACGGAACTGGGCACCACCGCCAAGCTCAAGGACGACTTTGCGCGCCGCAACACCAAGGTGATTGCGCTGTCGGTCGACCCGGTGGAGTCGCACCAGCGTTGGGTGGCCGACATCAACGACACGCAGAACACCGAGGTCAACTTTCCGATCCTGGCGGATGCCGACCGCAAGGTGTCGCAGCTCTACGACCTGATTCATCCGCAGGCCAGCACCACCGCCACAGTGCGGTCGGTGTTCGTGATTGATCCGCAGAAAAAGATCCGGCTGATCATCACCTATCCGGCGTCGACCGGTCGCAACTTTGACGAAATCCTGCGGGTGATCGACTCCCTGCAACTCACTGACCATCACAGCGTGGCCACGCCGGCCAACTGGAAGGAAGGGGACGATGTGGTGATCGTGCCTTCACTGCAGGACCCGGACGTGTTGAAGCAGAAATTCCCGCAAGGCTGGGAAGCGGTGCGCCCGTATCTGCGCTACACCTCGCTGCCGCGTCGCACACCGGCATGAGGGTTGGCGCGGCCTGGCGAGCAGGCCGCGTTCGGTTCTCAATGTTTGATTGAAAGAGGTTCAACGCTCACCAGGTTCATCGAAACGAGGAAGGCTTGCAGACTGCGGGCCTCCTCGGTTCCTGGGCCTGTTCCATGCTGACTCCTTCCTCGCTGCGGTGCCGTCCGGCCGGCGTATATTCCCCCCTTCCCCGTCCGTTTCCCTCTCCCTCTCCGTTTCCTTACATCCGCTGCATCTCGCGTTGGCGTCAAACCCTGCGCAGTGCCGCACTGAGCGTTGCATTTGGCGTCAGCCTTGGCGTTGTGCTGGGGCTCTCTGCGACCCAGGCCATGGCCCAGCAGCCGGGTGATCTGGAAGTGGTTGCCGAACTGCCGATCCGTCCCGGCAACGTGGCGCCAGCTGCCGGCGGCCGACTGTTTGCGACGGTGCATCCCCTCGGGGCCCCGGCCGATGCGCAGCTCATCGAGATCACCGGCCTCAACCAATATCGACCCTGGCCCAGCACCGCCCTGCAGCGCGGCACCGGCAGCCCCTCCGACGACCGCATCGACAGCCCGCTGGGCCTGCAGGCCGACCACCGTGGTCGTTTGTGGGTCATCGACATGGGCCTGCAACTGGGCAAGACCCGCCTGTGGAGCTTCGACATCCGTAGCGGCAAGCAGTTGCAGCGCATCGAGCTGCCGGCGGACATCGCGCCCAAGGGAAGCTTCGTGCAGGACCTGGCAGTTGATGAGGTCGACGGCTGGGTCTACCTCGCGGACATCGCCAAGCCAGGCCTGATTGCGGTCAATACCGTCACCGGGCAGGCGCGTCGCTTCAGCGGCCATGTGTCCCTGCAGGCGGACCCTCATGCACGCATGGAGATCGGCGGAAAGCCCATCCAGTTCCAGGGTGCTCCAGCCCAGGTCGGCGTCAACCCCATCACCTTGTCGGCGGACCGCAAGACGGTGTTCTTCGGCGCCATGAATGGTCTGCGCTGGTATGCCGTGCCTGCTGCGCTGCTCAGGCCCGGTGTGAGCGACGCCAGTACGGCTGCGGCCATCCGCACCGTGGGTGACAAACCCGTGTCCGACGGCGCTGCCACCACCGCAGACGGCCGTCATTTCTTCACCAACCTGAACGAATCCGGGATCGACCAGCTCGACGCGCGCGGCCACCCGCAGCCACTGGTGCGGGACCCGCGTCTGGACTGGCCGGACAGCGTGCATCACTTCGACGGAGACTGGCTCTACATCTCGGTGAATCAGCTCTACAAGACGCCTGCCTTCACCGGCGGCGCGGATGAAGGTCGACCGCCTTACCGCGTGATGCGGGCATGGATCGGCGCAGGGACCAAACCGTAATGCGCTGATGCAGCGGGCATGCGCTGTACGTCAGGGTGGCGACGCTGAACCGGACAAGGCAAGGGCGGGCTGACCCGCCTTCTTTTTGTCAAAGCCAGCCGCTAAGGTGGATCCACAGCCTCTGGAATCGGCCGCCATCCCGGTGTCACCGAGCCCGGGAGCACAACACCGGACGGAGACAGCATGCCCCACACCATCCATCTTCATCGTGTCATCAAGGCGCCGCCGGAGCGCCTCTTTCGCGCATTCACCGATCCGCTGGCCATGAACAAGTGGCTGCCGCCACACGGCTTCGTCGGTGAGGTGCATGAAATGGACGCGCGCGTCGGAGGCCGCTGGCGCATGTCCTTCACCAACTTCGCCGGCCAGGCGGTGCACAGCTTCGGCGGGGAGTATCTGGAGGTGAACCCCGGTGCGTGCCTTCGCTACAGCAGCCAGTTTGACGACACGAATCTGCCCGGTCAGATGATCACCACCGTGGTGTTCAAGGCGGTGTTCTGCGGCACCGAGCTGAGTGTGACGCAGGAAGGCATTCCGGAAATGATCCCGCCGGAGGCCTGTCATCTGGGCTGGCAGGAATCGCTTCAGTTGCTGACGCAATTGGTGGAGCCGGATATTCCAAATGGCTGAGCGGCGGCGCCGACGCTGATCGGACTTTGCGCTGCAACCGAACTCTGTCGGGGATTGGCAGGGTCTGCCCATTTTTTCGCTGTCGACGAGCGCTTGAAAGTCTCGGCGCATTTTGGATCTCAGCGTTTTTTTGGCGCTCATCTTTCGGATCGATGGTCGTTGCGCAGGTGTCGACGTTTTCGGCACCATTTTTCCGACTCGGCCTCGACGGGCGCCGGGTGGACTGACGTGCCGCCTTCTGGGTGTCGACGTTTTTTCGACGCCATTCCCGGGCGTTTCGCGGACAACGGGCCGCCCAAGTGCGTCGACCCCGGATTTGTGCCGTTTCTGAAGCACCTCGCGCAATTCGCCGCCCGCAAGCGGGTTCTCGACCTCTTCAGCAACTCTCGGCTTTTCTTGGCGCGTCACGGATGTCGCGTGACAGCCAATCTCCGATCACCAGACTGCCGTGCTTTCCACATCACGGGTTTTCCGCCAATCTGGAAGTAAGGAAACAAGGAGACTCTCGTCAATGAGCCATGAGCTGTGATCGCTGCTTCGCTTCGGTTTGATCAACGCCATCCTCAGGAAACCTCGTACCCGCCAGTGCCCTCAGCGCTTGTGAGGACACCGCCCTGCCCCTAGCATCGCGGCCATGCGCGCTTGTCTGATCACCTTGTTACTGGCGTCGACCCCATGGATGGTGTCGGCGCAATCCCCTGCCGCGGTGGCACCCACCGCGGCGTCTGCCACTGTGCTGTCCGACCGCTCCTCCACCGAAGAGGTGAGCGTGCGCCTGCTGTCCGCTGCCCGCTCGGTGCAACCCGGCCAGACATTGCTGCTGGGTCTGGAGCAGCGCATCGCACCGCATTGGCACACCTACTGGCGCAATCCGGGGGACTCCGGTCAACCCACCAGCCTGCAATGGACGCTGCCCGAAGGCGCTCAAGCCAGCGACATCCTCTGGCCGACCCCGCAACGATTCGACGTCGGCCCCATCACCAACTACGGCTACGAGAACCAGACCGTCCTGCTGACCGAGCTCAAGCTGCCCGCCAGCCTGAAGCCGGGCACGACCGTTCAGTTGCAGGCCGAAGCTACCTGGCTGGTCTGCCGCGAGTCCTGCATTCCTCAGCAGGCCACCCTGGCCTTGCAACTGCCTGTGGCCGCGCAGTCCACCGCATCGGGCGACGCCGCAGTGCTGGACGCAGCGAGGAAGGCCTTGCCCACCGCTGCGCCGATGCCGGTCCAGGCGACCTTGCAGAACCAGGACCTGCTGATCCGCTGGCCGGTGGACGGCTCCAAGACAAGCCCCCCGGATCCCGACAAGACCCTGTTCCTGCCCCAGGACTGGGGCCGCATCCAGCATGCCGCCAAACCGCAGCTGAGCCAGGCGGACGGTCAGTGGCAACTGCGCATGCCAGTGGGTGAGCAGCCCGCGCGCGCCGGTCAGACGATGGACGGACTGCTGCTGATCGGCACGCAGGCCTGGTCGGTCTCGGCGAAGGTGGACGGCGTGGCCGGTGCCGCGACCCGCAGTCCTTCTGCGGGGACCGACACTGCCGCATCCGGCGACCCCGCATTGGGCAGTGCTGCCTCGCTCAGCCTCTGGGCGGCGGTAGGGCTGGCCCTGGTCGGCGGCCTGATCCTGAACCTGATGCCCTGCGTCTTCCCAGTGCTGGCCATCAAGGCGCTGAGCTTCCTGCATGGCGACAGCCGCGAGCATCGTCGCCAGGGTCTGGCCTACACCGCCGGCGTGCTGGTGGCCTTCGGCGCACTGGTGGCCGTTCTGCTGGTGCTGCGCGGCGCCGGTGCCAGCGTGGGATGGGGGTTCCAGTTCCATTCGCCGCTCTTCGTGCTGCTGCTGGCCTGGCTGATGTTTGTGCTGGGTCTATCGCTGGCGGGCCTTGTGCAGATGGGCGCAGGCCTGGCCGGCATCGGCCAGGGGCTCGCCAGTCGCGGCGGTCTGGTGGGGAGTTTCTTCACCGGCGTGCTGGCCACCGTGGTGGCCACGCCTTGCACCGCGCCCTTCATGGGAGCGGCCATGGCCTATGCCCTGGCGCAACCTGCGCTGGAGTTGCTGGCGGTGTTCATGGCGCTGGGCCTGGGCCTGGCTCTGCCCTATCTGCTGCTGGCCTGCTGGCCGGCCCTGCAGCGCCGCATGCCGCGTCCGGGTCGCTGGATGGATGTGCTGAAGCAGGCCCTGGCCTTCCCGATGTTCGGCGCGGCCATCTGGCTGGTCTGGGTGCTGGCCCAGCAGGCGGGACCTCAGGGGGTGCTCCTGGCCTTGTCGGGCATGGGGCTGATCGCGCTGGCCCTGTGGGCACGTGGCATCAGTCGCAACGCCGGCCGTGGCGGCCAGTGGGCCGGTGGCCTCACCGCGCTTGTGTCCGTGGCCGGGGCCCTTGCGCTCTTGCCGATGGTCGCCCCGGATGCGGGCGCCAGCCCGGCCGCCGCTGCGGATGCCGCCCATGCAGGCGAGGAGCCCTATTCCCCCGAGCGACTGGCCGAGCTGCGGGCACAGGGCAAACCGGTGTTCGTCAACCTGACCGCCGCCTGGTGCATCACCTGCCTCGTCAACGAGCGGGTGGCGCTGTCCACGCCCGAAGTCAAGGCGGCCTTCCAGACGCATGGCATCACCTATCTCAAGGGCGACTGGACCCGCCAGGACCCTCGCATCACTGAGTTGCTGAAGCAGCATGGTCGCAGCGGGGTGCCGCTCTACCTGTTCTTCCCGGCAGGGTCCGGTGACGAGGCGCAGGTACTGCCGCAACTGCTCACGCCAGGCATCGTCACCTCGGCCCTGGAGGGATCGTCCTCCTGAGTTGCAACGGACGCGTCCCGCGCCGGCCCCCGTTCTTTCATCCCGCGCAAACCGCGCGTTCTTCGGAGACTGACCCATGAAGCCATTCTTCACGACCCTCGCTCCAGCCATCCCCGCCCCCTCGATCAGCTCCGGGGCCCGCCGCAGTTGGCTCATCGGCGCGGCCCTGCTGGCGCTGACCGCTGGCCAGGTGCAGGCCCAGGCACAGATCGACCAGCCCGCGCCCGCGTTCTCGGTGACCGCCGCGGACGGCAAGACCGTGACCCTGGACAGCCTCAAGGGCAAGACGGTGGTGCTGGAGTGGACCAATCACGACTGCCCCTATGTGAAGAAGCATTACGGCAGCGGCAACATTCCGTCGCTGCAGAAAGAGGCTGCCGCCAAGGGCGTGGTCTGGCTGCAGGTGATCTCGTCGGCTCCTGGCCAGCAGGGCCATGTCGACGGCCCCACCGCGCTCAAGCTCAATGAGCAGCGTGGCGCCACGCCCGCCAACGCACTGCTGGACCCGAGCGGCCAGATGGGTAAGGCCTACGGGGCGCAGACCTCACCGCACCTGTTCATCATCAACCCGCAGGGGCAAGTGGTCTACAAGGGGGGCATCGACAGCATCGCCACCGCGAAGGTGGAAGACATCGCCAAGGCGGAGCCCTACGTCAAGGTGGCGCTGTCGGAACTGGCGGCGGGCAAGAAGGTGTCGCAGGCGAATACGCGTCCCTATGGATGCTCGATCAAATACGCCGGTTGAACGCCGGTTGAACGTCGGTTGAATGGCGGTTGAGTGCGGGTTGAGTGCCGGTTGAGGGGGGCATGCCGTCATGCTCCCCGCTGACCGCCGGATGGACCAGCAGTCGGCGCGGACTCACCGCCCCTCTTGATAGCGATAGCCCTCGGCCCGCATGCAGGCGTCGAAGGCCTGGCTGCGTGGCCCTGCGTTGTCGTCCTCGGTGTAGGTCATGGGGGCGACGATGCGTTCCTCGCAGGTCTCAACATTCCCCCGGGTCTTGCAGACCGACTTGGTCACGCTGCTGCCGTTGCCGTAGGCCACCTGGCGCGGCAGGGTCGGATACATGCGTGCCGACTCGCGCTGGCAGTGGAAGGTGTCCCGGTCCAGGTCGGCCTGGGTGGCGTTGTCACGTGTCCAGGTGCCGGTGGCGCAGCCAGCCAGACCCACTGTGAGCAGCAGCGCCGACACGAGGAAGGGGCGGTGACCGGCGCTGACGACCTGGTGGCGTAGGAGATCAGGCGCGACGCGAGGCGCAATGTCCCCCGCAATGGCCGCCGTGATGTCCCGCGTGATCGGGGCCCCGTTGTGAGCCCCGGTGGAAGCCGCTGTGAAAGCCACGGTGTGGGGTGCGATGTCCAGCGGGAGGCGGGAAGAATGTCCAGTCATGAAAATCCGGCAGAAGTGGAAAACAGAGCGCCACCGCCCTCGGGCCGAAACGCCTGAGCAAGAAGTGGTTGAACACGACATTCGGTTCGTCATTTCTCCGGTTTGAGTGCGATCTCCCCCATTCGCGGTGCCTTCGGCGTCGGGCGACCCCGGCCCAGCCGCTACAGTCCGAAAAAAAGATTCGGGCAGTGCGATGACAGAAGAGCAGCAGGCGTTGGGCGAGGGTCCAGGCGCCGGGGCAGGGCCGCGCGACACGGTCCACCTGGGGCGTCGGACCGAGGTGATCCGGGCGGGCAGCACCCCTCATGCCGGGGTGTGGCTGAAACTGCTGCGCCAGTCCGCCCCTTCCGTGGCCGATCTGGCCCGGCTGCGCCGCGAATATGCGCTCGCACAGCGCCTGGATCCTCAGCATGTCCTGCGCCCGGCCCGGCTGATTGAACACGGCGGGCGGCACGGCCTGCTGTTCGATGACCCCGAGCTTGAAGGGGCGCTCACCCTGCGTCAGCGCCTGCGCACCGGGCCGCTGGAGCAGGCCGACGTGCTGCGCATCGGCCTGGACCTGGTGGCCGCGCTCCAGCATCTGCATGCCCGCGGCCTGATCCACCGCAACCTCGGCCCTGGCCAGGTGCTGCTGCTGCCCGGAGCGGGCGCCCAGACCGGGCGCGTGCGCATCGCCGATCTGGGCCTGGCCGCGGAGATCGAGCGGGAACGCCCGCTGGTGCAGAAGGCAGAGCTGATCGAAGCGAACCTGGCCACCCTGGCCCCCGAGCTTACGGGCCGCATGAGCCGCGATGTGGACTACCGCGCGGACCTCTACAGTCTCGGCGCCACACTGCTGGAGGCGTTGACCGGCCAGCCACCGTTTCCGGTCGACGACCCGGCCCGCGCGGTGCATGCGCATCTGGCCCTGCCGGCGCCGCTGGCCACGAGTCGCAACCCGCAGGTGTTTGCACCGCTGGCCCACATCCTCAGCCATTGCCTGAACAAGGAACCCGAGGCCCGCTATCAGAGCCACCAGTCGCTGCGGCAGGATCTGCAGCTGTGCCTGGCGGCCCTCGAGCAGGGACGCGGCCTGCCGGACTTCCAGCCGGGGCGGGGTGACATCGCCCTGCGCTTTCAGGCCAGTGGGCGGCTCTATGGACGAGAGGCCGCCCAAGACCATCTGGCCCAGGCGTTTGAACAGGCGGCGGTGGGGACGCTGCGCGGGGCGGCCCTGGTGACCATCGCCGGTTTCTCCGGCATCGGCAAGACGGCGCTGGTGTTGGCGTCGCAGCGCAGCCTGCTGGCGCAGCAGGGCCATTTTGCGGCGGCCAAGGCCAATCAGTACGGCCAGGAGCGTCCCTACGGCGTGGTGCTGCAATTGCTGGCGCAGCGGGCCGCCCAGGTGCTGGCGCTGCCCCCCGCGGCACAGGGGCCGTGGCGGCAACGCCTCCAGTCCCTGGCCGGACCCAATGCGGCGGTGCTGGGTGAGGCGGTTCCGGAACTGCTGCCCTTGCTGCAGCCGGTGCAGCCGCTGGTGCCGGTGGGGCCGACCGAATCGGAGAACCGCTTCCTGCGCAGCGTCAGCCAGGGCTTTGCGGCGCTGGCCTGCGAGGGGCAACCGCAGACCTTCTTCCTGGACGACTGGCAGTGGGCGGACCGGGCGTCCCGACGGCTGCTGCGCGAATGCCTGGCCGATGCGTCCATGCGCCACACCCTGTTCATCCTGGCCTACCGGGACAACGAAGTCCGTCCCGGCCATCCGATGGCGCAGGAGCTGCAGGAGCTGCGTCCGCTGCTGGGCGAGCGCTTCATGCCGCTGCGGTTGGGTCCGCTGACGCTGGAGGACACCCGGCAGCTGCTGGCCGACAGCCTGCATCGATCCCACGATCCAGTCGGCAATGGCAACGGCATCGGCAACGGCAACCACGGGGCCGCGGACGCCGATGCCGATGCCGATGCCGATGCCTTGCAGGCCCTCGCCCAGCTGTGTCAGGTGCGAACGGCAGGCAATCCGTTTTTCCTGCGCCGCTGGATGGAAGACCTGGGCCGGCGAGGCCTCTTCCATTTCGACGCCGCCCATCAGCGCTGGACCTTCCTGATCGAGCGCATCGCCGCGACGCGCACGGCGGATACCGTCGTGGCGCTCATGCTGGAGCAACTGGCGCAATTGCCCGAGGCGACCCGTGAGGCGCTGAGCGTGGCCGCCCTGCTGGGCACCAGCGTCGACCTCGACACCCTCGCCACCGCCCTCTCGGCCGATCCGTCCCGTCTGGCTGAAGATCTGCTGCCCGCGCTGCAGGACCAGTTGCTGGTCCCCGCCAGCAGCCTCTACCGCTTCGGCCCGCAACTGCAGGGTCAGGCCGGTGACCGGGTGCGCTATGCATTCGCCCATGACCGGGTGCAGGAGGCCGCGCTGCAGCGCATTGCGCCGCAGGCCCGTGCGGCCTTGCAGCTGCGGGTCGGCCGGCTGCTCCAGCAGCGTCATGAGGCGCAGTCGCCGGATCAGCCCTTGCCCTACGCGGTGCTGAATCACCTCAATGCCGCTCGCATGCTGCTGCGGCCGGGCACCGATGCCGCAGAGCGCCAGGCGCTGGCGCAGGCGAACCTGGCGGCGTCCCGTCGCGCGCTGGAGGCTGCCGCCTTCGAACCGGCGGCCGACTATGCGGAGCTGGCACTGGAGCTCGATCCCGACCGGGCCGTTGCTGAGCTCTGGCACCACCATGCCGCGCGCATGGCCTACCTGGCGGGGCGGTCGGAGCGCATGGAGTCGTTGCTGGCGCAAGCGCTGTTGCAGGCGACCTCGCCGTCGCAGCGTGCACGCCTGCTGGAAGTGCGCATGGAAGCCTTCTATGCGCAGGGCCGGCTGGCTGAGACCGTCGACCTGGGACTGGAGCTGTTTGCGCTGCTGGGCGCCGAGCTGCCGCAGCTCGATGCACAGCAGCCGCAGGCGGACCTGGCCCGCCTGCTGACCGAGCTGCGCGACGAGATCACCACGCTGGGCCTGCACACACTGGCGGCGCGGCTGCCGATGCAGGACGAGGGCCGACTGCTGCTGATCTCGATTGCCGCCAAGATGACGGCGGCGGCCTATATCGTGCGCCCGGCGCTGTTGCCGCTGCTCACCCTCTTCCAGGTCCGGCTGATGATGGCCCACGGCCATGTGGCGTCGGCCTTGTCGGCCTATTCGGTGCTGGGCCTGATGGGGGCGGAGTTCCTGGGGGACTATCGCTTCGCCCATGCGCTGGGCCGCATGACCATGGACCTGGTGGCGCGCTGGGGCTGGGTGCAGGCCTTTGCCCATGCGGGCTTTTCCTTCCACGCCTTCCTCAGCCACTGGGTCGACGGCCTGCCCGCCAGCATGGAAGGGCTGATGCAGACGCATCGCAACGGCCTGGAGTTCGGCAACTTCCGCCATGCGGGCCTGGGTCTGTATGTGCATGACGTGCATGCCTTCCTGTCGGGCCAGACGCTGGATGCGCTGGAGCCGATGCTGGCCGAGCATGTGCAGACGCTCAGCGCCATGCGGCAACCGGTGGCGCAGGACTACACCCGGGCGCTGCTGGGGCTGGTGCAGGCGCTGCGCCGGTCGCCGCTCGAGGTGAACGCGCCTGACGGACAGAACGGTCTGAACAGCGTCGAGGCCATCACGCGCACCTATCAGGACCGGCAGGACCAGACCGGACTCATGTTCCTTCACGGCTGGCAGGCGGTGCTGGCCTGGGTGGACCACGCGCCAGCAGCAGCGCTCCAGCATGCGCTGGCGGCCCGTGCACTGTTTGCGGCGGGACGCGGCATGCATGCGCAGTCCTTGTTCCTCTTCATTGCGGCCTGGGCCAGCCAGCAACTGGCGATGCGCGGCGAGGCGGCGCGGGACCTGGACCTGGAAGCGCAAGCCCTGAAGGCACTGACCCGCTGGAATGATGCACGGCCCGGCCATCTGACCGCCCGCATCGGTGTGCTCAAGGCCCAGGCGCTGCAACTGGACGGCGCAGATGCAGCGCTGATCGACGCGCAGTTGGCGGATGCCCTGGTGGCTGCACAGGCAGTGGGTCAACCCGGCATGGATCTGGCCGCGGTGCTGCGCGCGCAGGCTTGCGCCTGGGAGGACCGCGCACCGGACCGCGCACACGCGGCGAATGTGGCCCAGCAGCAAGCCTGGCAGCAATGCGGCATCCGCATGCATGAGGCGTCTTGCGCGGCGCCCGAACCAGAGATGGCGAACGCGAACGCGGACCCGACGGTGGCCTTGATCCCTGCCTCGGCCCATCAGGGCGATGCCGCAGACCTGAGCAGTCTCATCAAGGCAGTTCAGGCCATCAACAGCCAGCCCGACCTGCATGCGCTGTTGCGCCGTCTGCTCGAAGTGGTGGCCGAGAACGCTGGTGCCCAGCGCGCGGCGGTGGTGCTGGCCAGCGGTACCGGCACCGACATCCCCTCCCGCGCGAGCGGTCCGGCTACCATGCAGCAGTGGGTGCTGCAGGCGCAGGTCTGCATGAATGGGCCGGTGCCGATCCACCTGCAGGATCCGATGCCGCTCGAAGCAGCCACCGGTCCAGTGCCCGTCGCCCAGATGCAGCAGGTCCTGCACAGCGGCCAGCGGCTGCTGCTGCAGGAAGCAGCGCTGCAGAGTCCGGACCCGTGGTTCCGGGCCTCCCCCTCCTCGTCCCGTTCGGTGCTGATGCTGCCGCTGCTCAAGCAGGGGCAGACAGTGGGGGCGCTCTATCTGGAAAACGGCGCGGTGTCCGGGGTCTTCACCGACGCGCGCGTCAGCTTCCTGGAGCTGCTGTGCGCCAATGTCGTCAATGCGGTCGACAACGCGCGTCTGGTGGCAGAGCTGCGCGAGCTCAACATCAGTCTGGAGCAGCGGGTGGCGCAGCGCACGCGCGAGCTGGCCGACAGCGAAGAGCGTCTGCGTGCCGTGCTGGATCACGCGCCGATGCCGATGGTGGTGACCCGCGTGCACGACGCCGTGATCGTCTATGGGAACGGACCCTCGGCCTCCCTCGGCGGACATTCACTGGAAGGGCTGGTGGGGCGACCCGCCACCGCCTTCTACCGTGATCCGGCGGACCGCGACCGCATCCAGCAGCTCTTTCGCGAGCGCGGCAGTCTGCAGTCGGAAGAGGTCTGCCTGCTGGCGGCGGACGGCACCGAGCTGTGGATGCTGCTGTCGATGGTGCCGGTGCTGTATGGCGGCGAAGCGTCGGTGCTCAGCACGCTGGTGGACTTCACCGACCGCAAGCGGCTGGAAATCGAGCTCAAGCGCCTGGCCACCACCGATGCGCTGACGGGTGCGGTCAATCGACGCAGTTTTCTGGAGCGGGCCCAGGCGGAGCTGTCCCGCAGCCGACGTTACGGCGCCCCGCTGTCGCTGGTGATGATGGATGTGGACCACTTCAAGCGCATCAATGACACCCTGGGCCATGCCCGAGGTGACGACGCGCTGTGCCGCATCGTGCAGGTCTGCGCGCAGGTGGTGCGCAAGGAAGATGTGCTGGGCCGACTGGGCGGTGAGGAATTTGCCCTGCTGCTGCCGCAGACGTCGCTGGACGAAGCCCACCATCTGGTGGAGCGCCTGCGGGAGCGCATCGCCAGCAGCCGCATGGATGACGGACCGCCCGGAGCGCCGGCGGTGGTGCTCACGGCCAGCTTCGGTGTGACCGGCATGCGTGCTGAGGACCAGTCCGTCGACGACCTGCTCGGACGCGCCGATGCCGCCCTCTATCGGGCCAAGGCGGCCGGCCGCAATCGGGTGGAGCAGGCAGCCTGACGGTGCGCTTTGCTGGCGCTGTGGCGTCGACGGCCAGGGCGGGCCCGCGCCCGATCAGGGCACCAGGCGCGAGGGCTTGGCCCGCTCCCGGTAGAACTGGTCCAGCTGCGAAGCGTAATGGGCGCGGGTCTCCGGGGTGATCCAGCGCATCAGACCGCGGCGCAGGGTGGCGGCGCCTTCGGGCCGGCCCAGCGCCCGGTCGATCCCCTTGATCGCCGACCAGCCCCAAGGGGTGCGGGGACAGGCGATGCCCGCCATCACCAGATCACTGGCGCCGCGGATGGGCACGGTCATCAGGTCCTTGGGCTCGCCCATCATCAGCAGTGCGATGTCGGAGTCGATGGAATAGTCGGCCCGGTCCAGGCTGATCATCTGCAGCAGCCGGCCGCCGAAGTCGCGCGGGGAATACAGGCTGACGTTGCTGTGCGCGGGCCGCCGGGCCAGCATCTCGTCAATGGCCGTGCCGTAGCTGCGGCCGTCCACCAGCGCACCGCGCAGGCTGTCGTCGGCCAGCAGTTGGGGCAGCAGCACTTCGCCAGCCGCATTGCGCGGCAATCGGGACAGCCGGTCCCGTCGCACCACCAGTTGCGGCGGCGGCGAGAGCTGGGTGTTGGTGAAGTAGACCAGCTTCTCCCGCTCCGGCGTTCGCACGACATTGGCCCGGCAGACCTGCTGTCCATCCTCCAGCATCTGCCAGCTGCGCTTGGTGTTGGCGATCAGCACCTCATGCTTCACACCGGGCCACCACACCGTCAGATAGCTGACGATGCGGTCGGTCACGCCGTTGACGCCAGGATTGCTGGCGGTGCTGTTGTCGGAGGTCAGCCAGGTGATGCGGTCGACGGTGACGGCGGCCGGGATCGGGGCCGACGCCGAGGGGGAGACCGACACCGGCGCCGAGCTTGATGCCGAGGCGGGCTGCACCGCCGGGGGCGTCACACCCGTCTGGGCGGACCCGGTGTCCGAGCTGCCGTGGGATGGCGGTGCGGGCTGTGCCTGGGCGGGCAGGACACCGGCCAGCACGCTGCACAGGCAGGCCGCCAGCAGCAGCGGCAGTCGCCACCGTGTCTGACGCGCAGGGACCTGACGCGAAGTCGCATGCCGTACGCGGGCTGCCTCCGCAAAAATGACAACGTTTTCCACGGCCGACAGCATAGCGGCGGGCCTCGGTAGACAGGCGGTGGATGAGGGTCCGGACAGGGGGAAACGTTGCAGCGGGGTCACTCTGTTACGAGCTGTGTGTGGGACAGGAAACGAAGTGTCGGCAGGAGTCTGAGCAGCCGCATCGACAGGCCAGGATGAACCCGCGATTGTCTCGCAGCACAGCAATGCCCTCGGCCTTGGATCCGCCGGTGTCCCTGCCCCAGGGGAGCGGGCCGCTGCGAACAAGCAAAAAAAAGGCCCCGCCGGAGCCATGACGGCCGGGCGGGGCTGCTCTGAGAGCAAGCGGTCTGGATGGTGTCGGTCCGGCTGACCGGACGTCGACCGACCGAGGAGACAACAGGAGGGCGTTCGTGCGCGACGAACGCCGGGGTCAGTCAGACAGTCGGAGCTCGAGCCTTGCTCGATCAGCGGGCCAGATTGATCTGGTCGAACACGCCGCCGTCATCGAAGTGGGTCTTCTGGGCATTGCGCCAGCCGCCGAACACTTCATCAATGGTCACCAGCTTCACCGGGGCGAATTGCTTGTCGTATTTGGCAGCGACCTTGGCATCCCGGGGACGGTAGTAGTTCTTCGCCGCCAGTTCCTGCCCTTCGGGCGAATACAGGTATTGCAGATAGGCCTCGGCCACCTTGCGGGTGCCCTTCTTGTCGACGTTCTTGTCGACCACCGACACCGGCGGCTCGGCCAGGATGGACAGGCTGGGCGTGACGATCTGGAACTTGTCCGGACCGAGTTCCTTGACCGCCAGATAGGCTTCGTTCTCCCAGGCGATCAGCACGTCGCCAATGCCGCGCTCCACAAAGGTGGTGGTCGCGCCGCGGGCGCCGGAGTCCAGCACCTTGGTGTTGCTGTAGATGCGCTTGACAAAGGCCTTGGCCGACTCGGCATTGCCGCCCGGCTGCTTCAGCGCATAGGCCCAGGCGGCCAGGTAATTCCAGCGGGCGCCGCCCGAGG
The DNA here is from genome assembly GCA_027484825.1 of Rubrivivax sp. Lineage (GTDB taxonomy): Bacteria > Pseudomonadota > Gammaproteobacteria > Burkholderiales > Burkholderiaceae_C > Roseateles. Next base: position 389,299 of record JAIXSE010000015.1, on the reverse strand, counting down.
TCTTGGGATTGGGCGTGATCACATCCACACCGCTGCGGGCCAGATCCGGCCAGTCATTGATGTGTTTGGGATTGCCCTTGCGCACCAGGAACACAATGGTCGAGGTGTAGGGCGATGCATTGTTGGGCAGACGCTTTTGCCAGTCGGCCGGCAGCAGCTTGCCGTGGTCATACAGCGCGTCAATGTCGTAGGCCAGGGCCAGCGTCACCACATCCGCATCCAGGCCGTCAATGACCGAGCGGGCCTGCTTGCCGGAGCCGCCATGGGAATTCTTGATCGTGACCGTCTCACCGGTCTTGGCCTTCCAGTACTTCGCAAAGGACGCATTGAAGTCCTGATACAGCTCACGCGTCGGGTCGTAGGACACGTTCAGCAGCGTGGTCTGGGCATGGGCCAGGGCGGCACCGCCCAGCAAGGTGGCGGCGGTGAGCAGCGAGACGGAGCGGCGCAGGAGATTCACGGTGGCAGGGGGGTGAATGACGGAAGACCTGACTCTAAAGAGCGCAGCGCAGGAAGGGAAGCAAGAAGTTCTGCTTTGCTTAGCACGAAGTAAGGATTGCAGCCCCTATGGGTCGGGGCCAGGCCCTCAATCCGAGCCGCCCGGATGCACGCGGGCCTGCTCCACCAGTTCGCGGGTGAGCGGCGGGGCGAAGGTCTCGATGAATGCGTAGACATAGTCCCGCAGATAGGCGTCGCGACGCACGGCCAGCCGGGTCAGGTTGTCGGCGAACAGGTGACGAGCGTCAATGGCGCGCAGCTGCCGGTCGCGCTCCTCGTCGTAGGCGATGGCAGCCACGATGCCAACGCCCAGGCCCAGCTCCACATAGGTCTTGATGACGTCGGCATCCATGGCCACCAGCACGACATTCAGGTCGACGCCGGCGGCGGCAAAGGCCTGGTCAATATGGCTGCGGCCGGTATAGCCGCTTTCATAGGTGATGATGGGATGACGGCCCAGTTGCTCCAGCGTCAGAGGACGGCCTTCCGAGGTCTCGCGGGCCAGGGGATGGTCGTGTGGCACCAGCACGGTATGGGTCCACCGATAGCAAGGCAGCGTCAGCAGCTCCGGATGCTCGGCCAAAGCTTCGGTGGCAATGCCGATATCCGCTTCGCCGTCCATCAGCAAGCGCGCCACCTGCTGCGGAGTGCCCTGCTGAAATTGCAGGCTCACTTCCGGATGTGAATTGCGAAAATCGCGCACCGCCGGTGGCAATGCATACCGGGCCTGGCTGTGAGTGGCGGCAATGCGCAGATGGCCGCTGTCGGCGCGTGCAAAGTCTTCACCAGCGCGGCGCAGGTTCTCGGCCTCGCGCAGCAGACGCTCCACAATCGGCATGACATTGCGGCCAGGCTCGGTCAATCCGGTCAGGCGTTTGCCGGCCCGAATGAAGATGTCAATGCCGAGTTCGTCTTCAAGTTCGCGAATCTGCCGGCTGACGCCGGGTTGCGAGGTGTGCAGCGCTTGCGCGACTTCAGTCAGATTGAAGCCTCGGCGCTGAGCCTCACGAACGGAACGCAATTGCTGGAAATTCATCGTCAATCCAATGGAGGATGCAGGCCTTATTCGGTTTCATTATTCGCTTCCTCCCCTAAGGTGTCCTCCAACAAATCTCGATAAGCATTTCTCAAATGCGCTGAAGCGCTTATGCTGCATCTCACGAGGACGCCATGAGATCGCTCGCCGGACCGAGGATTCAACAGGCCGCACTCATTGCAATCATTGCAATGAGTGGGGCTGCTCAGGGAGGCACTGCCGCGCCCAAAGACGCAGGCGCTGCGGCTGCGGGCGTTCCCCTGGCGGTGGCGCCTCCCGCTGCGGCCGGCTCATCGCCCACCCGGTCCGCGGAGCGGATCATCTGGCTGATGCCCCAGATCGACGCCACGCCCGCCTCCAGCAATGCCGGACCCGCGCCCCGGCGGGTGCTCACCCAAACCACGGCCGATGTCCTGATCTCCCATTGGGGCGGCACCACCCAGCACGAATTGGTGATGGCCAACATCAAGCGCAGTCTTCGCATGCTGCAATCGGGAGAGCCCGCCTGCATGCTGGGCATGCTGCACACGGCCGACCGCGATGCCATGGCTTGGTTTGCGGACACGCATCTGGTGCCGCCGCATCACCTGGTGGTGCGCAGCTCGGTGCTGAACCAGGTGCCCCGCAATGCCGCCGGGGAAGCAAGGCTCGATCAGATCTGGCAGGAGCGTCGCCTGCGCGGCGCCCTGGTGCAGGGGCGCAGCTATGGACCGGAGCTGGACGAGGTCATTCGCCATCAACCCCCTTCAGCGCTCAGCACCTACGTCACGCCCGACGTGGGCGGCAATCTGCTGGCCATGGTGGGCATGGGCCGCGCGGACTACACCTTCGAATACGACTTCATCGTGACCGATCACCTGGCGGCCGGAGGCTCCACTGGCGATCTGGTCACCGTCCCCATCGAAGGTCATGCCGATCCCATCGTGTCGGGGGTGGCCTGCCCCAAGAACGACTGGGGTCAGAAGGTGGCCATCCGCGCCAATGAGGTGATGGCCCTGCCCCAGGTCCGGCGTGTACTCAAGGAAGAGCTGCTGAGCCGGCTGAGTCCGAATGCGCGGGCCCGTTATGGGGGCCGCATCGAGGCGTTTTATGCCAGGCCGATGCCGCTGCTCCTGGCCAGTCCGTCGGCCGGGTCGGGGGCGGCCAGCGCTGCCACCCCCCGGGAGCGCGTCAGCCCTCGAGCTCCATCGCCGCCTTCACCCGCTCCTCGGTGAGGCTGTCCACGCACTCCTGCAGGAAGCGGTAGGCGAAGCCCCGCAGATAGTGGCCGCGCTTGAGCGCAATGCGGGTGGTGTTGACCGGAAAGAGGTGGCTGGCGTCGAGCCGTTGCAGACCGGCATCCCGGTTCGGCTCGAAGGCGATGGCGGCGATGATGCCCACGCCCAGCCCGACCTGCACATAGGTCTTGATGACGTCGGCATCCAATGCCGACATGACGATGTCGGGGGCCAGGCCGGCCTGCGCAAAACTCGCATCGATGCGGGCGCGGCCGGTGTAGCCCTCGTGATACGTGATCAGCGGCTGCTCGGCCAGCGCTTCCAGCGTCAGCGGCTGCGCCGTCAACGGATGGTCCTGCGGCACCACGACGGCGTGATGCCATTCGTAGAAGGGGAAGGTCACGAAGGCCTCGTCCCGGCCCAGCGCCTCGGTGGCGATGCCCACATCGGCTTCACCGCTTTGCAGCAGCGACACGATCTCCGCCGGGCTGCCCTGATGCAGCACCAGATGCACCCGCGGATACGCCGCCTTGAACCGCGCCACCACCTGCGGCAGCGCATAACGCGCCTGGGTGTGGGTGGTGGCGATGGTCAGCTGGCCCTGGTCGGCACTGGAGAACTGCTGGGCCAGGCGCTTGATGTTGCGCAGGTCCTGCAGCATGCGGTCGGCCACCTGGGCGACTTCCTTGCCGGGTTCGGTCAGCCCCAGCAGCCGCTTGCCGCGACGCTGGAACAGCTCCACGCCCAGCTCATCTTCCAGATCCTTGATGTGCTTGCTGACGCCGGACTGCGAGGTGAACAGCGCCGCTGCCACTTCGGTCAGGTTGAAGTTCTGCTGCACCGCCTCCCGGATGATGCGCAACTGCTGGAGGTTCATGGACGGATCAGGCGGCCTGCGTCAATCCGAACACACTCAGCCGCGAGGCTTGCAGCCGCACCTGCTGGCCGTTGGACAGCGCCAGGGCCTGGGCCTGTTCCCGGCTGAGTTCCGCTTCCAGATGCTCGCCCTTCGGGCCGCGCAGTTCCACCCGTGCGGCCGCGCCGAAGCTCAGCACACGCTCCACGGTGGCGGGCAGTCCGGCTGCGTCGGCCTGCGGGATGATGACCAGCTCGTGCGGGCGGGCATAGGCCTGCACCAGCCCCTGCGGATCCTGAGCGGCGCTGGCCAGGTTCTGGGCCAGCACTTGGTCGCCCACATGCAGGCGGCCGCCTTCCGAGTGACCCTCAAAGCGGTTCACCGCGCCCAGGAAGCCATACACGAAGGGAGTCGCCGGATGTTCGTAGACCTCGTCGGGGGCGCCGACCTGCTCCACGCGGCCATGGTCCATCAGCACAACACGGTCCGCCACTTCCAGGGCTTCTTCCTGGTCATGGGTGACGAAGATGCTGGTGATGTGCAGTTCGTCGTGCAGCCGGCGCAGCCAGCGGCGCAGTTCCTTGCGGACCTTGGCGTCCAGCGCGCCGAACGGCTCGTCCAGCAGCAGCACCCGCGGCTCGACCGCCAGGGCGCGGGCCAGCGCGATCCGCTGGCGTTGACCGCCGGAGAGTTGCGGCGGATAGCGGTCGGCCAGCCAGTCCAGTTGCACCAGCTGCAGCAGCTCATGCACCTTGCGCTTGATCTCCGATTCCGGCGGACGCTGCTTGCGCGGCTTGACCCGCAGGCCGAAGGCCACGTTGTCGAAGACCGTCATGTGGCGGAACAGCGCGTAATGCTGGAATACGAAGCCGACTTCGCGTTCCCGCACATGGGTGTCGGACGCGTCCCGGCCGTCCAGCAGCACCTGGCCGCGGTCGGCGGTCTCCAGCCCCGCGATGATGCGCAGCAGCGTGGTCTTGCCGCAGCCCGACGGGCCCAGCAGCGCGGTCAGCTCGCCGGTGGGGAAGTCCAGGCTGACATCGCCCAGCGCGGTGAAGCTGCCAAACGACTTGTGGATGTTGCGGACTTGAATGCTCATGGGGGTCTTTCTTCAGCGTGCCGCTCAGTCAATGACCACGGCGCGCGAGGCACGCCATTCAATGAATTGCTTGAGCACCAGGGTGGCCACGGCCAGCAGGGCCAGCAGCGAAGCCACAGCGAAGGCGGCGGCGAACTGGTACTCGTTGTAGAGAATCTCGACCTGCAGCGGCAGCGTGTTGGTCTGGCCGCGCACATGGCCCGACACCACCGACACCGCGCCGAACTCGCCGAAGGCGCGCGCGTTGCACAGAATCACGCCATACAGCAGGCCCCACTTGATGTTGGGCAGGGTCACATGCCAGAAAGTGCGCCAGCCGGAGGCGCCCAGCACGGTGGCGGCCTCTTCCTCATCGCGGCCCTGGGCCTGCATCAGCGGAATGAGCTCGCGGGCCACGAACGGGAAGGTCACGAACACGGTGGCCAGCACGATGCCGGGCACGGCGAAGATGATGCGGATGTCGTGTTCCTGCAGCCAGGGGCCGAACCAGCCCTGGGCGCCGAAGATCAGCACGTAGATCAGGCCCGCCACCACCGGAGAGACGGAGAACGGCAGGTCGATCAGCGTGATCAGCAGCTGCTTGCCGCGGAAGTCATGCTTGGTGATGGCCCAGGCGGCGCTGACGCCGAACACCAGGTTCAGCGGCACCGAGATCACCGCGGCCAGCAGCGTCAGCTTGACGGCCGAGATCGTGTCCGGTTCCACCAGGGCGGCGGCATAGGCCTGCCAGCCTTTGCGCAGCGCTTCGGTGAAGACGGCAATCAGCGGCATCAGCAGGAACAGGGCGAAAAAGCCCAGGCCCAGCGTCAGCAGCAGATAACGCACCCAGCGGGCTTCGCGGGTGGCGGGGTTGCCCTGATAGTGTCCGGCGCTGCGGGCGCGGCCCAGGGTTGCGGCAGATCCAGCCATGTCAGCGCTTTCCGTCCAGACCGTTGCGGCGCACGCTCCAGGCCTGCAGGCCGTTGACGGCCAGCAGCAGCGTGAACGAGAAGACCAGCATCACCACGGCGATGGCGGTGGCGCCCACGTAGTCGTACTGCTCCAGCTTGGTGATGATCATCAGCGGAGTGATTTCGCTGACCATCGGCATGTTGCCGGCGATGAAGATCACCGACCCGTATTCGCCCACAGCGCGGGCAAACGCCAGGGCGAAGCCGGTCAGCAGGGCCGGGGTGAGCATGGGCAGCACCACCAGGCGGAAGGCCTGCCAGCGATGGGCGCCCAGGGACGCGGCGGCTTCTTCCAGCTCGGTATCCAGGTCTTCCAGCACCGGCTGCACCGTGCGCACCACGAAGGGCAGGCCGATGAAGATCAGGGCCACCAGCACCCCCAGCGGAGTGAAGGCCACCTTGATGCCCAGCGGCTCCAGGTGGCTGCCCAGCCAGCCGTTGGGGGCATACAGGGCGGTCAGTGCGATGCCGGCGACGGCGGTGGGCAGGGCGAAGGGCAGGTCGATGAGGGCATCCACCAGCTTCTTGCCGAAGAAGTCATAACGCACCAACGACCAGGCCAGGATGAAGCCGAACACCACATTGATGGCGGCGGCCAGCAGGGCGGCGCCGAAGCTCAGGCGGTAGGAGGCCAGCACCCGGGGCGAGGTGGCGGCGGCCCAGAAGGCGTCCGCGCCGTGGCCGGCCGACTTCAGGAAGACGGCGCACAGGGGGATCAGCACCAGCAGGGACAGGTAGAACAGGGTGAAGCCCAGCGTCGGGGCGAAGCCGGGCAGTACGCGGCGGCGCTTACGGGTGGGCGCCGGCGGGGCCGACGCCGGGGACAGGACGGCGGTGGTCATGGCGGCGGCTTCAGCGCTTGATGGAGGCCATGATCTGATCGTACTGGCCGCCGTCCACGAAGTGGGTCTTGTAGACCTTGGCCCAGCCGCCCAGGGTCTGGTCGACGCCGAACAGCTTGATCGGCGCGAAGCGCTGGGCGTGCTTCTTGAACACGGCGGGGTCGCGGGGGCGGAAGTTGTTCTGGGCGATGATTTCCTGGGCTTCCGGGGTCCACAGGAAGTCCAGATAGGCCTTGGCCAGGGCGGCGGAGCCCTTCTTGGCGGCCACCTTGTCGACCACGGCCACGGGGGCGTCGGCCTCGATGGAGAGGCTGGGGTAGACCACTTCGAACTGGCCCTTGCCGAATTCGTTTTCGATCAGCTCGGCTTCCGACTCGAAGGTCAGCAGCACGTCGCCGATGCCGCGCTGGGTGAAGGTGGTGGTGGCGCCGCGGCCGCCGCCGTCCAGCACGGGGACGTTGGTCAGGATGTGGGTGAGCAGGTCTTTGGCCTGGGCGTCGGTGCCGCCCTTGGCGATCACGCTGCCCCAGGCGGCCAGGTAGCCGTAGCGGCCGTTGCCGGTGACTTTGGGGTTGGGGATGATCACCTGGACGCCGGGGCGGGCCAGGTCGTTCCAGTCCTTGATCTGCTTGGGGTTGCCCTTGCGGACCAGGAACAGCATGGTGGAGCTGTAGGGGGCGGCGCCGTTGGGGAAGCGCTGGCGCCAGTCGGCGCTGGTCAGGCCTTTTTCGGCGAGGGTGTCGACGTCGGTGGCCTGGTTCATGGTGACCACGTCGGCTTCCAGGCCGCCGATGACCGAGCCGATCTGCTTGGATGAGCCCCCGTGGGACTGGTTGACGGTCACCGTTTGGCCGGTCTTGGTCTTCCAGGCGGTGACGAAAGCGGGGTTGATCTGCTTGTAGAGCTCGCGGGCCACGTCATAGGACACGTTCAGCAGCGTGGCGGGGGCGGCGGCCTGCGCGTGAGCGGGGCTCCAGGCCTGTGCGCCCAGCAGCGGCAGCGCGGCGCCCAGCAGCAGGAGCTGACGACGGGAGGGGGACACCGAGGAGGGGCGGACGCTGCGAACGTTTTGTTGGGACATGACAGGCAAGAGGGCGGTGGACTGTGAGCCGGACCACACAGCTTGCCAACACTTCCTTATTCACAAAACGATTCTTTTCTCATTTAAATATAACTGGGCCCCCCAGTCGCTTCGCTCCTGCCCCCGAGGGGCGCCTCCCGGCGGACTGGCAGAGCCAGATCCGCGGGAGTGGCTTGAGGGGCCACCGCGCTTCGCGGTGGCTTTTGGCCCCCAGTCGCTGGCGCTCCTGCTCCGAGGGGCTGCGCGGGGGATGTGTTGAAGGGGTGCTGTGAATGCCGCAGGACAGTGCCGCCTATCTCAAAGTGCCTCCCCCAGACTCCGAGAGATCACGTGTCACGTCCTGGGACTCACCATGCAACTCGGCGCTGGTGGCGCCGCCGGGCCTTCATGGAAAGAACCCTTGAACGCAGTTTGGGCGAACCTCACCCACACCGCCAATCACCATTTCTCCAATCGTCCTGCGCTCCCCGCATAAGCCCTCCCGGACCCACCCGCAAGCACCGCCACCCACCGCCCCAAATGCCCCCGCGAAGCGCGGGGCCCCTCCAGCCACACCCGTGGAACTGGCTCTGCCAGGCCACCGGGTGGCGCCCCTCGGGGGCAGGAGCGCTAGCGACTGGGGGGCACAAATGCCACCGCGAAGCGCGTGGACCCTCCAGCCACTCCCGCGGATCTGGCTCTGCCAGGCCGCTGGGAGGCGCCCCTTGGGGGCAGGAGCGAAGCGACTGGGGGGCCTTATTCCACCCAGTATTTGGAGATCCAGGGTGTTGGGCGGACGTAGCGGGTCAGGTGGCGCCAGCGGTTCTTCACGCCCTTGCCAAACGTGCCCTTGAAATGCTCCCAGGGACTCAGGTGCGCCGGCAGATCCTGCGTCCAGCGGCCCACCATCACATCACTCGGGTTCGGCCCACCCGGGAAGGTCACAATCTTGGCGCCCTTGGGCAGCTTGGCTGGCACAAAGTAGCGCAGCGGGAACGGAGGCATGCAGTGCAGACGGAAATGGCGCGTCCAGGTCGGCGGCCAGAACTTGATGCCGCCAGGCACCGACGCCGTCACAAAGTGCTGCTCAAACCCGTAACGGTCCGCCACCCCCTGCGGGTCCGCACGGAACTGCGCAATGATGTGCGGATACTTGCCCACCGGGAACCGGAATACCGAGGTCTGCCCCAGCTTCTGCATCGGCTTGGCCCAGTTGCGCGCCAGCACCACATCCTCCGGTTGGCCGTGCGTGAAGTAGCCGTCAATGTTGTCCACAATGACCGAGTCCAGGTCAATGAAGAGCACCGGCCCCGTCAATCCCGTCGTCGGGCCCAGGTCCGAACCCCACATCACCAGCTTGCGCCACTTGCCCATCGACTTCTTGGGCCACTCGCAACCCAGCTCCGGCAAGTCATACGCATCCACCTCCGGACGGATGCCCTCCTTGTTGTCGGTCAGGCACACCAGGCGGAAGTCTCCCGTGACATGGCGCGTCAGCATCCCATAGAGCCGGTTCACATAGTCCGCCCCATAGGCCGTGCCCCACTTCACGCAGATGACTTGCTTCATTCCCATTCACTCCCCGGACGGACTCTCCCGCCCCTGTAAAACCGAAAAACGCGAGGGATCCTGCATGTCACCGCATCCATCACGGGTCGAGATGGGAATGGCGTGGATCCGCCGAGAACTCGCACCCACATGCGAGGGCGACACCATATCAGAGTCGGCGTATCCTCGAAAAACGAGTGAGCTCATGCATCCTTATTTGTTGGCGGCAGATGCAGGCCTTCCTAGAGTCGCTGACCATGACTGTCACCGCCTCCCCCCACGTCAGCCGTCCCGCCACCGCCGAGCGCCATCGTGCGCCAATCGCACAGGGCGACCAGAGTGCCCAGAGCGCCCTCGGACCCTCCCCCTACAGCGCCGCCACGTCGGCTGCAACGTCCGCCGCCATCTCCGCGGCTGACGGCGTCGAGATCCGCCCCTTCGACGGCCCGCTCGGCGCCGAAGTGCTGGGCCTGGACCTGAACCAGCCGGTGGACGACGCCACCTTCGCCCGCCTGCATCGCGCCCATCTGGACCACCATGTGCTGGTCTTCCGCGACCAGCGCATCTCGCCCGCCGCCCATGTGGCCTTCAGCCGCCGCTGGGGACCGCTGGAAGTGCATGTGCTGCGCAACTTCCAGCTCCCCGGTCATCCGGAGATCCTGCAGGTGTCCAATGTGCGGGACGAGCAGGGGCGGCCCCTGGGGCTGGGCGATGCCGGCGTGTTCTGGCATTCCGACCTGTCCTACAAGGAAAAGCCCAGCCTGGGCTCCCTGCTGCATGCCCAGGAGCTGCCCGCCGAAGGCGGCGACACCCTGTTTGCCAACCAGCACCTGGCCTATGAAGAACTGCCGCAGGCCCTGAAGGACGCCGTCCGCGGCCTGCGTGCCGAACACAGCTACCTGGCGCGCTATGAGGAACTGCGGGCGCGCAACCCCTGGCGGCCTGCGCTGACCGAGGCCCAGGTGGCCGAGGTCCGTCCGACCGTCCATCCTGTGGTGCGTCGGCATCCGGAGACTGGCCGCCTCGCGCTGTTTGTCAGCGAGCACTTCACCACCCGCATCGTCGGCCTGCCGGAGGACGAAAGCCGCGACCTGCTGCAGCAGCTGTTTGCGCACAGCACCCGGCCCTCGCTGGTCTACCGCCACCGCTGGCAACCGAACGACCTGGTGTTCTGGGACAACCGCTCGCTGATGCATCTGGCCACCGGCTGTCCTGAGCATCTGCGCCGCCATCTGCACCGCACCACGGTCGAAGGGGACGCGGTGCTGGGCTGATCCAGCCCGACACCCTTCCCGCCCGCCACCCTCCCCGACCGTCCCCAGCCCCCTGCTGCGCCAAGCCCCGCCTTCTGCGCCGGGCACTGCACCGCTCCACTGTTCCGCGAGGTCCCCCCGATGAAACGCATGATTGCCGCGGCCCTGGCCGCCGCCCTGGGCCTGAGCGCCCTGCCCGCCCGCGCCGAAGGTCAGCTGCGCATTGCCGAGCAATTCGGCATCGTCTACTTGCTGCTCAACGTGGCGCAGGACCAGAAGCTCATCGAAAAACACGGCAAGGCCGAAGGCATCGACATCCGTGTGCAGACGGTGCAGCTGTCCGGCGGTCCGGCCATCAATGAGGCGCTGCTGTCCGGCAGCATCGATGTGGCCGGCGCCGGCGTCGGTCCGCTGCTGACGCTGTGGGACAAGACCCGCGGCCGCCAGAATGTGCGCGGCATCGCGTCGCTGGGCAACTTCCCCTACTACCTCACCAGCAGCAACCCGGCCGTTCGCACCATCGCCGACTTCAGCGACAAGGACCGCATCGCCCTGCCCGCGGTGGGCGTGTCGGTGCAGGCCCGCATCCTGCAGCTGGCCTCGGCGCGCCAATGGGGCGACGCCCAGTACAACCGGCTGGACCGTCTGCAGGTGGCCCTGCCCCATCCGGACGCCACGGCAGCGCTGATCAAGGGCGGCACCGAGATCAATGCCCACTTCGGCAATCCGCCCTTCCAGGAGCAGGCCCTGGCCGGCAATCCTGCCGTGCACAAGGTGCTGAGCAGCTACGACGTGCTGGGCGGCCCCGCCTCGGCCACCGTGCTCTACACCACCGAGAAATTCCGCGCCGAGAATCCCAAGACCTACAAGGCCTTCGTCGCCGCGCTGGCCGAGGCCGCCGACTTCATCACCCGTCATCCGGAACAGGCCGCCGATATCTACCAGCGCAATGAAGGCTCCAAGGTGCCGCGCGAGCTGCTGCTGAAGGTCATCCGCAATCCGGAGGTGCAGTTCAAGATCGCGCCGCAGAACACCTTCGCGCTGGCCGAGTTCATGCACCGCGTGGGCGCCATCAAGAACAAGCCGGCGTCGGTGAAGGACTACTTCTTCGACGATCCGCACAACGCCTCCGGCAGTTGAGGGGCCGGTCATGAGCGCCCGTCCCGAAGAATTGGCGCCGTCGCTGGCGCCGCCGCTGGCCTCGCCATCGCCTCCGTTTGGGCCCCCGACTGCGGTCCCGTTTGCGCCCCCGGCATCTGCCCCAACATTGGCCCCGTCAGGCGCCAGCGAGGACTCCGCCGCTCCGCTGCGTCTGGCGGTCCAGCCGCGCCTGCGGGTGGAAGGGCTGAGCCTGGACTACCGCGTCGGCTCCCGCAACGTCCGCGCCACCCACCGGGTGGATTTCGACGTCATGCCTGGTGAACGCTTTGTGCTGCTGGGCGCCTCCGGCTGTGGCAAGTCTTCGCTGCTCAAGGCGGTGGGCGGATTTCTGCAGCCGTCGGAAGGCCGCGTGCTGCTGGACGGCCAGGCGGTGCACGGCCCCGGACCGGACCGCATGGCCGTGTTCCAGGAATTCGACCAGCTCCCGCCGTGGAAAACGGTGCTGGACAACGTCGCCTTTCCGCTGACGGCCTCGCGCAAGATGGACAAGTCGCGTGCGCGGGAGCAGGCGCGTGAATGGTTGGAGCGCGTGGGCCTGTCCGGTTTCGCCGCGGCCTATCCGCATCAGCTCTCCGGCGGCATGAAGCAGCGGGTGGCCATTGCCCGGGCGATGGCGCTGTCCCCGCGCATGCTGCTGATGGACGAGCCCTTCGCCGCGCTGGACGCGCTCACCCGGCGCCGCATGCAGGAAGAGCTGCTGAGCCTGTGGGAGCAGGAGCGGTTCACCCTGCTGTTCGTCACCCATTCGATTGAAGAAGCGCTGCATGTGGGCCACCGCATCCTGGTGCTGTCGCCGCATCCGGGGCGGGTGCGGGCGGAATTCAATGCCCAGGGGCTGGATGCCGCCCAGCGGCAGGCCCTGGGGCAGCGCATCGAAGCCTTGCTGTTTGAATCATGAGCGTTTCACAGATGCCCGCGCCGCGGACCCCCGCGCCCCTGTCGCCCCTCTCGCCCCTCTCGCCCGCCCGTCGGCCGGACCGCTGGCTGGAGCCCCAGCCCTACGTGCCATCGGCGCCCGAAACGCTGCCGGTGTGGCGACGGGTGCTGGACGCCAGTGGCTGGCGCCAGGCCTTCCTGCTGATCCTGCTGGCCGGACTGTGGGAAGGGGCGGCCCGCTGGGCCGACAACGACCTGCTGCTGCCCACCTTCACCGCAGCCGCCCGTGCGCTGGTGACCGATCTGGCCAGCGGTGAATTGCTGATGCGCGCCGGTGTGTCGCTGCGGCTGCTGCTGCAGGGATACGGTCTGGGCGTGGCGCTTGCACTGAGCCTGACCGCCCTGGCCACCGCCTCACGCTGGGGCCGGGACCTGCTGGCCAGCCTCACGGCGATGTTCAACCCGCTGCCGGCGATCGCCCTGCTGCCACTGGCGCTGTTGTGGTTCGGCCTGGGCGCCCGCAGCCTGATCTTCGTGCTGGTCCACGCTGTGCTGTGGCCCTTGGCCCTGGCGGCCAGCGCAGGGGTGTCGGCGGTGCCCGAAACGCTGCGCATGGCGGGCCGCAATTACGGCCTGACCGGGCCGCGCTTCGTGGCGCAGATCCTGCTGCCGGCGGCACTGCCGTCGGTGCTCGCCGGCCTGCGGGTGGGCTGGGCCTTTGCCTGGCGCACGCTGATCGCTGCCGAGCTCTTCTTTGGCGCCTCGTCCGGCCAGGGGGGCTTGGGCTGGTACATCTTCCAGAACCGCAATGAGCTGATGACCGATCACGTCTTCGCCGGGCTGGCCCTGGTCGTGCTGATCGGCTGGCTGGTGGAGCGGCTGGTGTTCAGCACCGTGGAACGCTGGACGGTGCGGCGCTGGGGGATGCAGCGCTGAGGCATGCAGCGCTGAGGTATGCAGCGCTGAGCCCCACAAACAGGAACGCCCCGGCCGTAGCCGGGGCGTCGCTCGCATCGGATGACAAGGTGATCAGTTCATCGGTGGGTGCAGTCCTCCAGGTGGGGTCCAAGACACCAACGCCCGCCGCTCTGCCGGTGGCGTGCCCGGCGTCCGGCGAGGGCGAAGTCGCAGACCCAGCATGGCGGCGGTGGTGGCCATGATGAGATGAGCGCGATCAACCATCGCTGCGCGGGCCGGAAGAGGGTGAAGCGTTGACATGACCGCAGGTTAGGCCCAGGGCTGTCAGCGGTGAACGAAGGCTTGTTCATAACCACATGCGGCGGGTGAGCAGGCAGGGTGGCGCGCCGTTTGCCGCCATTCGCCACCCTCTGCCCACGACGGCCCCAGGCACCTGCGCCATATGCGCCGCCGGTATAAGCTGCTGCGTGAACGGCAGTTGGCGCACCCTGGCCGCGCGCCGTACGCTACAGGGTTTTGCCCGCGCATCGCGCCACCCGCGCGGTAGCGAAGCGGGCGTTGTCCCCCAGATCCCATCAGGATTCAAGGAGCTTGCATGACCGCCATCGACACGGCCGCCCCGAACAGGGCCGCTGACACGCCTTCCACCCCGCCTTCCCCCCCGCCCGCCCGGTCGGCCTTTGCTGGTGAGGCCGCGCGGCCCGCCGTGCTGGACCTGATCGGCAACACGCCGCTGGTGCCGGTGCGGCGTCTGGACACCGGCCCGTGCGAGCTCTTCCTCAAGCTGGAATCCCAGAACCCGGGCGGCTCCATCAAGGACCGCATCGGCCTGTCGATGATCGAGGCCGCCGAGCGCGACGGCCTGCTGCCCCCCGGCGGCACGGTGGTGGAAGCCACCGCCGGCAACACCGGACTGGGTCTGGCCCTGGTGGCGCGGGCCAAGGGCTACCGGGTGGTGCTGGTGGTGCCGGACAAGATGTCGGCCGAGAAGGTGCTGCAGCTCAAGGCCCTGGGCGCCGAGGTCCACATGACCCGCTCGGATGTGGGCAAGGGCCACCCCGACTACTACCAGGACCGCGCCGCGCGCCTGGTCCAGGACATTCCCGGCGCCTGGTACGCCGACCAGTTCAACAACCCCGCCAACCCGCTGGCCCACGAAACCACCACCGGCCCGGAGATCTGGCAGCAGACCGGCCACCGCATCGACGCACTGGTGTGCGGAGTCGGCTCCGGCGGCACGATGACCGGCTTGTCCCGCTTCTTCGCCAAAGTGCGTCCGGGCCTGGACCTGGTGCTGGCGGACCCGGAAGGCTCGGTGTTGAAGGACTATGTCGAGACCGGTCATTACGGCGAGGCCGGGTCCTGGGCGGTGGAAGGCATCGGCGAGGACTTCATTCCGCCCATCGCCGACCTCAGCGGCGTGCGCCACGCCTACGCCATCAGCGACACCGAGAGCTTTGCCACCGCCCGCGCGCTCTACCGCGCCGAAGGCATCCTGGCCGGATCGTCCAGCGGCACGCTGCTGGCCGCCGCGCTGCGCTACTGCCGGGCCCAGACCACGCCGCGCCGGGTGGTCACCTTTGTCTGCGACACCGGCACGCGCTATCTGTCCAAGGTCTATAACGACCCCTGGATGTTCGACCAGGGCCTGCTGAAGCGCGCTCACCAGGGCGACCTGCGGGACCTGATCTCCCGCCGCACCGAGGACGGCGCCGTGGTGAGCGTCTCGCCCGATGACACGCTGGCCACCGCCTTCTCCCGCATGCGCCAGGCGGATGTGTCGCAGCTGCCGGTGCTGCAGCAGGACCGGCTGGTCGGCCTGCTGGATGAATCGGACCTGCTGGCCCAGATGCACATGGATGCCCGCCACTTCAAGGACCCGGTGAGCTCGGCCATGAGCCATGATGTGCAGACCCTGCCGCCCGGCGCCCCGCTGTCCGCGCTGATTGAACAGCTGCGCCGGGGTTTGGTGGCGGTGATTGCCGACGACCAGCGCTTCTATGGCCTGGTCACCCGTTTTGATTTGCTGAACCATCTGCGAAAGGGCTTGTCATGAGCCAGGACTCCCGAGACTCCCACGGCGCCGACCTGCGCTTCGACACGCTGGCCATCCACGGCGGCCAGCATCCGGACCCGCTGACCGGCGCGGTAATGCCGCCCATCTACGCCACCTCGACCTACCGCCAGCAGAGCCCGGGCGTGCACCAGGGCTATGAATACGGCCGCACCCACAATCCGACGCGGCAGGCCTATGAACGGGCGGTCGCCAGTCTGGAAGGCGGCGTGCAGGCCTATGCGTTCTCGTCGGGCCTCGCGGCCATGGCCACGGTGCTGGACACGCTGGACGCCGGCTCCCATATCGTGGCGGGGGACGATCTCTACGGCGGCAGCTACCGGCTGTTCGAGCGGGTGCGTCGCAAGAGCGCCGGCCTGCAGGTCACCTATGTGGACAGCACCAATCCCGACGAGGTGCGGGCGGCGCTGCGTCCCGAGACCCGCCTGATCTGGATCGAGACGCCCAGCAATCCGATCCTCAAGCTGACCGATCTGGCGGCTGTGGCGGCGATCGCCCGCGAGCACGGCGCCCTGACCATCGCCGACAACACCTTCGCCAGCCCCTGGGGCCAGCGGCCGCTGTCGCTCGGATTCGATGCGGTGCTGCACTCGGCCACCAAATACCTCAACGGCCACAGCGATGTGATCTCCGGCGTGGTGGTGGTGGGCGGGGAAGCCAGGCAGGCCGCGCTGCGCGAGCAGCTGGAGTTCCTGCACAACGCGGTGGGCTCGATCGCCGGCCCCTTTGACAGCTTCCTGGCCCTGCGAGGTCTCAAGACGCTGGCGCTGCGCATGGCGCGGCACAACGAAAGCGCCTTGACGCTGGCGCAGTGGCTGGAGGGGCAGCCCAAGGTCCGCAAGGTGTATTACCCCGGCCTGGAGAGCCATCCGCAGCATGCGCTGGCGCGTCGTCAGATGCGCGGCGGTGGCGGCATGATCAGCGTGCAGCTGGACACCGACCTGGCCGGTGCCCGTCGCTTCCTGGAGCGGGTGCGCATCTTCGCGCTGGCTGAGAGCCTGGGCGGGGTGGAAAGTCTGATCTCCCTGCCCGCGTTGATGACCCATGCCTCCATTCCCGCAGACAAGCGGGCGGCCCTGGGCATCACCGATTCGCTGGTGCGGATCTCCGCTGGCATTGAAGATGTCGAGGATCTGCGCGCGGACTTGCAGGCGGGCCTGGACGCGATCTGAATCGCCTCCGATCGCGTCGCGGTCGGCCCCTGGGGGTCTTTTCAGGGCCGCCCGCCCAGCACCCGGGCGGGCAGGAACAGGATCGCCTTGAGCAGCGCGAAGACCGCCTCCACGCTCAGGCCGATCAGCCGGAACGGCAGCAGCACCAGCCAGACCACCGGCCACAGCAGCAGCGCCAGCAAGGCCAGCGGCCAGCACAGCACAAACAGGATCAACCACAGCAACAGGCTCAGCATGACGGGCTCCAGGTCCATCGCGCCGCCGGGAGGGCGGGCTTGGTGGGACTGTAGGCAAGTCGGTGGGCCGCCGCCCCACCGGTTGCGATGAAGCGCGCGGGCGATGGGTCAGAGTGCCCGGTGGGTGGATAAGTGAGGCCTTTGGCGAGTCGGCCATGAGCAGACCCCAGCACCAGGGCAAGGCCGCCAAGTGCGTGGCAAGGCGTGGCGTGGCGTGGAGAGCAGCGGTCCAGGCAAACCTTTCATGTTCGCCGCAGGCACTCCCGGGATCCGCGAACCCTCTTCCCCGCGCATCCGCATTGACTCGGAAAATCCATAGGGATGGAATTCCTCGCTCCCGTTAAACCGAAGTTATGTATGATGCGGGTTCGTCTTTTCGGAGAGTCAGATGAGTTCGCTGAATTACCGTCACCTGCACTACTTCTGGGTGGTCGCCAAGGAAGGCGGCTTCGCCCGTGCGGCCGACCGTCTGGGCATGGCCGTGCAGACCATCAGCGCCCAGGTGCGTGAGCTGGAACGCGCGCTGGGCCATCAATTGCTCAAGCCGGAGGGCCGCGGCCTGGTGCTGACCGAAGCCGGTCAGGCGGCCTTCAGCCGGGCGGAAGAGATCTTCCAGATCGGCCAGCTCGTGCCACATGAGGTGCATGAAGCCGCCACGCAGCGGGTGCAGCGACTCTCGGTCGGCCTGTCCGATGGCCTGTCCAAACTGGCGGCCCACGCCCTGCTGGCACCGGTGCTGGACACCCCCAATCTGCGGCTGATCTGCCATGAAGGCGAGGTGGACCAACTGCTGGGTGAGCTGGCGCTGCACCATCTGGATTTAGTGCTCACTGACCAGCCAGCCCCCGTCAATCCGACACTTCGCATCACCAGCCAGTTGCTGGCCAGCACCCAGGTGGACTGGTGGGGCCCGGCGGATCTGGTCGCTCGCGCCCAGCGCTCGCCCGGTCGGCCGTTCCCCTACTGCCTGGAAGACCTGCCGGTGCTGCTGCCCACCCGCCATGCCTCGCTGCGCGCCAGCATCGAGCGCTGGTTCGAGCAGCATCACATCCGGCCGCAGGTGGTGGGGGAGTTCGAGGACAGCGCCCTGATGAGCGTGTTTGCCGCCCGCGGTCTGGGCGTCTTCCCGGTCAGCCGCCTGGGGGCCGACGACCTGGCGCTGATGAGCGGCCTGCATCTGCTGGGGCAGAGTGAGGTGGTGGAAGACGTGCACGGCATCTACTCCCGGCGCGGTCAGAACCATCCGCTGGTGGCCAAGCTGCTGGCTTCCCGCCGTCAGGGACGGGTGGAGACCGATGCTTCCGAGGCTTCTGATTTTTCTGCGGAAGTGCAAGGAAATTGATGGTTTTTTGGAAGTCGATGAAGCCCTAAGGTGCAGGCTACGCGCGCGCGGTGAGGGGTCTGGTTGTCAGATCCACACCGCGTGTCCTGTCCACCCCAAGGAGTTCAGTCATGAGTGACTTCCAACGATCTTCGGCGTCCCCCACGACCTGGACGCCCGCCACCGCCGGTGGCTCGGTCTTCAGCCAGCAAGGGGACGTGACCCGTGTGCTGCGCAACACCTATGCCCTGTTGTCGATGACGCTGCTGTTCAGCGGTGCCGTTGCCGCAGCGGCCGTGGCCTTCAACTGGGCGGCGCCCGGCATGCTGCTGACCTTGGTGGGCTACTTCGCGCTGCTGTTCGGCATCCACCGCATGCGCAACAGTGCGATGGCCATTCCGCTGGTGTTTGCGCTCACCGGGTTCATGGGCTGGTCGCTGGGCCCCCTGCTGAGCGTGCATCTGGGGCTGCCGGGCGGCGCCAACACCATCTCCCTGGCGCTGGCCACCACCGGTGGCACCTTCCTGGCCCTGTCCGCCTATGTGCTGGCCACCAAGAAGGACTTCAGCTTCATGGGCGGCTTCCTGTTCGCCGGCATGATCGTGGCGCTGCTGGCGGCGGTGGCCAACATCTGGCTGCAGATGCCGGTGATGGGTCTTGTGATCTCCGGTGTGGTGGCCCTGCTGTCGATCGGCCTGATCCTGTTCGAGACCAGCAACATCGTCAACGGCGGTGAGCGCAACTACGTGATAGCCACGGTCAGCCTGTTCGTGTCGATCTTCAACCTGTTCACCAGCCTGCTGAGCATCTTCGGCTTCGCTGGCAGCAGCGACGACTGAGGCCGCAACGCCCCGCCGGGATCGCGACTGCAAAACGCGGTCCCGGTCCCAGCAAGGCCGCTCCCCCGGAGCGGCCTTTTTTACGTGGACATCACAGCGGCCCCGGCGTGCCGTTGCGGTTGCCAGGGCATGAAGCGCCGTCACCGATCATCAAAGGGCAGCCGCGCGCCGAGCTGAAGCCGCATCTGATCGATCCACCCGAGCACGGCCAAGGTCTCGGCATGCGGCATCACGGGGCTCTCGATCTCACCGGCCCGGATGCGGGCCATGGCGTGGCTGATCTGATATTCGAAGCCATTGGTCTTGAACGGCCGCTCGACCGTTTCAGCCGCTTGGCCGGGCAGCAGGCACTGCGCGCGAGTGGCCTGCCAGAAAGTTTCCGGCAGCACGATGGCACCGGCATCGCCCATCACCTGCAAGGTGTTGGGCGCGAAGGTGTCCAGGCCACACACCATCTGGGCCACCAGCCCGTCACCAAAATCCAGGCTGGCGCTGACCCGCGCATCCACCCCGGTCGGTGCCAGCACGCCCTGCACCTGCAGGCCCTTGAGCGGCGGCACCTCGCCCAGCGCATGCCGCAGCACAAAACGCGTGGCATTGAGGTTGTAGATGCCCACATCCAGCAGCGCACCGCCGGCCAGCGCCGGATTGAACAGACGACTGTCCGGATCGTAGGGCGCGGGGAAGCAGAAGCTCGACTGCAGCGCACGCAGTCGGCCAATGCGGCCTTGCGCCAGCCATTGCGCCATGTCTTCATAGGCCGGCAGGAAGCGGGTCCAGACGGCTTCCATCAGGAACACGCGGTGCTCACGGGCGGTCGCGATCAACTGCTCGGCCATCGCCCGCGTCGGCACCAGCGACTTCTCGCACAGCACCGCCTTGCCGGCCTTCAAAGCGGCCAGTGCCGGTTCGAAGTGCTGGCCATGGGGCGTTGCGATGTACACCCCGTCGATCGCCGGATCGGCGAGTACCGATGCCAGGTCCGTGGTGGCGCGCACCGGCGTCTCGCCGGCGGCTGACCAGCGCTGCGCGAACTGCTCGGCCCGCTGCGCATCACGACCGCAGACCGTATGCAGGCGGCAGTGGTCCAGCTGGCTGACGGCCTCGGCAAAGGTGTGGGCGATGGCACCCGGGCCGATGAGGGCCCATTGAAACGTGGAAGTCATGCAGGCGGGGCGCACGCAATGCGCCGGAGTGGGGGCTGGACCCGGATGCTAGAGCCATCCGGCCACGCGATGGCGGCAGCCGTCGATACCCAGCGCCGCGGGAGGGCCCCGCTCAGGGTTACCCCCAGGCTCACCAGCCGCGCGGGCCGCCGCAGGGGCGGCTTCCGCCCCCGTCTGCCCATGCCCTTCGGCTGAGGCGGATCGATGGGCTAGGCTCTGCGTTTTCCTTGAATGCACTCGCACAGCGAGCCCCCCAATGAGGATTCCATTTGTCCTGGCCGCGTCGCTGGCCCTTTCCGCGCCGGTGCTGGCGCAGACCGTTCCGGCCCAGGCCGCCTCGGCGGCAGTGGCCAATGCCCTGATCGCCCCCAGCCCGCTGGCGCTTCAATACCCGCCGTTCGACAAGATCCGCGACGAAGACATCGCCCCCGCCCTGGAGCAGGGCATGGCCGAGCAGCTCCAGGAAGTGCAGGCCATCGCCGGCAATCCGCAGCCGCCGACCTTTGACAACACCATCGTGGCGCTGGAGCGGTCCGGCCGCCTGCTGCAACGGGCCAGCACCCTGCTGGGCAGCCTCGTCGGCGCGGATGCCAATCCGGCCCGCCTGAAGCTGCAAGGCGACTTTGCTGCCCGCATGGCCGCCCACCGGGACGCCATCGCGCTGAATCCGCAACTCTTCGCACGGGTGGAATCGCTGTGGCAACGCCGCGCCACGCTGGGTCTGGACGCGCAGGAGCAGCGTCTGGTGGAGCGCCACTACAACAGCCTGGTGCGAGCCGGTGCCAAGCTGGACGAAGCCGGCAAGGCCCGCATGAAGGCGATCAATGCCGAGATGGCCACCCTGGGGGCGCGTTTCAACCAGAACGTGCTGGCCGAGGTGAACGACTCGGCCGTGGTGGTGGACAAGGCCGAAGAACTGGCGGGTCTGAGCGATGAGCAGATCGCCAGCGCCGCCGCCGCTGCGAAGGCCCGCGGCCTGGACGGCAAGTATCTGATCGCCCTGCTCAACACCACCGGCCAGCCGGTGCTGGCGCAACTGGACAACCGCGCCCTGCGCGAGCGCATCTACAAGGCGTCGGTGGCGCGCGGCAGCCGCGGCAACGCTTTCGACAACACCGCGCTGGTGTCCCGCGTGGCCAGCCTGCGGGCTGAGCGTGCCCGTCTGCTGGGCTTTGCCACCCATGCCGACTTCGTCCTGAGCGACGAGACCGCCCGCTCGCCCAAGGCCGTGAATGCGATGCTGGGCCAGCTGGCGCCAGCCGCCGTGGCCGCCGCCCGCCGCGAGGGCGACGACCTGCAGGCCATGATCGACCGTGAGCAGGCTGCCCGTCACCAGCCCAGCTTCAAGCTGGCCGCCTGGGACTGGAGCTACTACACGGAGAAGGTCCGCGCCGCCAAGTACGGCTTTGACGAATCCCAGCTCAAGCCCTATCTGGAGATGCGCAATGTGCTGGAGAACGGCGTGTTCTACGCCGCCGGCCAGCTCTACGGCCTGAGCTTCAAGCAGCGCAAGGACCTGCCCGTCTACCATCCGGACGTGCTGGTCTACGACGTGTTCAATGCGGACGGCTCACAACTGGCCATCTTCATTGCCGACATGTATGCCCGCCCGTCCAAGCGCGGCGGCGCCTGGATGAATGCGTATGTGGACCAGAGCGGCCTGTTCAACCAGAAGCCGGTCGTGGCCAACCACCTCAACATCCCCAAGCCGGCCGACGGCAAGCCGACGCTGCTGACCTGGGATGAGGTCAACACCATGTTCCATGAGTTCGGCCATGCGCTGCACGGCATGTTCTCGAACGTGAAGTACCCGAGCATGGCCGGCACCCGGGTGCCGCGCGACTTCGTGGAATATCCGTCGCAGGTCAATGAGATGTGGGCCACCTGGCCCAGCGTGCTGGGCAATTACGCCAAGCACTACAAGACCGGCGCGCCGATGCCCAAGGAGCTGCTGGACAAGGTGCTGGCGGCCCACAAGTTCAACCAGGGTTTCGCCACCACCGAGTACCTGAGCGCGGCCATGCTGGACCAGCGCTGGCATCAGCTGCCGCTGGAGCAGGTGCCTGCGGCGGCCGGGGTGATGGACTTCGAGGCCAAGGCCCTGCGTGAGGACGGCTTTGACTATGCGGCCGTGCCTCCGCGCTACCGCACGCCCTACTTCAGCCACATCATGGGTGGGTATGCGGCAGGCTATTACGCCTACATCTGGTCGGAAGTGCTGGATGCGGACACGGTTGAATGGTTCAAGGCCAATGGCGGCCTGAAGCGGGAGCTGGGCGACCGGTTCCGCGCCCGGTTGCTGTCGCAGGGCGGCAGTCAGGATGCCTTGACGCTGTTCCGCAGTGTCGTGGGCCATGAACCGGACATTGCGCCGCTGCTGGAGCGTCGGGGTCTGGTGATCGACAAGCCCAAGGCGGCTGCGGCGAAGTAATCGCGGCGGACTGGCAATGAGAAGGGGCGCTTGAGGCGCCCCTTTTTTACGGCCATTCGCTTGTCGCGGCTTCTGGCACCTTTGTGCCGGCGTGCGGCTGCATCACCGTCACCGTCGGCTTCGCCTTGGACCTGGCCCGGACCTGGCCCGGACCGGGCCCTCAGGGCGCGGCTTCTCCGGTGGACACCACCTGCGCCTGCTCCCGCAGCATCTTCTGCATCAGGGCGAAGAAGCGGTCGTAGAACTGACCGGCGGGGATGGTCTCCGACGCCACCTTCACCAGGGATTCCGAGGTCGACGACAGCGGCACCGAGATGGAACCGATGGCGCTCACGCCCAGGCTGGTGGAGTTGGTGCTGCGCTTGACGGTGTAGCGGTCCTGAAGGGCCGAGACGTAGGCGGTGGAGAGCTTGCCGCCGCCGCCCTCGGGCACGCAGACGATGTTGAAGGCGATCTCCACATGCACTTCGCCCTCGGGCTGGAAGCGCTTGCTGCCGCTGATGGAGCCCGCCTGGGCCAGATTGATCACATAGCCCTGGCTCAGCAGCGCACGCCGTGCGGCTTCGCAGGTGTCTTCGACACTCGCGTCGAACAGGCGGGAGAAGGTTTCGTCGGCCTGGAAACGCTCGTTCTGATAGACCGAGCCCTTGCGGCCGCCGGCGGCGCTGTCGCCTCCGAAGCTGCCGCAGCCGGTCAACACGGTGGCCATGGCCACGGCGCCGAGCATCCATCGCAGGCGACGTAAGCGTGGCAGACGCCGACCGCCGGTGCTCCTTGCAGACGCTCGCAAGGGGACTGCCGCACGGGAGTGTGCAGGAGAAGCCGCGGAAAGGGACGCCTCAGGCGTGCGGGGCATGCAGGAAATGCGCTGGGTCATCGTCATCGGGCCACTGCGGCCAACAACGACATTATCGCCGCCGCCATCGGCGTTGCCCGTCGGCGGGCTGACAGCCGTGCTGCGAATCTGTAAAGAACGATGTCAGGGTGCCGGAAGGGCAGTCTCAGTGCTGCAGGTAGACCTTCGCCACTGCCGGGGCCGCTGATGCGCCGGCACCCGGCTCTGCAGCACCGGCCGGCTGGGCCGCCAACAGGGTCTGCCATTCGCCGTCCACACACGCGGTCATGTGGCGCGCCTGGCCGCGGCAACGGTGCCAGTGCTCCTGCGCTGCCGAGAGCAAGGCCGGCCAATAGGGATGGTCGCCCTCGCAGCGGTTGCGCGAGATGACCAGCGCCACTTCATCTTCCTGCACCTGGCCGTTCACCACAAACTCCAGCTTGGCCCGCACCACCACCGTCAGCGGTGTCGACAGCAGCAGTTCGGCATTGACGCAATGCGAGGGCTTGAAGGCCTTGGCGGCCGGGGCGGGTGCAAAACGCATCGTCGCCCTGTGCGGCAGGGGGGTCACCGGCGACACCTGCGCGGCGTCCACCATCGTGGTCGGGAGGGGGGCGTTCATGGCGCTTCCCAACGAGGCGCCCATCGTGTTCTTGTCCATGGCCGTGATCCTAGGGAGAGCAGGGGGATGCACCTGTCGGGTGCTGTCGCAACCGGATGTAGGACAGCATGCCGTTTCCTTGCGAATCCTTCGTGACGGGATCAGCGGTCGGATCGCCTCACAGGACCGTGGCGCGTCCACCACCATTTCCGTTTGTCCTACAACGACTCGCGGACGCGGACGACAGGCTGCGCTGTTCGGCATACGTAGAGTTCATCTCAGCACGCCACGGGGCGCCAAGGAGCCAGACGATGGGACACACCGATCACTTCCAGACCTTTCAGCAACATGCCGATGACGGCGCCGCCCAGATCCACTGGGCCTCCGTCTCTGACCATGATGCGGTGTTGGGCCTTGAAGCGGCGCTGCCCTATCTGATGGACCACGCCCCCGCGACGTTTGCCGAGCCGGCCCCTGCCGTCGTGTCGAATCCCCGCCACGCCGCGTGAGCCAGTGTCTGTCATCGACAAGGAGATATAAATGATGATTCGAGCCACCGTTCTCGCCCTGGCCACCGCTGTGGGCGCCATCACGATGCTGCCGGGCTGCGCCGTCACCCGCGGTCAGTCCTCCGTCGGCGAGTATGTTGACGACGCGTCCATCACCACCGCGGTGAAGGCCAAGTTCGTCGAAGCCAAGACGGTTGACGCCTCCGCCATCAGCGTGGAAACGCTGCAAGGCGAGGTGATGCTGTCGGGTTTCGCCAAGAACGCGACTGAAAAGACCAACGCCGAAGCGATTGCCCGCGGCGTGAAGGGCGTCAAGCGCGTCAAGAACGAAATCGCCATCCGCAACTGATGACGCAGGCTCACCATGACGGGTCCGTCCGGACGGGGACCCCCGTGGTGATCCACCCCGGCGCGGACGATCCACATGCAAGCGCATGTTGACCGTCCGCGCGCCGTCATGGGTGCCGCAGCCCGCATCCGGACCGCTCCCGCCATGGACTCCCACGTTTCCCCTTCCGCGCTCACCTGCTTTTTGGTGGAGGACAACGACGTCATCCGCGAAAACCTGGTGGCGACCCTGGAGGAGATGGTGGACCTGCGCGTGCTCGGTCATGCGGTGGATGAGGACGGCGCGCTGAGCTGGATGTCGCAGGAGCAAGGCGCCTGTGATCTGCTGATCATCGACATCTTCCTGAGCCAGGGCACCGGCCTGAATGTGTTGCAGGCCGCCACCGCCCACATGCCGTCCGCGCGACGGGTGATCCTGAGCAATTACGCCACGCCCGACATGCGCCAGCGCTGCATGGCCCTGGGCGCCCACCGGGTGTTCGACAAATCCGCCGAACTGGAAGATTTGCTGGCCTATTGCCAGTGCCTGGCCGAGCGTCTGGATCCCGACGCCTGAACCGGGGCATGAACCGGTGCCTAGGCCGGTACCTGATCCGGTGCCGTGGCCCTCACTCGATCAGGCCATTCTTCAACGCGTAATACGTCAGCTCGCTGTTGGTGTTCAGCGCCAGCTTTTCCAGCACCCGGGAACGATATGTGCTCACGGTCTTGACGCTCAGCGACATGCCGTCCGCGATATGCCCCACCGTCTCCCCTCGCGCCAGCCGCAGGAACACCTGCAGCTCCCGTTCGGAGAGGGTGTCATGCGGGGCCTGGTCCTGGGCGGCGCCGAGTCCGTCGGCCAGCAGTTCGGCCACGGCAGGGGTGATGTATTTGCGTCCCCGGAACACGGTTCGAATGGCCGTGGCGATTTCTTCGGGGTCGCATTCCTTGTTCAGATAACCGCTGGCGCCCTGGCGCAGCAGCGTGGTGGCGTAATGCGCTTCGGGAAAACCGCTCAATATCAGCACCGGCAGTTCGGGCTTGCGCGCCTTGATGGCGGCCAGGGTCTCCACGCCGCTTTGGTCGGGCAGCGAGAGGTCCATCAGCATGACGTCCACCTCGCCGGCGCGGACGAGATCGAGCGCCTCGCGGCCGGAGCTGGCTTCACCGGTCACGCGCAGGTCCACCTGCTCGGACAGAAATTGCCGCAATCCGGCGCGGACAATCGCATGGTCATCAACGATGGCGATTCGGATCATGGTGGCTGTGGTCAAAAGGGCGGGATGCCCTGGGGAGTGTAGAGGATGAGTTTCAAAGACACCGTGGCCAATCTGGGCAGCAAGACATGGGCCTTGCCGCTGGGGCTCTTCGTGGCGCTGCTGATGATGCTCATCAGCGAGCTGGCCTACTTCGGAGCCGTGTCCCAGATGGACCGCCTGGTGACCTTGGGCCGCGCCCGGCTGGAGCTGGTCAGGCTCACGGCGCGGGTCGCGGACGCGGAGTCAGGGCAACGGGGATACCTGATCACCGGAAGGCCGGAATATCTGGACCCCTACCGCTTTGCCGCGGAAGACGCGTCCAAGGGGTTGAATGCGCTGCAGCATATGTACGCGCAGGTCGGGGCCACCGATGCCGAGGCCCGCAGCAAGGACATCGCCACGGCCGTCAGCGCCAAGCTCAGCGAGCTGCAGGAGGTGCTGAAGCTGTCCCAGGAGGGCCGCCACCAAGCCGCCCAGGCCTTGATGATGACCGACATCGGTCGCGACCAGATGGAGCAGATCCGCCGCAAATCCGCCGAATTGCTGGCCGACGAGAACCAGCGGATCGCCCTGGGCACTGCCCAGGTCTACGACACCCTGATGCTCAACCGCATCGGGGTGGCGGCCATGACCCTGATCAGCATCGTGGTGTTTGTGCTGTTCCTGCGAAAGAGCCGGGCCATGGACCATCAGCGGGAACAGCAGCAGCAGGACATCCGCGCCGAGCGGGACCGACTGGAAATCGAGGTGGGGCGGCGCACCGCCGAGCTGACGCAGCTGGCCCGCCACCTGCAGACCGCGCGGGAAGATGAGCGGGCCCGCCTGGCGCGCGACCTGCACGATGAACTCGGCGCCCTGTTAACAGCGGCCAAGCTGGATGTGGCCCGGCTGCGGCCCAAGCTGCAAACGGGGGCGCCCGAGCTGATGCAGCGGCTCACCCACCTGACGGAAACCCTCAACAGCGGCATCGCCCTGAAGCGCCGCATCATCGAAGACCTGCGTCCCTCGACGCTGGACCAACTGGGACTGGTGCCGGCGCTGGAGATTTTGTGCCGCGAGACCTCCGAACGGCTGGGCGTGCCCATCGAAGTGGACCTGGACGAGCGGGTTGAGTTGCCCCGCAGTGCCCAGCTCACCGCGTTCCGTCTGGTGCAGGAAGCGCTGACCAACATGGCCAAGTATGCGCAGGCCACCCAGGCCAAGGTGGTGCTCAAGGAGGAATATGCGCAGGCCCTGGTGAGCGTGGTGGACAACGGCTGCGGGTTCGACCCGGCCCGGATGACCCTGGGCTCCCACGGCCTGCTGGGCATGCGCTTCCGGGTTGAGGCCGAGCGCGGGCAACTGCAACTGCGCAGCGCACCCGGACAAGGCTGCGAAGTGCGCGCCTGGCTGCCGCTGGCGGTGCCGACCGTGGACACCACCGGGGAGCGCGGTGGCGATCGTCCCGTGGAGCGGATTGACGTAGGCCCTCTCCTACAGCCAGCCGGCTCGCCGGGTGACCCGACATCGTGGCAGCCGCCGACCCCACGGGAATGAGGCCCTGCGTACAGTGAAGCTCATCCTCCCTTTCTTCAAGGAGACCGAGATGAAGCCGATGCATGAACACCGCCCGATGCTGATGGTGCTGCCCGCCCTGGTGGCCGCCGTGGCCCTGGCCGCTTGTGGCCGCGAAGACGATGACCGCACCGCCGGTCAGCGCCTGGACGACGGCATTGCCAGGATGGAACAGAAGAGCGAGCAGGCGCGGCAGGAGACGCGCGAATCCATGGATGCGATGGGTCAGAAGATGGACCGCGCGGCCGACAAGGTCAGTGCAGAGGCCTCTGATGCCAGCATCACCACCCAGATCAAGACGGCCCTGGCTGGCGACCCCAAGCTCAGCGCGCTGGATGTGAAGGTGGACACGAGCCATGGGCACGTGACCCTGGAAGGCACGGCCCCGGACCTGGCGGCGCGGGATCGAGCCGGCTCCATGGCCCTGGCGACCAAGGGCGTGCAGTCGGTGAACAACCGGATCAAGGTCAATAGCTGATCTTCGTCCCGAAGGTTTTGAAGGTCGGGAACGTCCGGACAGGCGCCGCCGCAAAAGCGCCCCGCTCTCCTGTGAGGGCTGGGCGCTTTTTGTTTTTTGTGCAGATGGAAGTCACGAACTGCTCAGCAGGCAGGTGACAACTCATGATCACCCTCGGTATCCGCCGGGGACTTGCCTGACCATGAGGACTGACATGAACCCTGCCCAATCCTATGCGACCCGCAGTGTCGCCCCCCATGCGCTTCTGGACATTCCCAAGCAGGAGCCAGAAGCCGGACCGTCGACCTACACCGACGTCAAATTCAAGGGCACGGAGCGTTCGATCCAGGACCCTTCGTTCATGACCTACAGCCATGCAGGGGCGTCGGTGGTCATGGAGCGCCTGCTGCCCTTGCCCGAGCGGTTTGGGCTCAATGAGAGTGCCGCACTCAAGCAGTCCGGCATGCAGCACGCGAGCGTCGTCAATGCCACCGTGCTGCCTTCGGGCGGTGTTCCCGGCACCACCATGGTCTTCGGAACGACCGGCTCGCAGCAAAACTCGGGCGGCAGGGAGCGTCTGGCGCGTCTGGGCGCTGCCTTGCTGGACCAGTCGGTCGCCCATGTCGTGAACGTCAAGCACAACACCAACGACACGCAGTGGAGCATTCCCTTCGGCACCAAAGTGAGTGTGGCCGCACAGGGCGGGCCGCTGGAAGTCCAAATCTCCGCGGCCAAGCCGGACGGCCCGATGTCCAAGCGGTTTCACATTGATGCTCGCCTGCCCTCCGCAGCCACCGAGCAGTCCGCCGACATCGGATTCTGGGAAGTCAATCTGTCCTCCGTCACCCCGCGCGAGATGCACGGCCTGCTCAAGGCCCTGCATGAGGAGGCGCAGGAGCAGACCGTCGCCTTCGGCTGCCAGAGCGGCAACTCCCGTTCGGGCGCGGTGGCCATGCTCTACCACCAGCGTCAGCAGGCTGAGGCCTTGTTCAAGCAGGGCAGCCGACCCACCGCCCAACAGCTGTGCGACCTGGCGCGCACCTTTAGCACCGGCTCCCAGGCCGCTCGAAGCAAGCATTTCGCGGAGCGCATGCCTGACGGACTGCTGCTGGGACATGCGAAATTGCTCGAAGAGGAATTCGCCACCAAAGACCTGGCGGCTCCCAAACTCCCGGCCCCACCCAAAGCTCCCAAACCCGCCACGCGGGCCAACCTCAAGCAGACGCCCGAGGCACCTCCCAAACCTGGCCGGATGGCACTCCACCCGCCGGGTGCACCGGGCTCAAATGCCCCCTCCAAGTCCGCGGACAACATCTCGATGCTGTCTGGAATCAGCGGGTTCAGCGGAGTCAGCCTGGACAGCCATAAGTCGAACGACAGCCATGCCACCGCGGGCTCTGGCGGCTCGGACAACGGCAAGTTCACCAGGCTTCGGGAAAGGGAGCCGGTGGCACCCCGTCCATCCCACCCCTACAACCTGCCGAAGGGCCAGGGGACGCCCATACTCAGTGCCGCGGCCTCGATCGAGGATCTCACCGTCGAGAATTCGGATTCGGATGCGGACATCCTCGATGACGGTCCCATCTACGACAGCCCCTGGCCGTCGGGACCGGCCGCAGCGTCAGGTCGCAGCGGACCGTCGCTTCCAGCCGGCGGTTTCAACCCAAGAGCCTCCATCCGACGCATGGTACTCACCCACCAGGAGATGAGCTCCAGCAACATCTATTCGACGGCGGAGCCGATCTCGGAAGCCGAGACCGCAGAGCACGCGGACTCGATTGGATCGATGCACGGGCTGCAGGGCTGGCAGACGGGGCAGCACCCCCAAAGCGCTGAACTGAAACGATTTCTGCACGGGTTGGCGCAAACCTTCAGTCAGGAAGCCAAGCAGGGACTGCGGCTCTTCGCCAGCAAGAATACGTATGGTGTTGGACTGGCCATCCAGTCCGTGAAGGAGGAGGCCCGTCAGTCCCTGTGGTCCAACCTGGCTCAATCGCTCGAAGAGACGATGAGTCAGTCGACGAGCGTCGGCAGCAACCTGACCTTTGCGGTGCTGTCGGCCGTGATGAAGGAAAATCTGTCCAAGGAGTTCTCGAACCTCGATCCCAAACGACGGGACTGCTGGCTGCGACGCACAGGCAAAAGCGAGCTCACGGGCGCGATCAAAGAGTTGGGCCAGGAGCTGGAGAATCTGCAGAAGGACGCCGACCAGGGCAACCTGACGCAGGTGCAACTGGGCAACCGTGCCCAGACGCTGAACCTGATGCAGCTCAGCCTGAACGCGCTGTATCAAGTGGGCACCGATCCGAAGGTCGCGCGCTGATGGATCGCCCGTCCCGCGGGCGCACCGGCCGGTCTCGATGTCGGGAGACACCTGAGACCGGGCACCGGAGATAAGGGGCCGGTCGCCACAAAGGCGACTCAGGGGGGCCGTCGCCGCATCGGCGCCTCAGCCGATCAACAAGATCAACGGATCAGCAGGTCCTCGGCCTTCTTGCCAGCGGCCAGCGCGTCCTTGAACCAGTTGGGACGCTTGCCGACACCGGTCCAGGTGCGACCGGCGCCGTCGTGATACTTGGGCGAGCCCATGGAGGGCCGGCCGCTGCCTGCGGACTTGCCAGCGGCTTTGCGGCCCGGCTTGGTAGCGGTAGCAGCCTTGCCAGCACGGCGACCACGGCCCGCGCTCTTGGCGGACGAGCCGAACAATTCCTCAGGCGTCAGACCGTAATGGTCGATGGCTTCACGAATACGGGCCACCACGCCGGAAATCTCCTTGCTCCGAAGCGATTCAGCTTCCTTTTGGAGTTTTTCGATTTGACTGAGAACTTGCTTCAACGATTTGGGCATTGATCTACTCCGGATCAAGCGACGGGCCTCAGGCTCTGTGCCGCATGTGCCTCCCAGCCGGGACTTTATCGCGTTTGAGATTGCAAGTGGAATCGCGTTGTCGTTTGTGCGAAGTCAATGCGCCGATTCATGCACGTCGGGTGTCTCTGACATCGACCGGAAATCAAGCCTTGACGTCTGTCATTCATTTGAGAATGCCGCTTCCCTATTGAGTTCTGGAGCTGCCCTTGAACGACCCGTTGCTGTCTGCGGCAGGTGAGACCGTCCCCTTCATTCAAGGGGGCGTCGAGCGGGTGAATCAAATCCTGGCGGTGCGTGCGGCGCTGGTGAGTCACTGCTGTCGCAACGCCGCGCGTCCGTTGGCGCAGCATTGGACCGAGGACCTGGCGGCGGCCTGGCAGGTCTTGCGCAGTGCGGCCCTGCTGGCCACGCCGGCCCGCATGGCCGAGCAGGAATGGCGCTTGCGCCTGGCCCTGATGCGCCAGCTCGCCGCGCAGGACACCGACCTTTGCGCCCGCATGCTGTCCGACGGGGACCGGCAATCCATCGAAGCCTGCGGCGGCAGACCGCCCACCGTGGATGCCGCGCATCGGATGGCGCTCATGCAGCAATTGATCACCGCGCTGCAGGAGGAAGATCCCGACGCCGTGCTGCAAGTGTCTCTCCAACAAGTTGAGTCAGACACTCACGAGTGGAGGGCATTCCTCGGCGCATGACCACCGATGAAGGCAGTGAAGATCTGCCTCCAAATTGATGAACAACAATCTTCACGAGGGGATGCCCCACGATGGGGCCGCGGCCATCGGTCCGATGTTTACAGTAGTCGGCCCGATTGCCGAAGTGACGTTCCATGGTCCTGTCTTCCCCTCCTCCGCCGATCAACACACCGACCTACCTTCGACTGCGGATGCAGATCCGCGAAGACATCATGACCGGTCAATGGCCGCTGGGCAGTCATCTGACGTTGAGAGGTCTGGGCGCGCACTACCGCGTCAGCAATGTGCCGGTGCGAGAAGCCTTGCTGCAGTTGCAGGGAGATGGTCTGGTGGAGATGCGAATGAACCTGGGCGCCACGGTCACCCAGGTCGATGAAGGCTGGCTCCGTGACTTCCTCGCCGTGCGGGAGGCCCTGGAAGCCATGCTCGTGCGCAATGCCTGCGAACGGCACAAGGTGGAGCATCTGGCCCTGCTCGGCCGTCACCAACGCACGGTGGCGCATGCGGTGCAGGCCCAGGACTGGGAGGCGATGTTTGCTGCCGAGCGTCTGTTCACCTGCCAGCTGTATGAGAGCGGCGGCAATGCCCATGCGCACGCACTGCTCGCGCCGCGCAACTGTCTGCTGGAGGCCTTCCGTCGGTCCCATCCGCCGATGGCGCCGGTGGACCCGCCACGATGGGCCCATCGCCTGCTGTTGATGTGCGAGGCCATCAGCACCTCGGATGCCGACGCAGCCGTTCAACTGGTGGCGCAGCATCTGGGCGCGCTTCGATTGCATCTGTCGCGCATGCTGCGTGCCCCGCAGCGGCTCACCGGCCGGTCGGTGCGTTAGGGGCGGTGCGCGGGGGTGTCCGGATGTCGCTCGCGCCAGGCCCGGAGCGCCTGGCGGTAGCGGTCCATCTCCAGATCATGCAGATCAAAGATGCAGGGATCGCAGCCGTTGCCGCAGCAGGCGTCGAAGTCAGGCTCGGGCGGGGGCTGAGGCATCGGGTCAGCCGCGGGCCCGGGGGCGGCTTCCTGCAGGGAGTGGGACGGGTCCGTCGAGGTCATGCCGGCATTGTGCCCGGCACGCCTCATCCCCGTCGGCGTCAGGGTTGACGTCAGGGCTGGATGGTCACGCGCCAGCCGTCCTCGGTCCGCTCGGTGGTGAGGGTCACCGGCAGGAACTTCTCGATCGTCTCGGCATTGGTGGTGGCATGCAGGGTCAACTCGGTGGCGGTGTAGCACGCCGGCACGCCGGTCTTCCACACCGCCAGCGCCAGGGGCAGCATCCATTGATCGGCCAGATGCGGACCCACGGCACCCGGCAGCCGCAGATAGTCCTGGAGGTCCTTCACCAGGCGCTGCGCGACCGTCTCGGCGCTGACGCCCCTCTCGCCCAGCTGCATGAACACCTCGGTCACCTGCGCATGGGTGAGGGTGGCGATCAAGGCATTGCCCGGCCCCTCGTTCTGCCGAAGGGGCAGCACCTGCCGCGGATCCATGTTCCAGCCCATGGCCTCGCACAGCACATCCAGCTCGCGCTGTGCCACATGACGCGGCAAGCCCGGCGCCAGGCATTCCGCCTGGGTGTCTTGCAGATCACCGCGGCTCAGGAGGTCGAAGGGACGCAGGGACTGCGCCGCAGAGGCCACGTTCACCACCACCTCACCGCCCCCGGCCGGATGGAATCCCGCACGCCGCAGTTGCAGATCCGCCGCGGCGCCGAGACGTTGCATCAGCGGTGCATAGGCCCGCGCCAGAAACTGGAAGGGGGGCGCCATCGGATTGTGGGTGCCGCCCGAGAGTTGCAGGGTGGAGGGTCCGTCGGCCAGCATCAGGGCGGGCCAGACGGTCTGCAGCACCAGCAGACAGCTCCCGGCGGACCCCACCGCAAACTCATAGTGGCCCGGCCGGACGCGCCCGGGTGTGAAGTGCAATTCACGCGACTGCAGCGCATCGCCCAGCACTTGCGCGTCACTGATCTGCGCCGCCGCGCGCACGCAAGCCAGATGCTGGCGCATCAAGCCCGGCTTGGGCCGCCCGGCGCGAATGCGGTGCACGCTGATGGGCTGGCCGGTGCACAGCGACAGCGCCAGCGACGTACGCAGAATCTGGCCGCCGCCCTCCCCGGCGGATCCATCGATCTCAATCATCTTTGTTCTTTCTTCTTGTCAGCGGCCGCGAGCGCGGCCTATCCCTTCACACACACCACCTGCTTGAGGGTGTGGACCACTTCCACCAGATCCTGCTGGGCCTGCATCACCGCGTCGATGTCCTTGTAGGCCATCGGGATCTCATCGATCACATCGGCGTCCTTGCGGCATTCCACCCCTTCGGTCGCCTTGATCTGATCCTGCACGGTGAACATCTTCTTGGCCTTGGTGCGGCTCATCACGCGGCCGGCCCCGTGGCTGCAGCTCTCGAAGCTCTCCGGATTTCCCAGGCCTCGCACGATGTAGCTGCGGGCCCCCATGCTGCCGGGAATGATCCCCAGCTGACCGCGTTTGGCGCTGACCGCGCCCTTGCGGGTCACAAACACGTCCTCGCCGAAGTGGTGTTCCTTCTGCACATAGTTGTGATGGCAGTTCACCGCCTCCACATGGGATTCGAAGGGCTTGGGAATGACCTGACGCACGGTGGCAATCAGGTTGGCCATCATCACTTCGCGATTGCGCATCGCAAATTTCTGGGCCCAGGAGACGGCGCGGACATAGTCGCCGAAGTATTGGGCGCCCTCTTCGAAGTAGGCCAGGTCCTTGTCGGGCAGGTTGCGCTGGTTGCGCTCCGCATCCTTCTTGGCCAGCTCGATGAAGTGGGTGCCGATGGCATTGCCGACGCCGCGAGAGCCCGAGTGCAGCATGAACCATACGAAGCCGGTTTCATCCAGGCAGACCTCGATGAAGTGATTCCCCGTTCCCAGGGTGCCCAGATGCTTGCGGTTGTTGGTCTGCTTCAGACGGGGGTGCAGCTCGCACAGGGCGTCGAACTCATCCGCCAGCGTGCTCCAGGCCTGGTCCACACGTTCGGGCGGGTTCTCCCAGGCGCCCTGGTCGCGCCCACCGCGGTTGCGGGGGGAGAAGCCGTGCGGCACGGCACGTTCAATGGCTGAGCGCAGGGGGCCCAGGTTGTCCGGCAGGTCTTCCGCACGCAGGGTGGTCTTGGCGGCCATCATGCCGCAGCCGATGTCCACGCCCACCGCGGCCGGAATGATGGCCTTGATGGTGGGCACGACCGAGCCGACGGTGGCGCCGATCCCCAGGTGCACGTCCGGCATGGCCGCCACATGCTTGAACACGACCGGCAGGCGGGCGGTATTGGAGAGCTGCTCCATCGCTTCCGGCTCCACCGGCACGCCTTGGGTCCACATCTTCACCGGCACGCCGCCAGCGACCTCTTGGGTTTTGTAATTCATGGTTGGGTCTCGTTGATCAGTGCCGCCTCTAGCGCAAGGGCTGTGCCACTTGGGCCCATCTCGCCGGTCCCGTCATGCCAAGTGATTGATGCACAAAGAAAAAATGGGTTTGGCAGCGATGGATGGCCTCATTTTCTCAGCGGTCTCAAGGGGCGCGGATGAGAAAACAGGCTAGTGAAAGTAGCAAAGCCGCTTGTTCCTCGCGAAACAGGTTGGCGTGCCCAAGCCCCCCATTAGCCGGGAGAGTCATGTGCCCTCTTCAGGGGATTGCCGTAAACGTCAGCAACCATCATGGTGCGCGCAGCACCAGCGCAGGGCGAAATTGACAAAAAGCGCCCCCAGACATCGTCGGCGCCCCTCATACGGCTTGTCGATTCCCGGTTGTCGCTCCCCAAATGCGGGCGGCCGGGGCACGGAGATTCGAACCATGAAGATCGCGTACCTGATCAATCACTATCCGAAGGTGAGTCACACCTTCATCCGCCGCGAGATCATCGCGCTGGAGCGTCAAGGCGTGGAGGTGTTGCGCGTGGCCGTACGCGGCTGGGACGATGCCGCCCCGGACCCGGTCGACCAGCAGGAGAAGACCCGCACCCATTACCTTCTGCGTGACGGGCTCAAGCCGCTGCTGGGCGCGACCGTCTCCGAGGCCTTGCGCGCGCCGGTGCGGTTTCTGAAGGCCCTGGGCCTGGCCCTGCGACTGGGGCACCGCGCGGACCGTCCGATGCCGCTGCATCTGGTCTATCTGGCGGAGGCCTGCATGGCGCTTCGTCTGCTGCGCGAGCAGAACATCAGCCATGTGCATGCCCACTTTGGCACCAACTCGACCGAAGTCGCCCTGCTGATCGAAGCACTGGGCGGCCCGGGCTACAGCTTCACCTGTCACGGCTCGGAAGAGTTCGACAAGCCGGAGTCGCTGCACCTGGGCGAAAAGATCCGCCGGGCACGCTTTGTGGTGGCCATCACCAGCTTCTGCAGGAGTCAGGTCTATCGCTGGGTGGACCATGACCACTGGCCCAAGATCCAGGTGGTGCGCTGTGGGGTGGATCCTGCCTTCCACAAGTTTGAGCCGGTGCCCGCCCGTGGGCGTCGCCTCGTGGCGGTGGGTCGCCTGTGTGAACAAAAGGGCCACCTGTTGCTGCTGGAAGCGGCGGCCCGCCTGGCCGCCGACGGCGTGGATTTCGAGCTGGTGCTGGCCGGTGACGGTGAACTGCGGGCGCCGATCGAAGCCCGCATCGCCGAGCTGAAGCTGCAGCGCCATGTGCGCATCACCGGCTGGATTGGCAGCGACCAGGTGCGGGAGGAGATGCTGGCTGCGCGCGCCCTGGTGGTGTCCAGTTTTGCGGAAGGCCTGCCGGTGGTGGCGATGGAGGCCATGGCCCTGCGGCGGCCGGTCATCAGCACGGCCATTGCCGGCATTCCGGAGCTGGTGGTGCCCAAGGACAATGGCTGGCTGGTGCCGGCCGGTGATCCGAAGGCGCTGGCCCGCGCCATGGCCGAGTGCCTGGCCTGTGACGACCCCACGCTGGACCGCATGGGCGAAGCCGCCCGCACACGGGTGATGGCGTCCCACGATGTGGACCAGGAAGCGGCCCGGCTGGCGGTGCTGTTCCGTGACTATGTGAAGCCGGAGGCGTCACCGGTCGGCCTGCAGGCGCCTGCACACGGGGTGCCGGTGGGTGGCCACGGGGACTGAGCGTGACGCGTGGGCTAGGCGTGGCCAGGCGCGGCTAGGCTCCTCCACTGAAGCGTTGAGATTGGATGCCCCATCACCGGGTAGCGCTGCCGCCACCTTCACTGATTCAGTGGACCAGGCGATACCCGGCGGGCCTTCAATCGAGGGTCCGCACCTCGTCCTGCGGGTCCACTGGCTGGCAGTCGTCGCCCAGCGCTGACCAGCCCCGGTGCACCACCACCTGCCGGTCTCGCAGGCACAGCTCCACGCGCCGGGCGGACGGCACCTGCTGCTGCACAAAGCGCTCCAGCGCCGCTGGCAGACTGACCCGCAGACGCTGCGCATACAGATCGTCCAGCGGATGGTCGTCCATGTGCAGCAGCGGCACCCATTGCCCGATGAACATCAGTCCCTGCGAGCCCACCTGGATGTCGGTGGGACGGTAGCCGGCGGCCTGCAGCCATTGCTGTGCGCGACGGCGGTCGTAGGTGGGTCGGAGGTCCGGCTGGCGCGACAGGTGAGGCGACGGCTGTGACACCGGTTGAGGCGACGACTGCGCCGGCGGCTGAATCGCCGACTGAATCGCCGACTGAACGGCACCTTGAAAGTCAGGGTCCCAGGCCGCCGCCATCATCTCCGCCATCCACTGATTGCAGTTCTGGTGCTTCAGCCCGAAGGCATAGGCGTTGGCGCTGTAGCTGGGGCTCAACAGGGCCAGGGCGGTGGATGTATCGAGCAAACGTTCATGCAGACGCTCCTGCAGACGCTCCTGCAGACGTTCATGCAGACGTTCATGCAGACCCTCGGCCTGCGGTCCGGGTCCAGAGGCCTCGGGCAGGGTGACGATGGAGACAAAGGTCGTGCCCGTCGCCTTGCCGGCCAGCAGAAACGCGCCCAGACCCTGATCGAAGAGCCGCGGGCGGGATTCATCGCAGACGTAATACAGCTGCCGGACGGCCCAGGGCCCTTCCGGGTTGTCCTGCAAGGCCATGCCCGCATGCGAGTAGCGGATGCCGAACCGGCGCAGATCGGTACCGGCCCGCGACACCAGCGCAATGCGTGCCCCGCTGGCCTGCAGTTCCCGCATCACGATGCCGGTGAAGCGCAGGATCAGGTCCTGGTCCGACGCGGACACGGATGCGCTTCGCTCACAGAGACCGAAGGATCCGGCCTGCGACACGGCGGGCAGTCCCAGCGCAAGGAGGGCGGCCAACGAGGCCGCCCGGGCGACTGACATCAGGCGCATCGGCTCACGCCCACGCCCACGCGCAAGCCGCCCCGCACGTCCACCTCCTCAGCCCACCACCGGCGACGGCCCTCGTGCCTCACACCGGGCACACCCGCAATCCGATCAGCGACGCCTACCCGCGCAGACAAGATCAGGCCTTCACGACCTTTGTCCGCATCTGCTGGCGCCAGGCGTCCTCCAGCACCAGGAAGAAGGGGCGTTGCGACGCGTCATCGGAAAACTCCAGGCCGTATTCGCGTTCCTTCACCCGCACCGTCTGACCCTTGGCCAGCGGCTGCTCGGCCAGTGTCTTGTCCGGCACATACAGATTGAAGGTCTGCATCGCATCCGGCGACACGCCGTCCTGCGCGGCCAGCGCCACCTGCATCATGCCGGGACGGCCTTCGGCGGCCGCCACGTCCACCACGCGGTAGCGGCCCTGACCGACCTTGCGGTCGTCCTTCTTGGAGCTGTTGCTGGACGCGCCGATGGAGTCGGACACGCTGCCGGACGATTCCGACCCGGCGCTGGAGGCGGAGGAAACGAAGCTTTCGGCATGCACGGCCATGGTGGCGGCGGCCAGCAGGGCGGTGGTGGCGAGGGTGAGCAGTCGGTGTTGCATGGTGTCCAGAATCACAGTGGCAGACGGAGTGATTGGACCAGAGCGGCCAGGGCCTTGCATGTCTGCCGCGTATGCAGACCGTAGCAGTTGTTTCCACACGCTGGGCCCGCGCACCCCACAGCGCCCCCCTCACAGCGCGCGCACCGGACGCGCATCGCACCGCATCGCGCCCGATCGCCTTGTTTCCCAGGGGGGCGACTTCCATGCCGGCCACCGATGATGCAACACTTGCCATCCGGGCCACAGCCACAGCCACAGCCACAGCCAGCGGCCGCTCCGGAAGGAGCGCCTTCTTCCTCCCCGACTCTGGAATCCCCCATGACCAAGACCTACAAGATCGCAGCCATCGCCGGTGACGGCATCGGCAAGGAAGTCCTGCCCGAGGGCCTGCGGGTGCTGGACGCCGTGTCCCGCCGCTTCGGCATTGAGCTGGCGTTCACCCACATCGACTGGGCCAGCTGCGACTACTACCAGAAGACCGGCCAGATGATGCCGGACGACTGGCGCGAGCGGCTCCAGCCGATGGATGCGATCTACTTCGGCGCTGTCGGCTGGCCGGCGACCGTGCCGGACCACATCTCGCTGTGGGGCTCGCTGCTGAAATTCCGCCGTGAATTCGACCAGTACATCAACCTGCGTCCGGTGCGGCTGTTTGAAGGCGTGCCGTGCCCACTGGCCGGCCGCAAGCCCGGTGACATCGACTACCTGGTGGTGCGCGAGAACACCGAGGGCGAATACACCAACCTGGGCGGCGTGATGTATGCGGGCACCGACCGCGAGATCGTCATCCAGGAATCGGTCTACTCCCGCTTCGGCGCGGACCGGGTGCTCAAATATGCCTTCGAGCTGGCGCAGCAACGCGCCCGCAAGCATCTGACGGTGGCCACCAAGAGCAACGGCATCGCCATTTCCATGCCCTGGTGGGACGGCCGTGCGGACGCCATGGCACAGGGCTATCCGTCGGTGACGGTGGACAAGCAGCACATCGACATTCTCAGCGCCCGCTTCGTGCTGCAGCCCGGCCGCTTCGATGTGGTGGTGGCGTCCAACCTCTTCGGGGACATCCTGTCCGACCTGGGTCCGGCCACGACCGGCACCATCGGCCTGGCCCCGTCGGCCAACCTCAATCCCGAGCGCAGCTTCCCTTCGCTTTTCGAGCCGGTGCACGGCTCGGCGCCGGACATTTATGGCCGCAACATCGCCAACCCGGTGGCCATGATCTGGTCAGGCGCGTTGATGCTGCAGTTCCTGGGCCACACCGATGCGCATGACGCCATCCTGCGGGCGATTGAACGCACGCTGATCGAAGGCCCGCGCACGCCGGATCTGGGCGGGACGGCCAGCACGACGGACATGGGCCGGGCGATCGCTGCGCTGATCTGATCGGACCGCGGTCAGCGGCACCCACCGCCCGGCACTCGGAACCGAGCCCACCGCGGCCGTTCACCACGGCCCGCAGACCGGATCCCCGGCCCTGCGGCGGTCCGCCATCGCCTCCGCCAGGAACTCCACCAGCGCCCGGGTCTTGGCCGCCAGATGATGCCGGGT
Source organism: Rubrivivax sp. (assembly GCA_027484825.1). Classification (GTDB taxonomy): domain Bacteria; phylum Pseudomonadota; class Gammaproteobacteria; order Burkholderiales; family Burkholderiaceae_C; genus Roseateles. The sequence continues at coordinate 349,170 of JAIXSE010000015.1, read as the reverse complement.
GGGGAACACCAGCCAGATATCGGCCGACGGCAGTGACCAGTCCGGGAGCACCGGCACCAGGCGCCCCTCCCGCAGGGCCTGGGCGGCATCCCACTGGGACCGCATGACGATGCCCCGGCCGTCCAAGGCCCAGGCCAGCGCACTGGCGCCGTCGTTGGTGCTCAGCGGCCCGCGCACCTTCACCGTCTCCTGCTGCCCACCCTGGGATAGCGACCAACTGCCAAAGGCCTCGTCGCCCTCGCGCAGGAAGAGGCAGTCATGGCGGGACAACTCGCGCGGGGTGCGCGGCAGTCCGGCCCGCGCCACATACGACGGCGCCGCACACAGCAGCCGCCGGTTGAAGGCCAGGGGCCGGGCGGTCAGCCGGGCATCCGGCAGCTCCCCCACGCGCACCTGCAGATCGACGGCTTCCTCCACCGGGTGGCCCTGGCGTTCGCTCAGGTGCAACTGCACCTCCACCTCCGGGAACCGCTCGGAGAACGCGCCCAGCAGCGGCGCCACATGGGCACGGCCAAATCCCAGCGTCGCGCTCACCCGCAGCAAGCCCTGAGGGCGGGCGCTGCGTCCTGCGACGGCTTCCTCCAGCGCGGTCAGGTCCTCCAGCACGCGGGTGCCTTCCACCAGATAGGTCTCCCCTTCCGGGGTCAGGCTGATGCGGCGGGTGGTGCGATGCAGCAGCCGAACGCCCAGACGCTGTTCCAGCGCCGCCAGCCGCTTGCTCGCCGCCGATGGCGTGAGACCCAGCTCCTGCGCGGCCGCCGCCAGGCTCCCCCGACGCACCAGCAGCACGAAAAAGCCCAGGTCGGAAAACCCGCCCATTCGTGAATCTGGGGCACTGAAGATGTTCATGAGGCGACATTGTGTCGCCACGGGGGAGGATTAGCATGAGCTTCCCTGTCACAGGAAGGCCCCGCATGTCCGAGCTGTTCCCCGGTTTCACCGCCCAGACCGTGCCAACGGATGACGGCGTCCACATCCAGACCCGGGTCGGCGGCGACGGCCCGCCGCTGCTGTTGCTGCACGGTCATCCTCAGACGCATGCGCTCTGGCACAAGGTCACGCCTGCGCTGAGCCAGCATTTCACCGTCGTGCTGGCCGACCTGCGCGGCTATGGCGATTCCTCCAAGCCAACCGGCCTGCCGGACCATGCGAACTACAGCAAGCGGGTGATGGCCCGCGACATGTTGCGGGTGATGCAGTCCCTGGGCCACGACCGCTTCCGGGTGATGGCCCATGACCGCGGGGCGCGGGTGGCCCATCGCCTGGCGGCCGCCCATGGGGACGCCGTCGAGCGGCTGGTGCTGCTGGACATCGCACCGACCCTGGCCATGTACGAGCAGACGAGCGAAGCCTTCGCCCGGGCCTACTGGCACTGGTTCTTCCTGATCCAGCCCGCGCCGCTGCCCGAGCGCTTTCTGCTGGCCGATCCCGAGGCCTATGTGCGTGAGGTGATGGGCCGCCGCAATGCCGGCCTGGCGCCCTTCGATCCACGCGCCCTGGCCGAATACATCCGCTGCGCCCGCTTGCCGGAGACCGCCCACGGCGTGTGCGAAGACTATCGGGCCTCGGCCGGCATCGACCTGGTCCACGACCGGGAAGACCGGGACCGCGGCCATCGTCTGGCCATGCCGCTGCTGGCCCTGTGGGGCGAGCAGGGCGTCGTGCAGCGCTGCTTCGACCCGCTGGCGGAGTGGCAGCGCGTGGCGCAGCAGGTGCAGGGCCATGCGCTGCCCTGCGGCCACTACATCGCGGAGGAAGCCCCGGAGGCGCTGCTGGCCGCCGCGCTGCCCTTCCTGCTGGAAGGCGCGGCATGAGCGCCCGCACCCTCTATCGCAAGCTGGTGGGCAGCCACACGGTGGAGGTCCTGGACGAGCAGCATGTGCTGCTGTTCTGTGACCTGCACCTGATGAACGAATACACCAGCCCGCAGGCCTTCCACGGCATGCACGACCAGGGCCGGCCCGTGCCGATGCCGGGCCGTCATGTGGCGGTGGTCAGCCACATCATCCCCACGCATGTGCAGCAGCCGCGGGTCATTGCCGACCCGGCGTCGGCGCTGCAGGCCAGCAACCTCCGGCGCAATTGCGAGCGGCATCACATCGCCCTGTTCGACACCAACGACCGGCTGCAGGGCATCGAGCATGTGGTGGCCCCGGAGCACGGCATGATCCGTCCCGGCATGGTGGTGATGTGCGGCGACAGCCACACCACCACCTACGGCGCACTGGGCGCGCTGGGCTTTGGCATCGGCACCTCCGAGGTGGAGCATGTGCTGGCGACCCAGACCCTGGTCTACCGCCTGGCCCGCGACATGCGGGTGCGGGTGGACGGCCCCCTGCCCGTCGGCACCACCGCCAAGGACCTGGTCCTGCACCTGATCGGACGCATCGGCGCCCAGGGCGCGCGGGGCTTTGTGGTGGAGTTCTGCGGCAGCACGATCGAGGCGCTGTCCATCGAGGCCCGCTTCACGTTGTGCAACATGGCGGTGGAGGCGGGCGCACGCGGGGCACTGATCGCGCCGGACAGCACAGCCATCGACTATGTGCTGGCACGCGCAGCGGATATCGATGAGCGCCAGCGTCCTCTGGCCCTCGCGCAGTGGGGACAACTGCGAAGTGACGACGCCGCGGTGTTCGACGTGGAGCACCAGCTGGACGCCGCCGAGGTGGCCCCACAGGTGACCTGGGGCACCAGCCCCGACCAGGTGATGGCCATCCACGCGCGCATCCCGGACCCGGCCGCGCAGCCGGACGCGGTGCAGCGTTGCAGTACCGAGCAGGCGCTGCGCTACACCGGGCTGCAACCGGGTGCCGCGCTGGCGGGCACGCCGGTGCAGCATGTGTTCATCGGCTCCTGCACCAACGGCCGCATCGAGGACCTGCGCGCCGTGGCCGCCGTGGTCAAGGGGCGCCGCGTGGCCGACGGCGTTCGCGCGATGGTGGTGCCCGGTTCCGGCGCCGTCAGACGTCAGGCGGAGGACGAAGGCCTGGCCGCAGTGTTGATCGAGGCCGGCTTCGAATGGCGACAACCCGGCTGCTCGATGTGCCTGGCGATGAACGACGACGTGCTGGCCCCTGGCCAGCGCTGCGCCTCCACCACCAACCGGAATTTCGAAGGCCGTCAGGGCCGCGGCGCCATCACGCATCTGATGAGCCCGGCCATGGCGGCCGCCGCGGCCGTCACCGGCCAACTGACCGATGTGCGTCAACTGGAGCCTGTCCATGACTGAACGGACGCAGGTGCGAGGCCGCGCGGCGGCCCTGCGCATCGAGAACCTGGATACCGACCAGATCATGCCCAAGCAGTTCCTGCGGGGCATCCACAAGGACGGGCTGGCCGACGGGCTGCTGCATGACCTGCGCTTCGATGAGCAGGGCCGGCCGCGCCCGGACTTCGTGCTCAACCGGCCGGAAGCCGCCGGGGTGCGAGTGCTGGTGGGAGGCGCCAACTTCGGCTGCGGCTCCAGCCGGGAGCATGCCGTCTGGGGGCTGCAGCAGTTCGGCATCGAGGCGGTGGTGGCGCCCAGCTTCGGAGAGATCTTCTATTCCAATGCGATGAACAACGGCCTGCTGGCGCTGATGCTACCCGCCGAGGCAGTCGCCCGGTTGATGGACGGCGTGGAGGCGACTCCGACCCAGGAGATCGTGGTGGCACTGGACGAAGGGGTGCTCAGGGCGGGAGAGATGGTTGTCCCGTTCACGCTGTCTGCGCGCCACCGTCGCATGCTGATGGAGGGCCTGGACGTGATCGGGCTGACGCAGACCCATGCGGCCGCCATTCAGGCCTTTGCGCAGGCGCAGGCTGCTCGCTCACCCTGGCTGGTGGACGTGGCGGCGAAGGTGCGGGCGAGGGTGGCCTGAAGCGACGGGCGCGCGTTCAGGCTGCCTGACGCAGGGTCTGCACCAGCATGCGGTGCAATCGATCCACCGCCTGGGAGCCCTTGGACGCCGCGCTGCGGTAGACCGCCACTTCCATCGGTGCGAGCGGCCCCAGGCCCTGCGCGGCCCCCAGAATCTGCAGATGCGGCGGTGCACTGCACTGCGTCAGCACTGCAACGGCCAGGCCGCTTTCCACGGCGGCGATCTGGCCCGCCAGACTGGAGCTGTTGTAGACCACCTTGTAAGGGCGGCCCTGAACCGCCAGCGACTGCAGGGCGCTGCGTCGGCCCAGGCTTTCCGGCTCGTAGACCGCAATCGGCAGCGGCGTGCGCTGCCAGACTTCGAACTGCGGCGAGCCCACCCACACCATCGGTTCATGGAACAGCAGCGTGCCGCGGCGTGCATGGTCGCGGGAGATCAGCGCCAGGTCCAGGTCGCCACTGGCCACACGCGGTATGAGCCGGGTGGACTGCTCGCAGTCCAGCTGGATTTCCACGCCGCCGTGGCGCGGCGCAAAGCGCTTGAGCACCGGGGTCATGTAGCGCGCGGCGTAGTCGTCGGGCACGCCCAGTCGGATCAGGCCGGACAAGGCCTCGCCCTGCAAGGCCGCTTGCGCCTCGGCCTGCAGGTCCAGCATGCGGCGGGCATATCCGAGCAGCAGCTGGCCTTCGTCGGTGAGCTGCAGCTGGCGGGCCCCCCGCTCGAGCAGGCGGTAACCCACGGCCGCTTCCAGCTTCTTGAGTTGCATGCTCACCGCTGATTGAGAGCGATGGAGTTCGGGGCCGGCTGCCGTCAAGGACCCGGTATCGACCACCGCCACAAAGCATTTGAGCCAGTCCGTCTGCAGGTCCTGCATGAATTCGAGAATCGAATGGGGATGCGGCAAATTATGCGCTTGTCAGAAGGCGGCGGGTCCCGCACAGTCGCGCCCATCATGGGTTCACTGCTGTCTTCCAAAGTCTCCCCCGCCAACCCCGCGCTGGACCGCGTGCCGGGTGCCCTGGACACCCGGGCCGTGGCGGTGATGACGCTGCTGTGTTTCACCTGGGCGCTGCAGCAGATCTCGCTCAAGGCCGTGTCCGACCAGATCAGCCCGATGCTGATGGTCGCCCTGCGCTCGTTGATCGCGGCCCTGCTGCTGGGCGGGCTGATGGCGTGGCGGGGCGAACGGCTGTCGCGTCATCGCTTTGGCGCGGGAGCTGCGGTCGGCACGCTGTTCGCCATCGAATTCCTGCTGGTGGCCGAAGCGCTGCGTTTGACCGCAGCCGCCCATGTGGTCGTGTTTCTCTACACCGCGCCGCTGTTCGCCGTGCTGGGCCTGCATCTGCTGCGGCCGGAGGAGCGGCTGGTGCGGGGCCAGTGGATCGGTGTGGCGCTGGCGTTCGGCGGCACCGCGCTGGCGTTTCTGGGGGGGCCGTCGTCCGGGCCGGCGGGCAGCAGCAGTCTGCTGGGCGATGGGCTGGCGCTGCTGGGAGGCGCGGCCTGGGGCGCCACCACCATCACCATCCGCAGCACCTCCCTCAGCCAGGCGCCGGCCTCCGAGACGCTGCTCTATCAGCTGCTGGGCGCGGTCGTGTGGCTGCTGCCCGCGGTCTGGATCACCGGCCAGGCGCAGTTCGAGCCGACGCTGCGCGTGTGGGCCCACCTGGGCTTCCAAAGCGTGGTGGTGTCGTTCGCCAGCTTCCTGACCTGGTTCTGGCTGATGAGGAAGTACTTGGCGTCCCGACTTGGCGTCTTTTCTTTTCTCACGCCGCTGTTCGGGGTGCTGCTGGGGACCTGGCTGCTGAAGGAATCCCTCACGCCGTCATTCCTGGCGGGCAGTGCGCTGGTGCTGGCCGGTATCGTGCTGGCGGGCCGTGCGGTGAAGGGGAAGGCATAGCGCGGGCGACAGGGCGGCCAGCAGGGCAGGCAATCACGGCCGGCGATCAGGCAGGCAATCACGGCAGGCAATCAGGCAGGCAATCAGGCAGGCAATCAGGCAGGCTCAGCGCGCCCGATCCAGGAACTCCGCCAGGGCGTCGATGCGATGCCACCAGAACAGATAGACGCCCTGCTCCTGCGCTTCCCTCACCTTGGCTGGCTTGAAAACGCCGCGCAGCGCCGCCGCCACCAGATTGGAGCGGCCGAACTGCTCATACCAGTCGCCCGCATCGGCCACCACTTCCTTGTTCAGCCGCTTCTCGCCGTTCACCGTGCTGTTGGAGGCCTTGCATTCCACCGCCAGCAGTCGCCCGTCCCAGAGCATCACCACCAGGTCGGCGTTGTGCTTGCCCAGCTTGCACTGGCGCATGAAAACGCCCCGCGGCGGCAGCATGCCGACGTCCGCAATGCCGCCTCGCGGCGCGGGCGCGCGGGTGTAGCCCTTGTCGATCAGCAGCTGCTCCAGCCGGCCTTCGAGCTGGTCGCGCTCATCGCTGCGGCGGCGGGTGTAGACCGTGTTCATGCTGATCAGCACGGCGGTGGCCATGATGGCCGTCCTGCGTTCCGACTCGGTCGGCTCGCGGCCCAGCAGCACCCAGGGGAAGCGATGCGGGTCCAGGGCGGCGAGCAGCAGGCGTCCGATCTCATCGGCCAGTGCCTGGTGCCGACGCACGGCGGTCTTGTTGACGCGGGCGTCCAGCAGCGTGTCCAGGTCGTCCTCGGAGATCGGCGGCGCGGCCAGCGCACGAAGCGCCTGGAACTGCAACTTGTGGCCGACGATGCCGGAGAGCAACTCGGCATCTGCGCCGCCAGTCTCTTCCGGGTCGCCATGCGCATCGACGCCCAGACCCTCGAACAGGTCCATCGTGATGCCCGAATCGCCCTGCCCATCCGCGTCACGGGTCTCGGCAGCGGCGCCGCTCCCCCCCTGAGCCGGCCGCGCAGCACGACGGACCCCCGGCCCCACCAGCAGCCGGTCCAGCGCGTCGATGACGAACGCCGCCGCCTCCATGGCCTCCGGATAGACGCCGTTGTAGTCCTTGAGCGGGTCCAGCAGGCGGCGGCTGCGGAATTCGGCGCGGGCCTGGCGGCAGTCGTCCTGGATCTGTTCCAGGGACGACAGCGCTGGCAAGGCACGAGGGGTGGGGGACGGGAGAGCCATGGCGCGCGTCATTCCAGCAAGTCGCGCGGCAGCAGGATGCGCATGGCCTCGGACGGTTCGAATTTGGTGAGTCCGCCGGCATACACACGCCCGGCCTCGATGCTCACATTGGCATTGAGCCACTGCACCAGCCGGCGCAGTTGGGCCTCGGTCAGCGGCTGCCGCGGATACAGCCCATGGGCGACGTTGATCAGCCGCGCCCCCGCCGCATTGAAGGCGAAGGCCGGCGGGCGGCGGCCCATGTAGGTCATGACGATGGGCGCCGGGTCCCGCAGATGCACATGCCACCACGGCTTGCGGTGGCGGGCGATGTAGCCGTCCTGCGCGCCCTGCTGCCGGGCCCAGTCCAGGAAGGTCTCGATGGCGCGGCGGTGGGCCGCCGGCAGCGGCGCCAGGTCGCGCGGCAGGCAGACCACGCGGCGCAGCCGGTCCAGGCTGGTGATCTCATGGCCCTGGGCGGTTGAGATGTCGGCCGCATCGGTGATCGTCGGGATCAGATAGGCGTCGGGCAACGGCGGGGCAGCGGACGAATGCACCCAGACCCGGTTCAAGCCGGTGACCTGGCCCCGCGACACCTGGAACAGCTCGCCCAATTCCATCTGCCCAGGCCGGCGTGGCGGTCGCCCCCCGCGCAGCAACAGCGACCACTTGCGTTCCTGCCGGGCCGCCTCGCGAGGAATCTCACGGCCGGGCGGCAGGGTCAGCAAGTCGGCGGGGGCCTGGATGGACTGGAAGCGCAGGGCCGGGGCCACTGAGGCCGTCCCCGTCCCCGTCGCCGTCGCGGTTGCCGTTGCAGACGCCGTCTGCGTCCAGAGCCCCGGCGCAAAGCAGGTGATGGCAGCCGACACCATCGCGTCCTCGAACACCTGAAGCTCGGGCGCGACCACATAGATCTCGGTGCCGCCCAGTCCGTCGGTCAGCATGTCCCGCAGGGCCTGACCGTAGTTCACATCCATCCACTCAGCGGCGGTGACGAACACACCGAAGTCGCCGGGCGCGGCCAGTTGTCGTGTCTTGAGGAAGAAGTGCAGATGCAGCCCAGCCAGTTGGCTGCCCTTCAGCCCCGCATGGGCCAGGCAGTAGGCATACCAGGTCTTCCAGCCGGGGCTGATGTCGTGATGCCGCACATAGGGCGGGTTGCCGATGAACAGGGTCGGTCCGGGCACCGGCGCCAGCGCCAGCTCCCGGTAGTCCCCCACCAGAACGGTCGCCCGATGGGCCAGGCCGGCGGCGGCCAGATTGGCCCGCAGCAGCAGCGCCACGAGCGGGTCTTTTTCCACGGCCACGGCTTCGGCCTGCGGGAAGGCGCGCAGGCCGGCGAGTGTGTAGCGGCCCGAGCCCGCGCCCGGGTCCACCAGACGGGCGACAGGCCGGCCCTGCCGCTGCGCCCAGTTCACCATGCCCCGCACCACCGGCTCAGGCGTGAAGGTCTGGCCTTCCGGGCGGCGGGTGGTGGCATGGAACAGCTGGCAGAACATGGCGCCCAGCGGATCCTGGCCGGCGCGGATGTCCTGGGTGAGGGCGGCGAGTGTGGCCGCGTCGCTGCAGGCGGGCACGGTCTGCAGCAGCTGCAGCTCCGCCTCGGTCACCGGCGCATCGCCGATCAGGGCCTTGGCCAGTCCGAGCAGCGCCTGGGCGGTGGCGGCTGGCGGGGTGTGCAGCGGCTCGAGCGCCACCCGGGCGGTGGGTCGGGCGGCCTGTGTGGCGGCCTGCGCGCAAGGCTGCCGGGCGTTCTGATCTCTCACTGCGGCCAATCCAGGCAATCCAAGTTGGGGGAGGTCCACGCCCGGGTCTTTGGACCCGGCAGCCCCGTGGGCGGCGTCGGATTGTAGCGGGCGGACACTGGGGATCCGCACAGTGCGACACCTGCAGCGCCGGTCTGCGGACAGGCAGCCGCTAGACTGCGCGCTCGTCCAAATAGCGGTGCCGCTATGTCCAAGAAGAAGGTCGTCATCGGTTTCCTCGGTTCCCAGCTGGATGCGGGCATGGGCCCCGGCCGCTGGACCAAATGGCGCCCCACGGTGTCCCTCGGTCAGCACGAGGACCTGGTCATCGACCGCATCGAGCTGATGCATGCCAGCAAACACCGGGCGCTGGCGGAACAGGTGTTGAAGGATCTGGCCAACGTGTCCCCCGACACCCAGGTCAACCTGATCCCGATGGACATGGAGAACCCCTGGGACTTCGGGCAGATGTATGCGGCCCTCTACGATTGGGCCCGCACCTACCGCTTCGACCCGGCCAGCGAGGACTACTGGACCCACATCACCACCGGCACGCATGTGGCGCAGATCTGCATGTTCCTGATGGTGGAGTCGCGCTTCATTCCCGGCGTGCTGCTGCAGACCTCGCCGCCGCGGCACCAGCGCCAGGGAGATCCGGGCAGCTACACGCTGATCGACCTGGACCTATCCCGCTACGACGGCCTGGCCCAGCGCTTCAACCGCGCGCACGATGAGGCGCTGGACTTCCTCAAGAGCGGCGTGGCCACTCGCAACCAGCGATTCAATGCGCTGATCGAGGAGATCGAACGGGTGGCCGTCCGCTCACAGGCGCCCATCCTGCTCACCGGGCCGACCGGCGCGGGCAAGTCTCACCTGGCGCGGCGCATGTTCGAGCTCAAGCGCTCCCGGCATCAGGTGCGCGGGGAGTTTGTGGAGGTCAACTGCGCCACCTTGCGGGGCGACAGCGCGGCCTCCACCCTCTTCGGTCACAAGAAGGGCGCCTTCACCGGCGCGGCGGCGGACCGCGCCGGTCTGCTGCGCACCGCGCATGAGGGTGTGCTGTTCCTCGACGAGATCGGCGAGCTGGGCCTGGACGAGCAGGCCATGCTGCTCAAGGCGGTGGAGGAGAAGCGCTTCTTCCCGATGGGCAGTGACCGCGAGGTCTCCAGCGACTTCCAGCTGATCGCCGGCACCAACCGTGATCTGCGCCGCGATGTGGCGCAGGGGCGGTTTCGGGAAGACCTGTTCGCGCGGATCAACCTCTGGGCCTACACGCTGCCAGGGCTGGCCCAGCGCAGTGAGGACATCGAACCCAACATCGAGCACCTGCTGGCGCGTTTCAGCGCGGAGTCGGGCCGCGCGGTGCGCTTCAATGCGGAGGCCAAGGCGAAGTACCTGCAATTCGCGCGGTCACCGGAGGCACTGTGGCGGGGCAACTTCCGCGACCTGCTGTCGAGCATCACGCGGCTGTCCACGCTGGCCGATGGGGGGCGCATTTCCACAGCGCTGGTCGATGCGGAAATCCAGCGCCTGCGCTGGTTGTGGCAGCCAGCGGACGAGGCAGCGCCTGCGTCCGGTGTGGACCTGGATCAGCTGCTGACGCCCGAGGTCGCCGCGACCCTGGATCTGTTCGACCGCGTCCAGCTGGAGGCGGTGGTGCAGATCTGCCGCACGTCGGCCACTGTGTCGGAAGCCGGCCGGAAGCTGTTTGACCGCACCCGCACCCAGCGCACCGTGGTCAACGATTCGGACCGGCTGCGCAAATACCTGATGAAGCTGGGCTTGAACTGGGCAGCGGTGCGGGGCGACACCGCCTGAGCGGGGCTGCCCCGCGCCTCACTGCCCATCATCGAACATCACCGCGCAGAGAACACCCCCACCGCATTCACCAGCACCTGCGACTGCTGCTCCAGCGATTCCGCCGCGGCGGAGGCTTGCTCCACCAGCGCGGCATTTTGCTGGGTGGTCTGGTCCAGCTGGGAGATGGCCTGGTGGATCTGCTCGATGCCTGCGGTCTGTTCCTGGCTGGCGCTGGAGATCTCGCCGACGATGTCGGTCACGCGTTTGACGCTGCCAACAATCCGGGTCATGGTCTCGCCGGCCTGCGACACCAGCGCGCCCCCCGCCTGCACCTTCTCCACCGAATCGCCGATCAGGGTTTTGATCTCGCGCGCAGCGGTGGCGCTGCGCTGGGCCAGCGTCCGCACCTCCGACGCCACCACGGCAAAGCCCCGGCCCTGCTCGCCAGCGCGGGCAGCTTCCACCGCTGCATTCAGCGCCAGGATGTTGGTCTGGAAGGCGATGCTGTCGATCACCCCGATGATGTCCACGATCTTGTTGGACGACTGGCTGATGGACGCCATGGTGGCCACCACCTCATCGACCACCTTGCCGCCCTGCACGGCAATGTCGGACGCTGAGACCGCCAGCTGATTGGCCTGGCGGGCGTTGTCGGCGCTTTGCTTGACGGTGGCGGTCAGCTGCTCCATGGACGCGGCCGTCTCTTCGATGGCGCTGGCCTGCGCTTCGGTGCGGGAGGAGAGGTCGCGGTTGCCCATGGCGATCTCGCCAGCGGCACTGGCGATGGTGTCGGTGGAGCCGCGGATCTGGCTGACCGTGCCGCTGAGGTTGCGCTGCATGCGGTCCATGGCGGCGAGCAGGCTGTCGTCATGGGCGCCTCGCAGGTCCACGGTGACATTCAGGTCGCCGGCGCCGATGCGGCGCACGATGTCCGAGGCATAACCGGGCTCACCGCCCAGCTGGCGGTAGGTGCGGGTGGCCAGACGCCAGCCCAGTACGGCCACCACAGCCATCAACGCCACGCCGATGGAGAGCATGACGGCGGCGGTGCGCCAGAAGGCCTTCTCGATGTCGTCGATGTAGTCGCCGAAGCCAACGATCCAGTCCCAGGGCTTGAAGTGCACTACGGCATAGAGCTTTTCGACTTCGTCCTTGGTGCCCGGCCGGGTGCCCAGTGCGATGACGGTGCCCACCGCCTTGCCTTCCAGCGCCGTCCGATACCGGACACCCGCCTCCTTGCCGCCCTTGGCATCCACGATGCCGACGCGCTTGGGATTGGGGTGGACCAGGTTCACATCGTCGCTGTAGCCGCGCACGAAGAAGTAGAGCTCGTCCTTGCGGAAGCTGCTGATGATCAGCTTGCCCTGCTTCTGCGCTTCCTCGCGGGTGAGCTTGCCGGCAGTTTCCTGCTCATGGAGTTTCTCCAGCGCCGACTGGGCCAGAACGACCAGCGTGGACAGCTGCGCGACCCGCTCCTTCATCATGGTCTGACGCAGCGTGGTGAGGGACACCACCGCCAGAACCACCATGCCCAGGAGGGCGGCCAGACACAGGAGCAGGATGCGGGTGCGGAGCTTCATGACGATTTCACGACCACCGTGCGGGCGGCCAGGTGCGGATCAACCAACCCTGGTTATCGCCCGTTTCCGGCGCCAAATGAAGCCTCCATGACGCTAACGCACAGCGTTATGGAAAACTAGATCACGGCGTCTGGCCGACCGGTCCCGCCATTGCAGGCCCGGACGCTCCACGAGGTAGTGCAACGCGGCGCCCACCGCCAGGATGGCCAGGGCGAACACGCCGAAGCGCCACAGGCCGGTGACCGTCGCGGGCAAGGACTGATCCACCGCATGCATCACCAGCTTGTGGCTCAGATAGAGGCTGTAGGAGAGGGCGGCCATCCAGCCCATGCCGGGCAGGGTCCATCGGCCGATCCAGCTGCGCGGGCTCGCACCGGCGACCACGAGGCCGGCCATCCCCAGGGACAGCAGCGGCCAGCCCACCGAATTGGCCGCCAGCCCGGTGCGGTCGCGGAACAGCCAGAGCGCGGCGGCAACAAGCGCCAGGCCCAGCAGCAGGGCCGCCGTCCCGCGCTGCATCATCGCGGCCCACCAGGCGGGGCGCCACACCTTCACCAGCGCCAGGCCCACGCCGGCCAGCAGCCCGTCCAGCCGGGTCCAGGTTGGGTAGTACAGGTCTTCCACATACCAAGCTCGAGACGGCGCCGCGGCATCATCCATCAGCCAGATCCCCGTGCGCAGCGCGACGCCGCCCACTGCCAAGCCGAGGCAGACGCACAACGTGCGCGTCACCGTGGCCCCGCGGGACAAGGCCAGCGCCAGCACCGGAAACACCAGATAGAAATGCTCCTCCACGCACAGCGACCACGCATGGGAGAAGGCCTGGTTGCTGCCGTAATCGATCAGCAGGTTGACGGTGAACGTGGCGAACTGCCACCAGGGCTGCAGGCCCGGGGCCTCGCGCCAGGCGGGGAAGGCGACATAGACGGCCAGCACGACCAGAAAAGCCGGCAGCACGCGCCACGCCCGGCGGGCATAAAAGGCGCCGAAGCGTGGCGCTTCCCCCTGGGACAGCGGCGTGAGCCACTGGTGGCCGATCAGAAAGCCACTGAGGACAAAAAACAGGTCCACCCCGGCCCAGCCGAAGCGGGAGAGCCAGGCGAAGTCCTCGCCCAGACCGCCGACGAGGAAGGAGTGAAACAGCATCACCCACACCACCGCAAGGGCACGGAGCAGATCAAGGCCGGGGAGACGGGACATCGCAGGTCGTTGGAGTGGCAGCGCGGTGGATTGTGCGGGTGCCAGTACAGGGGCGGGCGGCAAGCGCCGTTACTGCGGTGACAGACCCACCGCCCTGAAATGCGGCAATCTTTGGGCGAGTGCCAGCGCTTCGTAGCCGGCAGGGGCGGGACCGTGGTGTGCCAGGGAGGCAGCGTCGCCCTCCTTGCCCCTCCTCATGAGCTATCCGGACATTGAATCGCATGGCGTGATCGGTAACTTGCGCACCACGGCCTTGGTGTGCAGCGACGGGACGGTCGATTTTTTCTGCTTCCCGCGTTTTGACTCGCCCAGCGTGTTCCTGTCCTTGCTGGACGATCAGCGCGGTGGGTATTTTTCAATCCGCCCGGCCGATGGCGCCGAGATGCGCAGCCGCCAGATGTACCTGCCCGACACCAACGTGCTGGTGACCCGCTTCATGAGCGATGCGGGCATGGTGGAGGTGACCGACTACATGCCGGCCGGCGACAACAGTCCGCACAGCGCGCTGGTGCGGCGCGTGCGCTGCGTGCGCGGAACCGCCAGCCTGCGTGTGCATTGCGAGCCGCGTTTCGACTACGCCCGGGCCGACTGCCAAGCGGCGCTGGACGCGGGCGGGCAGACAGCCACCTTCACCATGGACGGCGAGGGCGCCCCCATGCGGCTGCGCAGCACCGTGCCGTTGCAGATGAGCGGCGCTGCCGTCGGGACGAGCCTGGCATTGAAGGCCGGTGAGGAGGCGGGCTTTGTGCTCGAGTGTGCGAAGGAGCAGCCCAGCGGCGACGACCTGACCGGGTTCCTGCAGACCTCCTTCACACAGACCGTGACATTCTGGGAGCGCTGGAGCCAGCAGTCCGTCTACCGGGGACGCTGGCGCGAAGTCGTGCAGCGATCGGCCCTGGCGCTGAAGCTGCTGAGTTCCGCCGAGCACGGCGCCATCATCGGCGCGGCCACCTTCGGACTGCCGGAGCAGGTGGGTGGCGAGCGCAACTGGGACTACCGCTACTGCTGGATCCGCGATGCGGCCTTCACCGTGTATGCGCTGATGCGGCTGGGCTATACCGACGAAGCCGACCGCTTCATCGACTGGACCAAGGGCCGCGCCGACGAGCAGGACATGCAGGCCCTGCCGCCGGTGCTCTACGCCGTGGACGGCAGCGCCATCGGTCAGGAGGTTGAATTGACCCACCTGGCCGGCTACCGTGGTTCTCGTCCGGTGCGCGTTGGCAATGCGGCGTCGGATCAACTGCAGCTGGATGTGGTGGGTGAGTTGGTGGACGCCATGTACCTGGCCGACAAGCATGGCCCGGCCCCCTCCATCGACATCTGGACCCGATTGGCCCAGCGGATTGACTGGCTGTGCGAGCACTGGGACCAGCCCGACGACGGCATCTGGGAGATGCGCGGCGAGCGGCGGGATTTTTTGTCCGGACGGCTGATGAGCTGGGTGGCGCTGGACCGGGCGCTGCGCATGTCGCGGCGGTATGCGCGGCCTGCGCCGCTGGCGCTGTGGGTGGAGACCCGCGATGCCATCGCGTCACAGATCCTCAACGAGTTCTGGCATGAGGGCAAACAGGCGTTTGTGCAGTACCGCGGCTCGGACCGGCTGGATGCGGTGGTGCTGCTCATGCCGATGGTGAAGTTCATCAGCTCCAGCGACCCGCGCTGGCGGTCCACCCTGGATGCCGTGGGGCGGGAGCTGTCGGTGGACGGTCTGGTGGCGCGCTACGCCACCACGGACAAGGACGGCGCCGCCAACCTGGACGGCCTGAAAGGGCAGGAAGGCACCTTCACCGCCTGCTCCTTCTGGTATGTCGAATGTCTGGCGCGGGCCGGACGGGTGGACGAAGCGCGGCTGTATTTCGACAAGCTGCTGACCTACGCCAATCACCTCGGGTTGTACGCCGAAGAAATTGGGCGGGGCGGCGAGCATCTGGGCAACTTCCCGCAGGCGCTGACGCATCTGGCCCTGATCAGCGCCGCCTATGCGCTGGATCGCGCCATCGACGGGCGCAAGCCTCAGTGGTGAACGCGGATGGCCTGGCGGCGACACCACGACCGCGGCGATGCGCTTCGCCGTTCCTTTCTCAACGCAATTGTCTGGAGACTTCCATGGACCGAGAGCATGTCTTGAAGCAGCAGGTGGCGCTGGTCACGGGCGCGAGTTCCGGCATTGGCCATGCCGTTGCAGAAGCCATGGCGCAGGCGGGCGCTTCGGTGGTGGTGAACTACCACTCGCAGGCCGAGCCGGCGCAGGCGCTGGTGGCCCGGATTCGCGAGTCGGGCGGCCAGGCACTGGCGGTGAAGGCGGACGTGGGCCAGGAGGCGGAGGTGCAGCGCCTCTTCGATGAGGCGGTGACAGCCTTTGGCCGCGTGGACATTCTGGTGGCCAACTCCGGCGTGCAGCGGGACGCGCCGATTGGCGAGATGACGCTGGAGCAATGGAACGCAGTGATCAACACCAACCTCACCGGCCAGTTCCTCTGCGCCCGCGCCGCGGTGCAGCAGTTCCGCAAGCAGGAGCGGGTGCCGGAAGCGGGACGGGCGCTGGGCAAGATCATCCACATGAGCTCGGTGCACCAGCTCATCCCGTGGGCCGGGCATGCCAACTATGCGGCGTCCAAGGGCGGGGTGGATCTATTCATGCGCACGCTGGCGCAGGAAGTGGCCGGAGAGCGGATCCGCGTCAATGCCATCGCCCCTGGGGCCATTGCCACGGCGATCAATGAAGACGCGGTGCAGGACCCGCAGGCAAGGGAGAAGCTGCTCACCATGATTCCGTATGGCCGCGTGGGTGAGGTGAACGACGTGGCCCAGGCAGCGGTCTGGCTGGCCAGCGATGCGGCGGACTATGTGGTGGGCACCACCCTGTTTGTGGATGGCGGGATGAGCCTGTATCCGGAGTTCCGGTTCGGGGGGTGAGCCGTGCCCTGGCTGCTGACCTGGGGGAGGAAGGTCTTTCAGGCTGTCCAATAATGCGGGATCCAGACACCTAGGAGCACTGCGCATGGGCCAACCCGTCCTGATCGTCATCGACCTGCAGAACGACTATTTTCCGGGCGGCGCCTTCCCGCTGGCAGGGACCGAGGCCGCGCTCGGGAATGCTGTCAAAGCCATCCAGCGCGCGAAGCAGCGAGGCATTCCGGTGGTGCACATCCAGCACATCGCCCGACCGGTGAGTGGGACGGCTCCATTCTTCAATGCGGGCACGCCGGGCGTGGACATTCACCCCGAGGTGCTGGGTGCCGCGCCCGAAGCACCCGTCGTGGTGAAGCACTTTGCAGATGCCTTTGACGAGACCGCACTGCATGCGACGCTGCAAGCGCTCAATGCCGAGGAGTTGTGGCTGTGCGGCATGATGACGCAGAACTGCGTGACGCACACGGCGCTCTCTCCGCAGGCGGTGACCTATGGCAAGGTGACGGTGATCGGTGAAGCCTGCGCGACGGTCAGCCCGATGATTCATGCGATTGCGTTGAGCGCGCTGGCGCGCCGGGTGACGGTGTCGAGCCGGGAAGCCCTCATGCCGGATTGACGGGCATGCGGGATGGAGTGGCGTCACCGCGGTTCAAATTCCACGGACATGTCATCCAGACACTGATCCGTCAGGTTGCGCTGCGCGTAGGGACCCGGTGACACCAGCAAGTGCGGCATGAAACCGATGCGCACCTTGTAATGCGGATAGGCGTTCTCGAAAAGCAGGTCATACGGGGGACCGCGTCGTTCCATCGGCCACTGCTCCTCCAGCGCCTTCATCACCATCGAAGGTGTCACGCAGTTGCCCAGCGTGTGCGCGGTGTCGCCGCGATCTTTGTCCCACCACGGCACCTGGCGGTCCTTCGCATGAGGGGGCGTCAAGCTCAGTATCAGCCGCGTGGTGAGGCCCCGGGCGCTCAGCCAGGTCTTGCGCTGGATCCCGACCCAACTGGCCTGCAGTCGCGCCAGGCCGCGTTCATCGGCCTGCTCATCCGTGGCCGGACGCACGGCAAGCAGGCGACTGCCGAAAGCACGCTCAAGCGACGCGACATCCGGAGGCGTCGCCCGGACAAGCGCCGCCATGCGCCGAGCGAGCGCCGTCACGTCCTCGGTGCGTGCGGGAAAGGACCCGGGAAGTTGCTCCGGTAGCGGCGGTTGCTTCTGGCCGCTCCAGTGGCGGATGGGCCGACACAGCTGGTCGAGGTCGACCTCGATTCCCGACTGCAGAGGAATGAACACACCGTCGGGCAGGACGCCTTCCGAGGCTGCTGTCAGGGCGGGCACGGTCTGGAGTGCCAGAAGCCCTTGCGTATTCACGGCCTCGAAGGGGAGCGGGCGGACCGTCTGGCCATCCCGGGACGTCAGCAGGACCTCCAGTTCATCGGGGACTGAGCGGTTGAAACGCAGCCTCCGGGCCAGTCCCGCAGAGGCGCCCACCATGGGCAGGGCGTCCAGGATCGTGGCACGGGCCTTCACGACATTGCAGTGGTCGGGTGCGGCGCCGATGGCCACGCACGGCGCCTGCGGTTCCTGCACCATGACCTGCAGCAGTCTCACATGCGCGACCTCCGGCTGCTGACAGGCCCAGGTCACGTCCTTCGGGAGCGCAGGAGACTTGGCTGCGGTGGACAGGGCCGCACCGGAGGCGAAGAGCATCGCCCAAGCCCAAGCCCAGGCACGCGGAACGTGATGGAGCAGCGGCATGTCAGTTGGCCTCGTGAGTGAAGTAGTAAACCCGCATCTCATGGATGCACCTCTGCGAGACCCCGGAGCGTCGCACCTCTTCCGCGGCGATGTAAGGCGGTGAGAACTCGAACATGACGCTGTACTGGGGGAAGTTGCGAGAGAAGCGCCCCCGGTAGGGCAGCGACACAGGGGAAAACGCCCAGCCCGCATCCAACGCATTCACCACCATGTCGGACGTGACGCAGTGTTGGGGCGCCGGCTCGGTGTCGGACGGATCACTCAGCCACCACGGTGAGGCGCGTGTGGCCGCAAAAGGCGCCGAGATCGCGATGTCCATCATCACACCCGATGAACCCTGGCGCTCCTTGTATTCATGGCGCGCCACCCGAATCCAGATCTTGGACAGCCGTGCCACGGTGCTCCGCGAACTCTGGGCGGCAGAGGCCGGGTTCACCTCGACCATACGCGTGCCCAGCAACTGTTCGATGTCGGCCACCGAGGGAGGCGTCTCGCGGATGAGGGCGGACAGCCGACGTCCGAGAGCGACCGGGTTTTCAAGCCGAGCCGCGAAACGGCCGGACAGTTCGTCGGGCAAGCCGGTGCTGCGCAGGCCGCGCCAGTGGCGGTAGGGCTTGCATAGTGTGTCGAGATCCGTGGTCGCGGTGGACGTCTCGCGCAGGAACGTGGCCAGGGGGCGAGGCTGTCCCGGCGTGCTGGTGTTTCCAGGTCTTGAAGGCGCTGACATCAGCGCAGTGACGCCGACCAGGTTCAGCGGCGGCGCGGTGTCGGCCCCATCGTGCGGGGGGAGCACGCGAAAGAGAAAGCGCCCTTCAAAATGATGCCGGGGATGAGCAGGCCGCACCTCAAGACCGGGTGTCCCTTCGGTGGAGGGCAGACTCTCCAGCACCACCACGTCCGCCACCACAGCCCGGCAGGTCTTCGGATCTACGCCCGCCTCGCAAGGCGGCTCGGGCGTGTTCACCCCCACGCCGGAGATGCGCACACGTGCAGCGATGGGCTGCTCGCAGAAGGCGCGAATCTCTGATGAACTTGGCTCGGAGACCCCGTCGGAGGCCAGGGCCATCAGAGGCGCGAGCGTGGCGGAAAGGCTGATGAGAAGGCCCCGCGTTCTGCGAAAGGGGGAAGCGCTTTGAGGCGTCGTCATGAGGCGGTGAGGTTCAAAGCTGCCGCCCATTCCACATCGCGACCAGCTCTTCCGGCCAGAAACAGGTGGGAAGAATCAATGTCGCAGGGGTTGCGGGGTGCGTCAGCAGCGGCAGCAGCCGGTGAGACAAGACACGCGCCGGCAGATGCATGCGAAACACCAGAATGGTGCTGGTCATCAAAGAATGGCGGGCCAACAGACCGCGGGGCAGCGGTTCTGACATTTCGCGACTCATCTCATCAGTGACCCGGCGCGAGGCCTCGGCCAGGTCGGCGTCGTCCTGCGGCTTGTCCTTGAGCGCGAAGATGGCGTCGGCGATTCGCAGCAGCTCTTGCGGATGGTCGTCGAAGTAGGCATCCGCCGAATGCACGATCATGGCTGCGCTGTCAGAAGGCCCCGGGACGAAGAGACTGCTGTTGGCCTGGACCAGCGCCGCCCAGATCACCCGGCCTTCCTTCACCAGACGACCCTGCTGCTCGATGATCTGCCGCAAAGGCTCGTCCGGCGTCATCCAGGGCTGCAGCGGATACTGAAGCGCCGCCAGCTCTTCGGCGGCCATGTGCTGAATGCGCATGGCATGCAGTGCGCGTGTCTTTCGGAGCAACTGGGCACGGTCCGGTTGGGCGGGCCCCGGCTGGACCAAGGGTTCGCGCTGGCTACGTGAAGTGGCGCCGAACCATGCCCCAATCTTCGAGACGATCTGATGAAGGGGGCCGCTGGAGGCGGGAGCGCCAGCCCGGCGGCGCTTGGGGTCGGAAGCCTTGTTGTCCATTCCTCAGAGACAAGCCGTTGTTGTGTCTCTGAAATTGTGGCGGGCTGGCACGCCCGTCCCGGCGCAGACGGATCCCAATCGGGGTCCATCTGCGACATTCTTGCGATTTATCGCAAACAGCGTCTGCGAGCGAAGGCCACAGCGCTGGCCCTCGCCGGCTAAAAGCCTCAGAGCTTGGTGACGCGCACCCAGTTCAGATTCCACCCGCCGGTGGGCGCATAGATACCCAGGTTGTAAGTGCCGGCGTTGACGTTCACGGTGTGCGAGACGGTGGTCCAGTTCTGCCAGCCGCCGGTGGCTGGAATGGACACCTGGCCCAGTTGAATGGAGCCGGCATTGAGGTCGAGCGACAGCTTGGAGCCGCTCGGGCTGGCCACGCGGTATTCGACCTTGTAGGACCCGCTGGTCGGGAAGTTGACGTTGCCGTAGACCATCCAGTCGCCCGCATCGATCCAGCCGACATTGAGGCCGCCTTCCACGCAGGCTTCGGTCTGCACGCCGCTCTGGTTGGTGAAGCTCTCCGCTTCGATCAGACGGGAACTGCCCGAGGGCGGCGGCGTGCCGATCTCGGAGCGAATCGCCGCGAGCAGGCTGTTGGCCCCGGTGCCGTCCTGCGACAGCTCCCAGATCATCACGCCCGAGCCCTGCTGCAGCGCCAGACGCGTCTTCGCCTTGATGGTGGGAATGCCGTTGTAGGTGATGTAGCCGCAGGACGCGCAGAGCGTGCCGATCAGATCTTTCTGGGCCGCGGCGGCGCCGAACTGGGCAACGATGTCATTGAAGCCGTAGTCCGAGGCGTAGCCATTGAAGCCGTATCCGTAGAAGGGCACGCCCAGCACCAGCTTCTCTTTGGGAAGCCCGCGCGCCTGCCAGGTGGCGATGTGGCTCTGCGCCATGGCGTAGGTGGAATGTTCCGTGCCGACGGAGCCCCAGCTGGGTCCGACCGCGTCGTAGGACATCAGCGTGACGAAGTCGAAATACGGCAATGAGGACACCGGCACCATGCCGCCCTCATAGGTGGCCGTGGCCGCCGTGATCAGCTTGCCGGGCAGGGCGCTGCGCAGGTTCTGGATGAAGGGGGTGTAGTTGCCGGCCCTGTCGATGGAAGTCAGCAGCGCACCTTCCAGGTCGACGTCCACGCCGTCCAGCCCGAAGGTGTTGACGAACTGCGCGAGGTTGTTGACCAGGTTGGCGCGGTTGCCGGATTGCAGCAGCGTCTGCCAGTTGCCCGAGCACCCCGGGATGACGCCGCCGGCCAAGGACACCAGCACCTTCGCACCCGCGGCGTGGGCCTTCTGCACGACGTAGCTGATGTCGCCACCGGTGGCGGAGTCCATGCAGACCGGATTGCCGCCGCTGAGGAAACTGCCATTGGCCGATGGATTGGCGAAGGCGATGTTGATGTGGGTGAGTTTGCTCAGGTCGGTGCGGTCCGCGACGGCTCTCATTCCTTTGTAAGACGGGATGTAGCCCACGACCTTGGTCTGGGCGACGGCGGCACCCGCGACGCTGCTAAGGGCGAGTGCGGCAATGAGCAAATGAGGGCGGAAGCGGACAGGCAGGTTCATGGCATTTCCCGGGGGTGAGGATCGGGAAATTCTGAAAGCGGTTTCACCTGTCTCGGTCAGGGCAAACCCTGTTTTTCGTCCCTGGAAGCGGGCGGCATTGCAACGGGCTGTTGCGGGTGCTTCGGGCGCTGCTAGGAAGCTTCGGGTGGTGACAATGGAGCGGCGGGGCGGCGCTGACGGTACAGCCGCTGCAGCGCGGCCAATTGCTGCTGGAGTTCGGCGCGCAATTCGGGCGGGGACAGCACTTCCACCTCGGCGCCAAAGCCCAGCAGTTGGCGTGCGCCCTGCTCCACCGATTCCAGCGCCACGTCCACCGTTTGCCAATCGGCCTGCGCGCGCGTGGGCGCAGGCACTGGCGTACACGTGGATGTAGACGTAGACGCGGCTGTCACGGGCGTGGCTGGAAGCCGGGAGTTGGCCAACCAGCTCAGCGCACGCGGCGACACACGCAACCGTGCGGGCATGCCGCGCAGGCTCGCCTCGAAGCGCCTTGCGGAGGCCTGCCAGTGTTCAGCGAGGCTGAAGGCGCGTGGCCGCGTGAAAACGTGGCCGGTGAAGGCCAAGGTGCGCAGGCTGGCCAGCCGGTAGGTGCGTGGTTGCGGACTCCCTGCGCTGCGCGCAACCACATACCAGGCACCAGCCTTGAGCACCAGACCCAGTGGCTCCAGGGTCCTGCGCACCTGGCCTTGCCATCGTTCGTAGTCCACGACGATGCGTTCGCTGCGCCACACCGCATCGGCCACCTCGCGCAGGAACTGCGGCGCGTCGGGCGCGCGGTACCAATCCACCGGGTCCAGGTGCAGGCGCTGGCCCACTTGCTCGGCCTGGTCGCGCCAGTGACTGGGCAGACTGGCCACCATCTTGCGGCGGGCGGAAGCGGCCGCCGCGCCCAGCCCCAGTTCGGCCGCCGGCCCGGGCAGGCCGGCCAGCAGCAGCGCCTGCGCCTCAGGGGCCGTGAGCCCGGTGAGCTGGGTGTGCCAGCCGGGTTGAAGCTGGATGCCGCCCTGGCGGCCGCGGTCGGCCCACAGCGGCACGCCTGCAGCGGACAGCGCGTCCACGTCCCGCAGGATGGTGCGGGTGGAGACCTGCAACGCCTCGGCCAGTGCGACGGACGTCATGCGGCCGCGGGCCTGCAGCAGCATCAGAATGGACAACAGACGACTGGCGAGCATCGTCAGAGTCTAAACATGACAGAGGTTGTCGTGTATGAAACGGCACGATGGTCGCCTTGATCAACCTTTGCAGTCACCGCCATGCCACTTCATCTTGTCGACCCTGCCAGCCCGCTGTGGCTCTACGCCGTGCTGGTGGCCGGCATCATCCTGCTTCCCGGTCTGGACATGGCTTTTGTGCTGGCCAGCACCCTGGCCAGCGGCGGGCGCGGCGGGGTGGCGGCGCTGGCGGGCATCGTGACCGGTGGGCTGGTCCATGTGGCGCTGGGTACGCTGGGATTGGGTCTGTTGCTGCTGCGCGCACCGCTGCTGTTCAACGCCCTGCTGCTGGCCGGTGCGCTGTACCTGGGCTGGGTGGGCTGGGGGCTATGGCGTGGAGCCAGCGCGCTGGGCACAGTGGCCGGGGCGCCGGTGAGGCCGCTGCGCCAGGTGTTTGGCCGCGCTGTCGCCACCTGCCTGCTGAACCCCAAGGCCTACCTGTTCATGGTGGCTGTGTTCCCGCAATTCATTCGCGTGGACCGCGGCGCCCTTGCGGGCCAGGCCATCGCGTTGGCGGCCATTACTGCCGTCACCCAGGTGCTGGTGTATGGCGGCGTGGCGCTGGGCGCCGCGGGCCTCCAGCAGGCGCTGGCGCGTCATGGCCGCTCGCAGGTGATGCTGGGCCGGGGCGTGGGTCTCCTGCTCATGGCGATGGCGGTTTGGACGGTCGTGAGGGGGTGGCAGGGGCAGGGTTGAGCGTTTGGCGAGTCAGCTGGCTCGCCCTTGAGGGCGCTGAGTGAATGCCAGTGCGCGGGGCGGGTGGCACGGGAGCTGGATGTCATCGGCGCGCCCTGGTCCTGTCATGGCCGCGTCACGCCATCCGCCGAGCATCCGCGCTTTCCACTTGGCAAGCGCTTTCACATGCTCTCCACCTCCCGTCTGGCCGCACTGACGGCCCTGGCTGCCGCCTCGCTGGCCGGCTGCAATAGTGACTCCAAGAGCAGCGAGCCGAGTGCCCCACCCGCCGCGTTCTCAACGCCTGTGGCGTTCATGACCGACGTCCATTTCGAAGATGTCTACGGTGATTTCAAGACCACCGCCTACACCGGCATCCCCACCTCGGACAGCAAGAACGCGACGATCCGCACCATGTACGCGCAGTTGACCTCGACGCGCCTGTTCAACGAAAACTACTTCGCCTTCCGTGCCGCGCTGGACGACGCCTTCGCCAAGGGCGTGCGGCTGGTCGCGCTGCCGGGGGACTTTTCCGACGATGCGCAGCCGGTCAACATCGACGGCATTGCGGCCATCCTCAAGGAGTACCAGGCCAAGGGCATGCGCTTCTTCATTGCGCCGGGCAATCATGATCCCAACGAGCCCTATGACGACGACGAAGCCGGCAAGAACGACTTTCTGACCCGTGAGGGCAAGGAGCAGAAGGTCTATGCCACGGGTAATGCCGGCTGCAAGTCGGGGGATCCGACGGTGGCCTGCACCGATCAGCTCAAGGAACTGGGCTACGAGGCCCTCATCGCCAAACTGGCCGATTTCGGCTACATGCCGCAGGCGTCCGACCTGCATTGGGAAACGCCGTTCAGCCGTTATCCCGATGGCAAGTATTCATTGGCTGAGGCCCAGAAGAGCGCCGCAGCCGCCAATCGCCAATTCGAGCTGTGCGCCGAAGGGGAAGGCGGTGCCTACAAGGCGGCCGGTGAGGCAGCTCTGGGCAAGGCCTACACAAAGTGCAGCTCGGTGATGGACGCCAGCTATCTGGTGGAGCCGGTCAGGGGCGTGTGGCTGCTGAGCATCGACGCGAACGTCTACCTGCCCAATGCCCGGTTCGACCCGACCAATCCCAAGAGCTTCAAGGGATTCGACGGCGCCGGCAATGCGGGTTGGAACAAGGTGCTGACCCACAAGCGTCACCTGATGGAATGGATCCAGTCGGTGAGTGCGCGGGCGAAAGCGCAGGGCAAACAGCTCATGGCGTTCTCGCACTACCCGACCATGGACTTCTATGCCAACCAGACGAATGCGATGAAGGCCGTCTTCAAGTCGGGCGCCTTCCAGACGGCGCGTGTGCCTGAGGCCGCGACGACCGCGGCCGTGGCCGCCACCGGCTTGCGGCTGCACATCGGTGGCCATATGCATTTCAATGGCACCAACGATCTCACCGATGCGTCGGGCAATTACCTGGTGAATGTGCAGTCGCCGTCGCTGGCGGTGTATGGCGCGGCATACAAGATCGTGACCTACCAGACGGCGGACACGGTGGATGTGCAGACGATCGCGTTGAACAACGTGCCCCGGTTCAAGGAACTGTTCCCGCATTACGAGACGGAATACAAGTACCTGCAATCGAGCGCCGCCCCGGCCGATGTGGCCAAGCGCTGGAACCATGCGGTGCTGGACACGACCAGCTACGGGGACTTCACGCGGTTCTATTTCGGTGAGCTGTCGCGGCTGCGCTTCATGGACGAGTACTGGCCGTGCGAGATGAAAGAAGCCGCCACCAGCCTGAACCTGGCGCAGATGCTGACGATGACGCAGCTGCAGACGTCGGTCACCGTGGCGCAACTCAAGGACCAGGCAGGCGTGGTGCCGCTGACGGCCGCCTGTTATGCCACCGGCACGTCCGCGGGTGCACCGGCCGCGGCCGGACAGCTGGCGGCGGACTGGGCCACGGCCACCGCCAAGGCCCGCCAACTCGCCACCGCGGCGGGCGTGGATTTCGACGCCATGGCTAAGGTCACGGCCTATGAGTTCCACGGTGATTTCCACCGCACGGTCTACGCGGGCGAGCTTTCCCTGCGCGACATGGGCGTCGAGCGCGTCAAGCAGTACAAGCTGCTCATGAGTGCCTTCCCGGCGGCGCCGGTCCAGCCGGTGAAGATCGGCGACAAGCTCTCTGACCAGAACGCCGTGCCGGTGGCGTTCCAGGATCAGTTCAAGCAGGTTTTCGCCATTCTGAAGGGTCTGGGTTCGGGCAAGCCGAGCGGGCACTTTGTGATCGACTTCAAGGCCAAGACGCTGATCAGCGCGGACAGTGGGGCGCCGAGCTTCAACTGATCGGGAGTTCGGGAGTTAGGGCGCGCGGGTGTGCGGGCGGCTGGCGTTAAGCTTTGAACCCCGCACATTCGCGGCAGCGCCAACGAAACGGTGAAAGCAGTGAAGAGCCCTATCCCCGAGACTCCCGAGGCCGTCAAAGACGAAAGCCGTGAGCATCCGATTGCCGCGGCATGGCGACCCATGCTTTGCGAGGTCGTGCAGCGCTTTGTCGGCGGTGACTATGGCCTTGCAGAAGGGGTCGCCGGTGTCGCCCCTGTCTCGCCGGAGACGGCGGAGCATATTCGCGACTCTATTGCGGATTACGGCGCCACACTCCTCGAGCTGCCTGAAGAAACATGGCAGACGTCGGTGGCGCAATGGCAAGGCAGTTTCTGGGACGTGTTGGTCGACCTGTGGACGGAAGAGGAAGGGCAGAGCGATCTTGTCCTTCAAGGCCGGATCACTGAGTCCGCGAGCGGCATTCGTTTCGCCATCCACATGGTCTATGTTCCATAGTGCTGATCTGACCGTGCCTTGGGTGGGTCGGCGAGAATGGGGCTGTAGGAGCTCAACTGAGTGGCGCTGGCCCTCGATGCGCCTGTTCCGCAAGCAACCGTTCGACATGCACGCACATTGCGTTTGAGCCCCAGTAGGGACTGATTGCCTGAAGAACGACGAGCCACTCCTGAAGGAATGTTTCGCTGGAACTCAGCGAGGCCTGGCTTGTGTTCCATTGAGCTTGAAAGCCGCGGGCGCTTTCGCTGAGCGTTTGGAACTCGCTTTGACAGCGACCGCAGAACTTCGGCACCCACGCAACGTGCTTCTTCTCAACTTCGTAAGCGATCTTCTGCCGTTCGGGAGTCAGGACGAATGAACACTCGCACCTCCTGCATTTGCAGGCGATGCCTTCATATTCTGTAGCGCCTTCGTCGTACTGCCCGCTAGAGCGTTGGCTAGACGCAGACCACGCGGTTCGGTCAATTGGGAAAGCCATGGATCGATGGGGCGTGGATGCCTCAAGTTGGCGGGAGCGGGAGCAGCCGACTTGGCCGCCAGTGGGCATCCATGATGCCAGCCCTGCCGCCGCTGTGCGCCACGCAGGTGCTGAGTCAGTTGCGCCAGTCCCTGCGCCAGTCCCTGCGCCGGTGCCTGCGCGTGCTGCACTCCAGCCACGCCATGCTCCGCTGGAGCGGGGCACCCAGCGCCCAGCACCCTCGCCCGCCAACGCTAAGATCCCACGTATGGTCGCCCGCATCGACGAAGAGATTACCTTCCGCAAATTGGAGATCCTGCTGGCTTTCTTGGAGGCAGGCAGCCTGGCTCGAGCGGCTGACGCACTGGGGGTCAGCGCGGTCAGCGTGCACCGCGCCCTCCATTCCCTTGAAACAGGCACCCGCTGCAGCTTGTTCCGTCTGGAAGGACGCAACCTCCAGCCCAACGATGCCGCACATGCCCTGGCTGACGTGGCCCGCGAGGTGCTGCAGACCATGGCGCAAGGCATCCGCTCCACCCGGGAGATCGCCGGCTATGCGGCAGACCGGATCCGCATCGGCTCACTGTACTCACTCACCAGCGGGACCGTGCCGGCGCTGATCATGGCGCTTCGTCTGCGCAAGCCCGACATTCAAACCGAGCTTGTGCTGGGTTCCAACCATGAGTTGTTGCGCAAGCTGCGCGACGGTGAATTGGACGCGGCGGTGATGGGGCAACCCGAGGGTGCCGCAGACATTGAGTCGCAATTGTTGTTTGAAGACGAGATCTTCTTTGCTGCGCCTGTCCATTCATCGTACGCGGCTCAGTCCCAGATCGACTTGGCGCAGTGCAGCGACGAGCGATTCGTATCGCTCAACGAAGGTTACGTCACGTATGACCGCTTCCGGGACGCCTTCCGCGTCGCTGGCTTCGAGCCCAACGTGGTGATGACGACCAATGACATCTTTTCATTGATGAACCTGGTCGGCGGCAGCATCGGCTGCACGCTGTTGCCTGGCCGGATCCGCAGTGTGCTGCCGCGCAATGTGTGCCTCGTGCCGCTCCTGCCCGCATTCCACATGCGGCAGAAGATCAGCGTCAGTTTTCTGCGTACCCGCGAGCGCGACCCCAACCTGCTGTCGCTGCTGGCCGCTTGCCGGAGCTACTCGGCTGAACACCCGGCGGCTCAGGGTTAACCCACGATCGTTGCGCCCAGCGTAATGGTCGCCGATAGAGGTTGATTGATCGTCCCCGACGGCGCTTTGACACTGCGCCGCAGACCGCCACCACAAGGCGGACCCCGGAGACAAGCCATGAACCTCACCCGCCGCCAGTGGCTGGCCACCACCGCTGCCGCCAGTTGCCTGCCCACCGCCTGGGCCCAGGCCGGGGCGCTCAAGATCTCGCACCAGTTCCCGAGCGGCACGCTCACCGAGGGCGACTTCCGTGACCGGCTCTGCCGCCGGTTCGCCGCCGAGGTGGAGAAGCGCACCAGCGGGGCCTTGAAGGCTTCGGTGTACCCCGGCTCTTCGCTCATGAAGACCAACGCCCAGTTCTCCGCCATGCGCAAGGGCGCGCTCGACATGAGCCTGGTGCCCCTGTCCTACGCCGGCGGCGAAGTCGCCGAGACGAATGCCGGCCTCATGCCGGCCCTGGTGCCCAGCTACGAGCAGGGCGCCGCCTGGAAGACGGCCGAAGTGGGCAAGCTGCTGTCCAAGGTCCTGGACGACAAGGGCGTCATGATCGTCAGCTGGGTCTGGCAGGCCGGCGGCGTGGCCAGCCGTGCCCGTCCGCTCGTCACGCCCGACGACGCCAAGGGGCTGAAAGTCCGCGGTGGGAGCCGCGAGATGGACATGATGCTCAAAAGCGCGGGCGCCTCCGTCATCACACTGCCGTCCAACGAGATCTACGCTGCCATGCAGACCGGCGCGATGGACGCCGCCATGACGTCCTCCACAAGCTTCATGTCCTTCAAGCTGGAGGAGATTGCCAAGCACCTGACCTCGGGCCGCCAGCGCACTTATTGGTTCATGCTGGAGCCGCTGATGATCTCCAAGGAGGTCTTCAACAAGCTGCCCAAGGCACAGCAGGACGTCATCATGGCCGTCGGTGCCGAGATGGAAGTCTTCGCGCGCGACGCCGCCAAGGCGGATGACCAGGCGGCCGCCACCATCTACGCCAAGGTCTACGACATGGACGAGCCCACGCTCAAGAAGTGGCAGACCATCGCGCGCGACACCGCGTGGAAGGATTTCGGCGAGAAAAACGAGTCCTGCGCCGCCATCCTCAAGGCCGCCCAGAAGCTGCTCTGAGAACGCCATGAGCCACGGTTTCGAACTCAAACCAGCGGTGGGCGGCATCGATCCCCACACGCCTGCCGTGCTGATGCCGGTGGCGCGCCTGCTGCAATGGATCAATCACGCCATGGTGGTGCTGGGCATGCTGGCCTTGCTGGTCGCCTCCTGCGTGCTGACCTACAGCGTGGTCTCGCGCTACGTCATGAAGGCCTCCACCGACTGGCAGGACGAGGCCGCGGTGTTCTGCCTCGTCGGCGCCACCTTCCTGTGCGGCGCCTTCGTGCAGCAGCTTCGGGGCCACGTGGGCATCGAGGCGGTCGCGGGCCTGCTGCCGCGCGCCCTGAACCAGCTGCGCCTGATGCTGGTCGACCTGCTGTGCACCGCCTTTTGCGGCTTCTTCGCATGGAAGTCCTGGACGCTCTTCCATGAGGCTTGGGCCGAAGGGCAGACGACCTCCTCCTCCTGGGCGCCGCCGCTCTGGATTCCCTACGGCCTGATGGCCGCCGGCATGACACTGCTCACGCTGCAGCTGCTCGTGCAGCTGACCGCACGGCTGAACAGCCTCTTCAATCCGCAAGGAGGCGCACGATGAGCATGCTCGTCCTCGGAACGCTGTTTGGCATCGTCACGCTGCTGTTC
The DNA here is from genome assembly GCA_027484825.1 of Rubrivivax sp. GTDB lineage: Bacteria > Pseudomonadota > Gammaproteobacteria > Burkholderiales > Burkholderiaceae_C > Roseateles. The sequence goes on along the minus strand of JAIXSE010000015.1, from coordinate 319,635 downwards.
ATGTTCTCCGGCGCGCCGATCGCCTTTGCGCTCGGCAGTGTCGCCACTCTCTTCATGGCCATCTTCATGCCGGCCTCTGCGCTGGACACGGTCACGCAGAACGTCTACGAGGAGATGGCCAGCATCACGCTGCTGTCCATTCCCCTGTTTATCCTGAAGGGTGCGGCCATCGGGAAGTCGCGTGCCGGCCAGGATCTGTACGCCGCCATGCATGTGTGGATGGGCCGCATCCCCGGTGGCCTGGGCATTGCCAACGTGTTCGCCTGCGCCCTGTTCGCGGCCATGGCCGGCTCCAGCCCGGCCACCTGCTCGGCCATCGGCAGCGCCGGTATTCCGGAGATGCGCAAGCGCGGCTACTCGCCTGGATTTGCGGCAGGCATCATCGCGGCAGGCGGCACCCTGGGCATCCTGCTGCCGCCGTCCATCACGATGATTCTGTACGCCGTCGCGGCCGAGCAGTCGCTCGGGCGGCTGTTCCTCGCCGGCATCATGCCCGGCGTGCTGCTGGTGGTGCTGTTCGCGGTGTACGCCGCCCTGCGTTACCGCAAGGAGCATGCGCTGGCTGAGGCGGAATACCGGCGCAGTGGGGCTGCATCCGCGCTGCTCACCCAGGAGACCTTCACCAGCCGCCAGAAATTCGAGATGCTGCCGCGCGTGGTGCCCTTTGTGCTGCTGCTGATCGGCGTGATGGTGGCGCTGTATGGAGGCTTTGCCACGCCCTCGGAGACGGCCGGTCTGGGCGCCCTGCTGGCGCTGCTGCTGATCGCCACCATCTACGGCGTCTGGCGTCCGCGCGACGTGGCGCCCATCCTCACGTCCACGCTGAAGGAGTCGACGATGCTGATGTTCATCATCGGCATGTCGCTGCTGTTCTCCTATGTGATGAGCTACCTGCACATCAGCCAGGCGGCCGCCGAGTGGATCGTGGGCATGCAGCTGTCCAAGTGGGTGCTGCTGGCGGCGGTGCTGTTGATGGTCATCCTGCTCGGCTTCTTCCTGCCGCCGGTGAGCATCATCCTGATGACCGCTCCCATCATCCTGCCGCCGCTCAAGGCTGCGGGGTTCGATCTGATCTGGTTCGGCATCCTGATGACGATCGTGATGGAGACAGGCCTCATCCACCCGCCGGTTGGCCTGAACATCTTCGTCATCAAGAACATCGCGCCCGACATCGAGCTGCGTGACATCATCTGGGGCGTGCTGCCGTTCGTCGTGCTGATGCTGTTGGCGGTCCTGCTGATCTGCATCTTCCCGGGCATTGCCACGGGCTTGCCGGACGCGGTCATGGGCCCGCTGGCAGCTGCGCATTGAGGAGCCACCGATGAACGCCCCCGCCTGGAACTTGCGCGACCGCGAACGGCGCGAGCGCCTCGCCCGCGCCGCCACCGCCCTTGGGCCCGGTCTGCGCGGGCGGCATGTGGCGACGGACGCCACCGTCGCCCTGCTCGAGGCAGTGCTGCAACCCGGCGACCGCGTCTGCCTCGAGGGCAACAACCAGAAGCAGGCCGACTTCCTTGCGGACGCGCTGACGCAACTGGATGTGCAGCGCGTCCACGACCTGCACATGGTGCAGTCGGTGCTGGCGCTCCCGGCCCACCTGGACGTGTTTGAGAGCGGCATTGCCCGCCGGCTGGACTTCTCATTCTCCGGCCCGCAGGGCGCCCGCCTGGCGCGGCTGGTCAGCAGTGGGGGCATTGAGATCGGTGCCATCCACACCTACCTGGAGCTGTTTGCCCGCTACTTCGTCGACCTCACGCCCAAGGTGGCGCTGGTCGCCGCCCAGGCGGCCGACCGCCATGGCAACCTCTACACCGGGCCCAACACCGAAGACACGCCCGCCATTGTCGAGGCCACGGCCTTCTCTGGCGGCATCGTCATCGCCCAGGTGAACGAGGTGCTCGACACCCTGCCCCGCATCGACATCCCCGCCGACTGGGTGGACTTTGTTGTGACGGCGCCGCGCCCCAACCTGGTCGAGCCTCTCTTCACCCGCGACCCGGCCCAGATCAGCGAAATCCAGGTGCTGATGGCCATGATGGCCATCAAGGGCATCTATGCCGAGTACGGCGTGCAGCGCCTGAACCATGGCATCGGTTTCGACACGGCGGCCATTGAACTGCTGCTGCCCACTTACGGCGAGTCGCTAGGCCTGAAGGGCCGCATCTGCCAGCACTGGGCGCTGAACCCGCACCCTGCCCTCATCCCGGCCATCGAAGCCGGCTGGGTGCAGTCCGTGCATTCCTTCGGGTCGGAGCTGGGCATGGAGGACTACATCCGTGCCCGCTCGGACGTCTTCTTCACTGGCGCCGACGGCAGCCTGCGCAGCAACCGCGCGTTCTGCCAGGCTGCGGGCCACTACGCCTGCGACCTGTTCATCGGATCCACGCTGCAGATGGATCTGCAGGGCAACAGCTCCACCGCCACACTGGGCCGTATCACGGGCTTCGGCGGTGCGCCCAACATGGGCGCCGACGCCCGCGGCCGCCGACACGCCAGCCCCGCCTGGCTCAAGGCGGGCGGCGAGGCGCGCGCGGGCCGGGCGGGGGCTGCCGGCACCCCCCGCGGCCAAAAGCTTGTTGTGCAGATGGTGGAGACCTTCCGCGAGCACATGCAGCCCGCCTTCGTTGAACGCCTGGATGCGTGGACGCTGCAGGAGCAGGCCGACATGGCGCTGCCGCCCATCATGATCTACGGCGAGGACGTGAGCCACGTGCTCACCGAGGAAGGCATTGCCAACCTGCTGCTGTGCCGCACTGATGAAGAGCGGGAGCAGGCCATTCGCGGCGTGTCGGGCTACACGGCCGTGGGCTTGGCGCGGGACGCCCGCATGGTGGAGAACCTGCGCGACCGCGGCGTCATCCGCCGGCCGGCCGACCTGGGCATCGACCCGCGCGATGCCAACCGCAATCTGCTCGCCGCCCGCAGCATGCGCGACCTCGTGCGTGCCTCGGGCGGCCTGTATGCGCCTCCGAAGCGCTTTCGCAACTGGTGAGGACCCGCAGCATGCAACCCGGTCTCGAAACCCTGGACTACAGCTTCCCCGGCACTCGCCCGGCCGGCAGCTTTGTGCCCGTGCTGGTGGGCGTGGTGGGATCCGGCAACCTGGAGGTGCTGCTTGAACCGGTGGCGGGCAACGACTGCCGCATCCACGTCGAGACCTCCGCGCGCGGCTTCGGCGCGATCTGGGCTGCGGTCGTCCGCGACTTTCACGCGCGTCATGCGCTGGCCGGTGTGCAGGTGTCCATCCACGACATGGGCGCCACGCCCGCAGTCGTCAGCCTGCGGCTCGATCAGGCCGTGCAGGAGCTCCAGCCATGATCTCTTTTGCCGAATGCAGTGCGCGTGAGCGCCTGGCCTTGTTGCTGGACCCGAACAGCTTCCACGAGTGGCTGCCGCCAGCGCTCAAACTCACCAGCCCGCACCTGGCCCAGTTGGGCGTGCCGTCCTCCTTCGACGACGGCGTGGCCATCGGTCGCGCTTCCCTGGCGGGCCGGCCCATCTTCGTGGCCGCGCAGGAGGGGCAGTTCATGGGCGGTGGCGTGGGAGAGATCCACGGCGCCAAACTGGTCGGGCTGCTGCAGCGCGCGCTGCGCGACCGGCCCGATGCGGTGTTGCTCCTGGCCGAGTCCGGTGGCGTGCGGCTGCACGAGGCCAATGCCGGGCTGATCGCCGTGTCGGAGGTGATGCGCGCGCTGCTGGACGTGCGCGCGGCAGGCATCCCGATCGTGGTGCTGATCGGTGGCACGGGGGGCTGCTTCGGCGGCATGGGCATCGTGGCGCGCTGCGCCGACCACATCGTGATGAGCGACATCGGCCGGCTGGCCATGTCGGGCCCCGAGGTCATCGAGGCATCGCACGGCGTGGAAGAATTCGACAGCCGCGACCGCGCTCTGGTGTGGCGCACCACCGGCGGCAAGCACCGTTGGCTCACGGGCGATTGCGACGTGCTGGTGGAGGACGACGTGGCCGCTTTCCGCGAGGCGGCCATTGCGGCGCTCGACGTCAGCCGGCCTGTGACGCTGGAACGGCTCGAGGCCGAACATGCGCTCCTCGCGGCACGCTTGGGTTTTGACGGTACCGATGCGCTCGACCTCTGGACCTCCCTCGGCCTGCCCGACGCGTCCCGCATCCCCGACCTTGACGTGGCGGCCGTGACCGCCCTGGGAGCCCGCTGATGGACTGGCAGAACCTGGCCACTCAGCTCTTCGGTGCTGAGCATGGCATCCGCCGCGACGGCGACTTCCTGCACGGCGACGTGACCTTCGATGGCGAGCCGATCACCGTCCTGGGCACGACCGGACATGCTCCGATCGGCGTGCAGCTGGCGCTGGCGCAGGCTCGCGTGGTGCTCGACACGCTCGCGCGCCATCCCGGCCGGACCCTTCTGCTGCTGATCGACACCCAGGGCCAGCAACTGCGCCGCCGCGACGAGCTGCTTGGCATCAACCGCGCGATGGCGCATCTGGGCATGTGCCTCGACCTGGCGCGCCGTCGTGGACACCGCGTCCTGGGGCTTGTGTACGACCAGGCGCTTTCGGGCGGCTTCATCACTTCAGGCCTGATCGCGGATGCGTGCGACGCCCTGCCCGAGGCCGAGATCCGCGTCATGCGCTTACCCGCGATGGCGCGTGTCACGAAGCTGCCGGAGTCGCTGCTGGCGGAGCTATCCGAGGACAACCCGGTGTTCGCACCAGGGGTGGACAACTATGTGGCGATGGGTGGCGTGCGTCGCTTGTGGGAAGGCGACTTCCAGGCCGCCTTGCGCGAGGCGCTCGCGCATGCCCCGACGGTGGACCAACGCGCCGCGGACGGTGCGGCGCGCGGTGGCCGACGTCACGCCGCTGAAGTGATCGAGCTCGTCCTGCAGGCGGTGTGAACGATGGTTCCGCTGCACCGACACCAGATTGCGTGGCTGTCAGCCGACGGCTGGCGACGGGTGCTGGGAGGGAGCTGGGAGGGGGATGCCCGCGAATGCGTGGAGCACTGGGCGGAGCGCAGGCTGCCCCTGGTCGTGACGCGACAGCCCGACTTCCTGAGTGAGGGGCATCTGGCGCTGGGCCTGAGCTCGCCGGCTCGCTGGTCGCGGCGACCGCTCCTGCTGCAGGTCCCGAGGTCGGACGTCGCCTACTTCGACGAATTCCCATTGCTGGGCCGGATCGCTCCGCAACTCCCCGGGGCGGCGCGTGCCAGCGCCATCGCGCTGGCCGAGGCCTTGGCGCGTGAGGGTGTCTCCGCTCGCGCCTACGGCAGCTTCGGCTGGCAGGCGATGACGGGGCTGGCTTACACGCGCGCCGGATCGGATCTGGATCTGTGGATGAACGTGAGCGGGACGGACGAGGCGGATGCGGCAGTCCGGTGCCTGGCGCAGTGGAGCAGCTCAGTACGGCTCGACGGAGAACTGGTCTTTGCCGGCGAAACCGCCGTCGCCTGGCGCGAATGGCAGGCGTGGCGTGAAGGGCGCACACGCGGCCTGCTCGTCAAGCGCCTGCATGGGGTCAGCACCGTGCAGACGATGGATGCCTTTGATCGCCAGACGGAGGACGCATGAACGCGCATGCAGTCCTGGCTTCTGAAGCGCTGACAGCGCAAGAGATCGGACGCGCTGCTGTGCTGTCGCTCTACGACGAGCTGGCGCTGTCGCCCAAGCCGGGCCTCGTCACGCTGACCTGCTGCGGCAGCCATGACGACATGGATGCGAAGACATTCATGCGCAGCATTCTTGCGTTGCGAAGTTATTTTGTGAGCATCGCGGAGCTCGGCGCCGCGGGCGCCCCCTTCGATGCGCTGGAGCGCTGCGGCATTGCTGCGGAGGGCCGCATGCTGGTTGCGACCGGCGGCGTCAACACACACCGCGGCGCCATCTTCATGCTGGGCCTGCTGTGCGCGGCAGCGGGTGCCGTCGGGCGGCGTGTGTCGCCTGAGGATTTGCGTGCCATGCTCAGCAAGCGTTGGGGAGACGCCCTGGCCAAGCGGGCCGAGCGGCCTTCCTTGCTGCCTGGCGGCAGGGCTGCACAGCGGTACCAGTTGCGCAGCGCCTCCGCCGAAGCGGCGCTCGGCTTTCCGACGCTGTTCGAGATTGCATCGCCTTCGTTGCGCGACGGGCTCGCTCGTGGGCTCAGCCGTCCACAGGCTCAATTGGATACGCTCTTCACCACCATGACGGTGCTTGATGACAGCAATCTGGCGCATCGGGGCGGTCTGGAGGGATTGCGTCATGCACAGCAAGCTGCGCGGGAATTTCTCGCAGCGGGTGGTGCAGGGCGCGTTGATGGGCAAGCAGCAGCCGCTGCGATGGGGCGGGACTTCGTCCGCCGCCGTCTCTCGCCGGGCGGGTCTGCCGATACGCTGGCAGCCGCTTGCTGGCTCCAGCGCGTGTGTTGAATGGGCCTGGGCCTGCTCTTTCCCGGCCAGGGCGCGCAACACGCCCAGATGCTGTCGTGGCTGGAGGGAACAACGGCGGCGGCGCCTGCGATGGCGTCACTGGTCAGGCAGATCGGGCCTGACTGGCGAGTGCGTGCGGCTGATCCGCAGTGGCTCCATGCCAATTCGATTGCGCAGCCGTTGTTGGCGGGTGTGAGTCTGGCCGCGTGGCAGGCTGTGGCTCGGCAGTTGCCAGTGCCGGTGGCGATAGCGGGCTATAGCGTTGGTGAGATTGCGGCCTTTTCGGCGGCTGGGATGTACGACGTGGATACCGCGCTGGATCTGGCGGCTCGGCGGGCTGAGGCCATGAATGCGGCTGCGCGGGGCCATGATGGCGGACTGCTGTCGGTACAGGGGCCTGGCGCGGAGGCGCTTACGGCCGCTCACTCCGGAATGAAGCTGGCCATCCGGATCAGCCCAGAGCACGTGATCGTGGGAGGGCTGACATCCGAGCTGAGCAGCGCTGCCGCACTCTGGACGGCCGCTGGCTTTCGCTGCAAACAGTTGCCCATTGCAGTGGCTTCGCATACGCCATGGATGGCGGACGCTGCGCATGCATTCGCGCGACACCTCGCCACTTTGGCGCTGAAGCCACCAGCCGTTGCGGTGATCAGCAATTTCACCGGCATGCCCAGTAGGCAACTGCAGGGGCTGAGGTCTGCCCTCTCGGGCCAGATTGCCGCCACGATCCGCTGGGACGATTGTCTCGATAGCCTCGCGGAGCGAGGCGTGCGCTGTGTGCTTGAAGTGGGGCCGGGGACGGCGCTGGCAGCGATGTGGCGTGAGCGTTATCCCGAGATTCCCGCACGCTCGGCGGATGAATTTCGTAGTGCTAGCGGGCTTGTCGAGTGGGTGTTGCAGCGGCTGGCATAGGCGGTACTTCGAATGTTGCGGAGTTGATGTGCGTCTTCAATGCACCGTGCTGCGGCGATGTTGGGTGGGTGGGATACGTTGGTGGAGTCGTCAGTGGAAGGCCCAGCAGTTGGTGGAACTGCCATCTCTGGAATGTGGCGCGTGGTTCAATCACTACCGACAATGCGCTGGTCAGGCCGCGACCGTCTGACTTAAACCAACTGGCCCCCCTGAATACCGGGGCGGTTCATGTGGTCAAGTCGCTGGTGATGTCCGTCGGGCTCTTCGCTTTCGTCGACAATTGCCCAATGGGGCTTGAGGTCGCGTTTCAGTCAAAAGAGTTGCGCTCGACATGCGAAAGCCCCGCAAGGGCCAAGCGTGAGCTTGGGGAAAGTGCCGCAGCCGCATTGCGTAGGTATCTCGCCGACCTGGAGGCCGTTGAAACGGTCGCCGAGCTGATGGAGATGGGGCTGGAATTCGAGAGTTGCGGGTCGAGGGTGGGACTGATACGGTTTGGGCTCAGTGAAGGGCGATATCTCTACTGCGAAGTGAACCACCAGCATGTGCCGGTGAGCGGTGAAGCCGTCGACTGGGCGCAGGTCTCGAGGCTGAAGGTCATCTACATTGGAGGCGACCTGTGACGCGCTCTACCGAGTTCTCCCCAGCATGGGCATCCCCGCCGGGCGAGACCGTCCGGCAACTGATCGCCAAGAAGAGCCTCCAGTCTGACGACCTCGCGCGGGCGATTGGGCTGCCCGCAGGGAATTTGTGGCAGCTCTTCAACGGCGAACTGCCGATTACTGCGGCTCGTGCCAAAGGCTTGGCTGGTGTCGTTGGGGGCAGCGTGCGTTTCTGGCTGGCACGCGAAGCTCAGTACAGGCGTGACGTTGAGGCGCTTCAGGACGACAGTAGGCAGTGGGTCTCGAGCCTTCCGATTGCAGATATGGTCCGGTACGGGTGGCTCAAGAAAGCAACCTCGACGGGCGAAAAGCTACGAAACGCCCTGGACTTCTTCGAAGTCAGCACTGTTGACGAGTGGCGCGACACCTGGCTCTCCGACCGAACCGGCCTTACCGCGTACCGCACCTCGCCGGTTTTCACGGCGCAGTCGGCATCGGTAGCCGCATGGCTCAGACAGGGCGAGCTGGCCGCTGTGGAACTGGCAGTGGATACTTGGTCGCGTGAGTGCTTTGAACGCTTGTTGCCGTCTTTGAAATCACTGACCCGTGTCCGTGAGCCTGCCGAGTTCATCCCGCAGCTCCAAAAGCAGTGCGCTGCTTGTGGCGTCGCCGTTGTAATCGTGCGTGCGCCGAATGGGTGTCCTGCCAGCGGTGCGACCCGCGTCAAGAACGGCAAAGCGATCCTGCAGCTAAGCGTTCGCTACCTACGCGACGACAGCTTTTGGTTCACCTTCTTTCACGAAGCTGGCCATCTATTGCTTCATGAGGACCGCCTGTTTCTTGAGTGGTCCGACCGACGTGAGCTGGATAGTCACGAAGAAGCCGAAGCGAACAAGTTCGCTGGCCAAGTACTTATCCCGCCGTCGGAAGAGGCGGCCTTGCGAGCGCTGCCCCATGAGTACCGAAGCATCATGCGGTTTGCGAAGAACCTGTCCATCTCGCCCGGCATCGTGGTCGGACAGCTGCAGCACCGCGGGTTGGTACGTCAGGACAAGCTTAACTTCCTCAAAAAGCGGTACTCCTGGGCTGAGTAGGCCTAGCCTCGGAAGGCCTGGTAGATGTTCGGGCTCTTCTGCCAGTTGCACAATGCGTCTTCCATGACCTGCATGCCGACGCCGAGATGCTGCTCGAGGGCGGCCACGCGCGCCTCCAGGACTCGGGCGCCGGTATTGGAGTCGATCTGGCCGTCAAACAGCAGCCGCGCGCCGCGCTTTGGACCCGTCGCCTCGTTCATGTATGTCGAGTCTGCTTCGATGTTGGCGAGCCCGACCTTGCCAAGCATGGTGAGGTAATCGAAGCGGCCAGTGCGGCCGAAGCGCATGACCGCGCGCATCTGCTCATACAGCACGTTAAAGGCGCGACGTGCATTACCGTTCGCTTGGGCCTGTGCTTGAGTAACCATTGCCGCGTGCGAGCCAAAGCCTGTAATCCAGTTGACATAGCTGCGGACTACTGCACCTGTCCCCTTGGGGCCTGGCTTGAGCGACTCGTACTTGCGGTGGTTGCCGAACTTGCCGGTGAACGTGTCGTAGTGTTCTTCGACCCAGTCAGCATAGGCCTCGGGATCATTTATGACCCGCGACCACGTCCACGGCGCGGCTTCAGAAGCGCCATAGAGCTCGGCTGAAAGCAGCCACTTGGTCCGCAGGTTGTAGCCACAGTGGGTCGCCAAAAAGACGAGCCAGAAGGCCTCCTCTGTCTGTCCCGCAGCCACGGCCGCCCGAATAGGGTCAAAATAGTGACTCCGCGGATTGGCTCGCTCAGCGCTGACCGCACGGACGCGTACGGCCTTCACGTACGCCACCCGCTGAATGCTGTCGATTAGTTGCCAGACAAAGGCAAGCATGTTCTCCGGCGGTGCCACGCCGTGCAGCGGTATGTTGTTCTGATGAAAGGCGAGAAGCTGTGCTTCCAGGGCAAGCGCCCGCTGTTCCTTCTGTTGGGCGTTCATGCCGCAGCCTTTGATGCGTCGTTAGTGCCATCGAAGATCGTGGCTTGGTCTTTGACGGAAGGCACCATTCCGTAGCGCTTGTTGATGTACATGGCGTAGACCTCGTTCGTCAGACGCCGCTTCAGCCGTCTGATTTCGTTTTGGTTGCCGGTCGTCTTGCCTGCCTTGTAGATCGCCAGCAAGGTAGCAAGGTCAGCCCAGTAGGGCTCCATGGACTCCCGTGGGTCTACAGCGCTTGCATCGCCATTCCGCACGGCCTTCTCGAATTCGAGCAACCTCCCAATGGCAGGCCATGGGTCGCCCTTGGGCATCGGCGGCATAGGCCTCCTGGGCTGCCACCCTTCATCGAGATACCGAATGGCCTTCTTGTCGTCTCGCTCGTACAGATGCAGGCTACCGACGGAGTGCTGGTACGCCCCCAATTCAACGCCCAGCGATCGGGCAACCAGCTCCTGAATCATGGTGAATGCGAACACGTCGTGCGGTAGTCCGAGCCAAGCGTCGTTGGACCGCATCGACGTCAGCATGTGCAGCCGTCGGTCTCGTATGACGAACTGCATCGTGCATGTGCAGGGGATGTCGCTGTGGTATTCAAGAGTGTCACGACGGTCGAACAGCTGGATTACCGCTTGGCGCGAGTCAGGCTTGCTCTGCAGCGCCGAAATAACGCGCGCCAGCTGGTCATTGGGGCGTTTGCCGAACATCCTCGGACCGTACGCTCCGTGAATGGTCAGTTCATCGTCGGACGACTTCCTGTATTCCGAGATGTAGTACTCGATGAAGTCCAGCGCGTTGCTGCCAGCCATTATCCAGAGCAACTCCCCGAGGCAACTAAACATGATGCCGCGCGACTCAGTCCGGCTGAGGCGCAGGCGTGGCGCCGAGAGTTTCAGCAGGACGCCGTAGATTTCGTGAGCCGGGCCCTTAGTGGGTTCAATGCGTGTGCCGCGAGCCAGAATCTGCCGATAAACCTTGCCCAGAAGGTCGTCCAGGGAGTCTGCGCGGATATACACGGTGCGCTTATGCCCTAGGCAAAAAGGGCAAGCTGTGCGTCGCTGGGCGAGCTGGCCACGGCTGGCGCAGGAGGGAACACCTGCCTGGTGATGCGCACGACGTCTCGAGGACTGACAGGACGTGCACCACTGCGAAGTGCGTTCATCCGCTGGTCCGAAGTGATATCGTAGTGGGGGTGGCGCGCGCCGCGATGGAATGCACGGCTAGGTAGGCCAATGCGAGCAGCGAATGCATGAAGCTCGTCAAGGCTGTCCGCCGTCAAATGGCACCAGCTACGGCCGTACTTCGACACGTTGGCATCGTCGACGTATACCAATTCTCTCCCCCGTGCGCGAAATGTACCACGCCGGTCAAGCGGCATGGCCGTGCCCCGGCTCGTGCAAAGAAGAACGCTCCGGACATGCCGGGGCGGTACAGCCTCGTCGCCGTCATCGCACCGAAGCTCCAGCTCGGTGCGCAAAAGCAGGAAGGGCGGCAACGTCAGTTTCACCGCGGACTTTTGCAGGCGGTCTCGTAGCATACGGTCCTAAACAGCTCGGGGGGGCGAGGCATGGCTGCTGCCTGGCAGAACTATCAAGAGGAGGCCGCGGCCTTCTTTCGGTCGATGGGGATGGACGCACAAGCTGACGTCACGGTGCTGGGCGCCAGAACGAAGCACGACGTCGACGTCCTCGTGAAATCGCGCCATATTGGCTTCGAGGTGACCTGGATCGTCGAGTGCAAGTGCTGGCAGACCCCGGTGAACAAGCTACACGTACTGGCGCTGCGCGAGATAGTCGCCGACACCGGCGCTGACCGTGGCATCCTGTTGTCCGAGAGTGGCTTCCAGATCGGTGCTAAGGAGGCGGCGGCGCTCACCAACGTCCATTTGCAGTCTCTAGCCGATACTAAAGCTGTGGCGAGTGCGGAGGTCGTCGCCATGCGGCTCGCAGAGCTCAATGACCGCGTGCAAAGGTGCAGGGTGGTCTACTGGGAGCTTCCGAAGTCCCTGCGCATCCAGTATGGACTGCGGCCCGACGGCGGAGAGTTCGGATATCTCGGCGATGCCGTAGTTAAGCTCGCTGAGAGCACCATCCTGAAGGCTTTCAGGGGCGTCTACCCCTTCGAGGCTGACTACATGACGAGGGCCGCGACATCGTGGGCTTTCCCAGAGATGCTGACCTCGCCCGAACACGTAGTCGTACATCTGGAGCCTTTGGTCGCCGAGCTGGAGGGCAAGCTCGCGGCGTGTGTTGCAGCGCTCTCTGCCGACCATCCGCTGCGATTGCAACGTAGCAGCTAGACGAGAGTAGTTCGCGGCCCGTCGGGAGTTGATGCTCGCTGGTACCTGAGCGCATCGGCGTGCCCGTCTCGATGACGCCGGACGGTGCCGTCTACGACGCTACCTGGCGCGGCAACTTCTGTGACTTGTTGGCCAGCGTGACTCGAATGGCCAACCGGTATGCACGCTGTGGGCGGTCAGGCACCGAGCTACAGAAGCTATTGGGCTATGACGCCCATGAACCGCATCGTGATTGTCAAAGCAGGAGGCCTGGCGGACCTGATGCGTCGTCTCGCTTCGGGCCTTGGAGTTACCCAAGCCCGTCTGTGGCTCACTTTTCGGTAGCAATACTGCTATTAGCAAGATGCGACCCATAGATTCGCATCTTATGGGTCGCCGTTTCGCGTCTTATGCCTCGCTCTACAGCTCACTCAAACATCAATATTCGCCGCCCTCAACGCATTCGCCTCAATGAACTCCCGACGCGGCTCCACCTCGTCGCCCATCAGCATCGTGAACACCCGATCCGCCTCGATCGCGTCCTCGATCTGCACACGCAACAGCCGGCGCACCGTCGGATCCATCGTGGTCTCCCACAGCTGCTCGGGGTTCATCTCACCCAGGCCCTTGTAGCGCTGGCGCCCGACGCTCGATTCCGCCTGCGTCATCAGCCAGGCCATGGCGGCACGGAAGTCGCCCACCTTGGACTCCTTGGCCTTCTCGCCCTCGCCCTTCTTGATCACGGCATCCTGCGTCACCAGACCCTTGAAGGTCTTGCCCGCTTCGGCCAGCACTTCATAGTCGGCGCCATGCACGAAGTCGGCGGTGATGATGCTCGAGCGCACATTGCCATGGTGGCGGCGGCTGATGCGCAGCAGCAGCTTGTCGGTGCGCGGGTCGGTCTCGGCCGACACCACCGCATCGTGCAGTTGCGTCTGCAGCGCCGTCGCCGCGATGTCGGCGGCTTCCTTGGTGTCCAGGTTCAGCGCCAGGCCCGAGGCCAGCAGGTGCAGGGCCTCGCCGTCCATCCACGCCGACAGACGCTGGATCACGTTCTGCGCCGCAATGTACTGCCGTGCCTTCTGCTCCAGCTCCTCGCCCTTGATCGACGGGCCACCGACGCCTTGCAGATGCAGCTCCGCATCCTGCAGGGCCACGCGCAGCAGGAAGCCGTCCAGCTCGTTGCCGTCCTTCAGATACTGCTCGTGCTTGCCCACCTTCACCTTGTAGAGCGGCGGCTGCGCGATGTAGATGTGGCCGCGCTCCACCAGCTCCGGCATCTGCCGGTAGAAGAAGGTCAGCAGCAGCGTGCGGATGTGGGCACCGTCCACGTCCGCGTCGGTCATGATGATGATGCGGTGGTAGCGCAGCTTGTCCGGATTGAAGTCGTCGCCGCCCGCCCCTCGGCCGATGCCGGTGCCCAGCGCCGTGATCAGCGTCAGGATTTCATTGCTGGTCAGCAGCTTCTCGTAGCGCGCCTTCTCCACGTTCAGGATCTTGCCGCGCAGCGGCAGAATCGCCTGGAACTTGCGGTCGCGGCCCTGCTTGGCGGAGCCACCGGCGGAGTCACCCTCCACGATGTAGATCTCGCACAGCGCGGGATCCTTCTCCTGGCAGTCGGCCAGCTTGCCGGGCAGGCCCAGGCCGTCCAGCACGCCCTTGCGACGCGTCATCTCACGGGCCTTGCGGGCCGCTTCGCGCGCACGCGCCGCATCCACGATCTTGCCGCAGATGATCTTGGCGTCGATCGGGTTCTCCAGCAGCCAGTCATTGAGCTTGGCCGCCACGATTTCTTCCACCGGGCCGCGCACTTCGCTGGAGACCAGCTTGTCCTTGGTCTGCGAGCTGAACTTGGGCTCGGGCACCTTGACGCTCACCACGCAGGCCAGGCCTTCGCGCATGTCGTCGCCGGCGACATCGACCTTGGCCTTCTTGGCCAGCTCGTTGTCCTCGATGTACTTGTTGATCACCCGCGTCATCGCCGCACGCAGACCCGTCAGGTGGGTGCCGCCGTCACGCTGCGGGATGTTGTTGGTGAAGCACAGGACGCTTTCATTGAAACCGTCGTTCCACTGCATCGACACTTCCACGCCGATGTTGGTGCCCTGGTCCGACAGCTTGTCACCCTGCGCATGGAAGATGTTGGGGTGCAGGGTCGTCTTGCCCTTGTTGATGAACTCAACAAAGCCGCGCACACCGCCAGCGTAGGCGAAGTTGTCTTCCTTGTTGTTGCGCTCATCCGCCAGACGGATCTTCACGCCATTGTTCAGGAAGGACAGCTCACGCAGGCGCTTGGCCAGGATGTCGTAGTGGAACTCGTGGTTCTGGACGAAGATTTCGGTGTCGGGCAGGAAGTGCACTTCCGTGCCGCGCTTGTCGGTCTCGCCGACGATCTTCATCGGGCTGGTCTCGAAGCCGTCCCGCACCTCGATCACGCGGTCCTGCGGCACGCCCTTGCGGAACTCCAGCTGATGCACCTTGCCGTCACGGCGCACCGTCAGGCGCAGCCACTTGGACAGCGCATTCACGCAGGACACGCCCACCCCGTGCAAACCGCCCGAGACCTTGTAGCTGTTCTGGTTGAACTTGCCGCCGGCATGCAGCTCGGTCAGCGCGATTTCCGCGGCGCTCCGCTTGGGCTCATGCTTGTCGTCCATCTTCACGCCGGTGGGGATGCCGCGGCCGTTGTCGATGACCGACATGGAGTTGTCGGTGTGGATGGTCACGACGATGTCGTCGCAATATCCCGCCAGCGCCTCGTCGATGGAGTTGTCCACCACCTCGAAGACCAGATGGTGCAGGCCGGTGCCGTCGGAGGTGTCCCCGATGTACATGCCGGGGCGCTTGCGAACCGCCTCCAGGCCTTCCAGGATCTGGATCGAATCCGCGCCGTAGCCGCCGTTGTTGCTGGCAGAGTCCGGAGTGTTCTCAGGGGAGGTGTTATCGCTCATCAGAGAGTATTCCAGGCCGCCGTGGCGGCCGTTTGTGCATCTTGTCAGGGGCCCCCACCTGGCGGGGGCCGGGGGTGCTGCGGCACGCAGGCTTCATCGGGCCTGCGCACCGCCGCAGGAGGTCAGATCCGCATCGGCATCACGACATACTTGAAGCCGGTCTGATCAGGGATGCTGATCAGGGCGCTGGAGGAGCTGTCGTTCAGGTCCACCCGCACCATGTCCTGACCCATGTTGGCCAGCACATCCATCAGGTAGGTCACATTGAAGCCGGTTTCGATCTGGTCACCGCCGTAGTCGATCTCGATTTCTTCCTTGGCCTCTTCCTGTTCGGCATTGCTGGAGGCAATCGACAGCAGGCCCGGCTCGAAGGCCAGGCGCACGGCCTTGAACTTCTCGCTGGTCAGGATGGCGGCACGCTGCAGCGCGGCCAGCAGCTGCTGACGGCCCAGGATGACGTGGAAGCGGTGGTTCTTCGGAATGACGCGGTTGTAGTCCGGGAACTTGCCCTCGACCAGCTTGGTCACGAACTCCATGCCGCTGAAGCTGAACTTGGCCTGGTTGCCGGCAAAGCGCATCTCGATCGGCTGCTCTTCTTCCTCGCCCTTGCCGCCGTCCTTGAGCAGACGCATCAGCTCCAGCACCGTCTTGCGGGGCAGGATGACTTCCTGCTTGGGCATTTCGGTGTCCAGCTCGGCCTGTGCCAGCGCGAGGCGGTGACCGTCCGTGGCCACCAGCGTCAGCGACTTGCCTTCAGCAACGAACAGGATGCCGTTGAGGTAGTAGCGGATGTCGTGCACCGCCATGGCGAAGTGCACCTGGTTGATCAGGGTCTTCAGGGTCTTTTGCGGGACGCTGAAGGCCGGGCCGAAGTCGGCCGCCTCCTGCACCAGCGGGAAGTCTTCCGCCGGCAGAGTCTGCAGGGTGAAGCGGCTCTTGCCGCCCTGCAGCGTCATCTTGTTCTGGTTGGAAGTCAGGCTGACGGTCTGGTCCGACGGCATGGACCGCAGGATGTCGATCAGCTTGCGGGCGCCGATGGTGGAGGTGAAGTCGCCTTCATCCCCATCGAATTCGACCGTGGTGCGCACCTGGATTTCCAGGTCGCTGGTGGTCAGTTCCACCTGCGAGCCCTGCTTGCGGAGCAGCACATTGGCCAGGATGGGCAGGGTATGGCGCCGCTCCACGATGCCGGACACCGCCTGCAACGCGGCAAGCACTTTGTCCTGGCTGGCTTTCAACACGATCATGTCAACCTCTCTCCACTGTTGGCTGTTCGCTCGTTCCGTCGTTCGGGCCTGTCAGGCATCCATCCACCTGCAGGCGGGTCCCACCCAGCTAAAACTGGCCAGAACCACCGGCCAGAACCACTGGCCAGCACCGGAAATCGGGGTGCGGCGCCGGCCTGCCCGGCCGCCGCCACTCTGGCAAACGCGCTATTTTCGCTGATGACGGAGCGTTTTTTCGTCATCCCTTGAGCGTCTGCTCCAGCACATGCAACTGCTGGTTCAACTCGGTGTTCTTCTGGCGCTCGCCGCCGATCTTGCGCACGGCATGCAGCACCGTCGTGTGATCGCGGCCGCCGAAGAGTTCGCCGATCTCCGGAAGGCTCTTCTGAGTGAGCTCCTTGGCCAGGTACATCGCGATCTGACGGGGCCGCGCGATGCTGGCCGGGCGCTTCTTGGAGTACATGTCGGCGACCTTGATCTTGTAGAAGTCGGCCACCGTCTTCTGGATGTTCTCCACGGAAATCTGCCGGTTCTGGATCGACAACAGGTCCTTCAGCGCCTCCCGGGCCAACTGGATGTTGATTTCCTTGTGCGAAAAGCGGCTGTAGGCCAACACCTTGCGCAGGGCACCTTCCAGTTCCCGGACGTTGGCGCGCACATTCTTGGCGATGAAGAAGGCCACGTCCTCCGGCATGGGGGCGCTTTCGGCCTCCGCCTTCTTGATCAGAATGGCCACCCGCATTTCCAGCTCCGGCGGCTCGATGGCCACCGTCAGCCCGGCGTCGAAGCGGCTGGTCAGGCGCTCATCGATATCCACCAGCCCCTTGGGGTAGGTGTCGCTGGTCATGATGATGTGGGCCCGCTTGGCCAGCAGCGCCTCGAAGGCGTTGAAGAACTCTTCCTGCGTGCGGTCCTTGCCGGCGAAGAACTGCACATCGTCGATCAGCAGCAGGTCCAGCGAGTGGTACTTGGCCTTGAGTTCGTCGAAGGTCTTGCGCTGGTAGTTCTTCACCACATCCGAGATGAACTGCTCGGCATGCAGGTACAGGACGCGGGCGTCCGGACGGTCCTTGAGCAGCGCATTGCCCACGGCGTGGATCAGGTGAGTCTTGCCCAGGCCCACGCCGCCGTAGATGAACAGCGGGTTGTACATCTGCCCGGGGGCGCCGGCCACATGCAGGGCGGCGGTGCGGGCCATCTGGTTGGCACGACCCGGCACCAGCGTGTCGAAGGTCAGGCTGGTGTTGATGCGATGACGGGTGGCGCTGGGCGGCAGCGTCTGCGCCGGGCCGGGCGGCGGCGCATTGGCGATCAGGCTGGCGGCCGTGACCGGGGCTGCCGGCTTGGCGGCGGCGGGGGCCGATGCACGGGCACCGGCGCTGCCAGCCGCGGCTGCATCGGAGGCGGCAGCCGCTGCAGCCGCGGCCGCGGAGGGACCGCTGCGCAGGCCGTGCTGCTGCAGCACCTGGCCCATGGAGGTGGTGGGGGCGCTGTTGCGCGGCAGGGGGGCGATGGTCTCGCGCGGCGCCAGGGACAGCTCCAGTCGCGCCGTCTTGCCCGCCAGCTCGCCCAGGATCATCTCGATGCGGCCGGCATACTGGCTGCGGATCCAGTCCAGCTTGAAGCGGTTGGGCACGCGCAGGGACACCAGGACGGCGTCTTCGCCATTCCCTTCCTGGAGGTGGATCACTTCGGCTGCGGGCAGCGGCCGGATCCAGGTGTTGAATTGCTGTTCAGGCAGCTCGGTGGCCAGGCGTTCACAGACGCGCTGCCACAAAGTCACCTCAGACACGTCTGCGCTCATTGTGGAAAACTTATTCTTCGAGCGGCCGGATTGTACCGACGAGGGGCCGCCAAGTCCGGGTTATCCACAGAATTTTTGGCAGGGTCAAGATCAGGTATTCCCCCGCTCGCACAATCCCGCACGTTGACCGGCGCCGGAATCTTTGCTGTAATCGCGGGTTTTCCGGACGCCCGGACGTTTGTTCGTGGGCCTTTCCAGAAATTTGAGAACTAGCTTTTTGTAGGCATCTACCCCAGAGGGTTAAGCGTTGCGGCAGTGCCAGGGGCAGTCTTTGACTGCATACCGCGCAGCTGCAATCGACATCTTTGACGGGCGCGCGCCGCCGCTTGTCCACTGGCATTGAGGCATCCCTTGACTTCAGAGTCCTGGGTGCTGCTGGCGGCAAGCAGCGATGTCCCTGATGCCGCTGTCGGTGTCCGACAGTCCCCACCGTCAAGTCCGACATTTCCGGCATTTCGATAGAGGTTCACCATGAAACGCACTTACCAAGGCTCCAAGACCCGTCGCGCCCGTACCCACGGCTTCCTGGTTCGCATGAAGACCCGCGGTGGCCGCGCCGTCATCGCTGCACGTCGCGCCAAGGGCCGCAAGCGCCTGGCCGTCTGAGGCAGATCGGGCTCTGCCTGATCGTCTCGACACGTCGCGTCTTCTTCAGTCCGACCAAGCCGTGACCGGCCGCATCGTTCGATCGGCCGATTTCGAGCGTGTGCTGGGAACCCCCAGCCGCGCTCGCAGCCCCCATTTCGCCGTTCATCACCTGGCCGCGAGTCCTTCGCAGCCGGCACGCCGTCTTCCCAAGTTGTCCACTGCGGAGCCCGTTGTAGGGTCATCCACAGATGCATCCACAGGAAAGGCGGACTTGTCCACAGGTGATGCGCAGATTCATCCACAGCTTGTGGATGACGCGGTGTCCCACGTTCCCGCAGCCGCCTGGCTCGGGTATGTGGTGCCCAAGCGCCATGCGCGACGGGCCGTCACCCGCACCCTGCTGAAGCGGCAGATCCGCCAAGTGTTCGGCACGCTCCCCACCTTGCCTCCCGGCTTGTGGGTGGTGCGGCTGCGCCTGCCGTTCGACCGCAAGCAGTTTCCCAGCGCGTCCTCCGATGCGCTGCGGGCAGCTGCGCGGGAAGAGCTGCAGTTCCTGATCCGCAAGATCGCCGCCGGCGGCAGCGCATCGGGCAGCAGCCGGACCGACCGCAGCAAGCCGCCGCCCGCCACTGCCTCCGACGCGCCGACACCGGCCAGCGCCGGCTGACGGTTGACGGCTGAATGCAGGACCCACCCATGACCTCACGACCCAGTCTGCCGACCCGTGTGCTCATGGGGCTGGTGCGTGCCTACCAGCTGCTGTTCAGCCCCTGGCTGCGCGCCGGCTGCCGCTATTCGCCCAGCTGCTCCAACTACGGCATGCAGGCCCTGCGCCAGCATGGCGCGGCGGCGGGCACCTACCTCGCGGCGGCCCGCATCCTGCGCTGCAATCCGTTCTGTCCGGGCGGGCATGATCCCGTGCCTGACAATCCGCCCCGTCTCTTCACCTTCCTTGCTCGGCGCAAGGATGGTCGAGCCTCTTCAACCGCCAAATCAAAAGCTTCCCCATGACTGATATACGCCGCACCATCTTGTGGGTGGTGTTCACCATGTCGCTGGTCCTGCTGTGGGACGGCTGGCAACGGCACAACGGCCATGCGTCGATGTTCGGCCCCGCGCCGGCCAAGACGGCCAGCGTTCCGGGCACGCCCGCCTCCGCCGTACCCGGCGCCACGCTCCCGGCCACCGCCGCTTCAGGGGCTGCCGCTGTGGCGGCCGCAGACGCCGCGTCCGCGCCGGCACCGGTGAAGAGCGAACTGGTGACCATCACGACCGACGTCGTCAAGGCCACCGTGGACACCCGCGGCGGCGCGCTCGTGCGGGTGGAGCTGCTCAAGCACCTGGACGAGAAGGACCCCAGCGGCCACGTGGTGGTGCTGGACCCGCTGCGTCAATACAGCGCCCAGACCGCCCTGCGCAATGTCGCCGGTGCACCCAACCACCAGACCGTGCTGAGCCTGGTCGATGGGCCTCGTGAACTCAAGGAAGGCGCCAACACGCTGACCCTGCGCCTCGAGTCCGCACCGATGGGCGGCGTCAAGCTGGCCAAGGTCTACACCTTCAAGCGTGGCGACTACGCCATCGACGTCCAGCATGAGGTGACCAACGTCGGCACCGCGCCGGTGACGCCGGAGCTGTCGGTCTGGCTGGTGCGTGACGACCATGTCGAACACACCGGCCCGTCGATGGCGCCGAGCTCCTTCACCGGCCCGACGGTCTACACCGACAAGGGCAAGCTGCAGAAGGTGCCGTTCGACAAGCTCAAGGACAACAAGGCCGACTACGAACGCCGTGCGGATGATGGCTGGATCGCCATGGTCCAGCACTATTTCGTGGGCGCCTGGCTGCGCAACGAACCGGGTGCCCGGGCCTTTGACGTGAGCGAGTCCCCGAGCAAGCTGGTGACGCTGTCCATGGTCAGCGCCTTCCCGGCCATCGCTCCCGGCGCCACCGGCAAGCTCGACAGCCTGCTGTATGTGGGCCCGCAGGAAGAAAAGCGTCTGGAGCAATTGGCCCCCGGCTTCGAGCGGGTCAAGGACTACGGCATGTTCACCATCCTGGCCAAGCCGCTGTTCTGGCTGATGGACCAGCTGCACAAGATCCTGGGCAACTGGGGCTGGGCGATCGTGGGCGTGGTGGTGCTGCTGAAGGTGGCCTTCTACGGTCTGAATGCCAAGGCTTATCGCAGCATGGCCAAGATGAAGGCCATCAACCCCCGCATTCAGGAACTGCGCGAGCGCTACAAAGACAAGCCTCAGCAGCAGCAGCAGGAAATGATGCGTCTCTATCGCGAAGAGAAGATCAATCCGCTGGGCTCCTGCCTGCCGATCCTGCTGCAGATGCCGGTGTTCCTGGCGCTGTACTGGGTGCTGCTGTCCAGCGTGGAAATGCGCGGCGCACCCTGGATCCTGTGGGTGCATGACCTGTCGCGTCCGGATGCGTTCTTCGGGACCATTCCCCTGCTGAATGCGCCGCTGGGCCCGCTGCCGCTGCTGATGACCGCCACCAGCCTGCTGCAGGTGTGGCTGAACCCGCAGCCGACCGACCCGGTGCAGGCCAAGATGATGTGGATCATGCCCATCGCCTTCAGCGTCATGTTCTTCTTCTTCCCGGCCGGTCTGACGCTGTACTACTTCGTCAACAACCTGCTGTCGATCGCCCAGCAATGGATGATCAACAAACAGCTGGGTGTGAACAATTAACGCTGAAAGCGCGTGCACACGGAGCCCCCGCAGGACGGGGGCTTTTTTTCGTCCGCGCACAGGCGCTTAATGCAGGCTTGCGGGGCTCGCTTCCCTCGGTCGGGAATCCAGGGAACCGGAGGTGCGCGGTGGTGAAGCACGAGCAACACCACCCGCCCTGCCCCGCGCCATATTCGCAGGTCCGGTGCGAGACAATGCAGCCATGCTGTCTCGCCACCAGGACCCCATCGCCGCCATTGCCACCGCGCCCGGTCGAGGGGCGGTGGGCATCGTCCGCGTCTCGTCTCCTCAGGACCTTTCCGCGCTGGTGACCGCTGTCTGCGGTCGCGCCCTCAAGCCGCGCGAAGCCACCTACCTCCCGTTCCGTAGCGCCCAGGGCGAGGCCATCGATCACGGCCTGGCCCTGCTGTTTCCGGCGCCTCACAGCTACACCGGTGAGCATGTGCTGGAGCTGCAGGCGCACGGCGGTCCGGTGGTGCTGCAACTGCTGCTGGCCCGCTGCCTGGAGGCGGATCCGTCCCTGCGTGTCCGCCTGGCCGAACCCGGTGAATTCACCCGCCGCGCATTCCTGAATGGCAAGCTGGACCTGGCCCAGGCGGAAGCCGTGGCCGACCTGATCGATGCCAGCACCGAAGCGGCCGCCCGCAGCGCGGGCCGGGCATTGGCGGGCGCGCTCAGCGGGGAGGTGGGGCAACTGCGGGACGCGCTGATCCAGCTGCGCATGCTGGTGGAGGCGACGCTGGACTTCCCCGAGGAAGAAATCGACTTCCTGCAGCAAGCGGACGCTCTGGGCAAGCTGCGCCGACTGCTGGAGCGTCTGGATGCGCTGCTCGATCGCAGCCAACAGGGGGCCATCCTGCGCGAGGGCATCAAGGTGGTGCTGGCGGGCCAGCCCAATGTGGGCAAGAGCTCACTGCTCAATGCGCTGGCCGGTGCGGAGCTGGCCATCGTCACCCCCATCCCCGGCACGACGCGCGACAAGCTCAGCCAGACCATCCAGATTGAAGGCGTGCCGCTGCACATCAGCGACACCGCCGGCCTGCGGGACACCGACGACGAAGTGGAGCGCATCGGCGTGGCCCGCAGCTGGGACGCCATCCGCGATGCCGACGTTGTGCTGTTCCTCCATGACCTGACCCGCGTGGGGCAGCCGGATTACGAACGCGAGGACGCGGAGATCCGCGGGCGGCTGTCCAGCGTGGATCCGGCGCGCATTCTGCAGGTCTACAACAAGGCGGATGCGTCAGTGTTCGGCGAGGGCGGAACCGCCACAGAGACCGAAGCTGGAGCCGGAGCCGGAGCCGGAGCCGGCGTGCTTCGGCTCTCTGCCAAGACCGGCGCGGGCCTGGACACGCTGCGCCAGCGCCTTCTCCAGCAGGTGGGCTGGCATGCGGTGCCGGAGGGCCTGTTCATCGCCCGTGAGCGCCATGTGCAGGCGCTGCGCCGCACGCGCGAGCATGTGGACCTGGCCTTGCAGCAAGCCGCTCAGGAACCTGCTGCGCTGGACCTGATGGCGGAAGAGTTGCGGCTGGCGCATGACGCGCTGGGCGAGATCACCGGCGCCTTCACGGCGGACGACCTGCTGGGCGAGATCTTCAGCCGCTTCTGCATCGGCAAGTGAGCCTCCGGGTGCCAGCGCGGCCCGGTGTTGGCTGGAGGAGCACAGCGACGCCAGCCGACGCGCTCCCAGCAGGCGGAAGGCCGCTGGCTCAGTGCCCCTGGAAATCCACCAGCGCAAACACCGGCAGCCCCTGCTCACGAATCTTGGCGGACCCGCCCAGCTCCGGCAGGTCCACAATCACCGCGCCCTCGATGACCGTGGCCCCCAGCCGCTCCAGCAGCCGCTTGCCTGCCAGCATGGTGCCGCCGGTGGCGATCAGGTCGTCGATCAGCAGCACCCGGTCGCCGGCCTTGACCGCATCGGTGTGCATCTCCACCGTCGCGCTGCCATATTCCAGCTCATAGGTTTCCTGCACCGTGGTGAAGGGCAGCTTGCCCTTCTTGCGGATGGGCACAAAACCGACATTGAGCTCATAGGCCAGCACCGAGCCGATGATGAAGCCGCGCGCATCCAGCCCCGCAATGACATCCGGGCGGCTGTCGAAGTAGCGGTGCACGAACTGGTCGATCAGCACCCGGAAGGCGCGTGGGTTGGCCAGCAGCGGTGTGATGTCCCGAAACTGCACACCCGGCTCCGGCCAGTCGGGGACGGTGCGGATCTGCTGCTTGAGAAAGGCGATGGCGTCTTGCATGGGGCCGATTGTCGCGCCGATGCCCCTGCCTGGGTTCATGGCGCGGTTTTGGGCAGCGCCCTGCGCGCCCGCCCGCCCCCCGCCCGCTTCAGGCGATCTGCTGGCAGATCAGCCGCGCGCGCCCGCTCTGCTTGGCGTCATACAGCGCCCGGTCGGCCGCCTCGATCAGCCGCTGTGGCGGTGTGGCCGTGTCCGGAATGCAGGTGGCCACGCCGATGGACAGGCTGACCGAACGCCGCACCGGGGATCCTTCATGTTCAATCGCCGCCAGACGCACGCTGTCCAGGCAGCGCTGGGCCACCACCTGCGCACCGACCAGGTCGGTGTCCACCAGCAGCATGGCGAATTCCTCGCCGCCATAGCGGCAGACCGCTTCGCTGCCGCGTGCCACGCAGCTGCGCAGCAGTGTGGCGACGCGCCGCAGGCAGTCGTCGCCCGCAACGTGGCCGTAGCGGTCGTTGTATTGCTTGAAATGGTCGATGTCCACCATCACCAGCGCCAGCGGCCGTCCCGACCGGGTGCCGCGCTGCCATTCCTGCTGCAGCAGCTGGTCGAACAGGCGGCGGTTGCCCACGCCGGTCAGGCCATCGGTGGTCGATTGACGGGCCAGCAATTCATTGGCGCGGCGCAGGCGCTCCTCCTGCCGCTGTCGCTCGGTGAAATCGGTGACGATGCAGACATACAGATGGATGGTGTCGGTGCGCACTTCCGCCACCGTCAGCTGCAACGCCAGGCGCTCGCCGCTGCGGTGCCGGGCCGTCAACTCGCGGGGCGTGCCCAGCAGTTCCTGCGGATGCATCAGATCGCCGGTGCTGCCGAACAGCATGCCGATGTGCACCCCCTGCAGTTCCGCGGCGCTGAAGCCGAACAGTTGCTCGGTGCTGGGATTGACCTCCAGAACATGGCCGCCGGAATCCAGCGTCAGGATGCCATTGCCCGCCGCCTCGATGGTGGCGCGCAACTGCGCCCGGCTGGCCGCCAGGCTCTGCTGTTCATGGATGAGGTCGGTGACCTCCATGCGCACCCCCACAATGCCGCCGGACTGGGTGCGGCATTCGAAGATGCGCAGCCACATGTCGTCATGCACCCGCTGCAACAGCGGGGCGGTCTGGCGGCCGCGGCTTTCCTTGCGCTCGCGCAGCCATTCGTCTTCCCGCCCGCGCGCTTCGGGAATGCCGCCGCGCTCGAGCGACTCCCGCACCAGGTCCTCGAAGGTGGCGCGTCGCTGAAAGGCCCGCAGCATGTGCGGATAGATCTCCACCAGCCGCCGGTTGTAGGCCACCAGTCGGTCTTCATGGTCGAAGATCTCCACGCTGGCGGGCAGGGCGTCGATGGCCTCCTCCAGCGTGCGCTGGGCCCGCTGCGCCCGCGCCTGCGCCCGGGACAGACCGCCGATCACGCCGACGGCCAGCAGCACCGTGAAGGCCAGGGCCCCGAAGGCCAGCCAGGGCACCACCGGCGCCCAGCGCGGGGATTCGGACAGTCCGCCGAGTGCCGCCATCAGGATGGCGGCCTGCAGGCCCACCAGCAGCGCAAACGCGAGCAGGGGCCAGAGGCGGGCTTCGGCGAGTCGGGTCATGAGGGGGACGGGGTTCGACGCAAGGGTGGGCGAATCCTATCCACCTGCCGAACGGTCGGGTACGCCCCCGACGGGGGAACGCATGCAACAGCTTGTTGCAACGACTTTTGGGCGTCCCCGATTTCACCGACGTATGCGCTTCCCCACACCCTGTCGGCACGCCCTGTCGGCATACCCGGCCCGCGCGGCTCACCCCGGGGTCCGGGGTCGAGCCCGCTCAGCTGCCGCGCGTGACCGGCATGTCCACCGCGCTGCTGGGCAGCTTCATGTGGCGCGCCAGCTCCAGCTTGGCCAGCGAATTGCGGTGCACCTCATCCGGGCCGTCGGCAAACCGCAGGGTGCGCTGTCCGGCCCACATGTAGGCCAGCGGCGTGTCCTGGCTGATGCCCATGCCGCCATACACCTGCATGGCCCAGTCGATGACCTTCAGCGCCATGCTCGGGGCCACGATCTTGATCATCGCGATCTCGGCCTTGGCCACCTTGTTGCCCACGGTGTCCATCATGTAGGCCGCCTTCAAGGTCAGCAGGCGGGCCTGCTCGATGCTGCAGCGGGCCTCGGCAATGCGCTCCTGGGTCACGGTCTGCTGCGCCAGGGTCTTGCCGAAGGCGGTGCGGGCGATGGCGCGCTGGCACATCAGCTCCAGCGCCCGCTCAGCCGCGCCGATCGAGCGCATGCAGTGGTGGATGCGGCCCGGGCCCAGCCGGCCCTGCGCGATCTCGAAGCCACGGCCCTCGCCCAGCAGGATGTTCTCCACCGGCACCCGCACATTGCGCAACTCGATCTCCATGTGACCGTGCGGCGCATCGTCGTAGCCGAACACGCTCAGATGGCGCTTGACGGTGATGCCCGCCGTGTCGGCCGGCACCAGCACCATCGACTGCTGCTCATGGCGGCCAGCCTCCGGATTGGTCTTGCCCATCACGATGTAGAGCGCGCAGCGCGGGTCGCCGGCGCCGGAGGACCACCACTTGGTGCCGTTGATGACGTAGTGGTCACCGTCCCGCTCGATGCGGCATTCGATGTTGGTGGCGTCGGACGAGGCCACGTCGGGCTCGGTCATCAGGAATGCCGAGCGGATCTCGCCGCGCAGCAGCGGCGCCAGCCAGCGGTCCTTGAGCGACTCGGTGGCATACCGCTCCAGCGTCTCCATGTTGCCGGTGTCCGGGGCCGAGCAGTTGAAGACCTCCGGCGCCCAATGCACCCGGCCCATGATCTCGCACAGCGGCGCATATTCCAGATTGGACAAGCCCTCCGGCGCCCGCTGCGAGCGCGGCAGGAACAGGTTCCACAGCCCGGCGGCGCGGGCCTTGGGCTTGAGCTCCTCGATCACGCGGGTGGGCACCCAGGCATTGCCAGCCTGGCGGTTGGCCTCCACCTCCTCGTGATAGCGCTTTTCGTTGGGATAGATGTGCTGGTCAAAGAACGCCAGCAGACGTTCCTGCAACTGCTGCACTTTGGGGCTGTAGTCGAAGTTCATGGATCCTCCCGGAGGCAGGGCGCTCAAGCGCGCTGTTGACGGTAGCGCAGGTACTGGGCAAACAGCGCTTCCATGGTGGTGGACCGCTCATCCGCATGCAGCGGATGCAACGGAGCGAAATTGCAGACCCGCAGCAGCCAGTCGGCCGGGCCGGGGCCCATGTCCAGCACATTGATGCAGGCCGGGGATTGGACCCAGCTGCCCATCATCAGCCGCTGACCGCCACTGACGGCATGGGACAGCAGGGCCGCATTGACCACCCCGTGCAGGACCAGCAGGGCGCAGTCCCAGTCCGGGTCGGCCCGCAAGCGCTCGACGCCGCCCAGCACCCGGTCCAGCAGGTCGCCGATGCGCTCGCCATTGAGAAAGCGCTGTTCCTCGTCCACGGGGCTTTGCTGCAGGCCGGTGAAGGCCTTCACCAGCGCCTCATCCGGGATGTCACCCAGGCGACCCCCGCGGATCTCCTGCCATTCCGGCCACACCTGCACGGGCAATGCCGACTGACCGGCTTGGGCGAGCACCAGCTCGGCCGTCTGAACGGTGCGGGGCAGGCCGGAGACGATGACGCGATCAAACCGCACACCCGCCCCGGCAAACGCCTCACCGGCAGCCCGGGCCTGGGCCACCCCGTCCTCGTTGAGCTGCACCTGCTCCGGCAGCACCGGCCGACCGGTGGCGCCGTCGAAGTAAGTGACCGCGCCGTGGCGCATCAGATAAATGCGACGGCGATGGGGGCTGCGGGGCAACAGGTCCAACATAGGGAATCCAGTGTGGCGCATTGCCTGCCGGCGTTCTGTCGCGCAGGCGGCAGCGTGGTGAATCCGCGCCGTGGGGGCCCGGCGGGCATCGGGGGCGGATCAGCCGGGGATCAGCCGGGGATCAGCCGACCAGTAGCCCGTGTTCGGCCCTGGCCAGCGCCTCCGGCGTGCCCGAGATCACCAGCGTGTCCCCGCCCTGCAGCACCACGTCGTCTTCGGCGGTAAGCACCGCGCCATTGCTGCGCTTGATCGAGATCACACTCACCCCCCAGGCCACCGTGCCCACCTCTCCGAGCTTGCAGCCATTGAGCACACTGCCGGCCGGCAGCGAGATGGACTGCAGCCGTGCCTGGTCCCGGTCCTCGCCGGTGTCGTCATCCAGGCCGTGGAAGTAGCCCCGCAGCAGCCCGTAACGGCGGTCCCGCGCGTCCCGGGCAATGCGCAGCACGCGCCGCATCGGCACGCCCACCAGGGCCAGGGCATGACTGGCCAGCATCAGCGACCCTTCAATGGCCTCGGGCACCACTTCAGTCGCCCCGGCGGCGCGCAGCTTCTCCAGGTCGGTGTCGTCAATCGTGCGCACGACCACCGGCACTTGAGGCGCATGGCTGCGCACTTCATGCAGCACCTTCAGGGCCGACGGCGTGTCGTGATAGCTGATGACCAGCGCGCTGGCGCGGGACAGCCCGGCAGCGATCAGGCTGGGCAGCCGGGCGGCGTCTCCGAACACCACGCTCTGGCCCGCGGCGGCGGCCTGGCGCACACGGTCCGGGTCCAGGTCCAGCGCCATGTAGGGGATGCCTTCGGCCTCGAGCAATCGCGCCAGGTTCTGCCCGCTGCGCCCGTAGCCGCAGATGATGACGTGGGCATCGGTCTTGATGGCCTTCTTCGCAATGGTGGTCAGTTGCACCGACTGCAGCAGCCAGTCGCTGGCCGACATCTTCATGACGATACGGTCGCTGTATTCGATCAGCAGCGGCGTCATCAACATGGACAGGACCATGGCCGCCAGCACCGGGCTGACCCATTGGGCTGCGATCAGGTTCTGCTGGGCGCCCAGGGTGAGCAGCACGAAGCCGAATTCCCCCGCCTGCGCGAGATACAGGCCGGTGCGCAGCGCCGCCCCGGTGGGGGCCTTGAACAGCTTGGCCAGCCCCGCCACCAGCACGAACTTGGCAAAGGTGGGCACCAGGGTCAGCACGATCACCAGCGGCCACTGGTACACCAGCGTCTGCCAGTCCAGCCGCATGCCGATGGTGATGAAGAACAGCCCCAGCAGCACATCGTGGAAGGGGCGGATGTCGGTTTCCACCTGATGGCGGTATTCGGTTTCCGCGATCAGCATGCCCGCCACAAAAGCGCCCAGCGCCAGCGACAGGCCCGCATGCTCGGTCAGCCAGGCCAGCCCCAGGGTGACCAGCAGCAGGTTGAGCATGAAGAGCTCCTGGCTCTTGCGCCGGGCCACCAGCGTCAGCCAGCGGCGCATCACATGCTGGCCGCCGGTCAGCAGCAAGGTCAGCAGCAGCACCGCCTTGAGCCCTGCCCAGCCCAGCGACTGGGCCATGGCGCTGCCGCTGCCGCTCAGGGCCGGAATCAGCACCAGCAGCGGGACCACCGCCAGGTCCTGGAACAGCAGCACGCCGATCACCCGTCGGCCATGCTCGCTCTCCAGTTCCAGCCGCTCGGCCATGAGCTTGACCACGATGGCGGTGGAACTCATGGCCATGGCGGCCCCCAGCACCAGGGCGCCCTGCCAGCTCAGATCCCAGTGGCTGCCCGCCATGGCGAAGGCCCATTCCAGGAAGACATTGCCCAGGATGGTGCCGCCCACGGTGATGACCACCTGCAGCAGCCCCAGCCCAAAGACCAGCGAGCGCATGCTGTGCAGCTTGGGCAGGTTGAATTCCAGGCCGATGGCGAACATGAGGAACACCACGCCGAATTCCGCCAGATGCTGCACGCCGGGGACGTCGCTGGCCAGGGACAGCGCATTGGGCCCGATCACCACCCCCACCACCAGATAACCGAGGATGGGCGGCAGCTTGAGCGAACGGCAGACCACCACGCCCAGCACAGCGGCGATGAGGTAGACAAGGGTCAGATCCAGGGCGGTCAGCATGGCCCCGATCCTACTGGTCCGCCCCGCGGCGCCGACCCCAAACCGGCAAGGTTTCGCCCAGGTTCGTCGGCTTGCGACCTGCGCGTGGGCCGGACGTCTCAAAACGTCGACAGCCTGACCAAGGTCATGTCGGCGTTCGCCCTTTCTCGGGAGGGCCTCAACCCCCTTCAGAGGCTGGCGTTCGTCACGCTGCAGCGGCAAACTTGTGGGCTTATGCATCGGGTGCATGCCCGCATGTGCAAGCGGCTTTGCCGGACGTGGCGAACCGGTGAGGCTTCAGGGTACCGTTCGCGCCACCGAAAAGTTACGGAGCATTTCATGCCCAATCTGTCTTTCGTTTCGCCCACGCGCAACAGTCCCTGGGGCACCTACCTGTCGCAGATCGACGCCGTCGAGCCCTACCTGGGCAAGCTGGCCCGCTGGGTGGAAACGCTGCGCCGTCCCAAGCGTGCGCTGATCGTGGACATCCCCATCGAACTGGACAACGGCACCATTGCACACTTTGAAGGCTACCGGGTGCAGCACAGCCTGACCCGCGGCCCCGGCAAGGGCGGCGTGCGCTACCACCCGGACGTGACGCTGGAAGAAGTGATGGCCCTGTCGGCCTGGATGACGGTCAAGAACGCCGCCGTCAACCTGCCTTACGGCGGCGCCAAGGGCGGCATCCGCCTGGACCCCAAGCAGCTCTCGCTCAAGGAGCTGGAAAAGGTCACCCGCCGCTACACCAGCGAGATCGGCATCATCATCGGCCCGACGCAGGACATCCCGGCACCGGACGTGAACACCAACGGCCAGATCATGGCCTGGATGATGGACACGTATTCGATGAACGTCGGCGCCACCGCGACCGGCGTGGTCACCGGCAAGCCCATCCCGCTGGGCGGCTCGCTGGGCCGTGTGGCGGCAACCGGCCGCGGCGTGTTCGTGGTGGGGCGTGAAGCCATGCGCCGCCTGGGCGTGGAGATGGACGGTGCCCGCGTGGCCGTCCAGGGCTTCGGCAATGTGGGTTCGGTGGCTGCCAAGATGTTCGCCGCCAACGGCGCCAAGATCGTGGCCGTGCAGGACCACACCGGCACCATCCTGAACGAGAAGGGCCTGGACATGACCAGCCTGCTGGACCATGTGGCCCAGACCGGCGGCGTGGGCGGCTTCAAGGGGGCGGACCGGATCGAGAACGAGCAGTTCTGGGACGTGAAGTCCGACGTGCTGATTCCGGCCGCGCTGGAAGGGCAGATCACGGCGGAGCGTGCCAAGCGCGTGCAGACGCGTGTGGTGCTGGAAGGCGCCAACGGCCCGACCACCCCGGACGGCGACGCCGTGCTGGCGGACCGCGGCATCATCGTGGTGCCGGACGTGATCGCCAATGCGGGCGGTGTGACGGTGTCCTACTTCGAGTGGGTGCAGGACTTCTCGTCGTTCTTCTGGACGGAAGACGAGATCAATGTGCGTCTGGACAAGATCCTGATCGGTGCCTTTAAGGGGATCTGGGATACGTCGGAACAGCACAAAATCCCGCTGCGCACTGCCGCTTTCACGGTCGCTTGCACGCGCGTCCTGCAAGCCCGCGAAGAACGCGGATTGTATCCCTGACCCCCCCCTACCGCCTGACGGCGGCCCCCCCAGGGGGGCGAGGACAGTGGCCTGGCGAAGCCAGTTCCACGTCCTCTGCTTGAGGGGCGCGGCCCGGAGGGCGCGCGGCATGGCTCTCCCCCCTACCGCCTGACGGCGGCCCCCCCACCGGGGGGCGAGGACAGTGGCCTGGCGGAGCCAGTTCCACGTCCTCTGCTTGAGGGGCGCGGCTCGGAGGGCGCGCATTATGGCGCGGCCCTTTGGGGCGCGCGGCATGAGGGCTTCCTTTGGGAAGCCCTTTTTGTTTTAGGAGAGGTGGAGGGGGTGGAGGGGGTGCGTCCAGCCGGGAGGGAGGCCGTTCAGGACGGTGTCGGGGTTGAGGGTGCGCAAGGGGATGGTAGGGTCGGCGGGGATGCGATGCTGGGCGACCAAGGCCATGTAGCGGAGGGCGGAGACGCGCAGGAATGAGGCAAAGTTGCCCACGGCGCCACGGGCCTGCACCAGCTCGTCATACAAGCGGGTGATCAGTTGGGTGACGGATAGGCCGTCACGCGCCGCAATCTCCTCCAGGACCTCCCAGTGCAAATTCTCAAGGCGGATGCTGGTGACGACACCGTGCAGTCGCACCGAGCGCGTGCGCGATTCATAACTCTGTGGATCAGCACTGATGAAAACCTGACACATGGTGTTGCCCCTTTTGAATCGTGGATCAGCCATCGCTGAGCGACGTCCTGCGTGGCAGGGCGATCAGGGAGGGCCGGGGTCGATTCTGCGCTGCGTCAGGCGCCACTCCCAGCACCCACCCAGTCCCTCATGGGGTGATGCGGGTGCCCAGCACCGTCAGGAATTGCGCAATCCAGGCCGGATGCGCAGGCCAGGCCGGTGCCGTCACCAATTGGCCGTCCGTCACCGCCTGGTCAACCGGGATGTCCGCAAAACTGGCGCCCGCCAGCTCAACTTCCGCCGCACACGCCGGATAGGCCGACACCCGCTTGCCGCGAATCACGCCCGCCGCCGCCAGCAACTGCGCCCCATGGCAGATGGCTGCAATCGGCTTGCCCGCCTGCGAAAAATGCTGCACCAGCGGCAGCACCTTGGGCATCGTCCGCAAATATTCGGGCGCGCGGCCGCCCGGAATGACCAGGGCGTCGTAGGTGGCCGGGTCCACCTCGTCAAAGGTGGCGTTCAAAACGAAACGGTGGCCGGGCTTTTCCGAGTAGGTCTGTGCCCCCTCGAAGTCGTGGATCGCCGTCAGGACGTAGTCCCCAGCCTTCTTGCCCGGACAGACCGCATGCACCTGGTGCCCCACCGCCAGCAAGGCCTGGAACGGCACCATGATCTCGTAGTCCTCCACATAGTCACCTGCCAGCAACAGAAGCTTCTTGCCCATGAATGTCTCCAGAGTTCGAGGGGAAGCCCCATTCTGGAAAGCAAGTGCTCCGCGCGGGTAGTAGCCGGCTATGTCGCCGCCGTCAGGCCGCCTGACCGGTCGGCGTCGTGCGCGCCGCGCAGGTCCTATCAGCCCTGGTGGACGCCCTGGCCCAGGCCTTGGTGCTTGCCCTGGCCGATGCGCTCACTGATTCCCTGACTGATGCGTGTCATGCCCACCGTCACCGACCAGCAGATCCAGGCGGTCCACAAGGTATGGCTGGGATAGTGGGCGCCGCGCGCCATCTGCGCCATGCCGTAGCAAAAGCCCAGCACCATCACGCCCACCAGCACCACGCCTGCCTGGCGCGGATAGGCCCGCCGCAACATGAAAAACAGGCTGAAGAATGCAAATGCCGAACTGGCATGGCCGGAGGGGAAGCAGTGGCCCGGACCGCCATCGCCCACGCCAAAGCGCCAGTGCGACACATAGCGCGCCGTGCCGCCGAACTCCGCCAGGTCCCAGGGGCAACTGGTGCTGCTGCCCTGCTTGATCAAGGGAATGAGGATCAGGCAGACCGCCGTGATCGCCACCGCCGTCCAGCGCTCCCCCCGCGTCAGCCCCGGCCACAGCGGTCGCACCGCATTGACCAGCAGCAGCACGACCAGCCCCGTGGCCAGCCAGCGCCCGCCCTGGTGCATGACGCCCGACGTCAGCCAGTGGTCCCGCCAGGCAAAGCCGCGAAGGTCGCCAAACAGGCGCACCGCCCGCAGGTCCAGCCCCAGGCCGTCCCAGGTCAGCAGCGCCAGCAACCCCAGCACCACCGACCAGCCCAGAATGGACAGTCGCGGCAGCCAGCGTGGGCCCGGTACGGCACCGACAGCCCCCGGCAGATTGACGGAAGGATCAGACAGTTCGGTCAGCAGAAGTGGCTTCATGGCCCCGTGAGTGGGCTTGACCGCGCTGAAGGGTCCCTGAAGCGAACCTGAAGGCATACTGAAGAAACCGCGCCTCTTGCGCCAACACGGCTGCACCGTGATGTCCGCATGGGGCTGATTCGCCCACCGGACGGGTCGGAGCGGCGGTGCTGGTATCGTTCCACCCGATCCGTCCCCGCCCCGCCACTGCCACGATGCGACTGCTCCTGCTTGAAGACGACGAATTGCTGGGGAGCGGCCTGCGCGACTTCCTGGTCTCCGAAGGCCACGAGGTCACCTGGGCCACCCGGCTGTCGGACCTGCTGCCCCGTCAATATGAAGATGCCGAAGCGCTGCTGGTGGACTGGCAGTTGCCCGACGGCTCGGGCCTGGACTGGCTGCGGTCGCTGCGCCAGCGCGGCGTTGCCACACCGGCCCTGATGCTGACCGCCCGCGACCTGCTGGCCGACCGGCTGCAGGGCCTGGACAGCGGCGCGGACGACTATCTGGTCAAACCCTTTGCGCCGGAAGAGCTCGCCGCCCGGCTGCGGGCCGTCAGCCGCCGTCACATGGGCGCCAGCAGCTCTCATCGTCAATATGGCGATGTCTGGCTGGACCTGGCCGCCAAGCGGGCCCGCCGCGGCGGGCTGTCGGTGGAGCTGACCGCCCGTGAATGGGCCGTGCTGGAAGCCCTGGCCCAGCGCGCCGGCCGGCTCTATCCCAAACATGAGCTGGAGCTGCGGGTACTGGGCACTGACGCCGAAGTGCAGAGCAATGCGCTGGAAGTGCACATCTCCAGCCTGCGACGCAAGCTCGGCCGCAGTCTCATCGAAACCGTGCGCGGCATGGGCTACCGGCTGGGCGCATGAGCACCGCACCCGCCCGCAAACCGTCGATCGCCGGCCGGCTGGCCCGGCAACTGCTGCTGATTTCCGTCTTCTGGGCGCTGGTGGCCGGGGTGTCGGTCTGGCTGGTGGTGCAGGAGGAGGTGGACGAGCTGCTGGACGAGACGCTCCAGGCGTCCTCCCAGGTGCTGGGTCAGTTGCTGCGCCAGAACAATGCCCTGCTGAGCGCCGAAGTGGCGGATGACGATGACCTGAGCACCCACTTCGCCTGGCAACTGGTGTCGTCCGATGGACAGTTGCTGCATCGATCCCCCCTGGCGCCGGGCAAGCCCTGGCAGTTGCCGGCCGGCTTCAGCGACTGGAAGGACGACGGCAGCGACGGCGACGACTGGCGGGTGCATGTCCGCCCGCTCAAGTCCCCCGCCGGTGCCGCTTGGCTGATGGTGGCCCAGACCACCAGCGAGCGGCGCGAAGTGCGGTCGCGGGTGGGCATGGCCAGCGCACTATCCGCCCTGCTGGTGGGCAGCCTGTGCATGATCTGGCTCAACCGGCGCGCCCGGCAGGAGCTGGAGCCGCTGGCCCGCCTGACCGAATCGCTGAACCAGTACGACCCGCTGGACAGCCGCCAGAGCCTGCCGGAACAGCCCCGCCGCGAGCTGGCGGAAATCCGCGCCGCCGTGCTGGACCTGGGCCAGCGCCTGGCCCAGCGGGTGGCCAATGAGCGGGCCTTCAGCGCCCA
The DNA here is from genome assembly GCA_027484825.1 of Rubrivivax sp. Lineage (GTDB taxonomy): Bacteria > Pseudomonadota > Gammaproteobacteria > Burkholderiales > Burkholderiaceae_C > Roseateles. The sequence goes on along the minus strand of JAIXSE010000015.1, from coordinate 284,559 downwards.
TGCCGCCCATGCCTTGCGCACACCCCTGGCTGGCATGGACACGCAATTGGCCATGGCCCTGCGCGAAGCGCATCCGGAGCAGCGCGAGCGCCTGCAGCGCACCCGCGAGGCCGCCGATCGCCTTCGCCGCGTGGTCACCGCGCTGCTGACCCTGTTCCGCAGCGGCATGAGCCTGCAGTGGCAGCGCCTGGACCTGGCGGCCCTGCTGGCCCACCTGCCGCTGCCGCAGCAACTGGAGCTGGACCTGCCCCCCGAGCCCTGGGTGCAAGGCGACCCGGACCTGCTGGCCGCCGCCCTGATCAATCTGCTGGACAACGCTTGGCGGCATCGCGCCGCCCGCTTGATGCTGCGTCTGCGCCCGTTGCCGGACGGCGGCATGGTGGTGGAGCTGGAAGACAACGGTACCGGCGTGCCGGAATGGCGCCGCGAGGACCTCAACGACGCGTTGGAGCGACAGCAATACGAGGGCCGCATGGGCCTGGGTCTGATGATGGCCGACCTGGTGGCCCGGGCCCACGGCGGCGACCTGCGCCTGCTGCCGGTCGGGTCGGGCTTCGCCGTCGCCCTGCATCTGGGCCCGCCGCCCCCATAGTCCCGGGGGCCCGAGGTCCTGCCGCGGCCCCTTGCCGACCGCCGCCAAACCGCACCCCGGCTACACTGCCGCCTGTATGACGACACAAGCTGTTCTCACCCATTCCCGCGCCCTCGAAGTGGCGCGCCAGGCCTTGAAGGTCGAAGCCGACGCGCTGCTGGCGCTGGGGCCTCGACTGGGCGAGTCGTTCGAGCAGGTGGTGCAGCTCATCCTGACCAGCAGCGGCCGCGTGGCCGTGATGGGCATGGGCAAGAGCGGCCATGTGGGGCGCAAGATCGCCGCCACGCTGTCGTCCACCGGCACCCCCGCCTTCTTTGTGCATCCGGCCGAGGCCAGCCATGGCGACCTGGGCATGGTGACCGCATCGGACATCGTGCTGGCCCTGTCGAATTCCGGGGAGAGCGACGAGCTCAGCGCCATCTTGCCGACCCTCAAGCGCATGGGCGTCAAGCTGATTGCCATGACCGGCCGGGCCGACTCCTCGCTGGCCCGCCATGCGGACCATGTGCTGGATTCCCGGGTGGACCAGGAAGCCTGCCCGCTGAACCTGGCCCCGACGGCCAGCACCACCGCCCAGATCGCCCTGGGCGATGCCCTGGCGGTGGCCCTGCTGGATGCGCGCGGTTTTCGCGCGGAAGACTTCGCCCGCTCGCATCCGGGCGGTGCGCTCGGCCGCAAGCTGCTGACCCATGTCCGCGACCTGATGCGCAGCGGCGATGCCCTGCCCCGGGTGCAGGCCGACATGAGCCTGCTGGAGATGATGCGGGTGATGTCCGCCAAGGGCCTGGGCTGCGCCATCCTGGTGGACGAGCAGGAACGGGTGGCCGGCATCTTCACCGACGGGGACCTGCGCCGACTGATCGAGCGCGGCACCGACCTGCGCGGCCTGACCGCCGGCCAGGTGATGCATGGCAGCCCGCGCACCGTCTCCGCCGATGCCCTGGCCGTGGTGGCCGCCGACCTGATGGAGTCGGCCCGCATCACTCTGGTGCTGGCGGTGGATGAGGATCAGCGCCTGCTGGGCGCTATCAGCATCAACGACCTGATGCGCGCCAAGGTGATCTGATGACGGTGGTTCGCGAACTCCAGCCGTCCCTGCGCTTTGATCCCGAGCTGCTGCTGCTGGCCCAGGGGCCGGTCGGCGGCCTCAAGGCGGCCATCTTCGATGTGGACGGGGTGCTGACCGACGGCCGCATCTACATCAGCGAACGCGGCGAAGACTTCAAGGCGTTCTCCACGCTGGATGGCCACGGCCTGAAGCTGCTGGCGCAAGGCGGCATCCTGCCCATCGTGGTGACCGGTCGCGACTCACCGGCCGTGCGCCGCCGGGTGGCCGACCTGGGGCTGACCCATGCGGTCTACGGCGCCAAGGACAAGCTGGCCTCCGCCCAGCCGGTGCTGGACCAACTGGGCCTGCGCTGGGACGAAGTGGCCGTGATCGGCGACGACTGGCCGGACCTGCCGCTGATGGTGCGCGCCGGCTTTGCCTGTGCACCCGCCCAGGCCCATGCCGAAACCCGCGCTGCCGCCCATTACGTCACCCAGGCCGAAGGCGGCCACGGCGCCGCCCGTGAGTTCTGCGACCTGCTGCTGATGGCTGCCGGCCAGTACGCCCGTCTGCTGCACGGCCATCTGGACACGCTGGACGGGGGCGCGCACTGATGGCGGTACTGGCTCCGCCGCCCACGGGCCCCCGCCGCCGGGTGCAGCCCCTGTTGTGGCGTCTGCAATCCTTCCTGGCCAGTTATGTGCCGCTGCTGTTGATGGCAGCGCTGGCCGGCCTGACCTGGTGGCTGATCAAGAGCACGCCGCAGCTGGAAGCGCCGCGCGAGAAGGCGGCGCCGCGCCACGTGCCCGACTACCGCATGCAGGGCTTCGAGCTGGAGCGTTTCAGCAGCGACGGCCGCCTGGTGGCCCGCATCCTGGGCCAGGAGCTGCGGCACTATCCCGACAACGACACGGTCGAGATCGACCAGCCGGAACTGCGGGCCTACGGTGAGAAGGGCGAGCTGCTGATTGCGCAGGCCAAGCGGGCCTTGTCCAACGGCGACGGCAGTGAGGTGCAGCTGATGGGAGATGTGAAGCTGCATCGTTATCCCAGCGGCGACCCCGCCTCCGCCACCGATCTGGAGCTCTACGGCGAGTTCCTGCATGCCTTCGTGCCGGAGCAGAAGATGCGCTCCCATCTGCCGGCGCGCGTGCTCGGCATGGGCGGCGAAATGCAGGTGCGCAGCTTCGAATACAACAACCTCACCGGCCTGCTGAGCTTTACCGGCGGCGGCAAGGCGCAGTTCAGTGCGCAGCCTCGCCGGGCCGCTCCTGCGGCGGTGGCTGCTGCTGCGTCGGCGCCGTCGCCTTCGGCTTCCTCGGCGGTCCGCCGCTGATCTTCCACCCTGGTCGCAGGGACCTCCATGTCACGTCTTGTCTACATCACCGGTGCCTCCAGCGGCATCGGCCAGGCGCTTGCGCTGCAGTATTACCGTCAGGGATGGTCGCTGGCCCTGGTGGCGAGGCGGGTGGACGACCTCACCGCCTGGGCGCAGTCCCAGCAGATGGACCCGGCCCGCTGGCGGGTCTACCGGGCCGACGTCAGCGACATCGCCGACATCACCGCCACCGGGCGCCGCTGCATCGCCGAACAGGGCCTGCCGGACGTGGTCATCGCCAATGCCGGCATCAGCATCGGGGTGGACACCGCCATCGAGGCGGACCTGGCCGTGATGCAGCGCATCTACGCCACCAACAACATCGGCATGGCGGCCACCTTCCAGCCTTTCATCACGCCGATGCGCCAGCGCCGCAGCGGCGCGCTGGTGGGCATTGCCAGCGTGGCCGGCATCCGTGGTTTGCCGGGCCATGGCGCCTATTCCTCCAGCAAGGCCGCGGTGTTTGCCTACTGCGAAAGCCTGCGCGGGGAATGCCGCCCGGACGGTGTGCAGGTGGTGACGATTGCACCGGGATATATCGATACCCCGCTCACGCGCAAGAACCGGTATGGCATGCCCTTCCTGATGCAGCCGGAAGCATTTGCTGCAAAGGCTTTTGACGCCATTGCGACCGGCGCCCGGGTGCGCTTCATACCCTGGCAGATGGGCGTTGTGGCGCGCGTGATGCATGTGCTGCCGGGCGCCGTCTTCGACCGGTTGCTGGCCGGACGACCGCGCAAGCACCGCGAAAACGAGTAATGCCAGGCCGAGGCCTGCACCCGTAGACCTGCAGGACGGGCAACAAAAAAGGCACTCCGAGGAGTGCCTTTTTGCTGAGAGGGCCGAAGCCCTCTTGCAGGTGCTTGGCAGGTGCTGAGCAGGTGCTCAGCAGATGCCTGGCTGAATGCCGGGGATCAGTAGCCGCCGCTGCCGCCACCGTAGCCGCCACGGCCACCGCCGCCGCCGCCACCGTAGCCGCCGCCACCGCCGTAGCTGCCACGGCCACCGCCGCCGCCGCCACCGCCGTAGCCGCCACGGCTGCCGCCGCCGCCGCCACCACCGTAGCCGCCGCCACCACCGCCGCCGCCGAAGCCGCCGCGGCTGCCGCCGCCACCACCACCACCGACGCCGCCACGGCCACCACCGCCGCCGCCAAAGCCGCCCGGACGCTCTTCGCGCGGACGAGCCACGTTCACCACGACGGCGCGGCCGTCGAGGGCTTGACCGTTCATGCCGTTGATGGCGGCTTGCGCCTCGGCATCAGAGGCCATTTCCACAAAGCCGAAGCCCTTGGAACGGCCGGTCTCGCGGTCCATCATGACCTTGGCAGACGTGACGGTACCGAATTGCGAGAATGCCTCCTGGAGCGACTCATCTCGCACGCTGTAAGCGAGGTTGCCCACGTATAGCTTGTTTCCCATGGGGAAGCCCTTTCAAAAACCAAATAACCCAATGTGCTGCTTCAACCCATCGTGAACCACTCATACGAAGGCGCTGCATTCAGGCCGTCTGATTATGTGTGACAGGATTGGCGATTCGCAACGCGTCAACCGTGATGTTGTTTTTCGGCTTCTGCGAAGAAACCCCGAGCAGGTGCCAAGAACACACAACCTTCTTTTTGACGAACTGAACCTGGGGCAAAAACGATTCCCAAACCCTAGGTGGGTGAAGGGTAAATTGCAAGTTCCGAGGTGGACATCACGATTTGTCACTGCTTAGAGGGTCAATCCACCGTGATTCGCATCGTCTCTTTGGTGCCTTCCATCACCGAACTCCTATTCGCCCTGGGACTGGGCCCCCGGGTGGTCGGGCGCACCGGCTTTTGCATTCATCCCCCAAAGGGGGTGGCGGATGTTGCCAAGGTGGGGGGGACCAAGGACCTTCACCTGACCCGGATCCAGTCACTGGCGCCCACCCATGTGATCGTCAATGTTGATGAGAACCGCCTTGAAGACGTCGCGGCGCTGCGACAGCTGGGCGCGGAGATCGTCGTCACCCACCCGTGTTCGCCGGAGGACAACCTGGCGCTTGTGCAGCAATTGGTGGCGTGTTTTGCCCAGGAGGAGCCGCAAGTGCGGGTGCAGGCCCAGCGGCTGCAGCAGCGGCTGCAGGCCGAACTGGCGGCCTGCCGGGCGCGGGCCTGGACGCCGCGGCGGGTGCTGTATTTGATCTGGCGCGACCCCTGGATGACCGTTGCGCGGGACACCTATATCGCCCGCATGCTGGCCGAGGTCGGCTGGTCCACCTGGCCGACGGTGGAGGGCGGGGAGAGCGGCGCCGCGCGCTATCCCGCGCTCACCGGACAAGAGCCCTGGCTGCAGGCGGTGCAGGAGGTGCTGCTCAGCTCCGAACCCTACCGCTTCGACGAGCGCCACATCGACGAAGCACAGGCCCTGTGTCCGAACGCGCGGGTACGGCTGATCGATGGTGAACTGATCAGCTGGTATGGACCGCGGGCCGCCGATGGGCTGGCGTATCTGCGAGACATGGCCATGGCCTGAGGGGGTGGGTGCTGGTGTTTGGCGTCGGCCTCACACTGAACACACACAGAATCGCTACGCTTTGCCCACGCCCCACGCCCCACGCCCCACGCCCCACGCCCCACGCCGTCGCTTGCGCGAACGCCGAACACTCAACGCAACATTCTGTGAACACCGCCTCCCCGCCGTCCCGACTGCTGCTTCTGGAAGATGACCCCGCCATCGCACAGACCGTCGAATTCGCGCTCACCCGTGAGGGCTTCCAGGTCCGCTACTGCGGCTGGGTCCACGAGGCGCGCAGCCAGTTGGCCCAGGGTGATCTGGACCTGGCCATCCTGGACGTCGGCCTGCCGGACGGCAATGGACTGGACCTGTGCCGGGAGATCCGCCAGGGCGCGCATGCGCAGTTGCCCATCCTCATGCTGAGCGCCCGAAGCGACGAAGCCGACAAGGTGCTGGGTCTGGAGCTCGGAGCGGATGACTATCTGGCCAAGCCCTTCAGCCCACGTGAGCTGGTGGCCCGCGTGCGTGCGCTGCTGCGCCGTGCGCAGGCCCTCCCTCAGGCACCGGTCAAGGTCCAGAGCGGCTTCGTGGTGGAAGCCGAGGGCTCGCGCGTGCGCTTTCACGGTGAATTGCTGCCGCTGACCCGGCGCGAGCTCGGCCTGCTGCTGCGCCTGCTCAGCGCGCCGCAGCGCATCCATTCCCGCGAGGTGCTGCTGGATGCCGTCTGGGGCATGGAAGCCGACAGCAGCGACCGCACGGTCGACACCCACATCAAAACCCTGCGCGCCAAGCTGCGGCAGGTCCGGCCGGACCTGGATCCCATCCGCACCCATCGCGGCATGGGCTATTCGCTGGAGTGACGGATGCGCCTGGGCCTGCGCGTGTTCTTCGGCTTTTTCCTGATCGCGGGCCTGAGCTCGGTGATCCTGCTGCGGGTGGTGCTGGGCGAGGTCAAGCCCAGCGTGCGGGAGGTGATGGAAGACATCATGGTGGACACCGCCAACCTCCTGGCGGAGCTGGCCACCGATGACCTGAGCCAGCTGCCACCCGGCGCGGCGCTGGCCGACACGCCGTTTGCGCGCCGCGTGCGGGACTATGCCAACCGTCCGGTGGATGTGCACATCTGGGGCCTGCGCAAGCAGACGCTGGACTTCCGCATCTATGTCACCAACGCCCAGGGCCGGGTGATCTTCGACACGGTGCAGGGCGCCGGGTCGGCCCTCGGTCGTGACTATTCCCGCTGGAATGATGTGGCCCGCACGCTGCGCGGCAGCTACGGCGCGCGTTCGACCCAGGATGCCTACGGCGGCGACCTCAGCCCCGTGATGTATGTGGCGGCACCGGTGCGCTCCGCCCAGGGCGAGTTGCTGGGCGTGGTGACCGTGGCCAAGCCGGTGGCCACGGTGCAGCGCTTCATCGACCGGGCGGAGCGCCGCATCTGGGCCGCCGGACTGGGGCTGCTGGTGGTGTCCCTGGCCATCGGCGTGGCGGTGACGCTGTGGGTGGTGGGCCATGTGCGGCGCCTGCGTCGGTATGCGCAGGAGGTCCAGCTGGGCCAGCGCCAGCCGCCGCCCAAGGTGCCCGGTGAACTGGGCGAACTGGCCCTGGCGATGGATGCGATGCGGGAGCGGCTGGATGGTCGCGAGCGCATGGAGCACCTGGCCCGGGCCCTGACGCATGAGTTGAAGAGTCCGCTGGCCGCCCTGCGCGGGGCCGGCGAGCTGCTGCAGGAGGATCTGGCCCCCGCCGATCGTCAGCGCTTTGCCACGCAGGTGGTGGCCCAGAGCGAGCGTCTGACGGAACTGGTGGAGCGTCTGCTGGCGCTGTCCGCGCTGGAGCTGCTGCGCGGTCCGGAGCATCCGCAGGCCGTGCGTCTGGACGAGGCGGTGGCGCAGGCCTTGTCCGCCCTGGACGACCGCCTCGCCCAGCGCCAGATGCAGGTGCGGTGGCTGCGCCGCGAGCCGCTGACGCTGCAGGCCGATCCGGAACTGCTGGCCTTGGCCCTGAGCAATTTGCTGAGCAATGCGGTGGACTTCAGCCCTGTGGGCGGCCTGCTGGAAGTCAGCGTGAGCGGGGAAGGCGGCTTCGAGCTGCGCGACCACGGCCCGGGTGTGCCCGCCGCTGCCTTTGACCAGCTCGGCCAGCGCTTCTTCTCCACCGCCCGGCCCGGCAGTTTGCGCAAGGGCTCCGGACTGGGCTTGGCCATCGTGCGGCAGATTGCCGGCCTGCACGGCTGGCGCCTGCGCTTCTCACCGGCCGAGCCGGGTCTGCGCGTTCACCTGGACCTGCCGCCCCACTTCACACAGGCCTCACAAACTTCGCCCTGAGCTCACACGGGCTTTTGACACTGCCGTCTTCCCTGAACTGGAGCAAGACGAATGAAAACGAAAGCGGTGTGGGTGAAGCTCGGCATCCTGCTGTTGGTCACGCTGATGCTGATCGTGGTGCTGTCGCGCATCGGCTGGCTGGTGGATGAACGGCAGGCGCGGCAGCAGGAGGCCGTCCTCAGCGTGGCCGCCTCGCAGGCCTCCGAGCAACAGCTGCTCGGGCCGATGGTGTCCCGCTGGTGTGTGGAGAGTTGGGAAGAGACCACGGGCACGGGGGAGAGCCGGCGCGTCGAGCGTCAGCGCCGCGAATTCACGCTGATGCGCTTGCCCGCCCAGCTGTCGGTGGACGGGGCGCTGAATCAGGAAACCCGCTACCGCAGCGTGTTCAAGGTGCGCGGTTATGCCGGCCGCGTGCTGCTCAAGGCCCGCTTTGACGACTTGGCCGCGCTGGTGCCGGTGGCCGAGCATGCGGGCAGCCAGCTCACCTGCTCCGACCCGCAACTGGCGGTCTCGGTGTCCGATCCGCGGGGTCTGCAGGCGGTGGAGATCCGGCGCGGCGCGGACCTTCTGCCGGTGGCGACCGGCACCGGCAACGCCACCTTCCCGCGTGGCCTGCATGCTGCCCTGCGCAACCAGGCGCTGGACCAGCCGCTGGAGGTGAGCGTGTCGCTGCAACTGTCCGGCACCACCCGCTTCGCTGTGGTGCCGGCGGCCTCGGCCACCGAGGTCCACCTGCGCTCGGACTGGCCGCATCCGAGCTTCGGCGGTCGCTTCCTGCCGTCCCCGGCGACGCGCACAGTGGATGCCAAGGGCTTCTCCGCTCAATGGAAGGTCTCTGAACTGGCCACCGATGCGATGGCGGATGTGGTGAAGGGACAGAAGAACGTGGACACCCTGGACTTCTCCATGGTGGATCCGATCAATCCCTATGTGATGAGCGACCGCGCCATCAAATACGGCTTGATGTTCATCGTCCTGACCTTTGTCTGTGTGGGCATGCTGGAGCTGCTGGTAGGCCGACGGGTGCATCCGGTGCAGTACCTGCTGGTGGGCCTGGCGATCAGCCTGTTCTTCCTGCTGCTGCTGAGCCTGTCCGAGCATCTGAGCTTTGCCTGGTCCTATGGGGCTGCGGCGGGCGCGGTGGTGGGCCTGCTGGGCTTCTACGGCATGGCCATGCTGGGCCACCGGGGACGCGGTCTGGGCTTCGGTGCGCTGATCGCCCTGCTGTATGGGGCCTTGTATGTGGTGCTCATCCAGGAGCAGGCCGCCCTGCTGATCGGCGCGCTGCTGCTGTTCTCGGTGCTGGCCCTGGTGATGGTGCTGACGCGTCGCATCGACTGGTATGCGCTGCAGGCTCAGGGCCAACGCCCTTGCCGAGCCGATGCGCATGCGCCAGCATCGGGCTCATAAAAACGAGCCCGGCAGGCAGCATGCGAGACCCTCATGGAGACACCCCGTTCGACTACATCATCATCGGCGCCGGCACAGCGGGGTGCCTGCTGGCCAACCGGCTGAGCGCCGATGCCTCCAAGCGGGTGCTGCTGCTGGAGGCCGGCGGCAAGGATGACTATCACTGGATTCACATCCCGGTCGGTTATCTCTATTGCATCGGCAACCCCCGCACCGACTGGCTGTTCAAGACCGAGCCCGATGCGGGCCTGAACGGTCGCAGCCTGCGGTATCCGCGCGGCAAGGTGCTGGGCGGCTGCTCCAGCATCAACGGCATGATCTACATGCGGGGTCAGTCGCGGGACTACGACGGCTGGGCCGCGCTGACCGGCGACGACGCCTGGCGCTGGGACGAGGTGCTGCCCTTCTTCAAGCGCCATGAGCATCACTGGCGGCTGGACGAAGGGGCCGAGCGTCCGCCCGGTTTTGATGCCAGCCGCCACGGGCACGGCGGCGAATGGCGGGTGGAGAAACAGCGGCTGCGCTGGGCGGTGCTGGATGCCTTTGCCGCGGCAGCGCAGGAGGCCGGCATTCCGGCCAGCTGCGACTTCAACACCGGCAACAACGAAGGCGTCGGCTACTTCGAGGTCAATCAGCGGGGCGGCTGGCGCTGGAACACCGCCAAGGCGTTTCTGCGACCGACCTGCCTGGCCCGGCCCAATTTTGAGATGTGGACCGGCGTGCAGGCGCAGCGGCTGCTGCTGTCGCCGGGCGGTCCGCAGGGCCGAAGCCAGTGCACGGGGGTGGAGGTGCGCACGCCGCAGGGCGTGGAGTCGGCCCTTCTGGCGCCGGGCGGTGAGGTGCTGCTGGCCGCGGGGGCGATCGGATCGCCGCAACTGCTTCAACTCTCCGGACTCGGGCCGGGCGAGCTGCTTCAGCGCCTGGGCATCGAGGTGCAGCGCGAGCTGCCAGGAGTGGGCGCCAACCTGCAGGATCATCTGCAGATCCGTGCGGTCTTCAAGGTGCAGGAGGTGAGCACGCTCAACACCCTGGCCAGCAGTTGGTTTGGCAAGGCACGCATCGGGCTGGAATACGCGCTGCGCCGCACCGGGCCGATGAGCATGGCGCCGTCGCAACTGGGCGCGTTTGCGCGCAGTGCGCCGGACAAGGCCTGGCCGGACCTGCAGTATCACGTCCAGCCGCTGTCGCTGGAGGCCTTCGGCGAGCCGCTGCACGGGTTCAATGCCTTCACCGCCAGCGTCTGCAACCTCAATCCCACCAGCCGCGGCACGGTGCAGCTGCGCAGCCCGCAGGCGACCGATGCGCCGCTGATCGCACCCAACTACCTCAGCACCGATGCCGACCGTCAGGTCGCCGCGCAAAGCCTGCGGCTGACGCGGCGCATCGTGGCGCAGCCCGCCTTGTCGCGTTACCGGCCGGAGGAATACAAGCCCGGCCCGCAATACCAGAGCGACGAGGAGCTCGCCCGCCTGGCCGGCGACATCGCCACCACCATCTTCCATCCGGTGGGCACCTGCCGCATGGGCCGGGAGGACGACGAGCAGGCGGTGGTGGACAGCCACCTGCGGGTGCGCGGAGTGGCTGGCCTGCGGGTGATCGACGCGAGCGTCATGCCCACCATCACCAGCGGCAACACCAACTCGCCGACCCTGATGATCGCCGAGCGGGCCGCCGCCTGGCTGCGGGAGGGGGACTGAGCCTGACCCTGGCCCTTACCCGCCGAAGCGCTCTTCCAGATAGGCCAGCAGCGTGCGGATGGTCTGCGCCTCGCCCCCGACCGGACGGCCAGGACGGGACACATCGTTCCAGGCGAACAGGTCCAGATGCAGCCAGTCCTGCTGCTCCGGCACGAAGGCGTCCAGGAACAGGGCGGCATTGATGGCGCCGGCCAGGGCATTGCGACCGGTGTTGACGATGTCGCCGATGCTCGAGGCGATGCCTTCCTTGTAGGGCGACCACAGCGGCATGTGCCACATCGGGTCGTCCAGCTTGAAGCCCAGGTCCATCAGATCGCGGGCGGTGTCGGTATGGCGCGAGAACAGCGCCGGCAACTGCGCGCCCAGGGCGATGCGTGCGGCACCGGTCAGGGTGGCCATGTCGATGATCAGCTCGGGCTTGAACTCGGCGGCATAGGCCAGCGCGTCGCACAGGATCACGCGGCCTTCGGCATCGGTGTTGCCGATCTCGATGTGCAGGCCGGCGCGGGTCTTGATGACATCGCCGGGCCGGTAGGCGTTGCCCGCGATCGCATTCTCCACCGCCGGGATCAGCACCTGCAGACGCACCGGCAGCTTCAGCGCCATGATCAGCGTGGCCAGGCCCAGCACGTTGGCCGCGCCGCCCATGTCCTTCTTCATCTGGCGCATGCCGTCGGCCGGCTTGATGTCCAGGCCACCGGTGTCAAAGCACACGCCCTTGCCGACCAGGGTCAGGCGCGGATGCTTGTCGCTGCCCCAGTTCAGCTCGATCAGGCGCGGTGCGCGGGTGCTGGCGCGCCCCACCGCATGAATCGCAGGGAAGTTCTTCTTCAGCAGGTCGTCCCCGACCACTTCCTTGAACTTGGCGCCGTGCTGCTTGCCCACCACGGCGGCAGCGCGGGAGAGTTCCTCCGGGCCCATGTGCTCGGCCGGGGTGTTGACCAGGTCCCGCACCGCGCTGATGGCGGTGGCCAGCGCCAGGCCGCGCTGACCGTCAGGCGAGGTCTTGACCAGCAGTTGGGCCGGCGCGCGCTTGCGGGGCTTGTACAGGTCGAACTGGTAGCACCCCAGTTCCCAGGACAGGGCGGCGGCCTCGTCCTGCAGCTTCAGGCCGTCCGGGGACAGGGCGTAGTCGCCCTCCGGCAGGGCCATCGGGAGGGCCGACAGGGCGTACGGATGCGCCGCATGGGCCACACCGGCAAACACCTGGGCCAGCTTGCCATCCTCACCGGGTACCAGGGCGAAGGTGTCGGGCGCGGCGCTGAAGCCCAGCGTCGCCAGCCACTGCTGGGTGCGTTTGGGCAACTGGGGGACCAGCGCCTGATATGCAGCGCGATCCAGCGCCAGGATGGGCGTGGCGCGGGCCACCGAACTCTTGAATTGGACGTTCATCGACTTGCCGTTGGGCTAGGGAGGGAGGCCCTGATGGGGCCGTGAAGGGTGGAATTCTCCCCCGGAGGGACCGGCCAGCCACAAGTGACCTGCGGCAGGTGCGTGGGACAACGGTTGCCGCCGCGCGACGGTGGACGGGGGAATCCTTGTTTCGGGCGGCTGGCGGATCAGGGCCGCAGCCGGGTGTCAGCGCCTCGCCGGCGAGGCGGGCGGGCTGTCAGCAGGACTGGCGCAGCCGGGTCAGCAGCGCCTGGGCCGCCGCCGTGGTGCCCGCCGGCGCCGACCCGCTGCCGGCAGCCATCGACGGGTTGTCCACCGCCGCCTGGACCAGCCGCTGGGATGCACCGGCCTGGGGCATCACCGGTCCGATGAAACACAGATGCTCGCGCTGTCCGATCAGCAGGGTGGGGAAGGTTTCCACTTCCAGGTCGTCCACCAGCTCGGCGTCGTCCTCGATGTCCACCCAGACAAAACGCGCGTCCGGAAACTGCTGGCGCAGTTGGGCGAAGTCGTCGTGATAGCCGTCGCAGACCCGGCACCAGGCCGCGCACAGGCAGGCCACCAGCAGGTCGGCACAGGCTGGAGCCCCGGTGGCAGCGGGGTCGGAGTGGGTCGGGGAGGCGGAGGCAGGCACGGACATGGCGGCTAGCTTAGCGACAAACCGCCCGGGCCGCGCCGCCCAGAGCGCAAACCCCGTGGCGGGGGGACCACGACGGATGGCCGTGACTTCTGCAACATTTCGGTGCATTTTGGGGCCCAAGGAAATGTGAAGTGCCTGTCAACGGGGCGTGAGGGCCATGCGTTGTGTGCCCAAAGCGGGCATATCCCGCTCGGAAGCCAGAAGGTCCAAGACCATGATGAAGTCCCAACTCCGCACCGAAACCCAGACTCGCCGCGCCCCGCTGCCCGAATGGCAGAACGACAAGGGCCGCAAGCACGAAGCCTTCGAAGTGGCCAGCCTCGGCTGCGACCGCCGCAGCGTCGCCCGCGCCCTGCGCTTCGACCGCAAGCGCTGATCTGGACCCGGCCGGGGGCCTTCAGGCCTCCCGGCTCGAGCGCTGAGACCGCTGCTTCAGCGTCTCCTGAGGCCTCCTTAGCGCCCCTTCAGCCCATCTCATCCTCGTCCTCCAGCAACGGCGCCAGCAGGCGCTCGATGTCCGCAGGACTGAATTTCTCCAGCGCCTCCCCGCCATCACGGCCCAGCAGTCCGTCTGCCAGGGCCTGTTTGCGTTGCTGAAGCTCCAGCATGCGCTCCTCGATGCTGCCCTCGATCACCAACTGATGCACAAACACCGGTCGCGTCTGGCCGATCCGGTGGGCCCGTGCCATGGCCTGGGCATCCACCGCCGGATTCCACCAGGGGTCCACCTGGATGACGGTATCGGCAGCGGTCAGCGTCAGGCCCACCCCACCCGCCTTCAGGCTGACCAGCATCACCGGCACCTCGCCGGCCTGGAAGCGCTGGACGACGTCCCCTCGCTGTGAAGCGGGGGTGTCTCCGGTCAGGCTGAGCCAGGGAATGCCGAGCTCGGTCAAGGCGTCCCGGATCAGCGCCAGCATGCCGGTGAACTGCGAAAACACCAGCAGACGCCGTCCTTCGCCCACCAGGGTGGGAATCTGGTGTCGCAGCCAGTCCAGCTTTGCCGCCTCGATGCCCTCCGGCAGGGTCAGGCCCGGCACCAGGCGCGGGTCGCAGCAGACCTGGCGCAGCTTCAGCATGGCGTCGAGCACCGACATCAGCCCGTCGCCGAACAGCTTCTGCTGCGCCAGCACCCGTCTGACCAGATGGTCCGCGCCGATGCGCACACTCTCATACAGCTGGCGCTGACGACCCTGCAGCGCAATGCGCTGGGTGACGACGGTGAGCGGTGGCAGCTCCGGTGCCACATCTTCCTTGAGCCTTCGCAGGATGAAAGGCCGCACCATCTGCGCCAGCTGACGGGCGCGGGCCAGGCTGCCGGACTGCTCAATCGGCTTGCGCCAGTGGCGGGTGAATTCGCGGCTGTCACCGAGGTAGCCCGGCAGCAGGAAGTCGAATTGGGTCCACAGCTCGCCCAGATGGTTCTCCAGCGGCGTGCCGGTCAGCACCAGGCGCTGGTCGGCCGGCAGCCGGCGCAGGGCCCGCGCGGCGCGGGAGCGGGGATTCTTAACCGCCTGCGCCTCGTCCACCACCAGCACGCTGAAGCGGTGGCGGCACAGCGCGCGAAGCTCGCGCCAGACCAGGCCGTAACTGCACAGCAGCACATCGGTCTGCGCCAGATCGGTCAGGACCTCGCCGCGCTCGCCGGGATGCGACAGGCTGGCCACCCGCAGGCCCGGCGCCACCCGCTGCGCTTCCTGGGCCCAGTTGAACAGCAGCGAGGTGGGAGCGACCACCAGGGCCGGGGCCGTCAGCCGGCCAGATTGTTTTTGCACCCACAGATGCGCCAGCGCCTGGGCGGTCTTGCCCAGCCCCATGTCATCGGCCAGGATGCCGCCCAGATCGTGGGCGGCGAGGTATTGCAGCCAGGCCAGGCCGTGGCGCTGATACGGGCGGAGCTGAAGCCCCAGGCCCGCAGGTTCGTCCACGGCTGGCGGCGGCCCGGCGCGGCGCAGCCGGGTCCAGAGGTCTCGCAGGGCTTGAGCGCCCTGCAGCTTCCAGCGGCTGTCCGGGCCGTCCAGCAGCGACAGCCGTGCCGCTTGCCACGACGTCAGCATCAGCGGGGCACGTCGGGAGCGCTGGGCCAGCAGCACCTCCAGCAGCGCCATCATCAGCTGCTTGAGCGGGGCGGCGGTGGTGTGCAGCCGCTTGCCACCCGGCGCGCGCAGGCTGACGATGGCCTCGTTGTCCATGTCGCCCAGGGCGTCGGCCGAGATCCAGCGACGGTCCCGTCGGATCAGGTCCCAGATCATCGGCGCCAGATCCACCCGCTGGCCCTGCACCATCACGCCCAGGCTGAGCAGCCAGGCGCCCTTGCGGCGCGACAGTCCCAGGGCGGGTAGGCGGTCCGCATCGGCCGGCTGCGTCTCATCGGCTGGCGCGGCCTCCATCGCCCAATCGTCCACCGGCAGGCTGTGGTGAGCGAAGCCCGGGGCGATCTCGACCTCCCAACCCGCCGCCTGCAGCTGCGCAAGGTCTTCGGCGACGAAGTCCGCGAATTGGTCCTCGCGCTCAAGCGTCCAGCTGGGTGAGAGCGCCTGGCCGAAGCCCTCTGCGCGCCATTGCAGCATCTGCGGGTCCAGCTTCTGCAGCGGCAACTCGGACCATTGCTTCAGGTGTTCCGCCCGGGTCGGGGCGCGCAGCAGGCGGATCAGCGTGACGCTGTCGCCTCGCGGCCCGAGTTTGCCGTGAGGCCGCAGGCCCAGCAGACCATCGCCCCGGGTGTAGGTGCGCAGCAGCAGGTGGGGGGGACGGTCATCGGTCATGGGAAGCCGGATTGTCCCGGTTCCAGACGCCGCTCCGGCCCAGACGCAGCCGCATGCCGGCGCTTCTAGCAAGACCTCGCCAACCCCAGTCTGTGGCCGGCTCCCCACGTGTTTTGGGGCCACCCCCTTCATTTCAGGGAGATGACGACCCGGTGTAACGCTGTGCGGCGACCGCCCAGGATCCACAAGCGTGCAGCGGGCGGTATTCGCAGCGTGTGGAATAGCTTATCAAAACTAGCAAGTAAGCGCAGGCCAACCAGCCCAACTTGGTGCATTCCCCAAGTGAAAACCCCAAGTGCGTGCATGGATTCGCAGTCCTACAGTCCCAACCACTCGACGCAACTACTGTGCGAATGGTGGTTGCCTACGGGGGCTGAGGAGACAAACAAATCAGAACCAACACCAACGAAATGCGGTGACACTGTCACAATTCGCGGGCACCTGGGATCAGGTGCCCGCTTTGTTTTTGTGGCCCGACTTTTCTGGTTTGCGGCCCGCTCCTGCGAGTCGCTTTTGATGATCGAGCTTTTGACCGTGGCGCTGGCCTCGCTGTTGGCTGGCTTTGTGGATGCCGTGGTCGGCGGCGGCGGGCTGGTGCTGGTGCCGGCCCTGTTCAGCACCTATCCCACTGCGGCCCCGGCCACGCTGTTCGGCACGAACAAGGGCGCCTCCGTCTGGGGCACCGCCTGGGCCACCCATCAATATGCCAAGCGCGTGTCGCTGCCCTGGCTGTCGCTGCTGCCGGCCGCGGTGGCCGCGCTGGGCGGCAGCTTCTGCGGCGCCTGGGCCGTGACGCAGGTGGACCCGTCCGGTCTGCGCAAGGCGCTGCCGCTCATCCTGCTGGCCGTGCTGCTCTATACCCTGGCCAAGAAAGATCTGGGTCGCCATCACGCGCCGCGCCACACGCTGCGTGCGCAGACGGCCATCGCCGCGGCCATCGGCGTGGTCATCGGCTTTTATGACGGCTTCTTCGGTCCCGGCACCGGCAGCTTCTTTGTCTTCCTGTTCGTGCGCCTGCTGGGGTTTGACTTCCTGCATGCGTCGGCCACGGCCAAACTCCTCAACACCGCCACCAATGCCGCCGCCCTGGTGCTGTTTGCCAGCAAAGGCCATGTCTGGTGGCACATCGCCGCCGTCATGGCAGTGGCCAATGTGGCGGGCAGCCTGGTGGGCACCCGCATGGCCCTGGCCCGCGGCGCGGGCTTCGTGCGCGGCATGTTCGTCGTGGTCGTGTCCCTGCTGATCCTCAAGACTGGCTACGACGCGTTCTTGCGCTGAACTTATTGCTGCCGGGGCGTTCGCTGACTTCCGCCAAAGGCGGGATGACGCGAGAGTCGCCACTCGCTATACCATTGGACAAACAACCCTCATCTGCCATGCCCGTCGATCCACAACTGCGTTCGCTGGACATTGAAATTCCCACCCAGCCGGAAGTGCTGGTCAAGTTGTCCCTGCTCATGGCAGACGAGGACATCGATCTGCAATCCGTGTCCGCGCTGGTGGAAACCGACATGGCCCTGGCGTCCGCCGTGATGAAGGCGGTCAATTCCTCGCTCTACGGCCTGCGGGGCCGGGTGCAAACGGTGCATCAGGCGCTGACCTATCTGGGCATGCGCGAGGTCGCCGCCATCACTTTCGAGATGGGCCTGCGCGCGGCCTTCCCCCCCGCTGCGGAACTCGAACCCATCTGGCAGCGGGCGGCCAAGCGCGGCCTGCTGATGGGCCGCATGGGACAACTGCTGGGCGTGGACCCCTGGGCGGCCCACTCGGCCGGCCTGTTCGAGGAATGCGGCAAGGCCCTGCTCTACCGGCATGCACCGGCCCACTACCCGGCCATGCTCAGGGCTGCGAGCAGCGATCTCGAATTGACATCGCTTGAGAGCACGGCCTTCGGCGTCAGCTACGACAAGCTCGGCGCCTCCATGTGCGAGAGCTGGGGTCTGGCTCCGGCGGCGGTGGCCAGCGTCTGGTATCACGTGGAAGTGCAGAGCGAGCTGCGCATGCCGGACGCCATGCAGCGCCGCGGCATCGGCGCCATCTCGCTGGTGGCCTGGACGCTGATGAACGACCCCTCCCGGCTGGATGAGAACGTCATGATCATCGCGCCGCAGGCACAGCTGGACGAAACCCTGGTGCTGCGCGCCGCCCGCAAGGTGGAAGAACAGCTGCAGCAGGCGCAGGCACAAGGCCGCTGAAGCGGCGGGCTGGGACATCGGTGCCCTTCGCCGCGCCCTTCGCGACTTTCGCGCCCTCAACCCTGCACCGTGCAGGGGGCGCTGCGCCCCGGCTCAAGACGCCAGACAGATCCGGTCTCGCCCCGTGTGCTTGGCCAGGTACAGCGCCTCATCCGCCGCCTGCAGCATCGACTGGCTGCTCAGATAGGGCCGCCCCGGCTGATAGGCGGCCAGGCCGATGCTCACCGTCACCCAGTCCTCATGCGCGGCGCGGCCGTTGCCAGCGGGCTGGGCCCCATGCGGCAGGGCCAGGGTGCGCAGGGCGTCCCGCACCGTTTCCATGCGCTCCTGCGCCGCGCGTATATCCAGCCCCGGCATCAAGACCACAAACTCTTCGCCGCCCAGCCGCGCCACCACATCGGTATCGCGCTGGAACTGCTCCGTCAGCAGCTCGGCCAGGCGCTTGAGCAAAGCGTCTCCGGCCTCACGGCCGTGCCGGTCGTTGTAGGGCTTGAGGTTGTCCACATCCAGCACCGCCAGCGCGAGCCGACCCTGGTCCCGCTGCACCCGTTTGAATTCGCGTCTCAAGGCCACCTCGAGTTCGCGGCGATTGCAGGCGCCGGTCAGCGGGTCGTGCCGCTCCAGCGCCGCCAATTCCCGGCGCTTGGCCTCCAGCGAGCGCTCCACCTCCGCCAGCCGCTGATGCTGGCGCAGGATCTCGTCCCGCAGCTGCCGTCCCCGCGTCTGCTCGCGCTGCAGCTCGCCGCCCAGGGTGCTATGCACATGGGCAAAGGCGCGCTCGAGCTGCAGCACCTCATGCGGCCCATGGTCTTCCGGCTCCAGCCAGGACAGGGACTGCGGCGGCATCGTGGCTTCAAAGCGATTCGCTTCATCGGAGAGGCGACGCAGCTGGCGCAGCAGCCAGCGGTCCAGCAGCACGGCCGCGAGCAAGCCCAGCAGCACCACGAACACCAGATGTCCCAGGGCGCTGCGCAGCAACGCGTCGTGTTGCAGCATCTGAAGCATGGACAGGCGCTGGGCCTGGACCTTCAAAGCACCGCCACCCCCACTCAACGCGAATTCAGCGCTCGGGCCGGGTTCGCCGCCTTCCTCCGATTCAGCACGGATCTGCTCGCCGGTGCGGGTGAGCAGCTCGATGCTGCGCAGCTCGTGCTGGCGCAAGATGGTGGTGAGCAGCGCCTGCATGGTTTCATGCGACTGCCCCTGGCTCTGCAGCAGCGGCGAGGCATAGATCAGCGGGATGGCGTCCAGGTCCCGCACCAATTGCTGGCTGCGTCGCTTCACGTCCTCCCGCACTTCCCAGCCGGCAGACACTGCTGACAGCAGCAGTCCCAGCACGAACAACGCCAGCAGCGTGCGTGCGCCGACCGAGATGCGAATGGCCTTTGGGGTCATGGAACTCCGCCGCAAGGATCTCGAACCATTGTGCATGGGCGAACATCGCCCACTTACCGGGGAAACGCGCACCCGGTGTCCCTGGCTTGAGGAGATCCGGACGGATCAGGCGTCGAGTCGCATGCCTGTCTGAAAGTGGCGTTGCTGCCCGGTGACCGGGTCGGTGAAGGCGATCTCGCGGGCCAGCAGTTGCAGCGGATCCGAGAAGTCCGGCACCGACTCCACCGGCTGCAGCACCGGATAGATGCGGTCCCCCTTCAGGGGCAAGCCCAGATGCGCCATCTGCGCCCGCAACTGGTGCTTGGCGCCGGTGCTGGGACGCAGCGCATAACGCGCCCAGCCGCCCGGCAGGCGCTCCAGCTGCTCGACCTCGGTGAAGGCATTGGGTTCGCCCTGCACGGTCTGCATCTGCATGAAGTCCACCGGATGCTCCTGCAGACGAGTGGCCAGTTGAAGCGGGAAGCTCAGCGGGACTGTCGCGCGGTCCGCATCCGGCGCAATCGCCTCATACACCTTGCTGACACAGCGGTCGCGGAAGAGGCGCTGGTAGGCGTCCCGGTGCAGCGGTTGCACGGACAGCAGCACCAGTCCTGCGGTTTCCCGGTCCAGCCGGTGCAGCGGGCTCAGGTCCGCCAGCCCGGTCATGCGGCGCAGCCGCGTCAAGAGGGTCTGCTGGACATAGCGCCCCTTGGGTGTCACCGGCAGGAAGTGCGGCTTGTCGGCCACCAGCAGGTGGTCGTCCTGATGGAGGATGCGCACCTCACCGGGCACCTGCGGCTCGCTGGGCAGCCAGCGCCAGTAATAGAGCCGGCGACCCTGGCAGCGGGCCAGCGGGGTGTCGGGCGGCAGCGGCTGGCCCTGGTCGTCCAGCACGTCGCCGCGGCCCATGCGTTCGGACCAGTCCTGACGCGTGACCAGCGGCAGCCGCTCGGCCAGGAAGTCCAGCACCAGCGGCCAGGGCCCTGGCGGGCAGGCCAGCGCCGAGGCGGCCACGCCGTCCCGCAGGGGCAGGGTCAGCTTGGGTGGACGGGCCACCCGTCAGTCACCTTCGACCCATTCCACGCGCGCGCCCAGCCGGGTGATGTTCTCGGCGAACTGCGGATGCGCGCGACGCACCGGGGTGGCGTTGTGGATCACCGACTTGCCGGGGATGCTGGCCGCCACCATCAGCAGCGCAATCGCCACGCGGATGATGTAGGGGCTCTCCACCTCGGCCGGTGTCAGCGGCTTGCCGCCGAAGGTCACCATGCGGTGCGGGTCGGAGAGGAAGGCATGGGCGCCGAACTTGGACAGCTCGGTCGTCCAGCCCATGGCGCCGTCATAGACCTTGTTCCAGAACATCACGCTGCCTTCGGCCTTCACGCCCAGGGCGACGAAGATAGGCAGCAGGTCCACCGGCAGATAGGGCCAGGGGGCCGCTTCCACCTTCTGCAGGATGTTGCGGGTGAAGGGCTCCTTCACCTTGAGCTTGCCGTTCACCACCGAGCGGGACCAGCCGTCCTCATGAACGATCTGCACGCCGAATTTGGCGAAGGTGCGGTCGATCAGCGGGAACTGCTCGGGATGGGAATTCTTGACCCGCACGTCGCCGCCGGTGATGGCGCCCAGCGCCAGGAAGGTGACGATCTCGTGGAAGTCTTCGGCGAAGGTGAATTCGCCGCCGCCCAGTTGCTCGACACCGTGAATGGTCAGGCGCGAGGTGCCCAGGCCTTCCAGCCGCGCGCCCAGCATCTGCATGAACTGGCAGAACTCCTGCACATGCGGCTCGCTGGCGGCATTCATCAGGGTGGAGGTGCCGTCGGCCAGGGCGGCGCACAGCACGAAGTTCTCGGTGGTGGTGACCGAGGCGTAATCGGTCCAGTGGTCGTTGTGGCGCAGTTTGCCGTCCACCTTCAGCAGCAGGCCGTCCGTGGCGCGGTCCACCGAGGCGCCGAAGCGTTCGAACACTTCCACGTGCGGGTCGATCTCGCGAGCGCCCAGGGTGCAGCCCTTGACGTCGTCCTCAATCCGGGCGGCGCCGAAGCGGGCCATCAGGCCGGGCACCAGCATGATGGAGCTGCGCATCTCCTCGGGCAGGTGGTCCTTGGCCGGGTCGAAATGGGTGTGCTGGTGATGCAGGTCCAGCACGCCGGTGCTGAAATCGACCGACACACTGCTGCCGAGCTGGCGGAAGACCTCCAGGATCTTCTTGACGTCGGTGATCTCCGGCACGCCGTGCAGCCGGATCGGTTCCCGGGTCAGCAGCGTGGCGCACAGGATGGGCAGCACGGCATTCTTGTTGGCCGAAGGAACGATGCGGCCCTTCAAGGGGGAGCCGCCGTGGACGATGAGGTTGGACATGGGCCGCGCGAACCGGTTGGAGCAATCAGGCGACGATTATCGACCCAGCACGCAAGACCGGTGCACGGTCGCGGGCATGCGGCCGTTGAATCTCACGAATCCGGGCCCCCTGCGCTCAGGACGAGCCGCCGGGATCCAGCCGCCGCGCACGCGCCAGCCGCCAGGCCTCGGCCGGGTCGTCGCCATAGACCTGCTCGGCGGTGGTGGCGGTTTCGCGGCGCTGCGTGTCGATGGCGATGCGTTTGTCGAAAACAAAGCATTCGCCCAGCCAGTCGGCCTCGGCGTCGGGCATCTGCTCAAAGTAGTTGACGATGCCGCCGTCCAGCTGACGCACGCTCAGGCCCTGGTCCTGCATCCAGCCGGAGAGCTTCTCGCAGCGGATGCCGCCGGTGCAATACATCGCCACCGTCTTGCCTTCGCGCTTCCAGGTGTCGGCATGGGCCTGGATGTAGTCGGGGAAGTCGCGGAAGTGGCGCACCTGCGGGTCGACGGCTCCGCTGAAATGGCCCAGCTTGAATTCGAAGTGGTTGCGGTTGTCCAGCACCACCACGTCGTCGCGGCGGATGAGCTCGCGCCAGTCCTGGGGGGACACGTGGGTGTCGGGGCGGTCGGTGAGGCCGGTGACGCCGGGCAGGCCGAAGGCCACCAGCTCGGGCTTCTCGTGGACCTTGAGCAAGGTGAAGGGGCGTGTGCTGCAGAAACTGCGCTTGAAGTGCAGGTCGGCGAAGCCGGGGTGGCGGCGCAGCTCGGCCTCGAAGTCGGTGAGGGCGTCCACCGGGCCGCCGATGGCGCCGGTGATGCCCTCCGGCGCGAGCAGGATGTTGCCGCCCACCCGACGTCCCTGGCGCTCGTACACCTCCCGCAGGTGCTGCGCGAGCGGGGCGGTGTCCGCCAGCGGGACGAACTTGTAGAAGGAGCTGTGCTGGTGGTCGGCAGAGCCGGGGGCTGGGGCGTCGGGCATGGGGCTTGAGGCGGCGTCTAACTGGGAAGACGGGGAAAGACCGGGGAAGACGAGGGCGGCGGGCCCACCCTTGCCGGACAGGCCGCGCCCCCAGCCGTGATCGTAGCGGGTGGCCGTGCGACGCAGCTGCGACTCGCGCAATGATTCCCGCGGTCATGGGCGCAACCATGCCCGCGAGGGCCCCGGAGCGGCTCGGGCGTCCGCTTTGCCCTCCCCCCACTAGAATCCCGCGTTTTCGACGATTGAAAGCCCATGGTGTCCGACCGCCTCGCCGTATTGCCGCAGTACCTGATGCCCAAGCTGCTGCTCACCCGAATGGCCGGCCGGCTGGCGGGGGCGGAGCTGGGGGGCTTCACCACCTGGGTGATCCGCCGCTTCATCGATCGGTACGGCGTCAACATGAGCGAAGCCGCGGAACCCGATCCGGCGGCGTACGCCACTTTCAATGAATTCTTCACCCGGGCCTTGAAGCCCGGCGCACGGCCGCTGGCGCAGGCGCCGCTGATCTGCCCGGTGGATGGCGCCATCAGCCAGTTCGGCCCGGTGCATGCGGAGCAGATCATCCAGGCCAAGGGGCACACCTATTCGGTGACGGCGCTGGTGGGCGGTGACCAGCAGCTGGCGGCACAGTTCCGGGACGGGCATTTCGCCACCATCTACCTCAGCCCGCGGGACTATCACCGCATCCACATGCCTTGCGATGGGCGTCTGGTGCGGATGATCCATGTGCCGGGCGAGCTGTTCTCGGTCAATCCGACGACGGCGCGCGGGGTGCCGGGGCTGTTTGCGCGCAACGAGCGGGTGGTGTGTGTCTTCGAGGGGCCGCAGGGGCCCTGGATCATGGTGCTGGTGGGCGCGACGATCGTGGGGTCGATGGCGACGGTCTGGCATGGCGTGGTGAACCCGCCGCGGCCGGGGCGGATCCGCACCTGGCATTACGAGGATGAGCGCTTCAGCTACAAGCAGGGGCAGGAGATGGGGCGGTTCCTGCTGGGCTCGACGGTGGTGATGCTGTTCCCGAAGCAGCAGCCGCTGACCTTCAATCCGTCTTGGCTCCCCGGCGGACCGGTCCAATTGGGACAGGTCATGTGCGCTGGCCCGCAGGGGTAGAAGGGCCCCCCAGTCGCTTCGCTCCTGCCCCCGAGGGGCGCCGCCCAGCGGCCTGGCAAAGCCAGTTCCGCGGGCGTGGCTTGGTGATGGGCCCCCCAGTCGCTGCGCTCCTGCCCCCGAGGGGCGCCGCCTGGCGGCCTGGCGGAGCCAGATCCGCGGGCGTGGCTGGATGATGGGCCCCCCAGTCGCTGTGCTCCTGCCCCCAAGGGGCGCCGCCCAGCGGCCTGGCGAAGCCAGTTCCGCGGGCGTGGCTTGGTGGGTGGCGGCGGGGGTGCGGGGTGGGGGAGAATCGGGGACTCTCTGCGATCACTTTCGACGAAGGCCCCCATGACTGTGCGTGTCCTGACCGGCATCACCACCACCGGTACCCTGCATCTCGGCAATTACGTCGGCGCCGTGCGCCGCGCCATTGCGGCGAGCCGGGAACCGGGCGCCGAAAGCTTCTTCTTCATGGCGGACTATCACGCGCTGATCAAGTGCGATGAGCCCGACCGCATCGAGGCCTCCCGCCTTCAGATCGCCGCCACCTGGCTCGCCGCCGGCCTCGATACCCGTCGCGTCACGTTCTACCGCCAGAGCGATATCCCCGAGATCCCGGAACTGACCTGGCTGCTCACCTGCGTGACGTCCAAGGGACAGATGAATCGCGCCCACGCCTACAAGGCCTCGGTCGACGCCAATGTGGCCGCCGGCGAAGATCCGGATGCCGGCATCACCATGGGGCTGTACAGCTACCCCATCCTGATGGCCGCCGACATCCTGATGTTCAACGCCCACCGCGTGCCCGTCGGCAAGGACCAGGCGCAGCACATCGAGATGGCTCGCGACGTGGCCCAGCGCTTCAACCACACCTTCGGCAAAGGCGAGGATTTCTTCGTGCTGCCCGAGGCCAGCATCGACCAGGAGATGGAGCTGCTGCCCGGCCTGGATGGCCGCAAGATGTCCAAGAGCTATGACAACGTCATTCCGCTCTTCGAAGGCGGCGCCAAAGCCCTGCGCGAGGCCATCGCCCGCATCGTGACCGACTCGCGCCTGCCCGGCGAACCCAAGGAAACCGAAGGCTCGCACCTGGTCCAGATCTACGACGCCTTCGCCACCCCGGCCCAGCGCCAGGCCTTCCGCGATGCACTGCACGGCGGCCTGTCCTGGGGTGAGGCCAAGCAGCAGCTGTTCGATGTCATCGACGCCGAAATCGGCCCGATGCGCGCCCGTTATGACGAGCTGATGGCCCATCCGGAGCAGATCGAAGCCATCCTGATGGAAGGCGCCGCCAAGGCACGCGCCATCGCCGGCCCGCTGCTGCAACGCTGCCGGGAAGCCGTCGGCCTGCGGCGTTTTCAGGTGCTGTCCGCCACCAGTGCCGTGACCCCCAAGGCCAAGGCGCAGGTGCCCACCTTCAAGCAATATCGCGAAGCCGACGGCCAGTTCTACTTCAAGCTGCTGGCCGCCGACGGCACGCTGCTGCTCCAGAGCCTGGGCCTGGCCCAGGGCAAGGACGCCGGCCAGTGGGTCGCCCGCCTCAAGCGCGAAGGACAGGCCGCCCTGGCCGATGCCCCGGTGGTGCGTGAAGGCGATGAAGCCGCGCTGCTCGCCGCCCTGGAGGCCTTGGTCGCCGCAGAGGCTCAGGCCGCCGCGGAGAAGGTGGCCGCCAAGTCCGGCGGCTGATCGCAGACCGCAGACCGCAGACCGCAGACCGGGCCTGCCGGTCCACTTCTTCACGGTCTGCCCGCCCAGCATCGGGCGTCAGACAGGCGTCGCGTCGTAGTCTTGCGGCAAGGGCGTCCTTGAGGCGCCCACTTACAACCAAGGCCACTCATTCGGCACTGCTGCCGAGCCCTGGTGTTGTCCTTCCGCGCCACGCCGGACCGATCTCACCGGATCACCGGCCGCACCTGCTTGACCCCGGGGCCCGCTCCAGCCTGTCCCGGCCAAAGGCCGCCCCGAGACCCGGGACGCGCCGAACGGGAGCAGGCGCGCAGCGACCGGGGGCCGACCCTGCCTCGGCTCGGGCGTGATCGCGCGACCCAGGCACACCCGCGGAACTGGCGCTGCCAGGTCGCCGGGTGGCGCCCCTCGGGGGCAGGCGCGAAGCGACTGGGTGGCCCCTATTGAGGAGGTTTGATGTCCGTTCCGCGTCTGTCGTCTGATGCCCTGGCCCTGCAGCGCCTCTATCACTGGGAGGATGAGGCGCCGGACCGCCTGACCCTGCGCCAGCCGATGGACGGCGGCCAGATCAAGGACTTCACCTGGCGCGAAGTGGCCGATCAGACCCGCCGCATGGCGGCCCATCTCAAGACGCTGGGTCTGGAGCAAGGCTGGCCGCCGGGCAGCCGCATCGCCATCCTGTCCAAGAACTGCGCCTGGTGGCTGATGACCGACCTGGCCATCTGGATGGCCGGCTATGTGTCGGTGCCCCTCTACCCGACCCTGACCGCCGACAGCGTCCATCAAATCCTCACCCATAGCGAGGCGCGCCTGCTGTTCGTGGGCAAGCTGGACGGCTGGGAGACCATGAAACCCGGCGTGCCGGCGGGACTGCCCTGCATCAGCTATCCGGTCTCGCCGGAGCAGGCCCAGGACGACTACGACACCTGGGACGCCATCTGCTGGGACACCGACCCGCTGCGGGGCCGCCCCAGCCGCGGCGCGGACGAGCTCTGCACCATCATCTACACCTCGGGCACCACCGGACAGCCCAAGGGCGTGATGCACAGCTTCGGCAGCTTTGCCTGGGCCATCCATTCGGGCCTGCGCCGGGTCAACCTGAACAGCGAAGACCGGATGCTGTCCTACCTGCCCCTGGCCCATGTGGTGGAGCGGGTGCTGGTGGAGCATGGCTGGCTGCGCACGGGGCTGACCCTGTACTTCGCGGAGAGCCTGGACACCTTTGCGGCTGATCTCAAGCGGGCGCGGCCGACCGTCTTTTTCTCCGTGCCGCGGCTGTGGACCAAGTTCCAGCTCGGCGTGTGGGCGCGGCTGCCGCAGGGCAAGCTGGAGCTGCTGCTCAAGCTGCCGCTGGTGGGCAAGTTCGTGCGCCGCAAGGTGCTGACTGCGCTGGGCCTGGACCAGTGCCGGCTGGCGGCCGGTGGTGCCGCGCCGATGCCGGTGGCCTTGCTGCGCTGGTATCGCTCGCTGGGGCTGCCGATCAACGAGGGCTACGGGATGACCGAGAACCTGGCGGTGTCCCACATCACAACGCCGGGGCAGGACCAGACCGGCACGGTCGGGCCGGCTTATGACGGGGTGCAGACCCGTCTGGACCCGATCACCGGCGAGCTGCAGATGAAGAGTCCGGCGCTGATGATGGGCTACTACAAGCAGCCGGAGCTGACCGCCGAGACCATCACGCCGGACGGCTGGCTGCACACGGGGGACAAGGCGGACATCCTCACCAAGGGATCGGTGTCGGGCTGTGTGCGGATCACTGGCCGGGTGAAGGATCTGTTCAAGACGAGCAAGGGCAAATACGTGTCGCCGGCGCCGATCGAGGACCGGCTGGGCGCGCATCCGCTGCTGGAGGCGGTGGCGGTGGCGGGCGCGGGCCTGTCGCAGCCGGTGGGCATTGCCATGCTGTCGGCGGAGGCGGTGAATCAGGTGGCGACGGCCGGTGGGCGTGAGGCCTTGCTGGCGGGGCTGGCGACGCATCTGGCGGCGGTCAATGCGAAGCTGGATCCGCATGAACAGCTGGACATGCTGGCCGTGGTGACGACGCCGTGGACGGTGGACAACGGCCTCGTGACGCCGACCTTCAAGGTGCGCCGCCCACGGGTGGAAGAGGTGTATGGCCCCAAACTCGAGAGCTGGCTGACACAGCGACGCAAAGTCCTCCTTGTGGAGTGAAGGGCCTCCCAGTCGCTGCGGTCCTGTGTGGGGAGCTAGACGCCGAGGCCCCGGTGCTTGAGCGTTTCAGCAACCCATTCGACGAAGACACGCATGCGGGCGGAGACGTAGCGGTTCGGGGAATAGACGATGTAGACGGGCACTTCGGGCCCTTCCCAGTCCTCGAAGAGCGGGACCAGGGCGCCGCTGGCCACATGGTCCTCGACGGCATAGGCCGCCAGTTGGACAACACCCAGGCCTGACAGGCCGGCGGCGAGATAGGCGTTGCTGTCGTTCACGTCCAGCCGGCGGCGTCCCTGGATTTCCAGGCCTTTGCCGTCGCGCCAGAAGGTGAACGGAAAAATGCGGCCGGTGCGGGGGGAGAAGTAACCCACGGACCAGTGCGGCGCCTGGTCCAGGTCTTCGGGGTGCTGAGGGTGACCGTGCTGCTGGAGGTAGGCGGGGGAGGCGCAGATGCGGAAGCGGATCTGGCCGACGCGACGGGCGACCAGCCCTGGATCGTCCACCTTGCCCACGCGCAGCACCAGGTCCACGTTGTCCACGAGCAGGTCGATGGAGCGGTCGCTGACGCCCAGGGCGACTTCGATTTCGGGGTAGCGGGCATGGAAGTCCGCCATGGCGGGGATCAGCACTTTGGAGCCGGTGAGGGTGGTCACGTCCACGCGCAGGCGGCCGCGGGGGCGGCTGTTGTCGTGCAGCATGCCCTGGTCGATGGCTTCGAGCTCGCTGAGCAGCGCGACGGTGCGTTCGTAGTAGGCGGCGCCGTCCTGAGTGACGGTCACCTTGCGCGTGGTGCGGGTCAGCAATTGCACGCGCAGCCGTGCTTCCAGGGCCTGGACGAGCCGTGTCAGACTGGCCTTGGGCAAGTCCATCGACTCGGCCGCCTTGGTGAAGCTGCCGGTTTCCACCACCCGGGCAAAAGCCCGCATCTGCACAATCCGGTCCATCTGGATGTTGGCCCCCCAGTCGCTTCGCTCCTGCCCCCAAGGGGCGCCTCCCAGCGGCCTGGCAGAGCCAGATCCGCGGGAGTGGCTTGGGGGCCCCAGGCGCGGGGCGCCATGGGGGCGGTGAGAGCGTTGTGAAGATTGTGGATATTCGTGCGAGGGGGCGGTATCGGGTATGCCCGTCCCCGCGCGATGAATTCCGTTATTGCCCGGATATTCGCATGGTGGGGCACAAAAAAGAATACCCCTTGGGAGATACGAATATCTCTCAAAGGGTATAGAGGGGGTCGGCGGAGGCGTGAGGAGGAGGAGTGCGGAGAACCACCACCGCCGACCGAAACTGATCCGTCGCCGCTCGTCAGGCCAAGCCTGACCGAGCCTCCCAAGTCACTCCCGCGGATCTGGCTTTGCCAGGCCGCTGGGAGGTGCCCCCTGGGGGCAGGAGCGGAAGCGACTGGGGGGCACAAGTCCACCAGGCCGCAGGGAGGCGCCCCTTGGGGGCAGGAGCGGAAGCGACTGGGGGGCCTTACTTGCCTGCAACGGTGGTGGCGGAGGGGGCGTCGCCGCCGAAGCGCTTCACCAGGGTGGCGTAGTAGGGCGAGCGGCGCAGCTCGGCATACTTGGCCTGCGCCTGCTGGCGACGGGCCACGTCATAACCGTAGGTCTCCGACTGCTCCACCGCCTGCAGACCCGATTCACGATAAATCTGCAGGTCCGCCAGCACTTCAGCACGGCTCACCTGGCTCGGCGTGTTCACCGGTTGCAGATGCGGGTTGTCATTGGCCATCGCCTGGCCGGAAATTGCGGCGACAGAAGCAAAAACCACGGATGCGAAGATGTTCTTGGTGCTCATGATGATTCCTTTCAAATTCAGCCTCAGGGCATTTTGCGAAGGGCTTCGAGCGGTTTCGACAAGCTCGGAATTGATTTGTCGATGGCGTAACGATAGAGGATTAGGGTTCACCCTTAAATCCATTCGCGAGCAACACACCGTTGAATGATTTGGAACAATGCCCCACGCCGTCCGCCATGCGCCCGCCCTGGCGGACCTCGCACGAATGAGCATCAAAGGGTGCGCGCTGCGTTCACAACCCCGGCGCCAGCGTCAGCGGCCGACAAACCGCCAGAGTAGGCTTGCCGCCATGAACAGCCTCAACACCCCCGCCGCAGCCACCGCTGGCACCCCGCCGGGCCGGACGCCTGGCCACTACACACCGCACGAAAAACGCGACCGCATCATGGCGATCGTGGGTGCGTCCTCCGGCAACCTGGTGGAATGGTTCGACTTCTACGTCTACGCCTTCACCTCCATCTATTTCGCCCAGGCCTTCTTCCCGAAGGGTGACCCGGTGGTGCAGCAGCTCAACAGCGCCGCTGTGTTCGCCCTGGGCTTTCTGATGCGACCGGTGGGCGGCTGGCTGTTTGGCCGCATCGCCGACAAAAAAGGCCGCAAGACGGCCATGATGATTTCGGTGCTGATGATGTGCGGCGGCTCCCTGGCCATCGCCTTCATGCCCACCTACAACAGCATCGGCGTAATGGCCCCGGCCCTGCTGCTGCTGGCCCGTCTGTTCCAAGGTCTGTCCGTGGGCGGGGAATACGGCACCAGCGCCACCTACATGAGCGAGGTCGCCCTGCGCGGCCAGCGCGGCTTTTATGCCTCGTTCCAGTATGTGACCCTGATCGGCGGCCAGTTGCTGGCGGTGGCGGTCGTCGCCGTCCTGGAGCTGACCCTCACCGACGCCCAGTTGCACGAGTGGGGCTGGCGCATTCCCTTCGTGGCCGGCGCCCTGACCGCCGTGGTGGCCTTCTACCTGCGCCGCTCGCTCAATGAGACCGCCAAGTCCGAGCAGCTCCAGAGCAAGACCGCCGGCACGATGCGTGAGCTGTTCAAGCACCACACCAAGGTCTTCCTGATCGTGCTGGGCTTCACCGCCGGCGGCTCACTGGCCTTCTACACCTACACCACCTACATGCAGAAGTATCTGGTGCTCAGTGTGGGCCTGGACAAGAAGGTCGCCAGCACCGTCATGCTGACGGCGCTCTTTTGCTACATGTGCATGCAGCCGCTCTTTGGCGCGTTGTCGGACCGCATCGGTCGCCGCACCTCCATGCTGCTGTTCGGTCTGCTGGGCATGCTGGCCACCTGGCCCATCCTCACCGCGCTGCAGTCGGTCACCAGCCCGTATGCCGCCTTCGGCCTGATCATCGTGGCCATGGCCATCGTCAGTCTCTACACGTCCATCGGCGGACTGATCAAGGCGGAAATGTTCCCGCCCCAGATCCGCGCCCTGGGTGTGGGCCTGTCCTACGCCATCGGCAACGCCATCTTCGGCGGATCGGCCGAGGCCGCCGCGCTCTACCTCAAGTCCATCAACCACGAGAGCCTGTTCTACGTCTACGTCTCGGTGATGTGCGGCTTCGCCTTCCTGGTGTGCTGGCTCATGCCGGACCTGCGCAAGACCGGCTACTTGAACGACGAGCACTGACCCGCGCGACCTCGGCGCTACCCGGCGCCCCTCGGCGCCTCCCGCGGCCTACCGCGGCCTACCGGCGCGCTACTCCGCGCCGTCCCGCATGCCCAGGTGGTGGCTCATGAAGAGCCGCCCGCGGAACCAGTCCTCCCAGCCGCCGGCCTTGAGCCGGTCCAGCACCGGCCCCTTGACCTCGCTGAGGTCCAGGCGCCGGCCCTGGCGGCTGAGCGCCTCCTGCAGCTCCTTGAGCGCACTCACGCCGCTGAAATCAATGCTGTTCACCGGCGACATCTGCAGCAGCACCCGGCGCGTGCCCGGATGGGTGTCCAGATGGGCCTGGACCACGTCGGCCAGGCTGCGACCGTTGAGAAACAGCAGGCTCTCGTCAATGCGCAGGCCCAGCACGGCCGGATCCAGCTCCACCTGATAGCGCTCCACATTGCGATAGTGCTCGGTGCCCGGGATGCGGCCGATCAAGGCCACATGCGGCCTGGCGCTGCGCTTGAGCAGCAGCGCAATCGCGCCCAGCACCCCCAGCCCCAACGCCGCCGTGATGCTCACGCCCAGCACCAGCAGGGTGACGGCCATCATCAGCAGCGCTTCCCCCCGGTCGTAGCGCCAGGCCTCGCGATACGGCTGCACCGCCAGCCCGGACAGCACCGCCACGATGATGCTGGCCGCCAGCACCGGCTTGGGACACCAGGCCAGCACCGGCGACAAGGTCAGCAGTGCCAGGCCCATCAGCGCCGCCACAAACACGCCGGTCATGCGGCTGCGGCTGCCCGCATCGCTCATCAGCACGCTGCGGGAGAAGCTGGCGGCCGCCGGCATGCCGCCGGTCAGCGCGGCGGCCAGGTTGGCGCCGGCCAGCCCCATCAATTCCCGGCGCGGGAACACCCGCTGTCCCACCCGGCGAGCCAGGGACTCCGCCACCGCCAGGCTGGAGACATATCCCAGCAGCGCAATCAGCGCGGCGCCGGGCAGCAGCGCCATCCACAGGGCCGGGTCCAGGCGCGGCACCGTGAGGTGCAGGGCCAGCGGCGGCAGCGTGCCGACCCGGGCCAGGCCTTGCGGATCCAGCGCCCAGGCAGCCGCCACACCCGCCAGCAGCACCCCCAGCGGTGCCAGTCGTGCCGGCAGACCCTTGGGCAGTCGCCGCACCACCACCAACGCGACCAAGGCCGTCACGCCGAACGCGGCACTGATGCCCTTCACGTCGAAGCCCTGCTGCTGCGCCGAGAACCATAGTTCCGGCAGCGTCGCGCCGGAGGCCGTCAGGCCCAGCAACACCGGCAACTGGCTGGCCGCAATCGCCAGGGTGGCGCCGGTTTCGAATCCGTGCAGCACCGGCACGGACAGCAGGGCGGCCAAGGCATCGAGTCGCAGCAAGGCGGCGGCGCCCAGCAGCAGGCCCACCTCGGCGGCCAGCACCAATGCGGCTTCGCTGGGGCTCACGCCGGCCGGCGCCAGTTGCAGGGTCTGCAGGATCATCAGAGCCAGCACGGCCACCGGGCCCACATTCAGGAAAGGGCTGGAGCCCAGCGCCGCATACAGCAGCGGTGGCATCAGGCTGGCATACAGGCCCACCTGCGGCGGCAGCCCGGCCAGCATGGCATAGGCCAGGCTTTGCGGAATCAGCAGCACGCTCACCACGAGCGCGGCCACCAGGTCGTCCTTCAGGCAGGCCTGGACATAACGTTGCAGCCGCTGGCGTGGCGAAGGGTCGGAATCGGTCAGACGCATGGGGGCGTGGGGCGCAGTCAGGGGAGGGCCTCGCCAGGCAGTTCAGGTCCCAGCAAAGTCTGCAACCGTACCAGCCCGCGGCCGCAGGCGGCTTCGAAGTCGGTCTCCACCTGGGACAGGGCCTGGGCATCGTCCGCCTGCACCGCCTCGATGCCGTGCGCCCGGTTGCGGCCCTGGGACTTGGCGGTGTACAGGGCCATGTCCGCCCAGTTGACCGCCTGCTCCCAGTGCTGGGGCAACTGCGCCGGGGCCAGCGGGAAGTGGGCATATCCAATCGAAGCCGTCACCCGGATCGAGCCCTCGGGAATCGAGATCGGCAGGCTGCCCACGCCGCTCAGGATGCGATCGGCCAGATGCTGCAAGGCGGCGGGCGCCACCGTCGGGGCGAACACCAGGAATTCCTCGCCCCCCCAGCGCACCACCAGATCGTCCGAGCGCACCGCCTGGCTGATGCGCCGGGCCACTTCGCGGATGACCATGTCGCCGGCCGCATGGCCGTGGCGGTCGTTGACCTGCTTGAAGTGGTCGATGTCGATCATCAGCAGCGCGCCGCGGAAGGTCTCACCCGCTTGGCGGTCCATCACCGACAGGAAGTGCCGACGGTTGGCCAGCTCGGTCAGCGGGTCGCGTTCACTCTGGGCCCGCAGCAGGCTCTGGTTGGCCTTGAGCCGCTTGTTGGTGTCGCGCACCCGCACCAGCATCACGACCATCAGCACCACGGACAAGCCCAGCAGCACGGCCAGGCCGACCCCCACATACTGCGCCAGCCGCCGGTTGGTCAGTTCCTGGCTTTGCAGGGCCTGCTGGCGACGGGCCAGCTCCAGGTCGCGCTGGCGCGCCTCGCTGTCGTATTGGTGGCTGAGCTGACGCAGCGCGGATTCCCGCTTGCGCTGGGCCGTTTCAGCGCTGAGGCTGCGTTCCTCGTGATAAAGCCGCAGCGCCTCGCGCGGCTGGTTCACCGCGGCATAGGCCTCGCCCAGTTCCCGCAGTTGCAGGATGCGTCGCACGGCATCGTTGTCGCCCCGGGCCAGCTCGATCACCCGGTTGATCTCGCGCCTGGCCGCCTCGAACTGCCGCAGCAGCACCAGCGACACCGACAGGTTGTGGCGCAGCGTCCTCTCCAGCTTCTGGTCGCCGAATTCCAGCACCACCGGCAGCGCCTGCCGGGCCAGCATGGCCGCCCGCGCCGGCTGCTGGGTGTGCATGTAGGCGTCGGCCAGGCTGGCCTGCATGCTGGCCACCTCCCGGCGCGCATTTGTGTGGGCGGCCAGACGCAGCCCGTCCTCCAGCAAGGCCAGTTGCGACTTGGTGTCGTTGCGAAGCGCCGCCATGGTGGACTCGGTGATGCGCAGCCGCACCGTGGCCCCCACATCGCCCTGCGCAAGCTGCAAGGCCTGGGACATCCATTGCTGGGCCTGAGTCGGCTGGTCCAGGTCCTGGGCATTCATGGCCAGTTGCGACATGGCGGTCAGCGTGGCGAAGGTGTCGCCGGCCGACTGGGCCAGCGCCAGCGCCCTCAGCAGCCGCACCTGCGCCGAGGCCGGCTCGCCCCGGGCGCTTTGGGCCCGCGCCACGATGCGCAGCGCGGTGTAGCTGCTGCGCCAGTCGCAATCGGGTGCGAGCTGGAAGGACGACATCTCCTGCGGGCAGCCGGGGTCCAGGTCGGTCAGTGCCTGCTGGGCCAGCTCACCGGCCTTGACCGGCTGACCGGACCGGTCCTGCACCTGCGCCCGCAGCAGCAAGGCCAGCGGACGTCCACCGGGCCGCTGCTCGAGCCGGTCGGCCCAGCGCCGCGCTTCGTCCATGTCGCCCGCCAGGGCCTGCACACGGGCGATGGTGTAGTCGATGCGCAGGGCGTGCGCCGGACGATGGGCCTCGGCGCGGTTGGCCCGCATCGCCTGCAGGCCCCTCAGGGCTTCTTTGGGATCGTTGTAGCCGGTGCGTTCCCATTGGGCCAGTTCGGCATCCAGCTGGCGGTCGTGGTTGTCGTGGCTGTCGTGGTTTTCGTGGGCGGACACCACGGCCGGGCCGCTCAGGCCGACCGACAGCAGCAAGGCCGCAAGGACCCGGCGCGGCGCGCAGGACAGGCGGCGGCTCACGACCGGTCCTCCATCTGCGGACCCAGCAGGCTGATCAGGTCCACCTGCCCCTGGTGCCATGCCGATTCCAAGCGGCTGGCCAGTGTCAGCAGTTCCTCGCGGGTGCCGGCATGAACCGCCGACACGCCATAGGCCTTGTTCCGGCCATGGGCCTTGCTCAGGTACATGACGGTGTCGGCCATGTCCACGGCGCGTTCCCATTCGAGCGTCAGGCCCGCAGGCGCCATCGGGAAGCTGGCAAAACCGATGGACGCGCTGATGGGAATCGACAGCGGCCCGTGGTCCACTGGCATGCCGCCGATCTGGTCCAGCAGGCGCTGGGCCAGCAGCCGCGCGTCCTCGGTGTTTTCCGAGCGCACGAGGATGAGGAACTCCTCGCCGCCCCAGCGCACCACCAGGTCCTGCTCGCGCAAGACACTGCGCAGACGGCGGGCCACTTCCACCAGCACCGAATCGCCGGCGGCATGGCCCCACTGGTCGTTGATGCGCTTGAAGTGGTCGATGTCCACCAGGAACAGACTGCCTCGCAGGCCCTGCTGGGCGTCGCAGCGGGCGGCCACGTCCTTCTGGAAATGGCGCCGGTTCGCAAGGCCGGTGAGCGGGTCGCGCTCGCTCTGCACCCGCAGCGATTCATTGGTCTGCGCCAGCGCCGCATTGGTGCGGCGCACCCGTCGGTAGGCCAGCGCCAGCAGCGCACCGGACAGCAGCACGCCGACGCCCACCTCGGACCACAGCTTCAGCTGCAGGTCACGGTTGCGGATCTGTTCGGCCTTGAGGCTGTTGTCCTGGTTCAGCAGCTGGATCTCGCGTCGGCGCTGCTGGTCTTCAAAACGCGCCTGCGCCTCCAGCATGGCCTTGCGGGTTTCGTCCCGCAGCACCGCATCGAACAGCCGCCGCGAGCGGTGATACGCATCGACAGCGCCGGCAACGTCGTCCGCCTTCTCCAGATAACGACCCAGCTCCAGCCAGGACTCGGCGGTGGAGCTGCTGGCCTCGCGCTGTGCATCCATGGTGATGGCCTGCAGCACGTCGCGCTTGCCCTCTTCCAGTCGCCGCAGGCCGATCTTGGCGATGCCCATGTTGTGGCGGGCCAGGATTTCGGTCTGGATGTCGCGCAGGCTCTGCGCCAGCACGTTGGCACGCTGGGACAAGTCCAGGGCCCGCGAATAGTTTTCCTGGCGCAGCTCGACGTCGGCCAGGTTGCCCAGTGCCAGTGCTTCCAGATAGCGGGACTGGGCTTCCTGCGCATACCGCAGCGCCTGCTCGCTGCCCAGCTTGTTGCGCACGGGGTCGGCATCTTGCGAGTGCACGACGGCCATCATCGTGTAGACGCTGTAGAGCAGCACCGGGTCCGGGTCGCGCCGGGCCGCCTCCAGTGCCTCGTCCACGATCTGCTGGGCATGGTCCGCCTGCTGGGCTCGGTAGTAGGAGATCGCCAGGGTGGTCTGAGCGCTCGCAGCCCGCCAGGTCGAGCCCATGACCCGCGCCAGGTCGATGGCTTTGCCCAGGCTCTCAACCGACGCATCCACCTCCCCATAGTCGCTCTGCAGATAACCGCGCAGCAGCAGCGCGCGGAACAGCATGCGCGGCTCGGCGGCGGCCGGGTCCAGGTCGGACAAGGCCGACAACACCCGAATGCCGGCCCCCAGCTGACCGTTGTTCTTGAGCCATTGGGCCTTGGCCAGCATCAGGGCCAGCGGCACTTGCGCGCGGGACGGTGAATCGGCGGGCCAGGTCTTGAGCGACTCGACGGCGGCCTCATGCGCGGTCCGGTCCCGGATCTGCGCCAGCAGCGCCGCCCGCTGGCTGATGGCCTCCATGCGCTCGGCGCTGTCGGCAGGCAGGCGGGCTTCGAGGTCCAGCAACTGCCGCACATGTTCCTGCGGCTGCGCCAGTCCGATGCGTTCCTGCTGCTCCAGCTCCAGGGCCATGGCCCGGTCCAGCGACGCAGAAGCACCGGAGGGGGTTCCTGGCCCCGGCTCACGAGCGGGACACCCGGTCAGCAGGGTCGCCGAGCCCAGCACCGCCACGAGCAGCCAACCCCCACCCGAGCGCCCCGACCACCGCGAGAACCGGGCGGGCGCAATCGGCAGTGGGGCCGTGGCGTCGAGGGCTCGTGGTGTCCGGAACATGGGCGTGGTGCAGGCGTGGTCGGCGGAGGGCGGCTGAATGGCGACGTTTGTACGTGTTGTTACGGGTTGTCCCGGCAGCACACATCCCTCCATCGTGCACTAGTGCGCGGTGGGGGCCAGATCGGGCCCGCCGGGCCCTGTGTGCGTTCAGCGCCCGCCACGCCTGAGAACGGCATGCAACAAGATGGCGCCGAAGGTGGCCGTGCCGATGCCGCCCAGGGACATGCCGCCCAGATGCAGCGTGTAGTCCCCGGTGCCGATCACCAGGGTGATGGCCGCCACCATCAGGTTGCGCGGGTCCTTGAAGTCGACCTGATGCTCGACCCAGATCCGGGCTCCGGCCACGGCGATGAGGCCGAACACGACGATGCTCACGCCGCCCATCACCGCCAGCGGAATCGCCTGGATCAGCGCGCCGAACTTCGGCGAGAAGCCCAGCAGCAGCGCCATGAGCGCGGCCACAACAAACACCGCGGTGGAATAGATGCGGGTGGCGGCCATGACGCCGATGTTCTCGGCATAGGTGGTGACGCCGGTCCCGCCGGAGGCGCCACTGATCATGGTGGCCACGCCGTCGCCGATGAACGCCCGTCCGAGGAAGGGCGACATATCCCGTCCGGTCATGGCGCTGACGGCCTTGAGGTGGCCGAGGTTTTCCGCCACCAGGATCAGCGCCACCGGCACGATCATCAGGATGGCCTGCGATTCGAAGCGGGGGGCGGTGAAGGTGGGCAGCCCGAGCCAGGCGGCGGCTTGCACGCCGCTCAGGTCGATCGGCTTGCCCAGGCCCAGGCCGTTGGTCAGCAGCGCATAAAGCAGGCTGGCGGCGATCAGCCCGGCCAGGATCAACAGGCGGCGCATCATGCCGCGGCCATGCACGGCCACCAGGGCCACGCAGACAAAGGTCAGGCCCTGCATCCACGCATCGAAGGGCGTGGGCGCCATGTTCTTGATGGGGACGGCCGCCAGGTTCAGGCCGATCACTGCCACCACGGCGCCGGTGACGACCGGCGGCATCAGCTTCTCGACCCAGCCGCCGCCCACCGCCGTCACCACCGCGCCGATGACGGTGTAGACCAGGCCGCAGATGACGATGCCGCCCAGGGCCGCCGGCAGGTTGGCGTTCGGGCCGCTGCCGCCGTAGCCCGTGGCCGCAATCACCACGCCGATGAAGGCGAAGCTGGAGCCCAGATAGCTGGGCACCCGTCCGCCGGTGATGAAGAAGAACAGCAGCGTGCCCACACCGCTCATCAGCACCGCCACGTTGGGGTCAAAGCCCATCAGCAGCGGGGCCAGCACGGTGGCACCGAACATCGCGATCACATGCTGGAGACCCAGCATCGTCGTCTGCGGCCAGGACAGTCGCTCATCCGGAGCCACCGCCGTCTCGGGGCCGGCCGCCACAGGGCGCCAGCGCATCAACCAACCCATGTTGTTGTCTACCTCAGTGAAACAGCCACCGAGTGTAGTGAGGCTGGCGAGGGGCGCGCCCCGGGCATATCCCTGGCGATATCCCTGGCGGTCAGGCGACCGCGGTGGTGGCGTCCCGTCCGCCGTCCGATCCGGTATCGTGCGCCTTATCGTGCCCTGTATAGCCGCGTGGCACCGCGCCCAGCAGGTCGCGGGTGTACTTCATCTTCGGCGCCGCCAGCAGCTCCCGGGCGTCGGCCTGTTCCACCACCGCGCCGTGCTGCATCACCAGCACCTCGTCGGAGATGAACTTCACCACCGCCAGGTCGTGGCTGATGAAGATGTAACTCAGCCCGAATTCGTCCTGCAGGTCCTTGAGCAGGTTGAGCACCTGCGCCTGCACCGACACGTCCAGTGCCGAGACGGCTTCATCCAGCACCAGCACCTCCGGACGCAGCGTCAGGCAGCGCGCGATGGCGATGCGCTGGCGCTGGCCGCCGGAGAATTCATGCGGGTACTTGTAGAGGGCCGATTCGTCCAGCCCCACGCGCCGCAGCAGCGCGCTGGCCGTGGCCAGCCGCTCCTCATGCGAGGCGCCGATGCCGTGGATCTCCATCGGCTCCACCAGCGTCTGAGCGATGGTGAAACGCGGATTGAGCGAGGCATACGGGTTCTGGAACACGACCTGGATGCGGCGGCGCATCTTCTGCCAGTCCGCGCCCGACATCTTCAGCAGGTCCCGCCCTTCAAACAGCACTTCACCGCCGGTCGGTTCATGCAGGCGCAGCAGGGTCAGGCCCATGGTGGTCTTGCCCGAGCCGGACTCGCCCACCACCCCCAGCGTATGGCCCTTGCGCAGCTGGAAGTCCACGCCCTTGACGGCCTGGAACTCCTGCTTGCTGAACAGGCCCGACTTGAAGAAGAAGCTCTTGCGCAGCCCGCGCGCTTGCAGGATGACCGGTGCGTTGGGGTCCTTGGGCTTGCTGGTGCCCTGCGCCTGGCGGCCGGCGATGTGATCGTCGATCACCATCAGGCGGGCCGGGTTCTCGGTCAGCGAGGGGCGGCAGGCCAGCAGGGCCTTGGTGTAGGCGTCCTGCGGCGCATGGAAGATCTGCGCGACCGGCGCCTGTTCCCGCACCTCGCCGTGCCGCATCACCACCACATGGTCGGCGATCTCGCCCACCACGCCAAGGTCGTGCGAGATGAACAGCATGCTCATCCGGTGCTTGTCCTTGAGCCGCGCCAGCAATTCCATCACCTGGCGCTGGATGGTCACGTCCAGCGCGGTGGTGGGCTCGTCGGCAATCAGCAGCTTGGGATTGCAGGCCAGCGCCACCGCAATCATCACCCGCTGCTGCTGGCCGCCGGACATCTCGTGCGGATAGCTGCGCAGGCGGCGCTTGGGGTCGGGAATGCCGACCTCGTTGAGCAGCTCTTCCGCCCGCACCAGCGCCTGACGGCGGGACATGCCCAGATGCTTCATCAGCGGTTCCATGATCTGGTCCGCCACGGTGAAGACCGGGTTGAGCGAGCTCATCGGGTCCTGGAACACGCAGGCGATCTCGCGACCGCGCACCGCTTGCAGCTGACGCAGGCTGGTCTTGAGCAGATCGCGCCCCTGGAAGAGGATCTGGCCGCTGCGCTCGGCGTTGTCCGGCAGCAGATTGAGGATGGACATGGCCGTCACGCTCTTGCCCGAGCCCGACTCGCCCACCAGCGCCACGGTGCTGTTTTCGGGGATGTCGAAACTCACCCCCTTCACCGCCAGCGCACGCTGCACTTCGCCGTGGACCTTGCCCACGCGGAAGGCCACCTTCAGGTCCTGAATACTCAACAACATGGTGTCTCTCCTTGGCTTCAGCGCAGCTTGGGGTCCAGCGCATCACGCAGCGCATCGGTGAACAGCGAGAAGGCGGTGACGAACACCGCCATGAACACCGTCACCACCGCCAGTTGCCACCAATAGCCGAGGATCAGCTCGTTCTGGGCTTCGGACAGCATCGTGCCCCAGGAGACCTGATCGACGCTCACGCCCAGGCCCAGATAGGACAGGATCACTTCGCTCTTGATGAACGACACCACATGCAGCGACAACTGCACCAGCGCCACATGGGAGACATTGGGCAGGATGTGCTTGAACATGCGCGAGGTGCGGCTGGCGCCGATGGCCTCGGCCGAACGCACATACTCGCGCACCGAATGCTTCATGAATTCGGCCCGCACCAGACGGTAGATGCCGGTCCAGCCGGCCAGGCCCAGGATCATCACCACCGGCAGCACCCCGCGGCCGAACACCACCGCGAAGGCGAAGATCAGCAGGATGTTGGGCATGGCGGTGAAGACGTTGTAGACCCACTCCAGGAAGTCGCCCACCTTGCCGCCGTAAAAGCCGGACAGGGCGCCCAGCACCGTGCCGATCAGCGTGGCCACCACGGCGGCAAGTACGCCCACCATGATGGAGATCTCGGCGCCCTTGATGGCCTTGGACAGCACGTCGCGGCCCAGGCGGTCGGCACCGAAGGGCAGGGTCTGCGCACGGGGCGATTCATCGGTCTTGTACTGCTTGGCCCGCTCGGTCCACTCACCGTACTTGGGGGCCAGCGGGTCGATGTCGCTGAGGTCCACATTCGGGCCCTTGGCGGTGGCGACGGCGGCCGTTGTGTCCGCTGCGGCCGGCCCCATGAAGGTCGGCGGCGCATTGGGCACGCCGGTTTCCTTCTGCCAGTCGCCGGCCACCAGGCCCAGGCCCGCGGCCAACACCAGCAGCAGCGACAAGGCCACGATGGCCAGGGCCGTCATGCCCACCTTGTCCGCCCGCATGCGTCGCCAGGACGCCACCCACACCCCTTCGGATTTCTGGGCCTTCGGGCTGTTCGTGCCCGGGGCTGTGATCACACTGCTCATGCTGCGCCCTCTGTCCTGTTCGCTGTCTTGTTCGCCTTCACTTCAGCACCACCCGGGGATCGACCCACTTATAGAGCAGGTCAGTGATCAGGTTGACCACCATGGTCATCGCCGCGATGTAGATGGCAAAGGCCTGGATCACCGGATAGTCGCTGCGGTTCACCGCCAGCAGGATCTCCCGGCCCAGGCCCGGGATCGAGAAGAACACCTCCAGCAGGAAGGAGCCGACGAAGAGGCTGGGCAGCGCCACCGAGATGTTGGTCAGGATGGGAATCAGCGCATTGCGCAGCACATGCTTGAGCAGGATGGTCCGCTCGGTCAGGCCCTTGGCCCGCGCGGTGCGCACATATTCATGGCCGATCTCGTCCAGGAAGAAGGTGCGGTAGAGCCGGGTGTAGGGCGACAGGGCCACCGCCACCGCCACAAAGACCGGCAGCGGCGCGTAGGTCGTGAGGTTGGTCCAGAGACTGTCGCTCCAGCCCTGCACCGGGAACCAGCCCAGCTGGAAGGCGAAGACATACTGGAAGACGATCACATAGACCAGCAGCGAGATCGACACCGCAATGGTGGTGCCCATCATCACCGCACGGTCCACGGCCCGGCCGCGCAGGTAGGCCACCGCCAGCGCAAACGGCACCGGCAGCAGCACTTCCAGCAGCAGGATGGGGATCATCACCGTCAGCGTGGCCGGCAGCCGCGTGGCAAACAGGTGGGCCACCGATTCGTTGGTGGCCCAGCTCTTGCCCCAGTCGAAGGTCACGATCTGCTTGATGAAGATCAGCAGCTGTTCGGCGATCGGCTTGTTGAGCCCCAACTGCTCGCGAATGACCTGGATCTGATCAGCGCTGGCATTGAGGCCGCCCAGCACTTCAGCGGGATCCCCGCCAAAAAATTTGAAGAGGAAGAACACCAGCAGCACGACCCCCAGCAGGGTGGGGATCATTTGCCACAGGCGCCTGATCAGATAAGCCGCCATTGCTGGGGGACTCCATTCAAGCGACGCCGCTCGGGCGACAGAAAAAGCAAAACCCCGGACGCTTGTGACGGCCAGGGCTCTTCGGGACCTTGCAGGAGAGCCTGCGAATCACGCGCGAGTCTATGACAGGGCTCATGGGGGTCGCACCGGCATTTGCCCTGAATGCATCGAAGAAAAACGGCTAAGCAACTTCGGTTGTTCCTTCGTGATGGGCGTGGAGCGCCCAGGCCGCATGGGCTGCCGTCCCGCCGCAGCGCCGTTGAGGGTTGTTGGCATGGTCAAGGGCGGTGCACGCCCCTAGACTGCGCGTTTTATCGCGCCCGGTCACGAGCCCGGCGCGTCTGCTTCTGAGGATGGTGTTTCGATGCGACGTTTGATGGCCACGACCCAAGGCCTGGCCACGGCCCTGCTGTTCGGTGTTTCCGCCTGCTTGGCCCAGGTGGCGGGGCCTTCCGCTGCCGCCAGCGCAGCCGCTCCAGCGGCGGAGAAGGTGCTGCGGGTGGCCTACCGGCAGGCGGAGACCGGTTTTGATCCGGCCTATGTGACCGACCTGTATTCACGCAACATCCTGGCCAACATCTTCGACACGCCGCTGCGCTACAGCTATCTCAAGCGGCCCTACGAGCTCGAGCCCTCGGTCACCGACGGGCTGCCCGAAGTGCTGGACAACGCCACGCGATTTGTCTTCAAGCTCAAGCCCGGCATCTACTTCGCCGACGATGCCGCCTTCAAGGGGCAAAAGCGCGAGCTGATCGGCGCCGACCTCATCTACAGCATCAAGCGCCACTACGACCCGCTGGTCAAGAGCGGCCATCTCTACCGGCTGCAGGGCGCCGGCATCCTCGGGCTGGACGAGGTGCGCAAGGCCGCGCTCAAAGGCGGCAAGCCGTTTGATTACGACAAGCCGGTGGATGGGCTGCGGCTGCTGGACCGCTACACCGTTGAGATCCGCGTGCGCAACAGCGACCCGCGCTTCACCTACCACTTCGCCGATCCCATGCTCAGCCTGGTGGCCCGTGAAGTGGTGGAGGCCTATGCCGGTCGCGTCGGGGAGCATCCGGTGGGCACCAATGCCTATTTGCTGTCGCAATGGCGGCGGTCCTCGCTGATCGTGCTGACCCGCAATCCGAATTTCCGTGAGCTCTACTATCACGAGCCGATCCCTGCCCATCGGCCGGACCTCGCCGAGGACGTGAAGAAGCTGCAGGGCCGCCGCATGCCGATGGTCGACCGGGTGGAGGTCTCCATCATCGAGGAGAGCCAGCCGCGCTGGCTGTCCTACCTGCGCCGGGAGTTCGACCTGCTGGACGACCTGCCCAATGAATTCGCCCCGGTCGCCATTCCGCAGAACAAGCTGGCGCCCAACCTGGCCAAGCAGGGGCAGCGGGCCGTCCGCTACGAGCGGGCGGACATCAGCCTGAGCTACTTCAACATGGAAGATCCGGTGGTGGGCGGCTACACGCCGGACAAGATCGCGCTGCGCCGCGCCATCGCACTGGCCATCAATCTTGACGAGCAGGTGCGCCTGCCCCGTCGCGGTCAGGCCAAGCCGGCGCAGGGCATCATCTCCCCGGGCGTGTACGGATACGACCCGCAGCTCAAGTCCGAGATGGGCCAGTTCGACCGGGCCCGGGCCAAGGCGCTGCTGGACCTCTACGGCTAT
Organism: Rubrivivax sp.; assembly: GCA_027484825.1. Lineage (GTDB taxonomy): Bacteria > Pseudomonadota > Gammaproteobacteria > Burkholderiales > Burkholderiaceae_C > Roseateles. Next base: position 240,641 of record JAIXSE010000015.1, on the reverse strand, counting down.
GTCGACAAGGACGGCGACGGCTGGCGCGACCTGCCCGACGGCAGCCCGCTCACCCTGGAATACGCCACCGAACCCGAGGCCCAGAAACGCCAACTGGCCGAGCTGTGGCAGAAGAACATGACGGCCATTGGGGTGCGCATCCGCTTCAAGATCGGCAAGTGGCCGGAGAACCTGAAGGCGGCCAACGCCGGACGCCTGCAGATGTGGGGCCTGGGCTGGAGCGCGGACGTGCCGGACGGCGAGAATTTCCTGGGCCTGGCCTATGGGCCGAGCAAGGGCCAGTCCAACAAGTCGCGCTTCGATCTGCCGGAATACAACCGCCTTTTCGAGCAGCAGCATTCGATGCCGGACGGCCCGGAGCGCCTGGCCATCATGCAGAAAATGCAGCGCATGGCCGTGGCCTACATGCCCTTCAAGGCGGAAACCCACCGGGTGTTCACCGACATCACGCAGCCGTGGGTGCTCGGCTACGACAAGCATCTTTATCAGCGCGACTTCTGGGCCTATGTCGATATCGATACCGATGTGCTGCGCAAGTCGCAGACGCAATGACCTGAACGCCACGGCCGCAGCGACGGCCACCGCAACGGGGGCTGCTACAGCCCCCGCGCCCTCGCCCGCGAGGCCCCAGGTCGGCATGCAGGGCGCGGTCCGCCGATGGGCGGCGGCTGCCATCCCGCTGCTGCTGACAGCGGGGCTGGCCGGCCCCATGGCCAGCAGCGGCGCGCTGGCCCAATCGGCCCCGCCGGACGGCAGCCCGCCCAAGGTGCTGCGTTTTGCACTGCGGGTGGCTGAGACCGGCTTTGATCCGGCCAAGGTCAGCGACCTCTATTCGCGCATGATCACGCCCCATATCTTCGAGGGGCTCTACACCTACGATCACCTGGCCCGCCCGGCGCGCATGAAGCCGCTGACCGCGGCGGCCCTGCCCGAGGTCAGCGACGACTTCCGCGTCTGGACCGTCCGCCTGCGCCCCGGTATCTATTTCACCGACGACCCCGCCTTCAAGGGCCGGCGCCGCGAGCTCACCGCGCAGGACTACGTCTACACCATCAAGCGGTTCGCAGACCCAGCCGTGCTGTCGCCCAGCTGGAGCGAGGTCGAGGAGATGGGCCTGCTCGGGCTCAACGACTACCGGGCGGAGGTGCGCAAGCGCGGCATCCCCTTCGACTACGACAAACCGATCGAAGGCCTTCGCGCCCTGGACCGCTACACGATCCAGTTCAAGGTCGCCGAAACCCGGCCGCGGCTGATGGAGAACTTCGCGCAGAGTGATCTGTACGGCGCGGTGGCGCGGGAAGTCATCGAGGCCTATCCCGGTCAATCCGCCGCCCATCCGGTGGGCACCGGGCCGTTTGTGCTGACGCAGTGGCGCCGCAGCTCGCGCATGGTGCTGGAGCGCAATCCCGACTACCGCCCCCGCTTCTACGACCAGGAAGTGCAGCCCTCCGACGCAGATGCCGAAGGGCAGGCGCTGAAGGCGCGCTTCAAGGGACGCCGCCTGCCGATGATCGATCGGGTGGAGATCAGCATCATCGAGGAGAACCAGCCGCGCTGGTTGTCCTTCCTCAATGGAGAGTTCAACTTCATCGAGCGGGTGCCGGAGGACTACATCAACCAGGTCCTGCCCAACGGCATCCTGGCGCCCAACCTGGCCAAGCAGGGCATGAAGGCCTATCGGGTGTCGGCAACCGATGTGCTGTTCACGTCCTTCAACATGGAGGACCCGGTGGTGGGCGGCTATACGCCGGACAAGGTGGCCCTGCGCCGCGCCATCGGCCTGGCCATGGATGTGGGCCGGGAACTGCGGGTGGCGCGTCGCGGACAGGGGTATGTGGCGCAGTCGCTCTACCTGCCCAACACCAGCGGCTTTGACCCGGAATTCAAGAGCGAGATCGGCGATTTCGACCCTGCCCGTGCCAAGGCACTGCTCGATCTTTACGGCTATGTCGACAAGGACGGCGACGGCTGGCGCGACAAGCCCGACGGCAGCCCGCTGGTGCTGGAGAGCCTGACCACACCGGAAGCCTTCCAGCGCCAGATCGATGAGATCTACCAGAAGAATCTGGCGGCGGTGGGCCTGAAGCTGGTGTTCAAGACCGGCAAGTGGCCGGAGAACCTCAAGGCGATGCGGGCGGGCCGGTACTCGATCTGGTCCCTGGCGACGTCGGGCTCCAAGCCCGATGGGCAGGACTCGCTGGCGCGCATGTACTCGGGCCAGATCAACGGCCAGAACTATGCGCGCTTCTCCATGCCGGCGCTGGACAAGCTCTACGACGAGGCCAGCCATCTGCCGGACGGTCCGCAGCGCCAGGCGGTGTTCCTGGAGACCAAGCGCATCGCGGCGGCCTACATGCCCTACAAGTACCGGGCGCATCGCACCATCACCGACCTTGCGCGGCCCGAGGTCGTGGGCTACCGCCGGGCGCCGTTCTGGCAGAACTGGTGGGAGTATGTGGACATCGAGGCCCCGCCTGCCGTGACGGCACAGGCGCCCGGTGGAGGGCAATGATGACAGTCTCTGGCCACTGCGGGACCGGGCGAAGCACGGGTTGGCGCTGGAGGTGCGGCCTTGCCGCCCTGCTGGCGGTGAGCGTCTCAACCTGGGCGGCTTCGGGTTCGCCATTCCCACCCTCATCTCCATCCCCATCCTCGCCCGCGTCTTCTGAGGCCGCGAGCGCCGTGCCCCCCGTCGCCGGGAATGCGTCGTCGCCAGCGGGCATGCCGGTCGTGGCGGAGCGGGAGAAGGTCCTGCGCTACGCCTTCCTGGTCGCCGAAAGCACCTTCGACCCGGCCCAGATCAGCGACTTGTATTCGCGGGTCATCACGGCCCACATCTTCGAGTCGCTCTACAACTACGACTACCTCGCGCGGCCCTACCAACTCAAGCCCAACACCGCGGCGGCCATGCCGGAGGTGACGGACCAATACCGCACCTGGACCATCCGTCTGAGGCCGCGCACCTACTTCTCGGACGATCCCGCCTTCAAGGGCCAGCGCCGGGAACTCACTGCGCAGGACTACGTCTACAGCCTCAAGCGCTTCTTCGATCCGGCGGTGAAGTCGCCGCTGTATTCGAGCTTCCGGCAGGAAGGCATCAAGGGTCTGGAGGCGCTGCGCGAGGAGGCGCTGACAACGAAGAAGCCCTTCAACTACGACAAGCCGGTGGAAGGCGTGAAGGCGCTGGACCGCTACACGCTGCAGTTCAATCTCGAATCCCCGCGGCCGCGCTTCCTCTACAACCTGGCGGGCGGCGATACCTACGGGGCCGTGGCCCGCGAGGTGGTGGAGCATTACGGCAGCAGCATCGGCGAACACCCGGTGGGCACCGGGCCCTTTGTGCTGGACAAATGGCGGCGCAGTTCCTTCATCCGCCTGGTGCGCAACCCGCAGTTCCGCGAGGTGCTGTATGAGGTGCAGCCCAACGCCGATGACGCCGAGGGCCAGGCGCTGAAGGCCCGCTTCCAGGGGCGTCGGCTGCCGCTGGTGGATGCGGTGGAGATCAGCATCATCGAAGAAAGCCAGCCGCGTTGGCTGTCCTTTCTGAATCGCGAATTCGACCTGATGTACACCTTGCCGGAGGAATACGCGGACATCGCGCTGCCTCGCGGCAAGCTGGCGCCCAATCTTGCCAAGCAGGGCATGCATCTTCATCGGGTGCTGGCCAGCGACCGGTATCTCTACTACTTCAACATGGAAGACTCGGTGGTGGGCGGCTACACGCCGGAGAAGGTGGCACTGCGCCGGGCGATTGCGCTGGCCACCGACGTGGGCGCGGAAATCGCCATTGCGCGCAAGCATCAGGCCATTCCGGCACAGTCGGTGGTGAGCCCGATGAGCTGGGGCTATGACGAGCACTATCGGTCCGAGAACGGCGAGACGGACCTGGCCCGGGCCAAGGCGCTGCTGGACGTGTTCGGCTATGTCGACAAGGACGGGGACGGCTGGCGCGACCTGCCTGATGGGCGTCCCCTGGTGCTGGAGGTGGCGTCGACGCCGGACTCCCGGTCCAAGCCCTACGACGAACTGTGGAAGCGGGACATGGACCGGCTGGGCATCCGCTTGAAGATCCGACTGGCGCGCTGGCCGGAGAACCTCAAGTCGGCGCGGGCGGGGCAGTTGCAGATCTGGCAACTGGGCTTCAACAACTCGACGCCGGATGCGCAACTGAGCCTGGAGCTGCTCTACGGACCGGCGTCCGGCGGCCAGAACCTGGGCCGCTTCAAGCTGGACCGGTTCGACGAGCTCTACCGGCAGATGCTGGTGCTGCCGGACGGCCCGGAGCGCCTGGCGCTGCTGCGGGAAGCGCAGCGGCTGGTCACGGCCTACATGCCGCAGAAGTACCGGGTGCACCGCATGGTGATCGACATCACCCAGCCTTGGGTGGTCGGGTATCGCCGACCGTTTTTCAATCAGATGTTCTGGCAGTACGTGGACATTGATGTGGAGCGGCAGCCGAAGTTCTGAGCAGGGGCGGGGCCGGAACGGTCAAGATTTGAGGTCCGATTGTTGACGAAAGTTGACACGGCGCCTAGAGTGGCGGACCTATGCTGAACTTCGATCTTGTCCAGGAGGCCATGGCAATGCGTGGCCTGAATCAGGCCGCATTGGCGCAAGCCTGCGGTGTCAGCCGTGAGGCGGTGTCCAAGTGGTTCGCGGGCGAGTCGCTGCCTCGGCCCGCCAAACTGAAGACGCTGGCGCAAGCGCTGGGGCTGGACCTGGCAGCGCTGCAGGTCAGCGTCGCGAGCGAGCCGGTCATTGCCTACCGAACGCATCTGCGGGAGGCGCCCAGCGAGCGAGCGCGCGCCGCCGCGTTGGAAATGGGGCGGCACTTTCGGCAACTGCAAGCCTTCATGGAACCCCGGCTGTTTACGGCCAGAGTGCTTGAGAACCCGAGCGACGATGAAGGCGCGGTGCGGCGCACGGTGGACGCCCTTCGCGCCACCATGGGTCTGGCCGCGGACGAGTCACCCACCTGGCTGCAACTGATCGAACAGTTGCAACTGACCGGGGCCCAGATCGCGCCGGTGCTCTGGGGTCGGGAGAAAGTCGGCCACGAGAACGCCTTGACCATTCACTTGCCGGACGGGCCGCACACCTGGGTGGTCATCAGCCTGTCGGCTTGCACGGATGACTTCAAGTATTGGCTTGCCCATGAGCTGGGGCATTGCCTGTCTTTGCATCGTCTGGCGGAGGAGGCTGGTGAACGATTCGCTGAGCGGTTTGCGCAGTTGATGGTGTTTCCGGATGCGTTGGCGGATCGCTGTCTGCAAGAGCTCCGCCAGTCACCGGATCCGTTGGCGAAGGCGCGTGACTATGCGGGCCTGCACGGCGTGTCCGTGGTCAGCGTGGTGAAGTCGGCGGACCGGCTCGCGCAAGCGCGCGGCGAGGCAGCGACGGGGATGGCCAGTGAGGCGTTTTATGAAGCCTGGAGCCGGGAACGTCTGAGGCAGCCCACGGTTGCGTCCCAACTGTTCGGCACCGATGCGCCGACGGTCGACCTGTTTGTGCAGAAGTCGTCCACCTTCTTCAAGACCGCCGTGTTTGACGCCATCGGTCGGCTGCAGGCGGAGCAAGGGGGGCACTCGCCGGCCTTCGTCAGCGCCCTGCTCAATATCGACCTTCCGCAAGCGCGAGAGTTGTCCATGTATCTCAGCCGGTCTCAGCCCTGAGCATCGGGCGCTTCGTTTCCGAACAGCCGTCGATAGTCGCCGCGCCAGTCCTGGGGGAGCCGCTCTGCGCTGAGCACCCACTGGCGGACGGTCGCCCGGATCGCCGCAGTGCTCAGCCTGCCAGCATCGAGAAACAGCTTCAGCAGGTCGAGACTCGTGAAGAGGCTCAGCCGCTCTCCGTGTTCATCTGGCTCGACGAATTGCGAGAACTCCCGCAGTGGCCATTCATCGGTAGCCAATGCATAGCCGCGGTCGAGGGCGACGGCGAGGGCTTTGGCGTCGGCATGGGAGAGTTGACGTCGTGCAGTCAAGCCGCGGGCCATGCACAGTCGCAATAGAAAGTCATCCGCCTCCTGCCGATAGTAAAGAGCGTCCTCCTCGTACCGATGATCCTCCTCCGGCGTCAGCGTCAGGATGGCGGACGACAGATCTGCCTGAACATCCTGCAAGCCAAGCCACGGGTGCCTGAGGGTGAGGCCCGAACGCTGCCGGGTCTCATCGGCCAGTTCGCGCAGCGTCATCAGCTGATGCGCCCTGACAGTTCGACCCAGCAGCGGCCGCAGCGGCGAACAGTACAAGCGGACGAAGCAGTTGGTGTCCACCAGCAGAATGCGCGGCTTCCCTGCGACCGGCGTATGTCCAGGTTCGGCGGGGGTGTCATTGCGCCGCCCGGTCATCCGAATCCCCGTGCGTCACGAAGCCGATGGGTCGCTTGGGGGGATCCGGGGGCGCCATCAGTTGGCGCAAGGCATCGAACACTTGCTTGAGTTGATGGCGGGTGGTGCGGCTGAAAGCGTCGTGACTGAGGGACAGCGCTTCCGTCTTGCGCTCAAGCTCGTCGAGCCGCTTGGCCAGGTCGCCATGGGTCACTGCCAACTCGCGCAGGCGGACGAAGGCCCGGACCACGTAAAGCGCAACTTCGACTGCCCGCGGACTGTTCAGAATGGTTGCTGCCATCAAGGCCCCGTGTTCAGTGAATACACGCGGCGCGTAGCGTCGTCCTCCTCGGGCAGGAACCGCCGGTGTGTTTGAGGTCGCAATTTGCGACCTCAAAGCCTCAAACTCTTCGGCGGTGAGCGTAAACATGAAGTCGACGGGGAACCTCGCCAGGTTGCGTTTGACAGCCTCGTTGAAGCGCTTCGTCTCCACGCCATATAGCGCAGCAAGATCGGCATCAACGATGACACGTTGGCCACGGACATCACATATCCGCAGCGTGATGGAATCAGGGGTTAAAGGGGGAATGCAGTTCATGGAAGCGCCTTCGCGTCGAGAGGCGGAAAAGTCTAGTCACGCCGCTTCCACGCGAACCCCGTTTCCCGCAAAGTCCACGCAGGTCGCCAACTGACACCCTGGCACGACCTCGTCGCCTCACCAGGGCTACACTGCCCGCCATGTCCACCCCCCTTGCCATGCCACGCTCCCCGCAGGAGCCGATGGCGCCGTTGTGCCGCTGCGTCGCAGACGCGACCCCGCGTGGGCCGGCACGGCGCAGCAACACGGCCTGATGTTCGGCTTCTTCCGCATTTCCTTCCGGCAGGTCCTGCTGATCGGCTTCCTGCTGATCGCCGGCCTGCTGTCGGCCGCATCGCTGGGGGCCCTGCTCACCCTGGAGCGGTTGACCGTGCAGGGCCGCGAAGCCGTGCTGCGCGCTGCCCGCATGGGCACGGAGGTGCAGCAATTGGCCGAGCGCAGCGTCGGCATGGAGCGCGCGGCGCGTCAGTACCTCGTGCTGGAAGACCGCAGCCTGCGTCAACGCTTCGAGGACGATGCCGAGGACGCCGAGCGTCTTTTGCAGCAACTGCGGGAACAGTCCCTGCCCCCCGCCGCCCTGGATGCCTGGACCACCAAGCTGGCCGAGATCCGCAACCTGCTCGACCAAGCCGTCAAGCCCGGACCCGCTCGCCGCAAGGAAGCCGACCTCACCGCCAAGTTCCGCGAACTCAGCGCACTGACCTCCCAGCTCGGTGACATGGTGCGCCAGCACACACAGCAGAGTAACGGCTCGCTGCAGGATCAGCTGGAAAGCGGCCGCGTCAAACTGGGCCAGCAGGTGCTGGGCGCCATCGTGCTGTCGGTGCTGCTGGCCATGGCCTTCGGCTTCTGGCTCACCCGCCCGCTGCGTCGGCTGGAACAGGCCATCGTGCGCCTGGGCGAAAACCGCCTGGAGGAACCGATCGATTTCCGCGGCCCCGCCGACCTGCAGTCGCTCGGACAACGCCTGGACTGGCTGCGCCTTCGCCTGGGCGAGCTCGACGCCGACAAGGCGCGCTTCCTGCGCCACATCTCGCATGAACTGAAAACACCGCTGGCGGCGCTGCGGGAAGGCGTGTCGCTGCTGGAAGATGAAGTGGCCGGCGCCCTCAACGACAAGCAGCGTGAGGTGGCCCGCATCCTGCGCGACAACACCGCCGTGCTGCAGCGCCAAATCGAAGACCTGCTGCGCTTCAATGCCGCCGCCTTCGAAGCCCGCCGCCTGCAGCGTCAGCCGACCGAGCTGGCCTCGCTGATCCAGGGGTCCATTCAGGCGCAGCGTCTGCAATGGCAGGCCCGCCACCTGCGCATCAGCGTGGAGGGCGGCCCGCAGGAGATCGAGGTCGATCCCGACAAGCTCGGCGCCGCCTTCGGCAATCTGCTCTCGAACGCGATACGCTTCGCCCCGCCCGGCGGTGGAATTCGTTTCGACCTGTCGCGACGGGACGGCCATTTGCTCATCGACCTGAGCGATGACGGTCCCGGTGTGGCGCCTGCCGACCAGGCTCGCATCTTCGAACCCTTCTACCGAGGCGAACGCCAGCCGGAGGACGCCCTGCGCGGCACCGGCATCGGCCTGTCCATCGTCAAGGAGTACATCGCCGCGCACGGCGGGCAGATCCAGTTGCTGCCCTCCGAGCGGGGTGCCCATTTCAGAATCAGCCTGCCATGCAGCCACACGCACCTTCCTCCCGCCCACGCCTGACGCTGACCCCGGTCGCTGCCAGCCTGTTCCTGCTGCTGGCGGCCGGCTGCGCGCCGCTGCCGCCCAAGACGGTGGTGCGCGAGGTACGCGTGGAAGTGCCGGTGCAGGTGCCCACCGTCAGTCCTGCCGATGCCGCCGCGCGCAGCCTGCTGGCCTATCACGACCGCATCCGGCAGATGGGCACGGCCGAGCTCGCGCAGGAAGTGCTGCCGCGCGACGATGCCAACCTGGCCGCCGCCAATGCCGTGCCGCTGGCGCTGGCCTTGATGACCAACCATGCCCCCGGTGAACTGGCCCGTGCCCAGACGCTGCTGGAGCAGGTGCTGCGCCAGCCCGACACCGCCGACTGGAAGCCGATCACCCAGCTGCTGCTGGATCGTCTGGTCGAGCAGCGCCGTCTGGAAGACCAGGCCGACAAGCTCAATCAGCAGCGCAGCAGCCTTCAGCAGCGCCTGGACCAGGCCAACCAGAAACTCGAGGCTCTCAAGGCCATTGAACGCAGCCTGGTGGCACCGCGGCCCGCATCGCCTACACCGTCGCCTGCCGCCAGCGCGCCGGCCAATGGGGCCTCCAAATGAGCGGACCTCGCCTGCTGGTGGTCGATGACGACGCCGACCTGCTCAAGCTGCTGTCGATGCGGCTGGATGCGGCCGGCTACGAGGTCACCGCCGTGGCGTCGGCCGAGGCCGCGCTGACCCACCTGGCCGTTCAGCGTCCGGCCCTGGTGCTCAGCGATGTGCAGTTGCCCGGCATGGACGGTCTGGCGCTGTTCGATGCCATCCGCGAACGTCATCCCGCCCTGCCGGTGATCCTGCTCACCGCTCACGGCACCATTCCCGACGCGGTGGCCGCCACCGCCCGAGGCGTCTACACCTATCTCACCAAACCCTTCGACGGCCGCGCGCTGCTGGACACCATCAGCCAGGCCCTGGCCTTGACCGCTCCGCAGGGCGACTCGGAAGAGACCGGTGACACGGCCTGGCGCCAGGGCATCGTCAGCCGCTCCAATGTGATGGCCGAGGTGCTGGCCGAAGCCAAGCTGGTGGCGGCCTCGCAGGCCAGCGTGCTGATCCGCGGCGAGAGCGGCACCGGCAAGGAGCTGCTCGCCCGCGCCATCCACGCTGCCAGCCCGCGCGCCGGCAAGCCGTTTGTGGCGGTGAACTGCGGCGCGATTCCGGAAGCGCTGCTGGAGTCCGAACTCTTCGGCCATGTGAAGGGCGCGTTCACCGGTGCGGTCAGCCATCACCGGGGCCTGTTCCAGGCCGCCGACGGCGGCACGCTGCTGCTCGATGAGATCGGCGACATGCCGCTGCCGCTGCAGGTCAAGCTGCTGCGGGTTCTGCAGGAACAGCAGGTGCGGCCGGTGGGCTCCAGCGAGTCCGTGCCCATCGATGTTCGCATCCTCTCGGCCACCCATCGCGACCTGGACGTCGCCATGGCCGAAGGCCTGTTCCGGGAGGATCTTTATTACCGGCTGAATGTGGTGAGCCTCACATTGCCCAGCCTCAGCGAGCGCCGGGAGGACATCCCGTTGCTGGCCCAGCATCTGCTGACCCGCCTGGCGGAGAAGTACAACAAGCGGCTCAACGGCTTCGCCCCGGAAGCGATGAAGGCGCTGAGCATGGCGACCTGGCCGGGCAATGTCCGCCAACTGCACAACGTGGTGGAACAGGTCTGCGCGCTGGCGACCTCGCCCCTGATTCCGCTCTCGCTGGTGCAGCGCGCGCTGCGGGTGCCCAGCATGGAAGTGCTGAGCTATGCCCAGGCCCGCGAACGGTTCGAGCGCGAATACCTGGTGGGCCTGCTCAAGCTGACCGACGGCAATGTGGCGGACGCGGCGCGCCTGGCCGATCGCAACCGCACAGAGTTTTACCGGTTGCTGCAGCGCAATGGCCTGAATCCGGGGCTTTTCCGGGCTGATCCGCCTGTCGCTGAATAGCGACAAGGAAAAACTCAATCAAATCAATCACTTGGAACATTCGGCCGCAGATCCGTCGCTGTCCGGCGACACATGAACCGGCAAAATTGCCGTCTGCAAACGTAAGTGGTTGATTTATAAGGGTTAAGTAGCGTGGCACGGGGGTTGCTTTAACCCCGGTACATGCGTACTCCAGCCCCCACCCTCACCCCCCGATACGCCGGCCTTCTGATGGGTCTGGCGCTCATGCTTCGCTGCGCCGCAGCACAGGCGTTCGGCTTCGATGATGTGGCCGAGCGTGCACGGGCCCTCGCGGCCAAGCCCTATCAACCGTCCGCGCAAAGCCTGCCGGCCGAGCTCAAGAATCTCGACTACGACGGCGCCCGCGACATCCGCTTCAAGCCCGCCCGTGCGCTGTGGCGTGAAGACAAGCTGCCCTTCGAGGTGATGTTCTTCCACCTGGGTCACTATCAGACCGAGGGCGTGCGCATCCATGAGATCAAGGGCGGCAACGACCAGCCGATTCCCTACCGTACCGAAGACTTCGACTACGGCAAGAACAAGCTGTCCCCCAAGAAATGGGGCGACCTGGGCTTTGCCGGCTTCCGCGTCCACTACCCGCTGAACAACAACGGCTACAAGGATGAACTGGTCGTCTTCCAGGGCGCGTCCTACTTCCGTGTGCTGGGCGCGGGGCAGCATTACGGCCTGTCGGCCCGGGGCCTGGCCATCGACACGGTGGGCGGCAAGGGCGAGGAATTCCCGCGCTTCACCGAATTCTGGATTGAACGGCCGGCCGCCGATGCCAAGTCGCTGACCGTCTACGCGCTGCTGGACTCCAAGAGCGTGAGCGGGGCTTACCGCTTCGTGGTCCAGCCGGGCAGCGAGACGGTGGTGGACGTGAAGGCCCGCATCTTCCTGCGTAACCCGGTGGCCACCCTGGGCCTGGCCCCGCTGACCAGCATGTACCTGTTCGGCGAGAACCAGCCGCAGTTGGGGGACTTCCGCCCCGAGGTGCATGACTCCGACGGCCTGATGGTCAACAGCAGCACCGGTGAATGGATCTGGCGCCCGCTGATGAATCCCAAGGGCATCTTCACCACCTCCTTCGGTCTGCCGGGCGTGAAGGGCTTCGGCCTGATGCAGCGCGACCGCCGCTTCGCCAGCTATGAGGACGTGGAAGCCCGCTACGACAAGCGGCCCTCCACCTGGATCGAGCCGGTGGGCGACTGGGGCCCGGGCCGCGTGGAGCTGATGCAGCTGCACACGCCCGACGAGACCCACGACAACATCGTTGCCTACTGGGTGCCCGCCCAGCAGCCGGCGCCGGGCCAGCCGCTGGACTTCGCCTACAAGCTGCACCAGCAGGGCGATGAGCCGCAGCAGCGTCCCCCCGGCGCCTGGGCCGTGCAGACCCGCACTGGCTACAGCTACGCCAAGCTGGCCGCCAACGAGGTCCAGTACATCGTCGATTTCGAAGGCCCTTCCCTGAAGTCCCTGCCGGCCGGCGCAGAGGTCAAGGCGCAGCTCAGCACCAACAGCAACGGCCGGATCACCGAAGCCAACGCCTATCCGAATCCGGCCACTGGCGGATGGCGCATGACGGTTCGGGCCCAACAACTTCGCCCCGGGCAGCCTCTTGAGCTGCGCGGCTTCCTGCAACACGACAACAACGTTCTGACGGAAACATGGAGCCTCGTACTTCCTCCCCAATGAGTGCCGGCCTCGCCGGCCCGGCGGGCGCCAGCGCTCCGCCGGTCAACCGTGGTGCCATGGTGCCGCGTCCGTGGTTCAGCCGCGCGCCCATCGAGGGTGCGCTGCCTGCGGCGCCGCAACTGGCTCCCTGGGAACGCGCCGCCCGACGTCGGCGCCAGGCCTTGATGCTGTCCATCGGCGCCGCCACGGCGCTGGCCACCAGCGTCCTGGTGCACACGCAGGGCGGCTGGGCGCAGCCCGGCCTGCCGCTGATGCTGCAGTGCCTGCACCTGAGCCTGTTCGTGTTGCTGTTCGCCTGGGTCAGCGCCGGCTGCGTCACCGCGGTGATGGGCTTCTGGGTCCAGCTGCGCGGGGATCGGCATGCCTTGTCGGCCCATTCGGCCGGCAACGGCCCGATCAGCGCGGACGCGCGGACCGCCCTGGTCATGCCCATCTGCAATGAGGACGTGACCACGGTGTTCGCCGGACTGCGGGCCAGCTGCGAATCCTTGGCGGCGGCAGGTGCGCTGCGTCTGTTCGACGTGTACATCCTGTCGGACAGCAGCGATCCGGAATGCCGTACGGCCGAGCTGGCCGCCTGGGCTGAACTGCGCGAGCAGTTCGCCGGCCAGGGCCGCATCCACTACCGCTGGCGTCAGCGCCGGGTGAAGAAGAAGGCCGGTAACGTCGCCGACTTCTGCCGCCGCTGGGGCCGCAACTACCGCTACATGGTGGTGCTGGATGCCGACAGCGTGATGAGCGGCGATTGCCTGCTGACTCTGGTGCGTCTGATGGAAGCCCATCCGCGCGCCGGCATTCTGCAAGCGGCCAACCAGGTCTGCGGCCACGAGACGCTGCATGCCCGCGCCCAGCAGTTCGCCAGCCGCGTCACCGGTCGTCTGTTCGCAGCCGGCATGCAGTACTGGCAGCTGGGTGAGGCCCACTATTGGGGCCACAACGCGATCATCCGCGTCGAGCCTTTCATGAAGCATTGCGCGCTGGCGCCGCTGCATGGCAAGGACATCATGTCGCACGACTTCGTCGAAGCGGCCCTGATGCGCCGTGCCGGCTATCAGGTCTGGCTGGTGCACGACCTGGTGGGCAGCTACGAACAGCAGCCGCCGCATCTGCTGGCTGAACTGCAACGCGACCGCCGCTGGTGCCAGGGCAACCTGCAGAACCTGCGTCTGGTGGCGGAGCCGGGCCTGCATTCGGTCCACCGCGCCATGCTGGTGACGGGTGCGCTGTCCTACTTCACGGCGCCGCTGTGGCTGCTGTATGTGTGCCTGGGCGCGCTGATGTGGAATGTGGGCGGCAATGACGCCTTCCACCCGTTCACCCCGGAAGGCACACTCGCCCCGGGCGTGCTGGCCCTGTGGGTGGGCACCATCGGCATGCTGACGCTGCCGCGGGTGCTGTCTGTCGGTGCCGTGCTGCTGCGCGGCGAGCAAGGTCAGTATGGTGGCGCCCTCAAGCTGCTGGGCAGCAGTGCGGTGGAAGCGATGATGGCGCTGCTGCAGGCCCCGCTGCGGATGGTCGCGCACAGCATCTTCTGCCTGGTGGCGGTGACCGGCATTTCGCTGGAGTGGAAGTCGCCCCCGCGAGCTGCCGAGGACGTGTCCTGGAAGGAAGCTTTTGCGGCCTTCGGTCGTCCGGGTCTGGCCGCTCTGGCGGTGGCTGTGGTGCTGGCGGTGCTGCGTCCGTCCACGCTGCTGTGGATCGCGCCGATCGCGCTGCCGCTGATGCTGGCCGCGCCCATTACGGTGCTGACCAGCCGGGCGCGACTGGGTGCGCGAGTGCGTCAGATCGGGCTGCTGCTGATTCCCGAGGAGAGCCGCACGCCGACCGTGCTGCGTCATGCCTGGGCCTACGGCCAACAGAGCCGCAGTTTGCCGGGTTGGGCGGACATGCTCAAGAACCGCCACCTTCTGGCGCTGGCCTGCCAGGCCATGGGTCGTCGCGATACCGGTCGCGGCCTGCGGGCGCATGTGCGGGACCTGCATCTGTCGCGCATCGCGATGCTGCCGGGGGCGCTGCACAGCATGGCGGCCAATGAGCGCATGCGCTTCCTGAGCGAGCCGGGCCATTTGCTGCGACTGAGCCAGCTCAAGGCCGCCTGATCCCGGCTGCCTCCCGTTGCTCCGGCGCGGGTCGTGGTGTCTACTTCGGTGGCACCCGACCCGCGTTTCTCATTGGGGCGGCGCTTCACTGTGAATGGGGATTCGCGCGCATCGGTATCGGCGCGACGGCGTCATGGCCGGACGGCCGGTGTTTCCACCCGCAGGCCGGTGGCGCGCTGCATCAAGTAGAGCTCCAGCTGCGTGAGTTCGTCTTCATTGAGCGGCGCGGCGCGGACACCGGTGGTGCAGTTGAGCAGGCGCCGCGGAAGGCTCCCCATGCCCTGCCACTCCAGCCGGTAGATCGGGTAGCCGGTGGCCAGGCCGGAGGGGATCACCGCGCCGGCCAATCGTCCTCCCGCCCGCTCCTCATGGCATTGGGCGCAGGACAGGTTCAACTGCCCCATACGCATCCGGTACAGCGCTTCACCGGCTTGTTGCCACGCCGCCAAGCGCTTGTCCGCCGGCGGCTGGATGGGCATGCCGCGCGACTGCTGGCCGATGGAGGCCGCCAGGGACAACAGCGCTTCGCTTTCGCTGCGCCAGGCGGGCTGTGACTGGTGGGTCGTGCGGCACCGGTTGATCTGCTCGATCAGGGTCACCGGCCGCTTCATGGGCTCTGAAAACGCGGGATAGCGTGCGGCAACACCGGCCATGCCGTTGGCATGACAGCCGGCGCAGGCCGGTTTGCCATTGCCGGGCGCGGTCTTCCACAGCGCTTGGCCCTGCGCGACCCACAGCATCGCAGGGTTCTGGGCGTCGCTGCGCTGCATCGCCTGAAGGGCCGGGGTCATGAAATCGAAGCCCGAGCGGGCGGAGGGCGAAGGCTCCGGGGATGGGCCTGTCGATGCAGGCTGAGCGGCGGAGGTGGGAGGGGCGGGCGGGACGGATGTGGGCGCGGTCAAAGCCGCGTGTATGACGGATGAGATCGGTGTAGCGACCGCATCTGCTGCCAGGGCTGCACCTGCTACCGCCACCGCAATGGCTGCAACGATCGCACTGCCAGCACTGCCAGCCGCAAAAGCCTCAAGACGCCCTAAACCCCCCAAAGCCCGGAGAACTCGGACAGCTCCACGCCTGACGCAGAGGCGCAGGCGCAGGCGCAGGCACGGGCCCAGGCTGACCTTGGCCATCATCCGCGACGGCCTCACGCTCCCGGCGATCGGTCGCCTCACCCCGTCACCACCAGCGGTCGCACTTCCCGCTGCTCAAACCCCCGGTCCCCGGTCCACCGGAACTCCAGATCACCGCTGCGATCGGCCACCAGAGTGAACGCCACATACGGATTCGCAGCGATGGCCGGGAACAAGTCCAGCGCGATCACCAGTTCCCCCAGATACCGGCATTCGAAGCGGGTGATGATGTCGCGCGGCAGCACGCGGCCCTGGTCGTCGCTGCGGTGGCCGGTCTCCATCGGATGGGCAATGAGCCACTGCACCTCCACCGTCTCGCCGCGGTGGGCCGTGGCCGGCAGGGTGATGCGCGTGATGGCCATGGCCTCAGCCCCCTTCGATGCAGGCGGCCAAGGTCACGATGACATCGACCCGGTGTTCCCACCATCGACCGTCCGTCGTCTGCGCCACGGCGACCAGTTGCTGGCTGGTGGCCAGGCGAATGCGTGTGGAGAGCCGCGCGCCGGCGGGATTCGGCCGCAACTGCGCCTGCAGCACTTCGCGCTGCGGATTGAGTTCATTGAACAGCGCAAGCACCTTCACCGGCTGGCGCGTGGACAGGGTCACCGGCACCGCATTGCCGTTCTCGATCAGCGGCGCAATGTCCAATTGCACCTCACCGGCGCTCAGGGGCTGCCCTTGCGTGAAGGTCCGCAGGGCCTGCTCCAACTCGGCGCGGCTGGCCACGGCCGGCCGGGGCAGCAGCGCCGCCAGGGACAGTGCTTGGAGCACCCGACGACGCGTAGGGCGGCTCACTTCAAGGTCCTCAGGTAGGCCACGATGTCCTCGATCTGCTGTGCCTCCAGCACCGGCTTGTTGTCGAAATCCCGCGCGACCCGCTGCAAGCCCGAATCCGGCCCGGCGCGGTAGTAGGCCGGCATGATCGATGGCGGATTCACCCGCTGCGGCGCCACCAGGCGCAAGCGCAACTGCCCCTCCGACAGGCGCCGGCCCACCCCCGCCAGATCCGGTGCAAGGTTGCCTTGCTGCCGCTCTTCCGGAATGGGAGCGGCATGGCACAGCAGGCACAGGCCCTGGGACCGCTGCGCCACGATGGCACGTCCGCGCGCCGCATCCCCCGCGCGCCCCTCCAGGGGCTCCGGGATGGCATCGCCCTCCACCTGGAAGGGCGCCAGAAGACTGGTGGCCAGCATCAACTCAAGCAGCGGCATGGCGGTCGGGTCGGAGGAAGCACCCGCTGCCGTCAGGCCACCTTGGGCTTGAGCGTATGACGGGACAGCGGCAGCTCGCGGATGCGTTGCCCGGTCGCGGCGAAGATCGCATTGAGCACTGCGGGCGCCGCCACGGCAATGGTGGGCTCGCCCACCCCGCCCCAGAAACCGCCGGACGGCATCACGATCGATTCCACCTGCGGCATGTGCTCCATCTTCACCACCGGATAGGTGTGGAAGTTGTCCTGCTGCACGCGCCCGTCCTTCAGCGTGATCTCGCCGAACAGCGCCGCCGACAGCCCGTAGACGAAGCTGCCCTCCACCTGCGCCTGGATCTGCTGCGGATTCACTGCATGGCCGGGATCGGTGGCCGCGATGATCTTGTGGATCTTCAGCGTGCCGTCCTTGGCCACGGACACCTCGGCGCACGCCGCCACATAGCTGCCAAAGCCCATGATCTGCGCCAGCCCTCGATAGTGGCCCTTGGGCGCCGGCTTGCCCCAGCCCGCCTTCTCCGCCACTGCATTGAGCACCGCCAGATGCTTGGGCGACTGGGCCAGCAGCTCGCGGCGCAGGGCCAGCGGGTCCTTGCCGGTGGCATGGGCCACCTCGTCGATGAAGCTCTCGACGTAGATGGCATTCTGGTTGAGGTTCACACCGCGCCAAAAGCCGGGCGGGACCGGCGGATTGCGCATCGCATGGTCGATCAGCAGGTGGGGCACCGCATAGCCGAAGGCGCCCTCGGTGCCGCCCTGGTTCAGCCCCTGGAACACCACCGGATCCAGCCCGTTCTTGATGTTCTGCGGGAACAGGTCGGCCACGATGGACTGCCCGGAGATGCGCATGTGCAGCGCCTGCAGCTGTCCCTTCGCATCCAGGCCAGCGATGAACTTGCACTGGGTGATGGGGTGATAGCGGCCATGCAGCATGTCCTCTTCCCGGCTCCAGATCAGCTTGACCGGGGTGCCGGGCAGGGCGCGGGCGATGGCCACCGCCTGGCGCACCCAGTCATGCACCGCCCCGCGCCGGCCAAAACCGCCGCCCAGATGGAGCTTGTAGACCTCGCACTGGGCCGGCGACAGGCCGGCCGCTTCAGCCGTCGCCGCCAGGGCTGCTTCGCCATTCTGGGTGGGCGTCCAGACTTCGCAACGCTCCGGCGTCCAGCGCGCGGTCGCGTTCATCGTCTCCATCGTGGCGTGGTTCTGATGCGGGTAGCTGTAGACCGCCTCGATCTTGCGGGCGGCGCCCGCCAACGCGGCCGTCACATCGCCCTGCCGCTGGCCCACCGCCGCCTCGGGCGCGTCCAGACCGGCCTTGAGCATGGCGGCGATCTGCGCGCTGTCCAGCTTGGCATTGGGGCCTTCGTCCCATTCGATGGGCAGGGCATCCAGCGCGGTCTTGGCCTGCCACCAGGTGTCGGCCACCACGGCCACGGCGGTCTCACCGACCGGCACCACCTTCTTCACGCCGGGCCGACCGGCAATCGCTGCCGCATCAAAGCGCTTGACCTTGCCGCCAAACACCGGGCAGTCCTTGATGGCCGCATTCAGCAGCCCAGGCATCTTCAGGTCCATGCCGTAGACCTGGCTGCCATCGAGCTTGCCGCGGGTGTCCAGCCGCTTGTAGGGCTTGCCGGCGATCTTCCAGTCCTTCGGGGCCTTGAGGACGATGTCGGTGGGCGGCGTCTGTGACACCGCCGCGGCGGCCAACTGGCCATAGCGCACGGTGCGGCCGCTCGCCGCATGGCGCACCACACCCCGATCCGTGCTGAGTTCACTGACCGGCACCTGCCACTGCGCCGCAGCGGCCTGCATCAGCATGGCCCGGGCACTGGCGCCGCCCTTGCGCACATAGTCGTGGGATTCACGCACGCCCCGGCTGCCGCCGGTGGAAAAACTGCCCCAGGCGCGATTACGGGCGAGGTTCTGGCCCGGGGTCGGGTATTCGGTGCGCACCCGCGCCCAGTCGCAATCCAGCTCCTCGGCCACCAACTGCGCCAGCCCGGTCAGGGTGCCCTGGCCCATTTCGGAGCGGGCGATGCGGATGGTCACCGTGTCGTCCGGCTGCACCACCACCCAGACATTGAGCTCCGGCAGCGCACCGGCGGCCGGGGCGTCCGACGCCAGGCCCGGCACATGAAAGCCCAGCATCAGCCCACCCGCCGCCGCGCTGGACTGCAGAAACAGACGCCGTCCGGTATCCACAGGGGCGGCGGCCGTCAGGACATCGGTCTTGTGCGGCGCGTTCATGCTTCGCTCCCGTTCGGATCCAGCAGGCGGATGGCGATGGACTTGCGGGGCACCTGGCCCGCCGCGAGATGAATCGCCGCCCGCACCCGGTTGTAGGTGCCGCATCGACAGATGTTGGTCATGGCGCTGTCGATGTCCGCATCGGTCGGTTTGGGCTTGGACTTGAGCAGCGCCGCGGCGGCCATGATCATGCCGCTCTGGCAGAAGCCGCATTGCGGCACGTCCAGCGCGGCCCAGGCCTGCTGCACCGGATGGCTGGCATCCCGGGACAGGCCTTCGATGGTGGTGATGCGGTCCGTCGGCGCCACGCTCGAGAGCGGCCGCACGCAACTGCGTACCGCTTCGCCATTGAGGTGGACGGTGCAGGCGCCGCATTGCGCGAGCCCGCAGCCGTATTTGGTGCCCGTCAGGCCCAGCTGCTCCCGCAGCGCCCACAGGAGGGGGGTGTCGCCGTCGGCATCCACCTCCACCGTCTTGCCATTGACTTGCAGCTGAGCCATGTCGTCTCCCTGAATGCGGTGGGCCCGCGGTGCGGGTCAGCCGCCTGGCGCGGGCAGCCAGTGAAGGAGCCACTGTAGCGAGCCGACCCGCTGGCGGCGTTCGGGATTTCGCGGAGAGGGGCCGAGCGGGCCGGTGGTTTCGCGGAACGGCGCCGCTCAAAAAGCAAGGGGCGACCTTCCGGAGAAGGCCGCCCCTGCGGCATTGGGGTCAATCGAGGGTCAGTGCGGCAGGGCCTCGCCGCTCATCTTCTCGGCCATCAATTCCTCCTTGCGCTGCTGGAGGCGTTCGCCCATGTCCACCAGGTCCAGCTTGGACTTCTTCACCTTGGGGAACATCTCGTTCTGTTCTTCCTTGACGTGGTGCTTCACCCATTCCCCCATCACGGTGACCTTGGCGTCGTAGTCCTCGCCGTCCGGCTCGACGCCTTCCACAGCGGCGATCAGGTCCTTGACGCTCTGATGCTCGACGCGGGCTTCGGGCACCATTTCCTTGTCCTTCAGTGCGGCCTGCACTTCCGGATAGAGGATCTCTTCCTCGATCTGGGCGTGAACGGTCAGCTCCAGGCAGATCTCGGACACGATCTGCTTCTTCTTGGCGGCGGACCGGGTCTTCTTGAACTGCTCGAACAGGTCGTTCACCTTCTTGTGGTCGGCGCGCAGCAACGCAATGGCGTCCGGCGTCTTCTTGACCGCCACACGACGGGTCGTGGTGGCAGCGCTGCGGGCGGTGGACTTGCGGCTGGCGGTCGTGGCTTGCGTGGGCATGTAGGAACTCCTTGCGGATGTGCAGGATTGCGTTGGAGACAGCGGGCAAGCGCGATGCCCAGTGCATTTGACGTGCTCCACCGGCCGCCAAGACCGCAGCGACGGCAGCGACCCTAGCGGTCGTACCGCGCCACCCGCACCGGCAACATGGGCGGTGACCAGGCATAGGATGGATCGAGCACGTCGCGTTCCGGACGGTCGTCCCGCCAACGCAGGTGCATCAGCGACGCAAGGGTCCAGGCGCTCCAGTCCACCCGGAACCTGGCCTCAGCCAGCGCGGGGTCGAACGCCGCGTCGCTGCGCCACACCACCGCAGGCACGCGATAACCGGCGCGGGTGCCGGGACTGTGGCCCGCACGGGCCACTTCGTGCCCCACCTCCTGCCCATGGTCCGACAGGAACATCCAGGCGGCGTGGCCGCTGGCCGGTGTGTGCTGGCGGGTCAGGCGCAGGGACTGGGCCACGACGGTGTCGTGATAGGCGATGGCCGTGTCGTAGGTGCGCCGGGCGGCGCGGATCCAGGGCGGCTGTCCGTCGCGCTGCAGGTGCTGCTCCACCGCATCGTCCCCGTCCGCAAAGGGCTTGAAGTGCTGCGGCGCCCGCAGGGCGTAGTGGGGATGCGCGCCCAGCAGATGCACCACGATCAGCTTGCGCGGGGCGGGGTCGGTCAGCGCTTCTTCCAGGCAGTCCAGCAGTTCCCCGTCCAGGCTGACGGTTGATCGGCCCGGGGCGCGGTTGATCATCTCCACCTCATCGGCCAGGCGGGCGTGCTGCTGTTCAATGGCCAGGTCGTCGTGGTTGCTCATCCACCAGACCCGGTAGCCCGCCGCGCGTGCCAGCGCCAGGATGTGCTGGGTGTCGCCGGCAGGTTCGCCCACCTCCCGCTCCCCAAAGCTGAACAGGCCGCTGAGGGAGGCCACCGTGCCGGACTCGGCCGACCAGGCATGGCGAATGGCCAGCAGACGGCCCTGCTCCTGCGTCCGCAGCGCTTCCAGCTCCGGCGTGGTGGGGCGCGGATAGCCGTACAGGCTCATGTTGTCCCGGTTGACGCTGTCGGTCAGCACCAGCACGACGGTTGAGGGGCCGTCCACGGTGAGCACCGGCGCCTGGGCGCGGGCATTGGCCATCAATCGGTCTCGCTCCAGCCGCTGGTCGCTCCAGCCTTGCTGCAACTGGACCACGGACTGCGCCCACTGCGGCCAGAACAGCAGGGGATGGTGACGCCGCCAGGGCTTGATCAGCAGGGCCGTCAGGCACAGCAGCACCAGCAGGGCCAGACTCCAGCGCTGCCAGCTCCGCCAGGGCGGCAAGGCGGACTGATGGTTGCCGCTGCGACGCACCAGCGCGGTGATGGCGACGAGTCCGATCAGCAGGCCCAGGGCCAGCGGCCAGAGATCGCGTCCATGGGCCAGGAGGTACTCGCGGGCTTCCTGCGGCGTGGTGTTGGCGATGGCCGCCACCACGAGCGCACTGTCCGGGGCCGCCTGGTAGGCCTGCTGCAGGTGCACACGGGCGGCGGCATCGATCAGGAACAGCGCGAGCAGCGTGGTCACGACGGCGACACGCACCCGGGCGATGCCCTCGGACCGTACCGGCCAGCGCAGCCACAGCAGCGGCGCAAGCGCCAGTATGAACACCTGGGCGACCCGGTGGCGGTCGTAGGCGAGAACGAGGGCGGTCAGCAGCGTCAGCCCAAGCAACAGGGCGGCGACGGGCGGACTCAGGCGAAGGCCGGTGGCCGGCAAAAGACGTTTGAGCATGGAATCGTGTGAGAGCCGCCGCGATGCTAGCGGGCGCGGTGCGCTGTACGCTCAGAGAAGGCTAGCGGTTGTCGACTCAAAAACCTGTGCCGGCAACGCTCACGACCCCTGTCAGACCGTGCGGGCGACTCAGGTTGGGTCGCCGCGAAGCACCCATTGCTGGCCGTTCTGGAGCGCCACGCGCACCGCGAATTGGCCCCGCTCGTTGACCGACACCGGATTCAGGGCGAAGTCGGTGACGGTGGATCCCAGCAGGGGATCGCCGAGTCCGACGATGCGATGGCGCGCTGGGTCCGGGCCGCTGTAGATCCCCAGCCGGCCGCCGGCCGGTGTGCCGTAGAACACCACCGGTCCGGCGCTGTTCAGGAGAATGCCGCGGTAACTCTCGAAAGCGGGGTCCGGACCGGCCCAGCAGTGGAGGCCGCCCGCCTTCGCGATGAAAACGCCCCATCCGGATGCGCCCCGCAGTCGGGCGACAAAGGCCACGTGGCCGAGATCGTTCATGGTGGGGAACGGGGCGATGTCGTCGAAGGCGTGGCCGCCATCCTCGGCCGTCATGCCACCCTCCACGCCACCCGTTGCAGCCACTGCGACGCAGGTGCCGTCCACCCGACGCACGAACACAGCTTCTCGCCCGTCACGCAAGCTGGCGCGGAAGGTCACATCGCCAGCGCCGTTGACCACCGGCAATCCCGCAAAACCGCCGAAGCGGTCATCGGCCTCCGCCACTGTGATGAGCTGCCCGTCCCGCCAGAGCTGAAGACTGGCCGTCCCGCGGCGCGTGGTGGCGCGGAACGCAACCTCTCCGCGCGCATTCATCGTCGGGCCCAACGGGCCAATCCCATACAGCCCTTGTTCGGGGCCGACGATCTCCCAGCCGGTGCCGGGCTTCAGCAAGGCCAGGACCTCTTCGCCCGACGCCAGCCGTCCATACACCGTCACATGCCCTTGCCCGTTGAGGTCCGGGTGACTCGTGAAGGCGGCGAGCGGGCAGGACTCGGTGGCGGTCACAGCGAGGTCCATGACCGTCTCGCCATCGGCGGTGAACACCCCGGTCCGTCCGTCCCGCAGACCCGCCTGGAAACAGATCAGCCCGTCGTCCTGGATGGACGGCACATAGGGTTTGAAGTCGGCGAACCGGCTGTCAGTGCCGACGACCGGGGTGAGGGCGTAGCGTCCGAATGCAGCGGTCATTGCGGGAGGTTCACTCGAAGTCTTTTAACGATTCTAGAGACGCCACGACTGACGACTTTGCACAATGTTCCGCTTGAATCGCAGCGACGATTCCTGTCACTCACGGCGGTCCGGCTACCATCCCGGGCACAAGAATGCGCCTGTCGATTCATCCAGGCGGAGGGAGAAGTTGTGACAGAAAACGAATACGCCGAAAACGCGGCGCTGGTGCCGCCTGCTGCCGTTGTCGAGACCCCGGCAGCCCCGCTGAACCCGGACACACCGGACACACCTCAGCCGCTCTCGTGGGGACATCGCCTCACGCAAGCCACGCGGCTCTGGCTGTTCGCGGGCTGGCGGGTGCTGACCTTCCGCATGCCTAGTTGGCAGGGCCTTGATGCTCATCCGCTGGCGGTGGCTGCAGTGCTGGCCCTGGGTTATCTGACAGTGCTGGGCGTGCAACGAGGATTGATCAGCGGCCAGGCCGAGTTCTATCCAAGTGCCTGGCTGGAGGGTTGGGCCAGTCAAGCCGTGATGCTGTGGCTCTGCTGGGTGGTGATCCGCTCCGTCCGAGAGGGCGATGCGCCCAAAGCGTCAACCGCCAACCTGTTCATGGCCATTTCGGTGGCCGGTGTCCTGCATGCGCTGATGGAGTCTGCCCTGCTGCTCGTGACGCATTGGTGGATCACGCCGATCGCCCAGTGGCGGGACGACGTCAGCTGGGCCTTCTATATCGCGATGACGGGATGGTTGGGCCTGGCACAACTGCGGACGCTCGTGGGGACGGCGGGCAATCTGCTGGGGCGCGTGTCGCCGTTGGTGCTATTGCCGCTGAGCCTGTGGATCGCCTTGTCCCTGCAGCCGGTGGTGTTCTGGTGGGAGTCGAGCGCGGAACCCAAGCCCCGCTATCAGGGCATCTCGCTGGACGACGAGGTGGTCTTCGAGCAGCCGGCCCTGCTCGCACGGACACTGGAAGCCGTGCAGGCGCCGCATGCGGACCGGGTGAATCTCTACTCGATCACCTACGCGCCTTATGCGTCGCAAGACGTGTTCATGAACGAAAGCCGTGTGGTCACCGAGACCCTCGAAAAGCGCTTCAGTGCGCAGGGCCACACCGTGCAGCTGGTGTTGAATCCCGCCACGGGCACGACGCTGCCCTGGGCTGTGCCCATCGCGCTGCGCAAGTCCATCCAGCGGATGGCCGCCGTCATGGACCGCGACCGGGATGTGCTGTTCCTGCATCTGACCTCGCATGGCGCCCGCTCGGGGGAACTTGCCGTCAATGCATGGCCGATGAAGAGTGAACCGGTGACGCCGGCCCTGCTCAGGCAATGGCTGGATGAGGCCGGCATCCGCTGGCGGGTGATCTCGATTTCGGCCTGTTATTCGGGCAGCTGGATCGATGCGCTGGTGAGCGACGAGACGCTGCTGATGACCGCGGCAGATGCTGACCACACCTCCTACGGATGTGGCTCGAAGTCGCCGCTGACCTTCTTCGGACAGGCGATGTATGTGGACGCGCTGGCCAGCACCTGGTCTTTCGAGGCCGCGCATGCGCAGGCCCGCCAGCTGATTGAGACCCGGGAGAAAGACGTCGGCAAGACGGACGGTTATTCCAATCCCCAGCTGCGCATGGGGACGGCCATCCGGCCCGTGCTGGAGCGGCTGGCGGAGCAGCAGGCCTCACTGGCCAAGTAGTGAGGGGCAGGCCGGGCGGCCTGCTCGTCAACCCGGCGACCTGCCCGCCGACGCGGTGCCCGGTGGCGATGCCAGGGCCAATCGCCCGTTGAAGGCACCGCCGCGCGCCACCAGGGTCAATCCGCCACGAATACGGCCCAGGCGGATCAGCCCTGCCGAATAGCGGAAGTCCTGGTGGAACAGCGCCAGATTGCCCCACGGCGCGTAATAAGCCAAGTCGCCCGCTTGGGGTTGCACGCCGGACGGCGCCTGCGTGGTGACCAGCTTGCGCGGCAGATATGCGATCTTCTCTGTGGCGGCGTAGTCCTCCCAGGCCAGCGACAGCGGCAGCAGGGAGAGCAGGTCGCGGGTGGTCGGCGACGATTCAAGATCGATGCCGATGAGATGTTCTCCGATCTGGAGCTGAAGAAAGGTCATGGCGGGGGCAGCATTCATTCGTGCGCCGAGCGACAGCGCGGCCACGGCTGTCAGTGCGTCCCGACGAGACATCGCAGGCACCTTGGGCACTGGCATTGGCAGGGGAATCGACCTCAACGGCCGATCTGCTCGTTGGTGACGGGCTCGAGCCAATCAACGGCCTTGCCTTCCAGCGATTCGGTGATGGCGATGTGCGTCATGGCGGCCGTGGCAGTGGCGCCGTGCCAGTGTTTGACGCCGGCGGGAATCCACACCACGTCACCGGCCCGAATCGACTCCAGCGGTCCGCCCCAACGCTGCACCTGACCGGCGCCGGCGGTGACGATCAGCGTCTGTCCCACCGGATGGGTGTGCCAGACCGTGCGGGCGCCCGGCTCAAAGGTGACCGAAGCGCTGGACGAGCGCCACGGTGCGGTGGGCACGTGCAGCATCTCCACCCGCACATGGCCGGTGAAGTTCTCGGGTGCCCCGTTCATCGAGGGAGCGGTGCCGACAGGCGTGACCGTCAGTGCGGCGGTTGAGGCGTTGGGGCTGGCGGCGTCAGCGGAGGCGTACAGACCTGTCGCCGACAGGGCAAGCAATGCGGAAGCGGTCGAGGCTTTCATGGCGGGAGCAAGGCAAAGAGGAGATGCATTGAATCTATGGCCTGCAGCGCCCGAGCACCAGACTGGCAGCGCGCATGCCCCTTTCAATCCTGCTCATGAATGGCCTGCGCGCCAGGATCCGCCGCACGACGACTCGGCCCGTCGCCGTGAAGCCGGACTGATGACAGCGACTCATAGGCCCTTGCGTCCGTGCCCGCTAGGCCGACAGGCGGCTCGTCCATAAAGTGACGCTGCCTCTGCGGCGCTTCGACCCATCGGGCCTTCTGCCGTGACCCCTCCGAACCCCCCTCGCCCTCAATGCCTTCACCCGCCTCTTCAGCCACCGCTTCTCCGGATGCTTGCTCCGTCGCCTCAAACGCCACCAAGCCCGACGCCTGGAGCGCCGTCGCCGCCATGACGCTGTGCGTGGCGATGCTCATTGCCGCCGAATTCATGCCGGTGAGTCTGCTCACACCAATGGCCAGCGATCTCCACGCCACCCAGGGTCAGGCCGGGCAGGCGATCTCGGTGTCGGGCTTGCTGGCGGTGGCCACCAGCTTGGTCGTGGCCACACTGGCCAGTCGCTTCAACCTGCGTCACGTGCTGGTGGTGCTGGCCACCACGATGCTGCTGTCGCTGGTGCTGGTGGCAGAGTCCCGCAGCTTTGGTGTGCTGATGGTGGCCCGTGGTCTGCTGGGCATCACCATCGGCGGCTTCTGGTCGCTGGCAACGGCCACCCTGATGCGGCTGGTGGCGGCGTCTCAGGTGAGTCGTGCGCTGGGGGTGATGTACATGGGCAATGCCGCCGCCACAGCGTTTGCCGCGCCCATCGGCAGCTACCTGGGCGGATGGATCGGCTGGCGGGGGGTGTTCTGGGCCCTGGTGCCGCTGGCGTTGATCAACGTGGTTTGGCTGTGGACCAGCTTGCCGTCGCTGCCGCCCCGGCGTGCCATACCGGCCTCCCGCGTGCTCGGGCTGCTGGGGCGACCCCACATCCGCCGTGCCGTGCTGGCTTGCATGCTGGGCTTTGCCGGGGCTTTTGCGGCCTTCACCTATCTGCGGCCGTTCCTGGAGATGCGCAGCCATGCGTCGGTGGGCGTGCTGTCGCTGCTGCTGCTGGCCCTGGGGGTGGCGGGATTTGTCGGCACCTCGGCGGCGACGGCCCTGCTTGCGCGGCATCTCTTCCGTTTGCTGTGGAGCGTGCCGCTGGCGCTGGGCCTGGTGACCTTGATGCTGGTGGGCCTGGCGCCGCACTTGCTGTTGGCGGCGGGGATGCTGGCCCTGTGGGGCGCTCTGAATGCGGCGGCGCCTGTGGCGTGGTTCAACTGGCTGGCACGCGAGGTCCCGGACGAACCCGAAGCGGGGGGCAGCCTGATGGTGGCGGCGATTCAGCTGGCCATCATGGCGGGCGCCGGTCTGGGCGGCTCGTTGCTGGATCACCTCAGCATCGACGCGACGTTTGTGGGCGGCACCGTGCTGCTGCTGGCGGCAGCGATGCTGGCGGCGAGTCCCGCTCGCTTGAGATCGGGCCGCTGAGGGGCAGCGACCCGATTGCACCGGGGGCCCACCGCGGCGGTCCGGTCAGGACACGCCGCGGTGGGCCGCACATCACGCCCGCAGCGTCTCCGAGTCCAGCGGCAGCTTGCGCACCCGGCGACCGGTGGCTGCAAACACCGCGTTGACCACCGACGGTGCCGTCAGCACGGTGGCGATCTCGCCGATGCCGGTGGGCGCTTCGGCGCTGGGCACGATGTGGGTCTCCATCACCGGCACTTCGTTCATCCGCATCACGCGGAAGTCATGGAAGTTGGACTGCTCAATGCGTCCGTCCTTGACGGTGATGTTGCCGAACAGCGCGGCGGACAGGCCAAACACATTGCCACCCTGCACCTGGGCCTCAACCGTGCTGGGCGTCACCACCATGCCGCAGTCGACCACCGTGATCACCCGGAGCACCTGCACCGTGCCGTCCGCCGCCACCGCCACGTCGGTGACCTGTGCGGCGTAGGTGCCGAAAGCCTGCGTCAGTGCCAGACCTCGGCCGTATCGCTGGTCCTGACCGGCGGTGCGCGTCTGGCCCCACTGGGCCTTCTCGGCCAGCAGCTTCAGCACGTGCTGGGCACGCGGATGCTTGCTCAGCAGGCTCAGGCGCAGCTGCAGCGGGTCCTGGCGTGTGTCGTGCGCGAGTTCGTCGAGGAAGCACTCCACCGGGAAGGCGTTCTGCATGTGGCCGACGCCGCGCCACCATCCGGTGGTCAGGCCGGCTGGCGGTTCCTGCCGCACATACTGGACCAGCACATTGGCGAAGTCGTAGGGGCCGGCCGCATCCCGGATCGCATCGCCGTCGATGTTGTCCTTGAAGAAGGCCGGCGCGAAGCGGGCCATGATCGACGAGCCGGTGACCCGGTGCTGCCAGGCCACGGGATGCCCCTGGGCATCGAGCGTCGCGCTGATCCGGTTGTAGTGATAGGGGCGGTAGACGTCGTGCTGGATGTCTTCCTCCCGGCTCCACACCACCTTGACCGGCACCCGCGCAGCCTTGGCGATGCGCACCGCCTGGGGCACCACATCCGCATCCAGACGCCGGCCGAAGCCGCCCCCCAGATACTGGTTGTGGATCTCGACCTGCTCCGGCTTGAGTCCGGCCACCTCAGCGGCCGCGGCCTGGGCCCGGGTGGGCACCTGGGTGCCGGTCCAGACTTCGCAGCGGTCCTTGCTCAGGCGGACCGTGCAGTTCATCGGCTCCATCGCCGCATGCGCCATCAGTGGCTGCTGGTAGATGGCGTCCAGCGTGCGTGCGCCGGAGGAGCGGGCCGCGGCCACGTCCCCCTGCGTCCGGGCGGTGGCGCCGTCGCGATGGGACGCCGCTTCCAGTTCCGCCTCCATGGTCGCGGTGGAATAGCTCGAAGCCGGGCCGGTGTCCCACTGGATGTTGGCCGCCGCCAGACCCTTGCGGGCCGCGCCGTTGTGGTCCGCCAGCACGGCCACCAGGTCGCCCAGGTTCAGTACCTGGCGCACGCCGCGCACGCGGCGGGCCGCAGCGGTGTCCAGCGACTTGACCTTGCCGCCGAAGTAGGGACTCGCCGCCACGGCCGCAATCAGCATGCCGGGGATGTGGACGTCGATGCCGAATTGGGCGCGGCCTTCGACCTTCGCTGGCGCGTCCAGGCGCAGCAGCGGCTGGCCGACATAGCGGAAGTTGCGCGGGTCCTTGAGCTTGAGCTGATCAAGCGCCGGGACCGGCAGACGCGCTGCGGCTGCGGCCAGGTCGCCATAGGCCAGGGTCCGACCGGTCTGCGGATGCAGCACGCGCCCGTTCTCGGCGCGGCAGGCCTCGGCTGCCACACCCCACTGCGCCGCGGCGGCCTGGACCAGCAGCGTTCGCGCGGCGGCACCGGCCTGTCGCATCGGCAGCCAGGCGGTGGCCACCGAGGTGGAGCCGCCAGTCACCTGGGCGCCGAGCGCGGGGTTGGCATACAGCCGGTCATCGGCAGGCGCGTGACGCAGGGTCACGTGGGTCGGATCGATCTCCAGCTCTTCGGCGATCAGCTGCGAGAGCGCGGTGTAGGTGCCCTGGCCCATTTCCACACGAGGCATCACCAGCGTGACGGCGTCACCGGGGCCCACTTGCACCATCGCGTTCAGGCCGATGCCAGCGTCACTGAGGGATCCGGCAACTGCTGCCCGACCGGGTTTGGCGCCGGTGGTGGAAGTCGCCGCGTCCGCGTCCGCGGCGGGCAGGCCCACGGTCAGCATCAGGGCACCAGCGGAGGCGCTGGCCTTGAGGATCGTGCGGCGGGAGAGGGTGGGGGACGGCGTGTCGCGGTCCAGGTCGAAGCGCGTGCTCATGTCAGCCCTCCTGCTTCGTTGCGGTGAGCGTGACCGAGGCTTCGCGCACGGCTTGATGGATGCGGGCGTAGGTGCCGCAGCGGCAGATGTTGCCGGCCATGCCGTTGCGGATGTCGTCGTCGCTGGGCTTGGGGGTGGACTTGAGCAGCGAGCAGGCGGACATGATCTGGCCCGGCTGACAGTAGCCGCATTGCACGACATCCAGCTTCAGCCAGGCATGGCGCACCGCGCGGCCGGCAGGCGTGTCGCCGATGCCCTCGATGGTGGTCACCGACTTGCCGGCGACCGATTCCACCGGCGTGATGCAGGAGCGGGTGGCCTGGCCGTCCACATGCACGGTGCAGGCGCCGCACAGGCCCATGCCGCAGCCGAACTTGGTGCCGGTCATGCCCAGCACATCGCGGACGACCCACAGCAGCGGGGTGTCGGCATCGACGTCCACGGTCCGCTTCTGGCCGTTGATCTGAATGGTGAAACTCATCTGCACCCTCGGGTTGACGGGCAGCGCTGACGATGGCGCGGCGTGCCCCTTCTGACTGATTCGAATCGGCGGCGCGCCACGGCGCCGCCGCCGCGTGCGAATCTACGAGGGAGGGGAAGATCGATAAAGCCTCTGCCGCCGCATGGGTTTATGAGCGGCATTCATGAGTCTCGCCCGATGCGGTCGGCGGTGCCCGGTGATTTCTGCGCCTGTCAGCTGCGCTGGCGCAGCGCATCCACGACGACGGTCATGGCCCGCGAGGACGCGCGGCGGCTGGGATAGTAGGCATGCAGACCGGGGAAGGTCGGGCACCAGTCCTCCATCACGCTGACCAGCGTGCCGGCGTCCAGATGCGACTGGACCAGCTCCAGCGGCACAAAGGCCAGGCCCGCGCCGCTGAGGGCGGCGTGGATCATCTGATAGACGCCGTTGAAGATGCTGCGGCCCTCCACACGGGCCTGCAGGCTGCGTTTGCCCTTTTGCAACTCCCAGGCGTAGAGGCCGCCGCTGGAGGTCAGACGCAGCGTGATGCAGTTGTGGGCGAGCAGGTCCTGCGGGGTTTTGGGAATGCCGTGGACGCGCAGATGGTCCGGATGGGCCACGATGCACATCTTCACGTCGGGGCTGATGCGCACCGCGACCATGTCCTTCTCCACCTGGTCGCCATGTCGCACACCGATGTCGAACCGGTCCGCGACAATGTCGGAGAGCCCGTAGTCGACGATCAGCTCGACTTTCAGGTCGGGATAGTCGGGCAGGATCTTCGCCAGCCGCGGCCAGATGTAGTGGTCGATGGCGAAGTCGATGGCGGTGATGCGGATGGTGCCGGCGGGTTTGTCCCGCAGCTCACCGACCGCATGAACCTCCGCCTCGATTTCCTCGAAGCGGGGCGTGATGGTGCGCAGCAGGCGCTCACCCGCCTCCGTGGGGGCGACGCTTCGGGTGGTGCGGGTGAGCAGCCGCACGCCCATGCGCGTTTCCAGCGCCTTCATCGAGTGGCTGAGGGCCGACTGGGAGATGCCCAGCTTGGCGGCGGCACGGGTGAAGCTGCGCTCGCGGGCCACGGCGATCAGGTACAGCAGGTCTTGAAGGTTCTCTCGCATGATCGTGCGCTGGGCTCCAGAGGTCAGGGCCGGGTCCGGGGCTTTCGGGGCGTCCGGGGATTTGCGGGTGGCGCCACTTTAAATGGGGGGGGATCCCCCTTGACGCGATTGACCGTCCAATCGCGTGGATGTCGTTGAGGTCGCTCATGTCGTTGAGCGCCGCTGAGCGCCGCAGAGCGCGTTTTTAGTCGAGGGAACACACATGTGGATGAATGATAGAGGCGGCCGCGAAGGTGGCTTCGAGGGCCTGCAGGACGTTGCTGATGGCTCGCGTGGGACCGTGCGGGCGCGCCATGCGGCTGGACGCTTCTTGATGGGCCGGCTGATCCGGATTGCGGTCACGCTGGTTGCGGGTGGCCTCTGCGTCGCTGTGCGGGCGGCGCCGCTGCTGGAGTGTGAACTGGTGCAGGGCACCAGCCAGGTCCGGGTGACGGTCCGGCCCACGTCCGATCCTTATGGCGTGTCGCGGGTGCCGATCGGCCGGTTCAGCTTCCAGGCGGCCTGGGTGGAGGACGGCACGCAGCCGCCCTACCTCAAGCTGAGCACCTATGTCGGCCAGGACCTGGTGCATCAGGCCCTGCATGCGGTCCCGGCCGTGCCGGAAGCTGGTGCGCCGGTGGGCGGTGCTGACTGGCAGCGGGTGCTTGCATCCGGGACCGGTCAGGACCTGCGCTACCGCTGTGCCTTCCAGGCCGCACCAGCTTCTGCACCCCGCACCACGGGTGGCCCGGTGCGGCTGGCCTTTGTCGGCGACATGCAGTTGGATGACGGCCCCGGGCGCGTGATCCGCCGCGGGATCGACCCCTTTGCACCGTTCAAGGACTGGCTGGCGCAGGCGGATGTGCGGATCGGCAATCTGGAATGCGTGGTGGCCACCAGCGGCGTGAAAGATCCCTTCAAGCCCTTCACCTTCCGGGCTCATCCGAGGGTGTTGCCGGTGCTGCGCAAGCACATGGATGTCGTGGCACTGGCCAACAATCATTCCGGCGACTTCGGGCCCGTCGCGTTCAGTGAGATGCTGGACCGCTTGCAGGCTGAGGACATTGGCTTCTTCGGTGGCGGCAAGAACCTGGCGCAGGCGCATCAGGCGCTGATCATCGAACGCCAGGGACTTCGGATTGCGCTGCTGGGCTACAACGAGTTCATGCCGCGGCGCTTCGAGGCGGCCGTGGACCGACCTGGCATTGCCTGGAGCGACGATGAGCAGGTGCGGCTGGACATCCAGCGTGCACGGCAGCAGGCGGATCTGGTCATTCCAATGATGCACTGGGGCCAGGAGCATGAGCCGCTGGCCAGCGAGCGCCAGCGTGCACTGGCCCGTCTCATGATCGATGCCGGCGCCACCGCTGTGGTGGGCGGCCATCCGCATGTGACGCAGGATGTGGAGGTCTACCGGGGGCGGCCGATTGTCTACAGCCTGGGCAACTTCCTGTTCGACGGGTTCCGCGACGAGGACAACAACACGGCCTGGATGCTGGACCTCACGGTGGATGGCGAGGGGGTGAAACAGATGCAGGTGGTCAGTGGCCACATTGACCGGGACGGCGTGCCGCATCCGCAGCCGCAGGTGGCGGCGCCGTGCTGGAAACGTGGGGAGGCGCAGGTCTCGGCGTGTTTGCCCCAGGCTTCGCGCGCCAAGCCTTGACGCTGCGGACCGCGTTCCGTGTGGTGCGTGATGCGTGATGCGGGCGAGTGAGGCGGAGAGGGGCGCTCAGTCCTCGGGGTCGCCGAACGCGGCCATGAAGGCCTGCGCGAATTCCTCATTGGTGCTGAGCGTCAGGGTGACGGTGATCCAGCCGTCCGCTTCGCGTTGGATGAGCAACTCGTCGTCCCACGCGTAGCCGTCTTCTACAGGACCTTGGCGGCCGCTGAACTCGGCTTTGGCCCATGTGAGAAGTGTGTGGACCTCGGCCAGCACTTCCGCATGCTGGGCCTCGCGAGTGGAGGCCATGGCTTCGACGGTGAAGATGTCGTCTGAGCTGTCGGACAGGTCGAGGGTGAGGTAGCGCAGAGGGGCGGTCATGGGGGAAGCGGGGAATGGGCGCGGCGGCGGAGCGTGGGGATGGCACCGCGTGATCAGGAACGATCAGGAGCGATCAGGAGCGATCGTATCGAAAGTCGAAGTCGGCGGTTTTGCCTTCTTGTTGTGGGCCCATGAGTGAGTTGTAATCTCCGCCGCCAATTGAGAGATGTCAGGCCCCCCTTTGAACCGTCCCATTCTTGCCATTGCACTCGTCACCGTCTTGGTGATCACGCTGGGTGCCGCCGTGGCCCCCGTGTTTCTGAAGCCCGCTGTCACGCCATGCGCCTATCTCAGCACGCCAGTGCGTTTCACGCGGATCGATAGCGTCGGGGTGGAGACACATCGGAGGACCTACCAATTTCCAGTGGTGGAGTACAGCTATGTCGTCGCCGGCAAGACCTACACCAGCAACAGGATGTTCTGCCAGGCGGGGCAGACGGTGACGCTGAATTGGTCGAAGGTGGCCCGGTTCTTCGAAGATGCCCGGGGCGGGGCCACGGTGGTGGCGTGGGTCAGGCCCGAAGCGCCGGAGTCGGCGTGCCTGTCGCTCGAGATGGATTTCGCGTATTCGGTGGCGTCGAACACGTCGTCGCAGTGTCGGGCGGAGTGAAGGGGTTTGGCGGGGCAGAGTGGGTGCGGGAGCATGGATGGGTCAGCTACCCTGCAGAAGGTCGCAAGCGCCTGGGAAAAGCAGCGCAAAGGAGATTCTCTTGGTGGACTTCAATCATTCCGCGCTGAGAGAATTGTTGGCAAAGATCACCGCCATTCAAGACTACTACGTTGAAGAATGGCGTGAGCTGGAGTTGCCTTCCCACATCAATCAACCGAATACGAGTGGCGATGCGGCAATTCATGTGGCAGCACGTTCATTTGGTCCGGAGGAAATTGCGCTGCTTCTGGAGAACGGTGCAGATGTGAATCTGGCAGGGGAATTTGGCGCCACGCCGCTGCATTGCGCGGCCTCATCGAAGAGATTGGACAACTTTGTCTTTCTTCTGAAAAAGGGCGCGGACCCTGATCGTCGGATGTATCTAGGGATAAAAGCCGCTGAGATGATCGTTGGCGATGAAGCCTTGAGGTGCGAGTTTGAGCGTGCAGTCGCAACAAGCCGAATCGGACCTGCATAAGGAGCAATGGCTGTAGACGGATGGTCTGCGACTGGCGGCCCCGGTCAGGCCTGACAGTTCATGGGAGCCTGGGGGCGGTGCGGCGGGACCTTCTCCCGGTGAGTGCGATGAAGCGGATTCGATGGGCGGGCCCCGCGAATCGACGGGTTCGTCGTTGGCACGTCACGGTGAAGCCCACCGCACGCCGCATCAACCCCCTTCCCGAAAACGCATGCAGGCCGTGCCCGTCGGCAAAGTCCGCTCCAGACTGAGCTGGCCAGACGCCGAATCAATCCGGAACACCCGGATCACACGGGTTGATGTGTCTTCGGACGCTGCATCGGCGTACAGATAACGGCCAGAGGGTTCCACGCTCACGCAATATCCCACCGGGAAATTGTTCGTCACGTCAGCTTGAAGTCGGGAAGGCAGCCCCGTGAGAGGGTTGATGGCCATTGCGGTGACCGATCCGTACACCGTGGGCGAGAGGTAGCCGAGGTCATAGTGCCCCGCGCTATTGATGTAGAGGAATTTGCCCGATGGGTGAATGTCAAAGTCCCGCGTGTTGGGCCCCATGTCACTGGTCGCGCCCACACGGGTGAGCTTGCCGCTGACCGGATCCACGGCGAGCGTGATGATGGACCCTGAATAGAACTCCCGGCCAGGCCCGCCTCCAGTCATCACATAGATGAAGCGTCCGGAAGGGTGCATCTTCACGCGAATGCTGGCGGGATTCTCCGCGGGACGAAGGTCTTGCACGTAGGTGAGCGACCCGTCTGTGGGGTCGATGCTCAGCACACTGACGCCTCCGTATGCCGAGTAGACGTAGAGGAACCGACCGGCAGCATCAACAAATCCACCGTTACCCTCTCCGATCATGGACTGCGCGACGCTTGTCTGTGTGAGAGTTGCCGCAGCCTCATCCACCTTGTACACCGCAATGGTGCCCGAGATGGTTGGCGTGTATACAAACTGTCCCGAGGGATGAAGGATGGCGCTGGCGGGGCCGCCTATGGACAAGGCACGGGTGGCGAGCCGGCTTATCCGCCCCGTTTGTGGATCCAGGCGCATCACGTCTACGCTGCCCGGATAGGGCCAGCCGCGAACCATCCCTGAAATGGCGGCCAGACGGCCGTCGGCAGAGAACGAAGGGCCGACCAGCGTGGAGGAACTGCTGCCAGAGCCGAACGCGCCGTCGCCGGTCGCCGCCGTCATCGCGCCCGTGCCGGGATCAATGTCGTAGAGCTGGAGCCCGCCACCGTAGCTGCCATAGCTGTCAAGCAGATAGGCCACCCGTCCAGTCACCGGTGTGCAACGCACCTCCGACGTGTACACATCCCCACTGGTGAGGGTGCCGAACTCAGCTGCCACATCGCATTGCATCATCGGCCTGCGGGGCTGGGCTTTGACGCTGATACGGTAAGTGGAACCACTGGCCAATGCGCGTGCGAATTCAAAGCGGCCATCCGCCCGCACTTCAAGGTCCTCCGCACCATTCAACTGCAAGGTGACGAAAGGGGACCAAAGCCCGCGCATCTGCCCGCCAACCTTATAGGCATTGGTGGCGCAGGACACGCTCACGTTGGCAACGTCCGCATCTGTGATCGGGCCGCCTTCCGTGCCGGCATTCACAGTACAGGTCTGTGAAGGATGGGTCGGTTGTGACCGCACAGAGACGAGATAACGGCCCCCGCTGGCTACGGGCGTGGAGAACTTGAAGCGCCCTGTGCTCTCGGGTACGGCATCGTCACCACCGTTATTGCGCAGTACCAGCCCGGTCCCGACCAGCCCAGTGACCTGGCCGCTCACGGAGAAACTGCGCGTTGCGCAGACCACGCGGACGCTATCCACATTGGCTGAAGTCAGTCCTGATGTGCCGGTCCCATTGACCACACTGCATGTCTGCGTCGGTGCCGTGGGCTGCCGTTGGACCGTGACGGCATAACCGGCATCCGACGCCACCGACGCGGAGAAAGTGACGGGGCCATTGGCCGCCACGGCGAGGTCGTCCGCTCCGTTGTTGCGCAGCACGAGTCCCGATCCAGTCAGTCCTTCGACATGTGCGGTCACGGCGTACCGATTCGTCGAGCATTGCACCAACAGATCCGAAACATCCTGATTGACCACCGTACCGGCGGCAGCACCGCCGCCGATGGAGCAGGTCTGGGACGGCGATCCAGGCTGGCTTGCCACCACGACCTGATAGCCTGTGCCGCTGGGCAAGGCATCAGGAAATCGGAAGGTGCCATCCGAGGCCATGGGCAACGCCGTGCCGCCATTGAGTTGAAGCGTCAGACCCTGGCCCTTGAGACCCACCACCTGCCCGCCAATGCCGAAACGGTTGACACTGCATTGCACGGTCGCTCGACGCATGTCTGCGCCGTTCACCTGCCCTTGGGCGAAGTCGGACGCAAGCACGCAGGTTTGCGACGGCAAGGTGGGCTGAGCCTGAATGCCAATCGTGAACGCGGAGCCGTTGTTCAAACCCTGCGGGAAAACGAAGGCGCCGTCGGAACGAACGACCAGGGGCTGCATGCCATTGAGCGTCAACACTAACTCCCCACCGGTCAAACCGTTGACCGTGCCGCCGACCGAGTAGGTTGGTGAGATGGGTGTGGGAGTCGTCGGGGTGGGGGTGCCACTGTTGCCGGAATCGGAACCGGAGTTCCCGCCGCCACCGCCACCACAGGCTGTCAGGACAAGGCAGGTCAGGACCAGACCGGTCCACTGGGTCAATCGCATCAAGGAGCTCCCTCGCGGCCGTTGATCGGGTCTCCGCGCACCGCGCTGGACCCACCTTTCATCCCGCTTCGGGAGCAGAACGTGGCAACTGGCCTTGTTTACAAACGTGATGCATTCTTCTGCAGTTTCCCAGCTGCAAAACCTGCCCCCCCTGGAATGGGGGGCATAACGACCGGTAATCCCCCCGCACATCCAGTGCGGACGCAAGCCGCCGCCAAAGGGGCTGTGGCTCTGGCGCTTCGTCTCCTTCAAGGTATCGCTCGGCCTACCGGGGCAACGACGCGCGGCCCTGGCGCGCTGGGCGTGGTCGTCACGGCCGCCATGGTGCTTGAAGACGCACGCCGCAGCCGTCAGGAGCATGAAATGCTTGAGGTGGCAGACAGATTTGGTTTGGATACCAAGATTGATGCAGATGTCGAAGTTCAACGAGTTCTGAACTTTTCTCAACGTCGGATCAAGTACTTACGAGGACCTTGCTCGGCGACTTCTGAACTGCTTGCTCGTTCAGTTCTGAACTTTCGAGGGTTTTGTTCATTCAGTTCTGAACTTTTCCGGAAGCCGGCTGTGGCGACTCGCGCCGAGGATGCTCAGTGGGACTGCGAATGCCCAACCATCCGTCATGAAGGGCGGCTTTGAAGCGGAAGCGGCCTTTCGCCTTGCTAGCACCGGAAGTCAGCTCTCGGCCGAGGCTGTGTGAAAACCCTCCTTGCGATCTGACCGACGCTGCCTAGATTCATTGTGTCGAATGGACAACGTGGAGGTGACGATGGCGCGATTCGTCGAAGGTCAGGGGCGATATCAAGTGACGCTGCTGCCCGAGTGCCTGGATGACTTCGTCGCTGAAGATAACCCTGTGCGCGTCATCGATGCCTACGTTGAAGAGCTTGATCTCGACGCGCTTGGTTTCTCGAGGGCCACCCCCGCGGCGACGGGACGCCCGGCCTACCACCCGGCGGTTCTGCTCAAAATCTACATCTACGGCTATCTCAACCGCATCCAGTCGAGCCGGCGCCTGGAGCGCGAAGCACAGCGCAACATCGAGCTGATGTGGCTGACCGAGCGCCTGGCTCCGGACTTCAAGACCATCGCCGACTTCCGCCGTGACAACGGACAGGGCATCCGCAACGTCTGCCGTCGCTTCGTCGAGCTGTGCCGGCAGCTGAAGCTGCTGAGCGGTGACGGTGTGGCGGTCGACGGCAGCAAGTTCAAGGCAGTCAACAGCCGCGACCAGAACTTCACCGCCACCAAGATCGAGAAGCGGCGCCAGCAAATCGAGGAGAGCATCCAGCGCTACCTCGCGGCGCTCGACACGGCGGACAGGACGTTGCCGCTCATGGAGTTCGGTCCGAGGTATGCCGAGCTCAGTCACAAGCTCGACGCGTTACGCGAGCAGATGCAGCGTCTGGACCAGATGGAGCAACACCTCCAGCGGCAGCCAGACAAGCAGGTGTCGTTTACGGATCCGGATTCACGCGCCATGGCGACTCAGGCTGCAGGCAGCGGGGTCGTGGGCTACAACGTGCAGGCCGCGGTCGACACCAAGCACCACCTGGTCGTAGCCCACGAAGTCACCAACATCGGCAGTGACAGAGGCCAACTCAGTGGCATGGCGCGCGCGGCCCAAGAGGCGATGAACAAGCTAAA
Organism: Rubrivivax sp.; assembly: GCA_027484825.1. Classification (GTDB taxonomy): domain Bacteria; phylum Pseudomonadota; class Gammaproteobacteria; order Burkholderiales; family Burkholderiaceae_C; genus Roseateles. The sequence continues at coordinate 201,842 of JAIXSE010000015.1, read as the reverse complement.
CCTGAAGGTCTACGCCGACCGGGGCTACTTCAACGCCTCGCAGATCAAGCGCTGCACGGATGACGGCATGAAGCCCTTCGTACCCAAGCCGATGACTTCGAATGCGAAGGCCGAGGGCCGCTTCGACAAGACGGACTTCATCTACATCGCCAAGGACGACGAGTACCGATGTCCAGCGGGCGAGCGAGCCACCTATCGATTCACGCGCGATGAAGACGGGCTGCAGATCCGTCGCTACTGGAGCAGCGCCTGTCCCGGATGCTCCATGAAGCCTGAGCGCACGCCTTCCAAGCATCGACGGATTTCCCGCTGGGAGCATCAAGAAGTGCTCGATGCCATGCAGCGACGACTGGACCGAGACACCGACGCGATGATGATCCGGCGAAGGACCGTGGAGCATGTCTTCGGCACGCTCAAGCACTGGATGGGCAGCACGCACTTCCTGACGCGCAGGCTCGGCAATGTCAGCACCGAGATGAGCTTGCAGGTCCTGGCCTACAACCTCAAACGAGTGATGCAGATCTTGGGCATCAAGAAGGCAGCGCAGGCGATGAGGCTGGTGGGCGCGTGAGCGCCCTTTAAACCTCGCATCGCAGCTCGGATGCCCGGGTGGAGCACTCCTCAAGCTCAGACGAGCCCTCGGGGTGCCCGTTGGCGCTTCGCAGGGACCGTGCGTGGCCCGTGCTCTTGGTGGGCCTCAGTCAAACTGCGTTTCCACACGGCCTCAGCCTAAAGCTGCGCTCAACGCAAAAGCTCCAAGCACAAGCGGATCGTTCTTTGGGGCCGGAGCCATCCTTGGGCACAGAGGGCGGCGTGACGACCGAGCAGGGGTCAATCGATCATCGTGTGCGGCTGGACGGACACGCACTTTCCCTCTGCTAGGGGGGCACGTCCTCCCGAATCTGAGGCACGATCTCGAACTGTGCACATCCTTCCCAGACGGCTGCCCAAACACGAGTTCATTGATCAACAAAAGCCCCATGACCTGCCCCCTTCCAGCCGTACAACTTCAGCAGTGAAGTCCGTCAATCAGGAGAATGACGGACATGAAGGGGATCAACTCCGCCCAGTGCACCTTTTGCAGCGAAAGCTCGCCGCCGGGTGAGTGAGGCCATGTAGCACCGAGGCGTTTCTGTTGGCGCACAACGCGGAGGCCTCGACATCCGCGCGAACGGCCCTGCAGGCGGCTTCAGCGCCCGCCCAGAGGCAGTCGTCGGTGCATCCCTGTGCCGCCCCCCGGAGATCGCGGGCAGTCTTGCGAGTGCGGGCACCGTGCTCCGTCCCATCCGAAAAGTTCAGAACTCAATGAACAAAGTTCAGAACTGAATGGTTTTCGACAGCCGTCACGCTTCGCCGACCATCCACCCCCCGTCACTTCAACAGCCCCTTGACCTCCGTCTCCACGTGTATTACCGTACTAATACACACAGACGACCCATGCCCCCCGACCTCCTCTTCACCGTCAACCCCGGCTCCCCCGAGCCCATCTATCGCCAACTGGTCGATCAGATGCGCCGCCGCATCGCCAGCGGCCAATTGGTGGCTGGTCAGGAGATCCCTTCGGTGCGTGAGCTGGCCCAGACCTTGGCGGTCAATCCCATGACCGTGTCCAAGGCCTTCGGCCTGATGGAGGCCGAAGGCCTGGTGGAGCGTCGCCGCGGTCTTCCGATGGTCGTCGCCGCCCATCACCAGAAGCCGCTGCGCACCCGCTCCCGCGTGGAGCTGCTGCGCCCCATCCTCGAGAAGGCAGCCGCCGAAGCCCGCCAGCTGGAGGTGCCGCCCGACCAGGTGATGGCACTGTTCAAGAGCCTGTTGAAGGATCCCGGAGAGACCTCATGACACAGACCCTGATGCTCGATGCCGCCGACGCCACCCTTGGCTCGCTGGCACCTCCACCGGTGCGAGCCATGGGGCTGCATCTGCATTTCAAGGGCCATGGCCCGGTGCTCGACGGTCTCGATTGGCAGATCCAGCCCGGCCAGGTGGTGGGTCTGCTTGGACGCAACGGCGCTGGCAAGACCACGCTGCTCGAGACGCTCCTGGGCCTGCGCGAACCGTCCCTGGGCCAGGTGCAGCTGTTTGGCGAGCCTGCGCTGCAGCCCTCCGACGCCCTGCGCGCTCGGCTCGGCTATGTCCCCCAGCAATCCGACCTGTTCCATGACTTCACGCCGGAGCAGCTGCTGCGCTACTTCCGCAGCTTCTATCCCCGCTGGAACGCCGCCAAGGTGGACGGCCTGCTGTCGCGCTGGGAGATCCCGGTCAACCGGCGCATCTCGCGCTTGTCGCAGGGGCAGCAGCAGCGGCTTTCCATCATCCGTGCGCTGGCGCATGACCCCGACCTGCTGGTGCTGGATGAACCGGTGGCCAGTCTCGATCCGGTGGGCCGACGGGACTTTCTGCGCGAGCTGGTGGAGCAGGTGCTGGACCGCGGCACCACGGTGGTCTTTTCCACCCACATCCTGTCCGACCTGGAGCGGGTCGCCTTCAACATCGCGTTCCTGAGCGGCGGCAAGATTGCCTTGCAAGCGCCGCAGGACCAGTTGGCGGACGAAGTGCGCCTCTTGGTGGGCAGCGAGCCGGTGCTGAGGTCCGCAGTGAAGGCGGGCAATGGCCAGGTGCTTCATCAGCGCACCAGTCCTTCGTCGCAACGATGGCTCGTTCGCTTCCCCGACGGGAATCTTCCGCCGCCCCAGGCCGGCCTGCAATGCGAGGCGTTGAGTCTCGAAGACCTGTTCGTGGAGTTGGCCCAGTGAGCGCGCAGGCCATGGACCCGGCTGGCGCGCAGCGGCGGGCGGCTTACGGCGCCATCCTGAGCGTGTGGCTGCGCGGCATCCGCATTACCGCGCCGTCTTTGGTGATGCTGGTGGCGGTCATCGTGGCCCTGGTGGCCTCGTTTTCCGAGCCCCGGTGGGTGGTGCCCGTGGCGCAGTTCTGCACGGTCGCCTGCATGGTGTGCCTGTGGGCAGGATTTTTCGCTGCCGTGCAACGCCAGAATCATCCTCTGACGGCGCGCTTGCTGCCGGCTCAGCTTCGCCGCCTGCGGGAACTGGCCGTGCTGGGCCTCCTGGTCACGGCCTTGCCCAGCGCCGGGCTGCTGGCTTATTCACCGCTGCAAATCCCCGGCCCTGCTGCGCTGATCTTGTCCATGCTGGCCTGCGTGGGCTTGGCCGTGATCGTGCGCTGGCCCTGGATCTGGATTGTGGGATGGGTCGTGGTCTCGCTGGCGGGCGCTGCGGTGTCAGGGCCCATGCGTCTGGCGGTCAGGGCCCGGGTGGTGGAGAGCTACACCCATCAACCGGTGTCGATGACGGCTGTCGTCTTTGTCCTGTCCGCCCTGGCGCTGTGGCACCTGTTCCAGGCCGGGGGGCCCGGGCACGTCAAGAGTTGGCGTAGCGACTCCCAGGTGCGCGACCTGTTGAAGTCCAGCGGCGAGCAGGCCGCGATTGCGCCGTCGCTGGAAGGGCGGCTTGCCATCCTGCTGGATTGGGTGGGCCAAGCCTTTGCATGGCTGCGCAATGTCTATCTGGACGTCCTGATTCGCCGCGCCCGTCCTTCGGTCCACTCGGTGATGGCGCGGGTGGAACTGGCGTCCAATCCCCGCACGCACTGGGCGGCGACCATCGGCGCTCTGCTGCTCACTTCCGGCGCGATGGGCGCAGGATTGTTCGTCCTCCTGCTGGTCACTCCGGACGGCGCGGAGCTTGGCGGCAGCATGGCGCTGGCGTTCGCCTTTTCCTATCTCGGCATGCTGGTCAATCCGTTGATTGCCGCCCCCGGCGCGGTGCTGCGCGGTCGGCGTGAACAGTCGGTGCTGGTGTTGCTGCCCGGCGTGCCGCGCGGACCGGCCTTGAACCGCCAACTGGCCGGTCGGCAGATGGGCGCCCACGTGGTGAACTGGACGCTCGCGCTGGCGTTTATGGGCGGGATGCAAGCGCTCGCCAGCCACCTCAAGGGCGCCGACATGTCTTTGTCCCTCTTGGGGCGGGCAGCGGTGAGCTTGGCGTTGCTGGTGCTGCCGATGGGCCTTTTGCAGTGGCGCAACTGGTCCGTCGAGCGGGAGACCCGCCCCGCGTGGACGCTGCTGCTGACGATGCTGTTGTTGGTCGGCACAGTGAGCCTGACCGTTGTGATCGGCGAACGTCCTGCTCTGATGCCAGTGCCCCTGATCGGCGGGTCTGTCCTGGTCACCGCGGTCCTGGCAGCGCTGCGCTGGCCAAGCATCAGCCGCTACCCCAGCTTCTGGCCGGTCGGCCGGCACGCCTGATTCTTCCGGTCGATGCAGCCGGCTTGATGCGGCCCGCTCAGATCGGCAGTTCGGTGTAGTAGCGCCCGCCGTGGAAGATCAGCGGCTGGGCCATCTCCACCCGCGAGCAGGCCTCCACCTCGCCCACGAAGATGACGTGGTCGCCTTCCTCATACTGGCTACGGTTGGCGCACTCAAACACCGCCGCACAGCCTTCCAGCACCGGTGCACCGCCGCAGCCTTCGCGCCAGCGCACGCCGGCAAAGCGGTCGATGTCCCGGGTGGCAAATCGCTGGGCCAGGTCTTTCTGATCAGCCGCCAGGATGTTGATGGCGTAATGCGACCCGCGGCTGAACACCGGCATGGAGCCGGCGCGCTTGGCCAGGCTCCACAGCACCAGCGGCGGTGTCAGCGACACGGAATTGAAGGAATTGGCGGTGAGTCCCACCAAAGTGCCGTCATCCGCTCGAGCCGTCACGATGGTGACGCCGGTGGCAAACATGCCAAGCGCGGCCCGGAACTGCTGGCTGTCCAACGGAGACGCAACCGCCACCACGGGGCTGTTGTCGATGTGAATGGGGGAGGAGGAAGGCGGCAGGGACATGGCGCGTATTGTCGCCTCCCCGCAAAACCCCTGCATCTGTGGGCCGGGGCACTATTGCCAATGAGTCACGGCGTCCCCACTTCTTGTCATCCAGGGCGCCGTCCTACAGAGGAAACCGGCATCCGGGCATCGGCGGACGGGTCGACCGGTCCTGGACCCTCCCTAGAATGTGGCCCATGGATGAAGTTGATTTCCGCCCGGACGGTCAGCCGTCCCTGACATGCGCACCCGCACACGGGTTTGGTCACTGCAACTGCGGTGGCGCTGCCTCCGCTGCCAACGCTGCCAACGCTGCCAACGCTGCCAAAGCGCCGGCGTCCAGGCCGACCTCGCGTCGGCTGTTCACACGGCTGCTCGGCGCCGCCGGCGGCCTTGCGCTGGTGCCCGCCTGGGCACGTGAAGGCGTGGATGTCGGCAAGGAAAGCTGGGCCACCCGCCTCGTGTCGGCAGAACAGGTCGAGACCGCCGGCCAGCAGCAATACGCCGCCATGATGAAGGAGGCGCAGCAAAAGCGTGTCCTGGCGCCGACCAATGACCCGCAAGTGCAGCGCCTTCGTTTCATCGCCCAGCGGATCATTCCGCTGACTGGCACCTGGAACCGTCGTGCCGACCAATGGCGCTGGGAAGTGAACCTGCTGATGACGGCGGAGGTGAATGCCTTCTGCATGCCCGGCGGCAAGATCGCGTTCTACGACGGCATCCTGCGCAAGCTCCAGCTCAGCGACGACGAAGTCGCGATGGTGATGGGTCACGAGATCGCCCACGCACTGCGGGAGCATGCCCGCGAGCGGATGGGCAAGTCGGCCGCGACCAACATCGGGGCCGATCTCCTGTCCTCGGTGCTGGGGCTGGGCGACATGGGCCGCGCGGCGATGGGCATCGGCGGGCAACTGCTGAAGCTGCGTTTCAGCCGGGAGGACGAGTCCGAGGCCGACCTGGTGGGCATGGAGCTGGCCGCACGCGCCGGCTACAACCCGGAGGCGGGCATCTCGCTGTGGGAGAAGATGGCCAAGGCGTCGCAGGGCGCGCCGCCGCAGTTCATGTCCACCCACCCGTCCGGCCCCACGCGGATTGAAGACATCCGCCGCAATCTGCCCAAGGTGGAAGGGCTCTACCAGCGGGCGGAGCGGCCGTCCCAGCGGTTCTCGCCGCCCCAGGGCAGCGCCCAGAACCGCTGACCGCAGACGCGACCGCAGCGGACGGACAGGTCAACCGTATCGGCCGCCGACAAACGGGTTGCTGCGCTTTTCTTCGCCGAACGTGCTCTCCGGGCCATGCCCGGGGATGAAGACGGTCTCGTCACCCATCGGCCAGAGCCGCTCGGTGATGGAGCGGATGAGGGTGTCGTGATGGCCGCCGGGAAAGTCCGTGCGGCCGATGCTGCCCGCAAATAGCACGTCCCCGACGAAGCATCGCTGGGCGCCGGCAGAGTGAAACACCACATGGCCGGGCGTGTGGCCGGGGCAGTGGCGCACGGTCAGGGTCTCCTGGCCGATGGTGACCGTGTCCCCGTCCTCCAGCCACCGGGTGGGCGTGAACGGCTCCGCCGGCGGGAAGCCGAACATGGCCGATTGCTGCGCCAGGCCGGTGATCCAGAACAGGTCGCCCTGATGCGGCCCGATGATGGGCAGCCCGTCCTCGCGTGCCCATTGGCCGGCGCCGCCCGCATGGTCGATGTGGGCGTGGGTGAGCCAGAGTGCCTTGATCGTCACGCCCAGCGACTGCGCCAGGGCCTTGAGTCGCGGCAGGTCCCCGCCGGGGTCAATGACCGCCGCATCCATGGTGGCGTCGCACCAGACGATGGAGCAGTTTTGTCGGAAGGGGGTGACGGGGAGGGTGCGGTAGTGCAGGGGCATGGGGGCGGATGTTTTCTCTCAACAGCGATTTGAAACCGAGAACATAGAACAAAACTCAGCGGTTCCGGGCCAAAAGTTGGCGAAAGCTCGGCGAGCCCCTCGGAGGTTTGAACCGCGCCCGGGCGGATTCGGGTCTGCGCATCAAAAGATCAGCATGCTGCACCACCCATCTAGGCAAGATGCCGATGGTGACGGGGCCAGCGTCCGCAATAGCCTCAGCAGCCGAGGATTGCACCGGAGCTCACTCATGCGCCACGTCAAACAGTCCGCTGATGTACAGGCACGGCCGGCCGCCGCGGAGCGGACGGGGAGCGGTCCGCCATCACAGGCGTTCGACTACCAGGCCTTCGTGGATCGTTCTCCCCGAATGCTGGCGCAGCGGCGCTCCATTGACCATCTCTGCGCAAGGGGTGACAGCACGTCGATTGCCCAGTCAAGTGCCAGCGATCCCGGCGCCCCGATCCAACGATTCAAGGACGCCGAGAAGGACGCCGTGGAGGTCACCGCGGAGCAAATCGAGGCGGCCGAATTGGACACGCTTCTGGAATGGTTCGGCCGACAGGTCCCGGATGACGCCGGCTGGGATGACCCCGCGCTCGAACTTGTTCCCAATGAAAAACAGAAGAAGCGGATCGACGAGCGCATCAAGCACCTCCGCTCGGAGGCCAAGAAGCAAGCCGCCAGGCAACAGCGACTGCTGGAGCTCGGTGTTAGCGAGGCGGAACTGCAGCTGTTCGAGACCACGACGACCGAGGACAGGCTCATCCGCGAGGCCGCCGCACATATGAAGGTCAACGGCTGGGACATCGTGGCGATGCTGACGAATCTTGCGGGCGCCTCAGCAAGGGCCAGGGAGATTGCACTCTCCGTGTGCGCGAAGGGAGAGGTGATCTCCTCAACGGCCGTGATCGACCTCGCCGTCGGCTGGGACACCTTCAACAGCCGGGACGACATCGTCGTGGTCGACCTGATCCGGCTCATTGAACAAAAGGCAGTGGTTTATGAAGGTGGGACCTATAAGGTGCCCACGCTCACCGGCACCCAAGACAAGGCCTACACGTTCTACGCGAACGGAAAATCCCAGTACCGCATCGACCCGGAGTGGCATGTGCACTCGACCTTGCGCGACGGTGCGGCGAAGCCTGGCTTCAAGTGGAAGGCGGACAAGACCAACACCGGGCCAGGGACCCGGCGTGATGCGAGCACCGCTGAGACCGAGGCCATGAGGAAAGCTGGCTTCGTGTGAGGGTCGCAGGCGCGTCCGACGAAGCGCCGATCTGCTCGAGCCTTTCAGGCTTTTCAGGCCGATCTCGCCGGCACATCCTCTGGAGCCACCCGCTGCGCCAGCTCCTCATGGATGCTGCCCAGCCGCCCGCACAGCTGATGGATGTAATGCGCAAAGGTCATGCCCTCCGCCAGGGCCTTGCCCTTTCGCGCCATCTCCTCCCGCGCCGGCACCACCATCACGTCGCATCGCGCCATCGCGCGGAAGAAGTCGTGGTGACCCGTCGGGGATGGCCAGCAGCAGATCGAACCAGAGGTCACGGGCGCCCAGAGCCCCGTTGAGCAGGATCGCGTCGCCGCGCTGCAGGCGCCTGACCGCACGGAACACTCCGCGTCGGCCCAGTTGGTGGCGGTGGAGCACCGTCACCTCGTCGGGCACGCCGGGCTTCTCCTGGCACCAGAGGGTGCTGTAGAGCGTCATGGCGCCACCCAAAGCTGCGCCAGCGCCCCAGACGCTGGCCAATGTTTCATCAACACATCCCGCTCCCGAATCCCCGCTCCTGGCCCGGCGCCGGAGCGACGCACACACTTCCACCCCTAGAAGCGGGTGTCCGGCGGCTTGCTGTGTTCGCGAAACCCGTGAGCAGCGTCACACCCGCCCGATTGCGGGTCTTGGCGAAATCCCTAGAATCCGCACCCATGCGCCGCTGGCTCTCCATCCTTTTGCTGGTTCTGCTGCCCTTCCAGTTCTCCTGGAGCGTGGCTGCCGGCTATTGCGGGCATGAGAGCAGCCCCAGCGTGCAGCACATCGGCCATCACGTGCACCAGCACACCGATGGCAGCGCCGACAAGTCCGAAGCGCCCTCCAAGCTGGCCCCGGACACCGACTGCGGCACCTGCCACCTGAGCGCCACCCAATCCGTGCCGGCGAAGGCGGTGGCGCTGAACGCGCCCGCCGCGCAGGTGCTGGACACCGGTATGGCGCCGCGCTTTTCTTCCCGCGCCCCCGACCATCCTGATCGCCCCAACTGGCGCATCGCCTGATTCGGCGATTGCAGCGGGCGGGACCCGGTCCGTCATCCCTTTGTAGCGGCCTGCGCCGCGCTGCCTTCGTCGAATCCTTCGAGCGGTTTCCACAACCCTGGAGTATTCGATGCGCAGATTCCTTGTGCCGCTGGCTTGCGCGGCACTGATCCCCTTTCAAGCCCAGGCCCAGAGCGGCCTGACCCTGGAGCGTGCCCTTGAGGCCGCGCTCAAGCAGAACCCGACCCTGAAAGCCTCCGGCCATGAGCTGGAGGCGCATGAAGGCGCCATCCGGCAGGCCGGCCTGAGCCCCAATCCGACCTTGGGCCTTAGCGCCGAGGACACCCGCGCGGCCACCCGCACCACCCAGCTCACACTGAGCCAGACGATCGAGCTGGGCGGCAAACGCTCGGCCCGGGTGGATCTGGCGCAGCGCGAGCGGGCGGTCGCGGCCATGGACCTGGAGACGGTCCGCGCCGATGTGCGCGCCACCACCATCCAGGCCTTCTTTGAGGTGTTGATTGCGCAGGAACGGGTCGAGGTCGCGCAGCAGTCGCTGGAGATTGCGGCCAGCGGCGCGCAGGCGGCCTCCCGCCGGGTGACGGCCGGCAAGGTCTCTCCCATCGAGGAGACCCGCGCCCGCGTGGCCGAATCCACCGCGCGCATCGAGCTGCGGCTGGCCCAGGCGGACCTGGCGGCCGCCCAGCGCTCGCTCAGTGCCGTGATCGGCGACGCGCAGGGGGCGATCGGCCCGGTGGACGGCCGTCCGGATGCGCTCCCGTCCCTGCCTGACAGCGCGACGCTGACCAGCCGTCTCGAGAACGCTCCCAGCCTGCGCCGCGCGCAGATGGACGTGCTGCGGGCCGAGGCCGCCTTCAACCTGGAGCGGGCCCGGGCGGTGCCCGACATCACCGTCGGGCTGGGGGCCCAGCGCGCGCCCGACGTGGGCCGGACGCAGCCTCTGATCAGCGTGTCCATCCCCCTCCCGCTCTTCGATCGGAATCAAGGCGCCCAACTGCAGGCGCATCGCAAGCGGGAAGCAGCGCAGGCCCTGGCGCAGGCGCAGGCCGAGCGGCTGCGCGCCGAAGTTCTGCAGGCCATGGACCAGCTCCAGGCTCGCACCGAAGAAATCGCGCTGCTGCAGCGCGAGGTGCTCCCGGGCGCGCAGACCGCCTACGACGCCGCCCGACGCGGCTTTGAGCTGGGCAAGTTCAGCTTCCTCGACGTGCTGGATGCCCAGCGCACCTTCCTTCAGGCGCGCGGCCAGTACTTCGTCGCGCTGTCTCAGGCCCATCGGCTGTCCGCCGACCTCGACCGCCGCCTTGGCGCCCCGGACGCCCGGCCCTGACCCAAACTCTTTGAGAGCTTTCCATGAATTCCCAACACGAATCGAAGAACGGCGCCCCGGCTGTGGCCGGACGCAAGCAGGCCATCGCCATCGCCGTGGTGCTCGCCCTGGGTCTGATGGCCGGCATCGGCATCCTCAGCCTGGGCGGTCGTTCCGACGCCGGCGGCGAGTCCGCGCACGGCCATGACGAGCCCGCTGGCCACGATGATGGCGAGCATCACGCCGATGCCGACAGCAGCGCCAAGGCCAACGGCAGCGCCCATGCCAAGAGCGGCGCCCACGCCAAGAACGGCTCCGATACCAAGTCCGGCGCGGACAAAGGCCACGACGACGCGCAAGCGCCGGAAGGCCTCATCACCCTGACGCCCGACCAGCAAAAAGCGGCCGGCATCGTGGTGGACGCCGCCAAGCCCGCCACGCTCACGTCCACCTATCAACTGCCTGGCGAGGTGACCTTCAATGAGGACACCACCGCCCACGTCGTGCCGCGGGTGGTCGGCGTGGTGGAGTCGGTGCCCGCTGCGCTCGGGCAGTTCGTGCGCCGCGGACAGGTGCTGGCCGTGCTGAGCAGTCCCGCCATGTCCGACCAGCGCGCGGATCTGCAAGCAGCGCAAAAGCGCTTGCAACTGGCCCGCACCACCTACGAGCGCGAAAAGAGTCTCTTCGAGGCCAGGATCTCGCCGCAGCAGGATGTGCAGGTGGCGGAGCAGGCCATGCGGGAGGCCGAGATTGCCGTCACCAATGCGCGGCAGAAGCTTCTGGCGGTCGGCGCTGCGCCGGACAGCAGCGCCCTCAACCGCTTCGAGCTGCGTGCGCCTTTTGACGGCACCATCGTCGCCAAGCACATCGCCCTGGGCGAGCAGGTGCGGGAGGATGCCAATGTCTTCACCGTCGCCGACCTGCGCACCGTCTGGGCGCAGATCAGCGTGCCCGCCAAGGACCTGCCCCTGGTGCGCGTGGGAGACCGTGTGACGGTGCGGGCCACTGCCTTCGAGCAAAGCGCTGTGGGCAAGGTGGCCTACGTGGGCTCGCTGATCGGTGAGTCCACCCGCACGGCGCAGGCCCGCGTGACGCTGGAGAACCCGAAGACTCTCTGGCGGCCGGGCCTGTTCGTGAATGTGGAGATGAAGGGGGATGCGGTCGAGGTGCCGGTGACGGTCGCCGCGGACGCCGTCCAGACGCTGGAAGACCGGCCCGTGGTGTTTGTCCAGACAGCGGGCGGATTTCAGGCGCAGCCGGTGGCAGTCGGTCGCACCGATGGCCAGCGGACCGAGATCGTCCAGGGGCTCAAGGCGGGCACCCGCTATATCGCTGCCGGCAGCTTCATCGCCAAGGCCGAGCTGGGCAAGTCCACCGCGTCTCACGCGCACTGAAGGGATGACGCCTCATGTTTGAACGCATCATCCGCTTTGCCATCGATCATCGGTGGCTGGTCCTGATCGCCGTGGTCGCCATGGCCGGGCTGGGGGTCTTCAGCTATCAGAAGCTGCCGATCGACGCCGTGCCGGACATCACCAATGTGCAGGTCCAGATCAACACGCAGGCCCCGGGCTATTCGCCACTGGAGACCGAGCAGCGCATCACCTATCCGATCGAGACGGTGATGGCCGGGCTGCCCGGGCTGCAGCAGACCCGGTCCCTGTCACGCTACGGCCTGTCGCAGGTGACGGTTATCTTCAAGGATGGCACCGATGTCTACTTCGCCCGTCAGCTGGTGAACGAGCGCATCCAATCCGCGCGGGACCAATTGCCCGACGGCGTGACACCGGCCATCGGTCCCATCTCCACAGGCTTGGGTGAGATCTTCCTGTGGACGGTGGAGAGCGAGCCGGACGCCCGCAAGCCCAACGGCGAGCCCTACACACCGACCGATCTGCGAGAGATCCAGGACTGGGTCATCAAGCCGCAATTGCGTCAGGTGGGCGGGGTGACCGAGATCAACTCCATCGGCGGCTTTGCCAAGGAGTATCACGTCGCGCCGGATCCGTCCAAGCTGTCGTCCTACGGCCTGACGCTGAGCGACGTGGTCACCGCCCTGGACCGCAACAATGCCAATGTCGGTGCGGGCTATATCGAACGTCGCGGCGAGCAATACCTGATCCGCGCGCCGGGCCAGGTCCGCTCCATGGCCGACATCGGCAACGTCGTGCTGCGCAATGACGGCAGCCTGCCGGTGCGGGTGCGGGATGTGGCCACCGTCGAGATCGGACGGGAGCTGCGCACTGGCGCGGCCACCGACAACGGTCGCGAGGTGGTGCTGGGCACCGTCTTCATGCTGATCGGCGAGAACAGCCGCACGGTGTCCCAGGCGGTGGCCCGCAAGATGGCGGAGATCAATGCCAACCTGCCCAAGGGCGTGCATGCGGTGACCGTGTATGACCGCACGCAGCTGGTGGACAAGGCGATCGCCACCGTCAAGAAGAATCTGGTCGAGGGGGCGGTGCTGGTCATCGCCATCCTGTTCCTGTTCCTGGGCAACCTGCGAGCGGCCGTCCTCACCGCGATGGTGATTCCGCTGTCCATGCTGTTCACCTTCACCGGGATGGTGAACCAGAAGATCAGCGCCAACCTGATGAGCCTGGGCGCGCTGGACTTCGGCATCATCATCGACGGCGCGGTGGTGATCGTGGAGAACTGCGTGCGGCGCCTGGCGCATGCGCAGCAGCTCAAGGGCCGTGCGCTGACGCCGGCGGAGCGCTTCGAGGAGGTCTTCCTGGCCTCGCAGGAAGCGCGTCGGCCGCTGCTGTTCGGGCAGCTGATCATCATGATCGTCTACCTGCCGATCTTTGCCCTGGCCGGTGTGGAGGGCAAGATGTTCCATCCGATGGCCTTCACCGTGGTCATTGCCCTGGTGGGCGCCATGATCCTGTCCATCACCTTCGTGCCGGCGGCCGTGGCGCTGTTCATCGGCAATAAGGTCGATGAAAAAGAAAACCGGCTGATGAGCTGGGCGCGCCGCGCCTACGAGCCTCTGCTGAGTCAGGTGATGCGCGCCAAGCCGGTGGTGCTGACGGTGGCTGCCGTCATGGTGGTGCTCAGCGGCCTGCTCGCCTCACGCATGGGCAGCGAGTTCATTCCCAGCCTGAATGAAGGCGACTTCGCCATCCAGGCGCTGCGGATTCCGGGCACCAGTCTGACCCAGTCGCTGGAGATGCAGAAGCAGCTGGAGATCACGCTGAAGGAGAAGTTCCCCGAGATCGAACGCGTCTTCGCCCGCACCGGCACCGCCGAGATCGCCTCCGACCCGATGCCGCCCAACATCTCCGACGGCTATGTGATGCTCAAGCCGCAGAAGGATTGGCCCGATCCCGGTCGCTCCCGGGACGATCTGCTGGCCGCCGTGCAGGCCGAGGTGGCGCGGCTGCCCGGGCAGAACTATGAGTTTTCGCAGCCCATCCAGCTGCGCTTTAATGAGCTGATCTCCGGCGTGCGCGCCGATGTGGCGGTGAAGGTGTTCGGGGACGACATGGACGTCCTCAATGCCTCGGCCCAGAAGATCCAGTCCCTGCTGCAGGGCCTGGACGGCGCCTCGGAGGTCAATGTGGAGCAGACCACCGGTCTGCCGATGCTGAACGTGACGGTGGACCGGGAACGGACGGCCCGTTACGGCCTGAATGTGCAGGAGGTGCAGGACACCCTGGCCACCGCCGTCGGCGGCCGCGAGGCCGGGCTGATGTTCGAGGGCGACCGGCGCTTCGGGATTCTGGTGCGGCTGCCAGAGGTCCTGCGCTCGGACGTGGAGGCGATCAAGCGCCTGCCCATTCCCCTGCCGCCACCGCAGGGCGTAGGGGCGGACGGCCCACGCCGCTTCATTCCGCTCAGCGAGGTGGCGGATTTCACCACCACGCCGGGTCCCAATCAGGTCAGCCGTGAGAACGGCAAGCGCCGTGTGGTCATCAGCGCCAATGTGCGCGGCCGGGATCTGGGCGGCTTTGTGGCGGAGGCGCAGCAGCTCATTGGGACCCAGGTCCGCCTGCCGACCGGTTATTGGCTGGCCTGGGGCGGCCAGTACGAAAACCTGCAGTCCGCCACCGAGCGTCTGCAGGTGGTGGTGCCGGTCTCGCTGCTGCTGGTGTTTGTGCTGCTGTTCGCGATGTTCGGCAACCTGAAGGACGGCCTGATCGTGTTCACCGGCATTCCGTTCGCACTGACCGGTGGCATCGTGGCCCTGTGGCTGCGGGACATTCCGTTGTCCATCTCAGCGGCGGTGGGCTTCATTGCGCTGTCGGGCGTGGCGGTGCTCAACGGCTTGGTGATGATCTCGTTCATCCGCAACCTGAGAGAGTCGGGCATGGCGCTGGACACGGCCATTCACGAAGGGGCATTGACCCGTCTTCGCCCGGTGCTCATGACCGCCCTGGTCGCGTCGCTGGGTTTCGTGCCCATGGCGCTGGCTACCGGCACGGGCGCGGAGGTGCAGCGCCCGCTGGCCACAGTGGTCATTGGCGGCATCCTGTCCTCCACGGCGCTCACGCTGCTGGTGCTGCCGGTGCTCTACCGGCTGGCGCATGGGGGCCGCCGCCGCTTCACGGACGGTCCACCGCAAACGTCTTGAAGGCCGTGTCCGGCAGCGCGTCGAAGTCGAAGAAGTCCGTGGTCTGCGGATCCTCGATCAGGATCGAGCCGTCCGACTGTGGATAGGCAATGATGAAATGGCTGGGGAAGTGCACCACGAAAGCCACCTGGTCACTTCCCTGGCTGATGCCCAGGATCCATTCGCGCAGCTGATCGCGGTTCATGTTGGTCGCGGGGAAGCCGACGAATCGACCGTAGCGACGCAAGGTGTCTGCAATGCTGTCCAGGCTCAGCCAATGGTTGGCCATGCCGTCACTCAGGTCCGCCTCTTCCATCTCCTTGACCAACTGGTCGGCGTCGTCCTTGCCCAGCAAGCGGGTGAGCACGCAGTAGCCGCAGTTGTCCTGGAAGGCGGACGGGTTGACGTCCCCGGTGTCGTCGCCGCGGGCGTTGGCATCGAGCCGGGCCGCTTCGCGGGCTTCCGGGGTGAGGGCATTCACCGCTCGCTGCATGTCCCGCACATCTTCGGCGGTGACTTCGAACCATCGGATCTCCACCGTCTGGCCGTAGACGATGGGCACGCACAGGACCTGCGGCGTGTCTTCCGCTACCGCGATGTTTTGCTGGGCAAGATGCCGAAGGATCGACGCGCGGTAGAACAGCGGGAACTCGGACGAGTCGCGCGGTTTGCCGTAGAAGCTGTTGGACTGGGACATGCGCATGCGCTGCACCGGCGCCCGGCCGCTGGCCACCTCCCCCGATGGCGTGCTGGCGACATGTCGGTCGGCGGCCTGCTGCCAGCGGCGCAGATCGGCGGATCGAGCGCTGTCGTCCACCATGGCCTGCACCCGCTGCATTGGGACTTCGCTGACCTGGCGGGGCTCGCCCTGCCTTGCCGAAGGCCTCGTGGATGTGGCTTCATCCCGTGCGGAAGAGTGCACAGCAGCGTGACGCCGCTGGCGTGGGGGCCGATCGTAAGACGTGGACATGCGGGCGCGCGGCCACCGGGCGACGGTGGCAGTGGAAGGACGGATCGACGGTGCGCGGCGCCAGGAACGCTCGCACCGGGCTGCCTGCCCTCGGGCGCGAGCTGCGCTGCACCGCGCATGCAACGCGCCGCAGTCCTGCCGGCGCGCGCGACTACTGTGCAGCGTCCTTGCGCACGACGCCATCAGCGCCGTTCGGAGCTTGTGCTTCAGAAATGCTGAGAGGGCGGACGCTCCCCGCATCCATCACCTCCGCCATCACCCGCGTCTGCAGCTCGAAGTAGGGGTTGAAGGTCAGCCGCGCATGAACCTTGCCGGGTTCGCTGTAGCCCCAGTCTGAATACCAGACCTGCGCCCCCTGCTCACACGCCCGGATGGCGTCGCCGTCCCGGCTGTTGCGACACAGCTTGAGTGAGCCCTGCGGTCCATAGAGCGGGTTGTCCGGGGAGAACAGCACGCCCATGTGGGAGAACTGGCTGATGCGCCATTGCGGCAGCAGGTCCGTGCGCACAAGCACGCGCGAGTCCCCGTCGGTCGGCGGCGCCTGATGCCCATACCAGATCAGCCGGCTGGCCGGATGGGTGAAGCGCGCATGGAAGCTGCGGGCGGCATGGGCCACGTCCACCACCGAATCGCCTTCGGCCAGCACCATCAGGACGGGTCGGTTGAAGGGGGCGCTGCCCAGATGGTCCTGCGCTAGGCGGCTGCTGCGATAGAACTGGGCGAAGCCGTTGGTGGGCACCATCGAATACCGCACCGGGATGGTTTCGCTCTGCGGCGAGGTCTCGATCAGCCAGGGCCGTACATACCGCAGAGCCGGCGCCAGCCAGTCCAGCGACACCGACGAGCGGAAGGCGGGGGAGAACAGCAGCAGCCCGGCGACCTCGGGGTGGCGGTAGGCATGATCCAGCACCAGATTGGCGCCGGTCGAAAACCCGCCGAGATACACCGGGCCCGCATCGCGCTGCAGCAGCGCCGCCTGGGACTCGACCACCTCCCGCCACTGCTCCATGCTCACGTCCAGCATGTCGGCCGGCTGTGTGCCGTGGCCCGGCAGCAGCACGGTGCGGGCGACAAAGCCCTGATCGGCCAGCGCCTGTCCGATGTCCCGGAAGGACCAGGGCGAATCGCCCAGCCCGTGAACCAGCAGCACACCGCCGCGCACCGCCCCGGTGGGGCGCCATTCGCGAGGCGCATTCAGCGCCGCTTCTTCGGCCGCACGCGCGTCGCGGTAGGCCCGGCCTTCGGTGAGGGTCTTCAGTGCCTGTTGCTGGTAGTCCTGGAAGCTGGCCGTCGGCGTGACGGGGGGCGGCGGAAGGTGGGTGGCACAGCTGACTACGCCCAGCACCAGACTCAGCATCAGCAGGCTTCGCCGGGCAGCCGTGCGCCAGCGTCCGACGAGCGAGGGCGCCCGAGCGGCCTGGGGGGTGTCTTCAGGGGTCAGCACGGATCGGGTCATGGCCCGATGTTAGGAGAGCTGGAAAGACCCAGTGGTCCGTGCTGGCGCCATGGGCCATTGATGTGTCGCGGTCATTGAGGGCTGCGCCGAAGCCCTGCCCGCGTACCCCGGCCATACCAGCCCTGCGACCGATTGACCACGGCCACCACCGCGAGCATCACCGGCACCTCGATCAGCACACCCACCACGGTCGCCAGCGCCGCGCCGGACTGGAATCCGAACAGGCTGATGGCGGTGGCCACCGCCAGCTCGAAGAAGTTGCTCGCGCCGATCAAGGCCGACGGCCCCGCCACGCAGTGCTGCACGCCCAGACGTCGGTTGAGGACATAAGCCAGACCCGCATTCATCACCACCTGGATGAGGATGGGCACGGCCAGCAAGGCGATCACGAGGGGCTGCTCCAGGATGCGCCCCCCTTGGAAGGCGAACAGCAGCACCAGCGTCAGCAGAAGCGCGCTGATGGAGAAGGGTCCCAGCCGCGCAACCACCGCCTGGAAGTGAGGCAGGCCTCGGCGCAGCAGCCACCGCCGCCACAGCTGCGACAGGATCACCGGCACCACGATGTACAGCACCACCGAGGTCAGCAGCGTGTCCCAGGGCACGGTGATGGAGGACAGGCCCAGCAACAGCGCCACGATCGGCGCGAAGGCCACCACCATGATCGCGTCGTTCAGCGCCACCTGTGACAGCGTGAAGTACGGGTCGCCCTTGCACAGCTGGCTCCAGACGAAGACCATCGCGGTGCAGGGGGCGGCCGCCAGCAGGATCAGGCCGGCAATGAAGCTGTCCAACTGGTCGGCGGGCAACCAGGGCGCAAACACATGGCGGACGAAGATCCAACCCAGCAGCGCCATCGAAAACGGCTTGACGGCCCAGTTGATGAACAGCGTCACGCCAATGCCCCGCGCATGGGCCTTCACCTGCCCCAGCGCTGCGAAATCGATCTTCAGCAGCATCGGGATGATCATGATCCAGATCAGCAGGCCGACCGGCAGGTTCACCTGGGCCACCTCCATCGCCGCCACGGCCTGGAAGAGCGCGGGCAGCCACTGCCCCAGCAGCACGCCCACGACGATGCACAGCGCCACCCAGAGGCTCAGGTAGCGCTCGAAGAAGCTGATGGCAGGTGGGGCGGATGGGGCCGGGGAGGTAGCGGGGGGATGGGTAGGGGCGGTGGACATCGGGTGGTCAGTGAGCAAGAGCAGTCGGGGAGGTCAGCATGGGCGTCACCAAGGACCGGGCAAGGACCAGGCGCGGCTTCAGCAGCCGCAGGCCGCTGCCGCCGGTGCGACGTCGCAGGACTGCCCCTGGCAACAGTTCTCGGTGAGGTAGCCGATCAAGGCATTCATCTGCGGGTAAGCCGCCCGGTAGATCAGATGGCGGCTGGCCCGCTCCTGCGTCACCAGTCCGCTGGCCAGCAGTTCCTTGAGATGGAAGGACAGCGTCGCCGGTGCCACGCCCAGCGCTTCCTGGATGGCGCCCGGCGTCAGGCCGGCGTCTCCCACCACCACCAGCGCCCGGAAGACCTGCAGACGCAGCGGCTGGGCCAGGGCCCCCAGCGCCCGGATGGCGTCATGTTCGTTCATATTTCGAGAATAGTGGAAATGTGGGGCGCTGGCAAACCGGGAGGGGTGCGTACAACATGTCGAAACGGACACGTCTGCGACATGCCAGCCATGCAGCGCACGAAAGCGGGAAACACCGCCCCCCTCCAATCCATGAGTCCTTTCATGGAGTTGGAACATGCGATTGAAGCGTTTGGCGATGGGCCTGAGCCTGGTGGCCACCCTGGCGATGGTGGCCGGCTGCGGCGGTGGTGGTGATGACAAGGCGAAGGTGCGCCTGCTCAATGCGAGCATCGGTGTCGCATCGCTGGACCTGGCGGTGGGGGACGACGAGACGGTGGTCACCAGCGGCGTGGCCTATGCCGCCGTGGGCGACTATGAAGATGTCGCCTCCGACGACTCCCTGCTGGAGGTGCAGAACTCCACCAGCGGCGCCACCCTGGCCTCCACCACGCCGACCCTGAGCACCAGCGACAAGTACACGCTGATTGCCTATGGGGTCAGTGGCTCGGTCAAGACCACGCTGATCACCGAGACCGAAGACACCCCGGACAGCGGCAAGACCAAGCTGCAGATCCTGAACCTGGCGCCGGATGCTGGCGCTCTGGACATCTACGAGACCGCCACGTCCGACACCGACCTCAGCGGCGCCGCCACCCTGGCCAGCAGCGTGGCCAGCGGCTCGGGGTCCGGCTATCTGTCGATCAAGTCGGGCACCTTCCGTCTGGTGGTGACCGCCGCCAGCGACACAGCCGACCTGCGTCTGGAGATTCCCTCCATCACCCTGCCGGACAAGGGCGTGTCCACGCTGATCCTGACCGGCTCCAACGGTGGCCTGCTGGTCAACGGCATGCAGCTGGTGCAGAAGGGGTCGCTGACCAACCTGCCCAACACCTATGCGCGGGTGCGTGTGGTGTCGGGTCTGACCAGCGGGTCGGTGACGGCCTCGCTGGGCGGCACGCAGCTGCTGTCCACCACCACCTCGCCGGCCATCGGCTCGTATGTGAAGGTGACGGCCGGAACGCCGTCGCTGAGCCTGACGGTCAATGGCGCGGCGGTGTCGGCCAGCGCCGGCACGCTGGTCGCCGGGTATGACTACACCATGGTGGTCTACGGGGACGCAAGCGCGCCCACGGTGAAGCTGATCACCGACGACAACAAGCTCCCCACCAGCTCCACCTACGCCAAGATCCGGCTGTTCAACGGGCTGAGCAACAACAGCTCGGAGATGACGCTGTACCTGGATTACTCGGTGAAGGCGTCCGGCGTGCTCCAGGGCGCTGCTTCCACGCCGGTGCAACTGGCGGCGGTGACGGATTCGCTGCTGACGGTGAACTCCACCGCGTCGTCCACGCCGCTGTTCACCCAGACCGACACCGACATCCTGGCGCAGGGCGTCTACACCGTGTTCCTGCTGGGGGACGGCACCAACGCCTCGACGGTGGCGGCGTCGCTGGTGAAGGAGCGCTGAGCGTCTGACGCGACGCACGCGCAAAGCGCAGACCGGTCCGGCGCGGATGACGCTCCCGGATCGGCTGAAAATGAATGAGGGGCCCTGCGGGGCCCCTTTTGTTTTTTGACGTCATAGATTCGACGTGTTCCATGAATATGTATGCGTCAGTATCATTGAGAATCACTGGGATACTCGGCCCGCTGAGCGGTTGCGGTGAAATCCCGCTGGGAAAAACGGAAACGAACGCTCTCGCCACATTCAGAGAGAAGCCGAATCATTGCTTTGCAAAGACAGGCGTTCCCGATATCTTTACAGGCGAAAAGTCCCGGAAACACGGGCCTCCCCTCCTGTCGATGCTGAAATGGATATTCACGCAACAGAAACGCTGCACCGTTCAGCAAAATAACTGTCGAATTTGTTTACCTGGTCCCTCGGCAGCTCGGCGTGATTAATTTCACGATCCTCATTTTGCGGGGATGAACGGCCACCGCTGAATGAATACTCGCTCCAGAATTTTGATGACTGGAGTTATTCATGCAGCCACGCCAAACCCCATTTGCTGATCGCGCCCTTGTATTTCCGAGCAGACACAAAACAAACGGTTTCACCCTCATCGAGTTGATGGTGGTGGTGGCCATCGTCGGTGTGCTGGTGGCGGTGGCGCTGCCGGCCTACAAGGACTATGTGGTGCGCGGCGCCCTGACCGATGCCGTCACCGGCCTGACCAATACCCGGGCGGACATGGAGCGCTACTTCCAGGACTTCCGCACCTATCAGGCGGTGGGCACGACCGCATCGCCCCCGTGCTCGGCCAGTGGCACGACCGTTGGCAAGTTCTCCATCACCTGCACCACCACGGCCACCACCTACGTGCTGACGGCCACAGGGGTGTCCGCCAGCCCGGTGACCAGCGTGGTCTATACGGTCAATCAGGCGGACACCAAAACCACGGCTTTCCCAAGCTCCCTCAGCAATACCGGCTGGACCAGTTGCAGCAGCAAGTGGATCACGCGCAAGGGGGACACATGCTGACCCTGACCAGGCCGATCCGCGAGCAGCGGGGCCTGACCCTGCTGGAGTTGATGATCGTGGTGGCCATCATCGCCATGACCATGGTGCTGGCCATGCCGGGCTTGCGAGCCTGGTCGGCCAATGCGCAGATTCGCAGCGCCGCCGCCAGCTTGCAGGTGGCCCTGCGTCAGGCGCAGGGGGAGGCGGTGCGCAGCTTCCGCCAGGTGGTGCTGTTCCGCACCGCGGCCGCCACCTGCACGGGCAGCGAGACCGCCTCCGCCGCCGGGAGCCGCTGGGTGATCAAGCTGCTGCCGCGTGTCTCCACCGACGCGGCCACCGCCACGTTCTGCGGCAGCCTCAACGAGAACGCGCCCACCGTGGCCGTGGCCGGCCCCACCGCCGTGTGCTTCAGTGGCCAGGGCCGCCCGATGGCCCTGGACGCGGCCACCACCGGGGTCGGGGTGGCGTGCACCACCGGCAATGGCTCGCAGCTCATCTACGCCCTGTCGTCCACCACCACCACCGCCGACCTCAAGAAATTGCAGGTCTGGCTGACGCTGGGCGGTTCGGTCCGGACCTGTGAATCCACCCGCGCCTTGTCCGACACCGTTCCCGACGGTTGCCCGACCGCCAACCTGGCCTCCACCCCATGACACGCTCCCGTTGCCTCGCCCCGATCACCGTCACCGGTCGCCGCCGCGCGCGGGGCATGACGCTGATCGAGGTGCTTTGCGCCATCCTGGTGATGACCACCGGCCTGCTGGGGCTGATGACGCTCATGGCCCGTGCCTCGCAGGCCACGATGTCCACCGACGACGCCCAGCGCGCCGCCTCCCTGGCCAACGAGCTGGCCACCGAGATGTGGCTGCAGGGCACGGTGTCCTTGTCCAGCACCACGCTGTCCGCCTGGCAGACCCGTGTGGCCGACGCCACGGGCATGGGCCTGCCCCAGGGCACGGGCACTGTGACGGTGGATGCGAGCAACGTGGCCCGCATCACCATCACCTGGACCCCGCCCGGCCCTGCACCCGCCAATCAACGCACGACACGTCAGTACTTCACCGACGTGCGTCTGAACAACTGATGCCGATGCTGTCCCGCCTCCTGCTTCGCCACCGTTCGCGGTCTTCGTGCCCGCATCCGCGCCCGCGTCCGCGCCCGCCCGCTCGCTCCGCCGGGAACGCCCGCCGCGCGCGTGGCTTCTCGCTGATCGAGCTGATGGTCTCCATCGTCATTGCGCTCGGCATGATCGTGACCATGGGGGCGGTCATGGGCAAGTTTGAAACTGCCAAGCGGGAAGGGGCCTCGTCGTCCGACCTTTCTTCCACCGCTGCTTTTCTCAGCTACGACCTGGACCGCCAGATCCGCAATGCGGGTTCCGGCTTCAGCACCGCCAGCTCGGAGGTGTATGGCTGTGAGCTGACCGCGTCGCGCGACGGCGCCCAATTGCTGCCCGCGCTGCAGGCGTTTCCCGCGCCATTTGCCAGCGTGCCGACGACGCTGCGCATGGTGCCGCTGCTGGCCTTCCCCGGCATCGGCCCCAATGCGGCCAAGTCGGACGTGCTGCAGCTCATGGCCGGCAGCGGCGGCGTGGGGGAGGTGCCCACGCAGGTGCGGGTCAACAGCGTGCAGACCAACACCCTGCGCGTCACCGCGGCCACCGGATTGCAAGCCAACGATCTGCTGCTGGTGAGTGAGTCCTCCCGCCCCTGCATGCTCGAGCAGATCAGCAGCGGGTACAGCGCCAACGCTCAGCAGGTGGACCTGGCGGGCAGCTTCTATGCCTCCGTCATCAACGGGCAGGCGCTCAACGACCGCTCCACCGGGGCCTACGCGCATGTGCTGGACATGGGCAATGCCGTCAATGGCAATCGCCCCCGCTTCCTGCTGCTGGGAGTCAATGCCAGCAATCAGCTGGTGCGTTATGACCTGCTTCGCTTCACCAATGCAGGGACAAGCCAGGACCAGGGGGTGCCCATCGCCGAAGGGGTGATGGACATGAAGGTGCGCTATGGCGTGGACACCAGCGCCACCGCCGACGGCATCGTGGATGCCTGGGTCACGCCCAGTGACCTCAGCTACAACGTCAGCACGCTCAACACCGCCAGCTCGCAGGCGCTGCTGCTGCGCGTGCTGGCGGTCAAGATCGATCTGGTGCTGCGTTCGGACACCATCGAAAAGGACACCGTCGCCCCCGCGAGCCTCACGCTCTTCGCCGGTCTGTCGTCCAGCCTTCAAAGCGCCTACACCGTGACCGACCGCTACCGCCGCCATGTCGTGGTGGAGGTCACCGTGCCCGTCCGCAACACGCTGGCCAACACGGGTCGCTCCACGCCCATCTGATGCCTTTTGTGCCGCCCGTCATGGACCCCATCTTTGCCCCTTCCCAAGTCCCGAGGCTGGCGCCCAGCGCGCCCTGCCGATCCACACGTTTTGCCCGCTGCGCCCGTTCCGCCGGTTCCGCCCGCGCGTCGCGACCTCGCGGCGCCGAGCGCGGCGTGATCATGGTCATCGCTCTGATCACCCTGGCCATCATGATGATCGGGGCCGTTGCGGCCATGCGGTCCATGAATGCATCGCTCACCATGGCCGGCAACCTGGGCCTCAAGCGCGACATGGCCAACCAGGCCGAGCGGGCCATCCGGTCCGCCATGAGCGCGTTGAACACGAGCTCGGTCGACCTGACCGCAAGCCAGACGTCGCTGAACTACAGCGCGGCCATGCTCTCCACCTCGGTGGAAGCGATCCCCACCGTCCTGCTGGGCACCGCGCCCAGCACCGTGGGTGGCTACGGCGCGGCGTCGAATGTGATCGACCTCACCACCGCCACGTCCAGCAGCGGCGGCAGCACCGCCCCGACGGCGGCCAACATGAAGCTCTATTACGTCGTGGACCGCCTCTGCCAGAGCGCCGGTGCGATGTCGTCGGATACCTGTCTGACCTCTTCGTCGCTCACCCAGGGCGGCAAGAAGGTCGGCGGGCTCACCGAGGAGCCCAAGCCGGTCTACCGCGTCACCGTACGGGTGGATGGGCCGCGTGATGCGCAGTCCTTCTACCAGGCCACCTTCAGCAATTGAGAGCCCCCCGATGAATCGCTTTTCAGTCCAGATATCGGCCACAGTGCTGATGGCCGTTGCCGGTGCTTTCCTGGGAGCCTCTCCCGGGGCGGTCTCGGCCCAGACGACGCTGGGCAACCAGCCGGTGTTTTCCTCGGTGGCCGTGCCCGGCAATGTGGCCCTGACGCTGTCGGTGGAGTATCCGACCGCGGTGAGCAACGCGCATCTCGACAAGACCTATGCGCCGGCCTCCACCTACATCGGCTACTTCGATCCGGCCAAGTGCTACACCTACACCTACAGCGCCACCGAGGCCAGCCGCTACTTCCAGCCGGCGGGCAATGCCAGCAGCCATGTGTGCAGCGGCAAGTGGAGCGGCAACTTCCTCAACTGGGCGACGATGCAGACCATCGACCCCTACCGCTGGGCCTTGACCGGCGGCTACCGCACAACAGACACCACCACCACCACCATCATCGAAAAGGCCTACGCCACCGGCCAGGGCACCACCAGCGAGTTCCCCGACCGCACGATGTCGGTGGCCTCGTCCATCAGCGGCGCAACGCCCTTCACCTGGAGCAGCCTGAGCCTGCGCATCCAGGGGCTGGGCAACAAGCTGCGCCTGACCAGCACCGGTGACAACAACACCAGCAGCACGCCGACGCCGTACGGCTCCACCTCCACCGTGGACGCCAAGGCGGTGTACGAGGTGAGCGTGCGGGTGAAGGTCTGCGATGCCACGGCCGGCACGGGCGACCTGGAGAGCAACTGCGTCAAGTACGACTCGGGCTATTACAAGCCGGAGGGGCTGATCCAGAAGTACGCGCAGAAAATCCGCTTCGCCGCCTTCGGCTATCTGAACGATGCGACGCTCACCCGTGACGGTGGGGTGCTGCGCGCCCGCATGAAGTACGTGGGGCCCACGCAGCCCGTGCCCGGCTCGGACCCGATCACCAACGCCGCCGCAGAGTGGAACGCCACGACCGGCGTGATGGTGACCAATCCGGACAGCACGGACGCCAGCAGCACCGCCTCGGCCTATGGCATCACCATCGGCAACAGCGGGGTGATGAACTACGTCAACAAGTTTGGCGAGATCACCCCGGGGAGCTACAAGAGTTATGACCCGGTGGGCGAGCTCTATTACGCGGCGCTGCGCTACTACCGCAACCTGGGCAACGTGCCCGAATGGTCCAACGCCGGTTCTGCCAGCACGGCCAGCAAGACCACCTATGCCGACGGTTTTCCGGTGATCACGACCTGGAATGACCCCATCCTGTATTCCTGCCAGAAGAACTTCATCCTGGGCATCGGCGACGTCAACACCCATGCCGACCGCAACGTGCCCGGCGCCACCGGCAGTGCCGAGCCCACGCAGCCATCCGCGGTGAAGGCGGACACCGAACTGGACGCGGTGAAGTGGACGAACAAGGTGGGCGTGCTGCATGGACTGGGCGCCACGCTGGGCACCACCTCCCCCTACAACAGCTGCTGCAACTACAACGGCGCGCTGATGGCGGGCATGGCCTATTACGCCAACACGCAGGACCTGCGCGCCGACCTGGACGGGACCCAGACCATCAAGACCTACTGGCTGGACGTGATGGAGTACCAGACCTACAAGAGCAACAACCAGTTCTACCTGGCCACGAAGTACGGCGGCTTCACCGTGCCGAGCGGCTGGGATGCCCTGGGCACCACCACCGACATTCCGCAAAGCGCCTGGCACACCGGCGCGACCACCGATGTGGTGGGCACGCAGCTGCGCCCGGACACCTACTACATCGCGTCCAAGGCGGACACGATGGTGAGCAGTCTCTCCAGCGCCTTCGCCAGCATCGCCACCGACATCGCGGCCTACACCTCCTCGTTCAACACCGCCTCCGACACGGTGGACAGCGGCAGCGCGTCCTATGCCAGCTCCTACGATTCCTCCGGCTGGACCGGGGATGTGACCGCCTTCACCGTCAACAGCGTGGCCACTCCGGTGACCTACACCCAGGCCTGGAAGTTCAGCGCCCAGCTCGCCGCGCAGATGGGCACCAGCGGCACCGGCTGGGACACCGCGCGCTACATCGTGACCTGGAACCCGACCAGCAATGCCGGTGTGCCGTTCCGCACCGGCAGCCTCACCAGCACCCAGCTGAGCAATCTGGATCCGACCTGGACCAGCACCAGTGATGCGTCCGCCTACCTCAACTGGCTGCGGGGCGATCAGAGCCAGGAACAGAATGCCACCGCGTCGGGCAGCACCCGTGCCTACCGCACCCGCTCCGCGCTGGTGGGCGACATCGTCAACAGCGGCGTTGCCGTGCTGGGCCCCCCCGGGGCACCCGGCACCTATCTGTCGGAAGCCGCCAACCCCGGCTACACCCAGCACTACACCACCTATGCCAACCGGCCCAACGTGCTGGTGGCCGGGGACAACCAGGGTCTGGTGCACGTCATCAATGGCGCGCTGAGCGGCACCAGCGCGGGCAAGGAGCTGTTCGCCTTCATCCCCAATGCGCTCTTCGCCGGCCCCAACAGCACGCCCAGCGTCGATGGCCTGGCCGCCGTCGGCAACCCGGACTTCACCCATCACTTCATGGTGGATGCCAAACCCGCCGTGGGCGAGGTCGACTTCAAGAAGACCGCTGGCTCTTCCCTGGCCACCAATGAATGGCACAGCATCGCCGTGGGCGGACTGGGCAAGGGCGGTCGCAGCCTCTATGCGCTGGACCTGACCACCGCGGTGTCGGTGACCTCGGAAGCTAACGCCGCCACGCGCGTGCTGTGGGAGTACAGCAATTCGGACATGGGCTTCAGCTTCGGCACCCCGGTCATCACCAAGACCGCGCAGTACGGCTGGGTCGTGGTGGTGGGCTCGGGCATGAACAACAGCTCGGGCAAGGGCGCGTTCTACATCCTCAATGCCCGCACCGGCGCACTGCTGCAGAAGGTGGCCCTGCCGACCACCGGCAGCACCGACAGCATCGACAACGGCACCACCGCCAGCCCGGCCAATCTGGCTTATCTCTCGACCTACTATCGCGACACGACCGACGGCACCGTGGAATCGATCTATGCCGGGGACATGAACGGCAACCTCTGGCGTCTGGACCTGACGGCCACCAGCGGCACCTATCCCGCGCCGGTCAAGATCGCCAAGCTCACCAACTCGTCTGGCACCGCGCTGCCCATCACCTCGGAGCCCACGCCCAACATTGACGCCAGCGGTCGCCGCTGGATCGGTGTCGGATCGGGCCAGTTGCTCAGCACCTCGGACCTCACGACGACGACGCTCAACCGCATCGAGATCGTGCGGGACGGTTTCGAGACCCGGTACGCCACCACCGCCGACCTGCCGGCCGGTGTGACCTGGCCTTTCCTGCAGAACGGCACCCGCTCGGACCTGCAGGACATCAGCACCACGGCCGGCGCGCTGGGCACCGGCAAGGTGGGCTATGTGATCGACCTCTACACGGCCACCGGCACCTCGGGCTATCGCGTGGTGTATCCGGGCGACGGTTATGGGAACCTGATGACCTACTCGGCCATCCGGCCCAGCTCCACCAATGCCTGCAGCTCGTCCGGCGTGTCCACCACCTTCGACATCGACCTGTCGAGTGGCGCCAGCAGCAAGACGGCCTACGACTTTGTGGTGACCGCCACCCGCTATGTGAGCTCGGACGGCGTCGTCAAGCGGGTGGTGTCCGGCAAGCCCGCCACCACCGCCAGCACCAGCGCGACGCAAAACGGCGACACCGCCAAGACGGTGAGTGATTCAGGCAGCGGCGACAAGAAGGTCATCAACTGGCGGGAGATTCCGCTGCATGAATGAAAGGACGCCCCTGCGAATCCGCGCAGGGGCGCCGCTTCGGCCTCAGAAGCCCTTCATGTCGTAGCGCAGGCCCACCCAGATCTGGCGGCCCAGACCCTGGTAGTCCCGCACCGGCTGCACGTCGCGGTCGGTGGCATTGAGCAGACGGGTCTCCAGACGCCACTGCGGCAGGAAGCGCCAGTGGGCGCGCAGGTCCAGCAGGGCATAGGCGCCCAGCGGTTGCACCGTGTCCGGACGGGCGCCGACATCGGTCAGCGTGGCGCCGACGCTCCACACGCCCGGGCTGTAGTCCACAGAGACGCTTTCCTGATGCGCGGCGCGGCGGGCCAGGCGGGCGCCGGTGAGCCGGTCGCGGGCATCGAGGAAGTCGACCGTGGCTTGCAGGCTCAGGTCGCCCAGGCGATGCGCGCCCAAGAGGCTCACGCCCTTGATCAGCGCACGGGAAACATTGTTGGCGCAGCCGAAGTAGCCGTCCGGGCAGGTGGTGCCGGTCTGATCGGGGTCGTAGCCGATCAGGTTGCGCACCTTGTTGCGGTAGACCGTTGCCGACGCGCTGCTGGCGCCTGAGGTCCAGTTCACGCCCAGCTCGATGCTGCGGCCCTGTTCCGGGCGGATCGTGGCCACACCGTAGGCCGGGTAGTAGAGGTCGTTGAAGGTCGGGGCCCGGAAACTGGTGCCGGCCAGTGCGCGCAGCTTCAGGCTGGAGCTCAGCGCATAGCTGGCGCCCAGGCCGCCGGTCGTGTGGGTGCCGTAGGCCGAGTTGTGGTCGCTGCGCAGGCTCGCTTCCAGGGAAGCCGGGCCGAAGGCGCCGGTGTAGCCGGCAAAGTAGCCGTTGTTGGTGCGCTTGGGGGCGTCGACATAGACGTCGCCGTCCACGGTTTCCGCCACGCGCTCATAGCCCAGCACCACTTGTTGCCCCGGGCTCAGTCGCAGCGCGTTCTGCCAGGTGAACTGATCGCGATCGGTCTCATAGCGGGCCAGCTCGGTGCCGCCGCTGCGCGAGTCGTCGGTATTGCGGGCTAGTTGCACCGAGGTGGTCCACAGCGGGCTGATGACGCCGCGGTAATCGGCCGCGACCTGGCGGGTGACCAGATGGTTGCGGAAGTCCGGGGTGTTGTCGGGCAGGAAGTCCGGCGCCAGGTATTGGCTGCTGTCGTACTGGTTGTTGAGGCGGCTTTGCGTCGCACTCACGCCGATGCGGTGGCCGGTGGCGGGCGTGAAGCCCAGGCGTGCGCTGGCGACCGTGCGGCGGAAGCCGTCGTCATCGGGGTTGTAGTTGCCGAACTGGTCGCCCGGGCGCACGGACGAGACGCCGCGCGAGCGGTCATGGCTCAGGCTGGCGGCATAGTCGAAGCCGCCCTGCGCGCCGGAGACGGCCAGATCACTCTCGCTGGAGCGGTAGTCCCCCACCGCCACATGGGCGCTCAGGTTCAGCGGGCCTTGTCCCTTGCGGGTGAAGATCTGGATCACACCGCCGACCGCATCCGCCCCGTACAGGCCGGACGCCGGGCCGCGCAGCACTTCAATGTGGTCGATCTCGCTCAGGCTCATCGATTCGAAGGCCGCCTGGCCCAGGGTGGCCGAGCCGACCCGCACGCCATCGATCATCACGACGGTGCTGCTGGTGGTGGTGCCCCGCAGCAGATAGCCGGAACTTTGGCCAGGGCCGCCGGTGCGGGTGATCTGCAGGCCGGCCTGGCGACGCAGCGCATCCTCCACCGAATCGAAGCCGCCATTGCGCAGCGTCTGGGCGTCGATCAGCACGACGTCGGCCACGCTGTCCTTCAGCGGCTGGACTTCGCGCGTGCCCACTACGACGACAGGGGCCAGTGCATCGGCGGCGGGAGCGGTCTGGGCCAGGACCGGGAATGCGACCGGCAAGGCGGCCGAAACGAGCAGGGACGAGGCAAGGGCACGCGGCAGCGCGCGCAGGGTGGGGTGTGTCATGCAGCGAAGGAGTACAGCAAGGCGCACGGTGGCCGCTTCCCCGCGGCCGAATGCGAACATGGCCCTGCGCAGGAGATGCGTCAGGGCCGCCTGTTGGCCGGTATCCGGGCTGGCGGACTTCGCACCGTCAGGACCTTCCCAGAGCGGGGCTCCAGTGGTCGTGGACGACGGCGGCGCAACAGCGAGGCTTGCGCGGTCTGCTTACCGTTGCGGGGGCAGCTCAGGTTGGGGCCGACGCGTCAGCGTCCTGGGGCCCTTCCTGATTCCCGTTGAACTGCGCCGACCGGACGGCCGGACGCGAGCACCAACGGCCGCGATCATATCGACCCCGGCCTCGGCACGATGTGGCGCGGGCGCCACCGGGGTCCCTCACTCCAGGTAGTGACCCATGCGCTTGCGCTTGGTTTCGAGGTAACGCTCGTTGTGCGGATTGGCGGCGATGCGGATGGGCACCAGGGCTTCCACCTCGATGCCGCCCTTGACCAGCGCATCCACCTTCTGCGGATTGTTGGTGATCAGCCGCACGCTGCTGATGCCCAGCATGCACAGGATGTCGATCGCATCGGCATAGTCGCGGGCGTCTTCGGCATGGCCGAGCTGCAGGTTGGCGTCGATGGTGTCCACGCCGGCTTCCTGCAAGGCGTAGGCGCGCAGCTTCTCCACCAGGCCAATGCCGCGGCCCTCATGGCCGCGCATGTAGATGATCACGCCGCCTTCTTCCTTGGAGATCAGTTCCAGCGCGGCATGCAGCTGCGGGCCGCAATCACAGCGCAGGGACTGGAAGACGTCGCCGGTGAGGCATTCGCTGTGCAGGCGCAGCAGGCCGCCGCGGGGCTGCAGCGGGCCGATCGACAGCACCAGATGCTCCGACCCGGTGGACGGGCTGCGGAACGCCCGCGCCTGGAAGTCGCCCATGGGGGACGGCAGCTGCACCACTTCCCACTCCTGCGCGCCTTGGGCGCCCAAGGGGATCTTTTCACAGTGATTCACTACAGCCATGGTTCTAACCTGTTCACAGTCGTCGCGGTCGCGGCGGGACCCACCCGCCGTAACCATCGCTCCTGCCCTTCAATGCCGGAAAACCTGTCAATTTAACTCTTTCAGCGTACACCTGCCGTCAAGGGGGCCGGGGACCGCTGGAGGCTGCATTGTCGCGGCTGGGACCCAGCACGTTGTGGATGCCAATCGCACGCCGCTGTGGTAGGTTTTGCCCACAACTCGGGAGGGTCAAGATGCGAATGCTGTCGGATCTGCGGGTGGGTGTGCGGCTGGGGCTGGGATTTGCACTGCTGTTGCTGCTCATGCTGGCCATGGGGGTGTTCTCCGTCAACCGGGTGGGTACGGTGCAGGACAGGGTCGACGACCTGGCCACCAACTGGCTGCCCAGCACCCAGCAACTGGGCACCATCAATGAGTCGCTCAACCAGATGAGGCGGGCTGAACTGCAGTTGCTGCTCGGCGGGGATGCCAAGGCCGTGAAGGACGAAACGGCCCGCATCGACACGCAGTGGAAGCGCCTGCCGGAGCTGCTCAAGACCTACGACGGTCTGGTGAGCAGCGGGGAGGAACGGCGACTGTTCGACACCTTGCAGCAGCAGATTCAGCGATACCGCGACGTGCAGAACCGCCTGGTGGCGCTTGTGGCCGCGGGCGAGCGGGACCAGGCCATGGTGCTGCAACGCACCGAATCAAGGGCCGCATTTCGACCGACGACCGAGACCCTGAACCAACTCGTCAAGCTCAATGGCGACGGCGCGCATGAGGCCCACGAACACGCCATGGCCAGCTATCGGTCGGTGCTGTGGGCCATCTGGGTGATGGTGGCGGTGGCCATCGGTCTGGGCGCGGCGATCGGCTGGCTGCTGACGCGGTCCCTGACGCATCCCTTGCGGGAGGCGTCCCACACGGCCGACCGCATCGCGGATGGCGACCTCACCGGCGTGGCGCTGAGCACCCGCAGTGATGAGTTGGGCGACCTGCTGCGGTCCCTGGGCCGGATGCGGGAGGCGCTGCATCTGTCGGTGTCGGCGGTGCGGGACAGTGCCGACCAGATCGCCGAGGCCAGTCGCGAAGTGGCGGTCGGCAGCACCGATCTGTCGGCCCGTACCGAGCAGACGGCGTCGAACCTGGAGCAGACCTCGGCGGCGATGCATCAGCTCACCGATGCGGCGCGGCAGAGTGTGTCGTCGGCGCAGGAGGCCAGCACGCTGGCCACCCAGGCGGCGAGCGTCGCCCAGCAAGGCGGGCAGATGGTGGGGCAGGTGGTGCAGACGATGGACGGCATCCAGCAGTCCTCGCGCCGCATTGCCGACATCATCGGCGTAATCGACGGCATTGCGTTCCAGACCAACATTCTGGCGTTGAATGCAGCGGTGGAAGCCGCCCGTGCGGGAGAGCAGGGGCGCGGGTTTGCCGTCGTGGCAGGAGAGGTGCGAACGCTGGCGCAGCGCAGCGCGCAGGCGGCGCGGGAGATCAAGGCGCTGATCACCACGTCAGTCGAGCAGGTGGAGAGCGGCACCCGCATTGTGGGCAGTACTGGTGCCACGATGGCGCAATTGGTTCAGGCGGTGGACCGGGTGTCCGGCCTGATCGGGGACATTGCCAGCACGGTGGGCAACCAGACGCAAAGCCTGTCGGAGGTGAATGCGGCGGTGACGCAGCTGGACGGCATGACGCAGCAGAATGCGGCGCTGGTGGAAGAGTCGGCGGCCGCGGCGGAGTCACTCAAGGACCAGGCCACGCGGCTGGCGCAGGTCGTGGGACGGTTCCGGCTTGCGGCATAAAAAAACCCGGCCATCGGCCGGGTTCTCTTGACTCCGTCCGGCAGGTGCCGGGGGCGTTCAGGCGGGCTCAGCGCACGCCGTGCATCAGCTTCTTCATCCAAGGGTTGAGCAGCATCAGCAGCACGCCGGCACCGATCGGGATGGCGGTGAAGATCAGGAAGAAGACCGACATCGAATAGGTCTCGGAGATCTTGTCGATGTAGCCACCGGTGAAGCCGGCCAGGAAGTTGGCAATGGCCGCATTCACGAACCACACACCGAACATCAGGCCCAGCAGACGCGCCGGGGCCAGCTTCGAGATGTAGGACAGACCCACCGGCGACAGGCACAGCTCACCCATCGTGTGCAGCAGGTAGGCCAGCGTCAGATAGACCATGCTGATCTGCGCCGTCTTCGCACCTTGCGGAATGCCCGACGCGCCATACGACAGCGCCGCAAATCCCAGCCCCAGCAGCACCAGGCCCAGGCCGAACTTCACCGGACCGCTCGGGTTCCAGTAACGGGCCCACAGCTTGGAGAACATCGGTGCCAGGATCACCAGGAAGAAGGAGTTCAGCACGCCGAACCAGGTGGCGGGAATCTCGGACTGGTCGAAACCGAATTCACGGCCCAGCATCCACAGCGCCAGCGCCCAGATCAGCCCCAGCGCCAGCACCAGCAGCAGGTTGGAGCTCAGATAGCGCTTGCCGGTGCCGCGCATCAGCTGGATCAGCAGCGCACTCAGGATGGCCACCGGGATCAGCGTCATCAGCGAGTTGGCGATCTTGAAGATCGTGCCGCTCGTGCCCACCAGGGTGCGGTCGGTGTAGTCCGCCGCGAAGATGGTCATCGAACCGCCCGCCTGCTCGAAAGCAAACCAGAAGAAGATGGTGAAGAACGAGAACACGCAGATGGCGATCAGGCGGTCACGCACCACATTCGAGGGCGTGTCGTCGGCTTCCTGGACGGCCTGGGCCGGCTTCTTCTCCGGCGCTTCGCCGATGCTGCCAAAGATGCCCTGGCCCAGGTAGAACTGCAGCGCGCCCAGGATCATGAAGACCGCGGCCAGACCGAAGCCGAAGTGCCAGGAGATCTTCTCGCCGATGTAGCCGCACAGCGAGATGCCGAAGAAGGCCCCCGCATTCACGCCCATGTAGAACAGCGTGTAGCCGCCGTCACGAGCTCCTTCGTTGTCCTTGCCATACAGCTGGCCGACGATGGCCGAAATGTTGGGCTTGAACAGACCGGTGCCGATGATCACGAGACCCAGGCCTAGGAAGAAGCTCAGCCGGGTGTCGAAGAACAGCGCGATGTGGCCGGCCGCGATGATGAAGCCGCCCAGCACCACCGCACGGCGGGTGCCCAGCAGACGGTCCGCCAGGTAGCCGCCCAGGATGGGGGTCAGGTAGACCAGCATGGTGTACCAGCCATAGAGGCTGGTGGCCTCCTCGCGGGTCCAGCCCCAGCCGCCCTTGGCTGCCTCGGAGATGAGGTAGAGCACCAGCAGGGCACGCATGCCGTAGTAGGAGAACCGTTCCCACATTTCTGTGAAGAACAAGACGAACAGGCTATCCGGCTGGCCGAGGATGGTATGCGGCGCTCCGGGGGTTTGAATTTTGTTCAAACGTCGCTCCGTGAAGGATCAGAAGAACGGTGCCGCTGGGACCCGGAAGGTCACCAGCGGCAGGACCGCTATTCTCCGCGAAAGGCCCCCCCTCACCGCACCCTCCGTATTAGGAGTGGCCCTAGGTGAGAAAGGTCAGGGTCGCCCGGTTTGCCGCCCGGTTGGGTGAGGGATGACTTAGGATGGGCGCTGATCGCGCAACAGCCGCAAACCGTTGAGCACCACCAGCAGGCTGGCGCCGGCGTCGGCCAGCACCGCCAGCCACAGCGAGCCCAGCCCGGCCAGGGTCATCCCCGCCACCACCACCTTCAGGCCCAGCGCCAGCACGATGTTCTGGGTCAGCACCCGGGCGGTGCGGCGCGACAGGTCGATCAGCACCGGCAACTGCGTCAGGTCGTCGCCCATCAGGGCCACGTCCGCCGTCTCCAGCGCCGTGGCGCTGCCGGCCGCGCCCATGGCGATGGCGATGTCGGCGCGGGCCATGGCCGGCGCATCGTTGACACCATCCCCGACCATGCCCACCGGGCCCTTGGCCGCCAGCGCAGCGACGGCCTCCAGCTTGTCCTGCGGCAGCAGCGGGGCCTGGACGGCTTGTGTCGGCAGGCCCAGCCGAGTCGCCATGGCCTCGGCGCTGGCGCGGTGGTCGCCACTGAGCATGACCAGGTCCAGCCCCTGTGCCCGCAGCCGGGCCAGCGTCGGTGCGGCCGCCGGGCGGGGGGTGTCGGCCAGCGCCAGCAGGGCGATCACCTGGTCGCCCCGCAGCAGCCAGGCCAGCGTGTGGCCCTGGCGCTGCAACTGGGCGGCGGTGTCCTGAGCCTGCTGCGTCAGCTCGGCATGCTGGCGGGCCAGCCGTTCATTGCCCAGCGCATACGCCTGCCCCTGGATCTCGCCGGTAATTCCCAGACCCGGCTGGTTCTGCAGATGCGCCACCGGCGCCAGCGGCCGTCCGAGCCGCTCGGCCTGGGCCGCCACGATGGCCTGGGCCAGCGGATGGGCACTGCCGGCATCCAGCCGTGCGGCCAGATGCAGGGCGTCGTCCTCACTCAGTGCAGCATCGAAGCTGTGCACCGCCACCAGCGTCGGCCGGCCTTCGGTCAGGGTGCCGGTCTTGTCCAGGGCGAGGGTGCGCAACTGCCGCACCTTCTCCAAGTACAGCCCGCCCTTGATCAGGATGCCGCGCCGCGCCGCGGCCGCCAGACCGCTGACGATGGTCACCGGCGTGGAGATCACCAGCGCGCACGGGCAGGCGATGACCAGCAGCACCAGGCCCTTGTAGAGCCAGTCGTGCCAGTCGCCCCCGCCCAGCAGCGGCGGCAGCACGGCCAGGGCCAGCGCCGCCAGCACAACCACCGGGGTGTAGACGCGGGCGAATCGGTCGATGAAGGCCTGGCTGGGCGCGCGTTGGGACTGCGCCTGCTGGACGGCCTGGGCCATCCGGTCCAGCAGGGTCTGGCCCTTGATCGAGGTCACCTGCATCAGCAGCAGGCCGTCGCCATTGACGCTGCCGGCCAGCAGGGCGTCGCCCGGCGCCTTGTCCACCGGCATGGCTTCGCCGGTGAGGGCGGCTTCATTCAGGCTGGAGCGGCCCTGCAGCACCTGGCCGTCCAGCGGCACCCGTTCACCCGGGGGGACCCGCAGCACGGCGCCTGTCTGCACCTGCTCCACCGGCTGGCGGCTGAACTGCTGGTCCGCCCCCTGCACCCAGGCGGTTTCCGGCGCCAGTTGGGACAGGGCGCGGATGGCATCGCGCGCCCGGGCCAGGCTCAGGCTTTCGATCATCTCCGACAGGCCGAACAGCCAGACCACCATGGCGGCTTCCGGCCACTGGCCCAGCACCACCGCGCCGATCACCGCCAGACTCATCAGCAGGTGGATGTTGAGGGTGACGCTGCGCAGGGCGATCCATCCCTTGCGCAAGGTGGGCAGGCCGCCCAGCAGCATGGCGGCGACCGACAGGGCGATCACCGGCAAGCCGGCTTCATGCCAGCCTGCAAAGGCCATCACTTCGGCGCTGATGGCCGCGACGCCGGCCACCGCCATGCGCCAGCGCAGCGATCGGGTGACCGCCGGCATTGGCGCTGGGGGCGTACGGGTGTCGGCCAGCGGTTCGGCGGTCATGCCGGTGTCGGCGATGGCCGCGCGCAGCGGGGCGTCGTCCGACAGCCGGTGATGGACGTCCATCACGCGGTTGATCAGGTCGAACTGCAGGGCCACCACGCCGGTCTCCCGGGACAGGCGCCGCCGCAGCAGGGCCTCTTCGGTCGGGCAGTCCATGCCGCCGATGTAGTAGCGATTGCGGGTGGTGCCGGCCAGGTCAGCGTCGGTCGGCGCGGATGCGGGGGCAACTGCTGTCAGATCGCCAGGGGCACAGCAGTCAGTCGCGCTGGGGCGGGGCGAGGGGCCGCAGCACGAGTCGGGAGCATGGGAATGTCCATGATCGTGGCTGTGGCTGTGATCATGGCCGTGGCTGTGATCGTGGCCACCGCCGTGACGATGGCCGTTTTGGGGCGCCTGCGGGCTCGGGCGGCCGGTCAGGGCCTGATCGTGGTCGTGGTCGTGGGATGCCATGGGGGTATTTCACACACTGGAGCCACTCCAGGGTCAAGCGGCTATGCTGACGTCATGAGAATCGGAGCACTCAGCCAGGCCACCGGGGTCGACGTGGACACCATCCGCTTCTACGAAAAAAGCGGTCTCCTCCCACCCCCGGCCCGTAGCGACAACGGCTACCGCGCTTACACCCAGGACCATCTGGAGCGTCTGGCCTTCATCCGGCACTGCCGGGCGCTGGACATGTCGCTGGCTGATGTGTCGATGCTGCTGGGCAGCCTGAACAGTCGCGATCCGGCCGAATTGGCCGAAGTTGACCGGCTGGTGGCTGCTCAATTGGGCAAGGTGCGTGCGCGGCTCAAAAGCATGCAGGCGCTGGAGGCGCAACTGGTGGCCCTGCAGAACCGCTGCGATGCGGACCACGCCACCCATCCCTGCCGGGTGCTGGAAGAACTGGTGGCCGCCGCCCATGGCGAGGCCTGCGCCTGCCATGCGGACCCGCGCGATCCGTGACGTCCTGCTCGCGCCTGCACACTGCGCGCTGTGCGAACGCTGGTGCTACGGATTGCTGAGGATTCTGCCGATGTAGAGTCCTGGGCCGCACTGTCGCTGCGTGCTCGGCGACCCTCTCACCAACGCCCTCCATGCGTTTCTGCTCCCTGTCCTCCGTCAAAAATCGCATCGTTCTGGGCCAGCCGCTGCCATTCAGCGTGCGGGACTCCGAGCGCATGCTGCTGCTGGCGCGTGGGCAGATCATTGCGGACAGCGAACAGCTCCACGCGCTGTTCCTGCGGGGGGCGCTGGTGGACATCAGCGAGCTGACCGAGGCCGTCAAGCCGACCCGCCCGGAGAGTCAGGCCGACCGCCTGGCGCGGCTGCCGGCCGAATGGGACCGGGGCATGCAGGATGTGCGCAAGGCGCTGTCCGCGCCGCCTGAGCGGCTGGTGGAAGCCCTGGACGGCGCCACCGAGCTGATGCTGTCGCTCATCCATTGCTCGCCGGAGATGGCCCTGGCCCACATCGTGCGCCAGCCGGGCAATGGCAACGGCCACTACGGCATCAACCATTCCATGCATGCCGCCACCGCCTGCCATGCGGCGGCGCGTTACCTGGGCTGGTCCCCGGACGACCAGCGGCGGGCCTTCCAGGCCGCGCTCACCATGAACCTGGGCATGCTGGATCTGCAGGCCCGGCTCTCCAGCCAGGTGTCGCCGCTGACGCCGATGCAGCGGGAAGTGATCAATGAGCATCCGATCCGCAGTGTCGAGATGCTGGAAGCGGCCGGCGTGATGGATGCGGACTGGCTGGATGCCGTGCTGCACCACCATGAGGTGCCGGATGGCTCCGGTTATCCGCACGGACTGACCGATGTGGGTGAGTTGGCCACCATGCTGCGGTATGCCGACATCTACACCGCCCGGCTGAGCAGCCGGGCCAGCCGCCCGGCGATGAGCGCCCAGCAGGCCGGCCGGGAATTGCATCAGATGGGCGCGCAAAGCCCGCTGGCGGCGGCGCTCATCAAGGCCTTCGGCATCTTCCCGCCCGGCAGCCTGGTGCGCCTGGCCAGCGGGGAAGTCGGCCTGGTGATCCGCAATGGCGACAAGGCCCATCGCCCGATGGTCTCGGCCCTGACCAATGCGGCCGGCGAGCCCCGCCAGATGCCGGTGATGCGGGACAGCAGCCGGGATGAGCATGCCGTGGTCGCCCTGCTGCCCAGCCATGCGGCGCCCATCCGGTTGTCTGATGAACGAGTGGCGGCGCTGATTACCGGCGTTTGAGCAACACCCCAGCGCCTCGACACCATTTTTCTGATGGGTTTCGAGCGCGGACACCCGGTCTGGTCAAAGGCCAATTTAATAAAAGCGCGAATACTTTCAGCCCACGAATCAAAGGGCAGGCAAGGTGGATCGCGACATTGAATTGCAAGTGGATGGCTGGCGTGCGCTGGTGGCTCCAGAGGAGGGCGGCCGGCTGCGATCCCTGACGTCTCTGGCGGGCGGACGCCGCTTCAACTGGCTCAAGCAGGTGGAGCGCCATGCGGATGTGCTGGTCGGCGGCGCCGGGCTGTGGCTGGAGGCGCCGTCCGCGCCCGCTGACCTTCGCCTGTCAGCGCTGGATGCGCCCTGGCAACTCACCGAGCTGTCCCCACGCTGCGTGACCCTGATCCACGGCTATCGGGATGCGTCCGGAGGGCTTGGGGGGTACCAGGCCCATCAGGTGTTCCGGCTCAGCCCCGGTCGGCTGGAGATTGCGGTGGCCCTGCGCAACCTGGGTCGGCAGCCGCTGGATTTGCGCATGGGTCTGCGCTTGCAGGTGCCGGATGGCTTCAGCAGTCATGTGACCCTGGACCCGTCGATGGTGGGTATGCCGCGTCCCGCGCGGGGCACCGGCATCTGCCTGAACGACTGGCGCGGGTCGGCCACGCTGGCCATGGCCGATGGCCACCAGATCCGCCTGCGTCTGGCCGGAGCGCTCCCGTCACTCACCCTGCAGCGCCACCCGGAGCGGCCCTGGATGACCTTGACGGCCCTGACAGCGCCTGTCGCCGGTCAGCCAGGGCAACCCAGTCAATCTGGTCAAGCCGCCCGGGCACTGGCGCCCGGAGAGGAATGGGCAGTGTCCCTCCACATGGAGCTGCTGGCCGGCGAGGACTGACCGCCGAACGCCGAGCAAGGCGTCAACAGACAAGCAGGCAGGGAAGCAGTCAGAGCAGCAGGCGGCCGAGCAGGCCAAGTAGCCGTCCATCGGCCCAGCCGCAGCAGATCGTCAGTTCGTCAGATCGTCAGGTCGTAGTCGATCGTCAGCGGCGCATGGTCACTGAAGCGCTGCTCCAGATAGATCGACTCGCGCCGCGCCAGATGGGCCAGACCCGGCGTGGCCAGGTGATAGTCCAGCCGCCAGCCCACGTTCTTGGCCCAGGCCTGGCCGCGGTTGCTCCACCAGGTGTATTGGTCCGGCTTGTCGTTGAGCAGACGGAACACGTCCACCAGACCGGTCTCCACCTCCAGCAACCGGGTCATCCAGGCGCGTTCTTCCGGCAGGAAGCCGCTGTTTTTCTGATTGCTCTTCCAGTTGCGCAGGTCGATTTCCTTGTGGGCGATGTTGACGTCCGCCACCAGGATGAATTCACGCTCGGCACGCAGGGCCATCAGATAGGGATACATCGCCTCCAGGAAGCGGAACTTGGCCGCCTGGCGGTCCTCGCCGCTGGAGCCGCTCGGGAAGTAGCAGCTGATCAGGCTGAGCTTGCGGCCGGGCTTGTCGAAGCGTTTCTCGATCCAGCGCCCTTCGTTGTCGAATTCCTCGCTGCCAAAGCCGACGATCACGTCGCTGGGCGTCTCCCGGGTGTAGAGGCCCACGCCGGAATAGCCCTTCTTCTGCGCGTAGTGGAAGTGACCGATGAGCGTGTCGTAGCCGCCGAACTGGGACTCCACCACATCGGCCTGGGCCTTGAGTTCCTGCACCCCCACCACGTCCGCTTGCTGGGGAGGAAGCCAGTCGAACAGGCCTTTGCTGGCGGCGGACCGGATGCCGTTGAGGTTCAAGGTGATGAAACGCATGCTTGCTGGGAGGAGTCAGGGTCAGGGAGCCGCCGCTGGGAGACGGCGCCGGGCAGGCAGTATCGCAAAGCGGCTGACGGTGAGTGTCAGCAGGCCGGTGGCAAGCCCGGCGGCTCGCCGGTGGCTGGACAAGCGCGCTGGGCGATTGAACTCGGGCGGTGGGCGCTTCTCGCCGCGTCGCCCCACTTCGTGACAAGCCGCGCGCCGAACTGGGGACGGACGGGCGCCGGGCGGCCAGAGTGCAGTGTTTCGACAACAGTCCATGCACCCAGCTGGTGCTTGAGGTGTCGGTTTGATGACGAACTTGCTAGATTCGCCGCATCCGAGCCGACGGTCGCCCCAATGCGAACCGTTTGCCAACGCAAGTTTCCCGGTTTTTCCCCTTCTTTCTGCATCTCCGGAGTTCACTGATGACTCGAATCGCCCACCAGCGCCGCCTGGCCCGCCCCGTTCTGCGTGAGGCTGCCGCGGCTGTGTCGCTGGCAGTCCTGGCCTGGCCCGCCTTCGCCCAGGAGGCCCCCAAGGCTGAAAAGAGCCAGCTCGAAACGGTCACCATCACCGCCGAGCGCCGCGTCGAGAACATCAAGGATGTGCCGAACTCGGTGAGCACCATTTCCGGCGAGAAGCTGGACGTGCTGAACTCCAGCGGCCAGGACATCCGCTTCCTGTCCGGCCGGGTGCCCAGCCTGAACATCGAATCGTCCTTCGGCCGTGCCTTCCCGCGCTTTTACATCCGCGGCTACGGCAACACCGACTTCCGCCTGAATGCCTCCCAGCCCGTGTCGCTGATCTATGACGACGT
Organism: Rubrivivax sp.; assembly: GCA_027484825.1. Classification (GTDB taxonomy): domain Bacteria; phylum Pseudomonadota; class Gammaproteobacteria; order Burkholderiales; family Burkholderiaceae_C; genus Roseateles. The sequence goes on along the minus strand of JAIXSE010000015.1, from coordinate 160,431 downwards.
GGTGCAGGAGAACCCGATCCTGAAGGGCTTCCCCGCCTTCGACCTGCGCGCGGTGGAAGTGGCCGCCGGCCCGCAAGGCACCCTGTATGGCCGCAACACCCCCGCGGGTGTGGTGAAGTTTGAGTCGGTCAAGCCCTCGCAGAAGCAGGAAGGCTATGTCAGCCTGTCCTACGGCCGCTACGGCACCATCAATGCCGAAGGCGCCGCCAACCTGCCGCTGTCCGGCGACTGGGCCGCCCGGATTTCGGCCCAGGTCCAGCATCGCGACGACTGGGTGGACAACACCAGCGGCCAGGGCCCGACGGGCAAGACGGAAGGGTATGACGACCGCGCCATCCGCGCGCAGGTCCTCTACCAGCCGCACAAGCAGTTCTCCGCCCTGTTCAACGTGCATAACCGCGAACTGGAAGGCAGCCCGCGTCTGTTCCGCGGCGACATCATCAAGAAGGGCACCAACGACCTGGTCGATGGCTTCAGCCCGGACAAGGTGTCGATCAACGGCCGCAATGAGCAGAAGCTGCATGCCACCGGCGCCAACGCCCGCCTGCAGTGGTCGTTCAACGACGTGGTGCTGCACTCCATCACCGCCATCGAAACGGTGCAGCCGTTCTCCCGCGGCGATGTGGACGGCAGCACGCCGGCCAACACCAACATCCCGTTCCAGAGCGAAACCTCCGATGCGCTGCATGACCACCGTCAGCTGACGCAGGAATTCCGCGTCGAATACAACCCGGCCGGCCCGCTGCGTTACCAGGCCGGTCTGTTCTATTTCAACGAGAAGTACGAGATTGAGAGCCGCAACTATGCAAGCGGCTCCGACGAGTACGTCAACGGCTCGGCCACCCGTCAGAAGAACCATGCCTACGCGCTGTTCGGCTCGGTCAACTATGACGTGACCCAGGACTTCAAGCTGCGCGGCGGTGTGCGCCTGACGCGTGACTCCAAGTCCCTCTCGACCGTGTCGGAAAAGGGCCTGACGCTGAACGACAGCTTCGGTCTGTCCGCCAACACCAAGGACAGCAAGTGGAACTGGGACGCTTCGGCTCTGTACGCGCTGACCAAGGACACCAACGTCTACACCCGTGTGGCCACCGGTTTCCGGGCCTCGGCCGTGCTGCCGGCCTCCGAGTTCGCGCCGCTCAGCCGTACCAATCCTGAGAACACCACCTCCGTGGAAGTCGGCGTGAAGAGCGACTTCTGGGATCGTCGCGCCCGCCTGTCGGCCGATGTGTTCCGTTATCAGACCAAGGACCTGCAACTGACCGAAGTGGGCGGCGCCGCTGGCAACAGCAACTCGGTGAAGGCTGCCCGCAAGGTCATCGGCGAAGGGGTGGAGTTCAACCTGGAACTGCTGCCGATCGACAGCCTGTTCATCACCATGGGCGGCAGCTACAACAAGGCCACCATCCGTGACAACAAGCTGGAAGTCTCCGGCTGCGGCGCCGGTGTCTGCACGGTGCTCGATCCGGTCGGCCCCAACGGCGGCTACCTGATCAACGGCAACCAGCTGCCCCAGGCGCCGAAGTGGGTCTACAACCTGACGGCCCGCTATTCCATCCCGACCGCCGCCGGCAACGAGTTCTACCTCTACACCGACTGGGCCTACCGCTCCAAGGTCAACTTCTTCCTGTACGAGTCCACCGAATTCACCGGCAAGGCGCTGACGGAAGGCGGCCTGCGCGGCGGCTACATCTGGGCCAACGGCAAGTACGAAGCGGCTCTGTTCGTTCGCAACATCACCAACCAGATCCGGGTGACGGGCGCGATCGACTTCAACAACCGTACCGGCTTCATCAACGATCCGCGCACCTACGGTGTGCAGTTCAAGGCCATCTTCTGATGACCTGGACGCCGGCGGGCCGGGCCCGCCGGACCGGCTTTGCATCGCCCGCCCCCTTCCGGGGGGCGGGCTTTTTCTTGCGGGTGGCCCCTACAATCCCGCGCCAGCACGACTCCCAGATTCCGCCATGACCGCCACTTCCGGTTCCGCCTCGGCGCCCGCCCTCGACGCGCTCGCCCAGGACTTTGTTGCCTTCGCCGTGGAGGCGGGTGTGCTGCGGTTTGGAGAGTTCAAGACCAAGGCGGGGCGGCTGAGCCCGTATTTCTTCAATGCCGGCCTGTTCGACGACGGCGTGAAGCTGGGCCGCCTGGCGCAGTTCTATGCCCAGCGCCTGATCGCCTCGGGCCTGGACTTCGACATGATCTTCGGCCCCGCCTACAAGGGCATCACGCTGGCCGCGGCCGTGTCCATCGAGCTGGCTCGTCTGGGCCACAACAAGCCCTTCGCCTACAACCGCAAGGAAGCCAAGGACCATGGCGAAGGCGGCACCCTGGTGGGTGCCAAGGTGCAGGGTCGGGTGTTGATCATTGACGACGTGATTTCCGCCGGGACCTCGGTGCGGGAATCCATCGCCATGATCCAGGCGGCCGGCGCCACGCCGTGCGGCGTCTCCATCGCCCTGGACCGCCAGGAAAAGGCGGCAGAGAACGGCCAGGATCTGCCGTGGTCGGCAGTACAGTATGTGCGCGAGCAATTGCAACTTCCGGTGATCGCGATTGCCGGGCTCGCTGACTTGCTTCAGTATCTCGGATCGACCAGCAGCGCGGCCGTCTCCGCCCACGCCGCCGCCGTTCACGCCTATAGAGATCGCTACGGAGTCTGATGCGCCCGCCCTTGTTCCTGCCGCTGCCGCTGCCCCGCCCGCTTGCGCTGATGGCTCGTGTTCGTCGATGGGGTCTGGCTCCCTGGGGGGCGGACCGTGCCGCACCGGCAGACGCACATGCAGACGCACATGCAGATGCACATGCACATGCGTACGCGCACGCAGATGCAGGGGCTGGCCGCTGGCCCAAGCGCGCAGCAGCGGGTCCTCGCAGGCTTGGCGTCTGCGCTGCACTGGCGGTGGCGGGTCTGTGGACCGCTGCGCCGGCCCTGGCCCAGAGCAAGGGGCCGTCCATCAGCGGGATCTACACCTGCGTCACGCAGGACGGCCGCAAGCTGACCTCCGACCGGCCGATTCCGGAATGCGCCAACCGCGAGCAGCGCCTGCTCAACACCGACGGCTCCACCCGCCGCATGGTGCCGCCGGCCATGTCCCCCGAGGAACAAGCGGCGGCCGAAGCCCGCAAGCGTCAGCAGGACAATGAACTGGCCCTGCGGCAGGACGCCATCCGCCGCGACCGGAATCTGCTGCAGCGCTACAAGGACGAAGCCTCGCACCAGCGGGCGCGTGAAGCCGCCCTGGATGACATCCGCAAGGCGATGCAGCTGTCCGAGCAGCGGCTCAAGGACCTGTCGGCCGAGCGCAAGCCGCTGCAGGAAGAGACCGAGTTCTACAAGGGTAAGCGGCTGCCGTTCAAGCTTCAGCACCAACTGGACACCAACGAAGCCGCAGCGGCCGCCCAGCGGGAATCGATTGAGAACCAGCGGGCCGAGATGGTCCGGCTGAACCGCATTTTTGATGACGAGCTGGGTCGTCTGCGTCGCATGTGGGCGGGCCAGCCGCCTGGGCTGCCTGACAAGCCCGCGCCTTCGACCGCGACCTCCTCGGCGTCGCCGACGGTGCCTCCGTCAGGGCCTGCGAGCCGCTGAACGCCTGCAGCGCCAGCGCTCGCGGCGCGGTCCAGTCCTGATCGAGCGGGCGTTGCCGCCCGACATGCCGAGACCCTCCCGGGTCCCGGCGTCCCATCAAGCGCCCAGCTTCTTCTTCAGCAGCTCATTGACCGCCGCCGGATTGGCTTTGCCCTTGCTCGCCTTCATCGCCTGACCGACCAGCGCATTGAAGGCCTTCTCCTTGCCGGCGCGGAATTCCTCCACCGACTTGGCATTGGCCGCCAGCACTTCGTCCAGGATGCGTTCGAGCTCGCCGGTGTCGTTGGACTGCTTCAGGTCCTTGGCCTCGATCACGGCATCCACGTCCGACCCTTCCCCGGTCCACAGGGCTTCAAACACCTGCTTGGCGGAGTTGTTGGAGAGCGTGCCGTCCTGGATGCGGCGAATCAGCAGGCCCAACTGGGCCGGCGTCACCGGGGCGGCGTCGATGTCGCGCTCCTCGGCATTGAGTCGGCGCGAGACCTCGCCCATCAGCCAGTTCGCCACCAGCTTGGGTGCGCCGCTGACCTCCCGGGCCGCCTCGTAGAAGCGGGCCGTGGCCAGGCTCTGCGTCATCATCAGCGCGTCGTAGGCGGGCAGGCCGTCGGTTTCCTGGAAGCGGGCGGCCATGACGGCCGGCAGCTCGGGCATCTCGCCGCGCACCCGCTCGATCCAGTCCGGCGCGATCAGCAGCGGCGGCAGGTCGGGGTCGGGGAAGTAGCGGTAGTCGGCCGCATCTTCCTTGGTGCGCATGGCGCGGGTCTCGCCGGTGTCGGGGTTGTAGAGCACCGTGGCCTGCTGGATCTCCAGACCGTCCTCGATGCGGTCGATCTGCCAGTTCACCTCATAGTGCACAGCGTCCACTAGGTAGCGGAAGCTGTTGAGGTTCTTGATCTCGCGGCGGGTGCCGAAGGGCTCCCCGGGCTTGCGCACCGACACGTTCACGTCGCAGCGGAAGGAGCCTTCCTGCATGTTGCCGTCGCAGATGCCCAGCCACATGACCAGCGCATGCAGGGTCTTGGCATATTCCGCGGCTTCAGCGGCCGAGCGGATCTCCGGCTCGGAGACGATCTCCAGCAGCGGCGTGCCGGCCCGGTTCAGGTCGATGCCCGACTGGCCGTGATAGTCCTCATGCAGGCTCTTGCCGGCGTCTTCCTCCAGATGGGCGCGGGTCAGGTTGATCACCTTGCGCTCGCCGTCCACCATGAATTCGATCTTGCCGCCCTGGACCACCGGGATCTCGTACTGGCTGATCTGGTAGCCCTTGGGCAGGTCCGGATAGAAGTAGTTCTTGCGGGCGAAGATGGACAGCGGCGCCACTTTGGCACCGACCGCCAGGCCGAAGCGGATGGCCCGCTCCACCGCGCCGCGGTTGAGCACCGGCAGCGTGCCGGGCAGGGCCAGGTCCACCGCGCTGGCCTGGGTGTTGGGCGCGGCCCCGAAGGCGGTGGAAGAGCCGCTGAAGATCTTGGAGGCCGTGGAGAGTTGCACGTGGTTTTCCAGGCCGATCACGACCTCGTACCCGCGCACCAGTTTGCTGTTCTTGCTCATAGCGTTCACACCCCCGCCGGCGCCTGGCGATGCCAGTCGGTGGCCTGCTGCAGCGCATGGGCGGCATGCAGCAGCATTCCTTCCTTGAAGTAGTTGCCCAGCAGTTGCAGGCCGACCGGGAGGCCGCCTTCGCCGCTGCCCACCGGCACGCTCATGCCGGGCAGGCCGGCCAGCGAGCCGGGCAGGGTGAAGATGTCGGCCAGGTAGGCCTTGACCGGATCGTCCGACCCCTCGCCGCGCTTCCAGGCCACCGTCGGGGCCACCGGGCCGGCGATCAGGTCGCACTGCTGGAAGGCCTGCTGGAAGTCGTCCGCAATCATGCGGCGCAGCTTCTGGGCCTGCAGGTAGTAGGCGTCGTAATAGCCGTGGGACAGCACGTAGCTGCCGATCATGATCCGGCGCTTGACCTCGGCACCGAAGCCTTGGGCGCGGGTCTTCTTGTACATGTCCAGCAGGTCGTCGTACTGCTGTGCACGGTGGCCGAACTTCACGCCGTCAAAGCGGGAGAGGTTGGAGCTGGCCTCCGCCGGGGCAATGATGTAGTAGACGGGAATGGCCAGCTCGGTGCGCGGCAGGCTGACGTCCACCAGGGTGGCGCCGAGCTTTTCCAGTTCGGCCAGGCCGGCGCGGACCGCCTGGTTGACGTCGGCGCTCAGGGCCGCCGGGAAGAACTCGCGCGGCAGGCCGATGCGCAGGCCCTTGAGGGGCTGCGCTGCCGTGACGCCGTCACGGTCCTGGTGCTGCGCCTGAAGCAATTGGGCGCTGAAGTCCTGGGGCGGCTGCTGGACGCTGGTGGCGTCGCGCTCGTCAAAGCCGCTCATGGCCGACAGCAGCAGGGCGCAGTCTTCGGCGGAACGGGCCATCACACCGGCCTGGTCCAGGCTGGAGGCGAAGGCGATCATGCCGTAGCGGGAGCACACGCCGTAGGTGGGCTTGATGCCGGTGATGCCGGTGAAGCTGGCCGGCTGCCGGATGGAGCCGCCGGTGTCGGTGCCGGTGGCGGCCGGCACCAGACGCGCCGCCACCGCCGTGGCCGAGCCCCCGGATGAGCCGCCGGGCACGCGCTGCGTGTCCCAGGGGTTCAGCGACGGGCCGTAGGCGCTGTTTTCGTTCGCCGAACCCATGGCGAACTCGTCGCAGTTGAGCTTGCCCAGCGAGACGGTGCCGGCGGCATTGAGGCGGTCGACCACCGTCGCATCAAACGGGCTCATGTAGCCCTTGAGCATGAGCGAGCCAGCCGTGGTGGGCATGTCCTGGGTGACGAAGATGTCCTTGTGCGCCAGCGGCACGCCGATCAGGGCACCGCCGGGCTGTTCGCCCTCGCCCTTGGCCAGCCGGGCATCGGCCGCCCGGGCGCGGGACAGCGCGGCGGCTTCGTCCACATGAAGAAAAGCGCCCAGATCGTTGGCGGCGGCAACACGCGCAAGAAGATGTTGCGTGACTTCCAGGCTGCTGACCTGTTTCTGACGGAGTGCGCGGCTCAGTTCGGCCACGCCCAGGAGGTGAAGCGGCGTCGTCATTCGATGACCTTGGGAACCAGGAACAGGCCGTCTTCCACGGCGGGAGCGCTGCGCTGGTTCAGCGCGCGCTGGTCGGTTTCGGTGACACGGTCTTCCCGCAGGCGCAGGGCCACTTCCTGCACCGCCGACAGCGGGGTGTACAGAGGGGCGACACCGCTGGTGTCCACCGCGCGCATCTGCTCCACGATGGAGAAGAAACCGTTGAGCTGCGGGAGCAGGGCGGCCTGCTCGTCGCCGGAGAGTTCCAGCCGGGCCAGATGGGCGATCCGGCTGACGTCGTCTTGGGTCAGGGCCATGGGATGGGGAAGGCTTCGAGGGAAGGGAGTCCGGTCGGGCCGCTGAAACATTCACCAAACAATCGCCAATCGCTTGTTTGAGGCTTGCCGGCAGGCCAAACCAGGGGTCGATCAGTTATTATCCCCGCTTATCTCCATAAGTCGGGGCTGCCTTGGCAGCCTCGCTGCTTATGGTCAGGAATACCCCGTTCGCGTGGCCTTTTGGGGCCACGTGGTGATCGACGAACCGCCCCGAATCGTCCTCCCCCGACATTGCAGCCGCACGGACCGAACACAGACGAAACCGCCTGATGTCCCCCAATGGCCTTTGAAGGCCGCCGATGCATCCGATGAGGTCCCCTTCGGAGCAACGGCCAGCGGGTGCAGGCAGATGAGCCAGAACGGTCCGGCAAGTGCCATCCAATATGTTCGCCTCACTGCGCCGCTACATCTCCACCGACCTCGCCATTGACCTTGGAACCGCCAACACGCTGATTTACGTCCGCGGCAAAGGCGTGGTGCTCGACGAACCTTCCGTCGTTGCCATCCGCCACGAAGGCGGCCCCAACGGCAAGAAGACCATCCAGGCCGTCGGCCACGAAGCCAAGGCCATGCTGGGCAAGGTGCCTGGCAACATCGAGGCCATCCGCCCGATGAAAGATGGCGTGATCGCCGACTTCGTCGTCACCGAGCAGATGATCAAGCAGTTCATCAAGATGGTGCACGACACCAAGCTGCTGCGTCCCTCGCCCCGCATCATCATTTGCGTGCCCTGCGGCTCCACCCAGGTGGAAAAGCGCGCCATCCGTGACGCCGCCCTGGGCGCCGGTGCCTCCGAGGTCTACCTGATCGAGGAACCCATGGCCGCCGCCATCGGCGCGGGCCTGCCGGTGTCCGAAGCCTCCGGCTCCATGGTCATCGACATCGGCGGCGGCACCACCGAAGTCGGCGTGATCTCGCTGGGCGGCATGGTCTACAAGGGCAGCGTGCGGGTCGGTGGCGACAAGTTCGATGAAGCCATCATCAACTACATCCGCCGCAACTACGGCATGCTGATCGGCGAGCCGACCGCGGAATCCATCAAGAAGAACATCGGCTCGGCCTTCCCCGGCTCCGAAGTCAAGGAAATGGAAGTCAAGGGCCGCAACCTGAGCGAAGGCGTGCCCCGCAGCTTCACCATCTCCTCCAACGAAATTCTCGAGGCCCTGACCGATCCGCTGAACCAGATCGTCTCGGCAGTGAAGAATGCGCTGGAGCAGACGCCCCCCGAGCTCGGCGCCGACATCGCCGAACGCGGCATGATGCTGACCGGCGGCGGCGCCCTGCTGCGCGACCTGGACCGTCTGCTGGCCGAGGAAACCGGCCTGCCGGTGCTGGTGGCGGAAGATCCGCTGACCTGCGTGGTCCGCGGCTGCGGCATGGCGCTGGAGCGGATGGAACGCCTGGGCTCGATCTTCACCTCGGAGTGACCCTGATGCGCGGACACCCGCCGGGCTCCACAGTGCGGGGGCCTGACGGGGACCGCGAGTGTCCCTTCCTGATGCTCATGGATTGAGATGGTCATGCCACTCGGCACTCTGGATCGCAATCCACCGCCACTGTTCCGCGAAGGGCCGTCCGCACTGACGAAGCTGGCCTTTTGCGCGGCACTGGCGGTGTTTCTCATGGTGGCGGACGCACGCTTCAATGTCACCGCCCCGGCGCGTGCCGGCCTGGCGCTGGCGCTGCATCCGCTGCAACGGATCCTGCTGGTGCCGGTGGATGCCTGGGAACAGGCAGGCGACTATTCACGCGGCATGGAGCGTGCGACCGAAGCCGAAAATCAGGCGCGTCGCCAACTGGCCGAACAGGCCGTCATCCTGAGTCGGGCCAATCAGCTGCAGGCGGAAAACCAGCGCCTGCGCTCGCTGCTGGACCTGCGCGAAGCGCTGCCCGTGAAGGGGCTGGCGGCCGAGGTGCTGTACGAGGCGCCGGACCCGTTCTCGCGCCGGATCGTCATCGACCGCGGCGGTCATCGCGGCGTGCGACTGGGCGCGCCGGTGGTCAATGATGCCGGCGTGCTGGGCCAGGTGACGCGGGTGTATCCCTTGTCCGCCGAGGTGACCCTGCTGACTGACCGCGAAGCGACCATCCCGGTGCTCAATGCCCGCACCCAGCAGCGCGGGGTGGCCTACGGCGGCGAGCGAGGCGTGATGGAGCTGCGCTTCATCGCGGCCAATGCCGACATCAAGCCGGGCGATGACCTGGTCACCTCGGGCCTGGACGGGGTGTATCCACCCGGCCTGCCGGTGGCCAAGGTCGGTGAAGTGGAGCGGCGGGGAGACACCAGTTTCGCCCGCGTCGGCCTGGCGCCGGTGGCTCAACCGGACAGCGCCCGCCATGTGCTCGTGCTGGAGCCGCTTGTGGGTCAGGAAGCGGCGCGGGTCGAGGCGGAAGCCGAAGCGGCCAGTGCGGCTGCCGCGGCTGCCGAGGCCGGCAAGGGCAAGGGCCGCGCCGGACGCGGGACGCGCGCCGCGGCGGGGAGCGAGGCCGCTTCCGGCGCTGCACCGGCGGCTTCGGTGGGCACGACGCATGGCGCCGTGTCCGGAGCGTCCGCGGGTGCCTCTGCTGGCGCCGCCCCCAAAGGAGCATCGCGATGATCATGCCGCGTGGCACCAGTCAGCTCCTGCTGCCGGCCAATCCTCTTTTCATCGCCTTCAGCCTGGTCGTGGCCTTGCTGGTGGACATGGTGCCGGTCGGCCGCCAGCCCTGGATGCCGGATGTGCTGGCCCTGACGCTAGTCTTCTGGAACGTGCACCAGCCGCGCCGCGTGGGCGTGGGCTGGGCCTTCTTCTTCGGCCTGATGATCGATGTGCATCACGGCGCGCTGCTGGGGCAGCATGCGCTGGCCTACAGCCTGCTGGCCTTCGGCGCGGTCGCCCTGCATCGCCGCTTGCTGTGGTTCACCCTCGGGGCGCAGGCCCTGCATGTGCTGCCCCTGTTCCTGCTGGCCCAGGTCATCGCCCTGGCGGTGCGGCTGATGGTGGGAGGGATGTGGCCGGACTGGAGCTTCTTCCTGGCGCCGCTGCTGGAATCGCTGCTGTGGCCGCTGGCCACACTGCTGCTGCTGGCACCGCAGCGCCGGGCGCCGGATCCCGACGCCCACCGCCCGCTGTGAACTGAAGGGAACGGCCGGCCATGACGGTTCTGAAGAACCTGCATCAGGAGTTGTCGCGCTTCCGGCTGCGGCTGGTCGCGGCCGCCCTGTTCGTGCTGTTCTGCTTCGGGCTGCTGGTGGCGCGTCTGCTGTTCCTGCAGGTGGCGCAGCACGACACGCTGCTGGAGCGGGCGGAATCCAACCGCATCTCCGTGGTGCCCATCGTGCCCAACCGCGGGTTGATCGTGGACCGCAACGGCGTGGTGCTGGCCAGCAACTATTCGGCCTACACGCTGGAAATCACCCCGTCCAAGGTGGCGGACCTGGAAGAGACGATCGACCAGCTGGCCGGCGTCATCGACATCCAGCCGCGGGACCGACGCCGCTTCAAGCGCCTGATGGACGAGAGCAAGAACTTCGAGTCGCTGCCCATCCGCACCAAGCTGACCGACACCGAGGTTGCCAAGTTCGCGGCCCAGCGCTTCCGCTTCCCCGGCGTGGACATCAAGGCGCGGCTCTTCCGCAGCTATCCGATGGGCGAGGTCGGCAGCCACATGCTGGGCTACATCGGCCGCATCAACCAGGCCGAGAAGAAGGCCATGGACGATTGGCCCGAGGAGGACGTCAGCAACTACCGCGGCACGGAATACATCGGCAAGCTGGGGCTGGAGCAGGCCTATGAGCGGGAGCTGCACGGCCAGACCGGGTTCGAGGAAATGGAGACCAGCGCCGGCGGGCGCGCCATCCGCCGTCTGCGCAACCGGCCGCCGACACCGGGCAACACGCTGCACCTGTCCATCGACATCAAGCTGCAGGCCCTGGTGGAGAAGCTCTACGGCGACCGGCGCGGCGCCCTGGTGGCCATCGATCCCCGCAATGGCGAGGTGCTGGCCTTTGTCTCCAAGCCTTCGTTTGACCCCAACCTGTTTGTTGACGGCATTGATGCCGACAGCTGGCGCGACCTGAATGAGAACATCGACAAGCCGCTGCTGAACCGTGCGCTGCGTGGCACCTATCCGCCGGGCTCGACCTTCAAGCCCTACATGGCGATGGCGGCGCTGAACACGGGCAAGCGCTCGCCCAGCCTGGTGATCCAGGACAACCTGACCTACAGCTTCGGCGGCCGGACCTTCGGCAGCGCGGAGGGCGACCGGGCCGGTCCGAAGGACATGCGGCTGGCCATCGTCACCTCGTCCAACGTGTACTTCTATTCCCTGGCCAATGAGATGGGCGTGGACATGATCCATGACCAGCTCGAGCCCTTCGGCTTCGGTCGCAAGACCGAGATCGACCTGCTGGGCGAAGTCACCGGGGACCTGCCGTCCACCGAGTGGAAAAAGAAGAAGTTCCGCCGCCCCGAGCAGCAGAAGTGGTTTGCCGGCGAGACGATTTCGCTGGGCATCGGGCAGGGCTATAACAACTTCACCATGCTGCAACTGGCCACCGCCATGTCCACCCTCTCTACCGGCGGCCAGCGTTACCGGCCGCGACTGGTTCGGGAGATCGAGGATGTGGTGCGGCACACCGAACACCGCACCGCCAGCGATGCCCTGGAGCCGCTGGCGCTGCGCCGCAATGACGTCGAGGTGATCCGCAATGCGATGCACGATGTGACGCTGGAGGGCACGTCCCGGGCGGTGTTCGCGGGCGCGCCCTATGCCAGTGGCGGCAAGACCGGCACCGCCCAGGCCATCGGCCTGCGCGCCGGCCAGACCTACAGCAGCATCAAGGCGGATGAGCGCAAGCGGGACCATTCGCTCTACATCGCCTTTGCACCGTATGACTCGCCGCGGATCGCGCTGGCGCTGATCGTTGAGAACGCGGGCTTCGGCTCGACCTCGGCCGCGCCGATCGCACGCCGGGTGTTCGACTACGTGCTGGAAGGCACTTACCCGAGCGAGGAAGACATCGCCAAGACGCAGCTCGGTCAGACGACGGCGCCGATCGGGACGCCGCGCCGGGCGGTGGATGTGCCCTTGCCGGGGCAGATGAACGTGCCGGGGGCAGCGGCTTCAGCGGCATCAGCCCCTGCATCCCCTGCGTCCGCTTCGGTGCCTGTCCCGGATGGCGCGGCCTCTGCGGCCTCTGCGCCCTCTCGGGCGTCGGTGACTTCATCCCCGAGGTCTGCAGCCGCGTCGGCCCCCGCGCCGACCCGCCCGCCCGCAGAAGCCCTTTCCATCCCACCGGCCGCGCCGCCGCCCGCTCAGCGCGGGGTGACGCGCCCCAGCCCGGGAGCTTCACGATGAGTGCTGTCTTCAGCAAGCCCAGCTGGCTGCAACGCCTCAAGCCCTGGTTCTCCGGCTTCGACCTGCCGCTGCTGCTGGCCCTGTTCTGGATCATGGGCCTGGGGCTGATGTGCATGTATTCCGCCGGATACGACCACGGCACCCGCTTTGTGGACCACCTGCGCAATGGCGCGCTGGCGCTGGTGGTGCTGTTCGTGGTGTCCCAGGTGCCGCCGCAGCGCTTGATGCAGGTGGCCGTGCCGCTCTACACCGTCGGGGTGGTGCTGCTGGTGGCGGTGGCGCTGTTCGGCATCACTAAGAAGGGCTCCACCCGCTGGATCCGTCTGGGTGTGGAATTTCAGCCGTCCGAGATTCTCAAGATCGCGATGCCGCTGATGCTGGCCTGGTGGTTTCAGAAGCGGGAAGGGCAGTTGCGCCTGCCGGACTTCGTGGCGGCCTTCGTGCTGCTGACCGTGCCCGTCGGGCTGATCGCCAAGCAGCCCGATCTGGGCACCTCGCTGCTGGTGCTGGCCGCCGGGCTGTATGTGATCTTCTTTGCCGGGCTGTCCTGGAAGCTGATCCTGCCCGCGCTGGTGCTGGCCGGCGCCGGCATCACGACGCTGGTGATGAGCGAAGACCATATCTGCCAGCCGGATGTGAAGTGGGTGGTGCTGAAGGAATACCAGAAGGACCGCGTCTGCACGCTGCTGGACCCGACCAAGGATCCGCTGGGCAAGGGCTTTCACATCATCCAGGGCGAGATTGCCATCGGCTCCGGCGGCGTCACCGGCAAGGGCTTCATGAAGGGCACCCAGACCCATCTGGAATTCATTCCCGAGCGCACCACCGACTTCATCTTTGCCGCCTATGGCGAGGAGTTCGGGCTGGTGGGGGCGCTGGGGCTGCTGCTGGGCTTCACCGCACTGATCCTGCGCGGGCTGGTGATCGCGCATGAAGCACCGACGCTGTTCTCGCGGCTGCTGGCCGGTGCCATCACGCTCAGCTTCTTCACCTACGTGTTCGTGAACATGGGCATGGTGACCGGCATCTTGCCGGTGGTGGGCGTGCCGCTGCCTTTCATCTCCTACGGCGGCACGGCCATGGTGACCCTGGGGCTGGCGCTGGGCATGCTGATGTCGATTGCGCGCAGCCGGGGCGCGATGCAGCGCTGACGCGCGGCGAGCCTGAGCGCCCGCATGCGCTCACGGGCGATGCGGATGCGCCGGGAAGCGGATGGTGAAGCGGGCACCCGGGCCTTGTCCGTCGGCTTCGGCCTGGCGTCTCGGACGGGTGTCGTCCACGCTGATGTCCGCGTCATGCTGCTGAACGATCTCCCGCACGATGGCCAGGCCCAGACCGGATCCGTCCACGTCGGTGCCCAGGGCGCGGTAGAACGGCTGGAACACCTTCTCGCGCTCGAGTTCCGCGATGCCGGGGCCGGAGTCTTCGACCTGCAGCACACACACCTGGCCGAACGGATCCTCCACCACGCGGACGGTGATGGTGCCGCCCGGCGGGGTGTAGAGCAGGGCGTTGTCCACCAGGTTGCGGATCAGCTCACGGATGAGCAGTGGATGCCCGTTCAGGCGCAGACCTGCGTGGTCCGGCTCCGGGCCTTCATAGCCCAGGTCCAGACGCTTTTCCATGGCGCGGGGCACGAAGTCGCGCACCGTCTCCATCGCCAGCACCGGCAGGTTCACTTCGCTGCGGCGGGAGGCATGTTCCTGATCTTCCGCCCGCGCCATCGCCAGCAGCTGGTTGACCATGTGCGCGGCCCGCTGGCTGGACAAGGCGATCTGCTGCAGCGAGCGCTTGAGATCGGCCGGGGAACTGCGGCCTTCGTCAATCTCCCGCTGCGCCAACTCCGCCTGAGTGCGCAGGCCGGCCAGCGGGGTCTTGAGCTGATGCGCCGCGTCGGCCAGGAAATGCTTTTGTGCGCGGATGGACTGGTCCAGCCGCTCCAGCAGGTCGTTGATGGCCTGCACCAGCGGGGCCACTTCGTCCGGAATGCGGTGCTCGTCGATCGGGCTCAGGTCGGAGCTGTCTCGCGAACGGATGCGGCGCTGCAACTCGTTGAGCGGCGCAATGCCGCGTGCCAGCGCCAGCCACACCAGCAGCACCGCCAGCGGCAGGATGACGAACTGCGGCAGGATCACGCCCTTGATGATCTCGTTGGTCAGCCGCGAGCGCTTGCCCAGCGTTTCCGCCACCTGGACCAGCATCATGCGATCACTGCCGGCCATGCCCTCCGGCACCACCCACAGGTAGGCCACCCGCACCGATTCGTTGCTCACCTCGTCGTCGCGGAAATGCAGCTCCCAGGGGACGACCGGCGGCTCGCGTTCGGGCACGCTCAGGTGGCGGTCCCCGCTGAGCAGTTCGCCGCGCAGCCCCAGCACCTGGTAGTAGATGGTGTCGGATTCATCGGCCCGCAGAAGGGCGGCCGCTTCGGGCGCCAGGGCATAGCGTGAGCGGCCTTTGGGAAGGTCTCCAGGGCCTGGCTCGGTGGCCACCTGCAGGCCCAGGGTGCGGGCCATCTCGCCAAGTTCTCGGTCGTATGGCTTGTTGGCGATGCCCTGGGCCACCAGCCAGGTCAGGGCCACGCTGATCGGCCAGATCACCAGCAGCGGGGCGAGCATCCAGTCGAGGATCTCGCCGAACAGGGAACGGTGGCCGCTGGCGGCGCTCATGCGCGGATCCCGGACCCGCGCGGATGGCCTGCAGCTGCGGCGTTCAAGGGGGGATCAGCCAGGAATCTTTTCAAGGCAGTAGCCCAGCCCCCGGACCGTGGCGATACGGATCGGGCCCTGCTCGATCTTCTTGCGCAGGCGGTGGATGTAGACCTCGATGGCGTTGTTGCTGACTTCTTCGCCCCATTCGCACAGCCGCTCCACCAGCTGGTCCTTGCTGACCAGACGGCCGGCGCGCTGCAGCAACACTTCCAGCAGCGACAGCTCCCGGGCTGACAGCTCCACCATCTGGTCGTTGATGTAGGCCACGCGGCCAGTCGCATCGAAGCTGAGCGGCCCATGCTTGATGACGCTGGAGGCGGTGCCCAGACCGCGACGGGTCAGGGCTCGGACGCGTGCCTCCAGTTCCTGCAGCGAGAACGGCTTGGCCATGTAATCGTCGGCGCCCAGATCCAGCCCCTTGACCCGTTCCTCGATGCTGTCGGCCGCGGTGAGGATCAGCACTGGCACGGCCGACCCGCGGGCACGCAGGCGGCGCAGCACCTCCAGGCCATGCATGCGCGGCAGCCCCAGGTCCAGGATGAGCAGGTCGAATTCATGGGAGGCGAGGGCGGCATCGGCCTCGGTGCCGCTGCTCACCTGGTCAGCGGCGCAGCCAGACGCACGCAGCGAGCGCAGCAGGCCGTCCGCCAGCACTTGATCGTCCTCGGCGATGAGGATGCGCATCGATGTCTCCCGTCATTCTTGAATGGGTCGATTCTAGGGACGGGGCGCTGGCCGTGCCATCGTCCCGAATCGGGGGCGCACCACAGCCAGTCGACGGATCTGAATGGGGTGGCTCACGCCATGAGCCAGGCAGTGCCTACGATGGCCTTCATTGCAACCGCTGCGGCGTGGCCACAGAACCACTGTACAGATATACAGATTGGGCCATAATCCGGCGCAGCTACTTGGAGATGCTTCATGGACGCCCCCGTCAAAAACGCCAACACCGAAAAAGCCAAGGCCCTGCAGGCCGCTCTCGCCCAGATCGAAAAGCAGTTCGGCAAGGGCTCCATCATGCGCCTGGCTGAAGGCGAGAAGATCGAGGACATCCAGGTGGTCTCCACCGGCTCGCTGGGCCTGGACATCGCCCTGGGCGTCGGCGGCCTGCCCCGCGGCCGCGTGATCGAGATCTACGGCCCTGAATCCTCGGGCAAGACCACGCTGACCCTGCAGGTCATCGCCCAGATGCAGAAGCTGCAAGGCGTGTGCGCCTTCATCGACGCCGAGCATGCGCTGGACGTGCAATACGCGCAGAAGCTGGGCGTGAATCTGCAGGAAATGCTGATCAGCCAGCCGGACACCGGCGAACAGGCGCTGGAAATCGTGGACGCGCTGGTGCGCTCCGGTTCGGTGGACCTGATCATCATCGACTCGGTGGCCGCCCTGACCCCCAAGGCCGAACTCGAAGGCGAAATGGGCGACGCCCTGCCCGGCCTGCAGGCCCGTCTGATGAGCCAGGCCCTGCGCAAGCTGACCGCCACCATCAAGAAGACCAACTGCACCGTCATCTTCATCAACCAGATCCGCATGAAGATCGGCGTGATGTTCGGCTCGCCCGAAACCACCACCGGCGGCAATGCGCTGAAGTTCTATGCGTCGGTCCGTCTGGACATCCGCCGCATCGGCTCGATCAAGAAGGGCGAAGAAGTCATCGGTTCCGAGACCAAGGTCAAGGTGGTGAAGAACAAGGTGGCGCCCCCGTTCAAGACCGCTGAATTCGACATCCTCTACGGCGAAGGCATCAGCCGCGAAGGCGAGATCATCGACATGGGCGTGGCCGCGAAGATCGTGGACAAGGCCGGTGCCTGGTATGCCTACAACGGCGAGAAGATCGGCCAGGGCAAGGACAACGCCCGTGAGTTCCTGCGTGAGAACGCCGACCTGGCGGTCGAGATCGAAAACAAGATCCGTGACTCCCTGGGCATCCCGCTGCTGGGCGCCGTGCCGGACGCCGCGCAATAAGGACGGGTTGTGACACGTCAGCCGCTCTCACTCAGAGCGCGGGCGGTCACCCTGCTGGCCCAGCGAGACCACAGCGAACTGGAGCTGCGGCGCAAGCTGGGCCGCATCGCCAGGGACAGTGCCACTGAAAGTGCCAGTGAGAGTGCCACGGCCGGTGACGAACGACACGTCGAGCCGCACGGCGAAGAACCGGATCCGGAGCACCTCGCGCAGCAGGCTGAACAGCAGGTGGACGAAGTGGTGCTCTGGCTTCGCCAGCAGGGGTATTTGGACGAATCCCGGTTCGTCGAATCCCGGCTCCATGCTCGCGCCTCCCGCTGGGGTCAGCGCCGTATCGAGCAGGAACTGGCGCAGCATGGCCTGAGCCTGGATACGGAGCAGCGGTCTGCGCTGTCGGTGACGGAGCTGGACCGCGCCTGTGAGGTGCTGCGTCGCAAGTTCAGCCGGGCAGTGCCCCTGGACGCTACCCAGGAAGCCCGGCAGATGCGTTTCCTGATGGGTCGCGGATTTCAATCCGATGTGGCGCGCCGGGCCATCCGCGCGGTGCAAGCCGCACAGACCGACCCGGAGGCTGACGCGGATTCCGACTTGGGCTGAGCCCCGTTGGCCAGCGTCCTCGCCACACCGCGGGCCGCTCACCGCTCACCCCGTCGATTACCCGCCCATCTCCCGCCAAACACCGGCACCCGCGGCTTCCTTTGCACGACCGGTGCCCCACTCGGTGGCACATGGGCGCGCAGCGCCCGGGGCGCGCCATCCAGGGGCTGACGGGCGCAGGCCGTGACCGCTCGGAGGTGTTTGGGGCTCTCTGCCGGTGGGGTCATGCCCCTAATTCAAGCATCGGCGGGCGCGTGTCATTCCCGTGAAAGCCTTGATGCTATGCAGCATGCTACATTGGCGGCTTCGCAAGCTGCCCGCGCGCCTTTGGCTGCGGGCCGGCTTTTGCGTGTTTGCATCGGGTCTATGTCTTCCATCGCCACCACCGCACGCCACTGGCTGGGTCGTCGCATTGCCGACGGTTTGGTCCATTGGTCCGCCGGGCTCTCTGGGTCCGCGCCCATGGCCATGACCATCGCCGTGACCCGGCAAACCCAATACCCGAGCCAGTGCCACGCTCGCGCCGCGGCCTCGGCTTTCTCTTCCTGATCATTCATCAAGCGAGACCTCCCTATGAAGATTCACGAGTACCAGGGCAAGGAAATCCTGCGCCAGTTCGGCGTGCCGGTGCCGCGCGGTATTCCCGCGTTCACGGTGCAAGAAGCGGTGGAAGCCGCACAAAAGCTGGGCGGCCCGGTGTGGGTGGTCAAGGCGCAGATCCACGCGGGTGGCCGCGGCAAGGGCGGCGGCGTGAAGCTGGGCAAGACCCTGGACGACGTGAAGGCGCTGTCCGAGCAGATCCTGGGCATGCAGCTGGTCACGCACCAGACCGGCCCGGAAGGCCAGAAGGTCCGCCGCCTCTACATCGAAGAAGGCGCGGACATCAAGAATGAGCTGTACGTGTCCCTGGTGACCGACCGCGGCACCCAGAAGGTGGCCTTCATCGCGTCCAGCGAAGGCGGCATGGACATCGAAGAGGTGGCGCACTCCACCCCCGAGAAGATCATCACCGAGTACATCGACCCGCTGACCGGCATCACCGCTGACCAGTCCCGCAAGATCGCCACGGCCATCGGCCTGACCGGCGCATCGGTGGACCAGGCCGTGGACCTGTTCGCCAAGCTGTACAAGTGCTACATGGACACCGACGCGTCGCTGGTGGAAATCAACCCGCTGAACTGCGACTCCAAGGGCAACCTGATCGCCCTGGACGCCAAGTTCAACTTCGACGCCAACGCCCTGTTCCGTCATCCGGAAATCGTCGCCTACCGCGACCTGGACGAAGAAGATCCGGCTGAAGTCGAAGCGTCCAAGTTCGACCTGGCCTACATCTCGCTGGACGGCAACATCGGCTGCCTGGTCAACGGTGCCGGTCTGGCCATGGCCACCATGGACACCATCAAGCTGTTCGGCGGCGAGCCGGCCAACTTCCTGGACGTGGGCGGCGGCGCCACCGCCGAGAAGGTCACCGAAGCCTTCAAGATCATGCTGAAGAACCCCGACGTGAAGGGCATTCTCGTCAACATCTTCGGCGGCATCATGAAGTGCGACACCATCGCCGAAGGCGTGATCACCGCCTGCAAGGCCGTCAACCTGTCTGTGCCGCTGGTCGTGCGCATGAAGGGCACCAACGAAGAGCTGGGCAAGAAGATGCTGGCCGAGTCCGGCCTGCCCATCATCTCCGCCGACACCATGGCCGAAGCCGCGACGAAGATCGTCGCCGCCGTCAAGTAAGCCGCAGACCCAGCCAAGGAATACGACATGAGCATCTACATCAACAAGGACACCAAGGTCATCACCCAGGGCATCACGGGCAAGACCGGTCAGTTCCACACTCTCGGCTGCCAGGCTTATGCCAACGGCAAGAATGCTTTCGTGGCGGGTGTGAACCCGAAGAAGGCCGGCGAAAAGTTCTCCGACATCCCCATCTACGGCACCGTCAAGGAAGCCGCAGCCCAGACCGGCGCCACCGTGTCGGTGATCTACGTGCCGCCCGCCGGCGCTGCTGCAGCCATCTGGGAAGCGGTCGAAGCCGACCTGGACCTGGCCATCTGCATCACCGAAGGCATCCCCGTCCGTGACATGCTGGAAGTGCGCAACAAGATGCGCGCCAAGGAAGCCGCCGGTGGCAAGAAGACCCTGCTGCTGGGCCCGAACTGCCCTGGCCTGATCACCCCGGAAGAGATCAAGATCGGCATCATGCCCGGTCACATCCACCGCAAGGGCCGCATTGGCGTCGTGTCGCGTTCCGGCACGCTGACCTATGAAGCGGTCGCTCAGCTGACCGACCTGGGTCTGGGCCAGTCCTCGGCCGTCGGTATCGGGGGCGACCCGATCAACGGTCTGAAGCACATCGACGTGATGCAGGCCTTCAACGACGATCCCGACACCGACGCCGTGATCATGATCGGTGAGATCGGTGGTCCGGACGAAGCCGAAGCCGCTCGCTGGTGCAAGGCCAACATGAAGAAGCCGGTGGTTGGCTTCATCGCCGGCGTGACCGCTCCTCCCGGAAAGCGCATGGGCCACGCCGGCGCGCTGATCTCCGGTGGCGCTGACACGGCCGATGCCAAGCTCGCCATCATGGAAGAGTGCGGCTTCAAGGTGACACGCAATCCGTCGGAAATGGGCAAGCTGCTCAAGAGCCTGCTGTAAGCGACAGGAAAAACCTGCAGGCGCGTCTGGTGCGTAGTTCCACGCATCGGAAGCCTGGGGGGCGGGCGCGGACAATGCGTCAGCTTCCGCCAACGATCCAGGAGGGGCCGCAAGGCCCCTTCTGTCGTTTAGGTCCCCCAACCGTTCTACACTGGATGAGCGCCTGACGCCGCATCCAGCAGGTCTTCGCATATGTACATGCTTCTCCACGCCCCGTTCTGGCTGGCGGTTCTCCAGATCATCGCGATCGACATCCTGCTCGGCGGCGACAACGCCGTCGTGATCGCCCTGGCCTGCCGCAAGCTGCCGCCCAAGCTCCGTACCCAGGGCATTCTCTGGGGCACGGCAGGGGCCATCATCCTGCGGGTGGTGCTGATCTTCTTCGCCCTGCAGTTGCTGCAGTTGCCCTTCCTCAAGCTGGTCGGTGGCCTGCTGCTGTTCTGGATCGGCATCAAGCTGATGCTGCCGGAAGACGAGGACGACCATGCCAACATCCAGGCCAGTGACAAGCTCTGGGCCGCCGTCAAGACGGTGATCGTGGCCGACTTCGTCATGTCGCTGGACAACGTGATCGCCATTGCCGGTGCCGCCGAAGGCGCCGGCCACGGTCACCAGCTGATCCTGGTCATCTTCGGCCTGCTGGTCTCGATCCCCATCATCGTCTGGGGCAGCCAGCTGGTCATCAAGCTGATGGACCGCTATCCCGCCGTGATCGTCTTGGGCGCGATGCTGCTGGGATGGATTGCGGGTACGATGCTGGTGACCGACCCGGCCCTGAGTGGCTGGGTCCCGAACCAGCCGGGCAGCAAGCCCGGCACGACGGTGGTGGTGCCCTGGCTTCAGTACGGCGCCGGGGTGGTGGGTGCCCTGCTGGTGCTGGGTATCGGCAAGATGCTGGCCAGCCGCCGCCCGTCCCAAGCCTGACGAAAGCACCCCCATGTCATGACCGCTGCCGGGTTCTTCAAGCGACTGCTGGGACGCTCCTTCCCGCCGCCCCCCGCGGTGGAGGACCTGCCCAGTGCGCTGCAGACCACGCAGCCCATGCCCCAGTGGGCCGGTTCCCGGCTCGACAATTACGAGCTCGGCCAGGAGATCGGCCGCGGCGCCATGGCCAAGGTCCATCAGGCGGTGGACCGTAGAAGCGGTGGGTCCGTGGCCATCAAGCGGCTGTCCCTGCAGCGGGAATTCGCGCCCGAAGACTTGGTGGACGTGCGTGAGCGCTTCATCCGCGAAGCGAGCGCCGCCCAACATCTGACGCATCCGGACATCCTGCGAGTGCTGGATGCCGGCGAAAGTGGCGGCGACACCTGGATTGCGATGGAGCTGGTGGTCGGTCACGACCTCAGTCATCACACCCGAGAGAGCCAGCGCCTGCCCTTGCGTGAGGTGCTGCTGCTCGGCGCCCGCCTGGCGCGCGCGCTTCACTATGCCCACAGCCACGGCGTGGTGCACCGCGACATCAAACCCGCCAACATCATGCTGGACCGGCCCACCGGCAGCGTGAAGATCATGGACTTCGGCATCGCCCGGGTGGCCGATGGCAGTCGCACCCGCACCGGCCTGGTCCTGGGCACCCCCTCCTACATGTCCCCGGAACAGTTGGCCGGATTGAAGGTGGACGGCCGCAGCGACCTGTATTCTTTAGGCGTCATGTTGTTTCAGCTTTTGACAGGGCATCTGCCCCATCAATCGGAGTCCATGGCGTCCCTGATGCACCAGATTGCCAACCAGCCGCCGCCCGATGTCCGGCTCTACCGGCCTGAACTGCCGGAATCGCTGGCCATGGTGGTGGCCTTGTCGCTTGAAAAGCGTCCTGAACTCCGCTACCAATCGGGCGAGCAACTGGCCCAGGATCTGGAAGCGGTGCTGGCCGACCTGTCGGTCGAGCTGGCCAACAGCCGGGGCGAGGTCCCGACCTCCCCCGCATCCCCCGCAAGTGGGAGCGCAAAGCGCACCGATCAGAGCGATCCTGCTGCAACCCCCCCGACAACGGGGCTGGCTTTCGAGGAAACTTTACGCCTGCGCAGCAGCGCGGCGGTGCACAATCATCCTCCCCCAGACGATCCCGCCCGCAAGACATGACCCTGGAGTTCTTCAGCGCCACCGACACCGGACGAGTGCGCGACAACAATGAAGACTCGATCGCACTGGATCCAGGCGTCGGCCTGGCGGTTCTGGCGGACGGCATGGGCGGTTACAACGCCGGTGAAGTCGCCAGCCAGATGCTGACGTCCTTCATCAAGGCGGAGCTTGGCCGCTGGCTGGCCGAAGCCGGGCAGCATGCGTCCGACGCGGATGTGCGCCGCGCGATGGACATCTGCGTGGACAATGCCAATCGGGCGATCTTCAACGCCGCCAACACCAACCCCCGCTATGCCGGCATGGGCACCACCCTGGTGGTGGCTGTGTTCCGGGAGCAGAGCGTGCTGATGGGTCACGTCGGGGATTCCCGCGCCTACCGCCTGCGGGACGGGCAACTCGTCCAGATGACGAGAGACCATTCGTTACTGCAAGAGCAGATCGATGCTGGTCTGCTTACGCCTGAAGAAGCGGTGTTTTCCAGCAACAAGAATCTGGTGACACGGGCTGTGGGGGTGGAGGACACCGTCATGCTGGAAATTCACCAGCATGAACTGCAACCCGGCGACGAGATTCTGCTGTGCAGCGACGGGCTGTCTGATATGGTGGATGACGCCTCGGTGGCGCAGATTCTGCAGAGTCACCCGGACCTTCCTGAAGCAGCGCAGGCGCTGGTAGACGCCGCCAATGACATGGGCGGCAAGGATAATATTGCGATCGTTCTGGTTCGCGCGGAAAGTCGTACCAAGCCGTGGGCATGGTGGCCCTTCAGTCGTAACCACGGGCGTCGCTGAGCGCGCCATCACAACTATAGACAGGACACGAGGTCAAAGATGGGCAAACTGGTGGTTTCGCTCGACGGTGTGGTGATCAAAGAGGTGCAGGTCACCAAAGACAAGACCACGCTGGGTCGGCGCCCCTACAACGACATCGTGATCGACAACCTCGCCGTCAGCGGCGAGCATGCCGTCATGCAGATGGTCGGGTCGGACGTCTTCATCGAAGACCTGAACTCCACCAACGGCACCTACATCAATGGCAAGGCCGTCAAGAAGCAACTGCTGTCGCACGGTGATGTCATTGAGGTGGGCAAGTACAAGATCAAGTATCTGGTTGAGGACAACGCCGACTACGAAAAGACCATGATCCTGCGCCCGGGCCAAACGGCCCCCAGCAGCGGTTTCGGTCTGCCGTCGTCCTTCGGGGGCCTGGGTGGCGGCGCTCCGGCGGCAACCGCAGCCCCGGCGGCCATCAAGGTGCTCAACGGACCGGCGGCGGGCCGCGAGGTGGCCTTGTCCAAGGTCGTCACCACGGTGGGCAAGCCCGGTGTGCAGGTGGCCTCCATCACCAAGCGCCCCAGCGGTTATGTGTTCGCCCATGTGGAAGGCGTGTCCCGCCCGGTGGTGAATGGGGCGCCCCTGGCCGCTGAGTCGGTGCCGCTCAAGAACGGCGACGTGATCGAGCTGGCGGGCACCCAAATGCAGTTCATGCAGGGCTGACAACGCGCCGGAGTGTGCGGTGCCGCACGCTCCAAGACCCGCGATGGGCCGCTTCCCAAGTCGGGATAGCGCTGCCGGGAGACTGCTGACCTGTGTAGTGCAATTGCCTACACGTGGAGGTTTTCACGGCAATGCCCAGGGCAGTCGTAACCTGAGGCAAAAACTCGGGGATTGCCCAAATCAGCGCTTAGCAAGCACGATGGCTGGCCCTACAGTGGGCCCATGAAGATTCGCGTGCTCGGGTGCGCCGGTGCCATGGCGGCCGGCCACAAAACCACCTCTTTCCTGCTGGACGACGATGTGCTCATCGACGCCGGCAGCGGCGTGGGCGAGCTGTCCGCGGACGCCATGGCGCGGGTCAATCACATCTTCCTGACGCATTCCCATCTGGACCATGTCCTGTCGGTGGGGCTGCTGGCTGACACCGTGCAGCGCAACCGGGCGCAACAGGGACGGCCTGCGGTGCAGGTGCATGCGCTCCCCGAGACGCTCAAGGCTTTGAAGGATCACATCTTCAATGGCGTCATCTGGCCCGACTTCACCCGGCTGCCGACGGTTGAGCGGCCGGCGCTGCGTTTTCATCCGTTCGCCGTGGGCGAACGGCTGGACCTTGGGGGCGGACGGGAGATCGAGGTGCTCAGCGCCGCGCACACCGTGCCGGCCGTGGGATTCGCGGTGAATCCCGGCTCCGGTACCCATTGGGTGTTCACTGGAGACACCGGGCCCAATCCGGCGCTCTGGGAGCGGCTGGCCCAGTTGGCGATGTCCGACCTGGTCATTGAATGCGCCTTCGCGAATGACGAGTGCGAGCTGGCCGGGATCAGTCAGCACCACTGCCCGCGCACGCTGGGGGATGAGCTGGAGAAGCTGCGCACGCCGATGCGGGTGCACATCACCCACATCAAGCCGGGGGAGCGGGCTGCCGTGATGGCGGCCGTGGACGCCCTGAAGACCGAGCATCGGATCACGGCGCTGGAGCACTTCCAGGAGTTCAGCCTGTAGAAGCGGGCTGGCGTGTCGCTTTCAGCGGCCGTACTGAAAGAAAACGTGACATTTTTCGGCGCCAGCCGCGCTGAAGCGACCAAGTGCGCCCCGCGGGGCTGACGCAAGTTGTCACTTTCATGACAGGGCTGGGAGTGCCTCCTCTGGAGCGCTTGCAGGCGCAAAGCGTCGCGGCCGTGGCATGACCCCTGCAGTTGAAGAGGCAATCCTTTCAACCGCTCCCGTCATGAAACGCTCTCAACAAGGCTTCACCCTCATCGAACTGGTGATTGTGGTGGCCGTCATTGGCATCCTCGCCGCCTTGGCGCTGCCCACCTATCTGGACTACATCAAGAAGTCCAAGCTCAGCGAAGTGCTGCTGGCGTTGACGCCGCCCAAGACGCTGGTCATGGAGCATGTGGCCACGAACGCCAGTTTCCCATCCTCCAATCAACTCTCATGGTCCGGGGGGCGCACTCAATATGTGGACAGCGTGACCTACACCAAGGTCAGTGATGCCGAGGTCAGCATCACGGCCTTGGTCCGCAACGGGTCGATTGCTTCGGATGTGGACGGGCTCGAGCTGGTGCTCACCGGAAAACCGGGTGCGGCGGGGCTGTCTTCAGGCGCTGTGGAGTGGACCTGCGCCGGCACCATCCCGGCCCGGTACCTGGCGGCGGCTTGCCGCCCTGGTGCTTGAGGCGGCAGCGGTAACCGCACGTTTCGGCGCGACTGACAAAATTTGTCCGGGCCAGACAGAAGGACGAACTTTGCGAGAGGGCGAGACAGAAATGGTCACCCGACTCGCTCCATCACCCCCTGGATGTGCTGTTTTCCACAGTTTTTGACCTGCGCAGGCCCTGGCACATCCCCTGCAAACAGAAGCAGTGTCTCGACCGAATCTCTCTCCCTTTCACTTAGGAGTTTTTTATGAAGCGCGCTATCCAAAAGGGTTTCACCCTGATCGAACTGATGATCGTTGTGGCCATCATCGGTATTCTGGCTGCTGTGGCTCTGCCGGCCTATGCTGACTACATGAAGAAGTCGAAGGTCACGGAACTGGTGCTGGCTCTGTCGGCTTACAAGAACCCGATCCAAGAATTCACGACCACCAACGGCGCATTGCCGACCAAGGCCCAGTTGGGCATGGACACTGCTTCTGCCTCTTCCAAGGTGAGCAACTATGTGGCTGGTATGGACTACGCCACCAGTGGCACTGATACGGTCACTCTGAGCGCCAAGGCCGGTAACATTGGCGGCGATGTGGACGGAAAGGTGCTGAACCTGGTCGGCAAGCTGGATACGAGCACTCTGGCTATGGGTTGGACTTGCGGCGGCGGCACCGGCAGTCTGATCCCCAACAAGTACCTGAGCGCAGCCTGCAAGAGCGGTACCTAATTCCCAAGTACTGAAAAAAAGGCCCGTAAGGGCCTTTTTTTTTTGACAGATACTTTTGGCTTCAGAGTCCATTCACATTCTCAAAATGCTCTGGCTGTCTCTTGGCACCGCAGTCCTGCTGTGGGCTGTTCCACTGCTCTATACGGTAAGTGGCTACCTTCACTCTGCACACGATTTCTCCCGGTTGGTTCAAGTTAGCCTGCTGCTAGTCATGGGCATCTGCTGGGCCAGCCGCCAAGGCGGACCGTCCCTACTTCCTGGAGCCCAACCAGTACCCCGCACCCTAGGACGCGTGTGGTGGACGGGGGTGCTGATTCTGGTTACAGCCTCTACCGTCCAGTCTGCTTATCCGCTAATCGCCTGCAGGGAACTGGTCGTCTTCTCAGGGATATGGCTTACTGCCTTGGTGATCGCGCATGGCGTGACCAGCCCCGGGATCCTGCAGCGTGTCCTTCGAATTCTGGTCATGGGCGGCTTCTTGTACGCCGCTGCGGTCGTCCTCATCCTCGGCGCAACGTTGCTGGAGGGAACCCTGGCCGATCCTTGGACAGCTCTCATGGGATTTGATAACCCCCGGTTTCTCAATCACTCGCAGACCATCGCGTTGCCACTGGTAGCCGCGGTCTCTGCAGGAGACGAGCAGCCGCGATGGCGTCGACTGGGATGGTGGACGCTATTTCTGAGCGGCATGCTCCTTTTCATCACTTTCGGACGTGCCACTCTAATGGCACTGTTCCTCGGCTTGGTGACTGGGTGGTGGACTTTTGGGCGACGAGGCCGTACCTATGCCAAGCGAACGCTGACTCCGGCGCTGCTCGGTCTTGCAACGATGTGGATGTGCTACCTCTTATGGATGCAGCCTGCTGGCTACACCATCGATCCTCGCAGCCTTGTGAGTCCGCACTTTCGCGATTATCTGATCGCAGAATCGGTCAAACTGTGGTGGACATCACCCTGGCTAGGTGTGGGTCCCATGCATTTCGCGCACTGGTACAACGGCGAGGCTGCGCATCCTCATGACATCTATTTTCAGTTGCTGGCAGAGTACGGTGCACCGGCAACTGTGTTGCTTGTCGGAGGCGCAGTCATGTGGCTCAAGCAAGTGCACCGGAGATTGCGAGCGGTTCAAGACCACGAGGTCTCGCTTGCTATGGGCCTATGGGGGGCGTTACTGGGAATCGCAGTGGATGGTGCGCTCTCCGGCAACTTTGTGATGCCAGTGCCGCAGCTGTGGATCGCGATGGCGCTCGGCCTGACCAGTGCCTTCCTGCAGCGTGGCAGATCGACAGAAACTGGATCAACTACTATTCCTATCGCTCGTCGGCCTGTGAGGTTGGTGATGGGGTGGCTGATCGTTGCAGCCCTACTGTGGCTGGCTATCCAATCCTTCAGAGAAGGCGCAACGGCTTCGAATCCCGCGATTGACACCGAGGGACCGGTAGGTAATCTCGATAAACGAACGCCGCAACCCAATCCTCGTTTTTGGAGCAACGGCTGGTTTTGAATCTATGAACTTGAAATTACGTCTACGAGCCGCCGGCATTCATCTGCTGTCTTCGCTTGTTGTTGCGATCATTGCAGCCTCATTAGTTCTTACGCTCTGGTATCCCTGGCCTTACCGAGTGGTGTCGGGGGGGCAAAACCTCCTGTTCATCTTGATGACAGTGGATATTGTGATCGGCCCTCTGCTGACATTGGCGGTGTACAACACCAGCAAGCCGACGAAGGAATTGCGCCGCGACCTGCTGGTGATTGTGCTGCTACAGCTTTCGGCGCTCAGTTACGGCCTTTACACCGTCCACCAGGCTCGTCCAGTCGTGTTGGCGCTTGAGGTGGATCGTTTCCGTGTGACGTCTGCCATTGATGTAGTGACTTCAGAACTCAGTCAAGCGCCGGAGGAGTTCCGTAACCTCTCTTTCACCGGTCCGCGACTCGTCAGCACTGCGACCCCAAGGGGAGAGCAACGGCTGGACGCCATTGTGATGGGCATGAGTGGGGCCGATCTGGGCACCCGCCCCAGCTTTTGGCGGCCGTGGGATGACAATGCCCGCCAGCAGGTGGTCAAAACTGGCCGCCCCGTGTCGGCTTGGTTGCTGGAACATCCAAGAGCTGAGGAAGTGAATGAGGCAATATCGAGGACGGGTGTGCCTGCCGACCGACTGCTTTACCTTCCATTGCTGGCGCGACGGACGGATTGGTCGGTGCTGGTGGACCGTGAGTCTGGTCTGGTGGTCGGATTTGCGCCGATTGATGTCTGACGGCGCCCGTTCACGGTCAGGATATGCGCAATGAGGGAGGGGTATTGACCGCGCCCGGATCAAACCTCGCACAGCGACTGCCGATTTTTGCGGGATGGTTGCTTGGCGTCGTGCTTCCCCCCTTATTCGCTTACAGCCGACCACCTGACCCGTCCTTCTACAATCAAGTCCTCGCGGTTCTGGGTTTTGGCATATTGATGGTCGGACTGGACGTGTCCGGTATGCTTACTCGGCGGTGGTCTGTTGACCCTATCAGCGCACTGCTTCTGCTACTGCTAGCAGTCTCCCTGGCCTCACCTCTTTGGACATTGTCTCCTTGGTCTCTGGCGCTGCAGTCCGCGTCATTGTTGGCCGTCGCCTTCTTCACACTCCAAGCCGGCGCGGCGTTGCGCAGCGAGTATGTATCTGCTGCCACCACAGGTCTTGCGCTCGCCCTAGTTGTCGCCAGCCTCGCGAGCATCGTCGTCGCCTGGATTCAGTTCTTCGCGCCCGAGCTGGCAGACAACCACTTGATCGCTATGACCAATGGAGAAGGGCGAGCCGTCGGCAACATGCGTCAGCCCAACCTGCTGGCAACCCTCTTTCTTTGGGGGTGTGCGTCCGCCGTCTGGCTCGTGGAGAGCAGTTGGTTTAGGCGGCATCTACCGCATTGTTGGCAAAGCGCTGTTGTCCTCGCAATTTTGCTCGCCCTCTTCATTATGGGTATCGTCCTGAGTGGCTCTCGCACGGGCGCAGTGGGTGTATTTCTCCTCGCCGGTTGGGGGATTACGGAGGAGTTTGCGGCTCGAAAGGCCAGAGGGCGAGTAGGGCGAAGGTCCCGCGTGCTGCTGCTGATGTCGCCACTGATGTTGCTGTTTGCTTGGTGGAGCACTGGCTGGTTGTCAAGGATGTACGGATTGAGTTTCTTTGCGGAGACCCGTATTGCACAGGCAGTGGAGGGTGCATCCCCCCGGCTGAAAATACTTCATGACAGTTGGGTTTTGATCAAGAATGATCCATGGACCGGGGTTGGCTGGGGAGAGATGAATCATGCTTGGTCACTGACGCCTTTCCCTGATCGCTACGGGCATTTTATCGGCCATGCCCACAACATCTTCGTTCAGTTCCTGGTTGAACTCGGGGTACCGCTGGGACTGTTGGCCGGACTGCTTTTGCTTGCAGGTGCATGGATTGCAGTCAAGCGCAGTGTGGTCAGGGTTCATCCCGACATTCCCTTCGCTCTGGTCTTAGTGCTCATTGCGGGTGTGCACAGTTTGTCGGAGTTCCCACTCTGGTATGCGTTCTATCTCCTCCCTACGGCCTTTGCCTACGGACTGTGTCTGCCTAGGCAGGCGCCTGTTGCGCGGGGGGGGCAGGCGGCGGAGCGAGAGTCGCCCCTCCAGGCGGTACCCTTCATCCTCATCGGACTGGCGATATCCATCGGTGCCTTGTTGGCGTTAAGGGACTATGGGAGGGTGTCGCGCTTGTACCTGCCCGATCTGGATGCGCCACCATTTGACACGCTTCTTGCAGATGCTGAGAAGTCCAAGCTGTTCGATACGTACGCGGATTCATCCAATGCCACGCTGCGAGCGCCTCGCCCGCACACGCTGGAATCTGCCAGGCGTGCCGCACATCGGATCATTGGGCCGAGGCTGCTGATTTCATGGGCCCGATCGCTCAACGCTGAAGGTCAAACGGACAAGGCGAGATATCTGGTGGAGCGGCTGCGTGAATTCCAGTCACCCGCCGGCGATGAGTTTCTCCGTGTATGCGACACAACCGTGGAACCCAAACAGTTCCAATGCGAGGCATCCGTCGGGCGCTATACCTTCAAGGACTTCCGTTGATGTCCTCATGAGGTGGCAAGCGGGGCCAATGAGCCACATGGTCCAGGTTAGAGTCGCACTTCCAGCTTTCCATCTGCCTTCTCCCATGACGCTTACCGCGCCGACGTCCGTCACATCCGTGTCCGCTCCCGCGGGCACAGCCACCTCTGGCGCATTCGGACGCGTGGTTGCGCTGATTGGCCTTGCGGCGGGCGTCACCCTGGCTCCGCTCTTCGCCTTCAACCAGACCCCGTCGGCCACCCTCTACAACCAGCTGCTCGCCTTCTTCGGTTTCGGCCTGACGCTGATCGGGCTGGGCCAGGGCGGCGTCCTCGAGCGCGGGTGGCGGCTGGATCCGGTCACGGCCGCGCTGCTGGTGATGCTCGCGGCTGCCTTGACCGCGCCGATGCTCAACGGGCTGCCCTGGTCGATTTCGCTCTCCGGCGCGGCCATGCTGCTCGGTGCAGCGGTGCTGGTCCAGGCTGCGCAGGCGGTGCGGGCGGACCAGCGCGAGGGGCTGATCACGCTGCTGTGCCTGGCCCTGGTCGGTGCCGGCCTGCTCAGCGTCATCGTCAGCGTCGTCCAGTTCTTCGTGCCCTCCTGGGCCGACGGCACCTTCATCGCGCGCACCGGCCTGGCGGGTCGTGCCGTGGGCAACATGCGCCAGCCCAATCATCTGGCGAGCCTGCTGCTCTGGAGCTGCGTTGCCGCTGTGTGGCTGGGGCAGGGCGGATGGCTGGAACGCCGTCTGGGTTCGGCACGACGCGCCACGGTCGGCCTGTGCGTCCTGCTGTTCCTCTTCGTGATGTGCGTGCTGTTCAGTGCCTCGCGCACCGGCTTCATCGGTGTTGGCCTGCTGGCCCTGTGGGGGATGGTGGAATGGCTGCTCTGGCTGACCCGACCGCAGGCCTCTCGACTGCACTTCGGTCCCCGTCTGGCCTTGTCCTTGACGCCGGTGATGTTTGGCGCGAGCTGGCTGCTGGTGCGCTTCTGGACCCATGCCAGCGGCCATGCCTTCGGCGCCGAAACGCGCCTGAGCGATGAGGGCGCCGGCTCGCCATCACGGCTGGCCATCCTGAGCAACACCTGGTCGCTGCTGCGGCAAAACCCGTGGACCGGGACCGGCTGGGGGGACTTCAACTTTGCCTGGACGATGACGCCGTTCCCCGCGCGGCCGGTCGCGTTCTTCGATCACTGCCACAACATGGTGCTGCAGTTGCTGGTGGAGCTGGGATGGCCGGCGGGCCTGCTGGTGGTCCTGTTGCTGCTGGCCGGCTTTGCGCTGGCCGCCGTGCGCAGTCATGCGGACCGCAGCGGCGCCAGCTTCTGTGCCTTCATGGTGGTGCTGATGATTGGGCTGCACAGCATGTCGGAATATCCGCTCTGGTACGCCTACTTCCTGCTGCCCACCGCCTTTGCGTTCGGGCTGTCGCTGTCGCGTCCAACGGTGGTGGGCGACGTCATGCGTGCATCAGGCGCGGATGGCGCACGTGGCGCGGATGGCTCGGTCGGTGGACCTGATGCCTCGGGCGCACCGGCGCAAATGCCGACGCTCGCATCGACAGCCGCACCGACTCAAATGCCGGCGGCAGCTTCGGGACCCGCGCAGGCACAGGCAGCGACGTTTGCTGCAACGCAGGCGCGAAACCGCCAGACTGCCGCAGCCGACGCGCTGTCCACCGGCACCAAGCGTTGGGACCTCGTGCTGCTGGGCGCTGCCGCCGTGCTGCTGGTTCCGCTGACAGTGTTGG
Source organism: Rubrivivax sp. (assembly GCA_027484825.1). GTDB lineage: Bacteria > Pseudomonadota > Gammaproteobacteria > Burkholderiales > Burkholderiaceae_C > Roseateles. The sequence goes on along the minus strand of JAIXSE010000015.1, from coordinate 128,409 downwards.
ACTATCTGCGCATCGTGCATATCTACGCCCCGCCGGCGCAAGCTGCGTCGCTGGAGGAGCGCATGTCCATTGGCCAGCGCTCGCCGCTGTTCGACCTGCAGGCGGACTATGCCGTGGCCACCGTTCTGCCGGCCGGGGCCGAAGCCCTGACTGCCGCGCAGCGCACCGGTCATCATCTGATCGATACCCGTCTGATGGTCGCCTGGGCCCGGTCCCTCGCCGCCGTGGGTGAAGTGGACAAGGCCCGTTATCTGGCCCAGCGTCTCAAGGAATTCCGCAATCCGGTGGGAGATGAATTCTTCGAGGAATGCAAGATTGCAGACCAGGCCGCACTTCAGCCACGGCCTTTCCAATGCGACGCGCCATCGCGCGAGTATGGATTCCGCGACATGCGGTGACAGCGCTCAGGCCGTCGGCCAGATTCGGGGGCTGGGTGACCGGATGAATGCGGGTCGCCGAGCGCCCTTGTATTAAGGCGGAGCGTGTCGAATCAGCACGGGCACGAACGAAGGCGAGGTTTGGGGCTTGCTGCCAGCCCCCAGCCCCCAGCCCCAGCGCACAGCGGCGATGGGCCCGCCGTTCGTCACACCTGCGCGACCCAGTCCCCGGACTTCCCACCGTGCTTCTCCAGCACCCGGATCTGCTCCATCACCATGCCGCGGTCGGCCGCCTTGCACATGTCGTAGATGGTGAGCAGACCCACCTGAACGGCCGTCAGCGCCTCCATCTCGACCCCCGTGCGCCCCAGTGTCTCCACCTGCGCGGTACAGACGACCGCGTTCGCGCCTTCGTCGATTTCGAATTCGATCGCAACGCGGGTGATCGGCAGGGGATGGCACAGCGGAATCAGGTCGGACGTTCGCTTGGCGGCCTGGATGGCCGCGATACGGGCAACCCCCAGCACATCGCCTTTTTTTGCCTCGCCTTTGACGATCAGGGCCAAGGTCTCTGGCAGCATACGGATACGACCTGCGGCACGGGCCACCCGATGGGTGACCGCCTTGCCCCCGACGTCCACCATGTGGGCCTGCCCTTCGGCGTCAAAATGGGTGAGAGGTGAGCTCATACGTGCGGGGCCCTGACCGGGCAACAATCGGGAAACCAGAATGCCGCCATGATAGATCGTGGTCTTGGAGATGCCTTGAAGCGAGTGAATGCGATTGGTCCGAGCGCCCGGGGTGAAGTCGGGAGTGATGTCAGTGGCGATGTGGGCAGCCAGGACGGGCTGCGCCCCCTCGAGCGCCCCCTCAAGCACGGCCTCAAGCGCCCCATGACCCGCCCCCTCAAACGCTGCCTCGCCGCGCTGCTCAGCACGACACTGCTGACCCAAAGCGTGTGGGCCCAGGTCAATCTGCCGGCGCTGGGGGACTCGGTGTCGGCGGAAGTGAGCATCAGCGCGGAGAAGAAACTCGGCGATCAGGTCATGCGCCAGATCCGACCGGATCCGGACTATCTGGACGACCCGCTGCTGCTCGAATATGTGCAGGGCACCTTCAATCCGCTGGTGCAGGCGGCCCGCAAGCTGGGCAACATCAGTGACGACACGTCCGACCGGTTCGCCTGGGAAGTCTTCCTGGTGCGGGACAAATCGGTCAACGCCTTTGCACTGCCGGGCGGCTATATCGGCGTGCATCTGGGCCTGATCGCCATGACCGGCGCGCGCGATGAGCTGGCGTCGGTGCTGGGCCACGAACTCTCCCACGTCACCCAGCGGCACATCGCCCGCAGCTATATCGGGGAGTCGCGCAATTCACTGCTGGCCACCGCCGGCATGATTCTGGGCATTCTGGCTGCCGCCCGCAGCCGCAGCACCGATGGCGTGCAGGCCGCCGTGCTGGGCAGCCAGGCGGCCGCGGCGCAGGCCTCGCTGAATTTCTCGCGGGACATGGAGCGGGAAGCGGACCGTGTCGGCTTCCAGGTGATGACCCAGGCCGGCTACGCGCCCGCCGGCATGGCCAGCATGTTCGAACGCATGGAGCAGGCCTACCACCTGATGGATTCCGGCTCCTATCCTTATCTGCGCAGCCACCCTTTGACCAGCGAGCGGATCGGCGAAGCCCGCGCCCGTCTGGGCACGAATGGTGAAACCCGGGTGGTCGGCACCACCGAACATGCGCTGATGGCCGCCCGGTCCAAGGTGCTGATGGATCAGCGCGCAGAAGCCTGGCGTCAGTTGCAGGGGCTGGATGCGGGGGCTCGCCAGGGTGCGCCGATGGATCAGTTGGCTGCCCGTTACGCCAGTGCGCTGGCGTCGATCAAGCTGCGGGACTTCTCCCGGGCGGAGACGACCCTCAAGACCGCTGACGCCATCGCCGGCATGCTGGGCGCGGATGCGGGGGCCCGGCGCATGATGGTCTATCTGCATGCGGAGTTTGAACTGGCCCGGGGTAAGCCGGCTGCAGGCATGGCGGCGCTGGAGGCGTTGAAGGACGAACGGTCCCGCCCGATGGTGATGATGAAGGCTGAGCTGGCCAAGGCCGACGAACGGCCGGAGATCAAGCGCGCCGCGGCGGATTCACTGCAGACCTGGCTCAGCCTGAACGGCAACGATGCGCTGGGCTGGCAGGAGATCGCGCCGCTGTGGCAGCAGCTCGACCAGCCGCTGCGGTCGGTGCGGGCGCAGGGAGAGGCGCGCGCCGCCATGGGCGACATCGTGGGGGCGATTGATCGGCTGCGTTCCGCGTCGCGGCTGTCGCGTGGCCGGGATTCGGATCAGATCGAAGCCTCGGTCATTGATGCACGCCTGCGGACGCTGCTGTATGAGCGACGTCAGATGCTGGCGGAGATGTATCCCCGCGGGGTGCCGCCAGGCGCCGAGCAATGAGCGCTTGTCAGTGCTGAGGCTGGCGAGGCTCTGAGACCGCTCAGGTCCCTGCCGCCCCTGATGTTTCGGCCAAGCAAGAACAAGGGCCTGCCAGCGTCTGCGCTGCAGGCCCTTTGTGTCGGCGGGAGCTCACTCCCGAATGGCTTATCCGGTTGATGTCACTCGCTGTCCGGAAACAGCCGCTCCATCAGCACGTCGATCGCCATCCCGCACAGACTGTAGATCAGCGAACCGACCAGGGCCGCCGGAAAGCCCGTCACGGTGAACCCGTCGAGCACCGAAGCCGTCGCCCAGAACAGCAAGGCGTTGATCACGAACAGGAACAGGCCCAGCGTCAGCAGCGTCACCGGCAGCGTCAGCAGCACTAGCACCGGCCGCAGCAGCGTGTTGAACAGGCCCAGCACCAGCGCCGCAATCAGCGCGGTGGTGAAGCTCGTCACCTGGACGCCGGGATACAGATGAGCCACCAGCAGCAGGGCGCCGGCCAGCAGCAACCAACGGATCAAGGTCTTCATACCGTCAGCATACCGGGACCTGAGCGTAGAAAAAACCGAATTGAAATCTGAGCACCCATCCGCATAATCCGAACTTCCGAAAGGGGAGTAGCCACGCGGTTCTGCCGCGGCAGCGATTCGTCAATACGTTGTCCTCGGACAGCCGGACGCTGCACCTGGCAGGGACACCTCAGTCCCGTTGCCAGCCTTGCAAGACCTTTCGGCGGTAGGCGCCTGTGCTCCGAGCGGGGACAGGCACTGGTGTCACACAGGGCGGTCCATCATCATGGCGCTCTGCTTGCAAGGGGACTTCATGAGCACGATCGTGCCGGTTTGGTTGTGGGCGGTGTTCGTCGGCATTGTGGTGCTGGCGCTCATCCTGGACTTTGTCGTGTTGCGCAAACAGGGCGCGCATGACGTCACCGTCAAGGAAGCGGTGAATTGGTCCATTGTCTGGGTGGCCCTGAGCGTGGCCTTCATGGGCCTGCTGTGGTGGGCGGTGCGGGACGGCACTGGCAGCACCGAGCTGGCCAATACCAAGGCGCTGGAGTTCATCACCGGGTATCTCATCGAGAAATCCCTGGCGGTCGACAACATCTTTGTCTTCCTGATGATCTTCACCTACTTCGCGGTGCCCAGCGCCTTCCAGAAGCGGGTGCTGATGATCGGCATCATCGGCGCCATCGTGCTGCGGACGGTGATGATCCTGGTCGGCGGCCTGCTGATCGCCAAGTTCCACTGGGTGCTGTATCTGTTCGGCGTGTTCCTGCTGGTCACCGGCATCAAGATGTGGTGGGCCGCGGGTCAGGAACCGGATCTGGAAAGCAATCCGGCCCTGAAGCTGCTGCGCAAGATCATGCCGGTGAGCAAGCAGTTCGACGGTGAGAAGTTCTTCACCGTTGAAAACGGCAAGCGCATTGCCACGCCGATGCTGCTGGTGATCGCACTGGTGGGCATGACCGACGTGATCTTTGCGGTGGACTCGATCCCGGCCATCTTCGCCATCACGTCCGACCCGTTCATCGTGCTGACGTCCAACATCTTCGCCATCCTGGGTCTGCGTGCGATGTACTTCCTGCTGTCGGCGATGGCTTCCAAGTTCCATCTGCTCAGCTACGGTCTGGCGCTGGTGCTGGTGTTCATCGGCACGAAGATGATCCTGATCGATGTCTTCCCGATTCCGGTGCTGGTGTCGCTGGGCGTGGTGATCGGCATCCTGGCGGTGACCATGATCATGAGTGTGCGCACGGCGCCCAAGCTGAAGGCCGCTGAGCCGGTCGATTCGAAGGGCTGATCGAACAAGGCGCATCCAAGCCCGGCGCTGCCGGGCCAGCGCCCCAGACACCCTCACCGGTCGCGGCTTCGAGCCGCACCACCCGACGGGCACCCACGCGGTGCCCGTTGCGCTTTTGCAGCGTGTTTCTGATTGATTCCGTGGTGTGCCCACCACGAACCGATGCCAATGTCTGCAAGAAGGCTTTGACCCGCCAAATGCGAATAATTAGCATCTGCGGCTTCGGGTCCGGCAACGGAAACGAGTTGCCGCCAGCCAGTCGTGGACAGGGAGGGGCGCTGCATCAGGTGCGCAGTCGAGCGCCGATGCCCGCCACCGCACGCAGCCAGCAGAGCCCATTGACAAATTTCGACAAGATTTCGGAGCTCTTCCTTCATGGCTACGTACATCAAGAGCCGCAAGCATGCGGTGGCACCGCTGGCTGCACTGGCCGCTTCCTTCGCTCTCCCGATGGTGGCCCAGGCCGACCCGGCCCCGGCCCCCGCTGCGGCTGAAACGACCCCGTCCACCAGCAGCTCCACTTTCCTGCCCACCGTCCGCGTGGACGGCACGGCCACCTCCGATTACAAGGTGGACAAGAGCGCCTCGTCCAAGCTGACCCAGCCGCTGCTGGAAACGCCCAAGACCATCCAGGTGATCCGCAAGGAAGTGCTGCGCGAGCAGGGTGCCGTGTCGCTGATGGACGCGCTGCAGAACACCCCCGGCATCACCATGCAGCTGGGCGAAAACGGCAGCACCTCGGCCGGTGACACCTTCCAGATGCGTGGCTTCTCCGCCAGCACCTCCACCTTCGTGGATGGCATCCGCGACCTGGGTGCGGTGACGCGTGACGTCTTCAACGTCGAGCAGATCGAAGTGGTGAAGGGTCCCGCCGGTGCCGACACCGGCCGCGCCGCCAGCGCCGGCTACATCAACCTGATCACCAAGCTGCCGCAAGCCGATTCCTTCATTGAGGGCTCGGCCACCGTTGGCACCGCCGATCGCAAGCGCGCGTCCGTGGACGTGAACCAGAAGCTGTCCGAAGGCACGGCCGTGCGCCTGAACGGTGTGTGGGATGACTCCGGCGTGCCGGGGCGCGACATCGTGAAGAAGAAGACCTACGCCCTGGCCCCGTCGGTGGCCTTCGGCTTGGGCACGCCCACCCGCTTCTACGTCTACTCGCAGCACATCCGCCAGAACAACGTGCCGGACGGCGGCATCCCCTCCATCGGCTGGCCGGGCTACACCTTGGCAGCGACGGTCACCGGCGCAGCCCGCGATGCGCTGCTGTCCGCCAAGAAGGTGGACACCAGCAATTTCTACGGCAGCGTCCACGACTACGAGGACGTGAAGGCCGACATGGTCACCACGAAGCTGGAGATGGACCTGGGCGGTGGCACCACCGTGCGCAACATTGCGCGCTACGGTCGGACCTACATGGATCGGATGGTGACCGGCGTCATCAACATCACCGCGGTCACCCCGTCGGATCCGAGCACCTGGACCATCAGCCGCTCGCGTCAGCACATCAACCAGACCAACGAGATCCTGACCAACCAGACCAGCCTCACGACCAGCTTCGCCGTGGCCGGCATGAAGCACGATCTGGCCACCGGCGTTGAGCTGACCTACGAAAGCCAGGACAACAAGGCGTTCACCTCCACCGCAGCGCCCGCTGCCAATTTGTACAACCCGAATCCGTACGTGGACCTGGGCGGTTCGGTCCGCAACCCGGCGGGTGACACTTCGGGCAGCACGACCACCCAGGCCGTCTACGCGTTGGACACGGTTTCGCTGACCGAGGCACTGAAGCTCACGCTGGGCCTGCGCACGGACCACTACACCAGCAAGTATTCGACGGCGACCGCCGCCTTCAGCGCTGGCAAGTGGGTGACCAGCTGGAACACCGCGCTGCTGTACAAGCTGGCCGACAACGGCACGGTCTACGCGGCTGCCGCGAACTCCATCCTGCCCCCGGGCGGCAGCAACTTCACGCTGGCCGCCACTGGCCAGAACGCCACGGCCTCTGACCCGCAGGAAGCCAAGAACTATGAACTCGGCACCAAGTGGGACCTGCTGAACAAGCGCCTGAACCTGACGGCCGCGCTGTATCGCAGTGAGAACGACGGCCAGGTCAGCGTGGATTCGGTGACCAATGTCGCGACGCAAGGCGGCAAGACCCGGGTGCAAGGCATCGAGCTGGCTGCGGTGGGGCAACTGACCAACTTCTGGCAGATCACCGCCGGTGTGCAGACGATGAACACCAAGCAGATCAATCAGCGCAGCGTCAGCACCACCACCGGCGTTCAGACCGTCACCGACGGTGTGCGTTGGTCGCCGAAGTGGTCCGCCACGCTGTGGACGTCCTACCAGTGGGGTGACTTCACGCTTGGCGGCGGCGTCAGCCACACCGCTGAGCAAAAGCGGGTGATCACCGTGGCCGCTGCGCCCAGCACCGGTCTGGCCGAACTCCCGGCCTACACCGTGGTCAACGCCATGGCCGCTTATCGCGTCAACAAGAACGTGAACCTGCAGCTGAACGTCACCAATCTGTTCGACAGGCAATACATGAGCTCGCTGAACAACGGCGGCGGGCGACTGGGCCTTGGTGCCCCCCGCACCGCGATGCTGACGGCCAACGTCGGTTTCTGATCCGCATGGTGTAGGGTTGCAGGCCCGTTCCGCCCCGCTGCAGGGGCGGGCGGGCCTGCGGCCCATTCAAGACCGAGATCGACATGCTTCTTCATATTCCCGAAGTGCTCAGCAAACAGGACGTGCGTGAGATGCGCCGTCTGCTGGACGCCGCCGACTGGACCGATGGACGCGCCACCGTCGGCGAGCAGGGCGCTCGGGTCAAGCAGAACCGGCAACTGCCGGTGGACCATCCGGCGGCGCTGGAGATCGGCCAGCACATCCAGCAGGTGCTGTCGCGCCATCCGCTGTTCCTGTCGGCAGCCTTGCCGCTGCGCACGCTGGCCCCGCTGTTCAACCGCTATGAAGGCGGCGAGCACTACGGCTTTCATGTGGACGGGGCCATCATGCGCCAGCAGGGCACGCCGCAGCCGCTGCGCAGCGACGTCTCCACCACGCTGTTCCTGTGCGAGCCGGAGGAATATGACGGCGGGGAACTCGAGGTGGTGGACACCTACGGCACCCATGAGGTCAAGCTGCCCGCCGGCGACATGGTGGTCTATGCCAGCACCAGTCTGCACCGGGTGATGCCGGTGACCCGTGGCGCGCGCGTGTGCTCCTTCTTCTGGACGCAAAGCATGATCCGCCAGGACTGGCAGCGCCACATGCTGTTCGAGCTGGACCAGACCATCCAGCGCCTGCGGGCCACGCTGGGTGACAACGCCGAGACCACCACGCTGACGGCCCACTATCACAACCTGCTGCGCCTCTGGGCTGAGACCTGATGCCGCAAGAGCTGCCTTCCGAGACCGTGGCGCCGGTGCCCGCACCAGTACCTGCACCTGCACCTGCACCTCCACCATCCCGCACTGCCGGCGCCCGCTCCGCCTGGCTCAAGACGCTGCACCAGTGGCACTGGATCAGCTCAGCCCTGTGCCTGATCGGCATGCTCTTGTTTGCCGCGACCGGGATCACGCTCAACCATGCATCGAGCATCGAATCCACGCCCACGGTGGTGAACCGCCAGGCGCAGTTGCCGCAAACGCTGCTCGCGACATTGGATCCTGAGGCTGCCGCGCCTGCGTCCGCTTCCGCCGCCTCCCGCCACAGCCAGGACCACAAAGCGTCGCTGCCCGCGCCCCTGCGCGAATGGCTCAGCACCACCCTGGGCCGCAAGATCGACGACCGCGAGGCCGAATGGTCCCGCGACGAGATCTACCTCTCCATGCCCCGCCCCGGTGGTGACGCCTGGGTGCGCATCGACCGCGGCACCGGCGACGTGGAATACGAGGACACCGACCGCGGCTGGATCTCCTATCTCAACGACCTGCACAAGGGCCGCCATGCCGGTCTGGCCTGGAGCTGGTTCCTGGATCTTTTTGCGGTGGCCTGCCTGCTGTTCTCGATCACCGGTTTGCTGATCCTGAAGTTCCATGCGGTGAGCCGGCCCACCACCTGGCCGATCGTGGGCCTGGGCTTTCTCATTCCGGCGCTGCTGGCGCTCCTGTTCATGCATTGATCCAGGCTCGCCAAGCCCCCACACTCAAACGCCCGCACACACCCCAGCAACACCCATCCGCGACAAACTCCAGTCCCGCCCAGCCGCCGCCAGGGCTCCTGCAAGCCTCAACCCCTGTTGAAACCAGCACCACGAACGATGACCATGCATCCCACCACCCGTCACTCTCTCGTTGCGCTCGGCGCGCTCGGCACCCTGGCCGCCGGTTCGTCCGCCTGGGCCGCCACTGCGCAGCTCAAGCTCGAAATCCCCCGGCTGAACGTGGCCGAATATCACCGTCCCTATGTGGCGGTCTGGCTGGAGAAGGCCGGCGAGTCCGGTCCGGCCGTGGCCCAGCTGGCGGTCTGGTATGACCTGAAGAAGGCCAACAACGGCGGCACCAAATGGCTGCGCGACATGCGCCAGTGGTGGCGCCAGGGCGGCCGCAATCTGACCGTGCCGGCCGACGGCGTCAGCGGGGCCACCCGCGCCCCCGGTGAGCAGGTGATCAGCCTGGACAACCATCCCAGCCTGGCCAATCTGCCGGCCGGCAACTACGAGATCGTTGTTGAATCCAGTCGCGAGGCCGGCGGCCGCGAAGTGCAGCGCCTGCCGCTGACCTGGCCGATCAAGTCGGCGCAAAAAGCCGCAGCGCAGGGTGAGCACGAGCTCGGCGCCCTGGAATTCACCGCCAAGCCCTGACACGACCTGAGGAGCCCTTCATGAAGACATTCTCGACCCCCGCCGGCCTGGCCCGTCTGTCTCCCCTGGCCCTGGCCACCGCACTGCTGTTGCCGCTGTCCGCCAGCGCCCACATGACCTGGCTGCTGCCCAACACCGCCAATGTCACCGGCCGTGATGGCGTGGTGTCGGTGGATGCGGCCGTCTCGGAGGACCTGTTCAACTTCGAACGGGCCCTGAAGCTGGACACGTTGCGCATCACCGGCCCCAACGGCCAGACGCTGGAGGCGGAGAGCCGCAGCAGCGCACGCCACCGCGAAAGCTTCGATGTGAAGCTGCCGCAGGACGGCACCTACCGCATCAGCAATGTCAGCCAGGCGCTGATGGGCACCTACAAGCAGGGCACCGAGACCAAGCGCTTCCGCAGCACGCCGGCCACCCTGTCCAAGGACGTGCCGGCCGATGCCGAAATCACCTCGATGACCCTGATGACCAACCGTCAGCAGACCTTCGTCAGCAAGGAAGAGCCGGGCAAGGTGCAGTTCGCACCGGAAGGCCAGGGCCTGGAAATGCTGCCGCTGGGCCCGGTCACCGACCTGAGCCACGGCGACAAGACGCGCTTCCGCCTGCTGCTGGACGGCAAGCCGGCCGCAGACGTGGCGGTGAAGGTGCTGCGTGACGGCAATCGCTATCGCTACAAGCTGGGCGAGGTGTCGCTGAAGACGGATGCGCAGGGCGAGTTCACCGTGTCGTGGACCGAACCGGGCCGCTACTGGATCGGTGCCAGCACCGGTGCGCAGGGCGGCATGGGGGGCCCTGGCGCTGCCGGTGGCCCGGGTGCTGGCGCTGGCGCTGGCGCAAACGGCCCCGCCCCCGCCCCAGCCCCCGCAGCAGCGGGTGGCGATCGCGGCACCCGCGAAGCCCCGCTGCAGCGCGCAGCGGTCAGCGCAACCTTTGAAGTCCTGCCCAAGTAAGGCCCTGGCATGAGCGCTGCGGTCCCGTCCCGGTCCATGGAGCGGTCGTCTCCGCCCGTCAAGGCGCATCCCTTGACGCCGCGGGTGGCCGTGCCCCACGACATCGCGGGCGAGCCGCCAGCGCTCGGACAGCCGGTCCACCGCTTGTCCGGGGTGACGATGGGCACCACCTGGTCGGTGGCGTTGGTGGGGCCGCCGGGGTTGCGGCTGGCCACCATCGACGCCGCCATCCAGCGCGTGTGCAATGACGTCATCCAGGAGATGAGCCAGTGGACGGCCGATTCAGTGCTCAGCCGCTTCAATCGTGCCGCGTCCGGCTCGGACCATGTGCTGCCCGAAGGTTTCGCCCGGGTGCTGGAGGCGGCGCTGCGCATCGCCGAGCTGAGCGACGGCGCCTATGACCCGACGGCAGGTGAGCTGGTGGGCCTGTGGGGCTTCGGTCCGACGGGTCTGCCCGCGGTCGGCAACGAACGCGGATCCGCCTGGCTCCGCCATGACGACCCGCAGTTCCGCATGCCGTCGCCGGAGGCCTGCGCCCAGGCCCACTGCGGCTGGCGTTCCTTGCGCTGGGACGCGCAGCGGCGCGTCCTCACGCAGCCCGGCCACGCCACGCTGGACCTCTCCGCCATTGCCAAGGGCGATGCGGTCGATCGACTCAGCGACCTGCTGACCGGACTCGGCCTGCCGCATCACCTGGTGGAAGTGGGCGGAGAACTTCGCGGCGCGGGTCTCAAGCCGCAGGGCCAGCCCTGGTGGGTGGATCTGGAGCCGCCGCAGTCCGACTTCGCCCTGGCGCCGATGCGGGTGGCCTTGCATGGGCTGTCCATCGCGACCTCCGGCGATTACCGCAAGTCCTACCTGGACGAGCAGGGCCACCGGCTGTCCCACACGGTCGATCCCCGTCAGCGGCGTCCAGTTAGCCACGGTCTGGCCTCGGTGACGGTGCTGCATCCCAGCGCGATGTGGGCCGACGGCTGGTCCACCGCGCTGATGGTGCTGGGTCCTGAGGAAGGCCTGCAACTGGCCGAGCAGCAGCAACTGGCCGCGCGTCTGGTCGTCCGGCGTCCGTCGGGCCGTTTTGATGAGCGGCTGTCCTCCGCGCTGCAGGCGCTTTTGATCTGATGGTTCTGTTGTGATGGAGTCTCGTCCGGCGCTTGCGCTGCTGTTCGTCCTGCTCTACCTGCTGCTGTGTGCAGCGGTCTGGTGGCGCCACCGTCGGCTGGCCCGCGCCGTGGCCGCCCAAGCCGCCGCGCTGCTGCCGACCGCCGATGCGGGGCCGCCGGTGCTGGTGCTGCATGCCAGCCAGACCGGTCAGGCCGAGGCTCTGGCCTGGCATACCGGCAGGTTTCTCCATCTGGCCGGCATGCCGGTCCGGGTGGCGGCGCTGGGGGAGGTGAGTGCGCAGGACCTTCAGTCGTCCCGCCATCTGCTGGTGATCGCCAGCACCTACGGGGAGGGCGATGCTCCCGACAGTGCCGCCCCATTTGCCCGTGACCTGATGGGCGCTCCATCGGGACTGGACCTGCGTCATCTTCAGATCGGCGTGATGGCGCTGGGTGATGCCACCTATGCCCACTACTGTGGATTCGGCCGCGCCGTGCACGCCTGGTTGCTGCAGTGCGGTGCCCAGCCGCTGTTCGATCGCATCGATGTGGACCGGGAAGATCCCGCCGCGTTGTCGCTGTGGCAGCAGCGCCTGAGTCATGTCGCGGGCACGGCGGATCTGCCCGAGGCTGGCGACTGGTCCGGCCCGGCATTCGAACGGTGGCGCCTGGTTGAACGTCGGCATCTGAATCCCGGCAGCCAGGGAGGACCGGTGTTCCATCTGGCCCTGGTGCCGCCGACGGGCCAGCCATTGCCGGCGTGGGAAGCGGGGGATCTGGTGCAGGTGCTGCCGCAGGTCCTGGGCGAGGTCGAGTCTGGGTCTCGGTCGTCGTCCTTGCCGGACTCGCCCGCGCGCTCGCCCTCTCCGTCCACCACGGCCGTCTCCCCTGCATCGACGACCGTGCCCGAGGCGGACCGTGCAAGGCCTCGGGAATACACCATCGCCTCGATGCCAGGCAGTGGTCGCGTCGAACTGCTGGTGCGTCAGACCCGTCGTGACGATGGCCAGATGGGGCAGGCGTCCGGATTGCTGACATCCACGCTGCCGATCGGCGGCGAAGTACCTTTGCGTCTGCGTGCGCATCCGAGCTTCCGGATCGGGGATAACCAGCATCGGCCCTTGATCCTGATCGGCAATGGCACGGGCCTGGCGGGTCTTCGCGCGCATTTGAAGGCGCGTGAAAGCGCGGCGTTGTCATCGCTGGGTGCTCGCCAGCTGACCATGGTGTCCCAAGCGGAGACCGTGCTTGCAGACGGTGGCGATGGAGAGGGTCTGGACCTCACCCACCCCGCGCCGCGCCCTGCACCGGCCTGGCTGATCTTCGGTGAGCGCCAGTCCGCCCACGATGCGCTCTACCGCGACGAGATCGACGCCTGGCTGCAGGGCGGTCTGCTGCGTCACGCCGACCTGGCCTTCTCACGTGACCAGACCGAGCGCCTCCACGTTCAGCACCTGCTGTCCCGGCATGTTCAGCGCCTGCGCGAATGGGTGGCGGACGGTGCCGCGATCTATGTCTGCGGCAGTCTTCAAGGCATGGCCGGTGCGGTCGATGCGGTGCTGCGCGAGGGGCTCGGCGAGTCGGCGGTGGACGCCTTGCTGCAGCAGGGCCGCTACCGTCGCGACGTCTACTGAGCAGTCGCTGCGACCTGCTGTGGTCGATGCACCGCCTCAAGTGATGCGAGACCGCGACAAACAGTGGGTGTGCCATTGACTCGAGGGCCGATTTCTCGCCAGTAAAGCCTTCTCAATGAGAGAGGGCCGCAGTACCATTGCCCGCGCAGGGTGCTAACGAGTACCGAAGGCGTCAGACCTTCACCAGGGCCCGGCACATCAACAACCCTTGATGGAGAGAATCGAAATGGCAACTGCGAAGAAGGCCGCGCCCGCCAAGAAGGCAGCACCGGCCAAGAAGGCGGCTCCTGCAAAGAAGGCTGCCGCTGCTCCTGCGACGAAGAAGGCTGAGAAGGCTGCACCTGCCAAGAAGGCAGCAGCCCCCGCCAAGAAGGCGGCTCCTGCGAAGAAGGCCGCTCCTGCAAAGAAGGCTGCTGCGCCCGCCAAGAAGCGCACGCCCAATGCGGCCTTCATGAAGGCCCTGACCCCCAGTCCCGCCCTGGGCGCGATCGTCGGCGACAAGCCGCTGCCGCGCACGGACGTGATCAAGAAGGTCTGGGAATACATCAAGAAGAACAAGCTGCAGGACGAAGCGCAGAAGCGCGTCATCAATGCCGACGCCAAGCTGAAGGAAGTCTTCGGCAAGGCCAAGGCCGACATGTTCGAGATGACCAAGCTGATCAACAGCCATCTGAAGGACTGAGGTCCGGCGGGCCCTTCCCAGGGCCTGTGATCAGAATGAAGCCCGCGCCAGCGGGCTTTTTTGTGGGCGATGACGGCGGGGGCCCGGGCTACATGCGCTCCAGCGCCAAGCGCAATTGACGCACGTCAATTGGCTTGAGCCAGTAGTCCTGGAAGCCCGCCGCGCGAGCGCGCTGGCGTTGGTCGTCCATCACATCGGCCGACAGGGCCACGCAGCGCAGTCCGGCCAGGCGCGGGTCCGCCTTCACCAGACCCATCAGCTGCAGGCCGTTCATGTCCGGCAGGTTCATGTCCATCAGCACAAGGGTGGGCATGACCTTGGGCAGCATCTCCATCGCCTGCGCGCCGGTTTCGGCAATGTGAAGGGTCCAGCCGGGCATCAGGCGGAACACTTCCTCCATCAACACGATGTTGATGCGATCGTCCTCAACATACAGGACATGACGGGGGGCGGCGGCGTCGGACATGGCAGCGGGGTACATCTGCCCTCACGATACCAGCGAAACCAGGGCGGGGTCCGTGTTGTCCCTCACGCAGACTGCGGCACTTTGAGCAGGACAGGCCGGTGTGTGCGCACGGCAATCCGCAAGGCCTCAACCGTTGAGCGAATCAATAGTTCGTGCGAATGCTGTGACAAGCGACGCCCACCCCCCGGATTTGGACACCCTTGCCTGAGGGGGCCAGCGTGCGCGGCGTGTGAAGGCCTCCCTACACTCGCGTCACGCGCCGATACAAGTTGATACGGCGCGACACGGCAAGGTCTGACCCTGAGCAGATCGCCGAAAACAAAAGAATCCATGTCGTTGGTTGCTACTGTCGCCTTGGCTGCGTCCAGCCTGACGCTGCCGCAGTGTTCCTGGGACCGTCCCGGTGTGAATCCCTTCATGGGAGACCTGGTGGCGGCCGTGGATCGCTATCAGGACATTCCGGCGGCCACCCGCGCCCGGCTCAAGGCCCGGATGCAGGCCCGCCGGTATGACGAGATCGTCGACATCCGCCGCGACGCGATCCTTGGCAGCTACGACTACGCGCCGCAGATCCGCGACATGCATTTCGGCACCGGCCAGGTCTGCCGCAGCGTCTCCCGCGCGAAGTGGAAGGACAGTGCCCTGGAACGCGGCCTGGTCTACTGCGAGGACGGACAGTGCCTGCTGGTGCCCACCGTCTGCCGCAATGTCAGCCGCATCAGCCGCGGGGCGCTCAAGGCGGCGGGGGCACCGGGACGGACCACCGAAGAGGACACCACGCCGCTGGTCTTCGATCCTCCGGCCGCCGGCAGTCCCCAGGTGGAAGGGGGCGGTGCCGGCAGTGGCGATGCGGGTAGCTTTGCGCGTGCCGCCGCGGCACCTTCGCCTGTGCCCACCAGCGTGCCACTGAGCGCCGGCAGTGTCAGTGTGCCGCCGTCCGGTCTGGGTCTGGTGGTGTTGCCGCCGGGTGCAACCCCTTCTGCGCTGCCGGACCCGGCGCCTGCGCCGTCTCCCGTGCCGGAACCGGGGACCTGGCTGCTGTGGGGGGTGGGTGTGCTGGCCCTGCTGGGCCTGCGGGCCGCCCGGCAGCGCCGGGATCAGCCCCGCGCCAGCAGCGGCTTCAGATAACGCCCGGTATGGCTGCCCTCGCAGGCCGCCACCACCTCCGGCGTGCCTGCCACCAGCAACTGCCCGCCGCCGGAGCCGCCTTCCGGACCCATGTCGATCAGCCAGTCCGCCGTCTTGATGACGTCCAGGTTGTGCTCGATGATCACGATGGTGTTGCCCGCATCCCGCAACTGGTGGAGCACCTTGAGCAGTAGCGCGATGTCCGCGAAGTGCAGCCCGGTGGTGGGCTCGTCCAGGATGTAGAGGGTGCGTCCGGTATCGCGCTTGGAGAGCTCCAGCGCCAGCTTCACCCGCTGCGCCTCACCGCCCGACAAGGTGGTCGCGCTCTGGCCCAGCTTCACATAGCCCAGGCCCACATCCATCAGCGTCTGCAGCTTGCGCGCCAGGGTCGGCACCGCGTTGAAGAACGCCAGCGCATCTTCCACCGTCAGCCCCAGCACTTCGGAGATGTTCTTGCCCTTGTAGAGCACTTCCAGCGTCTCGCGGTTGTAGCGCTTGCCGCCGCAGGTGTCGCAGGGCACATAGACGTCGGGCAGGAAGTGCATCTCCACCTTCAGCACGCCGTCGCCCTGGCAGGACTCGCAGCGCCCGCCCGCGACGTTGAAGCTGAAGCGGCCGGCACCGTAGCCCCGCTCCCGCGCGGTCGGCATTTCAGCGAACAGCTCGCGGATCGGGGTGAACAGGCCGGTGTAGGTGGCCGGATTGGACCGGGGCGTGCGGCCAATCGGGGATTGGTCCACATTGATGACCTTGTCGAAGGCGTCGATGCCGTCGATCTCGTCATGCGGCGCCGGTTCCTGATGGCTCTGGTAGAGCTTGCGGGACACGGCCGCATACAGCGTGTCGTTCACCAGCGTGCTTTTGCCGGAGCCGGACACGCCGGTCACGCAGGTCAGCAGCCCCACCGGAATCTCGACGGTCACGCCCTTGAGGTTGTTGCCGGTGGCATTGACGATCTTGAGGGTGCGGGCGTCCGGCAGGTCGGCCAGCGAATGGCGCTTGCGCGGTACCTCGATGCGCTCCAGACCGCTCAGGTAGCGTCCGGTGGACGAGCCGGGGTTGGCCGCCACCTCTTCCGGCGTACCCTGCGCCATGATGCGTCCGCCGTGCACGCCTGCGCCCGGACCCAGGTCCAGCACATGGTCGGCGGCGCGGATGGCGTCTTCATCATGCTCGACCACCAGCACGCTGTTGCCCAGGTCGCGCAGTCGGCGAAGCGTGGCAATCAGACGGTCGTTGTCCCGCTGATGCAGGCCGATGCTGGGCTCGTCCAGCACATACATCACCCCGGTCAGACCGGAGCCGATCTGCGAGGCCAGCCGGATGCGCTGGGCTTCGCCGCCGGACAGCGTGTCCGCACTTCGATCCAGGCTGAGATAGTTGAGACCGACATCATTGAGGAAGCGCAGCCGTGAGGCGATCTCCCGGATCACCTTGTCCGCAATTTCCGCCTTGGCACCCTTGAGCCGCAGCTGCTCAAAATACGCCAGCGCGTCCCGAAGCGTCGCGTGTTCGACTTCATAGATGGGTTTGCCCCGCACCCCGTCCGGGGCGTCGGCCGGCTGCAGCAGCACATTGCGCGCTTCACGGCGCAGCCGCGAGCCCTCGCAATGCGGGCAGGGCTTGGCACTTTGATAGCGGGTCAGCTCCTCCCGCACCGTGGCCGAATCGGTTTCCTTGAAACGGCGTTGCAGGGTCGGCAGGATGCCTTCGAAGGGATGGGCGCGCTTGACGCTGCGCTTGCGTCCATTGGCGCCTTCGGCCTGATAGACAAAAGTGATCTCTTCATCGCCCGAGCCCTGCAGCAGCACCTGTTGAGCCAGCGGCGGCAATTCCTCGAACGGCTGCTCGATGTCAAAGGCGTAGTGCTTGGCCACCGACTCCAGCATGGAGAAGGTGTAGGCATTGCGACGGTCCCAGCCCTTGACCGCGCCGCTGGCCATACTGAGGGACGGGAAGGCCACCACCCGTTCCGGATCAAACACCACCACCTGGCCCAGGCCCTCGCAGGACGGGCAGGCGCCCACCGGCGAGTTGAAGGAGAACAGTCGCGGCTCGAGCTCCGGCAGCGAATAGCTGCAGATGGGGCAGGCGAACTTGCTGGAATAGATGGACTCGGCTTCGGTGTCCATGTTGAGCACCAGCACGCGCCCGTCAGCCAGGCGCAGGGCGGCTTCGAAGCTTTCGGCCAGACGCTGGCGCAGGCTGTCGGCGCTGTCGTGACGCAGCTTGATGCGGTCCACCACCACGTCGATGTCGTGCTTCTCCGCCTTCTTCAGCGCGGGCAGGTCGGGCACCTCCACCGTCCGGCCGTCCACCCGGAAGCGCACATAGCCCTGGGCCTGCAGGTCCTGGAACAGTTCCACGAATTCGCCCTTGCGGTCGCGCACGACCGGGGCCAGCAGCATCAGGCGCGAGTCATCCGGCATGGCCAGCACCGCATCCACCATCTGGCCGACGCTTTGCGCTTCCAGCGGCAGATGGTGGTCCGGGCAGAACGGCGTTCCGGCGCGGGCGTAGAGCAGCCGCAGGTAGTCGTGGATCTCGGTCACCGTGCCCACGGTGGAGCGTGGGTTGTGGCTGGTGGCCTTCTGCTCGATGGAGATGGCGGGGGACAGGCCCTCGATGACATCCACCTCCGGCTTGTCCATGAGCTGGAGGAACTGGCGGGCATAGGCCGACAGGCTCTCCACATACCGGCGCTGGCCTTCGGCGTACAGCGTGTCGAAGGCCAGGCTCGACTTGCCCGATCCGGACAGGCCGGTGATCACCACCAGCTTGTTGCGCGGCAGGTCGACGTCGATGTTCTTGAGGTTGTGGGTGCGGGCGCCGCGCACGCGGATCATCGGCACGTCGGCGGGGGCCACATCGGACGGCACGGGATTGGCGGGCGAAACATTGGTGGGCATGGGCCTGGACACAGCGATAGGCGAACTCGCCATGATAGAGCCAGGACCATCCCCGCGCGTAGGACGGGTCACCACGCCGCCCTGCGCCCCGCGGTGGAGGGGGTGCCCCTGTCGGCGAAGTCCGGTTCCGAGGCGGTCTCCCCCCAATGGCGAGCGCCGGTCCCCACTAAGGGGGAAGGCAAGCGGGGGCGGTCGCGACTACTCTGCATTCGTGCGGGAAATCGGCAGCTCATCGCTGAAGCCCCGCAGTTCATCGCGTCGGCATGGCGGTTGCCTTGCCAGTCCCGCACAGTTCATTTTGCGCCGTTGCCCCCGGGTTCCTGAAGGGTGGTCTGCGGCGACTGAGGCCCTTTCTGTGGGAAGGCCCAGGACACCGACAGAACCAAGACCGTTTTGAGCACCATGCCAGGGAGAGCCATCATGAGCGACATCACCAAGACCTTCTTCACCGCACTGGCCGCCGTGGCCAGCGCCGCCGTCATTGCCGTCTGGTTGGCGGACCACACCGACACGATGCATCGGATCACCATGCCCGCCCATTGGGCCAGCCAGACCGTGCCGGGGCAGCAGGTTGAGAAAGCCGTGCAAGCCGTGCAAGCGGTTCAATCTGTCCAAGCCGTTCAGGGCGAGTCCGCCAGCAAACCTCGCGGCTGAGGGGCTTCGGCGCTCCCGGCCCGGTCCTCCGACCGCTCAAACCCGCCCTGGTGGCGGGTTTTTTTTCGCCCCTGCGTCACGGGTTTTTCACACGCTGAAAACGGTCCCGCGGACACCGACGTTCGTCGTTGCCGGATGCAGTTCACACCGTCACAGCGCGCATTCATCGCGAGCGCCTGGAAAGTCCGGCACCGGTTGCCGACACTGTGATCACTGACGCAGCACACCCCAAGGAGCACATCATGAGCAGCACCAGTTTCAAGGCTTTTGCTTTCGGTCTCGGCGCCACCGTCGCCCTCACACTGAGCATCACCCATCATCAGATCCAGCAGGAGCGCATGGCTTCCGCCATCCAGCTGGAGACGGTCTACATCACCGGCAAGCGGGCGGACCGCATGGAAGTCAAGCAACTGCCCACCGTCTACATCACGGGCAGCCGGTCTTCGCAGCGCGGCAACGAAGCCACGCTGGCTGGCAACCAGGTCGCCTGCAGCACGCAGCTCTGCTGATCTTCAGCGGCATGCTGCTTCAGAGAGCGCTCCGGCGCTCGCCCCTCAGGACGCCCGGCTTTGGCCGGGCGTTTCGTTTGGAGCGCCGGCTTTGCGCCGGCGTTTTGTTTGGAGCGCCGATTGGGACGACCGGCTCGGTGAGCGGCCGCACCGACTTGAGGCGCAGGCTGCCGCCACAATCGGCGGATGTTGCCAAGTCCGCTGCCGCGCCTCCGGCGCCCTCTGCTCCTGTCCTTGCTCGCGTCTTTGCTCGTGTCCCTGCTCCTGGGCGCGACGATGCACGCCGCCGCCCAGACCCCGGACAACGCTCCCCCTGACCCGGCCAAACTGCTGGACGCTGCCCGCAAGGACATGGATGCGGTCCGCGGCCTGCAGGACGACGCCCTGGACGATGCCACGACGCTGCAGCTGCGCAAACGCGCCCTGTCGGCCCAGACCCAGGCCCAGGAAGCCGCCGCAGCGTTGGAGCCGGAGTTGCAGGACGTGCAGGCCCGGTTGGCGCAATTGGGCAAGCCGGCCGAGGGCGTCAAGGAATCCGCGGACGTGGCCAAGCAGCGGGCGGAGCTGATGGCCGCAGTGTCACGGCTGGATTCGCAGATCAAGCTGGCGCGGTTGATGGCGGTGGAAGCCGAGCAGGCCGCGGCCACCGCCCTGGAGAACCGCCGATCGCAACTCGGCGCGCGCCTGGGCGAAAAAGTCGATGCCCTGGTCGGCGTGCAGTTCTGGCGCAAGCTGGCCAGGGACAGCGGAACCGACCTGCGCCGCCTGCAGGACTTCGGCGACGAAGCACGCACGCGCCTGGCCGGTGTGTCGGCCGGTCAGTGGCTGGCGCTGGCGGCGGCGGTGGCGGTGCTGATGCTGCTGCAATTCGGCGTCCAGCGCGGTGTGGCGACCCTCACCGCGCATCGCGTGGCGCCGGGGCGGCTGCGGCGCTCCCTCTATGCCGGCGGTGTGCTGCTGACCCGCACCCTGATGCCGGGCCTGATCGGCCATGCCGCCGTGCTGGTGCTGAGCCTGGACAACCACCCCACCGCCCGGCTGGACCGCTGGCTGGAGCATGCGGAAGCCATCGTCTGGTTTGGCGCCTTTGTGTACGGGCTGGCCTCGGCGCTGCTGATGCCCCGCAAGCCGTCCTGGCGCCTGCCCCCGATTCCGGACACCACCGCCTCGCGGCTGGCCTGGTTCCCGTCCACCTTCGCAGTGACGGTGGTGCTGGCCTGGGTCGTCGCCCGGTTGGCCAGCGCGCTGCAGGCCAGTGATGCGATGCTGTGGACCATCAGCGCGGCGTCCTCGCTGGCATTCATTCTGGTGCTCGCAATAGCGCTGCGGCAGGCGCAGCGCGAGGGTGAGGCGCCTCGGAGCGGGGAGGGCAATTCCGGCCACGATGATGGCGGCCACAGCGGCCAAGCGCCGACTCATGCCCAGGCTCATGCTCCGGCGCCTGCCCCCGCAAGTGCTCAGCGGCAAGCACAAACCCCGGCACCGCCAGGGGCCGATCACGGCGCTTCGGCGAGTGCTCCGTCGCCCGCCGCCCGCAGCGCTTCCTCCCACGTCCCCTCCGAGCCACCGGCCAGCCTGCCGCTGTGGCTGTCCTTGCTGCGATCAGCGCTGTGGATGGTCCTGGGCGCGGCCTTCCTGGCCCTGCTGATCGGCTATGTGGGCCTGGGCAGCTTTGTGGTGAATCAGCTGGTGTGGGGGCTGATCGTGCTCAGCGCCGCCTATCTGATTGCCGCGATGGTGGATGACATCGGCCAGTGGCTGCTCAAACGCAGCCAGCAGGCGGCGGACGACCAGGACGAGGCCGCCGCAGCCCAGTCCGCCGCCTCCCGGACCCGTGCGCAAGCGATCGTGCTGGTGTCCGGCGCTGGGCGCGTCATGGTCGGCGTCTTCGCGGTGGTGCTGCTGCTGGCGCCCTTTGGTGAGGGCCCGCTGGAGCTGTTCGCCCGCGCCGGACGCATCCAGGAAGGGCTGTCCATCGGGGAACTGAGCCTCAAGCCCATGGCGCTGCTGCAGGGGCTGGCGGTGCTGGTGCTAGGCCTGCTGGCGGTGCGGCTGCTCAAGCAGTGGCTGACCACGCGCTACATGCCCACCACCCGGATGGACGCCGGCATGCGCGTCTCCGCCACCACGCTGTTCGGGTATGTTGGCGTGGTGGCCGTCATCGCGGCGGCGATGTCCGCGGTGGGCGTCGGTCTGGAGCGGGTGGCCTGGGTGGCCAGTGCGTTGTCGGTGGGCATAGGTTTCGGCCTGCAGGCGGTGGTGCAGAACTTCGTGTCCGGCTTGATCCTGTTGGCGGAGCGGCCGGTCAAGGTCGGGGACTGGGTGGCGCTGTCTGGCGTGGAGGGCGACATCCGCCGCATCAACGTCCGGGCCACCGAGATCCAGATGGGTGACCGTTCCACGGTGATCGTGCCCAACTCGGAATTCATCACCAAGATCGTCCGCAATGTCACCTACGGGGAGTCGTTGGGCATGGTGCAGTTCAAGCTGCCCATGCCGCTGGCCACCGACACCACCCGGGCGCGGGCGCTGATCCTGGAGGCGTTCCGGGCACATCCGTCGGTGCTGGGAACTCCGGCGCCCAATGTGCAACTCGATGGGATCAATGCGGAGGGCACGAATCTGGTGCTCAATGCCAGCGGGTTTGTGAACTCGCCCCGCGCCGCCTACAGCGTCAAGAGCGACCTGCTCTTTGATGTGCTGGAGCGGTTGCGCCGCGCAGGGTTGCTGCCGGGGCAGACACCGGTGGTGGATGAGGAAGTGCCGCCGACGCAGGGTTGACGGCGTTTTTTTGGTGGGGAGAAATCGCGGGCAATTGGAGGGTATTGGGAGGGCCGGGGGCCTGGGTGGGCTGTCGGCGTAGGACATCGGCTGAGAAGCGGCCAGCTGATGAGCGCTGAGCGGCCCTGCGCGAGCTGCATCGTGTCCCCTCGATCGGCGCTGGATGCAGTTCACGCCGCCTCCTTGCTGCTTCGTCGCGCGCGCCTGTTGAAACGCGGCGGTGACGACGACACTGCATTTACTGACTCACCACTGATGCAGCCCCAAGGAGATCGACATGAGCACCATCCGCACCGCCTTCCCCACCGCCTTCCGCACCACCCCCCGCGTCACTGTTTCCACCAGCGCCAAGGCCCTGGCCTTCGGCATCCTGGCCACCGCCGCGCTGACCGCCGGCCTGGCGCACGCCGGGGCGCAAGCCCAGGCCCAGCGCGAACGGGACGCCCGCACGATCAAGCTGGAGACGGTCTACATCACCGGCACCCGCCAGGTGGCCCGGGCTGACGTCCAGACCCTGCCGACCGTCTACATCACGGGCCGCCGCGCCACCACACTGGACGACACCCAGGTGGCCGCCGTCGCCAGCACCAGTCAACCGCTCTGAGATTCGCGGACGCTGCGTCAGTTTTGAAGACAAACGCCCGGCATTGCCGGGCGTTTGCTTTTGGAGCGACCCACAGGGCCGACCGTCTTCACTGGGGGGGCTTGCGCTTCCCGATCACCGGGCGTCCAGCACCCTCAGCAGATCCGCCCCGTACGCTTCCAGTTTCTTCGCCCCCACCCCGCTGATGCCCGCCAGCTCGTCCAGCGTGCGCGGATGCTGGCGTGCCATCTCCGCCAGTGTCACGTTCTGAAAGATCACATAGGCCGGCAGCCCATGCTCCCGCGCCACCTCGGCCCGCCAGGCCTTGAGCGAATCAAAGCGCTGCTGCGCATCCGGCGCCAGGTCCGGATCCACCAGCGCGGTGCGACGGCTGCCGCCACTGCTGCGGGTGGTCTTGCCCTTGCGTGCCGGGGCGGTCGGCTGACGAAGCAGCAGTTCCACCTCGCCCTTGAGCACCGCCCGGGCCGACTCATTCAGCGACAAGGTGCTGAACTCGCCTTCTGTCACCACATGCCCCAGCGCAATCAGCTGCCGCAGCACCGCGCGCCACTGCTGTTCGCTCAACTGCGCGCCGATGGCCCAGGTGGACAGGTGCTGATGGCCGTATTGCCGCACCTTCTCGGTGTCCTTGCCCCGCAGCACGTCGATCAGGTGACCGGCGCCAAAGCGCTGGCCGCCGTTCTGCCGGAACCGGTAAATGCAAGACAGGGCCATGCGCGCGGCTTCGGTCGCATCCCAGGTGGCGGGCGGATTCAGACAGTTGTCGCAGTTGCCGCAGGGCTCGCTCTCTTCCCCGAAGTACGCCAGCAGCCGCTGCCGCCGGCAATCGATGGCTTCCGCCAAGGCCAGCAGCGCATCGAGTTTGCCGCGCTGCACCTGCTTGAACTCCTCCGTCGACGGGCTCTCGTCGATCATCCGGCGCTGGTTCACCACATCCGCCAGACCGTAGGCCATCCAGGCCTCGGCCGGGTCACCATCCCGGCCCGCGCGGCCGGTTTCCTGGTAGTAGCCTTCGATGTTCTTGGGCAGGTCCAGATGGGCCACGAAGCGCACGTCCGGCTTGTCGATGCCCATGCCGAAGGCGACGGTGGCCACCATCACAATGCCGTCCTCGCGCAGGAAGCGGTCTTGATGGCGCATGCGCACCTCGCTGTCCATGCCGGCGTGATAGGGCAGGGCGGCGACGCCCTCCGACTTCAGCCATTCGGCGGTTTCTTCCACCTTCTTGCGGCTTTGGCAGTAGACAACGCCAGCCTCGCCGTCATGATCGTCCTGGATGAAGCGCAGCAGCTGCTCCCGCGGCTTGTCCTTTTCCACGATCAGGTAGCGGATGTTCGGGCGGTCGAAGCTGGCGATGAAGACCCGGGCCTCATGCAGTTGCAACCGGTCGATGATGTCGGCACGGGTGATGTCGTCGGCGGTGGCCGTCAGCGCAATGCGCGGCACATCCGGAAACCGCTCATGCAGCAGGTTCAGCGACAGGTATTCACTGCGGAAGTCATGGCCCCACTGGCTCACGCAATGGGCTTCATCGATGGCGAACAGGCTCAGCAGCCCGCGTTCATGCAGCGAGGTCAACTGCGCGAGGAAGCGGGGCGTGTTCAGCCGCTCCGGCGCCGCGTAGAGCAGGGACAGGCGACCGGCCAGCATTTCCCGTTCGATGGCCTGGGCTTCCTCCAGCGACTGGGTGGAGTTCAGAAAAGCCGCATGCACGCCGGCTTCTTCCAGCGCCCCCACCTGGTCATGCATCAGGGCAATCAGCGGGCTCACCACCACCGTGACGCCGTGGCCGGCCCGTTGACGGGCAATGGCCGGCACCTGGTAGCACAGGCTCTTGCCGCCGCCGGTGGGCATCAGCACCAGGGCATCCCCACCCTCGGTGACGTGCTCGACGATCGCGGCCTGCTGGCCGCGGAACGCGCTGTATCCGAACACCTCTTGCAGGATGTGGATGGGGACGGGATGATGCTTCGGCAGACTCATGGAGTCCGCGATTGTCCAGGAGATTGCAGGGTCGGGTCCGCGCAAGGCTGCCGAATCCGTCCAAAGGACGCCCGCCTCCCCCCGAGAGCGGGTCACGGAGAACCATCAGTCATGATTGCGCCCCCCCTTCCTGCCGACGAAGATGCCCGCCGCGCCACGCTGCGCGTGCTGCAGATACTGGATACCGAACCGGATGAGCGGTTCGACCGCATCACCCGCATGGCCAAACGGATCTTCCAGGTGCCCATCGCCCTGGTCAGCCTGGTGGATGCGGACCGGCAGTGGTTCAAGTCCGCGCAGGGCCTGGATATCCGGGAGACGCCGCGGGACCTGTCGTTCTGCGGCCATGCCATCCTGTCTGACGACATCCTGCTGATCCCGGATGCGCTTCGCGACCCGCGCTTCGCGGACAACCCGCTGGTGACCGGGCCCCCGTCGGTGCGTTTTTATGCCGGTTGTCCGGTGCGCTCTCCCTCCGGGCATCGGCTGGGCACCTTGTGCGTGCTGGACCGTCAGCCGCGCGGCTTCGACGCGGATGATCAGGCCACGCTGCGGGACCTGGCCTACCTGGTGGAGCAGCAATTCGCGGCGATGTATGCGGCCATGGTGGACGAGCTGACCGGGCTGGCCAACCGACGCGGTTTTGAATCGCAGGCGGGGCAGGTGTTGTCCCTGTGCCAGCGCAACCAGTGGCCGGCCACCTTGCTGTTTTTTGATCTGGATGGCTTCAAAGGGGTCAATGACCGTTACGGGCATGCGGAAGGGGATTGGGCGCTGAAGGCGTTTGCGGACCTGCTGCGCTTTTGCCTGCGGGCGTCGGATGTGGTGGCCCGCACCGGCGGCGACGAGTTTGTGGCCTTGCTCAGCGGGACGGTGACCGGGGAGAAAGACCGGGCGCTGGAGCGCCTGCGCAGCCAGCTCAACGCCTTGAACCTACGTGCGCAGCGGGGCTATGCGCTGGATTTCAGCGTGGGCAGCGCCACGATGTCTGCCGAGGAGCCGCTGGCGCTGGAGTCCTTGCTGGCCCAGGCGGATGCGGCGATGTATGAAGAAAAGCAGCGGCGAAGCGGCGCGGCGTCCGATTCGGCATGAGCCCGAGCATGGCCCCCCAAGCCTGAGCCGGGGCGCCCACCGGAACGAGGCAGGGCTGCTGGAACTTCTACCCAAATGGGCTGGCGGGGTCAGACGGCATAATCGAGGGTAGCAATTTTTTAACCATACGCAAGCGGACGGCAACCATGGCCTCGGTCAACAAAGTCATCATCCTCGGCAACCTCGGCCGTGACCCTGAACTGCGCTACACCCCCAGCGGCAGCGCGGTGTGCAATGTGAGCATCGCCACCACCCGCAACTGGAAGAGCCGCGAAGGCGGCGAGCGCCAAGAAGAGACCGAATGGCACCGTGTGGTGTTCTACGACCGTCTGGCCGAGATCGCGGGTGAATATTTGAAGAAGGGCCGTCCGGTGTACGTGGAAGGCCGCCTGAAGACCCGCAAGTGGCAGGACAAGGAAGGCAAGGACAACTACACCACCGAGATCATTGCCGAAACCATGCAGCTGCTGGGCGGCCGTGACGGCGGTGATGAGATGGGCGGCGGCGGTGGCGGTGGTTACAACCGCGAGCGCGCTTCCGGCGGCAGCCGTGAGAGCAGTGGCGGTGGCAGCGGCCGTGACGCGGGCGACTTCGACAGCCCGCGCGCACCGGCTCCCCGCAGCGCGCCGCGTCCCGCACCGGCCCCGGCGGCCAAGCCGGCAACGGGGTTTGACGACATGGATGACGACATTCCGTTCTAAGTCCCCCAGTCATCCATGACGGATCAAGGGCCTGTTCTCCACCTGGAGACAGGCCCTTTTGTTTTGATGTGAGCGCTGATGCAGACCCTGCTCGACACCTGCCATGAGCTTGAGTTGATCGCGCTCCGCTACCAGGGCGACGAACTGATTGCGGAGGTGTGCGAACGCATGCCCGCGCCTGGTCGGCGTGTATCTCAAGGCTCCGCGGCCTACACCATCCGCTTCGCCCATCCCGCCGCGCATGCGCTGACAGAAGAATTTCCGGCCACTGTGGCGAACTGGATTGACGGAGATGACCTCAGCGGCTTCCTTCGACGCGTCAACACCCCTGCCCTTCGCGCCGCGCTCGGACTGAATGTGGCGCCCTTCGAAGGCCATTCGGCCTACGCCCTCATCACCGTGGACGAGGTGCTGACGGTGTTCTGCCGCGATCAACCGGAGATCGGCGAACTTCGCCGGTGAGGCCTGAGCCCCTCAGACGATGCTGGCACCCGCTGCGACGGTATGCAGGTGCGACGCTTCTGCGTAAGAAAAATAGAATTTAGCGGAAAAGGCCATTTGGCTATATTCTATTTGTATGCCAAAAACCGCTCGTGCCATTCAACAGCTTCCGCCCGCAACGCTGGCCACCCTGGAAAAGCTGGGTGCGGATCTGGCGGTGGCGCGTCTGCGCCGCAAGGAATCTCTGAAGACCTGGGCTCAGCGAATGGGCGTGACGGTGCCGACCCTGCTGCGCCTCGAATCGGGGGACCCGACCGTCAGCGTAGGCATCCTGGCATCCGCGCTGTGGCTCCTCCAGCGAGATGGAGAACTGGGCCAATTGGCAGCCCCAGAGAACGATCGCGGTGCGATCGAACTGGACGTCCGCGAAGCCGTCGAACTGGGTCGGGAACGGGCCAGGGCCTCTGCAAAAGCGCGACTTCGCCAACAGGCCACCGGCCCTTGAAGCCACCCGCAAGCTCAGGCCATGGCCCCTGCGCCGACCCAGACAAACCCCACTTCCCCTGGCTTTCGCATGCGGGCGATCCCTCACAGCCCGCCCGCCAAACTTTGCTAGAGTCCGCCGTCCCGATACTGCGGCCTCGCGTTCAGCCCAGGTCGGCGGCCCGCTGCCAGCACGGCAGCCTGGGTTGCCGTCCCCCGTGTGCTGGGCCAGGCCCTGAATTGAATTGAAGAAGTCCTTCCGCCTGCTCCTGGCGACCGTGGTGTCCCTGGCCGTTCTGGTCGGCGCCACAGCCGCTCTGTTTCTGCTCCGTCCCCATCTGGCCACGATCGGCCAGGTCGTCTCGACCAAGGCCTTTGGCCTGACCGCGCTGCTGGCGCTGTACCTGGCCTTTGCGGTCGGCCGCCACGCCCTGTTCCGGCCATCGCGCCGGCTACCAGAATCGCGCTGAGCCGCTTCCGGAGTTCCTTCTCCGCAGCCGGATCGCCCGGCGCTCCGTGAACTGTTTCACACCCGGGCCTCGCCGTTACGTCCGCTTTCCCCTGCCGTAAAACGGCGGCGGGACACTCCCGACATGAAAGCCGCCATCGTGGCTGCGTTGCTCAGCGCAGCTGTCCTTCTGACGCCGCCCGCCGCTGCCGCGCCCTGCGATCTGCAGCTCGTCACCGAGCAGGTGCTCAAGCGCCTGAACGAGATCCGCGCCCAAGGCCGCACCTGCGGCAACCAGACCATGGGCCCGGCGACGCCGCTGCGCTGGCAACCGGCCCTGCTGGACGCCGCCAGTCGCTATGCCGCGGAGCTCTCCGGCCGTCGCCAGCTCAGCCACACCAGCCTCTCCGGCGCCAGCCTGCCCCAGCGGCTGGAGGCGGTCCGGTATTCCCTGCGCCTGGCGGGAGAGAACCTCGCCTCAGGCCCGGACTCGGTGGACGAAGTTCTGAACCTGTGGCTGGACAGCCCAGGCCATTGCCAGAACCTGATGGGCCCCGACTTCACCGAAGTCGGCCTGGCCTGCGACATGCGGGACACCGCCAATGCCCAGCCCTATTGGGTGATGGAATTGGGCCGACCGCAGCTGATGCGGCCGGTGCAGGCCAATGCCACCGTGCGCGGCGTGCCCGAGGGCCTGCTGCCGACGGACGGTCCCGCCGTCCGATAAGCCGCGGATGTCCCGCTGCGCCGACCTGCAGCGGCAAACCCGATGAGACCACCCTCACGGCGCTCAGGCGCGCTGCGATGACCGCTCCCGGAGCGGCACCGCATCACCGAGCCGCCGTCAGATCCATCCCAGATCAATCGCCCGCAGCACTGCCTGCGTCCGGTCCCGCACGCCCATCTTGGCGAACACCGACGAGCAGTGGTTCTTGATCACGCCTTCGCTGTTGCCCAGCAGCGCCGCGATCTCGGTATTGCTGCGCCCGCTGGCCACCAGGCGCAGCACCTGCAGCTCCTTCGGACTCAGCGGCTCGGGCTCCGGCGTGGCGCTGAAGGCGCGCTCCACCGGCGCGCGTTCCATGCGCTCGGTCAGCAGCGGTCGCAGCGCCGTGCCGCCCTGCACCACATCCCGCAGGGCCTGGACCAGCGTGTCCGGACTGATGGCCTTGAGCAGGAAGCCGCGAGCCCCCGCCCGCACGGCCTCATCAAAGGCTTGCGCATCGTCGAAGGTGGTCAGCAGCACCACCGGAATCTTCAGCGCACGCGCGGCCAGGGCCCGGATCAGGCCGATGCCGTCCAGACGCGGCATGCGCATGTCCGACAGGATCACGTCCGGCTGTTCCCGCGCCAGCAGCTCCAGCGCTTCCGCCCCGTCCGAGGCCTCGCCCACCAGCTGGATGTCCTCATGCAAGGCCAGCAAGCCCTTGAGGCCTTCGCGCACCAGCTGCTGGTCTTCCACCAGCAGCAGCTTGATTGTTTCGCTCATCTCCGCATCTCCTCAAGGTCCCCGGCGGGACCGCCGCACGCCCTCATGCAAACCTGGGGCAATCCAGCTCGATCAGGAACCCGGGGTGGTGGCGCAGCACCCGCATGGCGCCCCCCAGTTCGGCCATGCGTTCCTGCATGCCCTTCAACCCGTTGCCCTCGCGCAGCTTGCGTGTTCCCCGCCCATTGTCGTCAACCTGGACCCTCACCTGGGTCTGCGCCCCTTCGCCGATCACGGCCAGCGTCACCCGCACCTGCGTGGCGCCGGCATGGCGCACCGCATTGGTCACCGATTCCTGCACGCAGCGCAGCAGCGCATGGGCGCAGCGCGGTGACAGGTCCTGGGCGACCGGATCCAGGCACAGCTCGATCTGGGTGCTGGCAATGCCCTCGGCCAGCGTCCGCAGGGCAGCTTCCAGGTTGATGCGCTGGCTCTCCCGCTCCCGCGACACCGCCGCCCGCACTTCCGCCAGCAGTCCGGCTGCGCCCAGGCGCGCCTTCTCCACCGCCTGCGCCGCGCCGGCTTCGTCGTGTCGCTTGAGCAGCGCGTCGCTCAATTGCAGATGCAGATTCAGGGCGGTCAGGTGATGGCCCATCACATCGTGCAGTTCACGGGCCATGCTCAGCCGCTCGGCATACCGCAGCTGCTCGACCTGCAAGCGCTCGCCGCTGTCCTTCTCGGCGAGCATCGCCTGAAACCAGCGCCGCCGTTCGGCCTCGGTGGCGGCCAGGCGGCCCAGGCCGAAGGCCATGCCGTGCAGCGCCACCATCGAGATGGCCAGGCCCAGGCTGTTGAGCCACCACGGCAGGCCGGCGGTGAGCTGCTCGGTGCGCTGCGCTTCGCTGGGAAAGGCCCAGTACAAGGTCACGTTGATCAGCACCTGGGCCAGCGCAAAGCCAAAGGCCCTGCGCACATTCAGGATGAGTGCGCCCAGTACCGTCACCAGGAAGGGCAGGCCTGGCGTCACCAGCAAGGCCAGCGCATCCAGCAGCACCACATGGCGCAGGGCGTTGCGGGGCGGGTGGTCCAGATGGCGCTGGCGGGCAATGCGCCAGAAGTGCCAGGCGAAGGCCATCACCAGGCCCAGGCAGGTCAGGACGAAGGGAGCGTCGTGCGTGTCGCCGCCCAGGCGCCGGTACAGACTGGCCAGGACGCCGTCATAAGGCTCGGTGGGATGACCCATCAGGCCCCAGATGGCGGACGCCAGCTCCAGCAGGCACACCGCCAGGGCGGCGATGCGCAGCACGAAGGCCGGCTGGGCGATGCGGGCGAGGAGGCGGTCCAAGGCGGGGAGCTGAAGAGACAAACCGCTAGCCTGCCACAAAGTCCGGCGTTTCTGACGTGTGAGTGGTCAGGGGTGCCGCTCTCAGTCCAGCGGCGGCGTGCTGACGATCACGCCGCCACCCAGGCAGACGTCGCCGTCATACAGCACGGCGCTCTGGCCGGGCGTCACCGCCCACTGGGCCTGCGGGAAGTCCAGCCGGATCTCGCCGTCGCCGGGGGTGAGGGCGCAGGCCGCATCGGCCTGGCGGTAGCGGGTCTTGGCGCCGTAGCCGCCGAAGCCTGGAGCGGTGCCGGTCCAGCTCAGGTCATTGGCCACCAGGCGGTGGCTTTGCAGCATCGGATGGTCATGACCTTGCACCACCACCAGCGTGTTGGTGTCCAGGTCCTTGTGGGCCACGAACCAGGGCTCATGCTCACCGCCGCCGCGCGGGGCGCCTTTTTCCTTGATGCCGCCGATGCCCAGGCCCTGGCGCTGGCCCAGCGTGTAGAACGACAGCCCCACATGCTCGCCCAGCTTGCGACCGCGCTCATCCTTGATCGGGCCGGGCTTGTGGGAGAGGTAGCGGTTCAGGAATTCCCGGAACGGGCGCTCACCGATGAAGCAGATGCCGGTCGAATCCTTCTTCTTGGCATTGGGCAGGCCGATTTCTTCGGCCAGGCGGCGCACCTCGGTCTTGGGCAACTCGCCGACCGGGAACATCGTTTTCTGCAACTGGGCCTGGTTCAGGCGGTGCAGGAAGTAGCTCTGGTCCTTGAGCGGATCCAGCCCTTTGAGCAACTGCACCTGCCCGCCTTGCTCGCGCACCCGGGCGTAGTGGCCGGTGGCGATTTTCTCGGCACCCAGCCGCATGGCATGGTCCAGAAAGGCTTTGAACTTGATCTCGGCATTGCACAGCACGTCCGGATTGGGCGTGCGGCCAGCCTGATATTCGCGCAGGAATTCGGCAAAGACGCGGTCCTTGTATTCCGCCGCGAAGTTCACATGCTCAATCTCGATGCCGATGACATCGGCCACCGCCGCCGCATCCACGAAGTCGATGTTGGAGGAACAGTACTCGCTGTCGTCATCATCTTCCCAGTTCTTCATGAAGATGCCGACGACCTCATGCCCCGCCTGCTTCAGCAGCCAGGCGGACACAGCGGAATCAACGCCGCCGGAGAGTCCGACGACGATGCGTTGCTTCTTGGGATTCATGGACGCAATTGTCCGACAAGCCGCAGTCGGCAGCTTGGATGGGGCCTTGACCCCCCCCAACCCCCCCGCGTGTAGGCAATCCGCCGACATCGTTTTACGCCGTGGCGCACACGCGGCGCAGACTTCGCTGACTCCTGCCGCCATGCCGGCTCCCGTACCCTTCAGGGCGAGGGAGTCACATCATGAATGTTGTTGTCGTCGAGAGTTCCACCACCATTCGAAGCCAGCTGCTGGGCCTGATCGCGCAGGACAAGCGCATGCGTGTCGTCGGCGAAGCCGCGGACGAAACCTCGGCCATCCAGGTGATTGCACAGACCCAGCCGGACGCCGTGCTGATGGATCTGGCGCTGCAGCCGGGCAGTGGGCTGCGGGTGCTGCGATCGGTGCGCCAGCTGGGCTGCGGTGCGCGGGTGGTGGTGCTGAGCAACAGCTACTACGACGAAATGCGGCGCGCCTGCATGGAACACCGCATTTCCGGCTTCTTCGACAAAAGCACCCAGATGGCGGAAGCGATGGCGCTGCTGCGCAGCTGGCTGCCTCCCGTCTTTGCGGACGAGGCCCAGCGGGTGGCGGCGGTCGAGCAACTGCAAGCCCGTTCCCTGGCCTTCCCCGCCTTTGATGAACTCGCCGATCTGGCCCGCGACATCAGCGGCAGCGGCATGGCCGCCATCAGCCTGATCAATGCGGACACGCAGCGTTTCATCGGCACGTCGGGTCTGGCCTTCGACGCCATCCCCAGCTCCCGCGGTTTCTGCGCGCAGGTGCTGCATCAGGGCCCGGTGGTGGAAGTGCCGGACACCTGGCATGACGCCCGCTTTGCGGACCATCCGCTGGTGCAGGGCGCCCCGTACATCCGCTTTTATGCCGCGGTGCCGCTGGCCCTGTCGGGTGGTGAACTCGTCGGCACGCTGTGTGTGCTGGACCGGTTGCCACGCCGGCTGCGGGAGCGTCAGCGCGAAGCCTTGGTGACGCTGTCGCGCTGCGCCATCAATGAACTGGAAGCCGGTCGCCGTCATTCAGAGCGGCTGGATCAGGCCGCGAGCGCCGCCATGACCTTCTGAGACCGGTCCGGCCGCGCCTGCCTTCCCGCAGGGCGTCGTTTCAGCGATGTCTTCAGCGATGTTCCGGCGGGTGGTAGAGCGACGGGTGGGTGTGCAGCGCCTCCATCGGCAGCCGCCGTCCAGCCGCATGATCTTCGATGCATTGCAGCACCAGGGGGCTGCGATGCCGCTCCCGGCAGGCCCGGATCTCGTCCAGGGTCATCCACAAGGTGCGCTGCACCGGCTCATCAAAGGCCTGGCCGGGAATCTGCTCCCCCACCTCGCCCACGAAGGCGATCCGCACATAGGTCACGTCCTGGCCGCGGGCCGGACGCAGGAAGCGGGACATGTACACCCCCAGCCAGGCCGTGGGCGTGAACGGACGCGCGGTCTCTTCCAGCACCTCCCGGCAGACGCCCTCCACGGGGGATTCGCCCTGTTCCAGATGGCCGGCCGGATTGTTGAGCAGCAGGCCTTCGGAGGTCAGTTCCTCCACCAGCAGATAGCGGCCGTCCCTCTCGATCACGGCAGCCACGGTGAAGCTGGGCTTGAAACGTTCGGTCATGGATCTCCTCACCGGACCCGGCGCTGCGGGTCCTGTCCGCCGGTCAGGGCCTGACCGCCGTCCGCCAGCCGGGATGGGTTGTTTGATGGGGCGTCATTGTGCTTGTTCTTCGTGACGGCCCGCGAATCGGGAGACCTACATTGCGGGGACGCGACCGATCTGGGCCGGAGGCCGGTTCCCCCATGACAAACGGCCCCGAAGGGCCGTTGTCGTGCAAGTGGGGCGTCAGGCCCCTCGGGCCAGTGATGGCTTTCAGGCCAGTGAGGCCCTTGCGCCGCGCTGGGCACGAAGCGTGGGCGCTGCGTCCGCCTCAGCGGTGATCCCGATCCGGGCCGCGTCGGTCGTCCCGGCGGTCATCACGTCGGTCATCCCTGCGGTCGTCACGACGATCATCGCGGCGATCGTCCCTGCGGTCATCGCGCCAGTCGTCCTTGTCATGGCCATGGCCATGGCCCTTGCCCGGATGGTCATCCCGCCATTCCGGCCCGCGGGGGCCGCCGGGTCCGTGCGGATGCTCGCGGCGGTACTGCGGCGCATAGACGTTGTTGTACCAGTTGTCCCGCACAAAGTAGACCGGCCGTCCGCAGGCGCCGTACTGTGCACAGTACCGACGCCAGTTCTTCTGGTGGCCCGGCGGGACGCGCAGATAGATCGGGGGCGGCGGGGCCGGTACCCGTTCAATGATCATCGGCTGGGCATACACGACTTCGGGCCGGGTATTGCCGATGTCGATCTGGCCATAAAAGCCGGGTTGGCCGATGGTGACGGACACACCGACATCCGCGGCGTGCGACAAGGCAGGAGCCGCCAGGGCCGTCACAGCCACGGCGGAGGCAAACAGGATCTTTTTGAGCATGGTGGCTCCTTTCTACCTTCAATCAACGTTCGACCGGGCGTTTCGTGGACGGGTGCTTGCAACTGGCAACAGCTTTGCGGTTTTGTTGTGACGAGGTTGCGGGGACATGCCGGCGCTTTCCTAGTGAAATCCCTGGCCTCAGGGGGCGTATTTCGCACGAGCCCGCCGGTAAGCTTGGCCCGTCAAGGCTGAGCCATGGCGGTGCTCGTCTCTGCGGACGAGGTCACGCCGGTTCAGTCCGCCCGAAGTGTGGGCGCCTGTCTCCGGATGCAGAGTGGAGGGATTCCAGATGCTGATCGGTGTGCCGCGCGAAACCGCGGCGGGAGAAACACGTGTGGCCGCGACGCCGGAGACGGTGAAGAAGCTGGTCGCGCAGGGGCACCGGGTGGTGGTGGAGGCGTCGGCCGGTCTGCGGGCCAGCGCCACGGATGAAGCCTACAGCGCCGCGGGTGCGGAGATCGGGGCGGCGGCCCAGGCACTGGGGGCCGAGTTGGTGCTCAAGGTCCGCGCGCCGGATGCCCAGGAGCTTGGCGGGGTCCAGCGCGGCGCGGCGCTGGTCGGCATGCTCAACCCCTTCGACCGCGAGGGCCTGCAGCGCCTGGCCGATGCTGGCCTCACCGCCTTCGCCCTGGAAGCCGCGCCCCGCACCACCCGGGCGCAGAGCATGGACGTGCTCTCCAGCCAGGCCAACATCGCCGGCTACAAGGCGGTGATGCTTGCGGCCTCCCACTATCAGCGACTGTTCCCGATGCTGATGACGGCCGCCGGCACCATCAAGGCGGCGCGGGTGGTGGTGCTGGGCGTGGGGGTCGCGGGCTTGCAGGCCATTGCCACGGCCAAGCGGCTGGGCGCGGTGATTGAAGCGTCGGATGTGCGTCCGGCGGTGAAGGAACAGGTCGAGTCGCTGGGCGCCAAGTTCATCGACGTTCCCTACGAAACCCCCGAGGAACGCGAAGCAGCCGAAGGCGTCGGCGGATACGCCCGTCCGATGCCGGCCAGCTGGCTGACCCGACAGCAGCAGGAGGTGGCCAAGCGCGTCGCCCAGGCGGATGTGGTGATCACCACGGCGCTGATCCCGGGCCGGTCCGCGCCGGTGCTGGTCACCGAAGAGATGGTGCGGTCGATGAAGGCCGGCTCGGTGATCGTGGACCTGGCGGCGCCAGCCGGTGGCAACTGTCCGCTGACCGAGCCGGGTCAGACCGTCGTCAAGCACGGCGTCACGCTGGTGGGGGAAACCAATCTGCCGGCTCTGGTGGCGGCGGATGCGTCCTCGCTCTATGCGCGCAATGTGCTGGACTTTCTCAAGCTGGTGCTGCCGGGGCCGGGCGGCGTAGTGCTGCCGCCGGACGACGACATCGTCGCTGCCTGCCTGGTGGCCCATGAGGGCCGGCTGCTGCGCCCTTAGGCGGGGCGC
Source organism: Rubrivivax sp. (assembly GCA_027484825.1). Taxonomy (GTDB): domain Bacteria; phylum Pseudomonadota; class Gammaproteobacteria; order Burkholderiales; family Burkholderiaceae_C; genus Roseateles. Next base: position 92,573 of record JAIXSE010000015.1, on the reverse strand, counting down.
CTGAACCACTCACCTCGGAGGATCCGATGGACGCTGTCTCTCCCACCCTGATCAACCTCACCATCTTCGTGCTGGCCATCTATGTCGGCTATCACGTGGTGTGGACCGTCACGCCCGCCCTGCATACGCCGCTGATGGCGGTGACCAACGCGATCTCGGCGATCGTCATCGTCGGCGCGATGCTCGCGGCGGCGCTCACCGACACCCTGCTCGGCCAGGTGATGGGCACCGCCGCGGTGGCCCTGGCCGCGGTGAATGTGTTCGGCGGCTTTCTGGTCACCCGCCGCATGCTGGAGATGTTCAGGAAGAAAGAGAAGAAGTAGGCCGACCCGGCGAGGGGCACCGCCCCGCCCGCCTCGTGATCCCCTTCGATTCCCGCGATCCGGAGCTCCCGCATGTCCATGAATCTCGTCACGCTGCTCTACCTCATTGCCAGCGTCTGCTTCATTCAGGCGCTCAAGGGCCTGTCGCATCCCACCACCTCCATCCGCGGCAACCTGTTCGGCATGGCCGGCATGACGATTGCGGTGTTCACCACGGCGGCCCTGATCGTCAAGCTGGCTGGCGGGCATGGGGGCGGATTCGGCCTGGTGCTGGCAGGGCTGGTGGTGGGAGGCGGCATCGGTGCAGTGATGGCGCAGCGGGTGGAGATGACCAAGATGCCGGAGCTGGTGGCCTTCATGCACAGCATGATCGGTCTGGCGGCGGTGTGCATCGCTGTGGCGGCCGTGGCTGAGCCGCATGCGCTGGGCATTGCGCAGCCGGGCGAGCCGCTGCCGGGGGGCAATCGCATTGAACTGGCGCTGGGCTGCTTCATCGGCGCGGTGACTTTCTCCGGCTCGGTCATCGCCTTCGGCAAGCTCAGCGGCAAGTACCGATTCCGTCTGTTCCAGGGCGCGCCGGTGGTCTTCCGTGGGCAGCATCTGCTCAACCTGGTGCTGGGTCTGGCAGCGCTCGCCTTCATCGCGGGCTTCTGGCATTCGCAGAGCTGGGTCGATTTTCTGCTGGTGGCCGCGCTGGGCTTCGCGCTGGGCGTGCTGCTGATCATCCCCATCGGCGGCGCCGACATGCCGGTGGTGGTGTCCATGCTCAACAGCTATTCAGGCTGGGCGGCGGCGGGCATCGGCTTCTCGCTCAACAACAGCATGCTGATCATTGCCGGCTCGCTGGTGGGCAGCTCGGGGGCCATCCTGAGCTACATCATGTGCAAGGCGATGAACCGCTCCTTCTTCAATGTGATTCTGGGCGGCTTCGGTGCTGAACCGGGTGCAGCGGCGGCCGCCGCGGTCCAGCGCAATGTGCGCAGCGGCAGCGCGGACGATGCCGCGTTCATCCTCGGCAATGCGGAGAGCGTGATCATCGTGCCGGGCTACGGCCTGGCGGTGGCGCGCGCCCAGCATGCCGTCAAGGAACTGGCGCAGAAGCTCACTGCCAAGGGCGTGCAGGTGCGCTATGCCATCCATCCGGTGGCGGGACGCATGCCCGGCCACATGAACGTGCTGCTGGCCGAGGCGGAAGTGCCCTACGACCAGGTGCATGAAATGGAAGACATCAATCCGGAGTTTGGTCAGACCGATGTCGCCATCATCCTCGGGGCCAATGACGTGGTGAATCCTGCGGCGCTGCAAAAGGGCTCGCCCATCTACGGCATGCCGATCCTGGAAGCCTACAAGGCCCGCACCGTCATCGTGAACAAGCGCTCGATGGCCGCCGGTTATGCGGGCCTGGACAACGAGCTGTTCTACATGGACAAGACCATGATGGTCTTCGGCGATGCCAAGAAGGTCGTCGAGGACATGCTCAAGGCCGTGGAGTGAGCCTTCATGGAGGCAGTCCGCGCACGCCGGCTGGTGCTGCTGCTGGTGCTGCCGCTGGCCCTGCTGTGGGCGGTTCATCGGCTGTCCCAGCAGTACGGCACGGCCTTGCCGCCGCAGGTGGTGCGCCTGACCGATGCGCGGCTGCTGCCCGGCAGTGCGGTGGATCCGCGTCAGGTGCCGGGCGCGGTCGCCGGGCCGATCGATGCCGAGGCGCGCCCCCATCATCTGCCGGTGCAGATCCACGAATCCGAAGCGCCCGGCCCGCTCTGGTTCGCCATTGATTTCCAGATGGCCAAGGCGGCGGAACAGCCGCACTGGCTGGTGATCCAGCATCGCCCGGCCGCCAGCATCTACCTGGACGGTCAGTTGCTGGCCAACTCCAGCATGGGTCGTGGCTTCACGGCCGAGGATGAAGATGACTTCGCCCAGCGGGGCCTGCTGCTGGCCGGGCGTCGCATGCAGGTCAGCATTCCGCCGGCCCTGCTGGGGGCCGGCGACCACCGCCTGAGCATCCGGCTGGTGCGGCCCGGCTTTGAAGGCGCCGGACTCTCCGCACCGCTGCTGGGGCCGGCGCCGCAGATGCGTGCGCTGCAGGAAGGGCGCCGCTTCTGGCAGGTGCTGCGGGTGACCACCGCGCTGGGCGGGCTGGCCATCGGCCTGTTCATGGTGCTGGTGTGGCTGGCCCTGAGGCAGGAATGGCTCTATGGGATCACCGGTCTCTTTTGCATCTGCCTGGCGGTACTGATGTCGCCCTATCTGCTCAACGGCGCCTTGCTGCCCGCGCCCTGGTGGCGACTGGTGCTGGACGTGGCGGATGTGGTGTCCAAGGGCCTGCTGCTGTTCCTGGTGGTGCGGCTCAATGGACATTCATCGCGATGGGTGCTGAAGGCGGTCGTCACCTATCTGACCCTGGCCATCCTGATCGACGGCACGGCAGCGGTGATGGGCTGGAGCTGGACCGACTTCAGCACGCCGTGGCCCTGGTGGGCTCTGGGCAGCCGCTGCCTGGTGCTGCTGGCCGCCACTGTGATCGCGGCCCGTGCGGCGCTCGAGAGCCGAGCCGCCGCGCCGCTGGTGGGCGCACTGGCGGTGGCGTTGTCGACCTGGGTCTGGGTCTATGTGAGCTACTTCGCGCTGGTCGCCTCCCAGCAGCTGAGTGTGGTGGACATCAATGTGGTGGGCCATGCGGTGCTGATCGCCATGGCGGGCGTGGCGCTGCAGCGCCGTTTTGTGGGCTCGCTGCGGGACCAGGCCCTGGCCCGTGTGGTGCTGGAGCGGTCCCTGGAAGACCGCACCCGCGAGCTGCAGGCCCGCTGGCAGGAACTGCAGGACAGCGAGCGGCAACGCACCGCCGCCGAGGAACGGGAGCGGCTGCTTCAGGAGATGCACGACGGCCTGGGCTCGCAACTGGTCACCGCGCGGCTGAGTGCCGAACGCGGCGTGCCGTCCGAGGCGCTGGTGGAGGTGCTGGATGAATGCATCCGCGAAATGCGGCTGACGGTGGATGCACTGGCCGTCACCGACGGCGACCTGACCCTGCTGCTGGCCAACCTGCGTCACCGCATGGGGCCTCGCCTGGCCGCCGCGGGCCTGACGCTGGACTGGCAACTGGCGGATGTGCCGCTGGTGCCGGGGCTGCGCGGGACGGGGGGACGCGAGCTGATCCGCATCGTCCAGGAAGCGCTGAGCAATGTCATCCATCATGCGAAAGCGACCCGCGTCCGTTTTGCGACGCGGGTGGACGACGACGGCGCCGGGGTGACGCTGATGATCACCGACAACGGCCGCGGCCTGCCCGAGCAGCGGCGCGACGGCCACGGCCTGCGCGGCATGCGGCGCCGGGCCGATCGCATCTCGGCCCGCATTGAATGGCGCGCCCCCACCGACGGCAGTGCCGAGCCCGGGACCGAACTGGCGGTCTGGATGCCGCTGCGCTGAAGGACATAGCCACCGGCGCCGCGCCATGGATTAGTGAACCCACCCTAGGGGTGCCACGGGGCCGACGCGCGTCGTATGGTGCCGACCTCATCGCCAATGCAGGGATCCAGCACCGAATTGGCCCTGAATTCGCGCACCATTGGCGTGCCTCTGTGCGGTGTATCGAATCCCCTGATGGGGGGCGCACAGGGATCAGCGAGAATCCGCGCCGTACCTTGGAGACAGAACAATGGAGAAAACCTGGCTGAAGCACTATCCGGCTGGCATGCCCGCCGAGATCAATGCGGATGTCTATCCTTCGCTGGTCGAGCTGATGGAAGCTGCGTTCAAGCAGTTCCCGGAGCAACCGGCCTACAAGATGCTGGGCCGCTCGGTCAGCTATGCGCAGATCGATGAGGCCTCCCGTGCCCTGGCCGCCTATCTCCAGGGCCTGGGGCTGGAGAAGGGCGACCGTGTCGCCATCATGATGCCCAACGTGCCGCAATATCCGGTGGCGGTGGCGGCCGTGCTGCGGGCCGGTTTTGTGGTGGTGAACGTCAACCCGCTATACACGCCGCGTGAGCTGGAGCATCAGCTCAAGGACGCTGGTGCCAAGGCCATCGTCATCATCGAGAACTTTGCCGCGACGCTGCAGCAGGTGCTGGCCCATGTGCCGACCAAGCATGTGGTGCTGGCCTCGATGGGCGACATGCTCGGCTTCATCAAGGGCGCCGTGGTCAACTACGTGGTGCGCAAGGTCAAGAAGCTGGTGCCGGCCTTCGAGCTGCCCACCGCCGTGCGCTTCAACGACGCCCTCGCGCAAGGCCGCGGCAAGACCTATTCGCGCCCGGTCGTGGGCCCCAGCGACATCGCCGTGCTGCAGTACACCGGCGGCACCACCGGCGTCTCCAAGGGTGCGGTGCTGCTGCATCGCAACCTGGTGGCCAACACCCTGCAGTGCGAGGCCTGGTACCAGCCGGCCCTGCGCAAGATCCCCAAGGGCGAGCAACTGGTCAGCATCTGCGCGCTCCCGCTCTATCACATCTTCGGTTTCACAACCAACCTGATGCTGTCGATGCGGGTGGGCGGCTGCAATGTGCTGATCCCCAATCCGCGGGACCTGCCGGCCGTGTTCAAGGAACTGAGCCAGCATCGCTTTCACAGCCTGCCGGCGGTCAATACGCTGTTCATGGCGATGGCCAACCATCCGTCCTTCGGCACGGTGGACTGGAGCGGCCTGGTGATCTCGGTGGGTGGCGGCATGGCGGTCCAGCAGGCCACGGCCAAGCAGTGGCTGGACAAGACCGGCTGCCCGATCGTGGAAGGCTACGGACTGTCCGAGACCTCCCCGGTCGCCTGCTGCAACCCGACCGACAGCACCGCCTACACCGGCTCCATCGGCCTGCCGCTGCCCGGCACCGAAGTCACGCTGCTGGATGACGACGGCCGCGAGGTGCCGCTGGGCAGCTCCGGCGAAATCGCCATCCGCGGTCCGCAAGTCATGGCCGGCTACTGGCAACGCCCGGACGAAACCGCCAAGGTCATGACCTCGGACGGCTACTTCCGCACCGGTGACATCGGCACGGTGGACGAGCGGGGCTACTTCCGCATCGTGGACCGCAAGAAGGACATGATCCTGGTGAGCGGGTTCAACGTCTATCCGAACGAGGTCGAGGATGTGCTGACCCTGATGCCGGGGGTGCTGGAATGCGCCGCCGTCGGTGTGCCCGACGAAAAGGCCGGCGAAGCCGTCAAGGTGGTGATCGTCCGCAAGAACCCGGCGCTGACCGAGGCGGATGTGAAGGCCTACTGCGAAGCCAACCTCACCGGCTACAAGCGGCCCCGCATCATCGAATTCCGCACCGAACTGCCCAAGACCCCGGTCGGCAAGGTGCTGCGGCGCGAACTGCGCGACAAAAAGTAGCAGTTTCCCTGCCTCCGCGGCGCCCGCGACGGCCTAAGCTTCGCGGTCCTGAGGAGGGATGGCCGTGTTGGAAGAACGCTACGAGAAGTCTGAGGCCGGACGGGCGGAGATCAAGACAAGAGCCCTGGTCCAGGGCCGCATTGCACGCAACCTGTTGTTGGTGATCGACCCGACCAAGACCGGGGGCCAATGGCTGGGCATGGTGCAAGGGGCAACGCCTGCCGATCTGGAGTTGCTGCTGCAGCATCGACTGGTCGCGCCTGCGGTGGCGGCCGGTCGGGCCGCCGCTGCGGGTGTGGGCGCTGGTGCCGGTGCAGGCGCAGCTGCGTCCTCCGGCGCGGGCTTGGCTTCGGCCGGATCCACGCCGTCGCGGTCGGCTGCGCCGTCCAGTGCGCATTCGCAGGTGCCGGCCTCGACGCTGGCACCCGGCAGTGTGGCGACGGCCTCGCGGCCAATGCCGGTCAGCAGCACCCGCCCGATGGGGGCGCCAGTCTCCGCACTGGATTTCCAGCAGCTCTACACGGCGCTGACCGTGTTCGCCAAGCAGCAGGGATTGCTCAAGGGCTACCGGCTGGCGCTGGAGGTGGAGCAATGCACCGACTTCGAGCAATTGCAGACGCTGGCGCTGGATGTCGTGGATCGCATCCGCGCGACCAAGGGCGACGCAGCGGCGCACGAACTGCGTGAGACACTGGGATTCCATTGAATTTTCCCCAGGAGGTCTGCCCATGTCCCAACCGTATCGCGTCGCGGTGCTGATCGGCAGCCTGCGCAAAGGCTCCTACAACCGCCAGCTGGCGCTGGCCCTGCAAAAGATCGCGCCGCCGTCGCTGAAGCTGGGGGTGGTCGAGATCGGCCATCTCAGTTTCTACAACGACGATGAAGCGGCGTCGCCGCCGGCCGGTTATGCCGAATTCCGCGCCACCATCAAGGCCGCGGATGCGGTGCTGTTCCTCAGTCCCGAATACAACCGCTCGATTCCGGCCGTGCTGAAGAATGCGCTGGACGTGGGCTCGCGCCCCTATGGTCACAATGCCTTCAACGGCAAGCCCGGGGCGGTGATCACCCTGTCGCCGGGCGCCTTGGGCGGTTTTGGCGCGCACCACCATCTGCGTCAGGTGCTGGTCTGCCTGAATGTGGCCACCTTGCCCACGCCCGAGATGTATGTGGGCGGCGCTAGCGACATGTTTACCGCCGATGGCGGCTTCGCAAAGCCGGATACCGAGGCTTTCATGGGCAAGTTCCTGGCCACCTTCTCCGACTGGATCGGCCGTCAGAAGGGGTGAGTGCGGTGGCGCGACTGTTTGTGGAGCAGCCGCTGTCGGCGGTGGCTCCGGATGAAGATTTCGCCCTGCCGCCCGGTGCGGCCCGCCATGTTCAGGTGTTGCGCTTGCAGCCCGGGGGGCAGGTGATGCTGTTTGACGGCAGTGGCGATGAGTGGACGGCGGAAGTCACCGCCATGGGCCGCAGCGAGGTGCGGGTGGTGCTGCGACAGCGCCACAGCGTCAACCGCGAATTGCATCCGTCGGTGACATTGGCGGTGGTCATGCCGGCCAACGACCGGATGGATGGCATTGTGGAGAAGGCCTGTGAACTGGGGGCCACGGCCATCCAGCCCTTGATGAGCGAGCGTTCGGTGCTGCGACTCACCGGGGATCGGGCGCAGAAGAAGCAGCAGCATTGGCAGGGCGTGGCCATCGCTGCGGCGGAGCAGTGTGGGCGCACGCGTCCGCTGCAGGTGGCGCCGGTGATGACGCTGTCCGCGTGGCTGGCGGGCCTGGCCCCGCTGGCCATGTCGGGGGCTGAGGCCTCGGAGCGTCGCTGGTTGCTGAGCCCGGTCGCGGCCGAACCCTTGTCGGCCCGCAGCCGCGAGGCTCAGGGGCCGATCGTGGTGCTGAGCGGCCCGGAAGGGGGCCTCAGTGCTGATGAAGAGCAGACGGCGCGTGCGCGGGGCTTCCAGGCGGTGCAACTCGGCCCGCGCATCCTGCGCGCCGACACCGCCCCGCTCGCGGTGCTGGGGTGGATCGCGCTGGGCGGTATTGAGGGCGTTGCGGCGACCTCATAAGGGATGATCGAGGAAAGCGGCGACGAGGTCCCGCGCCGTGTGCAACACACGTACGACTTCGGCGTGCCCACTTTCAGTGATTCGATAGAGGATGCGGTAGCGGCCATGGATCCGTTTGCGGATGCCCTGTTGCTCATACCCATGCAGGAACGGGAAGGCATGGGCCATGGTGCTCAGGCCCATGACTTTGTCCTCCAACTCCGCAATGAAGCGAGCGGCGGCAGCCGGATTCTGCGCCGCCAGGTAGTTCGCAATGCCCTCGATGTCAGCGACCGCCTCCCGATGGAGGCGTACCTTCATGCAGTGCCTGAGGGGTCGGGATCTGGGAACTGTCGGCGTAGCGCCGCAAAGGCCTCTTCCGCGGGGAGGGTCTGCCCTTGATCGGCGGACGCGAGACGGCGTCGCAGGTCCGCATCAAAGCTGGACAAGGCTTGTTCACGCTGCTGAAGCAGCGCAACCGCTGCTTTCAGGACTTCGTTTTCGGATCCAAATTGACCCGTTCTGACCAGTTCCAACACGTACGCCTCCAGAGATTCGCCCAGTTCCGCGCGGATCATGGCAATGCTCCCATTCAGCCTGTATTGAGCGTGTATTGATGGCACGTTGAGAAGTGCCGCCAGCCCCAGCTGCTTCAGCCGTATTAGCGCGAGGCGTCTGACTCTACCGAAGGTTTCCGGGCCGATCCTGCGATCAGATCAAACTTGAACAGCCGACACTCGATCGGGCCATTCCACATCGGCACGCGCCGCGATTCCTTCAGGCGCATCTTGCTCGGCAACTTCATCTCCGGGCACAGCAGCCAGGCCGTCCAGCCGGCCGGATGCTGGGTGTAGGCCCGCTTCCAGTGGGCGGACAGCCGGGGGAAGAAGTCATCCCCCGCATCCCGTTCTTCGGACAGCCCGTCAAAACCGCCCCGGTTGCCCGCTTTGCCGCGCACCTCGATCCGCTCGCCATAGGGCGGATTCAGCATCAGCGTGCCCGGCAGGTCGTCCGGGAGCTTGGGCGCCGGACGCTCCAGCGCATCGCCGCCGTTGAACTGGATGAAGGCTTCCACCCCGGCGCGCTGCGCATTGCGGCGGGCAAAGTCCACCATCCGGAAGGCCACGTCGCTGGCAAACAGCGGCACGGCCGGCGGGTGTTCGGCGGCGCGGGCTTCATCCTTCATCGTCCGCCAGGCCGGCAGCAGGGGCTGGAAAGGCTTGAGCTTCTCGAAGGCGAAGCGCCGCTGGATGCCGGGTGCAATGCCGCAGGCAATCGTCGCCGCTTCCACCACGATGGTGCCGGAGCCGCAGCACGGGTCGTGCAGTGCGCCGCCTTCTTCCGGGGTGCCCTTCCAGCCGGCGGCCGCCAGCATCGCCGCCGCCAGTGTTTCCTTCAGCGGCGCATCGCCCTTGTCTTCCCGCCAGCCGCGCTTGAACAGCGGCTCGCCGGAGCTGTCCACATACAGCGTGGCGTGCTGCTCGGTCAGGTGCAGCTGCAGCGGCAGGTCGGGCCAGCGGGTGTCGACGCTGGGCCGCTCGCCGGTGAGCTCCCGCATCACGTCACAGACCGCATCCTTGACCCGCAACGTTGCGAAATTCAGGCTGTGCAGCGGGGAATGCTGCGCCGTCGTGTCCACCCGCAGGGTCTGCTGCGGCGTCATCCAGGCGCTCCAGTCGATGCTGTTGGCCAGCGAATAGATGTCGTCTTCCTGGTAGTACTCGCCGAAGGCCACTTCCACCAGCACCCGCTGGGCCAGCCGGCTGTGCAGGTTCAGACGCATCACCGCCTCGAGCGTGCCCAGCAGGCCCACGCCGCCCCGGAAGGCCTTCGGGCCTTCCAGGCATTCGTCCGCCGACAGGATCTCGCGGACCTCCGCCTCCAGCCACGACTCAACGCCGGCAGGGCAGGGCAGGAACAGATGGAAGGAGGGCGTGGACATGAGGGTACTGGACGGGTCGGAGTCGGGCGCGGCCGGTGCCGCTGGATGGGGGGATTGTCCCACCGAGCCGCTTCAGCGCGACTTGCGCAGGTTGGCGGGCGCCAGCTTCAGGGCTTCGCGGTATTTGGCCACGGTGCGTCGCGCCACGGTGATGCCCTGCTCGCCCAGCATGGTGGAGAGCTGGCTGTCGGACAGCGGGTTGCTGGTGTCCTCGGCGGCGATGAACTGCTTGATCAGGGCCCGCACGGCGGTGGACGACGCATTGCCGCCCGCTTCCGTCGATAGGCTGGAGCCGAAGAAGTACTTCAGCTCGAAGGTGCCCCAGGGCGTGGCCATGTATTTGGCGGTGGTCACCCGGGAGATGGTGGATTCATGCAGGCCCAGCTCGTCGGCGATCTCCCGCAGCACCAGGGGCTTCATGGCCAGCTCGCCATGGGTGAAGAAGCCGCGCTGGCGCTCCACGATGGCTTCGCTGACCCGCAGGATGGTGTCAAAGCGCTGCTGGATGTTCTTGATGAACCAGCGGGCTTCCTGCAGTTGCCCGCCCAGCGGCGAATTGCTGACGCCGCCGCGGGTGGCCCGCAGCGCCTGTGCATACAGCTCGTTGATGCGCAGCTTGGGCAGCACATCCGGATTGATCATCACCCGGAACCCGCGACCGGACTTCTGCACGATCACATCCGGCACCACCGGTCGGTTGTCGCTGCGCGCGAAACGGCGGCCGGGTTTGGGCTCCAGCGTGGCGATCATGGCCTGGGCCCCGCGCAGCAGATCGTCGTCGGCGCCGGTGAGGGACATCAGCCGGCGCCAGTCCCGCTTGGCCAGCAGGTCCAGATGGCGGCGGCAGATGACGATGGCCAGCGCCTGCTCCGGCGAGCGCGGATGAGTGCGCAGCTGCAGCTCCAGGCATTCGCCCAGGTCCCGGGCGCCGACACCCGCCGGCTCCATGGACTGCAGCCACTTGAGGGCGCATTTGAAGGTGTCCAGCAACTGCTCGCGCTGCTCTTCGTCAGACTCTTCGCCGAGCAGGGCCAGCACCAGGTCGTCCAGCGGGTCTTCGAGGTAGCCGTCGTCGTTGAGCGATTCGATCAGCGCCAGCAGTGCCGCCCGATCGACCTCACCCAGATGCATGCCGGCCATCTGCGCGCGCAGCACGTCCTGCAGCGAGGCATCCGGCGCTTCGGTCTCGGGGCGCTCGTCGTCGTCGCCGCTGCTGCCCGAGCTGCTGGAGGGCTGCTCGCGGATGCCGTCGAAGTCGTCGCGTTCGGTACCGTTTTCCCAGTCGTCGCGCTCGGTGGTGCCGAAGTCCTCGGCGCGCATCTCTTCAGCGCCGGCGGCATCGCCGCTGCCATCGGTCTCGGCGCTGTCGGTGCTGCGTTCCTCGCGGTCGGACACCCGCTCGTCGGACACCCGTTCAGCCGGACTTGCGCCGGGCGGGGCGACGGCGGTGTCGTGTTCTTCGTCGGGCTCCAGCAGCGGATTGCTGGCGAGCATCTGCTCGACTTCCTGATGAAGCTCGAGCGTGGAGAGCTGCAGCAGACGGATGGACTGCTGCAGCTGAGGCGTCAGCGCAAGATGCTGGGACAGGCGAACCTGTAGCGTCGGCCTCATGCTCATTCCCGCGCTTACATCCGGAAGTGCTCGCCGAGATAGACCCGGCGGACGTCCTGATGCTCGACGATGTGTTGAGGCGTGCCTTCCGCCAGCACCGCGCCTTCACTGATGATGTAGGCGCGGTCGCAGATGCCCAGGGTCTCGCGGACGTTGTGGTCGGTGATCAGCACGCCGATGCCGCGCTGCTTCAGGAATCGGATGATGCGCTGGATTTCCAGCACGGCGATCGGGTCCACGCCGGCGAAGGGTTCGTCCAGCAGGATGAAGCGGGGCTGGGTGGCCAGGGCGCGGGCGATCTCGACCCGGCGCCGCTCACCGCCGGACAGGGCGGGGGCGGGGGTGTCGCGCAGCTTCTCGATGGAGAGTTCCTGCAGCAGCTTGTCCAGCTCGGCATTGATGCGGGCGGTCGGCCAGGCTTTGCCCTGGTCGTCGCGCTGCAGTTCCAGCACGGCGCGGATGTTTTCCTCCACATTCAGCTTGCGGAAGATGGAGGCTTCCTGCGGCAGGTAGCTCAGGCCCAGGCGGGAGCGCTGGTGGATGGGCATGCGCTGGACGGGCTGGCCGTCGATCTGGATCTCGCCGGCGTCGGCGCGGACCAGGCCCACGATCATGTAGAAGCTGGTGGTCTTGCCGGCGCCGTTGGGGCCGAGCAGGCCGATCACTTCGCCGCTGTGCAGGTCCAGGTGGACGTCCTTGACCACCTTGCGCACGCCATAGGTCTTCTGCAGCCCCCAGGCCTGCAGGCGGCTTCTGGGGGTGGAGGCTCGGGCTTCACTCATGGGGTCTGGCGCGGCGTCAGGTTGAGGCTGGGGCGCAGGCCCAGCGGGCTGCTGGCGGCGGAGGCCGGTTCGGCGGGGGCGTTCTTGGGCATCAGCACCACGCGGCCGCGACCGTTGGGGTGTGGCGAACTGGCGCCGGTTTCCACCAGCAGCCGTTCGGTGCGGTTGTCGTAATTGAGGGTGGCGCCGGCCATGGTCTGCATCAGCTGGTCGCCGCGCATCACTTTGGCTTCGGCGTTGCCGATCAGGCGGATGGTTTCGGAGCGGGTGTCGTACTCGATCTGGTCGGCGCGGCCTTCGATGCGTTCACCGGGGGTTTCGCGGTCCTGGCGGAACTGCACCTGGCGGCTGGGCACGCCGTTGGCATAGGCCAGGTAGTAGCCGTCCTTGGTTTCCTGCACGTCCATCCGTTCGGCGCGCAGCATCAGCGAGCCCTTGGTCAGGATGACGTTGCCATTGAATTCTGCGCGCTGCTTGACCTTATCGACCTCGCCTTCCTTGTCGAACACAAGGTTCAGCGGCTTCTGACGATCGTCCTTGGCGGCCTGCACCCAGGGCGCGACCAGGGCCAGGGCGAGTGCTCCGGACAACAGCAGGGGACGACAAAAGGGCATGATCCAAATCCTGGCGGCACAAATCTTGCAACCATTCTAGCCCTCCATTCCGTCCGCCCCATCCCTCCCACGAATACAGACCCTTCGCGCCCAAGCTCACGGCGCGAAGCGCCGTAGCGCCCCTCCAGCCACTCCCGCGGAACTGGCTTTGCCAGGCCGCTGGGAGGCGCCCCCTGGGGGCAGGAGCGAAGCGACTGGGGGGCCTTACCTATCTGGGGGGCTCAAGACTTCCTGGATTGTTCGATGAGGAAGTTGGCGACCGCGATGGCGCGTTGGCCCAGTTCCTCTTCGCTCACGCGCAGTCCGAAGCCCGCCATCGACGGCGAGGTCAGGAAACGACCACCCACTGCCACCGTCGGCACGCCGTCAATGTTGTAGCTGTCCTGCAACTTCGCCGCCTGCTGGCACTTGGTCTGCACCGTGAACGAGTTGTACAGCTCCATGAACTTGGCCGAATCCACACCCAGCGGCGCCAGGAAGGTCGCCATGGCCTTCGGGTCGGTCAGGCTCTGACCGCCGCGGTGGATGGCATTGAAGATCGCCGGACGCACCTGCGCTTCCTTGCCCATCGCCTCCAGCGTGAAGAACAGACGCTGGTGGATCTTCACGTTCTCGCGGAAGGCCACATGCACCTTGCGGTAGACCACATCCGCCGGCAGTTGCTTGGCCCACGCCTCAATGGTCGGCTCAAACACATAGCAGTGCGGGCAGCCATACCAGAAGAACTCGATGACCTCGATCTTGCCCGGCGCCCCACCCGGCACCTTGTTGGCCAGACGCTGGTACTGACGGCCTTCAATCGGGCCCCCCTGGGCCAGAGCCGGCTGAACCAGCAGCCCCCCCGCCGTCCCGGCCGCCAAGGCCGTGGCCGCCGACAACTGGGTGAATTCGCGACGCTTCATGTTGTGCTTCCTTTGCGGATCACCGGTCCATACCGGCGCCGCGATGCTAGGGATTCAGACTTAGGCAGGCATTAACGCTGCACTGCCACCAGATTGGCTTCGATGCCGGCGCCTTCCAGCTTCTTCTGCTGGCTTTCGGCTTCTTCCCGGCTGTCAAAAGGACCCATGCGGACCCGGTACACCGTCCGGCCCGACTGCTCACGTTCCATCACCTTGGCCGAAAACCCCTGGATGGCCAGCTTGGCCCGCTGCTGCTCGGCATCTTCCATGCGGGCGAAGGCACCCGCCTGAACGAAATAGCCATTCGCGGCGCGAGCGCCGTCGGCGGGCTTGTCGGCAGGCTTGTCGGCGGGCTTATCCGCGGGCTTGTCGCTGGGCTTGGGCTCGACCCGGGCCTGCGGGCGGCCTTCGACGGCCGGAGGCACCAGGCCGCCATTGCCCGTGGAAGGACTGGTGGACGTCCCCGCCGTGCCACCGGTGCCAGGGGTTCCAGCGGTCGGCGGCGTCTGTGTCGGCGGCACCACGGCGGGCGCCGGGCCTGGCGTCACGATGCCGGAGGCCGCCTTGGCACCCGCGCGACCGGCCAGCGGCGCATTCGGGTCCCAGTTGCGGTTGCGCTCGGCTTCCTGCGCGTCCTGCTCAGCGGTGCGCTGCGGCAGCTTGTTGATGAACGGCACGGGGGCCTTGGTCACGTACAACGCCACACCCAGCGCGATCCCCAGCCCCAGCAACAGGCCCACGATCAGGCCCATGGCGAAGCCGCCGCGCTGTTTCTCCTTGCTCATTGATGCTCCTGGTTATCTCGAGCCATCGCTTCCGGCGCGGACACCCCCAGCACCCCCAGCGCATTGCGCACCACCTGACGGGTCGCCGTCAGCAGCGCCATGCGGGAACGGGTCAGTGCGGCGTTGTCCTCCAGCAGGAAACGTTCGGCCGCATAGTAGCTGTGGAAGGCACCCGCCAAGTCGCGCAGATAGAACGCCACATCATGCGGCGCCAGGTCCTGCGCGGCGCTGGTGAGCATGCGGGGATAGTCCGCCAGCTTCTGCATCAGCGCATATTCGGTGGGGGCCGTCAGCAGGCTCAGGTCGGCCTCTCTCAGCGTGGCCATGTCACCGCCCTGGTCCGCCCAGTTGCGCAGCACCGAGCAGATCCGGGCGTGGGCGTACTGGACGTAGAACACCGGGTTCTCGTCGTTGGCCTTGAGGGCCAGGTCCACGTCGAAGATGAATTCGGTGTCGGCCTTGCGGCTGATCAGGAAGAAACGCACCGCGTCGCGGCTGGTCCAGTCGATCAGGTCGCGCAGCGTGACGTAGGAGCCGGCCCGCTTGGAGATCTTGACCTCCGCACCGCCCTTCATCACCGTCACCATCTTGTGCAGCACGTAGTCCGGGAAGCCTTGCGGAATGCCCACGCCGGTGGCCTGCAGGCCGCCGCGCACCCGGGCGATCGTGCCGTGGTGGTCGGTGCCCTGGATGTTGATGCACTTGCTGAAGCCGCGCTTGAACTTGTTGACGTGGTAGGCCACGTCCGGCACGAAGTAGGTGTAGGTGCCGTCGGACTTGCGCATGACGCGGTCCTTGTCGTCGCCGTAGTCGGTCGAGCGCAGCCACAGCGCGCCGCCGTCTTCGTAGGTCTTGCCGTTGGCGATGATGCGCGAGACCGCGTCTTCCACCTGTCCGCCGGTATAGAGGCTGGACTCGAGGAAGTAGTTGTCAAAGCGCAGACCGAAGGCCTGCAGGTCCAGGTCTTGCTCGTGGCGCAGATAGGCCACGGCGAACTGGCGGATGCTGTCCAGGTCGTTGATGTCGCCCGAGGCGGTGAACTCGCGGTCGTCGGCCTTGACGGTGGCCTTGGTCAGGAACGCATCAGCGATGTCCTGGATGTAATCCCCGTTGTAGGCGGATTCCGGCCAGCCGGCATCGCCCGGCTTCAGCCCCTTCAGCCGCGCCTGGGTGGAATGCGCCAGGGTGGCGATCTGCACACCGGCGTCGTTGTAGTAGAACTCGCGGCTGACGGTCCAGCCCTGGGTGCTGAACAGCTGGCAGAGCGAATCGCCCAGCGCCGCCTGGCGGGCATGGCCCACATGCAGCGGGCCGGTGGGATTGGCGGAGACGAACTCCACCAGCACCGAGTCCGGATGCGCCGGCTGCTGGCCAAATCGCTCAGCCGTGGTCAGCACCTCGCCGATGACGGCCTGGCGGGCGGCAGGCGTGAGCCGCAGGTTGATGAAGCCCGGGCCGGCGATCTCCAGCGCCTCCACCCAGCGCTGCACCGCCGGCTGCTCCTGCAGCTGGGCGATCAGCGTCTGGGCGAGTTCTCGCGGGTTCTTTCGCAAGGCCTTGGACAGCTGCATGGCCGCCGTACAGGCGAAGTCGCCGTGGCTGGCCTGCTTGGGCGTTTCAAAGGCGGCCACCGGGGCGGCGGCGATCGCGCCGTTGGCGACGGCGTCATGGCTCAAGGCCTGGAGCACGGTCCCCAGGGCGTCGAGCAATTCCTGCTTGGCTTGGATCATGTGTCGCATTTTAGGGGGCAGGTCCTGTAATAGACCGTTCAGCCCCTTGCTGCTCGTCACCCTGTGCGGCAGGATGCCTGTAACGATGAGCGCCCCTGCAGACTTTTCCACCAGCCACAGCCGTCCGGTCGACGCCCTGGCCGCGCCGGGTGCCGACCTGCCGGAGCAGATCGGCAAATACCGGGTGCTGCGCCGGCTGGGCGAGGGTGCGACCAGCGACGTCTTCCTGGCCGTGGATCCGTTCCGCGACCAGGAAGTCGCCATCAAGCGCATGCGCAGCTGGATGGGGCAGGGGGCGGAGGAAGACACGCTCAGCCGACGCTTTTTCGCCTCCGAAGCTGCCCTGGCCGGTCGGCTGCAGCATCCCAACGTCGTGCAGATCCTGGATGCGGTGCAGGACGGCGATGCGCCCTATCTGGTCATGGAATATGTCCACGGCGTCACGCTCAAGCACTTCTGCCGCACCGATCGGCTGCTGCCGCTGGACCAGATCGTGGAGCTGGGCTTCAAGTGCGCCATGGCGCTGTCCTACGTCTTCCGCCAGGGGGTCGTGCATCGGGACATCAAGCCGGCCAATCTGCTGGCGGTGCTGGACAGCGCGGGGCAGGTGACCGATGTGAAGGTCAGCGACTTCGGCAGTGCGCTCAACATGCATGCCGAGATGACGCAGGTCCACCGCGTGGGGTCGCTGGCCTACATGCCGCCCGAGCAGATCGAAGGCGGCGACGTCGGCTGCCAGGCCGACATCTATTCATTGGGCGCCGTGCTGTATCACATGATCTGCGGCCGCCCCCCGTTCGACGCGCCCAGCCAGATGGCGCTGATGCATCAGATCTACCACCAGGCGCCCCAGCCGATGCAGGGCCAGCGCGGCGGCGTGACCGAGGCGCTGGATGCGGTCATCCTCAAGGCGCTGGCCAAGCATCCGCATGAGCGTCATGCGGACTGGGAAGCCTTCGGGCAGGCGCTGTCGGAACTGGTGGCGCGGCAACTGGTGCCGCTGGCGCGGCTCAACGAGGTGAAGGACTCCGAGCGCTTCAACCTGCTGCGCG
The DNA here is from genome assembly GCA_027484825.1 of Rubrivivax sp. GTDB lineage: Bacteria > Pseudomonadota > Gammaproteobacteria > Burkholderiales > Burkholderiaceae_C > Roseateles. The sequence goes on along the minus strand of JAIXSE010000015.1, from coordinate 75,453 downwards.
GCCTGGAATTCTTCGTCAATTTCGGCGACGTGGAGCTGTGGGAAGTGGTGCGACGGGCGCGCTGGCGGCGGTATCCGCTGGACCATCTGCTGTTCAAGCGGGGCCAGGAAGGCAACACCTTCCACATCATTGCGCAGGGCGAGGTGGAAGTCTGGCGCGAGGGCGCCCTGGTGGCCACCCTGGGCGCCGGCACCTCCGTCGGCGAGATGGCCTATCTGGCGCCGAATCCGGAATTGCGCCGCCACAGCACCGACATCCGGGTGACCGATATCTGCACGACGGTGTCCTTCACCCCGGACTCGCTCGGACAGCTCAGCCCGGAGTGCCAGCACCGGTTCGACCGGGCTTTCATCCAGGTGCTGGTGCGCCGGCTCCATCTGGCGCATGAGGCACTGGCCCATCCGCGCCGCATCATGTGAGGCAGTGCAGGACCTGACACGGGTCAACTGTGCTTGAGGGTGCTTCGTTACTGTGTTTCACTGCCCTGAGGTCCTTTCCCCAACCCCCCTAGGAGAGCATGAGATGAAAGCATTGTTGACCCTGACCACCAGCCTGTTGCTGTCCCTGTCGATCCTGGCGCCGGCCCATGCGCAGGATGAGAAGAAGAAGGAACTGAGCCCGCAGCAGCAGCGCATGAGCAGTTGCAACAAGGAAGCCAAGGAGAAGGGCAAGACCGGTGACGACCGCAAGGCCTTCATGAAGGCCTGCCTGTCCGGCAAGTCCGAGCCGGAAAAGAAGATGACCCCGCAGCAGGAAAAGATGGCGGCCTGCAACAAGGACGCGGCCGATCAGAAGAAGACTGGTGACGCGCGCAAGGCCTTCATGAAGGAATGCCTGACGGCGCATTGAGCGCGCGGCGGCCCTGCCTGGCAGGGCCCCACACCGTCACCCCCGGGTCCACACCCCGCGGGCCAGCATCACCGCCGCAATCGGAATCAGCAGCAGCAGGTGGGCCTGCAGCATCACCAGACGTCGCGTGGCCTTGACCTCGTCTTCGTCCGGCAGCTGGCCCGTCTCCTGCAGGGTCTTGGCCCAGCGGCGGTAGGTCAGGGTGGGTTTGATCGACAACAAGCCGATCACCACAAACAGCCCCAGCTTGAAGTGCAGCAGCGGCTGGTGCCAATACCAGCCGCCTCCCTTGATGCCCCACCAGGTGCGGAACAGCCCGGAGGCCAGCACCGCCGCAGCGGTGATCCCATAGATCATGTCCACCCGGGTCAGCCGCGTCACCACGGCGGCGTTCATCCACTCGGAGCGGCACAGGGCCGCCTGGCTGCTCAAGAACACGACCAGGCTCAGGATGGCCAGGATGTGCAGGCCTGCCAGCAGGGCTTCGAGATTCATGCGTTCTCCATGAAGGGTTGCGGGGTTGCCGGACCCTCCCAGTAACTGGGGCGGGTGTAATGCTCTTTCAGGAAGTCGATCCACAGCCTCACCCGCAAGGGCAGGTGTTTGCGCTGGGACACCAAGGCGAAGATACCGCTTGGCGGCGCCGCGAAGTCGTCCAGCACGCTGAGCAGCTGACCGCTGCGGATCTCCTGCGCCACCTCCCAGGTGCTGCGCCAGGCCAGCCCCAGGCCCCGGCGGCACCAGTCGTGCAGCACCTGGCCGTCGCTGCAGTCCATCCGGCCGCTGGGCCGCAGGTGCTGAACCTGCCCGTCCACCCGGAAGGCCCAGCCACGGGTCTGGCTGGCGTCGGAGCTCAGGGTCAGGCATTCATGGCGGGCCAGCTCCGACGGATGGCGGGGAATGCCGGCCCGTTGCAGATACGCCGGGGCGGCGACGCACAGCCGGCGGTTGTCGGCCAGACGCATGCTGATCAGGCTGGAGTCGCTCAGGTCGCCCACGCGCACCGCGCAGTCGAAGCCCTCGTTGACGATGTCCACCACCCGGTCGCTGAGGTTGAGAGACACACTCACCTCCGGATGACGGGCCAGGAAGTCCGGCACCAGCGGAGCGACATGCCGGCGGCCAAAACCCGCCGGCGCGGTGACCCGCAGATGTCCGCTGGCCTTGACGCCGCCGGCCGTGACGCTGGCCTCGGCGTTGTCGAATTCGGTGAGCAGGCGCTGGCAGTCTTCCAGGAAGGCGCTGCCCTCGTGGGTCAGGCTCAGGCGGCGGGTGGTGCGCAGCAACAGCTTGACGCCCAGCCGCGCCTCCAGCGCATCCAGCCGCCGGCCCATCACTGCCGGCGCCACCCCTTCGGCCTGGGCGGCGGCGGTCAGGCTGCCCTTGGTGGCAACCAGCACAAACGACTCCATCTGCTTGAGGCGGTCCATGACGGCTGATTGTGGTCGTTGCGTCGTTCTCTGCAATGAATCAAAGCCCTAGTCGTTGTTATTTGTGCAAAAAAGTCAGGGATCTCTTGCCGCCATCATCACCAATCGGACACGGCTCCTGTCCTACAGTCGATGGCAGTTGGCAGCCCTCCATCCTTGACCTCAATGCCCAGCCGGGGAGACACCATGAGCACTCGCGTTCAGCACCACCGCCTTCAGATCGACGCCGAACTGGCCCGGTTCATCGACACCGAAGCCCTGGCCGGCACCGGCCTGAGCCCGGAGACGTTCTGGGCCGGCTTCGATGCCCTGGTGCATGACCTGGCGCCCAAGAATGCGGCGTTGCTGAAGGAGCGGGACCGCCTGCAGTCCGAGCTGGATGGCTGGCATCGCGCCCATCCCGGCCCCATCCAGGACATGGCCGCCTACAAGGCCTTCCTCACCCGCATCGGCTACCTGGTGCCCACGCCCGCTGACCGCAAGGCGACCACCGCCAACGTGGATGCCGAACTGGCCATCCAGGCCGGCCCTCAGCTGGTGGTGCCCATCCTCAATGCGCGCTATGCCCTGAATGCGGCCAATGCGCGCTGGGGCTCGCTGTATGACGCGCTCTACGGCACCGACGCCATTCCCGAGACCGATGGCGCCACCCGCAGCGGCGGCTACAACCCGGTGCGCGGCGACAAGGTCATCGCTTTTGCCCGCGGCGTGCTGGATCAGGCGGCCCCGCTGGCTGGCGCTTCCCATGCGGACGCGGTCGGCTACCGCATTCAGGGCGGTGCACTGGCCGTTACCCTGCGCAGCGGAGCCACCGCGTCGCTGGCCGACCCCGCGGCCCTGGTGGGCTACCTGGGTGAGGCGAGCGACCCCACTGCCGTGCTACTGCGCCACAACGGCCTGCACATCGAGATCCAGATCGACCGCCAATCGGCGATCGGCAAGACTGACCCGGCCGGCGTCTCCGACCTGCTGATGGAAGCCGCGCTGTCCACCATCCTGGACCTGGAAGACTCCATCGCGGCGGTGGATGCCGAAGACAAGCTGCTGGCCTACCGGAACTGGCTGGGAATCCTCCGTGGCACGCTGACCGAGGAAGTGAGCAAGGGCGGCAAGACCATCACCCGGCGCCTGAATCCGGACCGCCGCTACCAGGCGCCGCAGGGCGGGGAGGTGGTGCTGCCGGGCCGCTCGCTGCTGTTCGTGCGCAATGTCGGCCACCTGATGACCAATCCGGCCATCCTGCTTGAGGGCGGCCAGGAGATTCCCGAAGGCATCATGGATGCGGTCATCACCACGCTGATTGCGCTGCATGACCTGAAGCAGCTGTCGGGCTCGGGGCTGCGCAACTCGCGCCAGGGCTCCATCTACATCGTCAAGCCCAAGATGCACGGCCCGGCGGAAGTGGCCTTCGCCAACGAGCTGTTCGGCCGGGTCGAACAGCTGCTGGGCCTGCCCGCGTCCACGGTGAAGCTGGGCATCATGGACGAGGAGCGCCGCACCAGCGTCAACCTGGCGGCCTGCATTGCCTCGGCGCCCAGCCGCGTGGCCTTCATCAATACCGGCTTCCTGGACCGCACCGGCGACGAAATGCACACCGCCATGCTGGCCGGACCGATGCTGCGCAAGGGCGACATGAAGAGCGCCCCCTGGATCCAGGCCTATGAGCGCAACAACGTGCTGGTCGGTCTGGCGGCCGGCCTGCGGGGCCGTGCCCAGATCGGCAAGGGCATGTGGGCCATGCCGGACCTGATGGCGGCGATGCTGGAGCAAAAGATCGCCCATCCGAAGGCCGGCGCCAACACCGCCTGGGTGCCCAGCCCGACCGCGGCCACCCTGCATGCGCTGCACTATCACCAGGTGAGCGTGGCCCAGGTGCAGGCCGGCCTCGAAGCCACCGCCGCGAGCGAAGACTTTTCTGCCCTGCTGGAGCGCATCCTCACCATCCCGGTGGCGGCGTCGCCGAACTGGACCGACGCGGAGAAGCAGCAGGAGCTCGACAACAACGTGCAGGGCATCCTCGGCTACGTGGTCCGCTGGATCGATCAGGGGGTGGGCTGCTCCAAGGTGCCCGACATCAATGGGGTCGGTCTGATGGAAGACCGTGCAACCTTGCGCATTTCAAGTCAGCACATTGCCAACTGGTTGCTGCATGGCGTCGTCACTGAACAACAGGTCAGGGACAGCTTCGCGCGGATGTCATCTGTAGTCGATCAACAAAACGCTGGGGACCCGCTGTACCGTCCGATGACCGCACAGCCGGATCAAAGCTTCGCCTTCCTGGCGGCGCTGGATCTGGTGTTCAAGGGGAAAGAACAGCCGTCTGGCTATACCGAACCCCTGCTGCATGCCTGGCGACAGCGTGCAAAAGCCGGACATTGAGCACTGTTGTAGTGCATACAAGCTGTGACAAAAGTCATGAACCTTCGCGTGGGGGAAAGTTAACGGCGTTTGGAGCGGTTTGACTTGCCTGCGCAATAAGGGTCAACCTGGAGTCAATCCCCCAGGCGTCTGCCCGTAAAGTTTTGTTCACATTCGGTGTACGCCGCGACGCGACGGTGGGCCGAGCGTGCTTTACAAACTTTTCGGGATTTTTGAACATGGCGAACAAGCCGCAATTCCGCGCCATCAGCGCGGCCGCAGCGATTCTGGCGGTCTCGATGGCCGCACACGCTCAGGAGCAGACCCAGCAACTGGAGCGTATCGAAATCACGGGCTCGAGCATCAAGCGTTTCGCCAACGAAGGCTCGCTGCCCGTCCAGATCATCACGCAGGAAGAGATCAAGGCCACCGGCACCACCAACGTGGCCGACCTCGTCCAGCGCATCCCTGCCATGCAGGGCTTCACCGTCGGCGACATCTCGATCGGCTCCAACTCGGGCGGCATCGTGACCGCGTCGCTGCACGGCATCGGCGAGAGCTACACCCTGGTGCTGGTGAACGGCCGCCGCGTGGCCCCGACCGGCTCGGGCTCGCGCATCAACCTGAACTCCATCCCGATGGCCGCCATTGAGCGCATCGAGGTGCTGACCGACGGCGCTTCCGCGCTGTACGGTTCCGACGCCATCGCCGGCGTGGTGAACTTCGTGCTCAAGCGCAACCAGAAGGGCGGCAACATCAGCGTTGACTACAGCAACCCTGTGGGCAACGGCGCCACCGCCAAATCCGCCAGCATCACCTATGGCCTGGGCGACCTGAGCAACAGCGGCTTCAGCCTGGTGGCGTCCTACCGCCACGACATCCAGGACTCGATGAAGGCCTCCGACCGCGCCTTCGCCAGCAGCGCCTGGGTGCCGTTCAACTTCAACGGCAAGGCCTATGTCTACGACCGTACCAGCGCCTCGGCCGACCCGGCCAACGCCCAGGTCCGCTTCAAGGCCATCGGCAGCGAAACCAAGGCCCCGGACAGCTACACGTTCAATCCGTATCTGAAGCTCAACGGTCAGTGCGCGCCGAACAACTACTACAACCTCAGCAACACCGTTCCGTTCGGCGCCAACGCCGCATCGGGCACGGCGACCTGCGGTTATGACTTCGTCAGCAGCATCGACGTCTATCCGGAAACCAAGCGCGACTCGTTCTTCACGTCCGGCGAAATGAAGCTGGGTGAGAACTTCAAGCTGTTCTCCGACCTGATCTACACCCGCACCGACGTCATCGCCCGTATCGCGGCTAACCCCGTGCCGGTGGCCATCAGCACGACCTCGCCGCTCTACACCAAGTATGTCGAGCCGTTCCTGAGCGCCGACCAGCGCGCGCATCTGTCGTCCGTGTCGGCCCAGTACCGCGCCAACGACTTCGGCACCCGCGATTCGCAGACGCTGACCGACGGCAAGCACATCGCCATCGGCACCGAAGGCTCCATCGGCGACTGGGACGTGAATGCTTCGGCCACCTGGTCGCAGAACTCGCTGAATGAAAAGTACATCGGCGGCTACTTCAAGAAGGCCGAATTCAACACGCTGATCAACAGCGGCGTCATCGATCCGTTCGCCCCGAGCGGCAATGTGTCCGACGCGGTGCAGACGCAGATCGACAACTCGATCTATCACGGCTCGATCCGCAAGGCGTCCACCACCATGAAGGCGCTGAACGCCGGTGCCTCGGGCACGGTGTTCAACCTGCCGGCCGGTGAAGTGAAGCTGGGCACGGGTGTGGATTTCCGCAACTACCACTACAAGCAGACGCCCTCGGCGGATGCGGTCAACGGCGTCATCTACAACTTCTCGGCCAATCCGAAGTACGACCTGGAGCGTGACAACTACGGCGCTTTCGCCGAGCTGGTCATCCCGGTCATCCGCGACCTGGAAGTGAACGCCGCCCTGCGTTACGACACCATCACCAAGATCAAGGACGCGCAGAACAACCGCGACTTTGGCAAGGACGAGTCGGCCACCACCTACAAGGTGTCGGCCCGCTACAAGGTGAACAAGCAGGTCCTGCTGCGCGGCTCCTACGGCACCGGCTTCAAGGCTCCGGACATGCTGGACATCGCCGCGCCGCTGGTGACCAACGGTGTGACCGCCAGCAACTACAACTGCCCCTACCCGGGTCAGGACGCCTGCAAGGGCGGCAAGTCGCAATACACGCAGCTGGCCGTGGGCACGGAAGGTCTCAAGCCTGAGCGTTCCAAGCAGGCCACCTTCGGCGTGCGCTTCGACCCGACCCGCAACTTCGGCATGAGCGTGGACTACTGGCAGGTGAAGCTGACCGACGCCGTCAGCGCCGTGACGCCCGACCTGGCCTTCGCCGATCCGGTGAAGTACAAGGACCTGTTCACCACCTACCAGCTGCCGGCTGAAACCAACCCCTTCTACGCCTTCATCTCGCGTCCGATCAACATCGGCAAGGCGACCTACAAGGGCCTGGACTGGCAAGTGGAAGGCCGCCTGAATGTTGAAGGTCTGGGCAAGCTGACGACCACGGTCAACGGCACCTACATGATCAACTCGGACTACACCGTCCAGGGGACCAACGACCAGATCACCAGCAGCCTGGGCCGTTATGGCTCCGACCAGAACGTGGTGTTCCGCAATGTCGTGCGTGCCACGTTTGACCTGAATTCGGGCAAGCTGAGCAACCTGCTGCGCGTGAACTATCGCTCGGGTTACACCGACACCACCGCTGACGTCCGCGAAGTGGCCACCGGTGCCGCCGCCAAGGTGACCCTGAACGTGCCGGAGTTCATCACCTTCGACTGGCAGACCACCTATCGCTACAACAAGGCGCTGGACTTCCGTCTGGGCATCAACAACCTGACCAACGAAGTGCCGCCGCTGACGCTGCGCAACTCGTCGGGCCACCAGGTGGGTTACGACCCGCGCTACGCCAGCCCGCTGGGTCGCACGATCTACGTGAACGGCAGCTACAACTTCTGATGCGCTGACTGACCCGCGAATGCCGCCGTTTCGGACGGCGGGATTCGTGCCCGAACGGCACCGGTTCTCCGGTGCCGTTTTTTTTCGTCCCTGCAACGCCCCCTTCAGCGCGGGGGACAACCCTGATCGCCAATCGACCAGGTGTTACCGAGCCGCAACAAACCCGTCATCCCATTGCCACGCACGTGGCCAAAAGGCAACGACCCGTACGCTCATGCAGGGGGCCTGATATCCCATTTCGGTGCTGGTCTGTCCCCCACGCTAAACAGGTGCGACTCTCTGTAATCGCCCGTCAGGGGCGACATTCGAACGCAAACGCTTGCCCTGTAAGGACCAACACTTGTAGAGCGAACTGCTTGTCAAGTGGTGTTGCTGCGAGTCAGCCAACTTGCAGTCAGTTGACACACTCGTGCGGTCCACGGCCCATCTTTACAGGATGAATATGAAAACTTCACCCAAGCTTGCACTGACGCTGACCGCGTTGGCCGCGAGTCTGTACGGTTCGCAGGTGTTTGCCCAAACGCAGGGCGACGCTTCCTCCACCTCGGGCACCACCCAGCTCCAACGTGTTGAGGTCACCGGCTCCAACATCAAGCGCATTGACGCTGAAACCGTCTCGCCGGTTCAGGTCATCTCCCGCGATCAGATCGAACGCAGCGGCCAAGCCACCGTGGCTGAAGTGCTGCGCAACCTGCCGTCCAACTCCGGCAGCTTCGGTGAAAGCTTCAGCAACAGCTTCGCGCCTGGCGCAGCCGGCATCTCGCTGCGCGGCCTGGGTCAGAAGACCACCCTGGTGCTGCTGAACGGCCGCCGCGTTGCCGGCTACGGCTTCGCCCAGAACCTGCAGGACACCTTCGTTGACCTGAACTCCATCCCCAGCAGCGCGGTGGAACGGGTCGACATCCTGATGGACGGTGCCTCCGCCATTTACGGCTCGGACGCCATCGCCGGGGTGGTCAACATCATCCTGCGCAAGGACTTCAAGGGCCTGGACCTGACCGCTTCGGGCGGCTGGTTTGAAGGCAAGAACGACTATCGCGTGACCGGCGCCGCCGGTTTCGGCGACCTGGCCAGCGATGGCTACAACGTCTTCGTCACGCTGGACTACTACAAGCGCGACCTGGTGCTGCAGTCGGACTCCGAGTTCACCAAGTCCCGCGACTTCCGCAAGTACGCTGGCGGCCGCAACTTCATCTCGCAGACCTCCGGGGGCACCTGGCGCCAGCTGTCGTCCACCGGCGCGCTGACCCAGAACTACCGCGCCATCTCGGATTGCAACGGCACCGTCATGACGGGTCCGGAAGCTCTGGCCGCCGGTCTGATCAACACCGCGACCAACAGCGCCGCCGTGGTGGCGGCCCAGTCCGCCGCGACCAACACCTTCTGCACGAAGGACCAGAACTCGCAGCTGACCGCTCTGCCGGGCACCGAGCGTTACGGCATGATCTCGCGCGGCACCAAGCAGCTGTCCGGTGACGCCGTGGCCTACGCGGAAGTCGGCCTGAGCCGTGTGGACACCAACCAGACCTTCACCAACCCGTTCTTCGCGGGCACGACCGGTCTGGCTCCTGGCGCCAACAACACGGTGACGCCCTACACCTACAACATCACCTTCGCGCCGGGTGTGGCGGGCAACCCGTTCGCCACCAACGCCCGTTATGTCGGCGCGCTGAACGACGTCGGCACCCGCGACACGGAAATCCGTTCCGACGCGGCCCGTCTGCTGGTGGGCGCCAGCTACACCGTCGGCAAGTGGGACTTCGACAGCGCTGCGGGTTACTCCAAGACCAAGAGCTCGTCGAACAGCTACAACCTGATGCCGCTGGCCGGCACGGCTGCCACCTTCAACGTGCCCACCACGCCGCAACCGCCGGTGCCGGTGTCCACGTCCTCGCTCTACAACCTGGACAAGTGGACCACCAACAGCCAGGCTGTGCGTGACGGTCTGCGCCTGACCAACCCGCGCAAGTCCACCTCGGACATGAGCTTCATCGACACCAAGGCCAACACGACCTTCGGTCAGATGCCTGGTGGTGAGATCGGCCTGGCGCTGGGCGCGGAATACCGCCGTGAAAAGCTGAAGGACGAACCCACTGCGCTGGCCACTGGCGGCGGCATCCTGGGTCAGGGCGTGACGGCCACCAACGGCAGCCGCAACAACGTGTCGGTGTTCTCCGAACTGTCGCTGCCGCTGCTCAAGTCCCTGGAAGCTCAGGCCGCCCTGCGCTATGACCACTACAGCGACTACGGCAGCTCCACCACCCCGAAGCTGGGCCTGAAGTTCAAGCCCATGGACGGCGTGCTGCTGCGCGGCAACTGGGGCAAGGGTTTCCGTGCACCGACGCTGCCGGAAATCTCGCCCTCGGTCGCGACCTTCTTCACCAGCGTGGAAGATCCGGAAGACGGTGCTGTCCGCAACGTGTCCGGCCTGTTCGCCGGCAACCCGAACCTGAAGGCCGAGAAGTCGACCAGCCGCACCTTTGGTGTTGTGTTCGAGCCCAACAAGAATTTCAACTTGGGCATCGACATGTACTACATCAACTGGCGCAACGTGGTGGCTTCACGTTCGTTCCAGGACCTGATCGACGAGTCGTGCCCGGGCGGTGGCCCGAACTGCCCGGCCACCTCGACCATCATTCGTGATCCTGAAACGAATGCGGTCACCACGATTCTGTCGAACTATCAGAATCTGTCGCAGCGCACGACCAACGGCTGGGACATCGACGGCACCTGGCGCATTCCGACCAGCTACGGCAAGTTCACCCTGCGCGGCAATGTGAACTACATTGACTCGTTCAAGGAAGACGGCGTCGAGTACGTGGGCAGCAACGGTGGTAGCAACACCATCCCGCGCATCCGCGGCAACGCGTCGGTGGACTATGACAATGGTCCTCTGGCACTGACCGCCACGGTGAACTACACCCACCACATCCGTCAGCTGGCAGCGGCAGCGAGCTACTTCACGGCTCAAAACCCGGCCTTCCAGAACGGCGTGCTCCCGGAGTTCGTGCGCTCGCAGACCACCCTGGATCTGTTCGCCCGCTACAACGTGACCAAGCAGCTGCAAGCCAGCGTGGGCGTGCTGAACGTGTTCGACCGTCTGCCGCCGTATGACCCTGGCTTCAGCAGCACCTCGCTGTATGACTTCAGCCTGTATGACGTGCGTGGCCGCCAGTGGCGCCTGACGCTGCGTTACACGATGGACTGATCCACGGTCCTCCGACCCAACTAAAGGCCCGCGAGCTGTCTCGCGGGCCTTTTTCTTTGTATGTCGGCGCGGACGTCTGGCATTAACGCTTGCGTTAAATGATTGCTGGGCCGCCACGTAATGGGTGTCCATGTTAAGTGGCGGACAAGAAAATCCGCGCGCACGGTAATTTCCAGCGTGCCGCCAAGTCATCGAAGTTTTAAAGAGCGAAGGCTGCCATCGCCCAAGTCATTGATTCGCTTTATAAATATCACCGTGTTTCTCCGATATCGCGCTGTGCATCAATATTGACAAATAAACTCCCGTATTTCTGCTCAGGTAATGAAACGGTAAAGCTTGAAACTGTCGCAAGCGGACGACCCGCGAGATCCAGACAAACCCCTGCTTATGACGCCATAAAGTCGATTGAGTGAATATTCGGGCGCGCCGCGCACAACGGCATCCCGATTCACTGAAATCTCTGCAAACTCCTTTTTTGCCTCGCCCACCCGCGGGGCCTTTTTATTTGTGGCCGCGCCAGTCCATCCCCTGGCCGGATCCCAACCAGTAGGAGTGTGTGAGATGCACAAATTGAATGCGGTGAGCCTGGCAGTGGCCACCATCCTGGCGGTGTCCGCATCGGCGGCCGTGGCCCAGGAGGCGGAGCAGACGCTGGAACGTGTGGTCGTGACCGGTTCGGCCATCAAGCGGCTGGATGCGGAAACCTCGGTGCCGGTGACCACCTTCAAGATGACCGAACTGCGCCAGCAGGGTCTGACCACCGTTGAGCAGATTCTGGGCACGCTGACCGCGAGCCAGTCCAGCATGGGCACCAGCCAATCGGTGGGTTCGTCCACCGGCGGGGCCTCCTTCGCCGATCTGCGCGGCATCGGCGCCAACAAGACCCTGGTGTTGCTCAATGGCCGTCGGATTGCCAACAATGCCTTCGACGGGTCGGCGCCTGACCTGAACATGATCCCGCTGGCCGCCATCGAGCGGATTGAAGTCCTGCGTGACGGGGCCTCGTCGCTGTACGGGACCGACGCCATCGGCGGCGTCATCAACTTCATCACCAAGAAGGACTTCACCGGCGGCACGCTGAACCTGGGCTATGACAGCCCGCAAAAGTCGGGCGGCAAGGCGGCCAACCTGAATGTCGGCTACGGCTATGGCGACCTGGACAAGGACGGCTTCAATGTCTTTGGCTTCGTGGACTACCAGAAGCAGGACCACATCAGCGGCAGCCAGCGCAACTACAACACCCGCTATGCCGGCGGCCTGTCCACCAACACCGACCCGGCCAACTACTACCAAGGGACGGGCATTACCGTCTACAACCCGGCGGCCCCGGACTGCACCAACGGCACCAACCTGATCAAGGCCGGCACCTACTGCCGCATGACGACCTCGTCGTATGTGGACTATGTGCCCAAAAGCGAGCGCGCCTCCGGCATGCTCAAGGGCACGATCAAGCTGAACAACGATCACCAGCTGGGCCTGGAGTACTTCGTCACCCGCAGCGTGGTGCAGACCCAGATCGCCCCCGTGCCCTACGCCAGCCTGAGCATGACCTCGGACAGCCCGTACTGGCCGGACAACGCTGCGCTGGACAAGAGCCAGCCCATCACGGTGAAGTGGCGTGACACGGTCAGCGGCCCGCGCCAGGACAAGAACATCAACCAGCAGCAGCGGTTCCTCGCCTCGCTGGATGGCGCGCTGGCCGGTTGGGACTATTCCGCCGGGCTGAGCTACAACCAGAACCGCGTGACCGAGAAGCTCACCCACGGTTATGCCGACGGCAGCAAGATCGCCGCCGGCGTGGCGGACGGCATCATCAACCCCTTCGGCGACCAGAGCGCGGACGCCATCACCTACATCCGCAATGCCGGTGTGGCCGGCACGCTGATGTACGGCAAGGGCGAGACCTACAACTTCGACGCCCACGCCAGCCGCGAGGTGGGGGACTGGCTGGGAGCCGGTCGCCAGGCCGCCTTGGCCGTGGGCACGGAACTGCGTCACGAGAAGTTCTCGCAGCTGGCCAACACCGACTTCGCCACCCTGGTGCAGGACTCCACCGGCGTGGATCCGAACACCAACAGCGTGGGCAGCCGCAGCGTCTACGCCGTCTACAGCGAATTGAACCTGCCGATCACCAAGCTGCTGGACATCACCGGCGCCGTTCGCTACGACAAATACAGCGACTTCGGCAGCACCACCAATCCGAAGCTGAGTTTCCGCTTCCAGCCCGTCAAGGAGATCCTGGTGCGCGGCTCGGTCTCCACCGGCTTCCGTGCCCCTTCGCTGTATGAGCTGCATGCCGCCAACACCTACACCAACTCCAGCACGGTGAGCGACCCGCTGCTGTGCCCGGGTGGGACGGCCGGCACGCTCAACTGCAAGACGCAGTTCATGGTGCGCAACGGGGGCAACACCGAACTCAAGCCGGAAAAGAGCAAGAGCCTGACCTTCGGCCTGCAGTTCTCGCCGACCATGGACCTGGCCTTTGGCATTGACCTCTGGTGGATCGGCATCAAGAACCAGATCGGCACGGTGGGCGATGCCTCGCTGTACGACCCGGACAACTATGCGCTGTTCAGCCAGTACTTCCACCGCAATTCGTCCGGACAGCTGTCCACCAGCGGCACCGACTGCCCGGGGTCCGACTGCGGTTATGTCGATGTGCGTCAGCAAAACCTGGGTGGCACCAACACCGCCGGTTTCGACCTGAACGGCAACTATCGTCTGCGCACTGCCGTGGGCAACTTCACCTTCGGGCTGAACAGCACCTACGTCAGCAAGTACAAGTTCCAGGAGTACCAGAACGGTCCGTGGGTGAATGGGGTGGGGGTGTTTGCCGGCAGCGGTCCGACCTTCCGCTGGCAGCACACGCTGACCACGGTGTGGAGCTACAACACCACCTATTCGGTGGGCCTGACCGGCCACTACAAGTCGTCCTACAAGGATGACCCGTCGACCGATGAAGGCGCGGCCAATACCGTTGCGTCCTACACGACCTTCGACCTGTTCGGGAACTACAAGGCCACCAAGCAGCTGTCGCTGACCGCCGGCGTGCGCAACCTGTTCGACCGCGACCCGCCGCTGTCGTATCAGCAGACCGTCTTCCAGGCCGGCTATGACCCGCGCTACACCGACCCGACCGGCCGCACCTTCTATGTGCGGGGCAGCTACGACTTCTGATGTCGCAGAGATCTCCCTGACATCAGGGGAGCAAAAAACCAAGGGCCTCTTCGGAGGCCCTTTTTTTATCGCCGCGGCGCAGAGCGTGATTCAAAACCAATTCAATATATTGTTTCTACTCGAATTCCTATTAATTGCTGAATTGCAAAGTTGGAAATAGAAACACAGAAGAAACGTATTCATCCAGTGAGCGAACATTTCCGGGTCAATTCCACAACAAGCCGCATGTGTCGAGAATCAGATAATCCCTACAACTGAATCTTGTAATTCCTGCGTAAAGGCAACCAAATGTGGTGCTAGCACGACCGTCTGATCGAATTCCGATCAGGGAAAACCCTTTTTCCTGAAGCAATTGCGTCAAAACTGAATTGATTCGGGCGACTTCCGCACGACACCCCCCCGAGATTCGGAAATCTCTGCAAACTTCCTACACGCCCCGCCTGCCCGCGGGGCCTTTTTATTTCCGGTCTGGAAGCGCCAAGAACGCGACCGACGACTGATTTCTGTAGGAGCGTGTTGACATGCACAAATTGAACGCGGTGAGCCTGGCAGTGGCCACCATCGTTGCCGCCGCCACCCTGCCGGCTTATGCACAGGAAGCGGACCAGACCCTGGAGCGGGTCGTCGTGACCGGCTCGGCCATCAAGCGGATCGACGCTGAAACCGCCGTCCCCGTGACGGTCGTGAAGATGGACGACCTGAAGAAGTCGGGCATCACCTCGGTCGAGCAGGTGATGGCCAACCTGACGGCGGTCCAGTCGGCGACCAACACCACCCAGTCGGTGGGCAGCAGCAGCGGCGGCGCTTCGTTCGCCGACATGCGCGGCATCGGCGCTGACAAGACGCTGGTGCTGCTGAACGGCCAGCGCATTGCCAACAATGCGGTGGACGGCTCGGCCCCTGACCTGAACATGATCCCGTTCGCGGCCATCGAGCGCATCGAAGTGCTGCGCGACGGCGCCTCCGCCCTGTATGGCACCGACGCCATCGGCGGCGTGATCAACTTCATCACCAAGAACAGCTACCAGGGCGGTTCGATCACGCTGGGTTACGACGACCCCCAGCACCCCGGCGGCAAGCAGCGTTCGGTGAACGCCGGCTTCGGTTATGGGGACCTGCAAAAGCAGGGCTGGAACGTCTTCGGCTTTGCCAGCTATCGCAAGCAGGACGCCATCACCGGCACCCAGCGCCCCTTCAACCAGCGTATTCCGGGCGGCCTGTCCTACAGCACCGCGCCGGCCAACTACACGCAGGACAACAAGACCTTCTACAACCCGACCGGCACCGCCTGCAGCGGCACGCAGATGCTGCTGTCCGGCGACGCCTGCAAGCTCAACACCAGCTCCTTCGTCGACTTCTCGCCGAAGTCGGAGACGGCCTCGGGCATGCTCAAGGGCAGCCTGCTGGTCAACGACAGCCTGACGCTGGGCGCCGAGCTGTTCGTCACCCAGAACAAGGTGACGACCTTTGTGGCCCCCGTGCCTTACGGCGGCTACCTGATCAACCCCGGCACCAAGTACTACCCGAACAATCCGGCGCTGAGCCCGACGTTCGACGACAAGACCGCCGGCGCCCCCGCGTTCAATCCCACCTCGCAATTCGCCAATCCGGTGAATGTGCTGCCGGGCTACACCTACGTGTACTGGCGTGACTTCGAGAACGGCTCGCGCGGCCAGGAAAACAAGAACACCCAGAACCGCCTGCTGCTGACCGCAGACGGCAACGGCCTGGGCTGGGACTACTCGGTCGCCTACTCGTACAACCACAACAAGGTGGATCAGTCCCTGGTCAGCGGTTATGCCGACGGCGACATGATCGGCGAAGGCCTGCTGGAAGGTGTGATCAACCCGTTCGGCGCTCAGGACGATGCCGGCACCGCGCTGCTGAAGGCGGCCGCCCTGAACGGCCTGCTGGAATCGGCCACCGGCACGGTGCACAACATCAATGCCCACGCCAGCCGTGAACTGGGCGACTGGTTCAGCACCGGTCGCGCCAGCGCGCTGGCCCTGGGCGTTGAATTCCGCCACGAGAAGTTCCACTCGGCCGCCAACACCGACTTCGCCGCCAAGGTCTCGGCCAGCACCGGTGTGGATCCCAACTCGCTGTCGGAAGGCTCGCGCAACGTGAGCGCGCTGTACGGCGAGCTGAACGTTCCGGTGTTCAAGAGCCTGGACATCACCGGCTCGGTCCGCTACGACAAGTACAGCGACTTCGGCAGCAGCACCAACCCCAAGGTGTCGTTCCGCTTCCAGCCGATGAAGGAACTGCTGTTCCGCGGCTCGGCGTCCACCGGCTTCCGCGCCCCGACGCTGTATGAGCTGTATGGCAACCCGGCCTACACCAACACGGCTGGCAACTACGCCAACCCGCTGCTGTGCCCGGACGGCAAGACCGGCAGCCAGTGCAAGGCGCAGTTCCAGGTGCTGAACTCCGGCAACAAGGACCTGAGCCCTGAGAAGTCGAAGACCGCCACCCTGGGCGTGGTCTACCAGCCGATCACCAACGCCAGCGTTGGCCTGGACTTCTGGTGGGTGCACCTGAAGGACTCCATCGGCTCCATTCCCCAGTTCGCGCTGTTCAACAACTACAGCACCTATCCGCAGCTGCAGCAGTACTTCCACTTTGCCCCCGGCAATGTGCTGTCCCTGTCCAGCAACTGCCCGGGCGCGAACTGCGGCTATGTGGACCAGACCCTGCAGAACCTGGGCAAGGTGCGCACCAATGGCGTGGACCTGAGCGCCCAGTACCGCATCCAGGCCGCCGGCTCGACGGTGGACCTGGCGCTGAACAGCACCTATGTGGCCAAGTATGAGTTCCAGGACTTCCGCGACGGCTACTGGGTCCAGGCGGTGGGCACCTACGGTGAATCCGGCCCGGTGTTCCGCTGGCAGCACAACCTGAGCGCCAACTGGCGTTCGGGTGACTTCGGTGCCGGCGGCGTGGTGCACTTCAAGTCGCACTACAAGGACTTCGATCCGACCACCAACGCCAAGGTCGCCAACTACACCACGGTGGACGTGTTCGGTTCGTGGCAAGCCCGCAAGGACCTGTCGCTCACCCTGGGTGTGCGCAACCTGTTCGACCGCGATCCTCCCTACTCCAACCAGGAAGACCTCTTCCAGGGCGGCGGCTGGGATTCGCGCTACACCGACCCGACCGGTCGCGCGTTCTACGCACGCGCCACCTATTCGTTCTAAACGCAGGCCGGCAATCGTCGGCGCAGCCGGGGTGGCCTGACAGTCGTCGCCCCGGCCCGCCGCGATGCGGTGCCAAGCCTCAGCGGGAAGGGAAACCTTCCCGCTTTTTTTTTATCTGAGTTCGTCTTTTACGAAGTTATGGGCGCAATGCATTTGAATGCCCGACAAGGTTTCCACGGTAAAGCCGATGTAAAGCAGCGTGTCTGTGGCGTTGCTGCGACCGGGTATTCACGGATCGATCAGTGTTTACCCGGACTTTGATGTCGATTTGACGTCGGATCGTGTCCGGCCGCGCGGCATGCGCACGCACTCCCGAAACCTTCCTCAAAACCTTGCAAACTTCAGACATACCCCGGCGCCCCCGGGGTTTTGTTTTTTGGAGCGCAGCCCTCGTTCACCGGCGCTGCGGCAGGAACTTGATCATTTTTTGGAGTGTGTAGATGTACAAGCTGAGTGCGGTGAGTCTGGCAGTGGCTGCTTTCGCAGTGGCGGCCACCCCGGCGTTCGCCCAGGAAGAAAGCCAGCAGCTGGAGCGCGTGGTCGTGACCGGCTCCGCCATCAAGCGGATCGCCGTGGAAGGCGCGCTGCCCGTGCAGACCGTCACCCGTGCCGAGATCGAGCGCAGCGGCGTGACCTCGGTCGTGGAGCTGATGCAGAACCTGTCGGCCGTGCAAGGCGGCATCACTGAAGGCGCCACGGTGGGTGGCGGCGGTGGCGGTCAGGCGACCGTGTCCCTGCACAACCTGGGCGGCGACCGTACTCTGGTGCTGCTCAATGGCCGCCGTCTGATCGGCGAAGCCGGCGGCGCGGTGGACCTGAACATGATCCCGCTGTCGATCATCGACCGCGTGGAAGTGCTGACCGACGGCGCTTCGGCCCTGTACGGTTCCGACGCCGTGGGCGGCGTGGTGAACTTCATCACCCGTACCAACTCGACCCGCAAGAACGTCAGCGTCAACGTCTCGGTGCCGCAGGAATCCGGCGGCAAGGAACGCAGCGCCTCGATCTCCGGCGGCTTCGGCGACCTGGACACCGACGGCTTCAACTTCATGGCTGGCCTGTCGGTGGACAAGCGCGACGCGCTCTACGCCAACCAGCGTGACTTCTCGAAGACGGGTGTCATCAACTTCAGCCGCAACGGCAAGCAGTACACCTTCTTCAACGGCTCGCTGTCCGGCATTCCCGGCAACGTGGCCGTGCCGGTGGCCGGTGGTGCCGACAAGGACGGCAAGCTGATCACCAAGTACGAATATCGCAACGTCTACCTGGCGCAGAACGGCGAATGCGCGCCGCTGCATGTGAAGGATGGCGACGCCTGCGCCTTCGACTACGCCAGCACCGTGCAGGCCAACCCGGACCGCGAGCGCACCAACTTCTTCGGCTCCGGCAGCCTGAAGCTGGGTGAGCATGTGCTGCGCGCCGACGTGCTGCTGGGCAACACCAAGTCCAGCGGCAAGATCGCCGCCGTGCCCGGCACCGTGGCGGTGGACGCGACCGGCCCGTTCGCTGCGCAACTGGCTGCCGTCGGCTACACCCCGGCCTACCTGCAGTCGCTGGCCGACCAGGGTTACGACGTCAAGGCCACCGATGCCGCATCGGTCGCCTACCGCGTGTTCGACCTGGGCAACCGCACCAGCACCTTCAAGCGTGACAACCGCGCCCTGTGGCTGTCCCTGGAAGGCCAGCTGGCGGGCTGGGACTACAGCACCACCGTCGGCTACCAGCGCGCCAAGGTGGAAGAAAGCAACAGCGGCTATCCGCTGGCCAAGGCCTTCGGCAGCCTGCTGCGCAGCGGCGTGTGGAACCCGTTCGTGCTGCCCGGCCAGCAGTCTCAGGCTGCGCTGGATCAGGTCAGCAAGATCATGATCAGCGGCGTCTACGACACCGAGACCAGCACCATGTACACGGCCGAAGCCCGTGCCTCGCGTGAAGTCTTCAAGACGGCCGCCGGCGGTGCCTACCTGGCCCTGGGCGCCAGCTTCAACAAGGAAAAGGTGCAGGACGAGCCGAGCGATGTCGCCAAGGGCCTGGGCGGTGTGAACCGCGACGACCAGCGCTTTGGTGACAGCAGCGTCGTCATCCCCTACAGCGCCAAGCGCGACACCCTGGGCGCCTTCGCCGAGCTGGTGGTGCCGGTGGTGAAGAACCTGGAAGTGACCGCCGGCGCTCGTTACGACGACTACCGCGGCGTGGCCTCGTCCACCAATGGCAAGGTCTCGTTCAAGTACACGCCGATGAGCTCGCTGCTGATCCGCGGCTCGGTGGGCACCGGCTTCCGCGCGCCCACGCTGCGCCAGCTGTACCGTCCGCTGCAGGAATTCGGCGTGACCGCCGACAAGTACGACTGCAACCAGTATCCGGCTCTGCAGGAAGTGGCCACGCAGCTTGGCGCCAAGTGCCAGCCGGGTGACAAGCAGTACAACGTCTTCACCGGTGGCAACACCCAGGTGCAGCCGGAAGAATCCAAGCAGGCCACGCTGGGCTTCCGCGTGGAGCCGATCAGCGAGTTCTCCTTCGGCGCGGACTACTGGTGGGTGGGCATCGACAAGACCTTCGGCTCGGTGGACGAGAACGAGGCCTTCTTCAATGCCACCAAGTACCAGAACCTGTGGATGACCTACACCGACCCGGTCACCGCGGAGAAGTTCCTGGCCTACAACGCCAGCACCACCAACCTGGGCAAGTCGTTCAACAGCGGCATCGACTTCGACGTGACGGGTCGCACCAACACGCCGATCGGCAAGCTGACGTCCAACGTGCGGGCCACCTACATGCTGCGCTCCAAGCGTCAGCTGATTGCCGGCGGCGCCTACTACACGACGATTGGCGACAACAACCCGTCCATCGGTGAAGTGACCTTCCGCTGGAAGGGCCAGTGGACCAACACGCTGCAATACGGCAACTGGGTGCACACCGCCAACATCAACTTCCAGTCCGGCTACAAGGACTTCCCGGCCGACGTGGTGGACCAGGACGGCAACGAAGAAACCGTGCGCCTGAAGGTCAAGACCTTCGCCACGCTGGACTGGCAGACCGCCTACACCTGGAACAAGCAGCTGACGGTGGCCCTGGGCATCCGCAACGTGTTCGACAAGGAACCTCCCCTGTCGCTGCGCGGCAATGGCGGCCACATGCTGGGCTTCGACTACCGCTACTACAGCCCGCTGGGCCGTACCTTCCAGGTCAAGGCCAGCTACGACTTCTGATCGAGTCGTCTGACCTGGCCCCGCCGGTGTGAACCGGTGGGCGCCTGGCTGGGGCGTGCCGGCAAGTCCGGCCGCCCGCCCCCATACAAAGAGGCCTCCAACGCAAGTTGGGGGCCTTTTTTTGTGTCCGGCTCGGCGAGAATCCTCCCATGATCGACGCCCGACCCGCTCTCCCCACCCGCACCCAGGTTCTCATCATCGGCGCCGGCCCGGCCGGCTCCGCCGCTGCCCGCTGGCTGGCCCGGGCCGGCCTGGACGTCGTCATGGCCGACCAGCATCCGCTGGGCCGCGACAAGATCTGCGGCGACGGCCTGATCCCCGACGCCCACCAGGCCCTGGAACGCCTGGGCCTGCTGGAGCGCGTCATGGCCAAGGCCGAGCGTTCCAGCCATGTGCGCTGTGTCGGCCCGCGTGGCGGCAGCATCGACGTGCCCGGCCATCTGGCCGTGCTGCCGCGCAAGCAGCTCGATGAAATCCTCAACCTGGGCGCCCAGGAAGCCGGCGCCCGGTTCCTGTCGCCCGCCCGCTTCGAGGCTCCGCTGGAAGACGCGCAGGGCCGGGTGCGCGGCGCCCGCTTCCTGATCGACGGCCAGCCCCATGAGATCGAGGCCGACTGGGTGCTGCTGGCCACCGGTGCCGTGCCCAAGGCCCTGACCGCCGCTGGCATGTGCGAGCGCCACACCCCCAGCGGCGTGGCCCTGCGCGGTTATGTGCATGCGCCGTCGCTGGTCGATGAGATCAAGGCCCTGGAGGTGGTGTGGTGCAAGCCGGTGCAGCCGGGTTATGGATGGATCTTCCCGGCGCCGGACGGCCACTTCAATATCGGGGTCGGCGTGACCAACAGCCACCGCGACCTCGCCGGCAAGGGCCAGAAGAAGGACGTCAACCTGCGCGCCATCTTCGACGCCTTCATCGGCTACCACCCGATGGCCAAGCGGCTGATGGCCGAAGGGCAACTGGTGGGCGACCTCAAAGGCGCGCCGCTGCGCTGCACGCTCAAGGGCGCCCGCTGGACCCGTCCCGGCCTGCTGGTGGTGGGCGAGGCCGCCGGCTCCACCTATTCCTTCACCGGCGAAGGCATCGGCAAGGCGATGGAAACCGGCCTGCTGGCCGCCGAGGCCATCCTGACGCATCGCCAGGAAGATGCCGCCGTGCGGGCCAGCTATGAAGAGGGCCTGCGCTCGCTGCAACCCAAGTACGACCTCTATGAGCGTGGCAACCGGGTCAACGCCTTCCCCTGGTTGGCCGACCTGCTGATCTGGCGCGCCCGCAAGAGCCCGCGTCTGCTCGAGCGCATGAGCGGTGTGCTCAACGAAACCAGCAATCCCGGCAATCTGGTCAGCGTCAAGGGACTGGCCCGCCTGTTCCTGGAATGAGCGATCATCAAGGACGCCTGGATGCGACCGGGCGCCTGACTTCCGGAGTGTTGTGATGTGCCAGCTGATGGGCATGAATGCCCGCCGCCCCACCGATGTGATGTTCAGCTTCGCCGGTCTTGCCACCCGCGCCGACGAACACAAGGACGGCTTCGGCATCGCCTTCTTCGAGGGTCGCGGCCTGCGGCACTTCGTGGACCACCACAGCGCCCGGGTGTCGCCGCTGGCCGAGCTGGTCAAGCACTATCCCATCCAGAGTGATGTGGTCATTGCCCACATCCGCAAGGCGACCCAGGGCGTGGTGTCGCTGGAGAACACCCATCCCTTCGTGCGGGAGCTGTGGGGCCGCTACTGGGTGTTTGCCCACAACGGCGACCTCAAGGCCTTCCAGCCGCGGCTGCATGCGGCCTTCCGGCCGGTCGGCCAGACCGACAGTGAACGGGCTTTCTGCTGGCTGATGCAGGAGCTGGCCAAGGCCCATGCCGACATGCCGGCCATCGAGGAGCTCAACCACACCCTGCGGGAGCTGCTGCCCCAGCTCAACCGCCACGGCACCTTCAACATGCTGCTGTCCAACGGCCAGGCCCTGTGGGCGCATGGCTCCACCCGGCTGCATTACCTGCTGCGTCGCCCGCCCTTCGGACCGGTCACCCTGCAGGATGAAGACCTGAGCATCGACCTGGCCGCCAAGACCACCGACGCAGACCGCATTGCGATCGTCGCCACCGAACCCCTGACCCGCGATGAGCCCTGGTGCGCCATCGAGCCGGGACAGCTCAAGGTCTTCCAGGGCGGCGAAGCACTCTGCTGAGGCGGGCTCTGCTGAGGCGCACGCTGCCCAGGCGGCAGGTCCGGCAGCTCGTCCTGCCAGGCCGCCGTTCGCCGCAGGCCGGGCGCCCTGTGGTCGGGGCCTGCCTAGACTGCAGACTGGCTTGCAACCGTCCCGACCCTGCATCCCATGCCCGCCATGCCTGACGCCCGCCGCATCGACTGGACCCAATGGCTGTTCCCCGGCCCGCGCCGCACCTTCACCGAGGGGGAGCTGGCGCGTGCCGGCCCCCAGCGCTGGTTGCTGGGCATCGACTGTTATGTCTACAGCAACGTCGTGATGCTGGTGGTGCTGTTCTACAAGTTCCTGCCGCCGGTCGTGGCCACAGGCCTGCTGGTGGTGGCGCTGGGGGCTGCGGCGGCGGGCCTGGCCGTGGCCCGCTGGCTGTGGCGGCGGCCGACCCGCGCGCGCTTCAACCTGGCCTCGCTGGGCGCCGGCCTGCTGGCGGGGCTGGTGCCCATCCTGATGGTGCATGCCGGCCAGAAGAGCCTGATGCGGGACACCATGCCGCTGCTGGCCGGGGGCCTGGCGGTGATGCTGTCGTCCTGGTGGTTCCTGACGATCTACCGTTCGCAGCAACTGGAGAATCGGCTCCGCGAGCTGGACGAGCAGCAGCAGCGCGTGGCCATGGCCCAGCGCCTGGCAGCCGCGCAGATCCAGCCGCACTTTCTCTTCAACACCCTCGCTTCGCTGCAGCATTGGGTGGACACGCAGGATGCGCGCGGAGGGCCGCTGCTGCGGTCGCTCACCCGCTACCTGCGGGCCACGCTGCCGATGTTCGAGCAGGACCGGCTGCCGGTGGCCGAGGAACTGCAGATTGTGCGCAGCTACCTGGACATCATGCAGGCCCGCCTGGGGGCCCGCCTGACCTGGGCCGTCGACACCACCCGGGTGCCGGCGTCGGTGCTCAGCCAGGCCACGCTGCCGCCCGGCACCTTGCTGACGCTGGCGGAAAACGCCATCACCCACGGCGTGGAGCCGAGTCTGCGCGGCGGCCACATCGCCGTCACCTTGAGCCTCACGCAGGACAGCCGCTGGCTGCGGCTGGAAGTGCAGGACACCGGCGCCGGACTGGCGGCCGGCGCCTGCGACGGGGTGGGGCTGCACAACACCCGGGAGCGACTGGCGGCTCAATCCGGCGGGGCGGCGCAAATGGGGCTGGAAGCGGCAGCGCCGGGCTGTCTGGCCTGGATCGAGTGGCCGCTGGCGGCGCCCACGTTGCCGGTGCCGTCGTTGAGCCCGGTGGAAGCGCCGTCACCGCTGTCGCCGAGGCCTCCGATAACCCCGATGTCCTCGACGTCCCCACTGCCTCCAGCGACCGTCGCCATCCCCGCGGATTCCCATTCTCAGGAGGGCCAGCGTTCATGAGCATCACCACCCTGATCGCCGATGACGAGGAAGGCCCGCGCGAGCAGTTGCGCGCCGTGCTAGGTCGCCTGGCACCGGATCTCACCCTCGTGGCCCAGAGCACCAATGGCGTTGACGCCTGGGACGACTGTCTCGCGCTGGAGCCGCAGCTGTGCTTTCTGGACATCCGCATGCCGGGCCTGTCCGGGCTGGAGGTGGCCCATCGACTGGCGCAGTTGGCGGAGCCGCCGCAGGTGGTCTTCGTCACCGCCTATGGCGACCACGCCCTCTCCGCCTTCGAAGCAGGGGCGGTGGACTACCTGCTCAAGCCGGTGGAGGACCTTCGGCTGGAGCAATGCCTGCAGCGTCTGCGCGCGCGGCTGGCGGCTTCGTCGGGGACGTCCTCCTCCTCGCCCCATGCCACGTCCCCCGCTGCGCTCCATGCCTCGCCCTCCGACGCGCGCTCCGACGCGCTGGAAGCCTCGCTGTCCAGCACACCGTCCAACCCGCCTTCCAGCCTGAACGCCGCCACCCTCGAACTGCTGCGCCAACTGCTGCCCGCCCAGCGTCCGCCCATGCGCCCCATCCAGGCCAGCCAAGGCCGGGAGGTGCAGCTGATTGCCCCGGAGGACGTCCTGTTCTTCCAGAGTGACAGCCGCTACACCCGCGTGGTGCATCGCGACGGCGAAGCCTGGATCCGCACGGCGCTGAAGGAGCTGCTGGCCGACCTCGATCCCCACCTCTTCTGGCAGGTGCATCGCTCGGTGGTGGTCAACAGCCGCTTCGTGGCCAGTGCCACGCGGCTGGACGAGAACACCATGCAGCTCAGCCTCAAGGGCAGTTCCGAGAAGCTGCCGGTCTCGCGGCAGTTCCAGGGGCAGTTCAAAGGCCAGTGAACCGTGCCGGTGCCTGCCTCGGCCCAGGCATGTGCGGTGCCACGTTGTGCGGTGCCGTGCCGTGCCTTCCCGGGCGGCAGCCGCACGCCGCATCGTCCCGGCCGCTGCGGCCTAGCGTTTAGACGGAGGCAGCCCGCAAGACCGCGTCGGCACAATCACCGGGTCGTTTTGACTGACCAGGGATGTCCATGACCGCACTGCCCACGCCCCGCTTCGACGAATTCCCACGGTACGAGGCGCTGACGGAGCTGCTGATGGCCTATGTGCAGGCCTGTCCCAATCTGGTGTCGGTCCGCTCCATCGGCCGCAGCCATGAGGGGCGGGACATCTGGGCCGTCATCATCACCAACACGGCCACCGGCGCCGATGTCGACAAGCCGGCCTTCTGGCTGGACGGCAACATCCATGCGTCCGAGCTGACGGCCTGCACCAGTTGCCTCTACTACCTGCACCACCTGGTCAACCACTACGGCCAGGATGCGCAGGTCACCCATCTGCTGGACACCCGCACCGTCTACATGGTGCCGCGCCTCAACCCGGACGGGGCGGAGCTGGCCCTGGCGGACCGCCCGCGCCACATCCGTTCCTCCACCCGGCCCTATCCCTACGACGAGCCACCGGTGGAGGGGCTCACCGTCGAGGACATCGATGGGGATGGCCGCATCCTCACCATGCGGGTGCGGGACCCGCATGGCGGCTACAAGAAGCATCCGCAGGAGCCGCGGCTGATGGTGCCGCGCGAGCCCGGAGAATTCGGCGGGGAGTACTACCGGCTGATGCCCGAGGGCGTCCTCCTCAACCATGACGGCCTGACGATCAAGGTCAACAAGGACGTCGAGGGCCTGGACCTGAACCGGAATTTCCCGGCCGGATGGCGCCAGGAATTCGAGCAGTCGGGCGCCGGTCCTTACCCGGCCAGTGAGCCGGAAGTCCGGGCGATGGTGGACTTTCTGGTCAGCCATCCCAACATCGGCGCGGCCATCAGCTTCCACACCTACAGCGGCGTGATCCTGCGCCCCTGCGGCACCCGCTCGGACGACGACATGCCGCCCGAGGACCTGTGGGCCTTCCAGCGCTTCTCGGCCCTGGGGGAAAAACACACCGGCTATCCGGTGGTGAGCATCTGGCACGAATTCAAGTACCACCCCAAGGAAGTCGTCACCGGCACGCAGGACTGGGTCTATGAGCACCTGGGGGCGCTGTTCTGGGTGGTGGAGCTGTGGTCGCCCAACAAGGAAGCCGGCGTGTCCGGCTACAAGTGGATCGACTGGTTCCGGGACCATCCGGTGGAGGACGACCTCAAGCTGCTGAAGTGGAGCGACGAAGCCTGCAACGGGCAGGCCCATGTGGACTGGACACCGTTCCTCCATCCGCAGCTGGGAGAGGTGGAGATCGGCGGCTGGGACAAGATGAACTATTGGCGCAATCCGCCGCCTCATCTGCGAGAGCGGGAAGCGGCGCGTTTTCCGGCCTGGATGACGCAGATTGCGCTCAGCCTGCCCAAGCTGGAGCTGCTGCGCACGGAAGTGCGGGCCCTGGGGCCGGACACCTGGCGGGTGCGTCTGGCGGTGGCCAACAGCGGCTGGCTGCCGGCCTATGTGACCAAGCAGGCGCTGACCCGCAAGCAGGTGCGGGGCGTGATCTTCGAGATCCTGCTGCCCGCTGATCCTGGGGCGAGCCTGGTCAGCGGCAAGCCGCGCATCGAAGGCCCGCATCTGGAGGGCCACGCGCCCAAGCAGTCCCAGCTGTCCTTTCTGCCGGAGCAGGACGTCACCGGCGACCGGGCCGTGGCCGAATGGGTGGTGCGGGCGCCGCAAGGCACGCGGCTGCAACTGGTGGCCAGCGCCGACCGCGCAGGCACGGTGCGGACGGAAGTGACGCTGGACTGAGGCGGCTGCGGTGCAGGCTCAGTGCCGCGGCTCGGTCTTGTCCTGCTCCGCGGCCGTCAGCACCGCCTCGCGCCACAGACGCGCCGGGATGAAGGTCCGCAATTGCTCCATCGCCCGGTCGATCAGTTGCGGATGCAGTTCATGGCCCACGTGGGGCAGCACATCCGCGGTGAGGTCCGCGCCCAGCGACACCAGTTCCTGTGCGGCGCTCAGCAGCGGCGCGTAGGGCAGTTCAGAGTCGTCCTTGCCATGCAGCAGGTGGATGCAGACATCCTGCGGCGCGTGTTGCGGCCAGTAGGCATAGCCACCGGCAAAGGCCAGCACCCGCCCGGCCAGCGCCTCTTCCTGCTGAAGGGCCTCCAGGGCCAGCATCGCCCCTTGCGAGAACCCGCCCAGGGCCACCCGGTCCCAGGACAGCGACAGCTTGTCCGCCCACTGGCGCACCAGGGCCACCAGCGACGGCACGGCGGCAGAGAGTTGCAGCGCCCGCAGCGTCTCATCCCCGCGTTCGGAGAACCACTGGAAACCGGCTCCGCCGCCCGGAATACCGTCGAAGGGCTGGAAGCCGTTGGGCATCACCAGCGCCGCACGCGGGTACTGGCGGTGCAGCGCCTCGGCCAGCGGGCGCATCTGTTCACCGTCTGCGCCGGCGCCATGCAGCAGCACAAACAGCAGTTCCGGGGGGCCGTCCTGGGGAACCAGGACATGGGCAGTCTGAGTCATGGCCGGATTGTCGCGCGATCGCTAGGCCCTTGCTCGGGCCCGTCAATCGCCAGCAGCGCGCGCCGGATCTCGTCGGCGCTGGTGGGGCGCACCAGACGCTGCACTTCCTGGCCGCCCTTCATGAAGATCAGCGTCGGCCACAGCTTGACCTTGAACGATCGGCCCAGCGCCTGGCCCTTGCCGTCCTCCACCTTGATGTGGCGCACGTCCGGATGGCCGCCCTCGAAGGCGGCTTCCAGCAGCGCCTGGGCGCTGAGGCAGTGCGGGCACCAGGGCGCACCGAATTCCACCAGCACGGGGCCTTCCTGCGACAGGACGTCCACCGCGTCCCGCAGCGGCTCGGTCAGGGCGTAATGAGGATTCATCGGCATGGCTGCTCCTTCGATGTGTGTTGGTGTCTGCTGCATCACCCCCGCAGGGCCGCTGCATCACAGCTTCAGCCGGGCGCGCTCACCGTGCGCAGCCCCAGCTCGAAGACCACACCGTCCGGCAGGTTTCGCGCCTGCAAGGTCCCGTCCATCTTGGACAGATAGGTCTTGGCCACGAACAGGCCCTGGCCGCGGCGCTCGCCACCGGGCTGCGGCTCGGCATCCGACACGCCGTATTCAAACACCTTGTCCAGCAGCGCCGCATCGATCTGCGGGCCCTGATTGCGGATGGCCAGCACCACCGTGGCGCCCTCACCAGCCTCAAGCGTGAGGGCAATGGCGCTGCCGTCCACGCGATACCGCTGGGCATTGCGCAGGATGTGGGTGACGGCGTCCTCCAGGGCATAGGCCTCCGCCCGTACCCATTGCGGACCTGGCAGGTGCGATTCGAACCGCACGTCCTCGATGCCGGCATAGTGGGCATTGGCCGCCACCTCTTCGCAGAAGGCCACCAGGTCCAGCGCTTCGGGATGCAGGTCCGCATCGGCCAGCGCCTCGCTGGGGGAGGCGGTGCCGTACAGCACCTTCACCGCCTGCTGCATCCGCTGCACATAGCGGTGGCTGGGGTCGTCGCTGGCGGCATGCAGCAGCATCAGCGACTGCAGGGGGGACATGATCTCGTGGCCCACCGCATGCCACATGTCGCGCTCGCGCTCGGCGCGCAACTGCTCGCGGCGCAGGCCGTCCTTCACCCGCTGCAGCAGGTCGGACAGGCTGCCGGCCAGGATGCCCAGCTCGTCGCTGCCCCGCAGGTCGGTCACGTCCAGCTCGCCGATGCGGGCGTCGGCCCGCGCGTCCTGCATGTTGTAGCTGACCGCTGCCGCCCGGCGGGTGAGCACGGCAATGCGGCGGATCAGCCCCAGCTCCACCAGCAGCCAGGCCATGGCGATGGCCGCCAGCATGGCCGCTGCCAGCCAGGCCAGCGGTCGGGCCTCCAGGGCCAGCTGCCGGTCCAGGCTGCGCAGATCGCCGCGCAGCGTCAGCTGATAACGGCCGCTGGGGGTGGTGACCACGTCGCGGGCCTGCAGCCAGCGGCCGGCTTCGGTCTGCATGCCGTCCACCGGCAGTTGCCGGATCAGGTGGATGAGCCAGGGCACGGCCTGCTCGGGCAGATCCGGGCCGCGGCGCTCCGCAATCGTCAGTGGCGCCTTGAGACGGTGGGTGGGCAGGCGGTCGATGCGCAGGGTCTCGCCCGACTGCAAGCCCGCGCCCAGACGGTCCAGCGACAAGGCCAGCGAGGCCCCCGCGCGGGCGCTGTCGAACAGCACCGGGGCCGGGCGGGTGTCGTCGTCGCCGGAGGGGCCCAGCAGCTCGACGCGCACCCGCGTGCGCGCCAGGTCCGCCGGCGGCCACACCGGAGGGCTTCGCTCGAACAGCGATTCCCGCCACGCCTCCACCGGCAGGCGAATGGCGTAAAACGCGCGCCGCGCGCAGTCACTGCCGTTGCTGCTGGCAATGCCGCCGCCGTTTGCGTTTGCGTTGCCGTTGCCGTTGCCGTTCCCGCCGCCGTTCCCGCCGACCACCGGCTCCCCCTCCACGCAGGGCCCTTCCCGCCACAACCAGCCGCGGAATTCCCGCACCGGCCGTGACTGCCGCTCCAGCACCGGCCCGGTCTCCACAAAACCGGCCAGCCGCCCGCGCTGGCTGCCATTGCTGCCGGTGGCCATGGCCTCGAAGGGCGCGATCCAGGTTTCACCGCCGCCCGGCACCGTTAACGTCACCCGGGCGCGGTGCACCTGCCGGATGTCCAGCGAACCTCGCTCCCGGCCCGTCAACAAGGGCAGGTCCAGTCCGCCCACCACATAGACAAAACTGCCTGCAAAGGCGTTGGAGCCGATGGCCACGCACAGGCTCGCGCCGTCCGGCCAGCGCAGGCCGCAGCCGGCCATCTCCACCGCCCGCTGCGCCTTGTTCTGGTCGTCGAAGTCGATGGCGGAATAGGGCAGCATCACCGGCGTCTGGCCGGCCGCATCGCCCGGGCCCATCTCCGGATTCAGCAGCGCCAGCTGACCGCTGGGATGCCGCAGCTGCAGCACGATCTCCGACAGCGACTGCCGAAACCCCTGCGCATAACGCTGGTAGCTGCGCTGCTTCTGGTCCTGCAGCACGGTGAGCACCAGCAGCACCGTGGCCACCGCCAGCAGCAGGAAGGCCAGATGCACCACCAGGCGCCGGCGGAAGGCCGCCAGTCCCAGGCGCGGCACCGCCAGCGCGGGCAGTTCGACCGGGCCCAGCTTCATGCGGCCCTCCCGCGCGTCATCGGGGGCCCGCCCAGCGGAAGCCGCGCATCGGCACGTTCTCGATGGCGTCGAAGCCGGGGTCCACCTCGCGCAGCGCTTCCCTCAGGGTCGAGACATGCTTGCGCACGTTGTCGCGGGTGCGGCCGCTCTTGACCACGTCATACAGCTCTTCGTAGGACACCACCTGCGGCGCGCGCTGGTGCAGCGTGGCCAGGATGCGCTGCGCCGTCAGCGGCAGATTGATGCGCTGGCCGCGCCACAGCGGGCTGCGTTGCCACAGCGGGTCGAGCTGCAGCGCTTCCGGGGCGCTGCCCACCGGAGCGGCACCTGTGCGGGCACGGGCGGCGCGCAGGATGTCCAGGAAGGTGTCGGTGAATTCCGCTTCGTCGAAGCTGGTCTTTTGCAGGTAGTCCCAGGCGTCCAGCGCCTTCATGATGCCGCGGTAGATGGCCGCCGGCATGGCCGACACCACCAGCACCGGCGTGCCGGCATTGAGCTTGTTGAGCGCATTGATCAAGGCCACGCCGGCATGGCGCTCGCGGCCCAGCTCGATGTCCAGCACCACCATGTCGTAGGCCTCGCGGGCGAGGGCGGCTTCGGCCGAGTCCCGGTCGAACCACTGATCGACCTGCAGTTCGGGACGGGCGGCCCGGATCCAGCCGGTCAGTTGCTCGCTGGTGGGGCGGTCGTCCTCGATCACCGCCACCCGGTTCTTGGGGTGTGCCATGGGGACGGATTATCAGCAGGCCCGGCAGGGGTCGGCGTGAAGGTTTCTTCCGGGGTGTGAACACATGTGCCGCCGCCTGCATTGAGCCTTCCGGGGCGTCTGCGGACCATGGCAGACATCAACCACAGCCCCGAATGACCGGGGCGATCCCGGAGGACCTCATGACCCAGCCTGACCTGCCTGACTCGGCGAAGACGACCCCCACCACGACCGGGGGCGATTCCGCGGATCCGGCGGCATCCCGTTCACCGGCATCGACCCAGGGCAACGAGGCCAGCAGCCCCGGCAGCAGCCCCGGCACCAGTGACAGCGCGGCCGGCCGTGCAGCCCCCCCCAAGGCCGCAAAGCGGCTGGGCTTCTCGCTGCCCAAGGTGTTCAGCAAGGTCTCCGGCGGGATGTTTGCACAGGCCGGCCACCAGGCGGCCGCTGCGCTGCCGACCGGCGAAGGCTTGCGCCGTGCCGGCCGTGGCCTGCTGCGCTGCGCCCCCTGGATGCTGGGCATCACCGCCGTGGCGGCGGCCATCGGCCTGCTGGTGGCGCATCCGCCGGCCCATGAGGTGCCGCGCGGCGAGGTGAGCGTGCGCCAGAACCTGCTCACCGGCAGTGTGGTGGAGGCCCGCAGCGGCACGCTGCTGGTGATCCCCGGCCTGCATGAGGTGCGGGACCTGCCGCTGCGCGACCGCAGCTACCAACCCACCCGTTTTGCCCGTGCCGATGGGGAAGCCCCGCTGCAGTCGCTGGAAGGCCTCTCCCTGGGCCTGGACCTGACCGTGCGCTGGGCCCTGGACAGCTCCCGCCTGGCCGCACTGGCCAGCAGCCTGCCGGACGACATTGAAGGCGAGGTCATCGCCCCGGCCTTGCAGGGCATCGTCTACCGTCAGGTCGCCACCCACACCGTGCGGGAGATCTTCTCCACCCAGCGCGGCCCCATCCAGCAGGCGCTGGAGGCGGAACTGCGCACCAAGCTGGCGGCGGACGGCATCGTGCTGCGCAGCGTGCAGATCGGCAATGTGGACCTGCCGCAGGAATACCGGGCGGGCCTGGAGACGCTGCTGTCCGAAGGCCTGGCCAGCGAGAAGATGCGCTACACGCTGGAGCTGCAGGAAAAGAAGGTGCGCCAGACCGAGCTGGAAGCCGCTGCCGACAAGGTGCGCCGCGAGACCGCCGCCGAAGCCGCCGCCCGTGAACAGATCATTGCGGCCCGCGGCCAGGAAGAGGCGATGAAGCATGTGCTGCCTTTCAAGCAGCGCCAGGTGGAGCAGCGTCAGCTGGAAGCCGAAGCCGACCGGGTGGCCCGCATCCGCATGGCCGAAGGCGCGGCCCAGGCGCGCAGCATCGAAGCGGACGGCGAAGCCAAGGCCCGCGAAAAACTGGCCGATGCCGAAGCCTACCGGCAGACCCGCATCGGCAAGGTGGCGGTGGACCAGATGGCGGCCGAAGGCGCGCTGCTGAGCCGTCATCCGCTGCTGATCCAGAAGGCGATGGCGGACAAGCTGTCCGACAAGGTGCAGGTGATCATTGCGCCGCCGCCGTCGGACGGGGGCTTCATCGGCAAGACGCTGCTGGGCGGCCGGGACCGTGGTGACGCGGGCCGCGCGTCGGGCGAAGCCGACCCCGCCCGCACCCAACAGGAGCAGGAGTAAGCCATGCGTCCGATGCTGTGGACGGCCGGAGTGGCCGTGGTGGGAGCCCTGGTGCTGACGCTGTCGACCCAGGCCCAGGCGGCGACCGCCCTGGTGGTGCAGGACAGCGTGGCCCTGCGTGCGGCGGCCAAGGACTCGGCCCCGGTGCAGGCCCAGCTGGCGCGCGGTGAAGCGCTGGAAATCCGCGGTGAGCGGCTGGACCACTTCCAGGTCTACGACTACCGCCGCGAGCGCGGCGGCTTTGTGCGCAAGAGCCAGCTGCTGCCGCTGGACGGGCCTGCCGGGGAGCCGGCCTCGCTGCTGGCGGCCCTGCGTCTGGTGCGTCAGCAGCCCGGCGCCGAATCGCTGGGCCTGGGCCTGGCGGCGGCCTATGTGCAGGCGGCCACCGCGCAGCAGATGAACGGCGCCACCGGCGTCGAAGTGCTGGATGCGATGGCCACGCTGTCCGAGCGCCTGGCCGACCGCGCGTCCCGCAACACGCCGCGGCCGGACGGGTCGCCGTCGCTGGCCGATATGCAGGTGGCCGCGCAACTGGATGTGGCCGCCCGCTACGGCATCCGGTTCCGCACGCTGGAGCGGGAATCCGGCGTGGTGCAGCTCTGCTATGACGGCGAGGCCTACCGCCGGGTGCTGGCCATGTCGGCTGCCAGCGGCGAGCAGCAGGCCCGGGCCGCGCTGGCCCTGACGCGGCCCGACTGCATGGCGCCCGCCACAACGCCGGCCCAGCGCGAGCCGATGGAACAGTGGCGTGCCGAGGTGCTGGAGAAGGTCGAGCTGAACGGGCTGGCCGGGCACTGGAAGAACCGGGTGCTGATGCGCCAGGTGGCGGTGTGGAGCAGCCTGGCGGATGCGCGTGCGCGTCGGATGCAGCTGGCGGTGCCGGTGGAGGTGCAGACCCCTGCGCAGCCCCAGGAAGCCGCCGCCAGGGCCCTGTCCGCCTTTGCCCTCATCCAGCCGACTGATCTCGCCGATGACGACCAGGCCGCCTACAACGAAGCCGTGATGCGCGGCAACGCGGCGCGCTGGCTGGCCCAGCCGGCGGCCGCTGCCGAACAGACGCTGGCCGGATTGCGCCTGACGGTGCAGCCCGGCCAACCGGGGGAGACCTGCCTGACCCTCAGCGCGGTCGGCGGACGCGACCCCTTGCTGCGCCATTGCGGCTGGGGCCTGGTGGCGGCGGCATCGGCACGGGTGAACCGCGAAGGCAGTGCGGTGGCGCTGGCTTCCGTGCCCACCGACGGTTGGCGGGAACTCTGGCTGCTGCGCAAGACCGCGCAGGGCTGGCGTCTGACGGTGTTGCCGCCCGCTGCCGCCCAACCGGGCATCGGTTATGCGGAACTGGCCGGTTTCGCGCCGGGCGGCAAGGAGATGCTGGTGGCCCGGGAAGCCCGCGCCGAAGGCCGCTATCGCCGCAGCTATGAGGTGGTGGACCTGGATTCGCTGGAGACGCGTCGTCAGGCGGGGGACCCGTCGCTGCTCGGAGCCTTCCAGCGCTGGCAGGCGCCGGACTGGAAGGCGGCCAGCCTCAGCCTGCGCTGAGCAGCCCGAACGGTCATGACGGCTGTAGCGGCCCGAGCTGCCGAGCGGCCCGAGGGCTCAGGGGCAAGTCAGTCCGACCAGCACCTCCCGCAACCGCTGCGCATCGATCGGCTTGGTGAGGAACTCGTTCATGCCGGCCGCCAGCGCCTCGTCCCGCTCCTGGGTCAGCGCGGCGGCCGTCAGCGCGATGATGGGCAGCTCGCGGGCGTCAAAGCGTTGACGCAGCTCCCGCGTCGCTTCATGGCCGCCCATCACCGGCATCTGCACATCCATCAGCACCGCATCGAAGGGCCGGCCCATGCTGGCGGCGGCATGCACCGCCTCCACCGCCTGGCGGCCGTCACTGGCCTGCGACACCTCGGCCCCCCATTGCTCGAGCATCGCCACGGCGATCAGCATGTTCACCGGGTTGTCCTCGACCATCAGCACCCGGCAGCCCTTCAGGGCCGGCGTTTCGCTGGCCTCCCGCGGCTTCTGGCTCATCGGCGCCGGCGCGGCCGGCAGCGGCAGTTCGGCCCAGAAGGTGGCGCCCAGGCCGGGTCGGCTGATCACGCCCACGCTGCCGCCCATCAGCTCGGCCAGCTCGCGGCAGATGGACAGGCCCAGGCCGGTGCCGCCGTAGCGGCGCGTGGTGGATTCATCGGCCTGGGTGAAAGGCTGGAACAGGCGCTGCTGCATGGCCTCGTCGATGCCCGGCCCGGTGTCGCTGACCTCGATGCGCAGGCGTCCCGCATCCAGGCTTCTGACCTGCACGCTGACGCTGCCCTGGTCGGTGAATTTCAGGGCATTGCTCAGGTAGTTGCCCAGGATCTGGCGGGTGCGGACCGGATCGCCGAAGACCCAGGCCGGCACCGCATCGTCCACCAGCACGCTGAAGGTCAGGCCCCGCGCCTGGGCCAGCGTGAGGTAGCCCATGCGCAGTGTGGACAGCATGTCGCGCAGGGCGAAGGGCACCGTCTCCAGCGTCAGCCGGCCCGCTTCGATCTTGGACAGGTCCAGGATGTCCGACATCAGGCCGGACAGGCTTTCCGCGCTGTCCAGCATCTGGTTGAGGTAGTGGCTGCGGGTGTCCGGATCCAGGTCCGACTGCTGCAGCAATCGGGCCAGTCCGACCAGGCCGTTGAGCGGCGTGCGGATCTCATGGCTGATGTTGGCCAGGAAGGCGCTCTTGGCCCGGCTGGCGGCCTGGGCTTCGTCCTTGGCCTGGGCCAGCGCTGCCTCGACACGGCGCCGCTCGGTCACGTCCTCCATGATCCAGATGGTGCCGCCGCGGCTGGGATGGGTGGGATCGACCGCGCGGGCCAGGATGCGGCACAGGAAACGGCTGCCGTCGCGGCGGCGCATCAGCCGCTCCACCTCCACCTGCTCGCCGGCCGCCAGGCGTGGGCCGAATTCCCGCACAAAGCTGCTGCCGTCCTCCGCGCTGGGCCACACCACGCTGTCGGGCTGGCCGACCAGGGTGAGGGAGGTCCAGCCGAACATCTCGTCGGCCAGGCGGTTGGCCTGCACGAAGCGCTGGTCGCGCGTCAGGGCGATGCCGATGGAGGCGTTCTCCAGGATCGCCGCATGGACCAGCCGGGTGCGCTCCGACTCGGTCACGTCGCGCGAGCTCACCACGTAGTAGGTCACGCCGTCCATCACGAAGGGCGCGGCCGACATCAGCATCGGCACCACATGGCCGTGGCGGGTCACGAAGTTGGCCGGCACGTCGTTGAGCCGGCCGTGCAACTGCAGCATCTCCACCAGCCGGGTGCGGTCCTGCGGGTCCTGCCAGATGCCGATCTCTTCGGTGCTGCGGCCCAGCACTTCGTCGCTGGTGTAGCCGGTCAGCCGCTCGAAGGTCTTGTTGACCATCACATAGCGGCCGGTGGCAGCCTCGGTCAGCGTGACCACGTCCGGGCTGGTGGCGAAGAGGTGAGAGAGCAGGGCCTCGGAGCGCCGCAGTGCCTCCTGCGCCCGCGAGGCTTCGGTCTGGTCGATGAAGAAGGAGAGGGTGGCCGGGCCGCTGGCGGCATCCACCCGCACGCTGGTGGCCTGCACCAGACGGCGCCTTCGCGACAGCGTGCGCAGCCTGAATTCCATCATCGGCAGCATGGCGCCCACCGGCATGGATTCGATCTTGGTCGCCCGCTGACGGCCCAGTTCCTCGTCGCCCGGCTCGTAGTGGGAGAACAGGTCCTGGCCGATCATGCTGGAGCGCTGGGTGTAGCCGAACATCGCCATGGCGGCGGGGTTGGCATCCAGCACCCGGCCCCAGCGGTGCAGCACCAGCGGCGAGGGCGAGCGGCGGAAAAGCTCGCGGTAGCGGGTCTCGGTGGCGAGCATCGCCTGCTCGGTCTGCACTTCCTCGGTCACATCGCGGCCTACACCCCAGTAGCCGCGGAAGTTGCCCTTGGTGTCGAAGCGGGGTTCACCGCTGACCGAGACATAGCGCGGACTGCCGTCCTCGCCGGTGCGCCGGGCCATCAGGGATCGGAACGGACGGTGCGATTCCAGATCGGCGCGGTGGGCGTCCAGGTCTTCGTCAGACAGGCCCAGGTCGTCGATGTCCCAGGGGGCGCGTCCGAGGCGGCTTCCCAGTGACAGGCCCGAGGCGCCCGGATGCCGCTCGGCCAGATGGGTGAAGTGGTACTGGCGGTCCATCTCCCAGTACCAGTCGGCCGCCATCGTCAGCAGATGGCGAAAGCGCGCATGGCGATCGTTCACTTCCTGCAGCGTGCGGCGGATGAGCCGGGAGGTGCCCAGCCCCACCACCAGGCCGGTGAGCAGCAGGATGCCCTGGGTCAGCAGTCGGCTCTCGAGGCTGGCAGCCGGTGGTGCGGCCAGCAGCCAGCCGCCGAGCTCCGCCGATGCCAATCCGCCCAGGATGGCCACCCCGAATCCGAATATCGTCAGGCCCGCTTCCAGGCCGATGGTGGCGGTGGCCAGGGCCACCATCAGCCCCATCACGCCCAGCGCCTGGGACCCCAGTCCCTGGTGGCGCGACACCGCCACCGACAGGGCCAAGGCCAGGGCCAGCGAAAGCATCGTCAGCATGGCCGCCGGCACCCGCAAGGTCGGCAGGCGCCACAGCAGCATCAGGCCCACGACGGTGGTGG
Source organism: Rubrivivax sp. (assembly GCA_027484825.1). Lineage (GTDB taxonomy): Bacteria > Pseudomonadota > Gammaproteobacteria > Burkholderiales > Burkholderiaceae_C > Roseateles. The sequence continues at coordinate 38,276 of JAIXSE010000015.1, read as the reverse complement.
TCAGGGCCACCAGCGGCGGCATCAGGCCGGACCAGGGCTCCACCGGCTGGATGCTGAAGGCCAGCAGCAGTCCCGCCAGGGCTGACAGCACCACGCATGCGGCAATGAACAGCCGCGCCGCGCGCCATTGCAGTGCGGTCGGCAGGCGGTCGCCATGCGACAGCTCCTGTCCGACCAGACTGCTCAGATCATCCTGGGAATCCTTGCTCACCCTTGTCGCCCAACTTTGTTGATCCGGCCGTGTGACGTCCGGTTACGAAGTCTCGACGACGCGCGGTGAAAGTGGATCGGGGCCGAACCCCGAAAACCACGCTCTCGTGTGCGCGCTGCGTGTTTCTGCGTATTAGTTGGCGCCGGAGTTGGCACCGGAGTTGACGCCCGAGTTGGCGCCCGCCTTGCCAGGGCCCCCTGTCCCGGGGGTCGGGCGCAGCGACGCCCGCGTCGCCTGCGCGACGCGGCGGGCGGCGGCGGCGAAGTCCTCGCCGGAGGAGGCATACAGCACCGCCCGTGAGGAATTCACGATGACGGTGCCGCCGCCCTGGGCGCCCCGCCAGCCGGCGGCCACGGTGGCCTGCGCATCCCCGCCCTGGGCGCCGACGCCCGGCACCAGCAGCGGCAGGCTGGGCGCCAGCTCGCGCACCCGCTCGATCTCCTGCGGATAGGTGGCGCCAACCACCAGGCCGAGCTGGCCGTTGAGGTTCCAGTCGCCCTGGGCCAGACGGGCCAGATGCTCGAACAGGCGCGGCTGGCCGGGCTGGTCGGCCAGACGCTGCATCTGCCAGTCGTCGCCGCCCGGGTTGGAGGTGCGGCACAGCAGGAAGGCGCCCTTGTCCGGGTAGCGCAGATAGGGTTCGATGCTGTCGCGGCCCATGAAGGGCGACAGGGTGACCGCATCGGCCTGATAGCGCTCGAAGGCTTCGCGGGCGTATTGCTCGGCGGTGGCGCCGATGTCGCCGCGCTTGGCATCCAGGATGACCGGCACATGCGGCGCGGTGCGCTTCATGTGGGCCATCAGCTGTTCCAGCTGGTCTTCGGCGCGGTGGGCGGCGAAGTAGGCGATCTGCGGCTTGAAGGCGCTCACCAGGTCTTTGGTGGCGTCCACGATGGCGGCGCAGAAGTCGTAGATGCGGCCCGCGTCGCCCTTCCAGTGGGTCGGAAACTTGGCCGGATCGGGGTCCAGGCCGACGCAGAGCAGCGAATCGTTCAGGCGTTCAGCCGCCCGCAGTTGTTCCAGGAAGTTCATGGGCGCTATTGTGCCCGCGCCGCCGTCGGGGACGCCACCAGGGACGCCGGGCGATGAATTCGGAGATGATGGACGCTCATCGACCTGGGGAGAGGGCATGGAGGTCTTGAGGACGGCGCGGCTGCGACTGCGCTGGTTTGAGCCGGCGGATGCGCCGCAGGTGCTGGCGCTGTTGAATGATCCGGGCTGGATCGCCAACATCTACGACTCGGAGGTCCGCACCGAGACGCAGGCAGTGGAATGGATGACGCAGCGCCTGATGGCCCGCTACTGGCATCTGGGCTATGGGTTCTGGGCGGTGGAGCGGCTGGAAGACGGTGCGTTCCTGGGCCTGTGCGGCGTCATCAAGCGGGACGGGCTGGACCATCCCGACATCGGCTACGGCTTTCTCACCCGCCACTGGGGCCACGGTTATGCGCGGGAAGCCGCAGCGGCCACCTTCGCCTACTGCCGTCAGGTGCTGGGCATGCGCCATGTGATGGGCACGACCGGTCCGGAGAATCTGGCCTCGGGCCGGGTGCTGCTGGCCATCGGGATGGACGACCGGGGCGTGCATCAGACCCAGGCCCATGAAGGACCGTCGCGTGTCTTCGAATGGATCGACGAGCGCCCGGCGGACGCCGCCGCCGAGATCGCCGCCCTGCGCCTGCGCTGGCGGGAGGCGCTGACCCGACCCGACCGGCTGTGCACCTTCAGCGCCTGTGTCACGCCCGAGGTGTCCGCCCGCTGGGTGACCGGCCGCGAGGACTTCTCCGCAGCCGCCTACCGCGCGCTGGTGCGCCAGCATGCGGCCCTGGCGGACGATGCCGGTCTGCTGGCGGTGCCCACCGCGCTGGGCTGGCGGCTGGCGCTGCCCTGACCGTCCCACGACCCACGACCCACGGCGCGCCCGGTCGCATCGCCCCCCGCACGCACGGTTTCGTCAGCTCGCCTATGCTTGCGGCCATGGATGCCGTAGCCCGTATATTGCTGATTGAAGATGATGAACGACTGGCCCAACTGGTGGCCGATGCCCTCAGAAAATCCGCCTACGCCGTCACCATCAGTGGCGACGGACTGGCCGGCGAGGCCCTGGCACGACAGGAGGTGTTCGACCTGATCCTGCTGGACGGCCATCTGCCGGGCAAGGACGGTTTTGATGTCCTGCGGGACCTGCGCCGGGACTTCACCGGCCGCATCGTCATGCTGACCGCGCGCGATGACGACATCGACCAGGTGCTGGGCCTGGAAGGCGGTGCGGACGACTACATCACCAAACCGGTCGCCCCGCGGGTGCTGCTGGCCCGCATCAAGGCCCTGCTGCGGCGGGATGTGGCGCCGGTGGTTCCTGCGGGCGGCGAGGCCCTGCATTTCGGGCCGCTGACCCTGCTGCCGCAATCCCGCGAGCTGCGCCTGAATGGCGAGCCCGTGCCCCTGACCACCGCCGAATACGAGCTACTGACCTTCCTGGCGCAGCGCGCCGGCCAGGTGGTCAGCCGCGACGACATCATGCAGAGCCTGCGCGGCCTCGAATTCGACGGCCTGGATCGCGCCATCGATGCCCGCATCTCCCGGCTGCGCAAGAAGATCGGTGACGACGCCCATTCCCCCACACGCATCAAGACGGTCCGCGGGCAGGGTTATCTGTTCGCCATCGATTGATGGCGGCGCTGACGCTGCGCGCTTCGCTGCTGCGGATCGCGCTGGGCCTGGGGCTGGCGGTGCTGGCGCTGGCGCTGCTGGTGGAAGGGCTGGTGCTGGTCGGGGCGTCCGAGGTGACCGACAACTATGTGCGCAGCTTCATGCGCGGCACCGTCGATCTGCTGGTGCGGGACCTGGCCCCGCTGGACCCGCCCGCCCGTCGTGAACGGGTGAAGGAGCTGGATGCGCAGTTCGACTATCCGGTGCGACTGATCCCGGTGGCGGAGAGCCGGCTGTCCGCCGAGCAGCGCCGCAAGCTGGGTCGGGGCGAGGTGATCGTGACTGGCTTCAACCGCCGCATCTATGCGGCCATGCCGGGCGAGCCCGACCAGCTGCTGCTGCTCGGTCCGCTGGATTCGCGTCGCGGCGGGGAGCTGCCCAAGGAGCTCGCCTCGCAACTGGCGGTGGCGGTGGTGCTGGCGCTGGCCGTGGCGGTGCTGGCGTGGTGGCAACTGCGCCCCCTGTGGCGGGACCTGCGCGGCCTGCAGCGCGCGGCAGAGCGACTGAGTGCGGGCCGGCTCGACACTGAATTGCCAGTGCTGCAGAGCCGTCTCTTTGCGCCGGTGGTGGTGGCCAGCCGGGCCATGCTGGAGCGTCTGGCGGCGGCCATGGCCACTCAGCGGGAGGTGACCGGCGCCATCTCGCATGAGCTTCGCACGCCGCTGGCCCGGCTGCGATTTGCCATCGATGCGCTGGTGGACGAAGAGGACCGCCAGGCCCGCGAGCAGGCGGTGCAAGCCTGTGAGCGCGATATCGATGAACTCGACGCCCTGATCGACGCCAGCCTCACCGCCGCCCGCATGGACATGGGCGCGATGCAGCCCACCTTCATCCGCGGCGACCTGGGTGATCTGCTGACCCAGGAGGCCCGGTCGCTGGAGCCGCTGATGGACGGCAAGGCCCTGGACATGGAGCTGCGGCTGCCCGAGCGGGTGTCCTTCGATCCGAAGCTGGTGCCCTACGCGCTGCGCAACGGGCTGCGCAATGCGGCGCGGCATGCGCGTTCGCGGGTGCATCTGTCGGCCTGGGTGGAGGCGGGGCAGCTCTGGATGGCCATTGATGACGACGGTGAAGGCGTGCCCCCGGCGCTGCGGGAGGCGGCGTTCGAGCCCTTCAAGCGGCTGGACAAGAATCCGCGCACCGGCACGCGCGGCTTCGGACTGGGCCTGTCCATCGTGCGGCATGTGGCGCAGGCCCACGGCGGCCAGGCGCGGCTGGGGGAAGCCCCGCGGCTGGGCGGCGCGCGTTTGCTGCTGCACTGGCCGGTGGACGGGCCCTGACGGCTCGGTGCCCCGACGCCCCCTGCCGCGCAGGGCCAGGACTTGCGTGAAGCTTCGCAAAGCGCCCTCACGCACACTGTCAACAACCGTCACAAACCCCCTCAACAGCCGCCACAGACAGGACAGTCCCGGATTCCCAGAATGAGGCCCATGTCGAACGCGAACCCCACCGGATCTCCCGGAGGCGCAAGACGACAGGAAACCCCGGCGCCGCGACGCATCCAGCGTCCAAGCGCCCAGCTCTGAAGGAGAGTCCTCATGAACCGCAACAACAACAACACCGTCGTGTCCCAAGGCAAGAAGGCCGGTCTGCTGGCCGCTGCTGCTGTGGCGCTGACTCTGGGTTCGGGCCTGGCCATGGCTGCTGACACCCCCTACTACATCGGTGGTGACGTCGGCAAGGCCAGCCAGCGTGTCGACGGCAACGCCCAGAAGCGTTCCAGCGACAGCTACAGCATCTTCGGCGGCTACAAGCTCAATGACACCTTCGCGGTCGAAGCGGCCTACACCGACCTGGGCAAGGTCGAGTTCGGCGGCGTGACGGCGAAGAACAAGGTCTACTCGCTGGACGGTATCGCCCGCGCACCGCTGGGCAACAACTTCGGCATCTACGGCAAGGTCGGTGTGGCGTATGCCCAGCGTGATTACTCCGCTGGCCTGGGCGACGAAGACAAGACCGGCCTGAAGCTGGGTGTGGGGGTGGACTACGCGCTGACCAAGAACGTGTCGCTGCGCGCCGAAGCCACCCGCTACAACAACATGCCGGACGGCAATGGCTTCAACAAGAAGGTGGACCGCCTGGGTGTGGGTCTGGCCTATCAGTTCTGATCGATCTGAACTGAGGATCTGACGATCCGTTGACCGAGTTCTGATGCCCTGACCCGGCATCAGCCCGTCCGGCCACGCTCCTGAGCGACGTTCCTCTCCCTCCCCCAATGCCGGACGGTGATGGGCGGTATCTCTCCCGAGATACCGCCCTTTTTTATTGGGTTTTGCGGCGCAGAAGGCGTGAGGAACGGGGGTGGGCTGCCGCAGCAGCCCTGGCCATCTCAGAGGCGGCGGGCGAGCGCTTCGGCCTTGCCGGTGTAGGTGGCCGGCGTCATGGCCAGCAGGCGCTGCTTTTCAGCCTCCGGCAGCTCCAGGCCCTGCACGAACGTGCGGATGGCTTCGGCGGTGATGGCCTTGCCGCGGGTCAGTTCCTTCAGGCGCTCATAGGGGTTGGGCAGCGCGTAGCGGCGCATCACCGTCTGGATCGGCTCGGCCAGCACCTCCCAGGCCGCGTCCAGGTCTGCTTCCAGTGCAGCGGGGTTCAGCTCCAGCTTGTCCAGACCCTTGCTCAGCGAGTCGTAGCCCAGCAGCGCATACCCCAAGGCCACGCCCATGTTGCGCAGCACGGTGGAGTCAGTCAGGTCGCGCTGCCAGCGGCTGATCGGCAGCTTCTGGCTCAGGTGGGTCAGCACCGCATTGGCCAGACCGAAGTTGCCTTCGGCATTCTCGAAGTCAATCGGATTGACCTTGTGCGGCATGGTGGACGAGCCGATCTCACCGGCCTTGGTCCGCTGCTTGAAGTAGCCCAGCGACACATAACCCCACACATCCCGCGACCAGTCGATCAGGATGGTGTTGGCACGGGTCACGGCGTCGAACAGCTCGGCCATGTAGTCGTGCGGCTCGATCTGGATGGTGTAGGGGTTGAAGCTCAGGCCCAGCTGCTGCTCGATGACGCGTTGGCTGAAGTCTTCCCAGTCGGTCTCCGGATACGCGGACAGGTGGGCGTTGTAGTTGCCCACCGCGCCATTCATCTTGGCCAGCAGCTTGACCTCGGCGATCACGGTGCGGGCGCGGCGCAGACGCGCCACCACGTTGGCGATTTCCTTGCCCACGGTGGTGGGGCTGGCGGTCTGGCCGTGGGTGCGGCTGAGCATCGGCGCGGCGGCCATGGCCTGAGCCATCTCGGTCAGCTTGGTGATGACCTTGTCCAGCGCCGGCAGGATCACCTGCTCACGGGCCGCCTTGAGCATCAGGCCGTGGCTGGTGTTGTTGATGTCCTCGCTGGTGCAGGCGAAGTGCACGAACTCGCCAGCGGCCTGCAGGTCGTCCTTGCCGGCGAACTGCTGCTTGATCCAGTACTCGACCGCCTTCACATCGTGGTTGGTGGTCTTCTCGATGTCCTTGATGGCCTGGGCATCGGTCTCGCTGAACTGGCTCACCAAGCCGCGCAGGAAGCTGCGCGAGGCGTCGGACAGCGGCTTGAATTCCGCCAGGCCCGCATCCGACAGGGCGATGAACCATTCGATCTCCACCTGCACCCGGCGGTGCATCAGCCCGAACTCGGACAGCAGCGGACGGAGCGTCCCCATGCGCGAGGCATAGCGGCCGTCCAGGGGCGACAAGGCGGTAAGGGCGGAGAGATTCATGGCAATGCGGCTCAAGGCCTCGGCTGGGGCAAACCCGCAGATTCTACAGAGCCGACCTGTGGCATCCGCACGGCGTCCCGGTGGGGCCGACGGGTCGGTGCGCGCACAACCGCGACAATAGGCGCGCAGTCCAGACAAATCTTGCATGAGGGATGGGATGAGCTTGAATCAAAGGCCTGGGGCCCTGTGGGCCATTGGCGTGATGGGTGGCGAGCCGGTTGGCGTGATGAAGTCCGAGCATGAAGCAGCCAAGCCGCCCGTCGTCCGGCGGTCCCGCACGCTGGCGCCGGCCCTGCTGGGCCTGGCGGCCGCCGCGCTGATGACGGCCTGCCAGAAAGCGCCGGAGAGCAGCGCGTCCACCCCAACGCCGGCAGTGGCTGCATCCGCCAGCCCGACCGCCAGCGCCACGCTGGTGAGCCAGTCCGACCAGCTCCTGGCCCGTTACCGCCAGATGATCGTGCTGATGGACGGAGAGGCGGCGCTCAAGGCGAGCGAGCGCGACGCGGTCCGCAGTGTCGGCCTGCTGCTGTTCCACGACATGCAGGACAGCCTGCAGACGCTGGTGGCCACCGCCACCGCGCAAGGCCAGGACCCGGCCGGGCTGGCCGCCCTGAGCCAGTTGCTGGACCGCATCGAGACCGAACCCAGCTGGTTCGACGCCGACCGCCTGGCCTTCAAGGAATTCCTGACCCAGCTGGAGCAGACCTTCTCCACCTCCCAGAGCATCTCCGGGCTGAAGCTGGCCAAACGGGCCCATGAGGACCTGGCGGTGCTGGCGGAAGTGGAGCAGGCCTATGCGCAGGAACTGCGCGACACCTTCGGGCGCTTCGCCCAGCGGGGCATCACGCTCAAGCGGGAGAAGTGGACCGACTATGTGGCCAAGCTCAAGACGATCTACACCCGCGAAGGCATCCTGAAGGACTACGCGACCATCCTGCCGGACCTGGCCGCGCGGCCGTCGGACAACAGCAATGCCGCCACGTCCCCAGCGACGTCGGTGGCCGCTGCGGAGGCGGGCGCGGACAGCGGTGCAGCGGCCTCCGCCGCCTCGGCCGCGACCACCACCACCACCACCACCCGCGGCCCCAGCAAGGAAGAGCGCGAACTCTTTGGCCGCGCCCTGCCGCCCAAGACGGTGCTGCTCACCTTCGACGACGGCCCGCACCCGCGCTACACCGACGAGATCCTGGAGATCCTCAAGCGCTACCAGGCGCCGGCCGTTTTCTTCGAACTCGGGCGCAACCTCGGCAGCGTTGATGCCAAGGGACAGATCAAGCCCGGCCCCGGCGTGCAGGTGGCCAAGCGGGTGCTGGCGGCCGGTCATCCGATCGCCAATCACAGCTTCACCCACGGCGTGATGTCCAAGTTCCAGCTGGAGCAGGTCAAGCAGGAAGCCAGCCAGACCGAGGCGCTGCTGGACGCCGCCGGCAGGGCCGGACAGCCGCTGTTCCGATTTCCCTACGGCGCCCGTACCGACAATGCGCTGGGCGTGATCGAAGGCCTGAAGCTGCGGTCGATGATGTGGAATGTGGACTCGCTGGACTGGTCCGACCCGATCCCCAAATCGATTGCGGCCCGGGTGATGAACGAGCTGTCCAAGCAGCAACGCGGCATCGTGCTGTTCCACGACATCCATGCCCGCACGGTGGAAGCCCTGCCGCTGGTGCTGGACCAGCTCAAGGCCGAGGGCTACCGATTCGCCACCTGGAAGGACGGCCGCATCGAGCCGGTCGCCGCGACGGCGGCGGCGGACGCCCCGGCCCCCGACCTGGCCGGCGCCAACCTCTACCGCGACAGCTATGCGCTGGTGATCGGCATCGATCAGTACCAGCGCTGGCCGCGTCTGCAGCATGCGGTGCGGGACGCCCAGGCCATCCGCGACACGCTGCAATCGCAATTCGGCTTCCGCGCCGAGAACATCACCACCCTGACCGATGCCGACGCCACGCGGGCCAACATCCTGCGCGCGCTCAACGGCCTGGCCCGCGACAAGGCCGGCCAGCCGCGCCTGAAGCGGGACGACCGCGTCTTCGTGTTCTTCGCTGGACACGGCAGCACCCGCCGCCTGCCCAGCGGGCGCGATGTCGGCTACATCATTCCGGTGGACTCCAGCACCGACGATCTGCAGACCGATGCCATCGCCATGCCGCAGCTGCAGGAGCTGGGCGAGGCCTTGCCCGCCAAGCATGCGTTCTTCGTCATTGATGCCTGCTATTCCGGCCTGGGCCTGACCCGCGGCGCCGCACCGGGGAGCAACAACTTCATCCGCGACAACGCGCGCCGTCTGGGCCGTCAGATGATGACGGCCGGCGGCGCCGACCAGCAGGTGGCCGACGACGGCCCCGGCGGCCATTCGGTGTTCACCTGGACGCTGCTGCAGGCGCTGTCCGGCAAGGCTGACCTGAACGGGGATGGCCTCATCACCGCGACCGAGCTGGCGGCGTATGTGGCACCGGCGGTGTCCGCGATTGCGCACCAGACGCCGGCCTTTGGCAGCCTGCCGGGCTCCGAGGGCGGCGAGTTCATCTTCGAGCTGGCCTCCGCGCCGGAGCAGGCCCTGAGCACCACCAGTGCGCAGCTGGACGTGCAGGCCAGCGCGCTGGCCAAGCGCGCCGATGAGGCGCGCAATGCCCAGCTGCAGCCGATGGCCGCCGCCAGTGCAGCACCTGGCAGCGCCACACCGCCCATCGCAGGCGCCAGTGCTGCGGCCGTGCAGGTGACGGTCAAGGGCCTGGACGGCAAGGACACGGCCATCGCCACCAGTGCCACCGCCGCGCCGGTGAGCGCCCGCGTGGCCGCGCAGCGTGCCAATGACCGGGGGCTGCAGCTCTACAAGGAGCGTCGTTATGACGAAGCCGAAGCGGCCTTCACCGAGGCCCTGAAGCTGCAACCCAAGTTCGCGCTGGCCGCCAACAACCTGGGCTTCATCTACTACAAGCGCAACAAGCCTGCGGAGGCGGCACGCTGGTACCGCCGGGCCATCGAGATGGACGGCAGCCGGTCCCTGGCCCACCTGAACCTGGGTGATGCCCTGCTGCTGGCGGGCGAGGACAAGGACGCCCAGGCGGCCTATGCCAGCTTCATCGAGCTCTCGCCCAACCATCCGCGCGTCGCGGAGCTCAAGGCCTGGCTGGCGCAGCCGGATGCGGCCCACCGTCCGCAACCGCCGCGCTGAGGCCGTGGCGCACCTGCCCCGCTGCGGTGTGGAGAACACACGGCAGCGGGCGCATCGCCAGGGTTGTCCCGGATGTGAGGGACGCGGGCTTGCTGCTTAATCCGCTCTTTCCTGATTGAACCGCTGGTTACTGCGTCCGTTCCATGGCCTCCCTGGCTTCCGATGGCGTCGCACCGCGCCTGACACGCGTGCATCAGATCGAGCCCCTTGCCTGGGCGCCCTTGCTCGCCGCCGCCGAGGCGGAAGGCTGGCGCATGTTGAGCCGCTTGATGGATGAATGGCGCAGCGGTGCCAACCGCTACGACCAGCCCGGCGAATCGCTCTGGGCCTGGCTGGATGCGCGAGGTTTTGTGATCGCCGTGGGGGGCCTCAATGTGGAGCCTGCACCGGGTCGGCCCGGCACCGGACGGATGCGCCGCTTCTATGTGCATCCCGGCTGGCGGGGTCATGGCCTGGCGCGCCGCTTGGTCGCTGCGGTGCTGGCCAGTGCGCAGGGGCATTTCACCCGGCTGCATGTGAATTGCGAAAGCAGCCAGTCCGCCGACTTCTGGTTGCGCTGCGGTTTCACCGCCGTGGGCGCGGACACCGCGTCCATAAGCCGCCCCTCGCTCTACACCCATGTGCGGTTGCTGCCGCAGATGCAGCCCACCGCGCAGTGGGCCTGAGCCGGTTCTGAATGCCCGCCAGCAAGGGACGGGGCGGAACGGCGCGGGAGTGTCCATCCCGCTGGAGATAGGGACAAGCCACCTAAATGGGTGCATGCCCGGCGTTGTTTCGGGGCCTCAGTCCGGGGAAGCGAATCGCTAGAATCATCCGCAGCATCCCGAGGTTGTTGGTCCGGATACGAATGAAACTCATCGGTTCACTCACCAGTCCCTATGTCCGCAAGGTCCGCATCGTCATGGCGGAAAAGAAGCTCGACTATCAATTCGAGCTGGAGGACGTCTGGGGCAGCGACAACATCCTCAAGATCAATCCGCTGGGCAAGGTGCCCTGCCTGGTCATGGAAGGCCAGGACTCGATCACCGGCGCGGTGTTCGATTCGCGGGTGATCGTGGAATATGTGGACACCCTGTCCCCGGTCGGCAAGCTGATCCCGGAGCGTGGCCGCGAGCGCTGCGAAGTCCGCACCTGGGAAGCCCTGGCGGACGGTCTGCTGGACGCCTGCGTGGCGGCCCGTCTGGAAGAGACCTGGAGCGGCCGTACCGAGGCTGAACGCAGTGCCGCCTGGGTGCAGCGCCAGATGTCCAAGGTGCATGCCTCGCTGCAGGCCATGGGCCACGGCCTGGGCGACAAGACCTGGTGCTCCGGCAACCACTTCACCCTGGCGGACATTTCGCTGGGCTGCGCGCTGGGCTATCTGGACTTCCGCTTCGCCAGCATCGACTGGCGCGCGAACCATCCCAATCTGGCTCGCCACTTCGACAAGCTGATGACCCGCAGCAGCTTCCAGGACACGGTCCCTCCGTCGGCGACCTGAGGCTGATCCAGCCGCTGATCCGCGCACTGATCCGCGCCCAGGTTCGGTGCGTGGCCCGGCCCTGTCATGCGCTGTGGCAGGACCCGTTGCAGGACCTGTGGCATGACCTGTGGCATGGCTATTCCCCCGAGGCATTCTGGGTCCACAATCGACCGGGTGCGCCTTCGTGCAGGCGCGTCATCTTGAGGGAGGATTGAATGGGGTTGAAAGCCGTGTTTTCGCCGATCGGTCGGGTCTTCCGGGGCGCCTGGTGGCTGCTGGATGGCACGCGCCGTGCGGTGCTGAATCTGCTGTTCCTGATCGTGCTGATCGCCTTGCTGTGGGCGATCTTCTCCAAGGGCAAGACGCTGCAGCCCCAGACCACGCTGGTGCTGGACATCCAGGGCGATGTGGTGGAGCAGTTCTCCGGTTCCGCGCGCGACCAGGCCATGGCGCAGCTGCAGGGAGAGAGCCGTGCCCAGACCCGTCTGCGCGACCTGCTGGCCGTGCTGGACGCCGCCGCCAAGGACGACAAGATCGTACAGGTCTTCATGGACCTGAACCGCATGGGCAGCGCCTCGCCCGCCACGCTGCATGAGCTGCAGGCCGCGCTCACCCGCTTCAAGGAAAGCAAGAAGCCGGTGGTGGCCTTTGCCAACAGCTATGACCAGCGCAGCTACTACCTCGCCGCGCAGGCCAACGAGGTGTATGTGCACCCGATGGGCACGGTGATGATTGAAGGCTACGGTCGCTATCGCAACTACTACAAGGATGCGCTGGACCGTGTGGGCATCTCTGCCAACGTGATGCGGGTGGGCACCTACAAGAACTTCGCCGAGCCTTACTTCGCCAATGCGCCGTCGCAGGCGTCGATGGAAGCCGAGAGCTATCTGTATGACGAGCTCTGGGCGCGCTATCAGATGGATGTCGAGCAGGCGCGCAAGCTGGAGAAGGGCGCGATTGCCAAGGCCATCGAAGAGCTGCCGCAGCGCCTGGCCGCTGTGAACGGCGACACCGCCAAGCTGGTGCTGCAGGAAAAGCTGGTGGACGGCCTCAAGACCCGTGACCAGGTGGACCAGCTGCTGGAGCAGCGCGGCACCAAGGACGACAAGCAACTGCGCGCCATTTCCTTGGGCGCCTATGCCGCTCAGCTTCCGCCCAAGCTGCCCAAGCCGGAAGGCCAGGTGGGCATCATCGTGGCCGAAGGGGAGATCGTGGACGGCCAGGCCGCACCGGGTCGCATCGGGGGCGATTCCACCTCCGCGCTGATCCGCCAGGCCCGTCAGGACGACCGGATCAAGGCGGTGGTGCTGCGGGTGAATTCGCCGGGCGGCAGCGCCTTCGCGTCTGAGCTCGTGCGCCGCGAACTGGAACTGACCCGCGCGGTCGGCAAGCCGGTGGTGGTGTCCATGGGCGGTGTGGCGGCGTCGGGTGGCTACTGGATCTCGCTGTCCTCGGACGAAGTGATTGCGGACCCGTCCACCATCACCGGCTCCATCGGTGTCGTGGGCATGCTGCCCACCGGCGAGAAGCTGATGGACAAGCTGTCCATCCATACCGGTGGCTACACCACCACCTGGCTGGCCGGGGCGTACGATCCGCGTCGTCCGCTGGACCCGCGCATGGCGGCGGTGGTGCAGTCGTCCATCGAGCACACCTATGCCGAGTTCACCGGGCGCGCAGCGACGGCACGCAAGAAGAGCGCCGCGCAGATCGACGCTGTGGGCCAGGGCCGTGTGTGGACCGGGTCCCAGGCGCTGGAGCGTGGTCTGGTGGACAAGATGGGCCTGCTCAAGGACGCCGTGGCCAGCGCGGCCAAGCGGGCCAACCTGGGGGATGCGCCCTCGGTGAAGTATGTGGAGGCGGAACGCAGCACCTTCGAGCGCCTGGTGTCGGGCCTGACCGAATCGGCGGCGCCGACGGTGCGCGCGGAAATGCTGCGTGCACTGGGCGGCGTGCCGCAACTGCCGGCACCGCTGAAGGAAGCACAGACCGACATCACCTGGCTGGCCGAGCAGGCGCAGCCGGACACCAAGGCCGGGGGCACCCGCGCGCCGGTGAAGTCGATCGTGCATTGCCTGTGCCTGGCGCCCTGAGCGGACCCAGTTGATCAAACGGGCCGAGCGCCTGCCCGGCCCTTCCCATCCCGAAGCCCGCGACGATGCCCCATCATCTCGCGGGCTTTTTGCTGCCCATTCCAACATGAACACACCAAGCATCCGAAAACAGGTGGGGCAACTCACCGCCAGCGATTTCGACCAATACCCGCGCTGGATCTATGCGAGTGGCGAGGAGTCCGACGACGATCAGGATGAATGCACGGTGCGACCCTTGGGGCCGAACGAGTCCGTCGCCAATGACGAGCCGGTCCATGTGCAGGCGGTGTTCTTCTTCCCCAATGGAAGGGTCCGTTTCGGGGCGGTGACGCTGCAAGCCGGGGACACGCTGGCCGGTCATCAGCCGCGGCTGTGGTCGGACGGTGGATCGGTGGGATTCTTCAACGGGGCCCTGAAGCCCTCGCGTGCCGAAGCCGCCCGCTTCCATCAGGCGTTGAAGGCCATTGCGCCCGAGCCGTTTCCCCTGCGGTATGTGTCCGCCCTGAGTGAGCCGGACGGAAGGCCGCTGGCTTATGGTGAGCTGAACGGACTTCACTGGTTGTCGGACTGGCGGACCGGCGAGATGAAGATCGTCTGAGATCCGGCAGAAGGCCGCCAAGACCCTGCTTGGCACGTGGATGAGTCCCCTGGCACCTCCCTAGCTTGTCGGAAGCGCGACGCCGCCAAAAGGCGTAGCCTGCGCGCAGACCGTACATCGAACGCTGGCGCCCGTCGCCTGGGAGGACTCCATGGACAACCCTGCCCGCGAAACGGCCCGCTCCAAGGCATGGGGGCCGATGAGACGCGACGTCTTCGACCGCTCCCGCATTGCCGTCATCGAGCGGGACATGGCCAACCACATCGTTTATGCCAACAGCGCCGCCCTGGCGATGTGCGGGGTGAGCCGCGTCCAGGATCTGCGTCTGGACCAGGTGTTCGCCGGCGAGGCTGGCCGCGTGCTGGAGGAAGAGACCCGCAGCCGTCGGCAAGGGGAACTCGGGGCCTACCGGGTCACCCTCACGCGCCAGGACGATCCGGCCCGGCAGGTGGCCGTCGAAGTGACGGGCCTGCCCCTGATCGATGAACATGATGGGGTGGTCGGCTCGCTCGGCTTTTTCCGCAGCCTGCAGCACCAGGCCCTCAGCGACGACCTGCGTGCGATCACCCTGCGGCATGCCGGCGATGCCGCCCTGCTGCCGCTGGTGGCCGAAGCGCTGCGCCGCGAACTGCCCTTCGACTTGATGTTCGTCTCCCGCGTCGTCGAGGACAGCACCGCCTGGGAGTCCGAGATCGTCTTCAACCACCCGCCCTTCGAGCAGCAGGTGCCCAGGGCCTGGTATGAGCTGGATGCCGACCAGCGCGCCTTCATGGAAGGTACCGATGGCGGCGTGCATGACTTCGAGACCGTCATGAACAATCCGCCGTGGTCCAGCATGGCGGATGAGCCGATCTGCCGGCAGATGTCGGCGATGAAGCTCAAGACCAGCATGTGGCGCCGCATCACGCGGGGCGAGGGCACGCGCAAGCGGACGGTCGCCATCATGACCCTGCTCAGCCGCACGCCCCAGGCCTACGACGAGTCCCATCTGGCGCAGTTCAATCAGCTGCCGCTGGTCGAGGCCGTTTTGTGCAGCCTGGACTTTTCGGAGCGCGCGCGCACCCAGCGGCAACTTCGCATGTTCCGGGACCTCAACCGCTGCACCGATATCCAGGGCGCCTGCAGTTGCCTGGCCGATGCGCTGGTGGAGATCTTTGACTGGAGCCGGGTGTCCCTGTTCCGCATCGACAGTGCCCGCGAGACCATCGTGCAGGTGGCCTCGGTGCGCCGCGGCGAGGACGGTCTGGGGCAGGACACGGGTGTGTCCTGGGGCGACTACCACCAGCGCTTTGACGAGGGCGTGCTGGGCCGGGTGGTGCGCACGATGCAGTCCCAGAAGGTGCCGGACGTCACCCAGGATCCGGATTACCTGGCGGCCAGCGACGAACCTGTGCGCTCCGAACTGGCCGTGCCCATCGTCTTCTCGGACGGGGAGCGGGTACGCTTCATCATCAACGTCGACGATCCCCGCATCAGCGCCTTCTCCCGCGAGCATGTGCGGCAACTCACCGACATTGCCCACGAGGTGGCCGGCGCCATGGAGCGCATCAGCGACCTTACGCTGCTCTCCGAATGCGTGGACAACGCATCGGACCCGATCATTGCGACTGACGCCCGGCTGCGCATCCGCCGCGTCAACCGTGCCGCGGAGATGCTGTTCGACTGCACCCGGGCGGATCTCATCGGCAAGAACCTGCTCGATCAATTCGAGGATCCCCGGCCGCTGGAGGCCTTGCTCAATGGCACCGAAGCCGGCGAACGCATCGGCGAGCTGGTGGTGCGCTCAGGTGCGGCGCAAGCAGCGGATGCCGCGTCCTATCGGCCGCAAGGGGCGGATTCACAGGGCAGCGACGCCGCGTCCATGGAGACGCCGGCCAAATCGGTCTTCGTCACGCGACGGGACTTCCCGGAGCGACTGGGCGGCCATGTCTTCGTCGCCCGCGACCTGGCACCGATCCGGCGGTCGGTGCAACTGGAGTTCCTGGAAGAAACCGCCTATGAGCTGGCGGTGGAAACACAGGCCCCTTTGAGCCTGGCCATGGGATGGTTCGAGAGAAAGATCGAAGCCGCAGCAAAGGCCTCTGGCGGCCGCACCGAATCCGCCGAACCGTCGGTGATGGGCGACTTCGTTGCCGTCCTGCGGCAGCTGGGCCGCGTCAAGCATGCCTTCACGCGGCTGGCGATGTACAACCGCGAGGCCAGGACCCGGTCGCGCCAGCTCTGCACCATCCGCCTGGACAGCGAACTGCATGCGCTGCTCGCCGGCCTGACCGCAGCGGAACGGGCCAAGGTGGAGCATCAGAGCGCCGACCAGGTGGTGGAGATCGAGGCGGACTACACCCAGCTGCATATCGCGGTGGAGAGCCTGCTGTCGGGGCTATTGCGAGCCGCGCCGGAGACCGGGCGGGTCGTGCTGACCCTGGTGACCGATGACGACACCGTCTTCCTGCGCCTGCGCGGCAAGATGCCGCCCGGGCGGCGGCGCGGCACCCGGTTCGGAAGTCTGGAGGCCGCCCAAGCCGACATCCGACTGGCCCATCCCCTGATCACACGGCTGATGAAAAGCCAGAACGGCAGCTTCAAGGTGCATGCGCTGCCAGACGATGTCACCGAGTTCGTGCTCGGATTTCCGCGGCGGGGGGCCCATGGCTAATTTTTTGATGGTCTTGAACTGGCAGCAGGTCGAAACGCATGGCGAGGCGATCAAGACGCAGATCCAGCAGCGCGGCGTCCACACCGTTCAACATGAAAGCAATGCGGAACGCGCGCTGCAGTTGCTGCAGAAGCAGCGGGTGGATTTCATCATCGTGGGCAGCCGGCTGGCGGCCGATGCCGGCGCGGTGGTCACCGACGCGGGTGGACTGCAGCTGTGTCGCGATGCCCGGCTGCTGACCGCGGTGCCGATGATGCTGCTGGCCCCGGCGCTGACCTCGGACCTGATCCGCGAATGCGCGCGTGTGAAGGACCTGTCCCCCTACGCCGATCCCGGATCGGCGGGCGCCTTCGCCTTGGATCTGCTGAGTCCCGATCACGTCGTGGACCCGGCCTTGCAGATCCGCATCACCGCCCGGCCTCGTGACTGGAGCTTCGTCATGCGGGGCGTGGGCTTCAACTTCCGGGGCGACGGGCCGCTGGCCATCAGCTCCGCCGCCTCCAGTCTCTGGGTCACCAACCTGATGCGGCCGGATTGGTATTCGGCGTTCTCCGACATCGGCAAGAGCATCCGCACCGCACTGTGCGAGGACAACCCGCCGTTTGAACTGCAGCGACGAATGGCACACGCGATGGCGGTGGAGCAATTGGGCACGGCGGGCAAAAACCTGCCGGAACATCTCATCTTCGATGTGGCGGCGGACTGCTATCCCTTGATGCTCGAATCGGTCTTTGATCCGTCGCCGCTGCCCGAACCCTGGCTGGCGCGGGCGTCGTCGGTGGCCCGCCGCCTGCAGGGGCCCGATGCCGACAGCGCAGCCGACCTGTTTTCCGGCCCGCCGGCGGCCCGGCGCGCCCTGCTGATCTGCGCCGACACGAACGGCACCGTCTTCAGCGACAAGCTGGTCGGCGGCATGACCAAGCTGGACCCACTCACGCTGGTCGGCATCGAATGCAATCGGGTGCTGCGTCTGCTCACCACGGTCTCGCCGCGGACCGGGCAACCGCTGTTTCTGCCGGGCAATGTCAAGGTGCTGGGCATGACCGACCCCAAGACACCGGGAGGATTCGACTTCCAGAGAACCGAGCCGGTGAGCCGCGGCATGCTGGAGGACGCGCTGCGCTCCGGCGGCTGGGACCTGATCCACTTTGCCGGCCACACCTACTATCAGCCGCTGGGGGCCCAGCAGAATGGCGGCACCGGCTTCCTGTTCGTCGGTCCGCCGGACGCGCCGGAGTGCATCGATTTTGGCGATGTGGTGAGCTACATGCGCTCGGCGCGCTTTGTCTACCTGAGCAGTTGCGAGAGTGGCAACTCCGGCTTTGCGTCGCTGGCGGCCGGGTCCGGCATCCATGCGGTGCTGGGCTACCGCTGCCGCGTCAACGACCGCACGGCGGCCATCCAGGCGCGGCAGTTCTATCAGATGCTGCTGCGCAGCCAGTCGCTAGGGGCAGCGTTCGGTCACGCGCGGCGGCGCATCTATCGGCGCTTCGGCGAGCGCGACAACGCCTGGGCCTCCGCGATGCTGGTCACACCCGAGTTTCGCGCCTGACGGGGACGCCGGTCAGCAGGTCCATCACCACCCCGTCACTGGCCCCGTCGCTGATGCCGTCACCGTCGCTGTCCGCGTCGTCCGGATAGAGGGCCGTGTGGCCATGGGCCTCCCGGAGCTGCGGGTCGTCCCAGGGGGCGGTGAACTCGGAGCGGTAGTTGAAGACCAGTCGCGCGCCCGGCTTGCGCCGCACGATGGCATGCAGGGCCGCTGCATCGGGGTGGCTGAACAGCTGGCCGTTGGTCGAGATCAGCCAGGTGTCGCAGTCCACCCGGTCCAGCAGGGGCTCGTCCAGATTGCCGGCTGAGCCGTGGTGGGCCAGCTTGATCGCGTCAAAGCGCACCCGTGGCTCCTTCCGCGAGCCGGAAGCGAAGCGCGCCAGCGAGGCGGTCAGGGTCGGCGCATGGGCATCCCCCAGCAGCGCCACCCGGCGGCCCTGATATTCCGCCACCAGGGCAATGCTCGACCCATTCGCGACGGCCTTGTCCATCGGGCCGGTCGCCAGAGCCGCGCTGTCCAGGATCTGTTCCAGCCCGGGACGCAGGCGCGCGGTGACGCCCCGAAAGGCGGCCTTCATGTCCAGGCGCTTGGAGAGCGCCACCTCATCCTCCGGCGCGATCTGCGCGGCTTCCAGCGCCTTGAGATAGGCGGAGCGCAGCTTTTCCAGGTCTACCTTCCGCGGCGACAGCAGCGTCAGCCGCAAGCCCCCCGGCAGCTCTCGCACCGGCAGGGGCCCGGCAGCGGGCACAAACACCGGGGCACCGCGAAAGGCCGCATTCCAGGACCGGTCGTCGATGCGGACGCTGATCTCCATGCCCTGCATGGCACTGCGCTGGCCCGGCGGCGGTGAGGCCCCGAGGGCGTAGTCGGTGCCCACCGGCTCGGTCAGGGGCTGCCCCACATGCGGCCAGCCGTTGAACCAGATGTCCTTGAAGGTGGCCAGTTCCGGATGGTTCAGCAGCTTGAGGCAGCCTTCGATATGGTCGGCATCCACGTGGGTGATGACCAGCAGCTCGAAGGCCCGCTCGTCAGCGGGCAGCGCCTGCAGGCGACGCGAGAGCGCCGGATACGCGCCGATGGGGCCGCCGTCGATCAGCACGCGGTGCGGATGGTCCGCGTCGCCATAGCTCAGCAGCAGACAGTCGCCATGCAGGGCTGGCAGCAGTTCCAGGCGGAAGATATCGGCCATGGCACCCGTCACCCCAGCGGGTAACGCGGATACGGCCAGGCCGGCAACTGGGGCCGGAAAGCCAGGTGCGGCGCGCGCGAGCGGATGGCGATGTCACTGATGGCATAACCCCAGTTGATCAGCTCGCACTGCTCCTGCTCCTTGAACCGGTCGAGCCGGGTGCGGATGGCCGCCAGGTCCTGGATGCGGGCCAGCGTCACCGGCAGGCCGGGCACCTCGAGAGCGGGATAGTCGTCCGGCTGGGTGTTGATGGCCCAGAAGGCGCCGCGGGCATCGCCGCGCTCATAGGCGGCCATCAGCATCCGCTTGCGCAGCGCCAGCGCCTGGTTCAGGCCGATGTCCATGGTGCGCAGCAATTGGCGGGGCGCCATGGTGCCGATGCCGGCATCGATGTCGAAGGGCTTGCCGGCATCGCTGACCAGGATGTTCTCGTACCGGCCCCACACCGTCTCCAGCCCAAGGTTGTCGTAGACCCCGCCGTCGCCCAGCGGAAGGCGGCGTCGGAAGTCCACCTGGTCGTACAGGTCGGCGCCTTCCACGCGGGTGAAATCCTCCGGCTTCACTTCCAGCTCAATCGGCCCGAGCACCGGCGGGAAGGCGCTGGAGCAGATCACGGCCGTGGCCACATCAAAGCCCGGGTTGGGAATCAGGCCGATCCGGTAGTCGCCGGCAAAGGGTTTGGAGAAACGAAAGCTCACGCCGGTGGCGTAGTTGGTGGCGTTGAAAACAAAGCGCGGGGTGTCCGGCAGGGTCTGCAGCGAAACGCCCAGTCCGAGATGACGCCGATATTCCTCGGCCACCACCTCGCCCGCGGAGCGGAACGGATTGAGCGCACCGCTGAGGACGGAGCTCACGTCGATGTTGCGTCCGCAGAAGTCCCGCAGCGGGGCCACCACCTGGACATCGAACTGCCCGGTGCGGCCCTCGGCGTCAAAGCCCAGTTGGGCCCAGCGAGTGGCCAGCACGCCCAGGGCGATGGAGCCGCCGGAGATGCTGGAGACGCGATCCACGCGCCCCAGAATGCCGAGCTCATTGAGCCGCCACAGCACCCCCACATGGAACAGCACGGCGCGAAAGCCGCCGCCGGAGAGTGCCAGTCCGATGCCTTTTTCGCGCGCGGAAAGGTCCAGTGGCATGACAGGTCTCCTGTGCAGAGAAGCGTTCAAGCGTACGCCGGCGAAGTCCTGGTGGCCATCGATCACCTTGATGATGTCGGGGCCTGCCGCGCTGTCATGCCACGCAGGTGCCGGTGCAAGTGCCGGTGCAGGTGCCGGTGCTCACCGGTGTGCGGCGCTGGATCTGGGGGACGCTGGAAAGGCGGAGTCCGCCGGGAAGTCCGTGTCCGACTCCCACAGGCCTGCCTGGGTCCGTGACGTCACGCTCCAGCCGCCGGGGCGGACGCTATAGCGGGAGAACGTCGTTGTGAATCGTCCCCCGGATGGCTGGCTGCGCACGGCCAGCAAGCCTTCCCCTGGGCCTTCATCCACGCGCCTCCAGGAAGATTTCAGGGTTTGGGTCAGCTGGATGGGGTCCGGCCGCCCCTTGGCGCTGGCAGGCTGGGCCATGGCCACTCGCAGGCGGTTCGACACCACCTCCACCGCGGTGGTCAGGGGCCCGTTGTAGCTGCCCGCCTCCTGGGTGAGATCGGCCGACACCAGGAAGGTTGGATGGGGCGCGCCCCGCAGCGGATGAGGGTCCAGCTGGGCCAGCGGCGCTGCCAGCGGCATTTGGGACAGGACCTGGCCGTCGCACCCCACCAACTGCAACGAGGCGGGGCGCTCCTGCCGAGGCTCGCCGCTTTGCCACTCACGCTCCACCACGTCCTCGGTCAGCGCTGGGTCGAGGTCAATGCGCAGGCGCTGGCATCCCAACTCGGCGTGCTGTGCGGCCTGGGCGGCGAGCGCGATGGGGAACAGGGCAAGTAGACACCACTTCTTCACGGAAGCCTCTTCACTTCTATGCCGGCCATCAAGCCTTCGTTGGCTTCCACGCTCTTCATCAGGAGGCCGGGCAGTGTCTGCCATGGTGTCAGAAAGACGGGGAGGACGTCCCATCACCAAAGTCACCTGCCGAGGGATGCACCCTTGTCACCGCCACAAGGCCGAACGCCCCCGTTCGCCACGGCTTGGCGTAGAGTCCCGTCCACCTTCCATCTGTGTTCCCCCTTCCAATCGCTCATCATCTTGCGACCCACTCCAGCCTCCCGCCGTGCCCGTGCCGTCGAGCTTCTGAAAGAGCGCCTCGTCCGGGATTCCTTCCCCCGCCTGCAGATGATCCTGCTGGTCTCGCTCACCGGCGGTTTCGGCCTGCTGTCGTCCTTCACCCTGCTGCACCTGGGTGTGGACGCGATGGCCCTGCGTTATCCGCTGGCCCTGGCCTGTGCGTATGTCTTCTTCCTGTTTCTCATCTGGCTGTGGCTGAGGAGCAATGCCCAGGACTATCTGGACGCCCCCGACCTCACCGACCTGCTGCCCGGTCGCACCTCCGGCTTCGCCGACCTCAGCGGTGGCGGCGGGGACTTCGGCGGGGGCGGGGCCTCGGGCAGTTTCGACGCCGCGTCTGCAGCCTCGGACACGCCTGGCAGTTCCTCGCTGGATGTCGTCAAGGATGCCGCCGACGCGGTGACCGATGCCGACGAGTTCACCATTCCGCTGGTGGTCATCGCCCTGGCCGTCGGCATTGCGGTGGCGTCGCTGTATGTGGTGTACATCGCGCCGGTGCTGTTTTCTGAAGTGCTGCTGGACGGCGCGCTGTCGTATGTACTGCTGCGTCGCCTGCGCAAGCAGGACCGCCGCCACTGGATCGCCAGCGCCTTCCGCCGCACCGTCTGGCCCTTCATCGGCACCGCCGTGTTCCTGATGGCCGTGGGGGCGGCCATGTCCGCCTATGCGCCCGGTGCGCATTCCGTGGGTCAGGTGATGCACTATTCGGCCACCCACCGCTGACACCCCTCCCGCAGGGTCGGATCGCCCGGGTATACTTTTTCACGGCGCCGATTTGTCCGGCTTGCGGGCGCCTAAAAAGTTCAGCTAAAGGGGGACAACCGACAAGCGCTCCCAGCGCCCTCAGCCCGGTGTTCCGCTTCAAGCAGCGGCGCCGGGTTTTTTGTTGGATGAGGTGATTTATGGGTTCCGTCGGTGACGTCACACCGCAGCGACTCCTGTTCGACCAGCCCCTGCCGCTGCGCAGCGGGGCCAGCATCGCTGATTACGAGCTGATGGTCGAAACCTACGGCGAGCTCAATTCGGACCGCTCCAATGCGGTGCTGGTCTGCCATGCACTCAACGCCAGCCATCACGTGGCCGGCACCCATGCGGGCGTGGACAAGAGCGAAGGCTGGTGGGACAACCTGGTCGGCCCCGGCAAGCCGCTGGATACCGACCGGTTCTTCGTCATCGGCATCAACAACCTGGGCTCCTGCTTTGGCTCCACCGGACCGATGCACCTGAACCCCGCCACCGGCCGCGTCTACGGCGCCGACTTCCCGGTGGTCACCGTGCATGACTGGGTGGATGCCCAGGCCCGGGTGCTGGACCGCTTCGGCATCCAGCAGCTGGCGGCGGTGCTGGGCGGGTCGCTGGGCGGCATGCAGGCGCTGGACTGGTCGCTGCGGTATCCGGATCGCATGCGCCACTGCATCGCGGTGGCCACCGCCCCCAGCCTGTCGGCGCAGAACATCGCCTTCAACGAAGTCGCCCGACGCGCCATCATCACCGACCCGGAATTCCACGACGGCTTCTTCTATGAGCACGGCGTGGTGCCGCGACGCGGCCTGCGCGTCGCCCGCATGATCGGCCACATCACCTATCTCAGCGACGATGTGATGGAGCAGAAGTTCGGTCGCCAGATGCGCGCCGCCGAGCTGGGGTATTCCACCCACGACATCGAATTCCAGATCGAAAGCTATCTGCGCTATCAGGGCGACAAGTTCAGTGAGTACTTCGACGCCAACACCTATCTGCTGATCACCCGGGCGCTGGACTACTTCGACCCGGCCCGTGCCCATGGCAACGACCTGAGCCGCACCTTCGCCAGCGCCCTGTGCAAGTTCCTGGTGGTGAGCTTCACCACCGACTGGCGCTTCTCGCCGGCCCGGTCCCGCGAGATCGTCAAGGCGCTGCTGGACAACCGCCGCGACGTCTCCTATGCCGAGATCGACGCGCCCCACGGTCACGACGCCTTCCTGCTGGACGACCCGCGGTATCACGGCGTCCTGAAGGCCTACTTCGACCGCATTGCCAATGAATTCCAGGGAGGCCGGCCATGAGCGACCGCGCCGTCATGCAGATGATTGCGGACCTGGTGCCCGCCGGGTCCCGCGTGCTGGACCTGGGCTGCGGCACCGGGGAGCTGCTGGCCCACCTGCAGGCCACCAAGGGCTGCACCGGCTACGGGGTGGAGCTCAACGACAGCAATGTGCTGGCCTGCGCCCAGCGCGGTGTCAACGTCATCCAGCTCAACCTGGAAGAGGGCCTGGCCATCTTCGAGGACCAGAGCTTCGATGTGGTGCTGCAACTGGAGACGCTGCAGAACCTGCGCAACACCGAAGCCATGCTGCGCGAGACCGCGCGGGTGGGCCGCATCGGCATCGTCAGCTTCCCCAACTTCGCCCACTGGCCCAACCGCCTGCAGGTGCTCACCGGCCGTATGCCGGTGACCCGGGTGCTGCCCTACCAGTGGTACGACACGCCCAACATCCGCGTGGGCACCTATGCCGACTTCGAGGTGCTGGCCCGCAAGTGCGGTCTGCGGGTGCTGGACAGCTTCGGGGTGCAGGCGGGACGGGCGGTGCGCACGCTGCCCAACCTGCGTGCCAGCATGGCGGTGTTCAAGTTCGACCGGCAGTGAGGGTGGGAGCGGGCGCGGGTGCGGGCGAGGGCGCTTAGGCCTGCGCGTCTTCGTAACGCCCCAGCCGCACCATCGTCTGTCCGGCCCGACCGGGGCGGACCATCGGCATGATCAGCACGCAGTGGTCATGCGGCGTGGTCCAGCGCTGGTCCTCATCCTCCGCCAGCAACGTGCCCGCCTTCGGAATCTCCATCAGGTGATGCACCGGCTGGGTGAAGCGAAAGCCGTTGCTGCGTGCCGTGACGCCCTGGCCCACCCGTACCAGGCGCTGCCGGTCCGGCGCCGGGCAGCGCAGGTGGGCGTGAGCCCAGTCGGGGTCCACCAGCCCGGTGTGACGCAGGAAGCGCAGGCTCACATCCAGCGCCATGTCGGCCGAGGCCGCCTCCCAGTGCGCCCCGCATTCCACCAGCACCGCCTGCCGGGGGCTGGCGGGGTCGGCAAAACCACCGCGGTCGATCAGCCGCAGGCCGGCCGCATGACCGGTGTCCACCAGCAGGGTGGACGGCTGCCCCAGGGCGCGCGCCAGCGGGACGCTTTTGTCAGTCATGCCGCAGATGCTCAGGGCCGGCGCGCCGGGCTCCTGCATCGAATGCAGGTCCAGCAACAGGTCGGCGCCGTCCACGAAGGGGCGAAGCGCCCGGGCCCGATGCAGCTCGGCCGACATTCGCGGGCCGCGCAGCACGGCGTCGTCCCAGACCCGGTTCAGGTCCTCGTCCACATAGCGGGAGGCAAAGGGCTGGTCCGGATCGAAACGCTCAAACGCCTGCACATTGGCAAAGGCCAGCACCAGGCGCCCGCGCAGTGGCCGCACGTCCTGACGCAGCAGCCAGTCCAGCGCCAGCGCGCCGCACAGCTCATTGCCGTGGGTCAGGGCCACCAGCATCACCGTCGGGCCGGGCCGGCCGGAGTCGCGCAGGTGAACATGGTCCACGCCGGTGCCGCCGTCCCGCCAGGGGCGCAGGTCGGGCGGGCACAGCTGGATCTCCGGCGCCTCGACGGCCCCCTCGGACGGCAGAGCCGCTGCCTGCCCATCGGGACAATCACTGGGCGAAACAGCAGTCATGAAGTGCTTGGAAGGTGACGGACCCATGGTCAGGGATCCTACACTTCCACCCATGAGAACACTGACCGGCCACGACGGCCTGCCCCTGCACTGGCGGGAGTGGGGCGCTGACCCCGCCCAGCGTCCGCAGGGCACCCTTCTGATCGTTCACGGCCTTGGCGAGCACATCGGCCGGTATACCCACGTGGCCCGGCGGCTGAACGCCTGGGGCTGGCATGTGGTGGGCTATGACCAGCGCGGTCATGGCGCCTCCGGCGGCCCGCGTGGCGACATCCCCGAATCCGACAGCCTGCAGCGCGACCTCTCCTGCGCCATCGATGCGGTGCGCAGCGACGCCCGCATGAACCAGGGCCCGCTGGTGCTGCTGGGCCACAGCATGGGCGGCGCGGTGGCCGCCAGTTTTGTGGCGGGGGCGCTGGTGCCCACCGAATGGTCGCGGCTGGTGGACGGGCTGGTGCTCAGCTCGCCAGCGCTGGATGTGGGCATGTCCCTGGTGCAGCGCGGCCTGCTGGCCACCACGCTGCCGCTGGTGCCGCATGTGGCGGTGGGCAACGGGCTCAACCCGGCCTGGCTGTCCCGCGACCCGGAAGTGGTGGCGGATTACAAGGAAGACCCGCTGGTGCACAACCGCATCACGCCCATGCTGGCCAAGATGCTGGCCGACACCGGCCCGGCCGTGATGGCCCATGCCGCCCGCTGGCCGGTGCCCACGCTGCTGATGTGGGCCGGTGCGGACCGCTGCGTCGCCCCGGCCGGCAGCGCCAGTTTTGCGGCGGCCGCGCGCAAGAGCGGGGACGGGTCCGGCGTCGAGGCCGAGCTGTTCGAGCCGCTGTTCCATGAAATCTTCAACGAGCCCGAGCAGGACCAGGTCTTTGACCGCCTGAAGTCCTGGCTGGCCGCCCGCTTCTAGAATCCGTAATCTGACCAAGGCGGCCGCACCGGCCGCGCAGGAGCCTCTCATGAACGCACGTGATCCGTCGTTGCCGCTGCAAGCCGATGAAGTGAGCGCCCTGGGCGCCTTTGCCGAACAGGTCTGGGACGAAGAAATCATCCCCGCCCTGAAGGACTACATCGCCATCCCGGCCAAGAGCCCGATGTTCGATGCCGACTGGGCCCAGAACGGCTACATCGACCGCGTCGTGCGGGACGCCGCCACCTGGGTGGAGAGCAAGAAGGTGCCGGGCCTGAAGCTGGAAGTCATCCGGCTGGAAGGCCGCACGCCGGTCATCTTCTTCGAGCTGCCGGCCACCAAGTCGGGCAGCACCGACACCGTGCTGCTCTACGGCCACCTGGACAAGCAGCCGGAATTCAACGGCTGGCGCAATGACCTGGGCCCCTGGACGCCCAAGTATGAAGACGGCAAGCTCTACGGCCGCGGCGGAGCGGACGACGGCTACGCCATCTACGCCTCGCTGACGGCGCTGATGGCGCTGGACCGCCAGGGCGTGCCCCGTCCGCGCTGCGTGGGCCTGATCGAGACCTGCGAGGAATCCGGCTCGTTCGACCTGCCCGCCTATGTGGACGCGCTCAAGGACCGCCTGGGCAATGTCTCGCTGGTGGTCTGCCTGGACTCCGGCGCTGGCGACTATGACCGTCTCTGGATGACCACCTCGCTGCGCGGCATGGTCTCCGGCGTGCTGAAGGTGGAGGTGCTGACCGAAGGCATCCACTCCGGCGACTCGTCCGGCGCCGTGCCCTCCTCCTTCCGCATCCTGCGCCACCTGCTGGACCGCCTGGAAGACTCCGCCACCGGCCGCCTGCTGCCGGAGAGCTTCCACTGCGAGATCCCCGGGGCGCGCCTGGACCAGGCCCGCGCCACCGCCGCCATCCTCAAGGACGAGGTCTACAAGCGCATGCCCTGGGCCTGCGGCGCGGACGGCGGCCCGGTGCTGCCGGTGACCTCCGACCCGGTGGAAGTGCTGCTGAACCGCACCTGGCGGCCAACGCTGTCGGTGGTGGGCGCCGAAGGCTTCCCCGAGCTGAAGAATGCCGGCAATGTGATGCGCCCCTACACGGCGTTCAAGCTGTCGCTGCGCCTGCCCCCGCTGGTGGACGGCAACGAGGCGGCGCTGCGCCTGAAGGCCCTGCTGGAGGACAACGCACCCTACAACGCCAAGGTCAGCTTCGTGCCGGACGGCCGCGCCGGGGCCTTTGGTGCCAACGGCTGGAACACGCCGGACCTGTCGCCCTGGCTCAGCCAGGCGCTGGAAGCGGCCAGCCAGGCGCATTTCGACGCGCCGGTGGGCTACATTGGGCAGGGCGGCACGATTCCGCTGATGGGCATGCTGCAAAAGAGCTTCCCGGCTGCGCAGATGATGGTCTGCGGTGTGCTGGGTCCCAAGAGCAACGCCCACGGCCCCAACGAGTTCCTGCATGTGCCTTACGGCAAGCGCCTGACCGCCGCCGTCGCCCAGGTCATCGCGGCCCATCCGTAAGCCCCGCGGCCGCCGTGGCGGCGCTAGGGTGGCGCAAGGGGGGGCGGAAGGGCGCGGCGCAACGGTGAGAGGAGCGGCATGGACCAGGTCAGAGCCATGCGGGTGTTCACCCGCGTCATCGACGAAGGCAGTCTCGCCGGCGCCGCACGCGCCCTGGACCTGGCCCCTGCCGTGGTCACACGGCTGATTGCCGACCTGGAAGAGCATCTGGGTGCCCGGCTGCTCAACCGCACCACGCGCCGGCTGTCGCTCACCGATGTGGGCGAGTCCTATCTGGAGCGCTGCCGGCGCATCCTCATGGACATCGAGGAAGCCGAGGCCCTGGCCTCGGCCGCGGTGAACGAGCCGCGCGGCAATCTGCGGGTGCTGATGCCGCCGGCCATTGCGGTGCATCAGCTGGCGCGGCACATGGCGGGGTTTCATGCGCGATATCCGCATGTGACGCTGGAGCTGGCGGTGCCGGGGCCGGTCAGCGCGCTGGACGAGAGCTTCGACCTGACGGTGATCAGCACCCGGGCGGAACTGCAGGGGGATTTCATCGCCCGCCGGTTGGCCCGCACCGAGGTCATCCTGTGCGCAGCGCCGGAATATCTGAATCGGCATGGACGCCCTCAGCATCCTTCGGAGCTCAAGCAGCATGCGCTGATGCTGCCGCCGGTGCATGAGATGTCCCGCGGCGTGACCTTCGAGCGCTGCGGCGAGGACGGAGCGCCGCCGGAGAGCTACTTCACCATGCCTTCCCGGCCGGTCATGGCCACCGCTTCCACCGATACCAAATATGCCTGCGCCCTGCACGGGCTGGGCATCGCCGGCTTGCCCTCGTTCGTGGCGGGGGATGCGCTGATGGAGCACGCGCTGGAGCGGGTGCTGCCGCAATGGCGGCTCTACAGCTTCACGCTTTGGGCGGCCATGCCCAGCCGCAAGTTCATGCCGGCCCGTACGCGGGTGTTCCTGGACTTCCTGCTGGAGGTGTTTGGCGGCAAGGATGAGGACCCGTGGCTGGCCGCTGCGGGATGCCCGACCCGTCGGCCAGTGGCCACAAGCCCCGCGCCTGAGTCCTCGGTCGAGGTCGTGCCAAGCGCGGCTAAATGAGCGGCGGGCGGCTGGGAATCGGGAGATCCGGAGAGCCCCCTTGCGGGACGGCCCGCGTCAGCGCAGGCTGAAGCCGGTCTGCAGCAGCTGCGGCTGCAAGTCTTCCATCAGCCGCAGCAGCGGCGACAGCTCCACATACCGAGTCGCCGTCTTGACGACGTAGGCGTAGAAGCGCGGCAGGTCCTCGGCATAGTGCGGCTTGCCGTCCCGATGCTTGAGGCGGCAGAAGATGCCCAGGATCTTCAGATGGCGCTGCAGCACGGTCCACTCCAGCGCGCGCCAGAACAGACCGAAGTCCTGCGCCATCTCATGCGGGTCTTCGCCGCTGGCGTCCAGGCCGAAAAGGCCGGCCCGCCGGGCGCCTTCCCAGTAACGCACGGCCCAGTCGATCTCCTCGGCTTCGTCCCAGGAGAGGAAGGCGTCGCGCAGCAGGGAGCCGATGTCGTAGGTGATCGGGCCCAGCACCGCGTCCTGGAAGTCCAGCACGCCCGGATTGGGGGAGGGCGCGGTGGGGGCGCGCGCATCGCTCGTGACCGTGGGGAGGCCTGTGCCTTCGCTTGTGCCTTGGCCTGGGCTGGCATCGCTGCACACCATCAGGTTGCGCGCCATGTAGTCCCGGTGCATCGGCACCACCGGCTGCGCGGCGATGTTGGCCGCCAGCGAGGTGACCGTGCGGTCCCAATAGCCCTGCTGCTGCGCCGTCCACTGCTTGCCGTGATGGGCCTGCACGCACCAGTCCACGAAGATCTGCAGCTCGCGGCGCACGAAGGCCTCGTCAAAGCGGGGCAGGGCGTCGCCGTGCGCGCAGGCCTGCCAGCGCAGCAGGGCATTGGTCGCGTCGCGCATCAGCGTCTGGGCGGTGGCCAGGTCGCCGGTCTGCTGCGCCGTCTGCAGGGCCTGCAGGTAGCTGGTGCTGCCCAGGTCTTCCAGCAGGGCGAAACCGCTGCCTTCATCATGGGCATGCAGCGTCGGCACATGCAGCCCGCAGTCGGCCATCATGCGACCGACCGCCACAAACGCGGCCACCTGATTCGGGGTGGCCGGCGCGTCCATGATGATGCGGCTGTGGCCGTCCCGGGTCTGGATGCGCAGATAGCGCCGGCTGCTGGCATCGCTGCTGGCGGTGGCCAGGGTGTCGGGCAGAAGGCCTTGGTCGGCCACCAGCGGGGCCAGCCAGTCCTGGAAGCGCTGGGCACGTTGCGGATCGGGCCAGGTCACCGGCGATGCGGAAAAGGTCATGGGGCTGGGGCGCAGGGGGCCGGATGGACGGGTCTGAGGGGCGGGGCTGGTGGACAGGTCTGAGGGGCGGGTCTGAGGGGCGACTCTCGCGGCCGAAGAGGAGCAGCAACAGGGCCGCAACAAGAACGCGTTGTCCCCCGCGCAGGCCCGTCCCGTCGCGGTGGTCCGCCTCGTGGATAATGATTCTACAAACCCTGGGCAGCGCCTCGCGTTCTCGCGCGGCTGCCTCGACCTCCGCAAGACGCCGCCCTGCTTGATGCGCTCATCGGTTTTCAGACTCCGCCCCTTGCCCCTGGCTGCCCTGTTGGCTGTGGCTCTGCCTGCAGCGCCCAGTGCGTTCGCGCAGGAATCCGCCGGCGAACCGCTGGCGCTCAAGCCGTCCAAGCAGCTGAACCAGACACGCCGCAAGGACGTGCGCCCCGCCATGGCCTTGCAGGCCGACCGGATCACGTCCGAACTGGACCAGCTCTCCACCGCCGAAGGCGATGTGCAACTGCGCTATGGCGGCCTGCTGCTCAAAAGCCGCACCCTGCGCTACGACCATGAGCAGGACTTGGCCACCGCCGAAGGCAATGTCGAGCTGAGCCAGAACGGCGCCGTGCTGCGGGGGCCGTCGCTGAGCCTGTTCGTGGACCGCTTTGAAGGTCAGCTGGACAGCCCGAACTACTTCTTCTCCACCACCGGCGGCAGCGGCAGCGCCAAGGTGCTGCGTTTCCTTGGCGAACAGCGCATGCGGGCCGAGGAGGCCACCTACAGCACCTGCCCGGTCTCCGAGGACGGCGAACGCAAGCGGGACTGGGTGCTGATCACCAAGAGCCTGGATCTGGACTTTGAAGCCGGCGAGGGCGTGGCCACCGGCGCGACAGTGCAGTTCCTGGGCGTGCCCATCCTGGCGGCACCGTCGCTGAGCTTCCCGCTGGGGGATCAGCCCAAGTCCGGCCTGCTGCCGCCCAATGTCAACATCGACAACCGCAGCGGCTTCGAATTCGGCCAGCCCTATTACTGGAGCATCGCCCCCAACCGCGACGCCACCTTCACCCCGTACGTGATGACCAAGCGCGGGGCGGGTGTGGACAGCGAATTCCGCTACCTGGAGTCGCAGCACCGCGGCAGCGTGAACTTCGCCTGGCTGCCCAACGACCGCGTGTTTGGACGCTCGCGCTGGGACCTGCGCCTGCTCAACCAGGGCGACTTCTCCGAGAGCTGGCGCTACGACATCAATGCCGAGCGGGTGTCTGATGACGATTACTGGAAGGACTTCCGCCGCCGCATGAGCACGCAGACGCCGCGTCTGCTGCAACAGGACTTCCGCACCCAGAAGGACTACAACTTCAACTGGGGGGATGTGCAGACCTATGCCCGTGTGCAGCACTGGCAGGCCCTGCAGGTGCCCGAAGCGTCGGACCAGTTCACCACCCCCTACCAGCGCTCGCCCCAGATCGGTATGCGGCTGCAAACTGGTGCGGATGACTCCGTGCTCGCCGGCTACCTGCCGACCGGCCGCCGTGCGCGTCTGGAGGGCGGGGTGGAGGTGGAGTACAACCGCTTCGACCTGCCCACCGGTTCGCTCAGCACCCAGACCCAGACCGGCGAGCGGGTACACATGCTGGGCCATGTGAGCCTGCCCTTCAGCGGTGCCGCCTGGTGGCTGATTCCGAAGGTGTCGCTCAACTCCGCCAGCTATCACACCGACCAGCCGCTGCTCAACGGCCAGCGCTCGATCAGCCGCACCATCCCGACCTTCAGCGTGGACCACGGCTGGATCCTGGAGCGGGACACCACGCTGTTTGGCCAGAATGCCCGCCAGACGCTGGAGCCGCGCCTGCTCTACGTGAACACGCCGTACCGGGACCAGACCGATGTGCCGAATTTTGATTCGGCACCGCGCGACTACAACTTCGACTCCGTCTTCGCCGAAAACCAGTTCTCCGGCGTGGACCGGGTCAGCGATGCGCACATGGTGGCCTTCGGGGCGACCACCCGCTGGATCGAGGACGAGCGCGGCGAGGAACAGCTGCGACTGGGCATGGTGCAGCGCTACCTGCTGCGCGACCAGAAGATCACCCCGGACGGCACGCCGCAGACCCACCGCCTCTCCGACGTGGTGCTGCTGGGCTCGGCTCACCTGAACCAGGCCTGGTGGACGGACAGCACGCTGCAGCTCAACTCGTCCGATGGCAAGGTGGAGCGGACCGTGCTGCGCCTGCGTTATTCGCCGGGTCCCTTCCGCACGCTCAGCGCGTCCTACCGCCTGGCGCGCGGACAGAGCGAGCAGCTGGAACTGGCCTGGCAGTGGCCGCTGTTTGGTCCGGACCGCAAGGCCGTCAGCGGCGGGCCTGGATGCCAGGGCGCCTGGTACGGCGCTGGCCGCCTGCAGTATTCGATGCGGGACAAGCGCTTCACCGACTCCGTGGTGGGCGCTGAATACGACTCTGGCTGCTGGATCTTGCGCATGGGGGTGGAGCGTGAAGCCACCGGCCGCGCTGAGACCAATACCCGCTTGATCCTGCAGCTGGAGCTGGTGGGCCTGTCCCCGCTGGGCTCCAATGCGCTGAAGGTGTTGAGAGACAATATCCCCGGTTACCGTTCGCTGAGCTCGGAACGCTCGGCCTTTGGCACTTATGACTGAACTGCGTTCGATGCGAAAACTCCAGCCTTTGGCCGCTGCCACTCTCCTCACCCTGGCGGCCACCGCCGGAACCGCCTGGGCGCAGTCGGGCGAATCCGCCGCTGCCAAGGCGGCCGCACGCGGGGCATCGGCGCCTGCGGCGGCTGCATCGGCAACGACGGCGACTGCGGACGCCAAGAGCGCGGAAGCCGACCGTCCGGCCGCTGCGCGTCCCCCGGTGGAGCAGCGCACCCTCAAGCCCGGCGACTACATCGCGGCTGTCGTGAACTCCGACATCGTGGCGGCCTCGGAAGTCGTCCAGCGCCAGGAGCGCATGAAGGACGAAGCGCGCCGCCGCAATGAAAATCCCACCAACGAGCTGGTCCACAAGCAAGCGCTGGACAGCCTGATCGACGAGCGCGTGATCACCACCTACGCCCGTGAGAACGGCCCGCGTGTGGATGAACCCGAGCTGGATCGCGTGGTGGCCAACGTGGCCACCCAGAACAAGCTGACGATGGACGAGCTGCGCAAGCGGCTGGCCGCTGAGGGCATCGACTTCAAGCGCTTCCGCGAGAACCTGCGCGACCAGATGCTGAGCGAGCGGGTGCGTGAGCGTGAAGTGCAGGGCCGCATCCGGGTGACGGACGGCGAAATCGACAAATACCTGGACGAACGTCAGGCTGCCCTGCAGGACCGCGCGCAGCTCAACATCGCCCAGGTGCTGGTGCCGGTCCCGGAAGGGGCGCCGGCCGCCGTGGTGGAAGAGCGCCGGGCCAAGGCCGAAGCGGCGCTGCAGCGCATCAAGGCCGGTGAGGCATTTGCCAAGGTGGCGCAGGAGGTGTCCGAGGACGCCAACAAGTCCAAGGGCGGCGAGATCGGCCTGCGCTCCGCGGACAAGCTGCCCGACGTGTTCGTGGATGCCGTGCGGGACCTGAAGTCCGGCGAACTGCGTCCCACCTTGCTGCGCTCACCGGCGGGTTTTCACGTGCTCAAGCTCGTTGAGCGTCAGGCCGGCAAGGCGTCGATCAACACCATCGTGCAGACGCATGCCCGCCACATCCTGCTGCGCCCGTCGGAACAGCTGAGTCCGGATCAGGCGGCCCGTCGCCTGGCCGAATTCAAGCGCGCCATTGAATCGGGCCGCGCCACGTTCGAGCAGCTGGCCCGGGCCAACTCGGAAGACGGCAGCGCGCAGGACGGCGGCGACCTGGGCTGGGTCGGCCCTGGCAGCTTCGTGCCCGAGTTTGAAGAAGCGATGGACCAACTGCCGCTGAACGGCATTTCCAATCCGGTGGCCTCGCGCTTCGGCATCCACCTGATCCAGGTGCTGGAGCGCCGCGACGTGGTGCTGGACAACAAGCAACTGCGCGACCAGGCCCGCCTGGCCCTGCGCGAGCGCAAGTATGAAGAGGCCTATTCGGACTGGATGAAGGAACTGCGCGCCCGCGCCTTCATCGAGACGCGTGAGTGGCTGGACTGATCGGCTGACATCCCATGGCACATATCGCGCGCAAGCGCTTCGGCCAGCACTTCCTGACCGACAAGGCCGTCATCGACGCCATCATTGACGCCATCGCGCCGGGCGACGAGCAGTCGATGGTGGAGATCGGCCCCGGTCTGGGCGCCATGACGCTGCCGCTGCTGCAGCGCCTGCCGGCCAGCAGCCAGCCGCTGACGGTGGTGGAACTGGACCGCGACCTGGCGGCGAAGCTGCGCAAGCGGGGCGACCTGACCGTCATCGAATCGGACGTGCTGAAGGTGGACTTCGGTGCGCTGGCGCAGGAGCGCGGTCGCAAGATCCGGGTGGTGGGCAACCTGCCCTACAACATCTCCTCGCCCATCCTGTTCCATCTGCTGCAGTACGTGGACCAGGTGGTGGACCAGACCTTCATGCTGCAGAAGGAAGTCGTGGACCGCATGGCCGCCGGCCCCGGCGGCAAGGAATACGGGCGATTGAGCGTGATGCTGCAGTGGCGGTATGACGTGGAAGCTCTGTTCGACGTGCCGCCGGAAGCCTTCGATCCGCCGCCGCGGGTGGATTCCGCCATCGTGCGCATGACACCGTGGGCCACGCCGGCGGTGCTGGATGAAGCGCTGTTCAGCGAGATGGTTGCGTCCGCCTTCTCGCAGCGGCGCAAGCTGCTGCGGCACAGCCTGGGGCGCTGGTTGGAGGCGCGCGGCTATGGGGGTCACTTTGACCTGCACCGCCGGGCGGAAGAGGTGCCGGTGGCTGAGTTCGTGGCCTTGGCCCAATCGCTCTGACGGCCAGCGACGGCCAGCGGCCGGACAAAGAAAAAGGCCTTCCGTTGCGGGAAGGCCTTTTTGCGGGGCGACGGTTGAAGGTCAGGCGGCGTTGAGCCACATGGACGTATCAAAGGCGCTGCACATCATCGGCATGTTCATGCCGAAGTTGGGGTTTGGATTGGTCTTGGTGCTCTTGAGCACCGGCTTCTCTGCGGGGGCCACCTCAGTCGCCCGCTCCCATGACCCGATTTCTTGGGAGCGGGCTACTGAAAAGAATAAAAACACCTGAAGGGGATTTTTCTTTCTCCCCAGAAGTCGGCCGCTTCGCGGAAGACGTCGAGCAATTGTTCGCGGGCTTCGCGGTCGAAGCGGGCGTGGTCGGGCAGTTGGTCCAGGACCACGACAAAGCCGGGCTGGCTGCCGGACTTGTGGACCAGGTCGGTCATGCAGTCGTAGAGCGCATCGAGGTTTTTGCCGAAATGCGCCGGGAACAGGAAGGCGCTGGCGATCATTTCCAGCACGTCCTGCTTGGTGTCCGCTGCCGCCAGGTTGGCGTACAGGAAATGCTGGCCGGCATCCTGAGCGGCCTGCATCAAGTCCTCTACCCGGTAGGCTCTGATCGCCTGCACGATGTTGGGACGGACTGTCTGCAATTGCATGGTCGCGTTCCTCCTAGATGGTCACAGATTGCGGTTCCGCCGGTTCACTGCGTGATCTTCGAAAAGCTCACGTAGTGGTCGTCGGTGTAATAACAAGCCTCAGGTTTCGTGGGTGGGGTTCCGCCGCACACCAGACGCCGGGCGCCGCGATTGCGGGCCTTGGGGGTCTTGACGGTGTATTCGCGGTAGTAGCCACGGGCCTTGGCGGGCAATTGCCGTTCGCGGTTCCCGAACACGGTGCCGTCCTTCTCGAAGGGGAAGGGGCCGCCTGACAGCACGAGCTGGTAGGTGGTTTGGGCTTCGGCGGGAAGTGCCTGCAAGGCGACCGTGTCACCCCACCGTTCGCGGGTGGTGCTGTTGTCGCGGCTCTCTCGGGCGAGGGCGGCACTGGCGCCCAGAAGGGCGCTGGTCAGCGTGGCGGTGGTGGCCAGTGCTGTCCAGAAAGAGTGCCATCCTCGGCGAAGCGGAACCGCTCCGGTGCGCCCTTGATTGTGCGAAAACACGGGTTTACCCTGAATCCTGAAGCGCAAATGGTACAGAAAGGGCCCTCAATGCTCAAGCCGGGGTCTGCCTCAATGCCCTAAAAAGCGGCATTGTTGGCACGCACTCACACTCGGAAGAAAGCTGATGGATTCACAATGTCACGCGCGTTTCGCGGTGTGGTGAGCCTCTACAAACTTTTTCTGTCGGGCGGTCTGTGACACCGCCAATACCCCTGCAACGCAGGATCTTTTGACCGAACGCAACCCACGCTCCCGCGCAGTCGCCAGCCGAAACCTGCCGAACCCACCCCCAGTCGCCACCAAGGCGCCATAGAGCCGTGATCGGAGCCACCGGGTGGCACCTAGTCGCGCCGGACGCGCGTAGCGTCGTCTAAGCGGGGCTGAAAGTTAGCGCGAGGGTTGCCGCCGGGCCGCCCCAAGGCAGCCCGCAGCCCCCTCGGGGGGCGGTTTTGCGCGCCCTAGGCGCGCAAAACCGGGGGCCAACACATCCTTATCGAAGGCACCAGGTGGCACCT
Organism: Rubrivivax sp.; assembly: GCA_027484825.1. Taxonomy (GTDB): domain Bacteria; phylum Pseudomonadota; class Gammaproteobacteria; order Burkholderiales; family Burkholderiaceae_C; genus Roseateles. Next base: position 1,725 of record JAIXSE010000015.1, on the reverse strand, counting down.
AGTCGCGCCGGACGCGCGCAGCGCCGTCCAAGCGGCGGTGAAAGTTAGCGCGAGGGTTGCCGCCGGGCCGCCCCAAGGCAGCCCGCAGCCCCCTCGGGGGGCGGTTTTGCGCGCCCTAGGCGCGCAAAACCGGGGGCTCCATCATCTGGCTGCGTTGGCGTCGGCGACCACCATGGCGGTCATGTTCACGATCCGTCTCACCGTCGCGCTAGGGGTGAGCACATGCACCGGCTTGGCCGCACCCAGCAGCACCGGCCCGATGGCAATGCCACCGCCCGCCGCCGTCTTCAGCAGGTTGTAGCTGATGTTGGCCGCATCGATATTGGGCATCACCAGCAGATTCGCTTCCCCGCTCAGCGTGCTGCTGGGCATCAGCTGCTGCCGGTAATTCGGATCCAGCGCTGCATCCCCATGCATCTCGCCGTCCACTTCCAGCCACGGCGCGGTCTCCTGGATCAGCGCCAGCGCGTCCCGCATCTTCACCGCCGACGGGCAGTTGCTCGACCCGAAATTGCTGTGCGAGAGCAGCGCCGCCTTGGGCTTGAGCCCGAAGCGCATCATCTCCTCAGCCGCCATGATGGTGATCTCGGCGATCTGCTCGGCGGTCGGGTCGTAGTTCACATGCGTGTCCACCAGCATCACCTGGCGGCCGGGCAGGATCAGCCCGTTCATGCAGGCAAAGTTCTTCACGCCGGGCCGCTTGCCGATCACCTGGTCGATGTACTGCAGATGCATCGCGGTGTTGCTCCACGTGCCGCAGAGCATGCCGTCCACTTCGCCCTTGTGCAGCAGCATCGAGCCGATCAGCGTCAGGCGGCGACGCATCTCGATCTTGGCCAGCTGCTGGGTCACGCCCTTGCGCTGGGTCATCTCCAGATAGGTCTGCCAGTAATCGCGATAGCGGTGGTCGAACTCGGTGTTCACCACGTCGTAATCGCGACCTTCCTGCAGGCGCAGGCCGAAGCGCTCGCAGCGCTGGGCGATCACCTCCGGGCGGCCGATCAGGGTCGGCCGGGCCAGGTTCTCATCCACCACCACCTGCACCGCGCGCAGCACCCGTTCCTCCTCGCCCTCGGCGTAGGCCACCCGCTTGTGCTGGGCCTTCTTGGCGATCTGGAAGATCGGCTTCATCGTGGTGCCGGAGGCATAGACGAAGCTCTGCAGCTTCTCCAGGTAGGCATTCATGTCCTGGATGGGACGCTGCGCCACGCCGGAGGCTTCCGCCGCCTTCGCCACCGCCGGCGCGATCTTCATCATCAGGCGCGGATCGAAGGGCTTGGGAATCAGGTATTCGGGGCCGAAGCTCAGGTTGGCGCCGGCATAAGCCGCAGCCACCACTTCGCTCTGCTCGGCCTGGGCCAGCTCGGCAATGGCGTACACGGCGGCGATTTCCATCTCGTCATTGATGGTGGTCGCGCCACTGTCCAGGGCCCCCCGGAAGATGTAGGGGAAGCACAGGACGTTGTTGACCTGGTTGGGGTAGTCCGTCCGGCCGGTGGCCATGATGGCGTCGTCGCGGACCTGCTTGACTTCCTCGGGCAGGATTTCGGGCGTCGGATTGGCCAGGGCAAAGATGATGGGGTGGGTCGCCATCGTGGCCACCATGTCCGCCTTGAGCACGCCGCCCGCGGACAGGCCCAGGAAGATGTCGGCGCCCTGGATGACCTCGCGCAGGCTGCGGGCCTCGGTGGGCTGCGCATAGGCGGCCTTGTCCGGGTCCATCAG
>JAIXSE010000002.1 GCA_027484825.1 Rubrivivax sp. | reverse complement strand
GACAGGTCCAGACCGCGCTTGCAGGTTTCCTCGAACTCTTCCGGGTTGTCGGCGATGCCACCACCGGTGCCGCCCAGCGTGAAGCTGGGGCGGATGACCATGGGGAAGCCGCTGCCGCCGATGTCGGCCTGGATGCGCTTTTGCACCGCCCAGGCTTCTTCCATCGAATGCGCGATGCCGGACTTGGCCGAGTCCAGGCCGATCTTGGTCATCGCGTCCTTGAACTTCAGACGGTCTTCCGCCTTCTCGATGGCCTTCTCGTTGGCCCCGATCATCTCGACCTGGTACTTCTCCAGCACGCCATGCTTGTGCAGGTCCAAGGCGCAGTTCAGCGCGGTCTGGCCGCCCATGGTGGGCAGGATGGCGTCCGGGCGCTCCTTGGCGATGATCTTCTCGACCACCTGCCAGGTGATGGGCTCGATGTAGGTGACGTCGGCCGTGTCGGGGTCGGTCATGATGGTCGCAGGATTGCTGTTGACCAGAATGACCTTGTAGCCTTCTTCGCGAAGGGCCTTGCAGGCCTGGGCGCCGGAGTAGTCGAACTCACAGGCCTGGCCGATGATGATCGGACCCGCGCCGATGATCAGGATGCTTTGAATGTCAGAACGTTTTGGCATTGCGGGTCTCCATCAGGCCTTGGACATCAGACCGATGAAGCGGTCGAACAGATAGGAAATGTCGTGCGGGCCGGGGCTGGCTTCCGGGTGGCCCTGGAAGCAGAACGCCGGCTTGTCGGTGCGGGCCAGGCCTTGCAGCGTGCCGTCGAACAGGCTGACATGGGTGGCGCGCAGGTTGGCGGGCAGCGACTCCGGATCCACCGCGAAGCCGTGGTTCTGGCTGGTGATGCTGACGCGGCCGTTGTCCAGGTCCTTGACCGGATGGTTCGCGCCATGGTGGCCGAACTTCATCTTGAAGGTCTTGGCGCCGGAGGCCAGGGCCATGATCTGGTGACCCAGGCAGATGCCGAAGGTCGGGATGCCGGCCTCGATCAGCTGCGCGGTGGCCTTGATGGCGTAGTCGCAGGGTTCCGGATCGCCGGGACCGTTGGAGAGGAAGACGCCATCGGGTTCCAGGTCGAAGACCTCGGAGGCCGGGGTCTGGGCCGGCACGATGGTGATGCGGCAGCCGCGCGAGGCCAGCATGCGCAGGATGTTGCTCTTCACGCCGAAGTCGTAGGCCACCACATGGAAACGCGGGGCGGTCTGCTCGCCGTAGCCCTTGCCCAGCACCCATTCGGTCTGGGTCCAGCTTTCGCGTTCCGTGCGGCTCACAACCTTGGCCAGGTCCAGGCCCGCCATGCTGGGTGCACCCTGCGCGAGTGCGATGGCTTCTGCGATCAGCGCCTCGGTGATCTGCTCACCGGCCTTCAGGGCCAGGATGCAACCGTTCTGGGCGCCCTTCTCGCGCAGCACGCGGGTCAGGCGGCGGGTGTCGATGTCCGCGATGGCGACCGTGCCTTCGTCCTGCAGATATTGGCGCAGCGAGCGTGTCTTGCGGAAATTGGAATCAAGGACCGGAGCTTCCTTGATGATCAGGCCTGCGGCATGGATCTTCGTCGCCTCGACGTCCTCATCATTGACGCCGTAGTTGCCGATGTGCGGATACGTCAGGGTGACGATCTGGCGGCAATAGCTGGGGTCGGTGAGGATTTCTTGGTAGCCGGTGAGCGAGGTGTTGAACACCACTTCACCGACGGTCCGGCCGGCGGCGCCGAGCGCGGAACCCTTGAAGACCGTGCCGTCTGCCAGGGCGAGGATCGCTGGGGGGGAGGAAAGCAGATCGGGCAGCACGGGTAACTCCGTTGTTGTGCGCGCGCCCAGCTCTGCTCCAGCCTCGCTGCAGCCCGCAGAGACAGTGACGTTGGCGCTGGGTCCCTGGCACCTTGCGGGCGCCCTCTCGTGCCTGACAAGCCCTGTGAAGGGCTGTGGGACGAAGGGCGGCAAAGTGATTCAGGCGACTGTCACGAGGACCTTATGTGGGCCTCATGTAGTCCTCATGTGGACCTCATACGGACCGAAGAAGGCCCCTATGAGATCTATCGTTGCGCGAATGTCGGCTGCTCGAAGGTCGGCTGCTCAGAGGTCAATCGGGAAAGAGTGATTCCTTGGCGAGGAGTGAAGTGTGCGAGGCGCGGTAGGTTGCGGGTAAACCTGCTAAGTATAGCCTGCCAGGGTATGTACCGAGAAGATTTGCGCAAACGGACACCGTGAACTGGGCGCGCTGCGAAGCGGCGGCGCGCCCCTGCCGATGCCGCCTGGGCGCTTGATCAACCCAGGGCCGCGATGCCTGCCTTCGCCACTTGCGCATCCTCGGCGGACTTCACTCCGCTGACGCCGACGGCGCCGATGCAGTGGCCGTCGGCCATCACGGGCACGCCGCCTTCGAGCAGGCCTTCGAGCGGCACGCTGAGGAAGGCGGCGCGGCCGTTGTTGACGATGTCTTCATACACCTTGGATTCGCGGCGCCCCATGGCGGCGACCTTGGCCTTGGCGGGGGCGATGACGGCGGAGCTGGCGGCGGCGCCATCCTGGCGCTGGAGCCACAGCAGGTGACCGCCGTCGTCGACGATGGCGATGGTCACGGCCCACTGGTGCTTGAGGGCTTCGGCTTCTGCGGCGGCGGCGATGCGCTTGACGTCTTCCAGGCTCAGGTAGGGCTTTTGCTTCATGGTGGTAAGGTAGGGGTCAACGGGGAAGCTGCCACTTTAGCCAAGGTGGCGGCCCGCCCTACAATGAAGACAGTTTCTTTTTCATGGAGGTTCGAATGAACAACCAAGGTCTGCAAAACCAGCCGAGCTCGTTTGGCGGTTATGGCGGCTCGCTGGCAGTCGATCGCCAGCGCGTGCTGCGCAACACTTATCTGCTGCTGGCGCTGTCGCTGATCCCGACGGTGCTGGGCGCCTGGCTGGGCGTTCAAACCCACCTGTTTGAAGGCATGCGGCACGGCCTGTCGAGCCTGGTGTTCTTCGCCGGCGCCATTGGCCTGATGTTTTTGGTCGAGAAGAACAAGAACTCCGGCTGGGGCGTGGCCTTCCTGCTGGGCTTCACCTTCTTCATGGGCCTGATGCTGTCGCGTCTGGTGGGCGCGGTGCTGCAAGTGAACAACGGCCCGCAACTGATCATGACGGCCTTTGGCGGCACGGCGGCCATTTTCCTGGCCATGGCTTCGCTGGCGACGGTGGTCAAGCGTGACCTGTCGGGCCTGTCCAAGTTCCTGTTTGTTGGCGCCATCATTTTGATGGTGGCGGGCATTGCCAACATCTTCATGCAATCGTCCGCACTGCAACTGGTGGTGCTGGTGGGCGTGCTGGGCGTGTTCTCGGCCTTCATGCTGGTGGACGTCAAGCGCATCCTGGACGGTGGCGAGACCAACTACATCAGCGCGACGCTGGGCCTCTACCTCGACATCTACAACGTCTTCCAGGCCCTCCTGTCCCTGCTCGGCATCTTCGGCAGCGACCGCGACTGACCCCATCACACCCAACAAAAATGGGCCCTCGGCCCATTTTTTTTCGTCCCTACCCCGCCGACCACGCCACGCCACACCACACCGCACTACGCCCCCCCCAACAAAGGGTGGCCGCCCGGTCGTCACGGCCGCGCCAGTCGTGCTGCCACCCGCCCCCAGCGAAGACCGGAGATCCGGCTTTGCCGGGCTCCGTCTTGCCCCCTGGGGGGCGCGCGCAGCGCGTAGGGGGGGGGGTTTTCACCTCGTGAACACTGCGATGGACTCGACGTGCGCGGTGTGGGGGAACATGTTCACCGCGCCCGCGCCGGTGCAGCGGTAGCCCGCCACATTGACCAGCAGGCCCGCATCCCGGGCCAGCGTGGCCGGATTGCAGGACACATACACAATCTTCTTGGGTGGCGTCCAGCCCGGCGCCAGCGACGGGTCCTGCACCAGATCCGCCAAGGCCTTGGACAGCGCAAACGCGCCCTCGCGCGGCGGATCGATCAGCCAGCGGTCCGCCACCCCATCCGCCGCCAGCAACTGCGGCGTCATGTCAAACAGGTTGCGCGCCACAAACGACGCCTTGTGGCTCAGCCCATTGCGCTGCGCATTCTCCCGGGACCGCTGCACCAGGGCCTCGCTGCCCTCAATGCCCAACACCTCACGCGCCTGCGTCGCCAGCGGCAGCGTGAAGTTGCCCAGCCCGCAGAACCAGTCAATCACCCGCTCCTGTGGCTGCACACCGAGCAGACGAAGCGCACGCCCCACCAGCACCGTGTTGATATGGTGATTCACCTGCGTGAAGTCCGTCGGCTTGAACGGCATCACCACCCCGAACTCGGGCAGTGTGTAGGCCAGCTCAGGGCCGCCCGCGTCCAGCAGATGCACCGTCTCCGGCCCCTTGGGCTGCAGCCACCATTGCACGCCGTACTCGGCCGCAAAAGCCCGCAGCTTGTCCACGTCCCCGGCGCTCAGCGGCTCCAGATGCCGCAGCACCAGCGCAATCACCTGCACGCCGTTGCTGTCACCGATGGCCAGTTCAATCTGCGGCAGACGGTCCCGCGCATCCATGGACCCCACCAGGTCCCGCAGCGGCATCAGCATGTCGCTGACCTGCGGCGGCAGCACCTTGCAGACCTGCATGTCGGCGATGTAGCGGCTCTTGCGCTCGTGGAACCCCACCAGCACATGCCCCTTCTTCGGCACATAACGCACCGACAGCCGCGCGCGATAGCGGTAACCGGTGGCCGGGCCTTCGATGGGGCGCAGCAGCGACTCCGCCTTCACCTTACCCAGATGCCACAGGTTGTCTTCCAGCACCCGCTGCTTCACGGCCACCTGGGCGCCAGGATGCAGATGCTGCATCTTGCAGCCGCCACAGGCGCCCGCATGCAGGCCAAAGTGCGGACACACCGGCCGGACCCGCTGCGAACTCTCGCGGCGCATGGCCACCAGGGCCGCCTGCTCCCAATTGTTCTTTTTGCGGCCGACGCTGACCTGCACCTCTTCACCAGGCAGCGCGCCCTCGATGAACACGACCTTGCCTTCGCTGTTATGGGCCACGCCCTGCGCTTCAAGGTCCAGCGATTCGACCTTCAGCCATTCCGAAACATCAGTCATAACCGCGCATTATCTGGCATGGGCACGCCAGCCCGGCGACCCGCACCACGCGCACGACACCTCAGGCCTGCAGCCGTCAGAAAATCGAATCGCGATTGATGCCCTGCCGCAGCATGTTGCGCTTGAGTTTGGCCTGCGCCTCGATCTGGATCTGGCGGATGCGCTCACGCGTCAGCCCCAGCCGCACAGCCAGCACATCGAGCGTCTCCGGCTCACGGTCCGCCAGGCCATAGCGCCCGGCCAGCACCTCCCGTTCGCGGTCACTCAGGGAGGCCAGACCCGTCTTGAGTAGGCCTTCGAGCTCATGGGTGAGCCGCAGCCCCGCGGGATCCATCGCCTGCTCATCGGCCACCAGGTCCAGCATGGACTCGCTGCCCTCCCCATTGCGATCCACCGGGGAGTCCAGCGAGCTGGGCAGCTCGGCATAGGCCAACAAGGCGGCGATCTCTTCCACCGGTCGGCCCAGCGCGCGGGCCACGTCTTCATCCCGCACCTGCGACTCACCGCCCTGCCCCGCCGACAGCGCTTCCAGCGAACGCCGCGCCTTCAGCACCTGATTGAGCTCGCGCACGATGTGCACCGGCAGCCGCACCAGCCGCGCCTGATGCATCAAGGCCCGCTCCACCGCCTGGCGGATCCACCAGCTGGCGTAGGTGGAGAAGCGGAAGCCCCGCTCGGGCTCGAACTTGCCGATGGCATGCATCAAGCCGAGGTTGCCCTCCTCGATCAGGTCACTCATCGGCAGGCCGCGGCCCAGGTAGTTCTTCGCGATGCTCACCACCAGGCGCAGGTTGTGCTCGATCATCGCCTGACGCGCGTCGAAGTCACCTGCGCGGGCCCGGGTCGCGGTCTCGAATTCTTGCTGCGGCGTCAGCAGCGGGGTGCGGCGGATGTCTCGCAGATAGGCCTGCAGCGCATTGCCCAGGTCCCCACCGTCCATCGGCGCCAGCAGCGGCTGGCTGGCCCGGCCTGCTTCCGGCGCGTCGGGCGTGTCTGCATCGCCTGACCCATCGCCCTCCTCGGCGGGGCCGCCGACGGCCACTTCCATCTCGGCGTCCGCCACCAAGAGCAGGTCCGCGTCGTCCACCACCCCGGGCAGATCGGCGGTGGACTCATCACCCACCCCCAGCAGCTCGACCGGGTCTTCATCCGCATCGAAGTCGCCGGGGTCTCCGCCCTCGCCGCCCTCGCCCGCATCGTGCAGATCACGGGCGTCAACGGCGTCCCGAAAGGCAGCACCCTCAGACGCCCCATGGGAGCGCCCCTGGGCCTCCTCCCTGGCCAGTTGGGCCAACGCACTGAGATCGTGACGTGCAGGGCGATCCGCAGCCGGATCGGCCGACTCCGCCTCGGCAGCAGCCATGTCGTCGATGTGCGGGACATCCTTCGCCAACGCCCCGTCCATCACGGCGGGCGGGCGGGCCGCCAGCGAAGGCGGCAAACCAAAACGGCCAGCTTCCTGGCCTGGGGTCAATGAGGGCAAGTCATGCCCATCCCGTGAGGCGGCGCGTTGACTCATGTCGCGGCGCCTCCTTCAGCGCCTGCTAACGGTTGGGCAACAGCTTGGCAGGGTCGATGGGCTTGCCCTGCTTGCGCACCTCGAAGTGCAGCTTGACCCGGTCCGTGTCGGTATCACCCATTTCAGCGATCTTCTGACCCTTGCGCACCACCTGATCTTCCTTCACGAGCAAGGTCTGGTTGTGAGCGTAAGCCGTCAGATAGTTCGTGCTGTGCTTGATGATGATCATGTTGCCGTATCCGCGCAAGCCCGCACCCGCGTACATCACGCGGCCATCGGCAGCGGCGAAGACGGGGTCCCCGGCCTTGCCCGCAAAGGCCAGGCCCTTGTTGCGGACTTCGTCAAAGCCTGCTAGCACCTGGCCGGAAGCGGGCCAACCCCAGCTGATGTCGTCATCGTCCTTGATGACGGGCGCGGTGGGCGCGGAGGCCACCACGCCGGTGGGGCCACTGGAGGGCAGCGCACTGGTGGCCGGTGCCGACGCGCCATTCGTTGCGGCGGTCGTGGTTGTGGCGGTGGGCGCAGAGGCCGCAGCCTTGGGGTCCAGCGGACGGCTGTCCACACGGGTGGAGGCCAGCGGACGGGTGGTCACCGAGGTGGGGTCCACACCGGGCGGCACCACGCGCAACACCTGCCCCACTTCGATGATGTTGGGATTGTCCATGCCGTTCCAGCGCGCCAGCTCGCGCCAGGACTGGCCGTTGTCCAGGGCGATGCGGATGAGCGTGTCGCCCGGCTTGACGGTGTAGTAGCCCGGCTTGCCGGCGTTCTCGGCGCCTGGCAGCGACTTGGGCGCCTCAGCCGCGGGCGTCGGAGCGGGGGCCGATGGAGTCGGCGCGGGCGGCTTGCCAACGGTGCGTTCCTCCACGGGCGCGCGGTGCGGCGTGACGGTACACCCGACCAGCGCCAGCAACAGCACGGAGACCCCAACAAGCGGAAGACGATGAAGATGTTGCATGCGCTTTTGTTTGTCGTTACAGAACGCTGTATCCGGACCTGTCGACCGGTTACATGACGCCCGATTTTAGGGGCACGAACAGGACCGCCTCATGCAAGCTGCGCACAAAGCGAGAACCCTGCGCATCGCGCACATGGTCGATCAGCACCAGCACCTGACCCCGGCCGCTGGGAGCGGTCATCGGGGCCACCAGGCGTCCGCCGGGGGCCAGTTGGTCCAGCCAGGCCTGGGGGATGTCGTCCCCGCCGGCGGCGGAGATGATGCTGTCGTAAGGCGCCGAGGGAGGATGGCCGAGCATGCCGTCCCCATAGACGAGCCGCACCCGCGAATAACCGGTCAGATGGGCGCTGGCCTTGTCATGCAAAGGCTTGAGCCGTTCCACCGACACGACTTGCCGCGCCACCTGCATCAGCAGCGCCGCCTGATAGCCGCAGCCGGTGCCGATCTCCAGCACCCGGCCCAGATCCCCGCGGGCCTGCGCCCCCGGCGCCGACAGCATCAGCGCGATCATGCGCCCCACCACCGACGGTTTTGAGATGGTCTGGCCGTGGCCGATGGGCAGGCTGGTGTCCTCGTAGGCCTGGATGGCCAGGGCGGTGTCCACGAACTCATGCCGCGGCACGGTGGCCAGGGCGCCTAGCACGCGCTCATCGCTCAAGCCCTCCGCACGCAGCCGCTGGACCATGCGCTGGCGCACGCCCGCAGAGTCCAGTCCGAGGCCGCTGGGAGGGGTCGTGCGGGCCTTCAGTGCGGCCGCCTGCTGCCAATGGCCTTGCGGCTTGAGCGGTTCACGCGCCACAGCGGCGCCCGGCTTGGGCGTGTTGCCCAGCTGGTGCAGCGACAGCGGAAACCGCTTGGCGCGCGGCGGCGAGTCGCTCATGCGGCGCCGTTCAACTTCAGACGCTGACGCCAGGCCCCCAGCGAGGCATGCTCGGTCAGGTCCACCTGCAAGGGGGTGATGGAGACCTTGCCGCTGGCGGTCGCATGGAAGTCGGTGCCCTCCCCGGCTTCGCGTGCGTCACCGGCCGGGCCGATCCAGTAGATCATCTCGCCGCGCGGACTGCGCTGCTGGATGGTGGCTTCGCTGGCATGGCGGCGACCCAGGCGGGTGACCTCGCGCGGCAATTGAGCGGCGTCGGAGCGGTTGGGGATGTTCACGCTCAGCAGGAAGGGTTGCCCCAAGCCACCGGCAATCACTTCCTGCACCAGTTGCCGAGCCATGGCAGCGGCGGCGTCCAGATGGCCCCAACCCTTCTCGACCTGCGAGAACGCGATGGACGGGATGCCGAACAGATAGCCTTCGGTCGCGGCCGCCACAGTGCCGGAATAGAGCGTGTCGTCGCCCATGTTGGCGCCGTTGTTGATGCCGGAGAGCACCAGGTCGGGCCGGTAGTCCAGCAGGCCGGTCAGGGCCAGGTGGACGCAGTCCGACGGCGTGCCGTTGACATAACGGAAGCCGTTGGCCGCGGTGAACACCGACAGGGGCCGGGTCAGCGTCAGCGAATTCGAGGTGCCGCTGGCATTTTGCTCAGGGGCGATCACCTCAATCTGCCCCAGCCCTTCGCAGGCACGCACCAGCGCGTGCAGACCAGGGGCCAGGTATCCGTCGTCGTTGGCGATAAGTATGCGCATGAACCGCATTGTAGGCAGACGTCACCTGAGAGACGCAGCGGCCTGGGGCGCCTCCCTATCATCGACTCGATTTCTGGACTGACAAGGACAAGGAGCAAGCATCATGAAGGCCTGGCTGTGCGAAAACCCGACGGGTGTCGAGGCATTGCAGTGGAAGGAGCTGCCTGCGCTGCAGCCGGGGCCGGGGCAGTTGCGGGTGAGCATCCGCGCCGCCAGCCTGAATTTTCCGGACCTGCTGATCATTCAGAACAAGTACCAGATGAAGCCGCCGCTGCCCTTCGTTCCGGGCACCGAATTCGCGGGCGTGGTGGATGCGGTGGGGGATGGGGTGACGGGCTTCAAGCCGGGCGACACGGTGGCCGCCTTCACCGGCACTGGCGGGTTTGCCACGGAAGCCCTGGTGCCTGCCGCGCTGGCGCTGCCGCTGCCCGCGGGCTTTCCCTTCGAAGATGCCGCCGCCTTTCTCTGCACCTATGCCACCAGCCACCATGCATTGATGGACCGGGCGGCGCTGCAGCCCGGAGAGACGGTACTGATCCTGGGCGCAGCCGGAGGCGTGGGCACCGCCGCCATCCAGATTGCCAAGGCCGCCGGGGCTCGCGTCATTGCTGCGGCATCCACGGACGCAAAGTGCGCGCGCTGCAAGGAACTGGGCGCGGACGCCACCATCAATTACGGCAGCCAATCGCTGCGTGATGAACTCAAGACGCTGACCGAGGGCCGTGGCCCGGACGTCATTTACGACCCGGTGGGCGGCGACCTGGCGGAAGCCGCCTTCCGCTCCATCGCCTGGCGCGGTCGATACCTCGTTGTGGGCTTTGCGCAGGGCCAGATCCCCGCACTGCCGCTGAATCTGGCCCTGCTCAAGGGCGCCTCCATCGTGGGGGTGTTCTGGGGCGAGTTTGCCAAGCGGGAACCTCGCCGCAACGCGGAGATGATGAAGGCCCTGGCCACCTGGTATGCACAGGGCAAGGTCAAGCCGGTGATCGACCAGGTGCTGCCGATGGAGGACCTGCCACAGGCCTTCGCCTGCATGAGCGGCCGGGCCGTGGTCGGCAAGCTCGTGGTGGTCAACCGTACCTGAGAGGAACGGGGGTACAGTTGCGGCGACTGCCCCATAAAAAAGCCGGCCTCCACCCTCTTCGCGGGGGCGTGGGGAGTCTGAGCGTGCGCTAGGATGCCGGAGCTCAAGTCCACGCATCCCCATGGCCGTCAAAGTTCTCATCGTCGAAGACAATCCGGTAGCCCGCAGCTTCCTGTGCCGGGTCGTGCGCGAGAGTTTCAGCGACGGGATGGAGATCACCGAAGCCGGGGACCTCGAAGGCGCCCGCCATCAACTGGCCCGCGCGGATGCCGAGCCCGGCGGCCCGGGCTTCAAGCTGATCCTGATCGACCTGGAACTGCCGGACGGCAACGGCATGGAGTTCCTCGGCGAGCTGGCCAACCGGCCGGCGGTGAAGATCGTCACCACACTGTATTCGGACGACGATCACCTCTTCCCGGCCCTGCAGCGCGGGGCGGACGGCTACCTGCTCAAGGAAGACCGCTTTGAGGTGCTGGTGGAGGAGTTGCAGCGCATCGTGCGCGGCCAGCCGCCGCTGTCACCGGCCATTGCGCGGCGCCTGTTGTCGCACTTCCGGCCCGGCTCCAGTGGCGATTCCGGCCCGATGGGGCTGAATTCCGGCTTCGGCACCCTCACCTCCAGCGCCACACCCAGCGGACGCGGCGTCACGCTGGACCCGCTGCCGGAATGGGAGCGGCTCACCCCTCGTGAGAATGAGGTGCTGACCTACCTGAGCAAGGGCTTCACCATCAAGGAAATTGCCAACCTGATGGGCATCAAGTGGTTCACCGTCAACGACCACATCAAGAGCATCTACAAGAAGCTCAATGTGTCCAGCCGCGCGGAAGCGGCGGTGCTGGCGAGCAAGCAAGGGCTGGTCTGAGCGTCTGGCGGGACGCAATCACGACCCTTCAGCGCCTCTTGCAGCATCTTGAGGCCTCTCCCCTTGGGGGCAGACATGCCCTTGTCAGCGGCAAGGCTCAGCGAGCTTGGGCTAAGCTGGGGTGGAACCGATCCATCAGGGTCGACAGAACCCCGGAGAAGACGCATGACAAACTCCCTCGCCATCACCGCCCTGCAGAGTCGAGCGACCGCGCAACGTGCACGACTGGTGCCACGCGCATCGCTGATGGCAATCGCCGCTGCAGCCCTGCTGGGCCTGTCCGCCTGCGCCAGCGGGCCCGCCACACCGACCACGCCGGCAGGCAGCCTGCCGCACACGTCCCGCTGGGACCAGCAGGAATGGGTGGTGACCGCACTCAATGGTGCCGAGCTGCCGGCGACCGGGCCGCGGCCGACCTTGAGCATCCAGGACGGCGTGGCGTCGGGCACCGATGGCTGCAACCGCTATCGGCGGCCACTCAAGGCGGCATCGGATGTGCCGTCGGCGCTGCGCTTTGACGATGCGGGCGGCGCGTCCACCCGAATGGCCTGCCCGGGCGAGGCGGAGTCCGTCTCGCGGGGCTGGAACACCGCCATGCTGGCGACGCGTTCGGTGCGCACCGAGCCGAAGCGACTGACGCTGGTGGATGAGAGTGGCAACATCGTTGCGCGGCTGGCGCCGCTGAAGCCGTAAGGGGTGGCCTCAGGGCGACGCCTGAGCGTCGGACAGGCCATCTGCCTTCGTGCGCGAATGAAAGCAAAGATGGCCCCCATTGCGCTCGCGCTCCTGGCAACGCTGTTTGTGCTGGCGGGGCTGTTTTTCTGCATGGCGCGGTCAGCAACATCCTCAAGACGCGCCAGACCGCATCCTGGCCTACGGTGCCTGGCGTGCTGACGTCTGTGGAGCTGAAGCGAAACGCGACGTCTCGGCGCCCTACCTACCAGGCGGACGTCCGCTACACCTACTCGGTTGGCGGGCAGTCTAAGCGGTGGCATCCAACCAAGCTTCTGTGAAAAGCTCCTCCGCCATTTGATGAGGCGGCGCCGCGCATTACGTGTAAGAAGCAGTAAAGGGCGAGAAATACACGAACCAAGATCCGAGTCGGTTTGACTCGTAGTACATCGTCTGGCCGGCACGAATCTGGCCATGTTCTCATCATCCCTGACAGTGGTGCTGACATGCTCGCCGAGGTGCTGAACTCGCGACCTCCTCGTACTCAAGCGTCTGACGCGGTTCGCTACTCCCTATGAACGAGGCGCATCGTGACGCGGCGGCACGCTACAAGGTTCATCGCAAGTTAGTGAGGGAACTGCTTGAGGAGCAGTTGCTATCCGAGTACCGATTTCGAATAGATGTTGGCACCATCAATGACGACATCCTCAGAGTGGCCCGTCGAGACTGGTACGGGCACGAGAGGCGCCGGGTCAGGTGGGACTGGGAGCACGAGATCCTGGCACCACACTATCGACGCGGACCTCGAGGGATTGAGCTGTCACTTTTAGTCGATGGGAAACTTTGTGCAATTGCCGTTGCTAGGCTGTCCCGGCACAAGCACTGGTTGTCGTTGACTCATCTGGAAGGTGCACCCTGGCAGCACCCGCTGAAAGGAAAGGTCTTACCGATCATCGTCTCCGCGTTGGTCATGTACGGCGTGCAAATTTCTCGGGATGACGAGGAGCAACCCGGGATACGCCTGCTGAACCCGACAAGCGGCGCGATGGTGCGATATCGACTAGCAGGCTACAATTTAACCACCTCTCAAAAGAGGCTTCGCGCGATGGTGATCCAATCGCGCACTGGAGAAGACCATGAACATCGCGACGAAAAAGACCACGAATCGGAGGCCCAAACTTGAGCCGACGACCGTAGTGCTGCTCGATCAAGCGCGTGCACGTATTCTCTCTCGCCAGCGTACAACTCTTTCTGAGCTGCGCAAGCGCTTGGAGGGAGTGCTCGAGGATGACATCTCAGGCGTCGTTGTAGCTCGTCGATAGACGACGCGCCGTGAAGAGCCCGCCAAGTGCGGGCTTTTTCTTTTGGCGCGCTGCACGTTGCGAACGATTTCAACGAGGCTCCTCATGGCGCCTACGTCAGCTACGCGCAGGGTCGGCGCCAGGAGACACCTTGCCCCCTCCCCCGCCAGCACAAGACGCAGCACGAAGGCCACGATCTCAGGATTGGTTCCAAAGCGAGACTGCATGAACCCTGGCCCTGGGGCCCTTCAAATTCCCATTTCGGGAATATGAGGTCAATTTCTGCCAACTTCTGAGGCACAAACAAAAACGCCGACAAGACCTGAATCTTGTCGGCGTTCGTGGCATTGCTGCCTTATCCGGTGGGGTGGCTGATGGGACTCGAACCCACGACAACCAGAATCACAATCTGGGACTCTACCAACTGAGCTACAGCCACCGGCGAAGAATTAGATTATGGCTCAGATTTCTCTCTGTAGAAAGCTTCTTGAGCCTAAATCCTGAAAATTTTTTAAACCCAACCCATCGTCTGTGCGATCAGCAAGCAACCGCCTCAGCGGTTGCCGCCAAACAGGCTCAAGGAGCCGGCGACGAGCTCGCAGCCGAGGCTGCCAAAGACTTCTCCACGGCCGGCTTGATCGCCGCCTTGTACTGGGTCTTCATCGCGTTGTAGAAGCTCATCAGCTCTGCAGCCGCCCAGGTCTGGGCATACTGGTCCGACACCCGCTTCGGGTCGATCAGCGACGGGTCACGCGGCAGCACCTTGTTGATGCGCACCACCAGATACTGACCGTCACCTGCATCCACCCCCACAAAGGCGGGCAGCTTCGACACGTCAGCGCGCAGCACCTGGTCCAGCGCCTTGCCCTGCAGACCGGCCGACTTGGCGCGCGACACCACCGTCGCTTCACTCAGGCCCTTGGCATCGCCGCCCTTTTGCAGTTCCGCCAGACGCGCCTGCCCAGCCTTCGTGGCCGCCTCCTTGGCACGCTCCTGCACCCAGGCTGCCGACACCGCCGGCTTCACATCCGCCAGCGCCGGCGTGCGGCTCGGGTGGTACGCCACCACGCGGGCCGAGACCAGCTGGCTGGAGCCGGTTTCCACCGCAGCGGTGTTGCGCTTGTTGTTCAGCGTGTCGTTGGCAAACACGGCATCCAGCAGCTTGGCCGACGCCAGCACGCCAGTGGCGGTCGCCGCCGGCTTGCGCTGCACCGTGGCCTTCTGAACGGTCAGCTTGAACTTGTCAGCGGCCGGCTTGAGGCTGTCGCTCTGCTCGTACACCAGATTGCCGAAGTCATCGGCCATCTCGGTGTAGCGCTTCTGCGCGAGGTCCTTGCGCAGGGCGGCTTCGATCTCGGGACGCACTTCTTCCAGCGGACGCAGCTTGCCACCGCGAATGCCAGTCAGCTTGATGATGTGATAGCCGAAGTCCGACTCCACCAGATTGCTGATCTCGCCTTCCTTCATCGAGAAGGCCGCGTCCTGGAACGGCTTGACCATGGCGCCTTCACCGAAGAAGTCCAGGTCGCCACCGCGGGCTGCGGAGCCCGGGTCGTCCGAATTCTTCTTGGCCAGCTCCGCAAACCCTTCCGGATTCTTCTTGGCTTCGGCCAGCAGCGACTCCGCCTTGGCTTTGGCCTTGGCCTTGTCGGCAGCCACCATGTCCGGCGTCATCTTCACCAGAATGTGGCTGGCGCGACGCTCTTCCGGAGCCTTGAAGTTCTTTTCGTTCTGCTTGTAGAAGCCTTCAACGTCGGCCGGATTGACGGTGACGTTGCTGCTCAGCGCAGCCTGGTCCAGCACCACATATTCGATGTCGGCCGTTTCGGGCTGCACGAACTTGGCGGAGACCTTGGGGTCCTTGTAGAAGGCTTCGAGGTCTGCATCGGTGGGGGTCAGCGCGGCGGCGAATTCACGCACGTCAAAACGCTGCACCTGCACCTCACGCTGCTGCAGCAGCGCATCGAAGGCCAGGTTGGCACTGGACTGCGTCGGCAGCGCGCTCTCGGCGATGGGGCCCAGCACCTGGTTGGACAAAGCACTCTGACGCACACGCGCCAGCAGGCCGTCCGCCGTCAGGCCCATGGCTGCCAGCATCTCCTTGCGCAGCTTGCCCGATTCGTCATACAGGAACGACAGCTGCGGGTCGTTGCGGATGAGGCTCACCAGCTGCTGATCGCTCAGGCTGCGATGTTCCTTTTCCACGGCCACGGCCAGCACGCGGTCGCGCAGCACGGTCTGGAGCACCTGGCGGCGCATCTCAGGCGTGTCGAACAGCTTCGGGTCCACATTGGGCGCCTGCTGCCGCATGCGCTCCTGCTGGTCTCGCACGGCCGCATCCCATTCGGTTTGAGAGATCTTGCGATCGCCCACCGAGGCAACGGCGGAATTGCTGCCGTCCATGAAACGGCTGTAGCCCTCGACACCCACCAGCACGAAAGACGGGAGGATCACAATCAGCAGCAGAAACTGCAGCAGTCGCGTGTGCTTGCGAACGAAATCAAACATCAACAACCTCAGATGAGCCTTGCGCACATACGACAAAGGCGAACCTCGGTTCGCCTTTGCGCAGCGGCATTCTAGCCTCGGGATTGGTGGGCGCTGACGGTCTCGAACCGCCGACCTACTCCGTGTAAAGGAGCCGCTCTACCAACTGAGCTAAGCGCCCGAGGATTCTGTCCCTTCCCCGCAAATACCGGGTTGGGGGGCGAAGCCTACCAGAAACTGGAGGCCTCCAGAGAGAACAGTCTGACCACGATCAGTAAATGGCGTGGCAAACCGTCAATGAATCAGTTCACTGCGTCCTTCAGGGCCTTGCCCGGACGGAACTTCGGAACCTTGGCCGACTTGATCTTGATCGCATCGCCCGTGCGCGGGTTGCGGCCGCTGCGGGCGGCACGCTTGGTCACGCTGAAGGTGCCAAACCCCACCAGCGACACCGAGCCGTTTTTCTTCAGCGTGGTTTTGACGCCGCCGATCAAGGCTTCCAGCGCACGCCCTGCGGCGGCTTTGGAGATATCCGCCTGCTTGGCAATGTGCTCGATCAATTCGGACTTGTTCACGAAGGTACCCCCTCTATGGTTTCAACGCGGGGGACGCCACCCTGGCAGCCGCCGCACGACCCGATCCGGTTGCGCTTCACAGAGTTCACAGGGGAAAAACATCCAGTGTCCCCGTGAGGCGCGGGAAGCGGATTCTAGACGGATTCACCCTTTGGCCCGATCAGGGAAAAGTCCCGATACAAAGGACACGCCCGCCGGTCGCCCATGCAGTCGGGCACCTTGCGCGCGCTTTGAGGGCGCCACCCCACGTGCGCCGTCAGCGCACCTTGGCGCGAATTTCGGGCAGGGCTTTCTGCAGGTAATAGACCATGGACCAGATGGTCAGCACCGCTGCGAGATAAATCAGCCAGGTGCCCCACAGCCGGGTCTGGATGAGGCCAAACAGCACGCCGTCATACAGCAGGAAGGGAATGGCCACCATCTGCACGGTTGTCTTGAGCTTGCCCAGCATGTGCACGGCCACCGAGCGTGACGCACCGATTTGCGCCATCCACTCCCGCAGCGCCGAAATCGCGATCTCGCGGCCGACGATCACCAGCGCCACCAGCGCATCCACCCGCTGCTGCTCCAGCAGCACCAGCAGCGCGGCGCAGACCAGGAACTTGTCCGCCACCGGATCCAGGAAGGCACCAAAGGACGAGGTCTGGTTGAGCTTGCGTGCCAGGTAGCCGTCCGCCCAGTCGGTCAGCGCCACCGTGATGAACAGCACCGTCGCGATCAGGTTCTGATGCGCGGGTGTCATCTGAAGATGGAACAGCCCCACGATCAGTGGAATGGCCACGATGCGGGCCCAGGTCAACAGGGTTGGCAGGGTCAGGAACATGGACGGGATTGTGCCCACCTTTTGGGGGTGTTCACCCCGATGTTGCAGCTTTGCATGCAATCAATTCCGCCGGGCCTCAATCCAGCGTACGGGGCTTGAACCGGCGATCGTTGTTGAACAGGAAGACTTCGTTGAACTTCCACGGGTGCGGCAGGTGGCTCACGTCCCCATACGGCGCGGCTTTGCGAACGGCCGCCATGGCCAGTTCAATGGTGTCCACCGCCTGTCCCGGACGACGCAGCACACGAATGTTGCGCACCGAACCGTCCCGGTTGAGTTCGATCTCCAGCACCGGAATGGCCAGCAGAACAGCCGGGACCTCGCCCATGTACGTCGCGTCCGGATTGGCAGCGACCAGGCGCAGGGCGGCCTGGTGGCGAAGCTCCTCATGGGTGGCGACCGCATGTGGCGGCTCCAGCCGACCTTGGGCATTCAGCAGCGCGGACGGCGACTCCGCCGGAGCCACCGGTGCGGGGGACACCGGCGACGCAGGCCGGGCGTTGGCGCCGGGGCTCGCCGTGGTCGATGTCGTCGATGTCGTCGATGTCGACGGACTCCGCTGCGACGGACCGCCGCCGCAACCCGCCATCAGCACACCGGCGCCGATCACTGCGGCCCAGCGAAGCCCTTGGCGCATGGCGCCGCGTGCGGCGGGCCATCCCAGGACCACCCCTTCGGCGGCGTGCGTGCGTTCGATGCGGTCCGCATCAAAAGTCTGGGCACCCGTCATCCTTGCATTCATGGTCGTCATTCGCATCTTTGCTGTTCAGTGCAGGGCACGGTAGATCTCTTCGGCCAGCTCGCGGGAGACCCCCTTCACGCTGGCCAGCTCTTCAATACTGGCACCGGCCACCCCGCGGACACCGCCAAAGCGTTGCAGCAGCTGGGCGCGCTTCTTCGGCCCCACGCCCGGCACATCTTCCAGGCGGGACGCACCCGTGCGCACCGACGCCCGCTTGGCCCGCATGCCGGTGATGGCGAAGCGGTGCGCCTCGTCCCGGATCTGCGCCACCAGCATCAGCGCGGCGGAGTCCCGGCCCAGGTAGACCTTCTCCCGCCCATCGGCAAACACCAGCTCTTCCAGGCCCACCTTACGGCCTTCGCCCTTCTCCACGCCAACGATCAGCGACAGATCCAGGCCCAGTTCCTCAAAAACTTCACGGGCCATGGACACCTGGCCTTTGCCGCCGTCCACCAGCACCAGATCCGGCAGGCGCGCAGTGCCATTCTGGGCAGCTTCGGCCATCCGGCTGTAACGACGTGTCAGCACCTGCCGCATCGCTGCGTAATCGTCTCCGGGGGTGATGCCGTCGATGTTGAATCGGCGGTACTGGCCGCTCTGCATCTGGTGGCCTTCAAACACCACGCAGGAGGCCTGTGTGGCCTCGCCGGCGGTGTGGCTGATGTCAAAGCACTCGATGCGGAACTTGTCCAGCTCGGTGATGCTGAGGTCCAGAGCGTCCACCAGGGCGCGGGTGCGCGCCTGCTGCGAGCCTTCTTCGGACAGCAGCCGGGCCAGCGCCAGTTCGGCGCCCTTGGCACACATCTCCTGCCAGATGCGCCGCTGGCCGCGCGGCTGGGCCTGCGTGTTGACCCGATAACCGGCTTGCAGGCTGAGGGCCTCGGCCAGCGCTGGGTCCACCGCGTGCGAGAGCACCAGCAGCGACGGCACCGGCGCTTCCAGGTAATGCTGGGCGATGAAGGCCTCCAGCACCTGTCGCTCGGCGCTCGCCCCCTCCCCGTCCAGGACGATGTCGTCGTCTTCCAGCAAGGACACGGCAGTGGCCTCTTCCACATGCTTGGGGAAGTAGGCGCGGTCGCCCAGATGCCGCCCCCCTCGCACCATGGCCAGGTTGACGCAGGCCCGTCCGCCTTGCAGCCGCACCACCAGGATGTCGACGTCGCGGTCGCGGCCGGTGGCGCTGTTCTCATCCACCGCCTGCTGCTGCAAGACCTTCGACAGCGCCGAGATCTGATTGCGCAGCTCCGCCGCCTGCTCGTACTGCATGCGCTCGGCATGCGCCATCATTTGCGCCTGCAGGCCGTCCATCACCTCCTGGGTCTCGCCCAGCAGGAAGCGCTCCGCATGGCTCACGTTGCGGGCGTAGTCCTGCGTCTGGCCTTCCGGCACGCAAGGGCCGGAGCAGCGGTGGATCTGATAGAGCAGGCAGGGCCGGCTGCGGTTGTTGAAGACGGTGTCCTCGCAGGTGCGCAGGCGAAACACCTTCTGCAGCAGCTGGATGGATTCCTTCACCGCCCAGGCGCTGGGGAACGGGCCGAAGTAGCGGTGACGACGGTCCACCGAGCCGCGGTAGTAGCTGATGCGCGGCCACTGATGCCCGGACAGGCGCAGATACGGATAGCTTTTGTCATCCCGGAATAGGATGTTGAAGCGCGGGTTCAGCGCCTTGATGAGGTTGTTTTCCAGCAGCAGCGCCTCGGCCTCGGTGCGCACCACCGTGGTCTCCAGGCGGGCGATACGCGCCACCATCATGCCGATGCGGGTGCCGCCGTGGTCCTTCTGGAAGTAGCTGGAGACCCGCCGCTTGAGGTTCTTGGCCTTGCCCACGTACAGCACGTGGTCCTGCGCATCGAAATAACGATAGACGCCGGGCAGCGCCGGCAAGGCGGCCACTTCAGCCAGGACGCGGTCGCGCACCTCGCGGGCGGCGCGCTCCATGTCCCGCACACGCTGGCCTTCGGCGGCCTCGATGGCCTGGCCTTGCTCGTTCCAGGTGTCGGCCTGACGCTCGCGCTGGGTGGGTTCGCTCGAATCGGAAGAAGGGGAAGCCGGCGCCGGGAGGTCCGGGTCGGTCGGAATGGTGCTCATGGGCGGAATTGTGCCGCCGGATAATCCTGGGATGGCCGAGCCTCAAGATTGCACCCACACCCACCCTGACCTCATTGACGCGAACGGTGCCGAGCAAACGGCCGAGCACGGGGCCGAGCACACGACCACCCGCCCCGCTGCCGCCACTCCTGCACAGACGTCTCCTCAGTCACTCCGCCAGCCTCTGCCCGAGGCCCTGCGTCGCTGGGACCTCTTCTGCCGCGTCATCGACAACCACGGCGATCTTGGCGTGTGCCTGCGTCTGGGGCGAGACCTCGCCACACGCGGGGCGCAGGTGCGGCTGTGGTGTGACGATGCGTCGGCGCTGGCATGGATGCAGCCGACGCCAGTCCCCGGCTTGCAGGTACTGCCATGGCCGGACGAAGGGTCTGGCGACGTGAGCCCAGCCGAAGCCGCGACGCGCCCCTCAGCCGACACCGCTGCTGGCGCTGCATCGTGGCCGCATACGGAGCCCGCCGACGTCGTCATCGAGACCTTTGGCTGCGACCTGCCGGGCGCTTATCTGGCCCGCATGGCGGCGCGACCGGTCCCGCCGGTGTGGATCAACCTCGAATATCTGAGCGCCGAGGCTTATGTCGAGCGCAGTCACGGCCTTCAGTCGCCTCAGTTCAGCGGCCCGGGCGCGGGGCTCAACAAATGGTTCTTCTACCCGGGCTTCAGCTCCCGCACGGGCGGCTTGCTGCGTGAGCCCGGATTGATCGAGTCGATCGACCGGCATGACGGCCTTGCCTGGCTGGCGGAGCGGGGCTGGGCGCCTGCCCCGGGCGAGCGGGTGCTGAGCGCCTTTGCCTATCCGCATGCTCCTTGGGACGAGCTGCTGGCGCATCTGACCGGCCCATGGTTGCTGCTGCTGTGCCCGGGCAGTGCCCAGCAATCGGTGCCGACGCGTCTGCGCGACGGTCAGCGTTGCATCGCCCTGCCCTACCTGACGCAGGCGGACTATGACCGACTGCTTGCGTCCTGCGACCTGAACCTGGTGCGGGGCGAAGACTCCTTCGTCCGCGCTCAGTGGGCGGGGCGGCCGATGCTCTGGCAGATCTACTTCCAGGACGATGGCGCACATGGTCCCAAGCTGCAGGCCTTTCTGGACCTGGCCTGGGCAGGAGCGGAGGCGGAGGCGGCGGTGCGCACGTCATGGATGAAGCTGGCGCAAGCCTGGAACGGGCTGAGGGACTGGGGGGAGGTTCCTGGCGGGGTGCTGTCGGACCTGGAGGCGGCGGGTCGACAGAGCCGGGCCTGGCGTGGGAAATTGATGCAACAGGCGGATCTCGCCACCCAGCTCATGGGCTTTGCTTTGGGGAAGGCGGGGGTTTCGGGCTAGAATGCTTGGCTTTTCGCCGCACCGCATTCAGTTTTGACTGTCGCTTTTGAACTGCTGATTTTGACCTGCCGGTTCTGAACTGCCAGCTTGAACTGCCAAGCCTCGTGGCCCCACACTGCCGGAGCAGTACGGATTTCGCCATATCAGGCTTGCCCGGCCTGATCCGCACCCCAGAGACTGTCCCGGAACTATCCCGGAATTCATCATGAAGATTGCTCAAGAAATTCGCGCCGGCAACGTGATCATGCACGGCAAGGACCCGATGGTCGTGCTGAAGACGGAATACAGCCGCGGTGGCCGCAATGCCGCGACGGTCCGTATGAAGCTGAAGAGCCTGCTGAACAATTCGGGCACTGAAGTCGTCTTCAAGGCTGACGACAAGATGGACCAGATCATTCTGGACAAGAAGGAGTGCACCTACTCCTACTTCGCCGACCCGATGTATGTGTTCATGGACACTGAGTACAACCAGTACGAAGTGGAAGCCGAGAACATGGGCGACGCCATCAACTACCTGCAAGACGGCATGGAAGTGGAAGTGGTGTTCTACGACGGCAAGGCCATCTCGGTGGAACTGCCCACCAGCGTCGTGCGTGAAGTGACCTGGACGGAACCTGCCGTCAAGGGCGACACCTCGGGCAAGGTGCTCAAGCCTGCCAAGATCTCCACCGGTTTTGAAATCCCCGTGCCCATCTTCGTGGCCCAGGGCGACAACATCGAAATCGACACCCGTACCCACGAGTATCGCAAGCGCGTCTGAGCCTCACCGCTCACGCCGGGCGCCTCCCCTTCGCGAGAGGCCCCAACCCAACAAAAAAGCAGCCTGCGGGCTGCTTTTTTGTTGGCTGCGCAATCACAACACGACGCAAAGCACGACGCCAAAACAGGGACGCCAAAACACGTACGCCAAAACACGGACGTCCACTCACGGGCAGGAGACCTCGCCTCCTGGCTGGTCAACAACCCGACGCCATGCAGAGCACCCCGTTCGCCAAGGCGCCCGAATGCTGCTGCTTCAGGTGCGAACCGTTCCAGCGCCGTGATGCTTGTCGGACAAGGTCCGCGGATTGCGCTTGGCCAGCGTGGTGGAGGAACCGGAGTGCGCCGACTTCATCGACTTGGCCGGCTTGACGCTCTTGGTCGCCGATTGACTGGCCGAGATGCTGGACGACTTGCTGCCAGACTTGGTGCCCTTGACGGGCTTGGCGGACTTGGCAGGCTTGGTCATCTTGCCCGACTTGCTCATGGACTTGCCGGCCGCCTTCTTGGTGGCCTTGTGAGACGCAGTCTTCTTCGTGGCCGGCTTTTTGGCGGCCTTCTGGCGCGCTCCCGGCTCCGCCGCTGCGGGCGAAGGGGTGCCGACCACGGCGGGGGCCACCATGCCTTGCTGTGCCAGGGCCGGGCCCGTCGACAGGGCGCAAACGCCGATCGCCAGCGACAACACGGCGGACTTGATGGCGGACAGGGACGTCATGGATACCTCGGCTCTTCAAACGTTCGGCGATGCGGCAGCGCATCGATCGCGGCAGTCTAGCGCTGCTCAGTGCGGGACGGCACCCATGCGGGTGAGTGGGTCCCCGAGATCAGACAAACTCACCCTGGCGCAGCCACTTCGTCGCCACCCATTTTTCCCCTTCCAGCACTGGCGCGCCGCCGTGCAGGGTCAGGGTGCCGGGTTCGGGCCGGTCATAGCTGAAGAAGACGGCATTGCCTTTTTGCGCCATCACATCCAGCTTCACATCCGGGAACACGGTCGAGCCGCCCCGTGTGGGCGTATTCAAGTACATCACCAGGGTCCCCACGCGCTGCCCACCGCGCTGCAGAATCGCCTTGCTGCTGGCATGACTTGGATCAAAGTAGTCATAGTGCGGCTGATATTCCGCCCCGGTGCGATAGCGCAGCACCTGCAGCCCTTCGCCATTGCGCAGCGGCCAGTTCACCAGTGCGGCGATGCGCGCCTCGATGCGCGCCACCACCTCGGACTCCCCGCGCTCGAAGAACATGCCTTCGCTGGTCCGCGCCGCATTCACTTCGCTGCCTTCCTTCTGCGTCGCAACGGTCTCTGAGCGTGCCAGGCGCGCCTTGGCGGCCGTCACGACGGCATCGCACTCCTCGTCGGTCAGCAGCCCACCAAACACCACCACCCGCGGACGCGCCAGGCTCATCAGCACTTCCACCCGGTGGCCATCGGGCAGCAGCACCGAGCGCTGGTCACCCAGATCCGGCTCAGGCACCAACCCGGGCTTCACGACCGGCTCCGCCACGACAGGCAGGCTGAGAGCGGGCGCGGCCGATGGATGTTCTTCCAACGCCTGACGGGCCAGATCCGGCTGCCAGCCGCTGCTCAGCATGGCCTGGTACAGCGCCTCGCGCGTGATGCCGTTGTGCAGTTGCGCCGTGATCCACTGACGCAGTTCGGTGGTGAGATATTGCGAGCTACTCATGATGGTGTGCCTGCGCGTCCCTGTGGGGTGCTCCTGTGTCTGATTCAGTCCGTCAGCCGCCGCCGAAACACCAGGCGGTCCGGGGTACTGGCCTCGGAGGCGTAAGCGTAGCCGTCCACAGCAAATTCTTGCAGGGCCGCTGGTGTCTGGATGTGATTCTGAATAGCGTATCGGGCCATCAGGCCCCGGGCTCGTTTCGCGAAGAAACTGATGATCTTGTAGCGACCGCCCTTCCAGTCCTCGAACTGGCATTCGATCACGCGGGGCTTGAGCGTCTTGCGTGCGGCGGCCTTGAAGTATTCCTGGGACGCCAGATTCACGATCACGGGCGTCTGCAACTGAGCGCTGCGCTCGTTCAGATGCTGCGCAATCGTGTCCCCCCAATACGCATAGAGGTTGGCCCCTTTGGGATTGGCGAGCGACGTCCCCATTTCCAGCCGATAGGGTTGCAGCCGATCCAGGGGACGGAGCACGCCATAGAGACCGGAGAGGATGGCCAGATGCTGCTGCGCCCATTGCAGGTCTGCGAGGCTGAGCGTGGCGGCTTGCAGGCCGTCGTACACATCGCCATTAAAGGCCAGCACCGCGGGTTTGCTGTTGCTCTCGGTAAAGCGTGTGGACCACGCCTCATACCGCGCCAGGTTCAACGACGCGAGCGCATCCGAGATATCCATCAGCCCCGAAATCTCGGCCTGGCTCTTGCTCTTGAGCAGCTCAATCAGCTCTGCCGACTGCGGAATAAAGGAAGGACGTGTCGCCAGCGCGGCCACCTCGGCCGGCGTGGGGGTCTCGTAGTCCAGTGACTTGGCGGGGGAGATCACAAACAGCATGGCGCGGATTGTCGCCGAGCGCCACGGCACCCGAACCAAACCTGCCCCTCGACCCACATCTGCCCCGCACAGAAGTCGGGAACATCTTGTCCCGCATCATCTTCCCGCACGAACCGACGCTCCCCCACCACCCAACCCCGTCACAGTTCGCAACACCTTGCCCACCTCAACTGGCGCTTCGCTGCACCACTCGCCGCACACCACCCACCACTCTCCCGCACAGCACTGCTCAGGAAGGGGCGAGTCGGGTGCTGTTTGCGGAAGTTAAGGAGGGAATGGCCGGCGCAGCCGGACAGGAAGGACATGGAGCAAACAGCGCCCGGCTCGCCCCTTCCGTGCGCAGTCAAAAACCAAAGCCCCAAAAACAAGAAAGCCACCCGAAGGTGGCTTGAAGCGATCAACGCGCCAGCAGCCCGTTGATGGCGGTCACATCCTCAGGCCGCAGCTGCCCGGACGCCTGCCGCAGCTTCAGGCTATTCACCAGCACGTCATAGCGAGCGCGAGCCAAGTCACGTTGAGTCGTATAGAGCTGGAGCTGCGCATTCAGCACATCCAGGTTGACCCGCACCCCGACCTTATAGCCGAGCTGGGTGGCTTCCAGCGCCAACTGAGATGACGCCTCGGCCGCCTCATACGCCTTCACCTGAGCCAACAGCGACTGCACCCCGAAGAACGCCCGCTTGGTGCCTTCTTCCACACTGCGCTGGGCAAACGCCAGATCGTTGCGCGACTTCTCTTCCAGCGACACCGTCTCGCGAATGCGATTGGTGATGGCGCCACCGCTGTAGATTGGCATATTCAGCGCCACCGCCGCCTGCGCATTCGTCGCGGTGCCGGTATAGCTCACCCCCGTCCCGCTGGTGTGCTGACTGCCGAAGCTCCCGCTCAGATCCACGGTGGGCAGACGTGCCGCCTTCGCCTTGTCGATCTCCAGCCGGGCCACATCCAACCCCAACTGTGCCTTGCGAATCGCCGGATGACCGCTCTCGGCGGTGTTCACCCAGGCATCCACCGTCGAGGGCGTCACCGGCGGCAGGGCCACTGGCTGTGCCAGCGGACGAGGCTGCACGCCCACCCGCCCGACCAGCTGATCCAGCGTCACGCCCTTCACCCGCAGATCGTTGTCCGCCGCCAATTCTTGCGCCGTTGCCAGGTCATACCGCGCCTGCGCCTCACGAGTGTCCGTGATGGTGGCTGTCCCCACCTCAAAATTCCGCTTCGCTGACGCCAACTGCTCCGCAATCGCCGTCTTGTTCGCCTGCGTCGTCGCCAGCGCATCCTTGGCGGCCAGCACGTCAAAATAGGCCGTAGCAATACGAATGATCAGATCCTGCTCCGCAGTATCCAGATCCGACTGAGCCACCTCCACACTCTTGCGAGCCTGCTCAATCGTAACGCTGTTGCTGCGATTGAACAGCGCATACGACGCCGTCAACCCCGCATTCGTCACCGTATTCCCGAACCGATCCCGCGACACCTTGCTCGGCGGGTCCGTCTCGGTGCGAGTCGCACTCACCCCCAAGCCGACCTTCGGCCGATTCAAAGCCTCCGCCTGCCCCAGCTGATACTGAGCCGAGTCAGCCACCGCACGGGCGGCCAGATAGGTGGCGTCATAGGCGCGGGCAGCTTCATACAGCTCCTGCAGGCTCTGCGCACGCACGGCGCCGGCCAGCCCGAGGGCGGCCATCAACAGCGTCATCCGCAGCGGGCGGCGGGTCAGGGATGTACGTCGATCAGCGGCCATGAAGCTTCCTCTTGTCTATGTAATGTTCTCGAACAGGCAATGGATCAGTAACGCGGCACCGATGGGTCAATCTCCCTGGACCATGCGTCGATGCCGCCGGCGAGGTTATAGACGACATCAAACCCCTGCCGGGTCAAAAATGCGACGACCTGCTGACTTCGGACACCGTGATGACAATAAACGGCGATGGGCTGCTCAGGATCCAGACGCTGCAGATCGGACGGAATATTGCCCATCGGCAGATGCAGGCTGGCAAGACCCGGCACGTCAATCCGTGCCAGCGCCACCTCCCACGGCTCGCGGACGTCCAGCAGCAGCGCCGAGGGCGTCTGCCGGGCCCAGGCGTCCAATTCCTCAACGGAGAGGGTCAGCATGATGGGAGGGGCGCGCAGCGCGAGCGTCAGAAGCTGAACTGCGAACCGGGCTCGAAGCCGGGCAGGCGCTCAACCACCGTCTCGAACAGATTGTCCCGCTTGAACTCCCGCTCGCCAGTGCGGTAGGTAATGCTGGCCACCATCGCCGGCTCGTCGCCCACGATCGCGCCCAGACGGCCGCCCACCTTCAGCTGGTCCAGCAGCACCTGCGGCACCTGATGCACCGAGCCGGACAGCAGGATCACATCGAACGGTGCTTCGCCGGGCAGGCCCTTGGCGCCGTCGCCCTCCACCACCGTCACATTCAGCACCCCGGCGCGACGCAGCGACTCACGCGCCTGCGCAGCCAGTGCAGCGTCCCGCTCCACGGTGAACACCTGTTGCACCTTGTAGCCCAGCAGCGCGGCCAAATAGCCGGTACCGGTGCCGATTTCCAACACCTTCTCATGCCGCTTGACCTGCAGCTCCTGCATCCAGCGGGCTTCCACCCGCGGCGGCAGCGCATGGCGACCCTGACCCAGGGGCAGCTCGACGTCGGTGAAGGCCTTGTCGCGCAGGGCAGCGGGGACGAAGTCCTCGCGCTTGACGACGGCCAGCAGATCCAGCACGGAGGTGTCCAGCACATCCCAGGGGCGGATCTGCTGCTCGATCATGTTGAAGCGGGCTTTTTCGAAGTTCATGTCCAGTCCTTCCGGTGGCCCCATGGCGCACCGATGCGGGCGATATTCTAGGCGTGGGCGGCGGACCCGCCCCCGTTGTCCGGGCGGTTGAGAAGTCCCTTGAAAAGCAGGTCCATGTGCAGCGCGATCACCGCTTCCGGATCTTTCTTGGGCCCCAGGTCGAGTCCGCAGGCGCCGATCGAGTATTGATGCAGCACCATATGCAGCACCGGGCCGATCAGCACATGCACCGCCGCATCCGGGTCCACCGGGCGGAATTCACCGCTGGCCACGCCGCGCCGGATCACTTCCGCCAGCATGTTGCAGCTGGGGTCGATCACCTCGTCCACATAGAAAGCAGCGATCTCGGGGAAATTGCGGGCCTCGGCCAGCATGATCTTCATGATGCCGCCGGCGGGGGTCTGACCCAGCCGCATCCACCATTCCTGCATCAGCCAGACCAGCAGGTCCGCCATCGGGCCCTGGTGCTTGTCCAGCTCTTCCCGGCCCTCGGCGATCTTGCTGCCCAGCGACTCCCGGATGACCGCCTTGAACAGCTCTTCCTTGGACGGGTAATACAGATACAGCGTGCCCTTGGACACCCCGGCGCGCGCGGCCACCTCTTCGGACCGGGTCGCGGCGAAGCCTTTTTCGACGAACAGGGCCAGGGCCGCATCCAGCAATTCCTGCGGACGGGCTTCCTTGCGCCGCTGTCGCTGCGAGGGGGTGGCGGGGGACGGGGATGACATGAATGCAACTGACTAACCGGTCAGTACTGTAGCGCCGGGACCGGGGGGCGGCAAGCGGAACTCATCCTTGGAACGAAGGCCGATGTGACCCTTGCGTTTGTTGCAGGCGCGGTCCCGTGCTGGGCCTGCTTCTGTCTGCTCCACCGGACAGACCGAAGCTGTCGGCGAGCTGTCCGCCGGTTGTCTGTTCGCTGTCGAACGTTCATTCAGGGGTGTGAAGCACCGCGATTCGCCCTGGGTGCCCGATCAACTCCCCTATCATGCCCCGGCCCCGCGCCGATGTCCGGAAAGCGGACGGTAGCCCACCTGGAGTTGATGTTGGACACAGTGATGTTGATCAAAGCCGCGATCATGGGGATCGTGGAAGGCCTGACCGAATTCTTGCCGATCTCCTCGACCGGTCACCTGATCCTGGCGGGCTCGCTGCTCGGCGGGTTTGAGGACACCCGGGGCAAGGTCTTCGAGATCGCCATCCAGACCGGCGCCATCCTGGCGGTGATCATCGTCTACTGGCAGCGCCTGCGCGCCACGGCCGCGGGCCTGGGCAGCGACGAGCGGGCCCGCCGCTTCGTGCTGAACGTGGCCATCGGCTTCCTGCCGGCGGTCATCCTGGGCTTGCTCTTTGGCAAGGCCATCAAGGCCCATCTGTTCACCCCCTTGGTGGTGGCCACCACCTTCATCGTGGGCGGCTTCATCATCTTGTGGGCGGAACGCCGCCCGCCCAGCGCCGTGCGGGTGCATGAGGTGGACCAGATGACCCCCTGGGATGCGCTGAAGGTGGGCCTGGTGCAGTGCCTGGCGATGGTGCCCGGCACCAGCCGGTCCGGCTCGACCATCATCGGCGGCATGCTGCTGGGCCTGTCCCGCAAGGCGGCCACCGACTTCAGCTTCTTCCTGGCCATTCCCACGCTGATCGGCGCTGGCCTGTACAGCCTCTACAAGGAGCGCAGCGCGCTGGCTGTGGCTGACGTGCCGCTGTTTGCCGTCGGCCTGCTGTTCTCCTTCATCAGCGCCTGGATCTGCGTGCGCTGGCTGCTGCGCTACATCGCCAGCCACAGTTTCACCCCGTTTGCCTGGTATCGCATCGCTTTCGGCATCGTGGTGCTGGTGACGGCCTACACCGGCGTGGTGGTCTGGCAGGACTGATCGGACGGGGCCTGCCGCAGTGGCGAGGCCCCTTCGCGAGTGCCGCCGGGCGGCCGCCTCACCGGCTGCCTCACCGGCTGCCAGGCGCCCGCTGTGCGGAATTGGCGTCAGCCTCCGCCCGGCACTGTCCCTGTTGACGGCCTGGACAGGCCCTGTTCGTTAGAATCGGGCCCATGACCATCACGATCAAGACCGGCGCCGACATCGACGCCATGCGCATCGCCGGCCGCCTCGCTTCCGAGGTGCTGGACATGCTCACCCCGCATGTCAAACCCGGCGTGACCACCGAACACCTGGACAAGCTGGCGCACGACTACATCGTCAATGTGCAGCAGGCCATCCCGGCACCGCTGAACTACCAGCCTCCGGGCTACACGCCCTACCCCAAGTCCATCTGCACCTCGATCAACCATCAGGTGTGCCATGGCATTCCCAACGACCGCCCGCTCAAGAACGGTGACATCGTCAACATCGACGTCACCGTCATCAAGGACGGCTGGCATGGGGACACCAGCCGCATGTTCGTGGTGGGGGAAGGCTCCATCGCGGCCAAGCGTCTGTGCAACTTCACCTATGAAGCCATGTGGAAGGGCATCCAGCAGGTGCGCCCAGGCGGTCGCTTGGGCGACATCGGCCATGCCATCCAGACCTTTGCCGAGAGCGCAGGCTTTTCAGTGGTGCGGGAGTACTGCGGCCACGGTATCGGCCAGAAGTTCCACGAAGAACCGCAAGTGCTGCACTACGGCCGTCCCGGCACGCTGCAGGAGATGGTGCCCGGCATGATCTTCACGGTCGAGCCGATGATCAACGCCGGCCGCCGCGAAATCGGCGAACTCAAGGACGGCTGGACCATCGTCACCAAGGACCGCTCCCTCTCCGCCCAGTGGGAACACACGGTGCTGGTCACCGAAACCGGCTACGAGATCCTGACCCAGTCTGCCGGTACCCCGCCGACGCCCGCCTTCGTGCAGGCGCAGACCGCGTCGGCGTCGGCCTGATCCATGAGCGCTCGCGGGCGGGTTCAGCGGCGGCTCCGCGATGATCCCGTCCGCCCGTTTTTCGAGCGCTTGACCCGAGCACCGTGACCTGAGCCCCGCGACATGAGCGCAGTCCCCGCCCCGACGCCGATCGAGACCCTGGTCGCCTCCCCGAGCGACACCCCGGCCTCCCCTGCGGTCGCGCCGCCCATGGCGATCTCGACACTCCGCCAGGACTTCAAGTCCGGCAAGCAGGCGCTGCTGCAGGAATTCGCCGGGGCCAAACCCACCATCTCGGCCGCCACCCGGCTGATGCGCCAGCTGGCCCGCCATGTCGACGGCACGCTGCAACGCCTGTGGACCTTCGCCGGCCTGGCCGAGCAGGCACCGGACGCTGCGCTGGTGGCGGTCGGCGGTTATGGCCGCGGTGAACTGTTCCCCCATTCCGACGTCGACGTGCTGCTGCTGCTGCCCGAAGGTCTGGCGGCGGACCAGCCGGGTCCGCTGAAGCAGGCCATCGAAACCTTCATCACGGCGTGCTGGGACATCGGCCTGGAGATCGGCTCCTCAGTGCGCACGGTGCGGGAATGCCTGGACGAAGCGGCGGGGGACGTCACCATCCAGACGGCGCTGCTGGAATCGCGCTGGCTGGCCGGTGGCCGGGCGCTGGTGCGCCAGTTCGACAAAGCCTTCGACCAGGCCATGGACCCGCGCGCCTTCATGCGGGCCAAGACCCTGGAGATGCGTCAGCGGCACACCAAGTACGAGGACACCCCCTACGCGCTGGAGCCCAACTGCAAGGAAAGCCCGGGCGGCCTGCGCGACCTGCAGGTGCTCATCTGGATTGCCCGCGCGGCCTCCTTGGGCAAGACCTGGCCGCAACTGGCGGCCAAGGGCCTGATCACCGCGCTGGAGGCGCGAGCTCTGCAGCGCAATGAAGGGGTGCTCAAGCTCATCCGCTGCCGGCTGCACATTGCGGCGGGCCGCCGGGAGGACCGCCTGGTCTTCGACCTGCAGACGGCCGTGGCGGAGAGCTTCGGTTATGCCTCCACCCCGTCCCTGCGTGCGTCGGAACACCTGATGCGGCGTTATTACTGGGCGGCCAAGGCGGTGACCCAGCTGAACCTGATCACCCTGCTCAACCTGGAGGAGCAGGTCAACGGCACGCGGGACAACGGTCTGCGCCCGGTCAACGACTTCTTCGTGGAACGCTCCGGCATGCTGGAAGTGGTCACCGACGACCTCTACGAGCGGCATCCCGAAGCCATCCTGCAGACCTTCCTGGTCTATCAGCAGACGACCGGCATCAAGGGTCTCTCGGCCAAGACGCTGCGGGCGCTCTATCACGCGCGTGGCCTGATGAACAGCGGCTTCCGGCGCGACCCGGCCAACCGCGAGACCTTCATGCGCATCCTGCAGCAGACGCAGGGGCAGACCCATGCCTTCCGGCTGATGAACCAGACCTCGGTGCTGGGGCGGTATCTCTGGCCCTTCCGCGCCATCGTCGGGCAGATGCAGCATGACCTGTTCCACGTCTACACGGTGGACCAGCACATTCTCATGGTGCTGCGCAACATGCGCCGCTTCTTCGTTCCGGAGCACACTCACGAATATCCGTTCTGCTCGCAGCTGGCGGTGCAGTTCGACCGACCGGAAGTGCTCTACATCGCAGCGCTCTTCCACGACATTGCCAAGGGCCGCGGCGGCGACCATTCCGAGCTGGGCGCGGTGGAGGCGCGGCGTTTCTGCCGTGCGCACCACCTGTCGAAGGAAGATGCCGACCTGGTGGAGTTCCTGGTCGAGCACCACCTCACGCTCTCGCGGGTGGCGCAGAAGGAAGACCTGTCCGACCCAGATGTCATCGAGCAGTTCGCGGCCCTGGTCAAGGACGAACGCCATCTCACGGCGCTCTACCTGCTCACGGTGGCGGACATCCGCGGCACGGGCCCGAAGGTCTGGAATGCCTGGAAGGGCAAGCTTCTGGAGGACTGCTACCGGCTGACGCTGCGCGCGCTGGGCGGTGCCAAACCCAACCTGGCGGCCGAGATCGAGGCCCGCAAGACCGAAGCCCGCCATGCGCTGGCGCTGTTGGCGCAGTTGCCGGGCACCGAAGATGCGCTGTGGAAGACGCTGGACCTCAGCTACTTCGCCCGCCACGATGCGCAGGACCTGGCCTGGCATGCACGGGCCCTGTGGCGCCATGTCGAGAGCGCCGAGCCGGTGGTGCGCTCGCGCCCGTCCCCGGTCGGTGAAGGCTTGCAGGTGCTGGTCTACGCCCGCGACCAGCAGGACCTGTTCGCCCGCATCTGCGGCTACTTCGACGGCGCCGGCTTCAACATTCTGGACGCCAAGGTGCACACCACCCGCAGCGGCTATGCACTGGACACCTTCCAGGTCATTGCCCCGGAGCTGGACCTGCATCATCGTGATCTGACCGCGCTGGTGGAATCCAAGCTCTCGCTGGCGCTGGTGTCTCCCAACCCGCTGCCGGAGCCGCGCAGGGGTCGGCTGTCGCGTCGGGTCAAGAGTTTCCCGTTCACCCCCCGGGTGGACCTGCGACCGGACGAACGGGCGCAGCGCTGGCTGCTGTCGGTCAGCGCCAGCGATCGCGCGGGGCTGCTGTACGGCATTGCCCGTGTGCTGGCCCGGCACGGCATCAACCTGCAACTGGCCAAGGTCTCGACCCTGGGCGAGCGGGTGGAAGACACGTTCCTGCTGGATGGAGCTGCGCTGCAGCAAAGCCGCATGCAGTTGCAGATCGAAGGAGAACTGCTGGACGTGCTGTCGGTCCGCTGACCTACAGCCGCACCGGGGCCGGCCCGGCGGCCGTTCGGAGCCCTGGGGGGCTCCGCCACCTCGTTTGGGCTTATGAGCACCTATCACCAGATTTCAGCCGACCAGGCCTTTGCCAAGCTCGACGCGTTCCACCACATCATCGACGTACGCACGCCGCTGGAGTTTGCTGAGGACCACATCCCCGAGGCGGTCAACTGGCCGGTGCTGAGCAATGAAGAGCGGGTGGTGGTGGGCACGCTCTACCGCCAGGACCCGCTGGAAGCGCGCAAGGTGGGTGCGGCGATGGTGGCCCGCAACATTGCCCGCCACCTGGACGAGCAGCGTGACCTCATGCAGAAGCACTGGCGTCCGCTGGTCTATTGCTGGCGAGGCGGTCAGCGCTCGGGCAGCATGAACTGGTTCCTCAACCAGATCGGCTTCAAGTCTCTGCAACTGATCGGCGGCTACAAGGCCTTCCGGGGCGAGGTCATCAAGACGCTGGCCCAACAGCCGCAGCAACTGCGGTTCATCGTCCTGTGCGGACGCACCGGCACCGGCAAGACCCGTTTGCTACGACATCTCGAAGAGCAAGGCGAACAGGTGCTGGACCTGGAAGGCCTGGCCCGCCACCGCGGCTCGGTACTGGGCGCATGGCCCGGATCCCCGCAACCCAGCCAGAAGGCCTTCGACACGGCGATGTGGCAGGCCATGTCCCGCCTCGACCCTCAGCGTCCGGTCTTTGTGGAGAGCGAGAGCCGCAAGATCGGCAGCGTCCAGTTGCCCGAGCCCTTGCATCAACGCCTGCGCGAACAAGGCCAGTGTGTCTGGATCTCGATGGAGGAAGCGGGCCGCGTCCAGCTGCTGCTGGAGGACTACGCCCACTTCCATGCCCAGCCGCAAGCCTTCGGCGCGCTGCTGGAAGGCCTGGTCAGCCTGCGCGGCCGCGAGCGGGTGCGGCGCTGGCAGGCGCAAGCCGAGGCCGGCCAATGGACTGAAGTCTTTGCTGAACTCATGCGGGACCACTACGACCCCGGCTACGAGCGCTCCCTCACCAACCACTTCCCGCAATTGGCCAAGGCGCCCAAGGTCGGGCTACGCGACGGCAGCGAGGCCGAACTGGCCCGCGCCGCCGCCGAGCTACGGGCGCTGGCCGATGCGGCCGCACCCGCACCCCATCAAACCGCCAGCAGTTCCACTTCGAACAGCAGCGTCGCATGCGGCGGAATCACGCCGCCGGCGCCGTAGGCACCATAGCCCAGCTCGGACGGGATGACCAGGTAGCGGGTGCCGCCGACCTTCATGCCTTGCACGCCCTCGTCCCAGCCCTGGATCACTTCGCCGCCGCCCAGATGGAAGCGGAACGGATCGCGACGGTCCTTGCTGGAGTCGAACTTACGGCCGCGCTGACCGTCCTTGAACAGCCAGCCGGTGTAGTGCACTGTCACGCGCTTGCCGGCTTCGGCCACGGCGCCCTCGCCTTCCACCGTGTCCTGAAACTGCAGGCCGCTGGGGGTGCTGGTCAGCGTCAGCGAAATCGGCTCTGCGCCGCCGCTCACGCCCAGCAGTTCCACTTCGAACATCAGCGTGGCATTGGGCGGGATCACGCCGCCGGCGCCGCGGGCGCCATAGCCCAGGTTCGGGGGGATGATCAGCACGCGGGTGCCGCCGACCTGCATGCCTTGCACGCCCTCGTCCCAGCCCTTGATCACCATGCCGCCATCGAGCTCGAACTCGAATGGCTCGCCGCGGTCCTTGCTGGAGTCGAACTTGGCGCCTTTCTGACCGTCCTGGTAGAGCCAGCCGGTGTAATGCACCTTCACGTCCTGGCCGGCCTTGGCGGTAGCGCCGCTACCCGGCGTGGTGTCTTCGTAATGCAGGCCGCTGGGGGTCGTGGTCATGGTGGTCCTCGGAATTGCAAAACCCGCATGATGCCAGCCCTTTGAGCCACCTGACGCCGAGAGGGTGTGCGGCGACGGCCGCACGGCTGTGACGCGATGGCGACACGGTCGGATCGCGAGAAGTTTCTGGTCTTGATGGGGGAGAGCCGCCACCGCCAAGCGCAACAGGACCACCACGCGCATTGACGACCTGAGGCCACCACAACCGCCCCACCCCCGCTCAAAGGAACCGTTGCAGTCCACCAGATCAGAAAGGGACAGGCCGGCCCCTGTTTGCGGAAGTCAAGGAAGGAATGGCTCGCGCAGCGAGACAGGAGGGACATGAAGCAAACAGGGGCCGGCCTGTCCCTTTCGGGCGCGGTCAAAGAACAGCCCCGCCCCGAGACGCCCTCAACTACCCCCGAGGCAACCCCAGCCGCTCCTGCCAGGCCGCGACTGCCGCCCCCAGCACATCTGAAACGGAGTGGTGCTGCCCGCTTGCATCCCCGAGTCTCAACCCCAGCCGCTCGGCGGCGCGACCAAGCGCCCCTGCCGGGTCGGACAGATCCAGCGCCTGGGCGCCGTTCTGCTTGGAGAGTTTCTCCCCGTTATCCCCAAGAACCAGCGGCGTGTGCAGATAGCGGGGATGCGGCGCCCCCAGCAACTGCTGAAGCCGGACCTGCCGCGGCGTGTTGTCCGCGAGGTCTTCCCCCCGGACCACGTCGGTGATGCCCTGCCACGCGTCATCCACCACCACGGCCAGTTGATACGCCCACAACCCATCCGCCCGCAGCAACACAAAATCCCCCACCTCCCGGGTCAGATTTTGCTCCTGCGCCCCCAGCCGCCGGTCCACCCAGGACAGCACCAGGTCCGGCGCCTCACACGCACCTGTCGCGGGTTGCATCGCCGTACTCAGCAGCCGCCACGCCCGCGCCTCCCGCCCCTGCAACCCACATCGGCAGGTCCCGGGATACACCAGCTCCCCGTGACGCTCCCGGGCCCCACCAAGCGCCTCAATCGCCTGTGCGATGTCCTTGCGCGAACAGGCGCACGGATACGCCCAGTGCTGCGCCACCAGCGACGCCAGCGCCTGCGCATACCGCGCCTCCTGCGCCGCCGCCGACTGCCACACCGGCGGCTCATCCGGCTGCAACCCCACGTCCTGCAACTGCGACAGGATCAGCGTGTCCATCCCGGGCGGGCAACGCGGCCGATCCACATCCTCGATCCGCACCAGCCACTGCCCCCCATGCGCCCGAGCGTCCAGCCAACTGGCCAGCGCCGCCACCAGCGACCCTTCATGCAACGGCCCGGTCGGCGACGGCGCAAACCGCCCGCGATACGGGCGCCCACTCACAGCAGCAAGCCCTCATGCTGCTCCAGCAACGCGCGACGCGTCGTCTCGTTGTGCAACTGCTTCAACCACCAGGCCAGCGCCTTGCCCGGCGGATGCCCGGTGTTGCGCCAGGCATAGTTCATCGGCGAGACCCGCTTGCCCTGGAAGGTCGTCTTGATCAGCAGCCGCCCCGCATCCACCTGCCGCCGCACCATCGGCGTCGGCAGGAAGCCGCAGCCCAGCCCCCGCAGCAACGCCTCCAGCTTGGTCGCCATCGACGGCACCGTCAGCACCTCCTGCCCCGGCATCACCCCCAGCGTGATCGGCGCCAGACTGCGCGCCGTATCCGCCACCGCCACGATGCGATGCGGCGCCAGATCCGCCGAGGTCAGCGTGCCCTCCACCTTCGCCAGCGGATGATGCGGTGCCACGCAGAACACCATCTCCATCGGCCCCAGCACCTCGCAGATCACCGAACTGCCTGGCGGCTGAGCGCTTGTGCCGATGGCCAGATCCGCCTGACCGGACATCAGCGCCTCCCAGGTGCCCGCCATCACCTCCGTGCGCAGCTTCAGCCGCGTCGGCGGCGGATGCCCGTCTTCCGAGGACTGATAAAAGGATTCCATCAGATCAAACAGCGCACGCCGGGCCAGCGCATCGTCCACCGCAATGGTCAGCTCGCTTTCCCAGCCCGTGGCCACCCGCTTCACCCGGTTGGCCACCGCATCGATCTCCAGCAACAGCCGCCGCCCTTCAGTCAGCAGCTCCTGCCCGGCCGAGGTCAGCACCGCCTGCCGGGAGCTGCGGTCGAACAGCAGCACGTCCAGCGCATCTTCCAGCTGCCGGACGCTGTAGGTCAGCGCCGAGGGCACTTTGCCCATTTCCCGCGCCGCCGCGGCAAAGCTGCCACTGCGCGCGATGCTGTCCATCATGGCCAGGGCTTCCGGGGTCAGGGCCCGTCGTTTGTCGTGTTGTGACATGCCTTCATCTTATTTGAATGCAGGCCTCAAAACCCCTCCCCCTCGGGAGGGTCGCGCTTGCCTACAGTGAAGCCATCGCAAGTCAACAAGGAGCAACAACATGCGTGAACTGATCAAGTCCTCGGACCGTGGTTATGCGGACCATGGGTGGCTCAAGAGCTTCCACAGCTTTTCGTTTGCCAACTACTACAACCCCCAACGCATGGGCTTTGGCCCGCTGCGGGTGATCAATGAGGACAAGGTGGCCGGCGGCACCGGTTTCGGCACCCACGGCCACCGCGACATGGAGATCATCAGCTATGTGCTGAGCGGCGAACTGGCCCACCAGGACAGCATGGGCAACGGCAAGCCGGGCGGTGCGAATGCAGGCGTCATCCGCCCTGGAGATGTGCAGCGCATGAGCGCCGGCACCGGCGTCATGCACAGCGAGTACAACCACTCGAAGGAAGGCCAGACCCACTTCCTGCAGATCTGGATCATGCCGGACCGTCAAGGCGTGGCCCCGAGCTACGAGCAGAAGCACTTCCCGGACAGCGAGAAGCGCGGACAGCTGCGTCTGATCGCGTCGCCGGACGGGGCGCAAGGCTCGGTGTCGATCCATCAGGACGCCCGGCTGCATGTGGGTCTGTTCAATGGCGATGAACAGGCAGAACTGCCTGTGACCGCCGGACGCCTGAGCTATGTCCATCTGGTGCGCGGCGAACTGACGGTCAATGGTGAGAAGCTCTCCGCTGGCGATGCCCTGCAAATGAGCCAGGAAGCCAGTGTCCGGCTTGAACAAGGTCAGGACGCTGAAGTACTGGTGTTCGATTTGCCGGCCTGAGCGCCCGCAGGGACGGACGGCCGCGCTGCACCCGGTGGCAGCGTGGCCGCCAGGGAACACGGATCTCCTCTCGCCTCACTGACGCTGCAGGCCCCACCCCTTCAGGGCCGGAGGAGATCGCTGTGTACCCGACTCACGCCTTCGGACAACCGCCCCACCCCTGCCCTGACCACGACCCTGACCCCTCCAGGGGCAACCATCCGGTTCCTCAAGAACAGTGGCAGGGACAGTGGCAAGGGCAAGGGCAAGGGCAGTGGGTGCTGCAAGAGCAGCGGCAGGGGGTGATGCAACAGCAGGGGCTGATGCAACAGCAGAGGCAGGGGCAGTGGCACGTGCAGCAGCATGGACCGGGGCAGCCACAGCCACAGCAACAAGCGCAGACAGCCTCAGCGCAAACGTGGCAGCAACCGCAGTTCCCCCCACAGGAGTTCCCATTCCCGGAATTCGCTGCGCGGGAGTTAGCGGCGCAAGAGTTCGCTGCGCGTGGGTTCGCCGCGCGTGGGTTCCCTGCGCGTGGGGTCCCCACGGGTGACAGGCCCGCCCCTCAAGGGTATGCGCCCAGATATCCGTCCGCCGTTGGCATTGCGCCTGCGACGGCGTCGGCCACGGCCACGGCGACCGCAGTCGTGACCGTCCACTCCCAGCCCGTCATGCCGTTGGCGCCCCACCACCCGTACGCAGAACCAAGCACATCACAGCCCTGGCCTTCCTGTCGCTTTTCGTCCACCCTCCCCGGGAGCGGCGGATTTGCGCATCAGTTGGCGCATTCGGCGCATTCGGCGCATTCGGCCCAGTCAGCCCGGTTGAACCAGCCGGCCCAGCCGTCCATCACGGGCGGGCCCGCTGCGTCGGTACAGCCGGCGGCCTCCCCCGACACGACGGTGCCGTCTCGTCTCTCGATCCCAACGGCTCCGCAGCGATCCACCGAAGCCTTCTTGCAGCAACGCGGCTCCAGCAGCGTGGCACCCAAGCTCTCCGTGCCAGGCACCTCCACGTCGTCTCAGCCAGCCTCAGCACTCCCACTGCCGCCCGCCGCCATCAGCCTCAAGCGCCCTTCCCAGGACTTGATTCAGTCGCAGCATGAGAGCGGAAAAAGGAGCGCCGTGCTCGTGCGCGGGCAAGCGCTGCTCGAGGAACTGAGCTCAAACCTGCCGATTTCACCGCGCGGCGGCGTTAACCTGCTGAACTCCTTCATGCAAAGGGACGGATGGCCCACCGGTGTGACGGTGCATTACTTGGATCGGAGCACCCAGCAAAGACGCATTGACCAGCTGGGGACGCCCAGCGGCCAAGCCTACGATCCGGTGTTCCCCCTGCAAATCCAGCATGCCCCCAACGGCGAGTTGACGGTCGGACTGCGACGCACCCCCGTGGACCTGCAATTGCCGATCGCCCAGTCTCCGCTGAACCACGTGGATGCACTGGTCAGCGCTTTGCGTCTGGCCGGCACGCAATCTGCGGAGACAGCGCTCAGCCTCCTCATGAGGGGCACCCACTTGTCGACGAAGGATCTCTGCCGCGAGGTGGATTCCCAGGGTCTCCCCACCGGGTTGTACGAGCACATCCTGAAGCTCATGATGGAGACGCAGGTGGAGGCCCTCAAGCAGGCGCACAAGCGGGTCGTGGATGACCTCATGCTAATGCCCTCCCAGTGAGGGGACCCCTCCCCCCTCCACCCTCCCGCGCTCAATCCACTGAGCGCATTCAGTGCACAACGCGTCCGAAGCTGAACTCGCCGCCGTCCACGCTCACCGGGATCACATCCTTCGGGCCGAAGCGCCCCTGCAGGATCAGCTTGGACAGCGGGTTCTCGATCCGCTGCTGGATGGCCCGCTTGAGAGGGCGCGCCCCAAACACCGGGTCGAAGCCGACCTTGGCCAGTTCGTCCAGCGCTTCCTCGCTGACATCCAGCTTCATCTCCAGCTTGTCCAGACGCTGCTCCAGCTGACGCAGCTGGATGCGGGCAATCGACTTGATGTGCTGCGCGCCCAGGGCATGGAAGATGACGGTCTCGTCGATGCGGTTGAGGAACTCCGGCCGGAAATGCGCCTTCACCTCGCCCCACACCGCTTCACGCACCACTTCGTCGGACTCGCCCTGCAAGGCCATGATGTGCTGCGACCCGAGGTTGCTGGTCATCACGATCACGCAGTTCTTGAAGTCCACCGTGCGGCCCTGGCCGTCGGTCAGGCGACCGTCGTCCAGCACCTGCAGCAGCACATTGAACACGTCCGGATGGGCTTTCTCGACCTCGTCTAGCAACAGCACGCTGTAGGGCTTGCGACGCACGGCTTCGGTCAAATAGCCGCCTTCGTCATAGCCCACATAGCCCGGAGGCGCGCCAATGAGGCGGCTGACCGAGTGCTTCTCCATGAATTCACTCATGTCGATGCGCACCATGTGGTCTTCGCTGTCGAACAGGAAACCGGCCAGGGCCTTGCACAGCTCGGTCTTGCCGACACCCGTCGGGCCCAGGAACAGGAAGCTGCCCAGCGGACGGTTGGGGTCGGACAGGCCGGCGCGGGAGCGACGGATCGCGTCCGCCACCGCCACGATGGCTTCGTCCTGGCCCACCACCCGTTCGTGCAGCTTGGCCTCCATCTGCAAGAGCTTGTCGCGCTCGCCCTGCATCAGCTTGGACACCGGAATGCCGGTGGCACGGGAGACCACTTCCGCAATCTCTTCGGCGCCGACCATGGTGCGCAGCAGTTGCGGCACGGTCTTGTCCTTGGCCTTGCCGGCTTCCTTGGCCTGCGCTTCACCCAGGCGCTTTTCCAGGGCCGGCAGCTGTCCATATTGCAGCTCGGCCACCTTGTTGAAGTCGCCCTTGCGCTTGAATTCCTCGATCTGGAACTTGATCCGGTCGATCTCTTCCTTGACGTGGGCAGAGCCCTGGGCCTGCGCCTTCTCGGCGGTCCAGATCTCTTCCAGGTCGTTGTATTCGCGCTGGAGCTTGAGCAGTTCTTCCTCGATCAGGGCCAGGCGGCGCTGCGAAGCTTCGTCCTTTTCCTTGCGCACGGCTTCCCGCTCGATCTTGAGCTGGATGACGCGGCGGTCCAGCCGGTCCATGGCCTCGGGCTTGGAGTCGATCTCGATCTTGATCTTGGCCGCGGCTTCGTCGATGAGGTCGATGGCCTTGTCCGGCAGGAAGCGGTCGGTGATGTAGCGATGGCTCAGCTCGGCCGCGGCCACGATAGCCGGGTCGGTGATCTCGACGCCATGGTGCACCTCATACTTCTCCTGCAGACCGCGCAGGATGGCAATGGTGGCCTCCACACTGGGCTCGTCCACCAGCACCTTCTGGAAGCGGCGCTCCAGGGCGGCGTCCTTCTCCACATACTTGCGGTATTCGTCCAGCGTGGTGGCGCCGATGCAATGCAGCTCGCCGCGGGCCAGGGCCGGCTTGAGCATGTTGCCGGCGTCCATCGCCCCTTCGGCCTTGCCGGCCCCCACCATGGTGTGGATCTCGTCGATGAAGAGAATGATGCGACCTTCGTCCGCCGCCACTTCCTTGAGCACCGACTTGAGCCGTTCCTCGAATTCGCCGCGGAACTTGGCCCCAGCCAGCAGGCCGGCCATGTCCAGCACCAGGACTCGCTTGTCCTTGAGGCTCTCGGGCACTTCGCCGTTCACGATGCGCTGGGCCAGACCTTCCACGATGGCGGTCTTGCCCACGCCCGGTTCGCCGATCAGCACCGGGTTGTTCTTGGTGCGCCGCTGCAGCACCTGGATGGCCCGGCGGATCTCGTCGTCCCGGCCGATCACCGGGTCGAGCTTGCCGGCGCGGGCACGCTCGGTGAGGTCCAGGGTGTACTTCTTGAGGGCCTCGCGGTTGCCTTCGGACTCTTGACTGTC
This sequence comes from Rubrivivax sp., assembly GCA_027484825.1. Lineage (GTDB taxonomy): Bacteria > Pseudomonadota > Gammaproteobacteria > Burkholderiales > Burkholderiaceae_C > Roseateles. The sequence continues at coordinate 90,824 of JAIXSE010000002.1, read as the reverse complement.
CACCTTCTGGCCGCCGCGCACCGCTTCAATGGCGGTTTCCAGCGCCTTGCGCGTCAGGCCGTGACCGCGCGCCACGCCGGCGAGGTCGGACTTGGCGTCCGCCAGGGACAGCAGGAACATCTCGCTGGCAATGAAATGGTCGCTGCGCTTGGAGGCTTCCTTCTCGGACGCCTGCAGCAGGCTGATGAGATCGCGGCTGGGCTGGACCTGCTGGCCCTCGCCCTGCACCTGGGGCAGCCCCGTCAGGATGCCGTCCACCGCCGCCTTCAGCGCCGGCGTCTTGACGCCCGCCCGCTCCAGCAGGGCGCGCGGACCTTCGTCCTGCGCCAGCATGGCGGACAGCACGTGGACCGGCTCGATATAGGGGTTGTCGCGCGTCACAGCCAGGCTTTGGGCCTCGGCCAGCGCTTCCTGAAATCGTGTGGTGAGCTTGTCGACTCGCATGAGATGAACCTCCGTTGGTCGAGCAGATGGGACTGTGTCCCTCTATTTCAAGAGCCAGGAAGAAGCATCGCACGCAGGCGCCCGGCCTCGGGTCGATATTTGTCAACGACCGGCCGGCCCAGGCGCTCCGGAGTCCGGGTTCAGGGGGACATCCGCCCTCCCTGGGTAGAGCCTCAGACGCTGTCGTCGTCGTCCTCATGCTCCGGATCCGGCCCCGCCGACGGATCGTCGCCGCTGGCCAGCTCGTCCACGTCGATGCCGTCATCGACCTCGCCCAGCACCGCATCCGACTGCGCGATCCGGTCCGGGCTGATGTCGCCATCCACCCGGTCATTGCGGCCGCCCGGGGTGGCGGATGCCCGCTCGCCGGTGCCGAAGCGGTCGCTGTCGCTGCCCGGGTTGCTCGGCACCGCGCCGAGGTTGTCCGGATCATCCGGGCCGGTGGCCATCGGCCGTTCGCCCATCACATCACTGCCACTGTCCGAACTGTCGCTCGGGCCCAGGGCGTCGGTGCCGCGGCCGTCGGCCTGCTGGGGGGCGGGCGTGCCGCCGAGAATGCTGCTGGTTGCCATGAAAGGGCTCCTGGAAAAGGGAATGCCCTTCCAGGGCAAGGTCCGCGCCCGTGCGCACGGCGCGCTAGCCCTTGCGCTGGTAGATCCGCTCGTGAGGCGCCACCTCGGTGAAGTCGCCGGCATGCGCCGAGAAGCGCAGGGTCTCCCGCGCCCCAAGGCCCAGGAAGCCATTGCGGCACAGCGCCTCGCTGAACAGACCGAAGGCCCGGTCCTGCAGCGCCCGGTTGAAATAGATCAGCACATTCCGGCAGGAGACCAATTGCACCTCGGCAAACACGCTGTCGGTGGACAGACTGTGGTCGCTGAAGACAATGCGCTCCTTCAAGGCCTTGTCCAGCAGGATGTGGTCATAGGCGGCCGTGTAGTGCTCCGACAGCGACCCCTTCCCACCCGACAGCCGGTGGTTCTCGGTGAAACCCGGCACCAGGTCGATCCGGTAGACGCCAGCCTGGGCCTGCATCAGCGCTTCCTGGCTGATGTCGGTGGCGTAAATCAGGGTGCGCTCCAGCAGCCCTTCCTCCTTCATGAGGATGGCCAATGAATACGCTTCCTCCCCGCTGCTGCACCCCGCCACCCAGATCTTGAGCGACGGATAGGTGCTCAGCACCGGCACCACCTGCTCCCGCAGAGCCCGGAAATACTCCGGGTCGCGGAACATCTCGCTGACCTGCACCGTCAGGTCCTTGAGCACCGACCGGAACACCTCCCCCTCGCGCAGCAGCCGCCCTTGCAGCTGGGACAGCGTGGGGCAGTCAAAGCGCAGCATCGCCGCTTTCAGTCGGCGGCGCAGCGAGGTCGGGGCGTAATCCCGGAAGTCGTAGTGGTAGCGCTGATAGATGGCCTCCAGGATCAGCCGCACCTCGATGTCCACCTCCGGATGGGCCGGCAGGTGGTCATCCCCCAGCAGGCTGCCGAACGCGCCGTCAGTCCCGGACTTCATCACGCCGCCCTCGTCCATCAGCGCGGCATCCAGACCCGCACCAGGGAGAGCAGTTTCTCCACATCCAGCGGCTTGGCAATGTAGTCATTGGCGCCCGCGGCCATGCACTTCTCCTGGTCGTCCTTCATGGCCTTGGCGGTCAGCGCGATGATGGGCAGGCGACGCCAGTCCGGCCGCTCCCGGATGGCCCGCATGGCGGTGAAGCCATCCATCTCCGGCATCATGATGTCCATCAGCACCAGGTCGATCGGCGGCTTGCTGCCGCCCTCCCCCGGGCCGGGGCCGGACGACTGGGCCAGCCGCTCCAGCGCCTCGCGACCATTGCGGGCAATCTCCACCTTCACCCCCTTGGGCTCCAGCACCGCCGACAGCGCGAAGATGTTGCGCACATCGTCTTCCACCACCAGGATGCGGCGGCCTTCCAGCATGTTGTCGCGCGCCCTCACCTCCTTGAGCATGCGCTGGCGCTCCGGCGGCAGCTGGGCTTCCACCTGGTGGAGGAACAGCGTCACCTCGTCCAGCAGCCGTTCGGGAGACCGGGCACCCTTGATGATGATGGAGCGGGAATAACGCCGCAGCTGGGTCTCCTGCACCGGCGACAGGTTGTGGCCGGTGTAGACGATCACCGGCGGGAAGGCCACCTCGTCCTGCAGGGCCATCTGGTCCAGCAGGTCGAAGCCGCTCATGTCCGGCAGATGCAGGTCCATCACCATGCAGTCGAAGGTGGTGCTGCGCAGGGCTTCCAGGGCCTCGGCCGCGGTGGCCACGCCCTGGATCTGCACGTCATCGGCGGCGAGCAGATGGCGGATGCTGTCCAGCTGCCGGGCATCGTCTTCCACCACCAGCACGCGCCGCATACGCTGCGAGAACTTGGCTTCCAGCCGCTGCAGGGCATGCTCGAGCTCGTCCCGCTTGACCGGCTTGAGCGCATAGCCGATGGCGCCGCGCTCCAGCGCCTCGTGGCTGTAGTCTTCCACCGAGGCCACATGCACGGGGATGTGCCGGGTCAGCGGGTCCCGCTTGAGCCGGTCCAGCACGCCCAGGCCGGAGTGGTCCGGCAGGTTCATGTCCAGCAGGATGGCGCTGGGCGCGTAGCGCTGCGCCACCGCCAGGCCGTTCTCCGCCGTGTGGGCCATCAGGCACAGGAAGCCCATTTCGCGGATCAGGTCCCGCAGGATGGCGGCAAAACGCTCGTCGTCCTCGATGACCAGGATGGAGCGGGCCCCCGGCACCCAGCGCAGGCGGTCGTCGTCCAGCTGCGGCAGCCGGGCTTCGTGGGTGGCGGGCGCGGGCCGGTTGGGGCCATCGCCGTCGGCTCCCCCACCGCCGGGGCCGGTCGCTGGCGGCAATGTCCCGGTGGACACCGATGTGGACGCCGGCATCATGGCTGGCGGCGCCATCGTCGGGGCGCGCGAGGGCAACGGTGCCTGGGCCGGCGTCAGCGGACGCGGCCGGTCGGCATCCGCCGGCGCCGCATGATGCTGCGGCAGCACCAGGCTGAAGGTGCTGCCCAGACCCGGACTGCTTTCCAGATAGATGTCGCCGCCCAGCAGGCGGGCTAGGTCGCGCGAGATCGACAGTCCCAGCCCGGTGCCGCCATATTTGCGGTGGGTGCTGCCATCGGCCTGTCGGAAGGCCTCGAAGATCTGTTCCTGATGCTCCGGCGCGATGCCGATGCCGGTGTCCTTCACCGCAAACACCAGCCGGCCATCCGCCGTGCCGCCCACCTCCATGCGCACCGAGCCCTTCTCGGTGAACTTCAGGGCGTTGGACAGCAGGTTCTTCAGCACCTGGCTGATGCGGCTCTCGTCGGTTTCCAGCCAGTCCGGCGCGCCGGGCTGCAGATTCAGCCCGAAGCCCAGATTGCGCTGGGCGGCGATGGGCGAGAAGGTCTGCGTCAGTTGCTGCAGCAGGCGCGGCACCGGGACGCGTTCGATCTGCACATCCACCTTGCCCGCCTCGATCTTGGACAGGTCCAGGATGTCGTTGATCAGCGCCAGCAGGTCGTTGCCGGCGGAGGTGATGGTCTCGGCAAAGCGCACCTGCTCGGCGCTGAGGTTGCCGTCCTTGTTGTCGGCCAGCAGCTTGGCCAGGATCAGGGTGGAATTTAGCGGCGTGCGCAGCTCGTGGCTCATGTTGGCCAGGAATTCGCTCTTGTACTGGTTGGAGCGCTCCAGCGCATCGGCCCGCTCGGTCAGCAGCGCCTGGGCGCTTTCCAGTTCCGAGCGCTGCAGCTCCAGCTGCTTGGCCTGCTCTTCCAACTGGGCATTGCTCTGCTCCAGCTCGGTCTGCTGATGCTCCAGCCGCAGCTGCGATTCACGCAGGGCGCGGCCCTGTTCTTCCAGTTCCTCATTGCTGGCGCGCAGCTCTTCCTGCTGGGCCTGCAGCTCCTCGGCCTGGCGACGGCTTTCTTCCAGCAACTCTTCCAGGCGCGTGCGGTCCTTGGCCGAGCGCAGGGCCATGGCGATGAATTCGGCGACACGGGCCAGCAGCTCGCGCTCAGGCTCTCCCACCGGATGCAGATAGCCCAGCTCGACCATGCACTGCACGCCGCCATCCACCCCTGCCGGGGCAATCAGCAGCTCACGCGAGTTCGAGGTCCCGAGGCTGGAGGCCACATTGAAATAGTTCTTCGGGAGATTCTTGAGGTGGACCGGGCGCCGATCCTTGGCCGCCTGTCCCAGCAGACTCTCCCCGCCGCGCACCAGCGGCGGGGCCGCGTCACCAGTCGGCAGCGCATAGCCGGCGACACGTTCGAAGCTGCCGTCTTCCTGCGCGACATAGAACGCACCGACCTGGGCATTGGTGATACGCGCCAGGACCCCCACCACGATCTCCCCGAGCCGATCGATGCGCGGGTCCCCTTGCATCCGGGCCACCAGCTGCGACTTACCGGCCTTGATCCAGTCCTCGGTCTTGCTGGCCCGGTAGTTGCGCAGGGTCAGCACCGCCGACACCAGCACCAACACCAGCAGCAGGGCCGACCCGCCCCAGATCATGGCCTGGGTCTGGAGTACCGCAGAGTCCCAGTTCTGGCGCCGGTCGGCGGCGCGTTCACGCTCCTCGCGCTCCATCTCGCCCAGCAGGGTGCGGATGCGGTCCATCAGGATGCGGCCTCGGTCGCCCTGCACCACGCTCACCGCATCGATGCGCTCGCCCGCGCGGCGCAGGTCAATCGTCTCCTGCATCTCGGCGAGCTTGGTCCGGTAGAGCATCTCCACCGTCTCCAGCCGGCCCAGCTGCGGCGGATTGTCCGCCCAGCTCACCCGCAGGCGCTGCACCGCCAGCGGCAGCACCATCTGGGCAGTGTTGAACGGCAGCAGATAGGCATCCATGCCGGTCAGCAGATAGCCGCGCTGGCCGGTCTCCGCGTCCTTGATGGCGGAGCCCAGCGCCTGGATCTGCTCCTGCACCTTCAGCGTGCTGGCCATCGCATCGGCCGTGGACGACTGGTCCTGCTGGGAGCGCCAGGACATGAAGGCCGTCATGAAGATGGTCAGGATGGCCAGGGCAAAGCCCAGCATCGTGGGCGCCGGCAGCCAGCGGCTCCGGTGGAGCGCCAGGTCCGGGGTCGAGACCGAAGAGGTGGTGGTCATGGAAGTCAAGAAAGCCGGTCAGCCATGAGGGGGCGCCTTCTGGCCGGTGGGTCCGGCCGGGGCGCTGTGGAGGGACTGTTGGGAATGCTGGGGAACTGAGGGCCGACGCCTCAGGGACGATCCGCCTGATGCCGGGGCAGCAGCAACTCCAGCAGCGTCCCCTGACGCTGCCGTGAACCGCCGATCAGAGAACCGCCGTGGGCACGGGCCACCCGTTCGGGCTCTTCCAAACCCGGCCCCACATGGGGCGAGGCCATGCCAGAGACCGGCTCATGGCCGCCGAACAGATGAATCGAGGCTTCGGCCGACAGCACCGTGTCAAAGCTCAGGCGCAGCATCAGCGAGCGATGGGCACTGCCGTCCACCTGGATGCGCAGGGAGGCATCCCCCGCATGCGTGGCCGCCTGCATCAGCAACTGGTCGATGGCCCGGGCCAGCGCCTCGGCGTCGAAATCGCCCGCCGTATCGCCGATGCGCTCAAAGCTGGGCGGCGCCCACAGCACGGCCTGGTTGCTTTCCAGGTCCAGCCGCTGGGCGGTCAGGGTGGCGAGGTCGCCGCGGCGCGGATGCACTTCCAGCAGCTCACAGGGGCGCTGGGCCAGGCTGCCCAGGTGGTCCACCTGGCGGCCCAGCAACGTGGCGGCCGCCTTCATGCGGGCGCCGGCCTTCTGTAGCACCGGCTGGTCCGTCTGACGGATCAGCAGCTCGGCATTGAGCATCATCACCGACAGCGGCCCGCGGATGTCGTGGGAGAGCGCGCTGAGCATCAGCGCATTGACCCGCGCCAGACGCTCCTGCGCCTCGATCCGCTCGGCCAGCAGTTGCCGCTGGCGATGCAGGTCGGCGAACACGGCCACCTTGCTGCGCATCACATGGGCGTCCACCGGTTTGTAGATGAAGTCCACCGCGCCGGCTTCATACCCCTTGAAGCTGCGCTGGGCCTCGCGCGCGCCAGCGGTCAGGAAGATGATCGGCACATGACGGGTACGCTCCGTGCCCCGCATCAGTTCCGCCAGGGTGAAACCGTCCATGCCCGGCATCTGCACATCCAGCAAGGCCAGCATGACCTCATGTTCCAGCAACAGCTCCAGGGCGGCCGGCCCCGAATCGGCGGTCAGCACCTGCAGGTCCGGCTCCAGGCCGTCCCCCAGCAAGGCTTTCATGGCCAGCAGATTTTGCGGCTTGTCGTCCACCACCAGCACATTCATCGGCCGCCGCGGCGACACCTCCCCCGCCCCGGCCTTGGTGCCGGAGGTCTGCTGTTGCGCCACATCTGTCTCCCAGTCGATCAGCATCTTCATCATTCGTCAGTCTTGTGCGGTAGACCACCGCCAAATCTCTATGGGCAATCGGCGTGCCACCCCTGACGGGGACAAACCCGGCGCCATGGTGCGCCCAGCGAGCCGCTGCGCCAGCGTTAACATGCCGACGCCCCTCCTTTGACACGCATTGTGTCGCCTCCCGAATTCCCCCCGTCCACCCGAGGAATCCATGAATCCACACAGCGCTGCGGTTGAAGATCTGCTGGTCCATCACAAGGAGCAGGTCCTGTCCGAATGGCAGGCAGAGCTCCGCACCTTCGCCGGCGGCCGTGACCTGCACGGCGACTCGCGGGAGACCGCTGAATTGCTGGACGCCCTGCTGGCCGGTCTGCGCGCCAGCGGCGGACTGTCCGACCTGGAGGCCCCCGGCTGGTCCCGCCTGCGCGACCAGCTCGCCCGGCTCTCCGCCTCCCGTGCCGCGCAGGGCTCCACCGCCGCGGACACCAGCCGCTTCGTGCTGTCCCTCAAAAAACCCCTGTTCGGCGGCCTGCAGCGCTCCTTCAGCGGCCAGCCGGATCTTCTGATCGCCGCCACCTGGGACGTCTCCACCCTGCTGGACGCCATGGCCCAGCACACCGTGTCGACCTACCAGCGCAGCCGTGAAGACATCATCGCCCGCCAGCAGCAGGACCTGCTGGAGCTGTCCACCCCGGTGGTCAAGCTCTGGGAAGGCGTGCTGGCCGTGCCGATGATCGGCACTCTGGACAGCGGCCGCACCCAGGTCGTGATGGAGGCGCTGCTCGAGCGCATCGTCGCGACCGGCTCGGCGCTGGCCATCATCGACATCACCGGCGTGCCCACCGTGGACACCCTGGTCGCCCAGCATCTGATGAAGACGGTGACGGCCATCCGGCTGATGGGCGCTGACTGCATCATCAGCGGCATCCGTCCCCAGATCGCCCAGACCATCGTGCATCTGGGCATCGACCTGGAAGGCATCACCACCAAGGCCACCCTGGCCGACGCCCTCTCTCTGGCCCTGCGCCGCACCGGCTTCGTGGTCTCCCGCAGCCGCGCAGCGGCGGACGCGGTGTCCGGACGGATGGACTGACCGATGCAGCGCATTCCCATCCTCCAAATGGGCCGGACCCTGCTGGTGACCATCCAGGTCGACCTGCAGGATCAGACCGCGCTCGCGCTCCAGGACGACCTGGCCAACAAGATCCAGTCCTCCAGCGCCTCCGGGGTGCTGATCGATATCTCGGCCCTCGAGATCGTCGATTCCTTCATCGGCCGCATGCTGGCCAGCATCTCGGGCATTGCCAAGGTGCTGGGCGCCACCACCGTGGTGGTGGGCATGCAGCCGGCGGTGGCCATCACCCTGGTGGAACTGGGACTGTCCCTGGACGGCGTGCGGACCGCGCTGAATGTGGAACGCGGCCTGCAGCTGCTCAAGGCAACGGACGAGGAGCAGTTCCATGACGGCCATGACCGCGATGACGACTGAGGCCGACACCGGCCAGATGCCCATCCGCAGTGAGGCGGACATCGTGCTGGCCCGCCAGCAGGTGCGCCGGCTCACGCAGCAGCTCAAATTCAGTCTGGTGGACCAGACCAAGATGATCACCGCGGCCAGCGAGCTCTCCCGCAACACCCTCATCTACGGGGGCGGCGGCGACATGCTGTGGCAACTGGTGCAGCAGGGCATCCGGCAGGGCCTGCGACTGTCCTTCGTCGACCAGGGCCCCGGCATCCCCGACATCGACCTGGCGCTCAAGGACGGCTGGACCTCCGGCGGCGGCCTGGGCATGGGCCTGTCCGGCAGCAAGCGGCTGGTGAACGACTTCGAACTCGAGACCGCGCCCGGCCAGGGCACCCGCGTCACCATCACCCGCTGGAAGTAGGCCATGCAGCCTCACCAGCGTTTTCCCATCGAGGACGTCAGCCAGGTGGGCGAGGCCCGTCGGGCCGCCCTGCATCTGGCGGACGGACTGGGCTTTGATGCCGAGGCCGGCGGTCGGCTGGCGCTGATGGTCACCGAGCTGGGCACCAACCTGCACCGCCATGTCGGCCCCGGCCGGCAGGCCGCGCTGCTGATGGCGGCGGTGGACGGCGAGGTGGAGGTGCTGTCTCTGGACCAGGGCCCCGGCATGGACCTGCACGGCTGCCTGCAGGACGGCTACAGCACCGGCGGCACGGCGGGCACCGGCCTGGGGGCGATCAAGCGCCTGGCCGCCCGCTTTGAGGCGTTTTCTGCGCCCGGACGCGGCACGGTGATCGCCGTGCGGGCCAGCGCCGACGCCCCGGACCGCCGCCCTCCTCGACCGCCGACAGCCGCCTTCGACATCGCCGGCGTGACCCTGGCCGCCCCCGGCGAGCAGGTCAGCGGCGACGCCTGGAGCGTGCGCAAGGACCCGGACCACTGGCTGCTGGTGGTGGCCGACGGCCTGGGTCACGGCCCCGAGGCGGCCGAGGCGGCCGATCACATGGTGGCCCTGCTGCACAGGATGCCGTCCGGCACCGCCTCCCCCGCCGACGTGCTGGAACGCGCCCATGATCCGATGCGCAGCACCCGCGGCGCCGCCGTCACTCTGGTCCGCCTGGACCTGGCATCCGCGGGCCTGGTGGTGTCGGGCGCCGGCAACGTCAGCGGCCGCCTGATCTCGGGGGTGACCGACCGCAGTCTGTTGGTCCAACATGGGACGCTCGGCGTGCAGGTGCGCCGATTGCAGGACATGCGGTATGAGTGGCCGGACCACGCCGTGCTTGTCCTGCATTCAGATGGCATTCAGAGCCGCTGGAAGCTCGATGATGTGCCGGGCCTGCTGCAGGCCGGACCGACCTGCCTGGCCGCATGGATCCTGCGGGATCACCTTCGCGGCCGCGACGATGCCACCGTGGTGGTGGCGGCCCCTCGCCGTGCTCTTGCCTGACCCGAACGATGACCCAAGAACCGCCTGTTGACGACCCGAATGCCCTGCGCGCGGCCCTGAGCGAGTTGAGCCAGACCCGCTCGCAGCTCGAGGCGCTGCAGATGGAGCTGGACGAGACCAACCGCGGCGTGCTGGCCCTGTATGCCGAGCTCGACACCCAGGCGCAGCAGCTGCGCCAGGCCACCGAGCTCAAGAGCCGCTTCCTGGCCTACATGAGCCACGAATTCCGCACGCCCATTGCATCCATCCGCAGCCTCACCCGGCTGCTGCTGGACCGGGTGGACGGCCCCCTCACGCCCGAGCAGGAAAAGCAGATCCAGTTCATTCGCAGCACGTCGGAGGAATTTACCGACATGGTGAACGACCTGCTGGACCTGGCCAAGGTCGAGGCCGGCCGCATCGACATCTCCCCGGCCTGGTTCGAGCTGGTGGACCTGTTCGCGGCCCTGCGCGGCATGTTCAAGCCGGTGCTGGTCAATCCGGATGTGCAGCTGATCTTCGAGGAGCCGGTGGGCACCGCCCAGCTGTTCACCGACAACGGCAAGCTGTCCCAGATCCTGCGCAACTTCATCTCCAATGCGCTGAAGTTCACCCTGCACGGCGAGGTCCGCGTGTCGGCGGTGCAGGTGGGCGAGACCATGGTGTTTTCCGTCAGCGACACCGGCATCGGCATCGCCCCCGAATTCCACGGCGCCATCTTCCAGGACTTCATCCAGCTGGACTCCCCCATCCAGAAGCGCCTGCGCGGCACCGGGCTGGGACTGTCCCTGAGCAAGCGCCTGGCCGAGCTGCTGGGCGGTCATGTGGGGCTGCAGAGCGAGGCGGGCAAGGGCTCGGTGTTCTCGGTCACCGTGCCGCTGCGGGTGGACACCTCGACCATCGCAGCCGCCGCTGACCCGGCCGGGGCCGGAGAACCGGGACCATGAACGAACCCTGGGCCATCGATCGCTCCCAGCACCGGCTGCTGGTGGTCAACGACGACCCGGTCGGGCGCTACACCACCGTGCGCCTGCTCAACGCCGCCGGTTTTCCGACCGAGGAAGCCGCCAACGGGGCCCAGGCGCTGGCACTGGCGGACCGGGACATTTCCGCGGTGGTGCTCGACATCCATCTGCCGGACATCGACGGCTTCGAGCTCTGCCGCCGCCTGCGGGCGCGCAACACCACCTTCCGCCTGCCGGTCATCCACCTCACCGCCGCCTACCTGACCGATGAGGACAAGGTGCGGGGGCTGGATGCTGGCGCGGACGCCTATCTCACCCATCCGGTCGAGCCGGCGGTACTGGTCTCCACCATCCAGGCGCTGGTGCGCACCCAGGCTGCCGAGGCGGCGATGCGGGCCAGCGAAGTGAAGTTCCGCACCGTCTATGCGCAGGCGCCCAGCGGCATCTGCCTGCTGCAGGCCAGCGATGCCACCGTACTGGATGCCAACCCCGCCATGCTGGCCCTGCTGGAGCGCAGCAGTGTGGAGGTGGTGGGCCAGCCGATGCTGACTTTCGTTGCGCCGGCGGACCGCCCGGTGGCGTCGCAGTTCTTCCAGCAGCTTGAGGAAAGCGGCCATCGTGCCCAGTTCTCGCTGCTCACGCCGTCCGGCGATGCAGTGACGGTGGAATGGACCACCTCCCCACCGGTCGAGCCTGGCGTGGGCATGGTGATGGCGATGGACGTGTCGCACCAGCAGCAACTGGTGCAGCAGCGGCAGGCCATGCTGGACCGCGAACGCACCGCCCGCAGCGAAGCCGAGCGCCTGAGCCGTCTGAAGGACGACCTGATCGCCGTGCTCTCCCACGAGCTGCGCACCCCGCTGAACGCCATCATGGGCTGGGCCCATGTGCTGCAACGCCACAGCCCGCCGGAGCTGCTGAGCAAAGGGCTGAGCGCCATCGAACGCAATGTGAGCATCCAGGCGCGGATGATTTCCGACATCCTGGACATGTCCCGGCTGAATGTGGGCAAGCTGCCGCTGAGCCGGGACCTCGAGGAAGCCGGGGCCATCGTGCGGGCGGCCGTGGCCGCCGTGCAGGCCGGTGTGCAGGACGGCGGCCACCGGCTGGCGCTGGATCTGCAGGACGAGCAGTTGCTGCTGATGGCCGACAGCGGCCGCGTGCAGCAGGTGATCTGGAACCTGGTGGGCAATGCCGCCAAGTTCTCACCCAAGGGCAGCACCATCACCCTCAGCCTGCGGGCGCAGGACGGCGGCGCGCGGATCGAGGTGCAGGACCAGGGCCAGGGCATCGACCCGCAGTTCCTGCCCTACATCTTCGAGCGCTTCACCCAGAGCGACGCGTCCAGCAACCGCCAGCACGGCGGCCTGGGCCTCGGACTGGCGATTGTGAAGAGTCTGGTGGAAGCCCACGGCGGCTGGGTCCAGGTGCACAGCGACGGGCCGGGACTCGGCGCTCGCATCGCCTTCTGGCTGCCCGGCGCGGACGCGGAACAGCCGATGGACGGTCCGGACACCGGGGCCGGCCTGCTCGGACCGATGGAAGGGCCGGACACCCCCAATGCCGCCATCCTGGCCGGATTGCAGGTGCTGCTGGTGGATGACGACGCAGAAGCTGGCGCGATGCTGCGACTGATCTTGGGTGAACGCGACATCCGCGTGACCCTGGTGCAGCGCGCCGATGACGCGCTGGCCACCCTGGCGCAATCACGCTTTGACCTGCTGATCAGCGACGTGGGCATGCCCGGCAAGGACGGCTATGAGCTGATCCGCGAGTGGCGCCTGCGCGAGGCCCCGGGGCGTCATCTGCCCGCCATTGCGCTGACGGCCTTCTCCCGCGATCTGGACCGGCAGCAGGCCTTGCAGGCCGGCTTCGACGCCCACCTCAGCAAGCCGCTGCGACCGCAGCAACTGCTGCGGATGATGGAGCAGCTGCTGCAGAGTTCCTGAGCCGTCACAGCCCAGTCCCAGAGCAATCCCGGATCAGTCCCTGGGCGGCACTCAGGAGCCTAGCGAGGTGGCCAGCTTCAGGCCCAGCCACCAGGTGCGGCCGGGCGCAGGCTCATAGAAGCGACCGTTGCCGTCGTTCACAATGACACTGCCGACATAGCGGCGGTCCATCAGGTTCTCGACGCGGGCCGTCCACGTCCAGCGACCCACACTCGCCTGCCCGTCCTGGCTCAGCCGCAGGTGCATCAGCCCATAGCCCGGTGCGAATTCGGTGTTGGTGTCGTTGACCGCGGTCTTCTTCACGCCGCGCCACTCCAGCGCCGCTTCCCCGCCGCGCCAGATCGGTGGCTTCCAGGCCAGCTCGGCAAAGGCGCTGCCACCGTTGGTGCCCGCAATGCGCATGCCGGACGGCACCGCCACCGTCGGCGTTGGACAGGGGGTGCCGGTGCAGGTGACGAAGCTGTCGCGGTAGCGCGCGGTCAGGGTGCTCAGGGTCGCGGCCATGCGCCAGCCGGTGGCCGGACGCCAGTCCCCGGACAGTTCCACACCGCTGCGCCGTGTCCGGCCCACGTTCTGGTAGCTGGAGCGGCCCCCGCTGTTGGTCAGCACGGCGATCTCATCGCGGGTGCCGATATGAAACAGCGTGGCATCCAGCGATGCGCGCTCGCCACGCCACTTCAACCCCAGCTCCTGCTGCTGGCTCTTCTGCGCCTTCAGCGCCGTGTTGAAGCCGCCTGTGCCGTCCGCGCGATAGGCCAGCTCATTCAGCGTGGGAGATTCGAAGCCGCGACCCACAGCGGCATGCAGCAGCAGTGCGGGCGTGAGCCGCCAGCCCAGGCCCACCGCCGGATTGGCATACCGGAAGCGGCGCGATCCGGAATCGTCGCCATTGCTCAGAAAACGATCCTGCGCCGACATGCGCACCTCGCCGCCACGCACCCCCACCATCGCATCCAGCGTTGACGTCAGCGCGCCGTCCCACTGGGCATAGGCCTCGCGGGTGGTGGCGCGGTTGTCCTCGTCGCGGCGCAGCGCGCCGGTCACGCCCAGTTGCTGGGCGGCGCCGGTGCCGATGAAGTTCTGAAAGCCCTGACGGTCATCCCGTTGCCGCTCCAGGTTCACCCCCGTGGCCAGGGATCCGCCGGCCAGACGCCAGACCAGGCGGCCGTCCACCCCGTCATAACGACGGTCCACATCGACCACGCCGCCGCCGCTGCCGGCCGCCGACTGGGCCCCGACGGTGATCGACTGCCACTGCGTCACACGTCGCCAGCCGGTGTAGGCCATCAGGCTGCTGCTGGACAGCGGTCCTGTCTCATCGAAGCGATGGGCCCAGCGGCCGCCCAGCTGGGTCTGGCTGGCTTCCTTGCGGGTGTTGAATTGAATCGCCTGCGGCGTGGTCTGGTCGGGATCCTGCTGCCACTGCGCGCGGGTCAGGCCCAGCGGGTCCTGGGCATTCTGGCGGAAGCTGTTGAGCAGCAGGACCAGCCGGTCCGAGTCGCCCGACCAGGACAGACGGCCAGTGGCCAGGCTGCGGTGGGCCTCGCTTTGAGGGCGGAAACCGTCCAGGTGCAGACCGCTGAGGCTGGCCTGTCCGTCCCAGCCCTGGCCCAGCGGGGCATGCAGGCTGATGCGCCCTTGGCGCAGGCCGTCCGCGCCGGCATCCAGCGAGAGGTCGGCACCGGCCTCGGTGACGGGCGCGGTGAAGGCGGCGATCACGCCGCCGGAGCTGTTGCCGTACAAAGCGGTGAACGGACCCCGCACCACTTCCACCCGCTGGGCCGAGGCCAGGTCGAAGTGCGAGACCTGGCCCTGCCCGTCCGGCATGGTGGCGGGAATGCCGTCGGTGTAGAGCCGCAGGCCACGCACGCCGAAGGGAGCGCGAGCGCCGAAGCCGCGAGAGGACAGCTGCAGGTCCTGCGCGTAGTTCTGGCGGTTGTTGGCGGTGAGGCCCGGCACGCGGACCAGGGCTTCGGACAGGTTCACCATCGGGCCGGACTGGCGCAGGGTCTCGGCGTCCAGCACCGACGCGGCGTAAGGCGCGGCTTCGAGCGCACGCTCGGAGACGCTGCCGGTCACCACCACGGCGGGGAGCACTGCGGCAGGGAGCACTGCGGCAGGGAGCACTGCGGCAGGGAGCACTGCGGCGGCGGCCGACTGAGCCTCGGCGCTGGCCCCGCTGGCCAGGCCCACGAGCGTGACCACAGCGGCAGCAATTCCCGGGTGCTGGCACCCACGCGGCAAAACATCCCTGCTTCGAATCATCCGTACATCCTCCCGAGGCCGACGGCCGGCCTGTGTCATGCGCCTGTCCGCTGGGGGTCGTTGGCGACCCGCGAGTATCGGCGGTGTGGCGATGGCACGCGGATGGCAAACCGCAGGCCCGGTGGTGGACGGGAGGGGCGTCAAGAGGCTGTCGGGGGCACCCGGTCTGTGCCCGCTTCCGGAAGGTCCTGGCCTCAGCCTCAGCCTCAGCCAAGCTCCAGGCACCGCATCAACTCACCCATCGCATCGCGACGCAGCCAGGGATGAATGAGTCCATCGCGGACCGTTCCGTGATGCTTGGTCGTGACCCGCAGCAAACGGGCGCAGTACTCCAAGGCAAAGGCATGATTCGCCTGGGTCTGTGCGATGAAGCTGTCGCAGCTGCCATCGCCGCCGGCTGCCACAAGCAAGGCCTTGAGCCCGGGCGCCAGCGCCATCGAGTTGGCGGAGCACTGAAAGAGGCCGACCTTCTCCGTGCAAGGCGTGGTGGAAGACGGGTGGGTGACGTCCCGCCCGGCCTGCCAGTCCCAGGCACTCTCGAAGCCGCCCAGCACGCGCAGCACCTCCAGCATCGCGGCCCGCCGATGCAGATCGTTCTGCCAGGGCCCCAGCACGCCGACCACGCTGGTGTAGATGTCGGCGGCGCTGTTGCGCTGGAAGATCTCCAGCGGCGCCGTCCGTCCCCAGGCCACCAGTTCCTCCAGAAACGCCACCGGAGGCTGTCCCCGGTTGTGCACCCGCTGCAGGCACGCGGTAAAGGTGCTGTCACCAGTCGCCATCGGCACGTCCAGCGGTTCGGAGAACCTGCGCACCTCAAAGTGCATCGGGTCCGCGAAATCCGCGCCCCAGGTGAAGCCGTTGGCGATGAAATGCGGCGCCACCGGTGCGACCGAACTGCCCAGACTGCCGTCGTCCGAATTGAGATCGATGGCAATGCCGAACGCATGATTGGACGGCAGCTTGCTGAGCCCGCCCGATGTGGGCCGTCGCAGTCGAAGGTTCAGGGTACCTGCGCAGGTGCGGATGTGCGGCATCAGGCCAGCGGCCTCGATGTCCGCGAAGGCCTTCAGGAGTTGGGCATGACCCCGGCGATGAAAGGGCAGCGTGGCGCCGTCCGTTCCGGGCACGGCGGCGAGCTGCGGAATCCGGAGCGGCACGATATCGCCCTGATCAAAGCCGCTGACGAAGGAGATCCGGTCGCCGCGCACCCACTGCGTGGTGTTGGCGGTCCGGAAGGTCACCGCGCCAAACAGCGGGTGGACAAAGGTGCTGGTGGGCATGAGCGCTCCTTGGGGCGTGGCGGGAACCCCGGGCTTGAGCGGGGACCGGAAGAGCCGGTTTTTTTCATGTGCCGCGCGCGCAGACCATCCCCAGCTTGCCGTACGTCGTCCTCAAGTGTGAGGACAGCGGACCTTGTGTTGCGGGGTCGTTTGGGTTGCGCTCGCCTTGGGCACCCCGATTGCTAGGCATGGCCGGTCGCCGCCTGTGTGGGGCACGGGGCTTCGGCTGATTCCCTGGCGCTCGCGGCATGTGTTCCCAATGTCCAGACCGGAGCCTTTCATGCACAAGAACAACGTCCTGCCCGCCTTGCGCCCTGTCGTCGTGGCGACGGCCTTGCTGGCCTGCCTCGGTGTGTCCACCGCGCAGGCCCAGGAAGCCCCGCCCACCACGCCGCCGGGCTACGGCCCCAATCCCACCCTGCCGGAGCCCAACAAGGCGCTGCTGGTGCCCACCATCAACGTGGCCAGGGCGGTGGGATGGTCCGGACAGGCGCAGCCCCAGGCGGCCGCCGGGCTGAAGGTGGTCCGCTTTGCCGACAAGCTGGTGCATCCACGCTGGCTCTATGTGCTGCCCAATGGCGACGTGCTGGTGGCCGAGACCAACGGCCCCGAGCGCCCCGACGACGGCAAGGGTCCCAAGGCCTGGGTGACCAAGCAGTTCCAGAAGAAGGCCGGAGCCACCGTCAAGAGTGCCAATCGCATCACGCTGCTGCGCGACACCAATGGCGACGGCATTGCCGACCAGCGCTTCGTCTTCGCTGAAGGCCTGAACTCGCCCTTCGGCATGGCGCTGGTGGGCGACCAGTTCTACGTGGCCAATACCGATGCCGTCGTCAAATTCCCCTACACCGAAGGCCAGACCCGGCTGGCGGGCCCACCGGTGAAGCTGGCGGACCTGCCCGGCGGCCGCATCAACCACCACTGGACCAAAAGCCTGATCGCCAATGGCGACGGCACCAAGCTCTACGCCGGCATCGGCTCCAACAGCAACGTGGCCGAGAACGGCATGGAGGCGGAGCAGGAGCGTGCGGCCATCCTGGAGATCGACGTCAAGACGGGGGCCAGCCGGGTGTTCGCCAGCGGCCTGCGCAATCCGGTGGGCCTGGCCTGGGAGCCGACCAGCAAGGCGCTGTGGGTGGCGGTGAACGAGCGCGATGAACTGGGCGACGATCTGGTCCCGGACTACATCACCTCCGTGCAGGAGCACGGCTTTTATGGCTGGCCCTACAGCTACTACGGCAAGAACGTCGACACCCGCGTCTCGCCGCCGCGGCCGGATCTGGTGGACAAGGCCATCGTGCCGGACTATGCCGTCGGCGCCCACACCGCTTCGCTGGGCCTGGCCGCCAGTGACGGCAACAAGCTGTCGCAGGCCTATGCCCACGGCATGTTCATCGGCCAGCATGGCTCCTGGAACCGCAAGAATCCGGCGGGCTACAAGGTGGTCTTCGTGCCGTTCGTGGGCGCCAAGCCCAGCGGCATGCCGCTGGATGTGCTGACCGGCTTCCTCGATGCCAAGGGCCAGGCCCAGGGCCGGCCGGTGGGCGTGGCGCTGGACCGCCAGGGCGCGCTGCTGGTGGCCGACGACGTCGGCAATGTGATCTGGAAGGTGCAGGCGCGCTGACGCACGCTGAGGCACGCCGACACCTCCGGGCTCGGGCTGCCGTGCGCGGCCCGAGCGCGGCCCTAGCGCGAAGGCCTCCTCCGTGCGTTCAGTGACGGGTGGCGCTTCGCTTGGAGGGCACTTTGGCCCCTTCCTGGCGGGCTTTGGACAGCCCGATGGCAATGGCCTGCTTGCGGCTGGTCACCGTCTTGCCGCTTTTGCCGCTCTTGAGTTCATGGTGCTTCTCTTCATGAAGCGCCTTGCCCACTTCTTCCTGGGCCTTCTTGCCGTACTTCGTGGTCATCATGATCTCCGGTGAGGGATGAAAGGGCGATGCGCAGGCACATCGCCGCGGTGTCCCCTGAATCGGCAACCCGGATGCCACCTGCCCGGCCCACCCCCAAAGCGATGCCGCGCTGGCCGCCGCTGATGCCCGGACAGCCGTGACGAAGCCCTCGCGAACGGACGACGGCACGGGGCTTGCCATCTCCCTCTGACGCACGCTCCCGCGCCCCCCCTGTCTCCGCCCTTCCACACCGGCCCGCCCGGACTCATTCGCACAGACGAGGACCCCTCATGCCCACCAAGAAACCTGCGCCCACCGCTGCCAAGACCGGCGCCAAAGCCGCCAGCAGCAAGGCTTCCGGCAAGGCCGCCACCAAGGCGCCCGCCCGCAGCGCCAAGGCTTCCACCGCGGCCGCCCTGCCCCCGGGTCCGCCCGATGAAGGCCTGGGTTCGGCCCTGAGCACCATCGCCGGCCCGGCCCGCAGCGAGCTGGTGACCAGCGCCGCCGCCACGGAATCCCAAGTGCGACTGGCCCGCAAAATGAGCGGCACGGAATCCCTGGCCGCCGCCATGCCCGCCAACGAGAACAAGGCGGCCGAACACGGCCGTGACAATGCGCTGGCGCCGCCGCAAGGCACCACGGTGGACAGCGCCGACGACATCGTCTCCGGCAGCAGCGTCACCGAGGACTTCGCCTCCGACAAGCTCGGCGATGGCATGCCGGAGCTGGGCTACAACCCCACCAATGAAGCGCTGGACCGCGTCCGCGTGGATTCCAACGGCCAGGCGCTCACCACCAACCAGGGGGTGCGTGTCGCCGACAACCAGAACTCGCTCAAGGCCGGCCTGCGCGGCCCCACGCTGATGGAGGACTTCATCCTCCGCGAGAAGATCACCCACTTCGACCACGAACGCATTCCCGAGCGGGTGGTCCATGCCCGCGGCTCCGCCGCGCACGGCTACTTCGAGAGCTACGAGGCGCTGGACGACCTCACCGTGGCCGCCCCCTTCGCCGCACCGGGCAAGCGCACGCCGGTGTTTGTGCGCTTCTCCACGGTGGCCGGCGAGCGCGGCTCGACCGACACCGCCCGCGATGTGCGCGGCTTTGCCGTCAAGTTCTATACCGACGAAGGCAACTGGGACCTGGTGGGCAACAACATCCCGGTGTTCTTCATCCAGGACGCGATGAAGTTCCCCGACCTGATCCATGCGGTCAAGCCGGAGCCGCATCACGGCATGCCGCAGGCGGCCAGCGCCCACGACACCTTCTGGGACTTCGTCTCGCTGATGCCCGAATCGGCCCACATGCTGATGTGGGCCATGTCCGACCGCGCCATTCCGCGCAGCTACCGGATGATGCAGGGCTTCGGCGTTCACACCTTCCGCCTGATCAATGCCCGCGGCGAGGCCCATTTCGTCAAGTTCCACTGGACGCCCAAGGCCGGCACCCATTCCCTGGTCTGGGATGAAGCGGTGAAGATCTCCGGCGCCGATTCCGACTTCCACCGCCGCGACCTGTGGGAAGCCATCGAGGCGGGCAACTATCCGGAATGGGAGCTGAGCCTGCAGGTCTTCACCGAAGAGCAGGCCGAGCAATGGTCCTTCGACATCCTGGATGCGACCAAGCTGGTGCCGGAAGAGCTGGTACCGCTGCGTCCGGTGGGCCGTATGGTGCTGACCCGCAACCCGGACAACTTCTTTGCCGAGACCGAGCAGGTGGCCTTCTGCACCGCCCACATCATCCCCGGCATCGACTTCACCAACGACCCCTTGCTGGCCGGCCGCATTCACTCGTATGTCGACACCCAGATCACCCGACTGGGCGGACCGAACTTCCACGAGATTCCGATCAATGCGCCGGTCACGCAGGTCCACAACAACCAGCGCGACGGCCTGCACCGCCAGGCGATTCCCCGCGGCCGGGTGGCCTATGAGCCCAATTCGCTGGGCGGCGGCTGTCCGTTCCAGGCGGGTCGCAGCGGCTTTGTGTCCTATCCCAAGGCGATTCAGGGCGAGGCACTGCGCGGCAAGCCGGAGCGCTTTGCCGAGCACTACAACCAGGCCCGCCTGTTCTGGAACAGCCAGAGCGAAGCGGAACAAAACCACATCGTCGGCGCCTATCGCTTTGAGCTGACCCGCGTGCAGACGCCCGCCATCCGGCAACGGGTCCTCGCGCTGCTGGCCCGGGTGGACGCCACCCTGGTCCAGCGCGTGGCCGAGGGCCTGGGCATGGAGGTGCCGCCGCCGCTGCCGGACTTTGCGCCGGGCAGCGAAGTGGGCGCAGGTGTGGAGGGCTCGGTCCAGCCGCCGGAGGTGACGAAGTCGCCGTCGCTGTCGCTGATGACGCGTCCGGGGGATGGCGCACTCAACGGTCGGCGTGTCGCGCTGCTGGTGCATCAAGGCGTGGACGGCACAGCCGTGCGGGCGGTGCATACCGCGATTCTTCAGGCCGGCGGCGTGCCGCGCCTGATTGGCCATCGCCTGGGAGATGTCCAGCCAGCCAGCGGCGATCCGATGCAGGTCGAGATCACCCTGGAAACCGCACCGGGCGCCTTGTGGGACGCGGTGGTCCTGCCGGATGAGTCCGCCGAGCGGCCCAACCTGTCCATCTCCGGCCAGGCCGTCAGCTTTGTGCAGGACCTGTACCGTCATTGCAAACCCATCCTGGTGCTGGGCAGCGGCAGCGCCTTGCTGGCGGCCACCGGGGCCCCGGGGACGGCGGAAGACGGCGGCGGAGATGCCGGCCTGTTCTTCCTGGATGCGGACGGACAGGGCGATGCCGACGGCGATGTGCTGAGCACCTTCGTCGCGGCCATCGGCCAGCATCGTCCGTTTGAGCGCGAGACGGATCCGCCGATGGTGTGACCCACCGCTTGAGGCCATAGCCGCCAACGCCGACCGCTCGCCAGGGCGGTCGGCGTTTTTGTTTGGGGCCGGGTCTTGTGCCTTGTGCTGCCTTGTGCCTTGTGCTGCCTTGGGCCGCCACCCGCCGCCAGCGCCGCAGGGCGCACACACATGCAGGGCGGCACTGCCAATCACCGGTAGCCTCACACCGTCATCGAGTCATCCCTGAAGTTGCGTGCTGGTCCCTTCTTTTCGTGTTCTCCCCGCCGCCTTGCTGCTGGCGGCCAGCTTGTCCCTGACCCAAGGCGTCGCCCACGCCGACACCGTCCGTTCACTGACCCGGGATTTGCAGCGGGCGCTTGAGCCCTTCGGCGGCGCGCCATCGAGCGCAGCACGAGGCGCCAACGCAGCCAGCCGCACGGCCGACCTGCCCCCGGTCGCGGGGTCGTTCCAGTCCTGCGCGTCCCATTTCTATCGAGGGCAGGCGCCGGTCGTACAGGCGCCGTCTTCCGGCGATGCCGCCGCGAGCCGCTACGGCACGTTGCGCGCGCTTTGTTATGACCAGTTTGCGGTGCTGTACGCCGGCGGGCTCAAGGGCCCGCTGTTTTCCGCCGAGCGATTGACGGCGGAGGAACTGCGCGAGGGGGCGGACGTCAAACGTCCCGACGGCCGCAAGGCCTTCTTCCCCGATGCCCGCTTGCCTGCCCGTGAACGGGCGCAACTGGACGACTATGCCGGCGAATCCCGCCTGCCCAAGACCGAGCGGCACGACCGCGGTCACATGCAATACCCGGCGAAAAGCGTACTCAAAGTCACTTTCGCCTATAGAGCGGCTTGAGTAGGGGTACTCAATGCGTCTACTCAATCGCTTGCAAACTTTTCGCCGCTTGCTCACTGGCATTGTGGCCGGCGCCGCTCTCGCCGTCAGCGCGCCGGCTTTGGCTGACACTCGCGGCGAGCTCGTCGAGAAGGCGGCCGCCCACCAACTCTCTAGCCATGGCGGCCGTCGACCGAGCCCGCCGACGGTGCCGCCGGTATCGCTGCCTCCAGCCGATAGCTTCGAGCGGTGCGCGCAGTTGTTCCCTCAGGGCTTGGTCCTCGACGTCGCCAAGGTCGACCGTCAGTGGCGCTCAAAAGCCTTGTGTTCGAACCATTTCGGTGTCCTGTACTCTGGATTGTCAAAAACCCCATTAGTCGTCGTGGAGCGCCTCGGCCGCGAACAGATGTCCAGGGCGCTAGATGAAGCTAGAACAGACAGGTTTTATGCGGACCCTCGGCTTCCGCCCGGCATGCGTGCGGAACTTGAGGATTTTCGGGGAAGTGGCCTTGATAGGGGTCACCTAGCCCCCGCAGGGGACCAGCCAGACCAGGCGTCGATGGCGCAGTCGTTTGCGCTCTCGAACATGGTGCCTCAGGACCCGTTCAACAATCGGAAGACATGGGCCAAGATTGAATCGGACGTCCGCAAGTTCGCAAGAAGAGCTCAGGGCAATGTGTACGTTTTCTCCGGTCCCGTCTTCCGCGGAGAGCAGCGCACCATCGGGCCCAATCGTGTTTGGGTGCCGTCGCATCTGTTCAAGCTGGTGTACGACGAGGCGTCGGGCCGCTCCTGGGCTTACGTGTTAGCAAATACGGCGGAGGCCCGCGTTGAAGCACCGATAAGTTATGCAAGCTTTGTACGAGAGACCGGTTGGCAATTGCTTCCCGGGGCCCCCATACGGTAAGTAAAGAAGCCGCGAAGCGGGCGCGGAATTACCGGGATGAGGAAGTTGAGGCCACTTCCACCGTACTTAACCCCACTCACGGAGTGCCGCTTCGATGGCTGTGACAAATGCTGCTGGGAACACGGCGTCACCAGCCTCGGTCTGAATGCTGCCATCGTCGGGGACTATAAAGCCGCGCTCGGCGAGCCGAGTCCGGTCGATGCCCTTAAGGAGGGCATTCCTAAGGCGAGGCGTTAACGGTGAGGCGGCCGCATCTGTCGTGATAGCTCCCTGAGCAGACGGCGCGGTAGGCGGTGATTGCACTGCCCCCACCTGCAGCGTCTTGAAGGCAGCATGCAGGTTGTCGTTCACTACTTTCAGCCTCTTACCTTCCTCGATGGCCATCCGTAACGTGGCGCGGACGCTCTGGTCCGTGATTAGGTCCAACGCCGCCTCTACCTGGGACCGGCCCTTCGCGAGGTACTTCTTGGAGCCGCTCACCGCATTGGCGTAGGCCGTAATGACTTCCCGAAAGTGGACACCCTGTGCGTTACGAAGGCTCTGCGTCTTCGGGCCGCCGGAGGCCTCAAGCCGACGCCCAACTTCGGCTAGCGAGTAGTCCCGACCGCCATGTTCTCGAATTGCTTCGAGCACCTCCCATAGCAGGTCCAGGTTCCGCCGTTTCGCCCCCCGGTTGGCCGCTTCCCAGTAGGACATGTAAAGCTGCCGGGCGTCCCGAACCAGGTCGGGCGCCGTCGTGGGATTTGATGCTTTCATGTGTTGCCATCGATGAGGATAGTGCGGCGAGCGGTCAGCGCTTTGGGCGTTAGGGACTCGAGCTGGGCGGCAAAAGCCTTTTCCATGCCGAGCGCTCGCAGAGTGGTGCGGCCGTCAATGAGGTCGTGGACGGTTTTCGGGCCCAGGCGCGCGTAGAGGAACTTGCCCATCTCATTGGCCACGCCGAGCGCATCCTCATCATCGAGGAGTGAGAAGTGCGGTTCGTGCCCGGATGCGCGCAGCATCCGGTCGAACATGCGGGCACGCTCAAGGTTGGGGCGCTGCCAGTTGATTTGAAGCCCATCGAACAACGTGGCACTGGTGCAGATTCGGTGCAACTGCTCGAACTCGTGCGATTCCGTAAGGACTGCCTCCAACACGCCCGTGCCGCCCACGACAACCAGAGAAAGTCCGGTCCCGCCCTGGTCGGCCCAACGATTATTGATGCGGATGCTTTGCTCTGTGAGGGCGTAGGCCGCCTGAAGGCTCAGGGCGATTGCATCCACTTCTGCTGTGGTGGACTCGAGCGCCGTCTCGGCGATTTTCAGCTCGCTGAGTTGGGCAAACGGCTCCCCACACTCCAGGGCCTCAGAGTACCTATCGGACAGGGTGTCGAAGCGTACCTGAGCCTTCTCGTACCCAGCTGAGGCCTTGCGTAGGCGGTAGGATAAGTCGATGACGTGCGCCTCGAGGCCGAAGAGGAAAGCTGGCCCGGAGATGAAAAAGCGACAGCGAACGCAGTTGCTGGCGCCGCCAGGCACCTGCAAAAAGCGAGTTATGCCAGAGGCCGGGTCGAGTGCTGCCAGACCCTCATGGCAGCGCTTGGCGCCCACGGGGCACAGACCATGGTCCATGACGACGAAGCCAGTGCCGGTGCCCATGGTTAGTGCGTCCAACGCAGAGCCGTGGCTGCGCGCCACCGCCTGCTCGAGCTCCTGGCGGCTCGCGCGCTGGATGAAGCCGGCCATTTCGGTCTGAGCCTTGCGCTGACGCTCCAGGACCGCTGAATCCAGCATCAGAGAGATGGTCTCCGCATTGAGCTTGGTGTAGTACAGGGTCATTAGGACCGACGCGTGCCCGACGATTTTCATGAGGATTTCTGGCGGAACGCCTTCCTCGTACATCGCCGTAATGATGGTCACCCGGAGCGTGTGCAGGTCGAATAGCGCCGATGACGGCTGCCCGGACTTGTCATAGGACGCAATCAGCTTGACCGGCTCGCCGTTAGCTAACGTCTCACCAGACTGCCGCATCCTGTGTTCCAGCTCCTCCATGAGTTTGAGCCACAGGTTGCGCAGTCGCACGTCAGTGACCGGTAGGTCCGGTCTGTGCCGGTTGCAGGGGTCGCGGAATAGGAAATAGTTTGACCCACGCTTTACCAAATCGTCGGCATGCTTCGATGCTTTCAACTCAACGATGTCAGACCACTGAGTGGGACCGTGGACGGGGTTGTACTTCTCTTGCCAATCCCGCAGCCGTGCGAACAGCTCCAGCGCGTCACGCTTCTCCCAGGGCATGACAAATCCGGAATCGTCTTTCTCCTTGTCAATATCGGCTGTCTTATTGGTGTTGAAGTACAGCACCGCACCGAGGCCGCCGTCCTGACGCTTGTACTGCCTAAAGACGCCTTGCTCGACGTTGACCTCCGCAGGGGCGTGAGGTCCGCCATTGCGCGTCCACTGGCCGTCCACCCCGTATCGCAGCGAGTCCCCCTCCCCGCTGTCGAGGTGGCGGACCTGGAAGGTGCGAGCTGGCAGCAAGAGCTTGGCGAGCAGAGCGTATGCCCGGACAGGGCTCCAAACGCTCTCAAACTCACCGGTTTCAGGGTTCTGCCACCGGAATGTGTCCTTGTGCTTGGTGACCTCTCGGACCCAGGCGAAGTCGTTTTCAGTGATGATGTTCATCGCCTGCCTGATGAGCCGGGTCGGCATCGGCTCGCGGTGCGTCTCACCCTTGTTCACGCCGCGGTAGCTCGGGAGGACCACCGGATTGGCGAAACCCGGCATCAGGATGGGAAGCTCGTAATCGTCGGTTAGTGTGCAGACCTTCAACAGCACTTCTTGGAGGAACTGATGGACAGCGGTCATCGTCTGCCGTCCTTTGTTCCCAGCGACGTGGAAAAGCGGCTCCGGCCGCCGACGGACGTCGAAGTAGCCAACCGGGCTGCGCGTGATGCTCGGGTTGTCGACCAAATATTGGATAAACGCAATGACCGAGCTCCGGCGCTTCTTGAAGTTGGCCGGGTTCTCTGCGAGGTGCTGCTTCGCAAGGTTGACCCAAGACTCAAGGGACGAGTCCTTGGCAATGGCCCAGCTGAAGTCGTCGTCGCGACGTAGGTGGCCTGACTTGGCGCGGTAGAAGCCAAAGGCCTCCAGAGTCCATGGGACGCGCTTCACCGAGTACGACTCCCGAAGTGCTTGGAGCACCCCGGAGAATGCCATCGGCCGCGGCTTCATTTTCCGCGTCTGCCCCGGCAGATATTGCATGGTCACCGGAGTGACGTCACCCAGCTCCGTAAGGCCCGCTCGCGACAACATCATGTCAACAAAAAAGCGAAAGTTAAAGCTGTCGTTTCTGCCACCTCGGTCAAGGTAGCCACGGACCCGGGTCAGGAATTTCCTGTGGTCGCCGCCCCACCCGAAGTTATCCAGGGACAGGTTGGCAGACGGAAACGGCTCTTGCGAAGTAGCAGGCCATGCCACGAGCCCGCGGCACCAAAGCGCAAGCATTAGTGCTGATAGGGCCCGCTGGCTCGCCTTGTAGACAGGATTGTCAAGTTTGTCTTTGAACTCTCTGAGCAACAGCCTATCCAAGCCTGCGCCGAAGGCTTCGGGCGTGCTGCAGAAACCGAGCTCAAGCGCAGCCGTGCGCTGCGGCGTCGGCGGGCGGTGCGAGACTGGCAACTCTTGAATACGCGCTTCCCACTCGGCGACCACCTCCTTGACGGAATCTTGACTCCAGTTTGGTGAAATCAAATAAGAGTCCGGGGACTCATTGGCGTAGACGGTCCGGCCCGTAAGCTCACTGGTGAGTGCGACGTAGCGGTCGAGGTGCCAGATGTGTTGAGTCATGCTTTGCTTTCAAAGTTCGGGAGCGCGAATGCTTGGCGCTCCCCTATGGCCGCAGCCACCTTGGCTACGCCGAGCTCCCGGTAGACCTCCTGGCTCTTAACGTTGCGGTGGTGCATGGCGACCTGGCCTTCCTTCTCTCCGATACCGAGCTCGTTCAGCCATTGGCCGTAGCGATGGCGAAGCGCCTGTGTCGAGGTTCCTCCCCATTTCGAGGGCGTGAGACCGATGCGGCGAACGGCGGCTTTGAACGAGTCGCTGAACGCCTCGGCGCCGAGTGGCTGGGCGTCCTTGGTCAGGAACGCCCAGGGCGTCTGGAGGGCCAACGGCCGAACGCGCTCGATGTACAGACGCCAGAGAGTTAGGAACACTCGCCCGGCGTTCCGGTCAACCCAGAACACTTGGAAGGCATTTCGGTCACGGTGGGTCAGCAGGTTGCCCTTCCATCCGGCGTGACGCCGGCCGGTTTCTAGGGTCAACGGTTTCTTGCCGCTACAGAAGCGCTGCAGATAGTCCGCGCGATTGGTCTTTCGCTTGGTTCCGGTCAACGGGTCCACATAGTCCACCAGACCATCGTGCGGCTCGTGGATGAGCACCAACGCAAGGTCAGGATTGGCTGGGTCGACGAAGACGTCATCAACCCACAAGTGCATCGGCTCGCTTTCCCGGCATCCGCCGTACAGACAGAGCAGCGTGATGAGGAGGTCGCGCAGATTGCACTTCACCCAAGGCTGGACAGCTTCCTGTTTTCCTGGGTTAATGAAGCCGCGCCAAAGCAATGCATCGATGTGTTCCTCCGGGAAGGCTTTGACCTCCTGAAGGACTGTGTTGCGCCGCCCGGGCGTGGTCATACGCCGCGCCACCTGGGCCTTCGGCACAGCACGGTTACGACTCTTGATGTGCGACAGCAGAGAGCCGGTCTTCCACTTGTTCCATCGACGCCAGAACAGCAACTGGTCCGAAAACGTGGCGCCTGGCTGCATCGGGTTCAACGCCGCGGAGCCGCTGCGCTCGGCAAGCCAGTCGCTGAATTCGACGAGGCAACGCGTTAGTCGGGAGACGTTCTTCTGACTGGTGGCTGCCCAGTTCAAACCCAGCATGTCCTCGCCGTCCCGATACGTTCCGAACAAAAGGTCATATGCAAAGGCGGTGTAGATGAGTCCTCTGCTCTCCTGTGGCCAGAATTCCTCGGCGCGCACGGACAACCATTCAATGAACCTAGCCAGCGATTGCGCATAGGCACGCTCAGCTGAAAGCGAGAGGCCGCGCTCCCGGAAGAATGTTAGAAGCTGGGCAAAGGGTTGGTCACCGACGATGACCATCGCTGTCGGGTTCCCAGCTCGCAGGCGGTCAAGAACCACGACGGTTTCGGTTCTAATTATTGAGGAACTGGCGTGCATGTGCCCCACAGGTGTGCTTTTCTCTTAACAATCGGTATCGAGCACTCCGTACTTGGAATATCAAGGACGCGGGCGCCTCTAGTTATCTCACCAAGGGTAATAAAGTCTTTAAAACCAGTTACCACTTGATTTCGAATGTCGCCCCAACCAGAGATGCACGATGCGTCCCACCGAAGGCTTCAAGTAGGTAACACAGCCACTATTACACAACTGCAGTCCGTGCAGGACATCTCTAATTCCGCCCCCAGTGGACGAGTTACACTGCGAGTTATCTTCGGGTTAGCTGACAGTATTTATTCATGCCGGTTTGAATATTTCGGACACAAATGATGGAATCATTTAACGATAAATATTTTGATGCCGGCGAAAATATGGCAGACGAATCATTTTTGTGCGCAGCATGGTGATGGCAGGGGAATGTTGCGATTTCGCAGCAGCGTTGCACAGGAAGTCTGCATCTCAGCCGACTTTTTGCTTGTGACGGCGCAAATGCGGTCGCCGCGGAAGTGAGCGAGACCAAGCAGGCCGTAGCCGGACCAAGACCTTGGTGCCATCTGGACTGGACGACTTGCACCTAGCCAAGCGCGACGCAGGTAGTTGTGAAAGCAGCGCTATTTCCGAGGCATACACCCTCCTCATACTTTGCGAAAGGGGTGCGCTTCAGGCGGGTGCTCGGCTCGAAGTTTGTGCGCCCATCAGCCGCGCCTGACTGGCTAAGCTTGCTGACCTCTTCAGATACGGCCGTACCGGGGCGCCGCTGAACCGCATCTTCAGGACGAAAACTCGCGGGGAATCGTTCTAGGAAACGAGTGCTGAGGCCCGGTTGACCCGAATGCCGATAGCAGCGCCTGTAGGTGCAGACGCTGACCTGCAAGCGGAGGCCGCAATCAAGGCAAGAGACTGGCAGTTGAGTAGTTTATTGAAGACTGTGAGGTAGTCGCAGTTGAGTCAAGCAGCCTGTCGAACACATGGGGAGCCCCCGCGGCGAACTCCACCTCCCACCTCTGGGGGTTGCAGCCTGACACCTAAATCACATACAACAGAAAGCCAATTTGAGAAGCAGCAAGGAGCGGTCGCGACGAAGGCCACCTGCAACGACGCGAAGCGACAAGTAATCCCAGCACCTGGGGAATAACAGGTGATTGACCTGCCTAACAAGGCGCACTTTTGACTCCACTTGAGCATGAGTATCACACTCGACTACATCTCCGCTGAGCCGGTCCCTCCCACTGTCGCAGCACAAGTCGTTGCGGAAGCCGACACCCTCGTGGCCTCGTTTGACTGGTGGGGCGAGCCTATCAGCATCGATGTCTCGCCAAAGCGAATCTCCGGGTCGACGCGGATTAGATTAGGCGGATATGGACTCGTCGAGGTGCCAAAGGACGAGGAGGCGCTGATGGTTTGCAGGGACACACGGTTCATCGTCTCTCAGTTATCCACTTGGTCGGCAAAGTACGCCATTACATGGCGGCTCTCTGAAGTGGGTGCCGAAGTCGGCGCTGTCGTCGGAGGAAAGCCAGACGCTAAGCTCGCCAGCTATGTATCTGGGCTCTGTAAAGGACTTAAGTTGCCGGACACCGCTGTGCCCGACATCTTGAAGAAACACGAAGCACGAAAGTACTAGCGCTACAGCCAAGTGTCGGCAGAGCCTGGCACCGGCGCGCCCACCCTCACCTCGTTCGCCAATGACCACCTCCGACATCATCGCGACCTGCTCGCTTCTTGTTGCCGTGCTGGCTTTCGTGGCCACGTTCTTTCAACTCCGCGCGACACATCAACACAACAAGCTGAGTCTGCGTCCGCACCTGGACTGGCACATCGAGCGCAGGGCTCAGAATGACGGAACAACCATCGCATACGTGTTGCACAACAACGGCCTTGGCCCCGCGGTCATCAAGGACCGCTACTTCTCAAGGGGCGGAGTGCGATTCCACCCCCCGGCCGATGCGAGCGGCCTACTGGCAGCATTCATCGACACGGTGCTCGGCACCAAAATCCATTACCGACTGAACAGTCAAGGGCTGCCCGGCGTCGACTCCGCCATCCCGAGCCAGGGCAGGTTCGTCATAGGCGAGCTATTCTTTCCCTCGCAGTCGACAGACCAAGTCGCAGTTATCGAGGAACTGGCCGGGGAAGTCCATTTTGACGTCACGTACGAGTCGATGTACGGCAAGTCCTACCACCTCAGCTCCGCAGGCAGAGGAATCACTTCAGTACCCGCGATATAGAGGGCGCATCGGGTCGCATTTCCCCGCGCGGGGCACGCCCTAGGATTCCCACCGGCTGGAACGGTTGGGATGCCCCTCAACGTTGTTGGCCGTAGAGTGCAGCAGCAGCTAGGCGGTCCTCGGTCGCATCAATGAATTCGCGCATCGCCTCGCTCACGCTTTCCGGAGACTTCGGGTCTCTGGGCACCACTCTTAAGTACCGAATCATGACGCCCGGCGCACGACGCTGGACCGGCTCAGAGCGGCAGTACCCGCGCAAGCCGGACGTAGAGCAGCTCATATTCCTCCGAGAACTCGTAGATGTGGCCGATGAACTCGTAGGTCATGATGCCCGTATCGGCGCTATGACGTATGGCGAAGACCGGTCCGCCGCTCAAACCGCGAATGGTCTGTGGTTCCGGTTCCTGGCCATGTTTGACCCACTTGTCTCGTTCGAACTGGCACACGAGATGTGTTTCGCGGGCCGATGTAATCCTCGACCCACCGCTGCTGTAGCTGCCGAACGAGAGTTGGTCGAACGACCCGGCCTGGCGAAGTTCTCCCGGGAAGCCGCCGAACGCCACGAAGTCGCCCTCCTTCGCATCACCGGGAGGCCATGAAGCCACGTCGCAGAAGCAAGTGCCGCCGAAGGCCCCACCGGGCTTCGTGATTTCCTTGCTCTGGTTCTCTGTCAGTGCGATGAGAGCGTAGTCCAGGTCCTTGTCTTCTGCCTTCAACTGCGCAATCGGGTCGAGCTCGCAGTCACCCAACTGGAAGATGCACTGGCCTTCAACCAGGCGCTGTCTGTAGCCTTCAAGGACGTGGGAGCAAGTCAACGCGAATGGCTGGCCGTTGCGGCGCACCAGTGAGGCCGAACCACTGTTGACCGTGGCTGGCTTCCCCGGCTGCGGCCGCGGGCCAAAGAACGCCGGCACGACGAACTTCAGTGGGTATTTCAAAAACTCGGCACCCGCGGGCCTCGCAACCAGCGCCTTCGCTGCTTCAAAGGGGTCGCTCTTATCGTCCATCTTGGCGCCATTCTGACGCTGGCGGGGTCTCCGCTTGTCTCTTGCGAAACTGCTCCAGCGCCAGAGCCACCATCTTCTCCGGCGCCTGCGGGATGATGTTCAGAGGGATGACGACCTCACAAGGCACCGGGTCCACCCCGTCAATGCACAGCTCGACCAAGGCGTTGCCGACCACGCTATGGAAGTAGCGCGTGTAGTGTTCGACGTCGGCCTCCATGACCTTGTGGAACTGGTCGGTAACCCCGCCGTCCTCCAGCATGGTGTGAATGCGACCGTTGGCGAAGTCGACTGCAAAGCGCAGGAACACGGTCTCCCGTTCGCTGACAACAAGCAGCGTCACCACGCCCGGCGCGTGGCCCTCTGCAGCCAGCCGCATGTTGCACATGCACTCGGGCGGCTCGCGGCCCCACAGCCGCACGGTCACCTTGTTGTCCTGCAACTGGCCGAGCGCCGACGGGTCAGCCACATCCTCGCCAGCTTGCAGCCGCCGCAGCGTCTCCGCCGGCAACAGGCGATGCCACGCCCCGGTGAGGTCCTGCGACTTATAGAGCTTTGACTCGTCCGGCACTCCAGCCTCGATGGCGATGTAGCGGTCCGCCAGGCCGGCGATGACATCCAAGTCTTCGGCGATGCGTCGCCGGTCGGCGGGAACGTCCGGGTCAACTATCGAGCCGCCCAGGCTGGCGTGCGCGACCGCACAGCGTCCCGACTCGAACAGGTGCTTGCCGACGTCGACGCCCTGCTCTTTCAGTTCGGCCACCCGCTTGGCACCGTCTTCTTCCAGCAGGTCGAGATTGGCCCCAATCCAGGCCACCCGGTCCTTGGAGTTGAACTGTGACTCGACAACCTTGAAGAAGCTCAGGAATGAATACGGCTCGTGGACATGCCGCAGGCGCCTCCCTTCTCGCAGGAAGGCCAGCGCCTTGCGGGTCTGGTCGTCCTCAATGATGGGCAGGTAGTTGCACATGAAGAACTTCGTGCCATCGAGGGTGGTCGTGAAGGTCTCGCGGGAGCCATACAAAGCCGGGCTGGAGCCCCAGATGCCGCCGGACACGTCGACATATCCACCCTTGAACCAGCCAAGCACGGACCCGAAGAGGTAGGCGCGCTTCTTCGCTGCGTCAATGTCGCCCCGCGCGCAGGGCGTGGAGATGCAAGGCGACCGCTTCTCGTCCCCAGCCTTCTTTCCGCGCAGCACATACTCGTGCCCATCGTAGAAAAGCCAGACGTCCTCTTGCGGCCATGGAATCGAAGACGCCACGCCGACAGTCAGCCAGCCCTGCTTTGACTTCAGCTTCTCTTGCGCGGCCTCCCCATAGAGGTGGGGAACGTAGGGCGTTTTCATTGGCGCCCCGTCAGATTTTCGAAGTCCGAGCTTCCCGCCTGACAACAAGCACCTCGTGCCCGTCATCGCGGCGCTCATTCGTCGGCATGTTCAACATCCGCGACAGGCGGGTATGCCCTTCGATGAGAGTGAAGCCTGGGGCCAGCTTGGCCCGGTGTTCGAGCTCTAACTCTTCGCTGTGCGACAAGACCAGGATAGGAGCACCCCAAGTACCCTGCCGCCGAATCTGTTCTGCTGCCCAATCACCCTTGCGGCGCACGTGATATGCGCCGTGCGAGTCGGGGCCGACTTGCGTGAAGCCATCGTCATAGGCACGGATGCGCTTCAAGTCCTGAACAGACCAGCGCTCCGATTCGAACCGCAGGCCCTCCAGTCCGAGGAAAGCCCAACGACGCATGCTTTCATACCCATGCCGGCCAGGCCATTCAAGCAGAGCGTTGGCGGGGAAGTTCGGTAGGAAGCCCTGCGCGTACGCGACATACTGGGCCCGCTGATGTGGTGAGTCGTGATGGGAAAGCTGCCAATACAAGAACTCCCACCTGTCCGCCTCCGGGAGGACGAAGTTCGCACCCACGGCATCTGGCACCTGCGCAAAGCGGGGCATGGCGCCAGCGAGCTCGCAGAGGGCGTCGTGCACACTGGTGACCATCGACACGAGCTCCCGCTGTCGCTGCTCTGGAAGCATGCGCAAGAGCTGCGCAACCGTGCCCTCGTCTCCAGCTGGAAGCCGGTCGGGCCAGCTACAGAACGCGCGTTCAAGCACCGACGCCCGCACGGCCAGTTCCGGCGGAAGTCCGTCCACTCGCAAGCCAACCAGCGCGAGTCCTGCGTACGTCAATCGTTGCTGAAAACCGGCTGGCGAAGTCAGCGCTTCGAGTGCCTGGCGAACTGCGCTGCGTGTACTCTCTAGGGTCATGAATCCATGCTTGTTCGATAAGGAGACGGGCGCTTGAGGCGGCCAGAACACTAGGTCCCCGCGCGTCCTGGGGTGAACTTACACCCTCCGCGGCGGGGGCCCTTAGTGCTGGAAAGCGAGGCAGCTTCAAGACTGCCCCCCGTCCAAGGGCCATTGAACAGAAGGCATCGAGGGCAGCCAGCCTTGCTAGCTCTTCGTTCTCATAGGCGCCCTCCAACGCTATCCGTATGGGTGAGCCAACTTCCCGAGGCGGAGACAACACCAGCACCGGCATGAGCCGCCGCCGACGAGTGGCTCAGCTTCAATGTCAGCGTTCCAGTCGTCGTTCATGCGGGCATCCTTTCGGGCCGCGTTAAGCGACCTTGAACTCTTCTCTGGAGCGCCCCTGCTCTTCGTATGTCACCAGCCAGCGAGGGGCGCGGCCTCTGCCGCTCCATGCGTGCTCGCGGCTGCTAGGGTCGCGATAAAGCACCAGCCGCGCCCCGGTTGACTGCCGGGCTCCTGGCACATAGGGTCGCACCGCTTCAAGCGCTTCTGCCGCCGTAAAGCCTGCGGCCTGCGCCTTCTTCACATAGCCGTCAGCAAGCACCTTGATTTCCTCGGCCCGCTTGGCGTCGATTTCTGCGTCCAACCGCTTTTTCAGTTCAAGCAGCTGCGTGTAGTTCAAGTTCGAAACGTCTAGCGTGGTCATGGTCGGGATTCACTTCGCCTCGCGGCGTTTACTCTAATGCGCCTGGAGTTTAGGCGCAGCTTGAACCGGCCGGGCTGGGTGGACGTGAGCAGAATTCGTCGAAGTGATGGAACCCCTCGGACCGAGCAGCGAGACGCGCCGCTCTCAGTCGTTGACCAAGGACTCAAATTAGAGAAGATTGCGGCCACTTCCTCTCCAGCTATAGAGACGCACGGTGAACATCGCTCATGAAGTTAGCAAACTCGATTTGCCGGACAGCTGTATTAGAAGCGGTTCCACGTCGATGAAGCTAGACTAGGACACCCCGGAGAAGGTTCCAATGCTGCGTTTCATCTTTCTGTTTCGCTTCGAACCCGAACTTCGGCGGGAAGCCCTTGAAGGACTACGTGCGGCTCTTCCCGCAGCCGTCGTCGTCACGCCGAAGACCAACACCGCAGTCGCGGTTGAGTGGCCCGAATCCGGCCCTGCGGCAGACCTTGCGGAGTTGCGCCGGGATTTTGGCGACACATGGGAAGTTCACCCGTCAGTGCAAGCTGAGATTGGTCCACCGAAGCTCAACCTACGGTCGCATGCGAGTCGGTCGAAACGAGCAGGTCGGGAACCCGGAAGCGCTTGTTATCACGCCACAAACTTCAGCGGGCAAGGCGCTCCAACCGTGAACCTTGATGAGACCTGGGAAGCAGACATAGAGGCTGAGTCGCTGGCGACGGGCCATTTTGCGCCTGTGCTCGTTCTCAAGCCTCCACCAGAACTCGGCCCTCCAGTACGGTACCGCCTTGAAGGCGAATACGCGACTGCCGAGCATGCCCGGTTGGCTGCGGTTGACGCATTCGCCGCGATGACCAGATAGCAGTGTCCGAGCTGATGAATTTAAACGTCGGGTGAGGCAGCTCTATAGCCCCGGCGCCCGGGGGTGCTTGGCTATTCTGGCAGCGGGCTGGCTGAAAATTTAAGCTTAAGGGAGCGACTGTAGTGGAGCCTAGCGGCGGTGCCATCAAAGAAGTGGGCTGAGATTGAGCCAACTGGAGAAAAGACCACCGACAGACTGAAACGTATTCGAGCATTTGTTCTGCGCTGTGGCCAACAAATTAGGATGGGCGCCGAAGAGTCGCAAAAAGCGATTTCAATTCAGCGTCACTCACTTCCGGCTCTCTCTGAATATGCGACGAGGCCGAGTAAGCCTCTTCCGCTCTTGATATCTCGTTCTCGAGGCTTTCGCGATGTCTTTCGAACAGCTGCTTTTGGACGTAGGAGAACCCAATCTTGTGACGGCCAAGCATCGACGAAAGTTTGGCCTCATAGTCATCCAGCTCGCCTACAGAGGAAATCTCAAAGACCTTATCCGACAAGTCTCGAACATAGTCGCGAAGCGCGGTTTCTGTTGCCGCTTGATGCAGACCGTCGCTCTCACCGCTCTCGTCGACAGTCCCAAAAATCATCGAGATTTCGTCTAGGGTAAGCTGGTCTCCGCATTCCTCCAGCATAGCGGTCAAGTGCTGCACCAAAATCTTGATGGACGGAACCAGAAGTTGCTGGTATCTTGAGAGAGCCCCATAATGCTCGACCGCATGTCGATATAGATGTTCCCTTTCTGTCTCGTATGGCCGCGCCTCCATCGACATGAGGACCGATTCGACGAACTCGAGAGCGAGGGTGCAACCATCTCCGAAAAAAGCGCCCATCTGAAGACCGATTGAAACTGCCTCAAGCCTAGACGCAACGTCATCTCGCAGACATCGCGAGAGGCAATCCACCCATAGCGATGCATTCAAGGCAGATTCGTTCAACTGGTCTCGGTGCTTTACGAAAAACGACCACGCTTCATCGAGTTCGTCGCAGGTATCTACAACATTTACCACCGACAGCAGAAGGCGGTCCTCAAGCACAACCTCACTCAAAAAATCCCGCACACCCGGATTTGCGAACATGATGTAGTCGCCGGTGATGTAAAGCAGTGAGCCCTCAAGTGGCTTCAGCGCGCGCTTGAATCGGCTGATAGGTGCGTCCCCCGATATCCCCTCGGGGCGCGCCGGGATGGAGCGAGCGAATGAACGCAAAGCGTCTTCCATTCTCACCATTGAGCCGAGGAAGAACAGCTGCAAGAGTAGCGCTCTTGAGTCTTCGCTTAGGTGCGAACGGAAAGGTATCGCCCAAAGTTCGCTAGGGCTATTCAGTACCCTTATGACCACGTCACGTATGGGCGTGGACTGGTGCATATGGTAGTCGGGCGAAGTCAGCAACTCAATGAGCCGCGGGCTGAAGTTAGCATGGTCAACCATCTTCAGGTAGAAGTCCTTGGCTAGAAGAGAGTCGCGCTCTTCCAGGCTCAACTTGGAAAAGAAAAGGTGATTGAAGACAATCTGTGCGCGAATCCTTCTCGTGTATTCACCTACTCTCAATAAAAGCTCTGCAGCCTTCATCTCGGCCGACCCCAATCGAGTCGATTGCAATTGCGCTTGGCGAATCAGGTAGCTACGGGTAGTCAGGATAAAACGGAGAGTTTTGCTGTTCTTTACGCGGTCAAGAAAAATGGGGAGCCGCTGGTCCACCTCTCTCAGTGCGTCATTCGTCAGGCTAATCTGCCCAAGGAAGTCGTCAAACACCACAAGCCGCTTTTCTCCTTCGGTGCAAACGGTCATGGCCTCTTTCAGGTCATCGACGACAAAAACCTTCCACCCCTGCTCCAAGTGCAACCACGTCAAGGCTCTTGCAAGAGTCGTCTTTCCAACGCCCGGCTCACCCGCTATGATGAGCGCCCCTCGTCGCTCAAGAATCTCTTCGGCCTGGGCGATGCTATTGTTGTGAACAAATCGCGGGACCAGCCGCTTGATGATGTCCAGTTCAGCGTCTGTCCTGTTGTAGACCCCACTGTGGATGATTCGCTCCAGAGTGTTGACGTCGGTAAGCCATAGCTTGAAATGCTTGCGCAGCACCGCTGGGTGTAGCCCCAAGAGGTTGTTCAAGTCCTCGCGGCCGAGTACATCTTCCTTAGCGAGCGGCGCGTTTGGCATAGCCGCTATGAGCTGGTCCTTTTGATTCGGCGTCAGCGACTGTGAAGTCGCAAGAATATAGCGCTGCGGCTTGAGGCGTTTAACCTTCTCATCTTCACTCTTTGCAGAACGTATCAGCGCAGAGCTGGGACTGCCCGAATAGTGCTTTGCCTGGACGATGGTTGTCAATGCACCCCGAGCGAAACGGAAATCGATGCCACCATCTCGCCCCGGGCCAAAGCTCTCGAGTCGAATCTTAAATTCGCATTGCAGAAGGTCTCGCACGAGCTCTTCAAAATCAAGCGGCGATAGCTGATGAAAGTCGTGGGACGACATTGCGCGGGGCCTTTAGGCTGTCTCTAAATAGTTCACATTTGTTCCATCATGGCCTCGAACGTTAAGAGCTGCGGCGGACTGCTAATCTTGTCAAGCTCACCGAAGAGAGCCGCGAAGACCTCTTCAAGTTCGCTAGGACGCCCGCTGGCCAACGGCTTGGCAAGGCCCACTGCCGACTCGCGCGTCGTAATAGATGCACATGCCGCGAGCGCTCTATCGGGCTTCGGGCCTAAGCTTGGAACGTTTGGTGGGTAGTAGCTCTCGATAGCGCCGCGGGAGAGCACGCAAATGCCCTGTTGCCGCAGAATATCAAGCAGCGGTACGAGTGCCGCCGCAGCCTCCTCATCTTCAGTGCAGATACGCTCACGGGCAACATCTTTCTCCCACACGAAGAGGCCTTGTAGCGCGGCGAAGGAATCAGCGCCTACCTCTCCGGTCTTCTGGACCAACTCAAGTGCCGACTTCGCGGCCTCGTAGCGAGTCTTCCAGTTCTCCTGTCCCGCCCGCTTCTTTATCTGGCTTGCGCTGGGTTCGGCCTTCATCCCCAGCGACTCGATTCGTTCATCCAACGTTTGGATAGCCTTACTGCGAAGGTCATAGGCCTCGCCGTTGGCTCCCAGATGCTTAAAGCCATCGAACAGCGCATCCAGGTCCGCCACCAGTCGAACCGGTAGGCCGAAGCTCTCAAAGAACTTTCGAAATCTTAGGAAGTTCCCCTTCCCTGAAACTCGTACGAGGGCGATATTCCTTCTGTCAAAATCCCAGTCGTTATGGAGGAGGGGTGCAACGTGCTTGCAGAACGCATCATCAGACTCCCCTTCGAACAAGACCACGCTTTGGCTAAAGAATGCGGCGTCCGCATGCTCGAATCGAGCCAACCGGAAAGTCGCGGCATCTTCCTTGTTAAGCTTGAAATTGACGGGATACAGCCTCGCGACAGGCTTAGGAGTAGCCGACGTCTTGGCGACCCGAACGAACGAGGCAGTCACACCCGGGGCAAAGAACAGCGGGGAATGCGTGGTAACGAGGACCTGATGACTTTCAGAAATCCGCGCCAGCGTATTGAATAACACCCTTTGTGACCGCGGATGCAAATAAAGTTCGGGCTCTTCGAAGAGGAATATCAGCGGTCGCGGGGCCACATCGTTATCGCCCGGTTCCGCCGCAGGAGGCCTTACGCCCTGCCGATTGACAAAGGCCTGCAACAAAGCGAACGTCAAAGACCGTTTAATGCCATCGCCCTTGTTATCGATTAGGTCGTGAGCGCCGTCATCTACATAGATTTGAGCTGTGTTGAGGATAGTCTTCAGCTCAGGCGGTGGAATTTCCAACTGCACCTTGACATTGGGAAAGTTCTCCCCGAGTAAGCCTTCGACCTCCGCCTCAAGTTCGCGGACCTTAACATGCCGTTCGTCAACAACACCACCGCTGTCGGCACTCACTCGATTGAAGAGCCTGTTCAACTCCTTAAGAGAAGTGTTGACCTGCTCTAGGTCCTCCGTCATGTCTGACAGCAGCAGGCCGAGAAGCCGACCAAACGAGGTGGACTGCGTGGTTTTCAGGTCGTCGTTGAGGTTTTTGACTGCCGGAATATAGATTGGCTCAGGCATCAATGGAGATATGGACGGACTGAACCCCGATGGCAACACGTCATCGACAAGACTAAATGCGTCTTTCGAAAGCTTAGCAACTTGCTCTGAGACGAATTCCCTAGCCTTGGCCTGTGTCTTGAGGGGTGCAGAACATGCTTCCTTAAACTCCGGAAACAGCCCCCAGACCACGTCTTCTATAGCAGCCTGTCCCTTTTTTCCAGCAAGCGCAGCATCAACCGTACTTAAGCGAAACCGCTCATCTTTTGGGAGCCGCCGCTTGGTAGAAACAGCAACGGATTCCCCAGGTGCATACTGGACACGAAGCGTCAAAACTCCATCGACGGCTAGTTCAGAAATCTTCTCTTTCGCATCGCTGGACAGACGGGCCAAATGTCGATGGTCCACCCCTGAAAAGCGCAGCTCAAAGGAGATGGGCTTCGCTGTGTCATAGAAGTGCGTCGGAGGAATGTTCCGAGGCCGCGTTAAAGCGATTACCAGCGCCTGCATGACCGAAGACTTGCCCGCGTTGTTCTCACCCACCAAGCACGTGAAGGTATCGGGAGAAAGCGTTGCTTCCCGAATCCCTTTGAAGTTCCGAATTTCGATGTATTCAAGCTTCATGTTCCCACCCGGCTTCATTAAACGATTGGCCGCGACGCTATCGCGCTGTCGAAGTGGCCTAAGGTGAGCCAGCCCTGCGACTCCAGCAGCTCCTTAGGTCGACGCGCTGCTCTGAATTCGCAGGGCTCGTCGAACCACGTCCAGAAAATCTATGTCGCGTCCGCTTCCCTCAAGCTTCGCCGATGCGTTGTTCGATAAGGTGACTGCGGTTGTTCCCGAGGCGGTCTTCACCCGGAACTGCACTTTCTCCACCACGTGCGCCTTCCCGCCAATCAATTCCGTTGCTGCGTCGCGCACATCAACATTTCCCTTGAGCGCGAACTTTCCGCGGATTTCTTCATCCAAATGTAAGGCGCCAACTTGAAGCGAGAGCACCGCCAATTTCTCGGAGGTGCTCGCTTGAATAGCGTCAACCCAACCCAAGACGTCTATGACGAGGGGCTCGATGGTGAGCGAGTAGTCGGTGGCTTGAAGCAACTCGTTGACAAGGGCCTGCGCCGACCTAGGCGCATCAATGAGCTCAAATCCCGGACCGTCCT
This sequence comes from Rubrivivax sp., assembly GCA_027484825.1. GTDB lineage: Bacteria > Pseudomonadota > Gammaproteobacteria > Burkholderiales > Burkholderiaceae_C > Roseateles. The sequence goes on along the minus strand of JAIXSE010000002.1, from coordinate 50,694 downwards.
GGGTTGCACGGAATCGAGTCTGCCTGTACTCCAGCCGTTCGAACCGAACCTCCTGCCCGAACGGGTCGGCTACGGTTTCCTGATACTCAAACCGTTCGATATATCGGGCTTCAAAAAAGTCGTCTCGAATGCGGTCGAGAATGAATCCACTGTGCCCACCCTCGACGAACGCATGCTCACGCAAGCGCTTCGCAACCGTTCGAATTGCGCTCGGCCATTCCGCACGAAGCCAACGATAGCGGCTCATGGCGTCCCCGACTCACTTCCCTTGCCGGCCGCTCGCTTATCACGGATGTCACTGAGGACCCGTCGCGCAGTCAATTCAATGAGGGAGTACAACTTCTCGCGCTCGTCGTCAGTCACTGGCCGGGGCGTTTTAGTGTAGAAGCCCTCTTGGAATCGATACGCGCCCTTTACAGCGTACTTGAATCCGACGCCTTTAGGCCCGTCCTCGAACTCAACTTGCAGCAGCGGAATGTCGTAAGGCAAGCCGATTTGACCGGCCTTCCAAGTTACTGACGTTAGGAAGAACCCTCGCTCGCGAAGGTTCTGGTACTCCTTTGCCGCAAACAAATTCTCTCCATTTAAGGCCATGCTGCGCACGACCACTAGCAAATCGTGTTCGGCCGCAGCACGCTCTTCTTCGTCGAATTCTTCTTCGTCGGGATTCATCCCGCTCGGGCAGATGCGGATATTGGTGACGCTGTTAATCTTGTGGTCGGGCAGTTCGGACATTAGCCGGGTGAAGAACTTTGTTCGCTCCTCCGCGGTGAAAGTGTCGTCGAGCTCAATGGCCTCTCGAGCAACAGGCGCACGGCGCCGGCTTTCGATTTTCTTCGTCACATCCTCAACAATCCGCCTCGACTTATCCGAAGCGGGAAGACGGATGACCGTCTTCCCTTCCTTCTGCGTAAATTCAATCGCCGCGTCGTGACGTTGGCGTTGGATGAGCCGGGTCCGAGAGTAGTCAATCTCGTCATATTCGACGCTCATGACCAAGCCGTTGGTTCCCTTTTTGTGCGCCGACACTTGCTCCGCGGGACCGACCTGCTCGCAGTATTCGTTCACGGCCGTCTTAATGTCGTCAATCGCAATCTGCGCGTCTAGTGTGATGGTCGTTGTCTTTTCATTCCGCCTCGGCGTCTCGCGTCTCGCCATAAGGCGTTCAAGCTCTGGCAGCATAAACGGCAAAACTGATAGCGATTCCACCAAGTCATCCCGGGAGTCTTCCGGCGAGTAGAAGATTCCGCGCTCGCGACCGACCTCCCGCAGAACCGCCTCGGTGAGTTTCTGCTTTGCGGACGCGAGCAAGTCGAAGAGGTCGTTGTCGGTTGCGTAGAACTGATGATGTTGCTTAGACATAGTCCATCCCCAACTCGATGTCCGAAAAGCGCGTGATGATTTGGGTCATCCTCTTGAAAGCAATCCGGTTGACGCACTCGGCCAAGGGCGAGCCGGCTCCGCCGGCGGCTAAACCATCTACATAGTTCTGAACCGCCTTCTCAAACATGGGCTGCGCGACCGGCGAGGCGTTGAGCACCTTGACTTCAACGTCGACGTGGCCCTTCAGGAGCTGAAAATGGCGCAGGTAGTCCAATAGATAGGTGAACTCGTCCGAGGTCGCACCCGCCCCGCGGTAGAACATGGTGATGCCAGTGCGGTCGGCGGTTTCCGGCCGCACGTATTCCAAAACGATGAGATTCGAGGTGAGCATCTCCAGCGTCGCTGCCTTAGCTTGGTCGAGCTGGACGTTCTTGCGGCGGTCGAGCTGGGGGTGGAAGTACTTGCAGTACTCCTGGCTGGGCAATCGCTCCGCCGCATTTCGATGCCCGCGCATCAGCACGATTTCGTAGCGGACGTTGTCCAGCCAGAAGATGTCGTGGGGACCGAGCACGACTAGCTTTGTACCCCGTGGAAGGTCAAGCTTAGCGCTCTGTAACTGCCTCACGTACTGCGCGAATTCTTTATCGAATTCACCGTCGTGGTTGTAGACGAACAGCAGTCCCGCAATGGTTGGGGTGACGCCGTCATGGATGTAAAGCTGGCGCCACTCGTCGCTAATCTCAGCGCAAGCGACCTGCTTGGCTAGACTTTCCACTGCACGACGGAGGGCCGGCGTTGAGATGGAGCCACGGGCGTAGCTTTTGAGGTCGCAGTTGACGTACGTACGTTGCCGGGCGTAGGGCTCGTCGTAATAGAAAACCACGTCTGACGGATGTGTTTTGACGCCATGTACGTCCGACTTTTCACAACTCCAGTTGTGATTCATGGGCCCCGTACGCTGCCAGGAAAACTCCGAAAAGAGTTCCGCGGAAAGCTTCTCAGCCATGGCCGCAATGTTGACGGTCTCTGCCATTCCCTCGCCTCAAAAATCCGGTTCTACGTCGGTGCCGATGCACCGTGCCCGCGACTGTTGTCGCTGTTCATTAAGCGTAGCATGTGTAACTTTTGTGCACCCTCCCTCCAAGGCGGGGTGGACTGGGCGCGGCCCGCACCACTTGGTCGGCTCGCTAGGCCCGACGAGCCCTCGTGTGGAATGCAAATGCCTGCAGGTGGGCTGCTCCTAGCGATGGACGGTTTGTGCCTCGTAGCGGTGCATTCAGCCTTTTTGGCAGTTTTTTCCACGCGTTTGCCAATTGGCAAAAGACTGGAAAAAGCGTAAGTCCACCTGGTGCGCTTACCGGACATCGAGGATGCAGGAGACCGTCTGTTGCGTTCGTGGGGTTATGCGGTGCCTTTGCAGCGATAAGTGCGTGAGCCTTCAGCGACATTTTCCAAGACGTTGCCAATTGGTAAGTGACTAGCAGGTCTGCCAATTCATGGCTTCCAGGGCTCGCGCGCTAGCGGTCAAGAACACCAGCCCGGACGGGCCTGCTACCCACTAGCCTCTTGACCGCGTCGCCTGCGGTCCCGCAGTGGTGCCAGCACCGCTCCAAAGGCGGAATGCACCATGGCAGTCGAAACGGGTCAAAGAGCTGCCGAACAGTCGCCGCGTCGGAGCCGGGTCATCGGCAGTATGAGCCGCCCTGTCGTACCTTCGAAGCCGCAGCTAGCCACCAGCGTCCACATCGCCCCCGCCGCATACAGCGGTGAACGCCTTAATTGCGTTCAAGTTGGGCGAGCCGCCTTCCTGATGGTCTCAAACAACTCAAAAGCTAGGTCTCTCAGCACAGAGACGTCCCACGTGGATTGCCATTGCTGCCAGACGTAGTCGGCATCGGGATGAAGTCCCGGGGGGCCCTCGAGTCGGTACGCGCGGCCACTTTTGCTGATGACCTGACCCCGCTCAGCGTTCAGCTTTGTGAACGATGACGAAACGCGCCCCTCCCCGCCTTCGTTTGAGTAGCCGACGACGTGCATCGTCGGCCGCCCAATTCTTGGAATCAGCACCTCGAAGGCGCCCCAAGAAGTAAGGGTCACGTCGGGCTCCTCTTTGGCGGTAGCTGGCAACCAAACTGGCATGGGACGACGCCTTTCTAGACATTGAGCGGACCGGCGTCGGAGCTAGCCGCGACGTTGAGCAGCAGCCGACGACCAGGCCGAGTAGCTTTGACCACGGACATGAAGCAATCCCGCAGGACGTCTTCGCCTCGTACTCGCAAAAGCATTGGGCCGGCTTGGCCGAGCTCTTGCGAAGCGGGTGCCCATATTTCGTCGACTTGTTCCATCCGCCAGGAGGTCCCGTCCTCACCTGCATGCACGCGAGAGACGCTGACAACCATCGCGGGTCCCACGTGACCGATGACCTCCATGAGGCGACTCTCCCAGCTCACGGCCACCGTCCTTAGCGCAGCTGAGCCTTCCACCCGGTAGACCAAGAGGTACCACGGGTTCTGCGTCGTCAACATCACTGCCCGCCAATAGTGGCAGTCGTCGTCCTCACGGAGGCTCTCGGGCATCCACTCGGCCAGACCCGGAGTCGTTACAAACATCTTTATCTCCTGAGGTATCGGGGGGCGGTGGCCAGAGGGAAGCCGTGCCGTCAACGGAGCGGTGCACGCGGATGTAACCTATAGGTTGTCGCCCTAAAGGATTCTAAGTGTCCAAATGCACGTCGTTCAAGACGTGTGTATGACCGCCCTCCGTAAAATAAATTTCGCCAACGGCTTGTTCATTGCAAGAACTTCCAGAGGTCTGAGCCAACATGCCATGCACTCACGGGTTTACGTCAGTAACCTCGAAAGAGCCGTTAAGCAACCCACAGTGGGAAAGGTAGATGAGCTGGCAGAACAACTCAGCCTCCATCCCATGACGCTGCTCTGCCTTGGCTACATGACAGACGGGAGCGAGGAAGAGGTCGACGCGTTGTTGGCCCTCATGCGTGAGGAAGTCATCACAGCTTTGAAGAAGGCTGGGCCGAGGCGGACGCCGCGCACGCCGTCCGCGGAGTAAGGCGGTAGCGCGCCCTGCGTCTGAGCTCAATGTGGCGGCGACTAGGTCCGACGGCCCAAAACGTCGCGCCTGCGGCTAGACGCCACTTCCGAAGAGTTCGCATAGCGCCATGGACGGTGTGCCGAGCGAGCCGTTCGGCTCGACGGTACCACGTGGCATGCGATGGGTTCAGAGAAGCCTCGCTGATTCAACGAGGAACCACAGAATGACCCCCGTTTGTGATTGTCCAGCGTGCACGGCGTTGGAACGAGGGTTCCCCTGGATGGAGAAGCAGCGGACTGGTACCACTTCCAAGTTGTGAGCACTGGAAGAAATACGGTTTGAGTACAAGAACTCACCGCGTATTTCACCTCACCCCCGCGCGGGACATGCGGGACGAGCGCTCCATGGCGCAGTCCTTCTCGCTGGCGAATGTGGTGCCGCAGAACGCCATCAACAACCAGCAGCCGTGGAACAAGATCGAGAAGGACACCCGCGCCTATGTGATGCGAGCCATCGGCCCGGTGACCATCATCACCGGCGCCTATTACGACGCGCGTTCACCCCGGCTGGGAGAGGACGGTCCGGCCATTCCGGCGGCGATGTACAAGCTGGTGCACGACGACACCACCGGCCGAAGCTGGGCGCACTGGCTGCCCAACACCGCCAGCGCGCGCATCCAGCCGCCGATCAGTTATGAAGAGCTGGTGCGGCGTACCGGCATCCGGTTCCTGCCGGGGAACGGCTGAGGGCTGACGGCTGAGAGTAGACGGGGCCGGGGGACGAGAGACGAGAGACGGGAGCTGGAGCAAGAGCAGACGCCAGACCACTGGACCGTCCGTGGCGTGTCAGTCCAGCGCCTGGTCAGCGCCTCCCGGCGCGGGATCCATGCGCAGCTCCTGCCGCCATTGCGCCAGCAGCTCCTCGCGCCGGCGGTGCAGGTCCTGGGCGAGCCGCTGCCAGTCCAGCGTCGTCACCCGGTTCAGCCGCGGCAAGATGCCCTGCTCCACGTCCCTGACGTGGTGCTCCACATAGCGGCCCAGAACACCCACCAGGGGCTCGAACTGCGGGTCCTGCGCCTCCATCCGCCGCAGTTGCGACATCAGGATGCGCACCACCAGTTGCTCCACCTCGGCTTCATGGAGAAGCCTGCGCTCCCGATCCCCCAGCTCCGGACAGCGCCGTAGCGCGGGATACAGCAGGTCCTCTTCCAGCGTGGCGTGCAGCGACAGCAGTGCACAGATCCGGCGCACCTGCGCCTCCCGCTCGGCCGCCGGCGCGCTGCGGCCCAGTCGATGGAACTGCGCCAGCGCCAGCAGCACCTGCTGATGATCGTCCGCCAGCAAGGCCACGACCTCCTCCCGCGCCGGGCGTTCACGGTCCCAGGGCAGGCCGGCCGGCTGCAGCACATGACTCATGGCAGCGGCTCCGCCACCGCCAGGGGACGGCTGCGGGAGGCCATGCGACGGGTGGAGCCGTAGTCGTCGTGATAGCGCTTGGGCCCATCCGGTGACACGCCGGGGTCGTCCGGCACATGCTGGGGTGGGCCCGGGTCGTCGGCGTTGTCGTCGGTCTGCTTGGCGGGGTCCGGCGTGCGCGGCACGCTGCCGGAGCGGCTGGTGTCCGCCTCGCCACCGGCCCACAGATGTTCCCAGGACGGCTCCACCGGTTCCTCCCTGGCGCGGCGCAGTTCCTGCACGCCTTCCACCAGCCCGAAGATATGCAGGCGGCCGGTCACCGGATCGCGCCAGCGATAGCGACGCTCGCGCACCTGGTAGAGATGCAGGTCGGCACCGAGCATCCGGTATTCACGCAGTTGGTCACCGGCTTGCGGCACGGTCGCCGCAAAGAAGGGCCTGGGCAAGGCAGCCGCATCGGCGGGCAGCACCGCATGGTTCCACTGCAGCGGGTCTTCCATCAGGGCGCCCGGCGTCATGCCGAGCACCGAAGCGACCGAGTCGCTGACATGCAGCAGCCGTTCCTCCGCCGCATCGGCGCACCAGAACAACTGCCAGGGCGTTTCAAAGGGCTTGTCACTCATCTCGGAGCCTCCTTTCCCTGCTGACGGCAAACGAGGTGCCATCCATCGCCCTCAGCGTCGATGCTGAGGCCTGCAACGACAAAGCGGTCTGAACGACCCGGGTTTGACACGAGGTACGCATCGATGGCGGTGCCGACACGCACCGGGCGCGCCGCTTGCAGGATGAGGCTGCACTTTTCCAAGGACCCGTTCATGACACCCACTCTTGCCGGATCTGGGCCGATACAGGCCCAAAGCATTCCGCCGTCCCCGCCCTTCCCGGACGAGGTGCCCAGCGTGCCACCGCCGCCGCATGGCCCGCCCACCGTCCCGGAACCTGGCCCACCGGAAATCATCGACCCGCCCCTGCCCGAGAACCCGGTGCCGGTGCGCGAGCCGCCCTACATGCCGCCGCCCACTGCACTGCAGTAAAACGCCGCAGCCATCGGGGTTGGAGCGCTTCCCACCCTGATTCGTTCGACATACGGGCGCTCTGAACGCACTGGCTTGGCACGGTGATTGCCTAGGACCGGGGGTTGTTTCTCTCTGTCACAGGAGTCGCCTTTGAAGGGTTTGCTGATCCAGGCGCTGCGACGCGCCGCCGCTGAAGGCATGCTGGCCAGTCTGCTGTCCGGCGTGGCCTTGCTGCGGGGCAGCCGCACCGACCATGCCCACCGGGTGGGCCCCTTGACCGGTGCGCGGGAATACCGCGTCGGTCGCCCGCCGCTGTCCGCCCGCGCCTCGACGCTGGCGCTGCATGCCGCTCATTCCATCTTCTGGGGCGCCCTCTATGACCGGGTGCGCTGCCTGCGGCGTCGACAGACCCGTCTGAATGCCTGCACCGATGCGCTGATGCTGACCGCTGTGGCGGCCGGCATCGACGAAGTGCTGCGCCCGCGTCGCCTCACCCCCACGGCCGACCGCGCCGCCGAGGCCGGCAGCAAATGGCTGCTGTGGGGCGGTTTTGCTGCGGGCCTGGCCTTCGGCGGCCTGATGGCCCTGCGCCACGAGACCCCTGACCCCTACAACGGCGAGCCCCCCGACGGAAGGTCCTCGCACCGACCGTGGTGGCCCTCGCGCCCCGGGAGCGGCGAATGAAATCCATCCATCTTCAGATCCGGTTCCTGGTGCCCTTGATGGTCACCCTGACCGTGGCCGCGCTGCTGGCGCTGCCGCTGCTGGACCGCATGACGCTGCGCTGGTTCTCCCGCGACCTCAGCGCCCGCGGCGCCATGGTGGCCAAGACCTTGTCGCTGGCCATCTCCGACATCGAGCCCAATGCCAAGCTGGACCGCCTGCGCGGGCTGCTCGAGCGCGGCGTGCTGGACGAGCGCCTGGTGGGCATTGCCCTGTGCAGCGCCACCAATCAGCAGATCCTCAGCACCAAGGGCTTCCCCGGTTCGCTGACCTGCAAGGAAGCACGCGAGATTGCGCTGCTGCAGAACCCGCGGCTGGAGCTGTCCAGCGGCGCCGTGCACATCGGGGACTTTCCGGTCAATCCGCAGCAGGCCGATTCCGACCGGCTGGTGCTGCTGCATGACCTGAGCCTGCCGGACCGGCGTAGCATCGACACACGGCGCTACATGATCATTTTCATCACCGTGCTGGGGCTGGCGGTGGCGGGCATCACCATGATCGTTGCGCAGTTGAGCTGGCGAGGCTGGGTGTCCGGCATGCGCGCCATCCTGCGGGGGGAAGGCCTGGTCAGGCCGCTGCTGCAGACTGGCGGCAACAGCACGGGCGCCGACAGCGCCCCACCGGAGCTGCAACCGCTGGAAGTGGAAATCCGCCAGCATCTGCGCGAGCTGGAAGACAACCTCTACCGCGAGCACGGCCCGCTCACCCCCTGGGACCCGGAGCGGTTGCGCGGCCTGCTGCGCACGCAGTTGCGGGGCGATCAGGTGATCGTCGTGTCCAACCGCGAGCCCTACATTCACCTGAAGGGCAAGGAAGGCATCCAGGTGAGCCGACCGGCCAGCGGCCTGGTGACGGCGGTGGAGCCGGTGATGCGCGCCTGCTCCGGCACCTGGATCGCCCACGGCAGCGGCAGCGCCGACCGCGAGACGGTGGACGAGCATGACCGCGTGGCCGTGCCGCCCGACACCAAGGACTACGTGCTGCGCCGCATCTGGCTCTCCGAGGAAGAGGAACAGGGCTACTACCAGGGCTTTGCCAACGAAGGCCTGTGGCCGCTGTGTCACGTGGCCCATGTGCGGCCGGTCTTCCGCGAATCGGACTGGGCGCAGTACCGCGCGGTGAACCAGCGTTTTGCCGATGCCGTCGTGGCCGAGGCCCGCAGCGACGATCCGATCGTGCTGGTGCAGGACTATCACTTCGCCCTGCTGCCCGCCATGGTGCGCGAGAAGCTGCCCAAGGCGACCATCATCACCTTCTGGCACATCCCATGGCCCAACCCCGAGTCCTTCGGCATCTGCCCGTGGCGCCGCGAGTTGCTGCAAGGCATGCTGGGCAGCACCATCCTGGGCTTCCACACCCGTTTCCACTGCAAGAACTTCACCGAGACGGTGGACCGTTATCTGGAAGCGCGCATCGAGCATGAACACTCGACCATCAGCTACCAGGGCGAGCCGACGCTGGTGCAGAGTTATCCGATCTCGATCGCCTGGCCGACCGACGAGGAACGCCTGCGCTGGCCGGCCCCGAGCGAGGCCCGGCGTGCGGTGATCGAGCGGCTGAAGCTGCCGGAAGACGCCAGCATCGCCGTGGGCGTGGACCGCTTCGACTACACCAAGGGCATCCTGGAGCGGCTGCATGCGGTCGAGCGTCTGCTGGAGAAATATCCGCAATGGCAGGGCCGCTTCGTGCTGGTGCAGGTGGCCGCGCCCACCCGCAATGCGCTGGAGGAATACCGCGAGTTCCAGGACCGCATTCACCGCGTGACCGACCGGATCAACCAGCGCTTTGGCACCGACACCTACCAGCCGGTACGACTGCTGGCCGAGCACCACGACCATGCGGCGCTGATGGAGCTCTACCGCGCCGCCGACATGTGTGTGGTGACCAGCCTGCATGACGGCATGAACCTGGTGTGCAAGGAGTTCGTGGCCGCCCGTGACGATGAACAGGGTGTGCTGATCCTCAGCCGCTTTGCCGGCGCCGCGCGGGAGCTGCCCGAAGCCCTGGTCATCAACCCCTACCATGTGGAAGAAACCACTGATGCCCTGCACCGTGCCGCCACCATGCCGCCGCAGGAACAGCGCGAACGCATGGCCAGCCTGCGCATGACGGTGCGGGAATTCAACGTCTACCGCTGGGCCGGCCGGATGCTGGCCGATGCCGGGCAATGGCGGCTGCGCGAACGCATCACCCGCCGTGTGCAGCGCCGTGCGCGCGAAGGATCGGAGGCGATGAACGCATGAGTCGGCAACAACATCTGCTCAGCCCGGAGGGGCGCCTGGCCCTGCAGCGGCTGGTGCAGCAGCAGCCGCTGCTGGCCTTTGACTTTGACGGGACCCTGGCGCCCATCGTGATGCATCCGGACACGGCCCGCACCCCGCCGGAGATGGTGCCGCTGCTGAGCACGCTGGCGCAGCGTCTGCCGCTGGTGATTCTGACCGGCCGGCAAGTGGAGGACGTGCAGCAACGGCTGGGCTTCACGCCCACCCACATCGTGGGCAATCACGGCGCGGAGGACCTGATCGACGGGCCAGATGCCGCGGCGGTGCAGGCGCTGGCGCCGTTCCGAGCGCGGGTGGAAGCGCGTCGCACCCGGCTGTCCACGGCCGGCGTCTTCATCGAGGACAAGGGCGCCTCCATCGCCATCCATTACCGGCTGTCGCCGGATCCGGTGGCGGCCCGTGCGGTCATCGAGGAACTGCTCGCCGAACTGCCGCCCCGGCTGCTCACTGAAGCGGGCAAGCAGGTGGTGAACGTGTTGGTGGACAGCGCCCCGGACAAGGGCGATGCCATGCACCGGCTGATGTCGCGATACGGGTGTCGCCACGGCTTTTATGCCGGGGATGACACCAATGACGAGCCCGTGTTCGAGCGTGCCGCGCCGGACTGGATCACCGTGCGGGTCGGTCCCCGACTGGACCACAGCCACGCGCGCTACTACCTGCAGGAGCAGGCAGACATGGCGCAGGTGCTGCAGCAGATGGTGAGTGCCCTGGGCAGCTGAAGGCTGCCCTCCTCATTCCGTCGCCGGTTGAGCATGCGTGCTCTGCTGATAGGAAGCGACGATCGACCGGATCTCCCGCAGCGTGCGCTCCATCTTGTCCAGCGCCTGGGTCGCCTGAACATGGGTGCTGGCGGTGTGGAAGGACCACCGCAGCGCTGAGAATCGCTGCAAAAGCTGGTTGATCAGCGGCAGTGTCTTGCGCCCCTGCATCTTGGCCACCACGGCCGAGAAGCTTGCGCAGCGATGCAGTTGAAGCTCAGCATCCGGCCACACGTTGGCCTGGATTTGCCGGAGCTTCTGCAGACTCATGGTGGCCAGATCAAAGCACTTGCGGGCGGTCGCTGCCTGCAAGTCGGGGCGCCCTGCCCGGCCAGCGTCCACGGCTTCCTTGTGAAGCTTGCGCACCTCGTCCAACAGGCCCTTGAACAGCAGACGCCTGAGCGGGTCCTGGCCCAGCGCGTACGTCAGTGATGCCTTGGCCTCTTGGGCCTCCTGGGATTGCACGTGGGCAGCCTGCGCGTTCACCACCGACTGCTCCAGGTGAGCGAGCAGCGACAGATAGGCGGCGGTGGGCGGCTCATGCGACTTGGGCGCTGCGCGTGTCAGCAGGTCCAGAAGCTGACCCAGGCACCCGTCCGGATCCGGCGCATGGACCACCCTGGGGGCAGGCGGACCGGGCAGCTCGAGGCCGGCTTGCAGATTGCGGGCGGGCGCGGGGTGGGCAGCTGGAGTTCCCAGCGCCTGCGGAGAAGGGCCGGTGGCCTGGAGCATCCACTGCATGCGTTGGAGGCGCTTCATGACCTGGGAGGACGCGCCCGTCTCCGCCTTCTTCGGGGCTGCCGCTGCGGCCGACGTCTCTGTCAATGCCGATCGTTCCGGACGGGCCCCGCGATGCGGACTCGCCGGTGAGCCCTCCATCAAGGGTTCAACCGATCCGCCAGGCGATCTCCACGGCGCTTCCCTCAGATACGCGTGGAACCGGTCCCTTCCCTCTTTCGAGCTGAGGTCCTGGCACAGGGACAGCACCGCTTGCTGCTGCTCGGCCGTTCCGCAGCGATGACATTCGATCAATGCATCCGCGCGATCACAGCGTTGACGCCCCTCCCGGTCATGGACCTTCGCCTTGTCGGGAAGCCCTTGCTCGAAGGCCTTCAGGGCCTCGTTGAAGAACAGGACCGCCGTGGCCAGTTGGCGCTGCACCAGCAGATCGATCGGCCCGTCCAGAGGGTCGGTGAGTGTCCATTCGAAGTCTTTCAGCCGCTGCTGGCGCAGGCCGGGCAGTTGCTCCCAGTCCAATCGGTACAGCTGGACCGACTCGGCCACCTCATCAGCAAAGTTCTGCCAGTCCTGAGACACCGCCACGACCGCAAGCGCCCTGAGCTCCCCCTCCCTGCCACAGTCATTGAGCTTTTTGAGGTGCCCCTGCGTGGGGTGCCAGGCCTTCAGCTGGCTGACACTGCTCAGCAGCCGATCCTGAAAGTCCAACAGCGCGTGAAGCTCCGACGGAGCGAGGTCGGAGGCCGTGACGGGTGATGGGACGCTCCTGGCGGTGCGGCCCGCCATAGAACCCGCATGAGCGCCGCCATGTCCATGGGCCGGGGTCTCGGGGAGGCTCTCCGTGGCCCCATGGAACTGCAATGAGCGGAAGAAGTTGGTGATCATCAATGCTCCAAACGCGCTTCGGTACAGAGGTCAAGGCGCTGCGTGAATGCTCACGGTCAAGCCGTGCTGCTCGTGGGGGCGGCGGCCTTCGCTGCTTGCGGCAATCGGTAAGCGCGGACGTGGCCCAGGGTGATCTGCATCAAGTCCAGGGCTTTGTCGGCTTGCGCGGGCTGGAGGGCGGTTGTGTACTGTCTGAGATGAATCCAGAAGCGTTTCAAAAACCACTCGGCGATCCCGCTCTCGATCTCCTTTTTGATGGCCTTGGCCTCAGCACACAGCGTGGCGCAACGTTCACTTTGCGCCTTGAGCGTTGGCCAGCGGCCGTCTTGCGCCTGCCGCGCCTTCTCCAGTCCCGCAGTGGCCACGTCAAAGCTCTCGCGAGCCGGCGAATACGCCAGGTCGCTCCTGCCCTGCTCGGTGGCCGCGAGACTTTGGGCGTGCAGCCTGCGGGAGCGTCGCCATTCCTGTTCCAGTTGCTGCGTCAATGACGGGTGGATGTCGAACATGTCCGCCAGGGCACCCTGCGCCAACTGAGCGTCACGGCGCCAGCGCTCGATGCTCGCCACCCGTTCCACGTCGTTCTCCAGTTGCGTGAGCAGCAGCAGATAGTAGGGGGGGACGGGCTGGTCACGGGATGGCTGCTCCTGGGCCAGGAGGTCCAGAACGTCCTTCATTCGCTGATCGGGCTTGGACAGCACAGGGTGGGCGCGCGGATCCTCCCTTTGAAGCAGCTCCTGTTGCAGGTAGCTGGGGCGAAGCCAGTGGCGAAGCTCCTTCAGGCGCGCGTCCACGTCGCCCGGCGTCACGACCGCTGGCATGACCGCTGGCATGACCGGCGCAGGGCGCCCCCCTTGCGCCGTGACCAGGGCGTCCGGGGCATCATCGCGGCGCCAGTGGGCATCCTGCAGGAAGCCCCGGAAGCCCTCAAACCGGCCGCTGACCAAGCCAATTTCGAACAACTCCTGCGCCACCTTGATGAACCGCTCAGAACCGCTGCGGTAACACTCGATCAATGCGTCCGCAAGTCCGCAGAAGTAGAGGGCCCGCTCGTGATGGGCCCCGGCCGCGATGAACCCTCCCGCCAGAAACTCGCGGCGGGCATGGTGAAAATGGGTATCCGCCATGATGAGCTGGCGCTGCACCACCTGGTCGAAGCCCGCTTCCATCGGCGCTTCCTGAATCCATGCATAGTCATTCATGCGGTGTTGGCTCAGGCCGGTAAGGTCCTGCCAGGCCTGCAGGTAGGGCTGCAGCCGGGCCTGGAGATCAACGGCGACGTCGCGCCACTGCGGCGTGGGCGGCAGCCCCTTGAGGGCATGAGCCTGGGCAGTCAGGGCGAGCTCCTGCAGCTGCTTGAGTTCACCTTCACTGGGTGCCCACTCCCGCAAGGGGCGCACGATGTCCAGGATCCGCCGATAAAAGCCGACCGACGACTGGAGTTCGGGGTGTCCCTGGGCTGGAGCACCCGCAGGCGAGGCAAGATGTGCGACGGGTCCTGACCCGACCTGCGCCACGGGAAACTCCGCATCCTGGCACTGGACGAGTTCATAGCCGGCTCGGTGGCGATTGAAAAGCTGAAACATGAAGACTCCGGAATCCACACAAAGGGGCGACCCAAGCGCATCAAACCCCTATCAAAGGGCTGCGCGCGCCTGACGGCGGTCGCCCGATCTGCTGAATGACTGGATCGCCTGATCCAGCTCATACAACAGGCTCTGGTGCGCAGAGGCATCCGCCGTTTCGTCAAACAACTTGAGCAGTTGCTGAAGATGGTCCCGACGCTGGCGATCCTGGAAGCTCTGGGGGGGCCGGCTGAGCCAGGGATTTGCGGTCTGCACCAGCCCATTGCGGTGTTGGAACCGTCTCTCCAGCCCAGTCAGGTCGGTTTTATCCGCGAGCAGGGTCTGGGTGATGGTGTTGGTGCGGGTGGCGTTCTGGTAGAGATGGGACGCCTTGTCGTAGTCCTCGTTGCGATAGGCCACAGTGAGTTGGGCCACCCGCTCACGGGCCTCGGCCAGTCGATAGCGCAAGGACTCCGGTGCAGATTGGAACGCAAGGTTCAGCGCCGAGAGTTCGGCGTCTGCCACCCGCTGGAATCCGCGGACCTGGCTGTCCGCCTCCACCTTGTTCTCCAGGGCAAACAGCAGTTGCTGCATGGCCTCGGTGTCTCTGGGCAGAGGTCCGCCACTCACGGCCTGCTCGAAGCTCTTGCACAGGGCCATGAAGGAAGGTCTGAGATGGTGATGCGGCGGTAGCTCGACCGCTCGTTGCCGCAGAGCGTGTAAGCGATCCAGCCATTGCCGAGGGGTCGTCGGGACGTCACCACCGTCCGACGAGGTGGTGGACTGTTGCCGTCCGGAGATGACCGGGCTTCGAGACAGCGCCGGGGGCGACGGGAGCAACTGTGCAAGCAGACGCTCCGCTTCCAGGAAACTGTTGCTGGCGCGACAGCGCTCCATCACCTGGATGACCTGTGATTGAAGGGCCTCAGGAGCCTGGGCCAGCAAGGCGATCAGGCGACGGGCGAGCGTCAGGTGCTGTTCCGCGGACGCATCCAGCTGGAGCGCAGCGCCGCACCGGCCCTCTCCAAACGCCTGGCCAGCCTGCTCCGCGTCCTCACGGGCGTACAGCAGTTGCTCGTCCACCAGGGCTTTGCAGGCCGGTGGCAGGGGCTGGCGGAGCAGGCGCTGCACCCGCTGGACCTCCTGGTTCGGCAGGACCTGCATCTGCGCCCAGGTGTCCTTGAAGGGGTGCAGGGCCTCCTGCCAGCGGGCGTAGCGTTCATTCAACGACCCCTCCACCCGGTTCAGCACGATGGCATCGCAGAGCAGGCCACGGCCTTCGTTGAGCAGGCCCAGCAGCTTCGAGGACCGGGGCCAGGTCTCCACCTGTTGCAGCTGCTCATGCACCTCTCGCATCCAGCTGAAGCGGTCCGCGTGGCCCAGCATGCCCTGCGGGCCGCGGACGGATTGCGCGCCACGGGCGGTGGCGGTGTTGTCCTGCCGCGCTGCCACGTCGTCCATGGATTCTTGGACATGCGAAGTCCGCAAACATCCCGGCAGGCAGGCGGTGAGTGATTGAAACACGGTCTCTCCTTGTGAGTCGCTTCACCATCTCCCTGTTTGGGTTGGCACCGACGGACTCTCAGTCAAGGAGATCCCGCGTTTGTTCACTGGATCATGGGGACGGCGAAGGCGGCAGTGACGGCTGCGTCATCGGGGCTTGCGGCGCCGGCTCGTTTTCGATCAGCGCCCGCATCCGCGGCAGCGACTGGGGATGTTCCTTCTGCAGCCAGGCAATCAGCCCTTCGCGCAGTTCGCAGCGCAGATCGAAGTTGCTGCCGGAGTCCTTGGCGCTGACCAGCACGCGGATCTGCATCGTCCGGTCGGTGCTGTCGGTGACCTGCACGCCGCAGACCCGGCCGTCCCAGTGCGCCGACAGCTGGCACATGGCCTGGGCCTTGGTTCGAAGCTCGGCCACCGGCAGGGTGTAGTCCACCCACAGCATCACCGAGCCCAGGATGCTGGCGCTGGTGCGGGTCCAGTTCTGGAAGGGATGCTCAATGAACCACTGCAGCGGAATGATCAGCCGGCGCTCGTCCCAGATCTTCAGCACCACGTAGGTGCTGGTGATTTCCTCCACCCGGCCCCACTCCCCTTCCACAATCAGCACGTCATCCAGCCGGATGGGCTGCGCCATGGCGATCTGCAGGCCCGCCAGCAGATTGCTGAAGACCGACCGCGCCGCAATACCCACCACCAGGCCGGCAATGCCCGCCGAGGCCAGCAGGCTGGCGCCGAGTTGCCGGGCGCGAGGAAAGGTCATCAGGATGAAGGCCAGCGCCGTCAGCATCAGCGCACCACTGGCGATGCGCGCCAGCACCTTGGTCTGGGTCTGGATGCGCCGCGCATTGAGGTTGTCCACGACATTGGCCGGATGCAGCGCGGCAATGCCATCCGCCACGCCGGAGATGGCGGACACCCCCAGCCAGGCCAGGACCAGGATGGTGAGAATGCCCAGCAGGTGTTGAAGCCCCTGCAGGCCGGCCGTACCCTCCGGCAGCCCCTGGCTGGCGATGAGCAGGCCCACCAGCGGCAGGGCCCAGCGGGAGGGCCGGTCGATGCGGGCCACCACGGCAGTGGCCACCACCGAAAACCGCGCCAAACGCTGGGCCAGGGGCCTCAGCAGCCGATGCAGCAGCAGTGCGGCGATGACGATGATCACCGCTCCCACCAGCCACTGCCCCCATGTCTCGATATCCAGCGCCCGCAGGCGCGCTTCCCAGGTCGTTGCATTCATGCGGGGCTGCGGGCAAGTCAGGTGCCGGGACGGGCGAGGCAGTCGGCTTTGCGAACAGACGTCAGGGACCGGCGAGGATCATGGGGGTCATTCGGGGTCACCCAGCCGAGTCCGCACATAGTGCGCCAGCCCGCTCGGCAGGCTGTCACCACACAGATACCGCGCCACCACCCGGGCATGGGTTTCCTCCTCGGACACCCCCAAGGGAAATCCAAGTGGGCCGTCGTCGGCGTCAGCGGCCAGGGCCTCCAGGAAGCTGTCGCGTGGCAGCTCCACCGTGCAATCCACCGCCATGCGCGCATAGTCATCACGGCCCCGCACCAGCACGCCCGATTCCAGTTCCGTGACAGCCGGTTCCTCCCACGCCCCTCTCACCAGCATCCGACCGACTTCCGTCCAGAAGCGTGGGGGGCGACCGTCGGTGTAGGGGCTGTGGGTGGACGGGATGTCCGGGTCCGGGGAGCCCAGCGCCGGGCCCGGCCGCACGCCGACGACCAGGGTCCGGGTGTCCGGACAGTAGCGCGCCTGCTCGTGCGCCGGCCGTCCGCCAAAAACTCGCTCCGCTGCGGGCGTGCCCTGCCGCACCATCACCACCGTGGCGCCGCAGGTGAGCAAGGCCAGGACTTGCTCGGTGGAGAGCTTCATCCATTCGTTGAGCAGCGCATTGACGTCGGCTTCCTCGGCGTCACGGTCATGGCACAAGTGCTCCAGCGCACTCATGTTGGTGCTCAACTGCTTGCGGGTCATCAACTGGCACCAGATTTCCAGCAGGTGCTGATCGGAGAGCTGGGACGGCTCCACCGCTCCAGGGGGGAGCGGCAGCGGTAGCGGCACGTCTTTCCAGCAACTGAATTGAGGCCGGAAGGATTGGAAGATGTTCTGACCTGCCGACAAGGCCCTGACGTCGTTGAAGTCTGGCCGCTGCAGATCATGAGCCACGACACGGCCCAGAAAATCCGGGTCCAGTTCGGTGGGCAGAAGAGCGCCCTGCGCGGCATCCAGGCAGGCTCGCCGGACCAGCTCGTATTCGGGGAAGCAGTCGCCCTTGAGGGTGTCCTCCACCCTCTCCATCAGCTGGTCCGCCTGGCGCAGCAGGGCGAGCGTACGGCGAGCCGTCGTGGGGCCATTGTCTGGCTCCGGCACGCTCTCCAGCAGGTCGGTCACGACCGCCAGACGGGACACCGCGGCCAGGGTGGTCGGGGACAGCTCGGCGGCGCGAAGGCGGGTGCTCAAGGCCTCGAGGCACTGAAGCGTCTGCCGGCGGTGGCGGGACACTTGCAGGGACAAGGTGTCGTGCATGCTTCTTGCGCCAGCCAGGGAGGGAAGAACAGTGAGACCCCGGCCCTCGTTCACGCCCAGCGCCGCAAAATTCGGAAGGTGGGAGGGACTGCCTGGCGCCGATCGATGAGCGGGTTCCGCGAGATCGGCGGACGCTGCGGGATGAGCGGACTCTGCGGGCCTGGAGGGTTCAGGGTGCACCGGCACCTCTGGCTCTGGGACGGGCTGGGTGTGCACGGGGGCGATGCTGAACATCTTCAATCTCGCGTTTCTTCGTGAAGGAGGCCTTGCATGCTAGGACCGCCTCCCTCACGGCACCTTGCGAAATGCCCGATTCAATCGACAACCATTCGGCGGGTCCCGGACCGCTCAGGCCCGGCGGGCCGGTCGATTGCCGGGCAAGGCCAGGACTGATTTGAAGGAGATTTTCATGAGATCCACCAGAACCCCGTCGGCGCCGCAGCCCGTCGGCCCACATGACCGCGAACCCGCTCACCTGCTCAACAAGACGCCGGTCGCGGGCAGCACGCCGGACGGTCGAGACAGTCGGGACGGCCGGGAGCAACAGCAGGCCGATTCATCCAAGGACAGCGAACTGCAGTTGCCGCATGAGCGTGACCAGTCCACGGGGGCCGACGCGACCGGCGGCATGGGCACTGGCGCGGCGGGTGACCGGCAGCGTGAGGTGCTCCAGCAGGCGCATCAGGATCTGAAGCAAGGTCAGGTCGACACCGACCTGCGGGCGACACCCGGGCTGGATGCCCAGCAGCGTCAGGGCATGGTGAATGACCCCAAGGGGGCGCCGGCGCCGCGCGGCTCGGTGGCGCAGCATGACAAGGCGGGCCGGTCCTGAGGGACGCGCCAAAAAAAAGCGGCCCGCCAATGGCGGGCCTGCGAGGCGCTTCCTTGCAAAGGCCTCAGCTGTGCTGGCGACGACGATCCACCGCCTCGATACGCAGCATCTGGCGATACTTGGTCACCGTGCGGCGCGCCACCACCAGCCCCTGACGGGCCAGCTGACGGGTGATCTCCGCATCGGACAGCGGGCTGTCCGGCTTCTCCGCCTCGATGATGTCCTTGATCAGCCCGCGGATGGCGGTGCCCGAGCAGGCGCTGCCATTGCTGCTGACGATGGCACGGGAGAAGAAGTACTTCAGCTCATACACACCGGTGGGTGTGGCCAGGTACTTGTTGTTGGTCACCCGGGAGACGGTCGATTCATGGATGCCGACCTCGTCCGCGATCTCCTTCAGGCCCAGCGGCTTCATCGCCATCGCGCCGAATTCCAGGAAGTGACGCTGACGACGCACGATGGCGTCGGCCACATCCAAGATGGTGGAGAACCGCTGCTCGATGTTGCGCATGGTCCAGCGCGCTTCCTGCAGATGATTCGCCAGCTCCGAATGCCCCTGGTTGCGGTGACGCTGGAACAGCTCCGCATACACCTGGTTCATCCGCACCTTCGGAATCACGGCCGGATTGAGCTGCACCCGCCACTGGCCCCGCACCTTGGTCGTCAGCACGTCCGGCACGATGTAGGGCGCCTGGGTGGTCTCATAGCGCCAGCCCGGGCGCGGATCAAATCGCCGCAGCTTCAGGCACACCGCCTCGGCTTCCGCCACGGTGATGTCCAGCAACTGAGCCAGCGACGGAACGTCCCGCGAGGCCAGCAGATTCAGATGCTGCGTGATGATGCGTTCGGCCAGTTGGCGGCTGCGTCCGCATTCGATCTTGGGCAGTTGCAGCAGCAGGCATTCCGCCACGCTGCGAGCTCCGACGCCCAGTGGGTCCAGGGCCTGCACCCGCTTGAGCGCAATCTGCATCTCGCCCAGCTCGGGCGGCGGATTGAGCTGGGACACCGCGGCCAGCTCTTCCAGCGAGCTGCGCAGATAACCGTCGTCATCCACCGACTCGGCCACGATCGAGGCCAGCAGCAGATCCCGCGGCGACAGCCGCAGCACATTGAGCTGGCTGCGCAGATGCTCGCGCAGGCAGGTCTGCGCGGCGGTCATCTCCAGCGCGCTCATTTCACCGTCGTCGGCGCGGCGCAGCGAGCTGCCGCTGTCGGCGCGCCAGATCTCGCGATCGTCCGGCATTGATTCCGGGACATCGGACATCACCGGGGACTCTGCCACCGGCATGTCGGCGTCCAGCCCCGCACCGTCTTCCGAGCCCTCCGTCACTTCCAGGAAGGGGTTGCGCCCCAGCATGTCGGTGACCATCGTCGAAAAGTCCAGCGAAGACATCTGCAGCAACCTGACGGCATGTTGCAGACGTGGGGACAGCGTCTGAGACTGCCTGTGCTCGTGCCGTAGTTCCAAGGCTCCCACTGTTGCTACTCCTGTGAGGTGTGTAATGGGCCGGTCCGCGCAGGCGGACAACGACCAGATGCCCATGCAACGCAAGACCCATGCCGCCTTGCCGGCCCATGCGCATTCAGACGGCCCGCAGACCCGCTGCAAGTCGCATGGGCGGCGCACGTCACCGCTCACAAATGCCGCGAATCCCCCTTAACCACGGGCTAAACCGCGTGTGTGCGCTCAGGCATGCGGCCTGCCACGAATGTTTCAAACCGTCTCAACGCGGGGGCTGTGGGCCCCATCCGCACTGCGGCGTGTGAGTCCCGCCTCTCTTTCACGGGCGGGATCCGGCATCCTTTACGGCAGCATTTACGGGTCGGGGATGAACCTGCGCGGTAATTACGCATCCGCGCCTCCCGATTGGCAAGCAGCCGCCGCCGCTGGACGACCCAGACCCTGGGGACATCGCTGTCCTGCCCCCCACGCAAGGGGCACCCGCCTCGTCACAGGTCCCCAGACCGTCCATCCCTTCACGATTTCCGGAGCCTTTGCGCCTGCCCGGCGGCCTGTTGGCGCGCCGCTTGCTTTGAAGCCCCCACGATGGCCCTGACGGGTCATTCCTTCCTGGACTGCCTGGAGTGCCCGCCTGTGCGAGCCTTTGCCCTCCCCCGCCCGATCACGGTCCGCCGCTGGGCCTCGCGCGGCCTGTTGCTGATTGCCTTGCTCTTCCTGCTCCGGGAAGCAAGCAGCATCGTGCTGCCCGTGCTGGTGGCCCTGATCCTGACCTTCGTCATGGCCCCCGCCGTGCGGACCATGCGTCATCACGGCATTCCGGAGGGCATCAGCGCCGCGATGCTGGTGACCACGCTGGTGGGCTGCAGCGTGCTGGCGCTCGCCCTGCTGGCGGAGCCTGCCGCGCAGTGGTGGCAGCGGGCACCGGATGCGGTGAGCCAGGCGCTCAACCGGGTGGACCGGTGGCGCGCCACCATTCCAGGCTTCGGCCCGGAGCGTCGGTCAGGGTCCCGCGCCGGCGCAGCGGCCCCGGACCCGCTGCGCGAGAAGCTCACCACTGAAAGCGTGGCGCTCACCGCCACCGTCGTGGGCAAGGGGCTGCATTTTGTGGTGTCGGCGGCAGCGACCACCGTGCTGCTGTATTTCCTGCTGGCCTCGGAGCACTGGGTGCTGTCGCGCTGCATTGAACTGCTGCCGGCGCGACCGCGATTGCGCGCCGGCGTGCTGGGGGGCCTGCGGGCGGCGCAGCGGGACATCTCCCGCTATGTCGTGTCGGTGGCGCTGATCAACTCGGGCGTGGGCGTCGTGGTGGCCTTCGTCATGTGGATGCTGGACCTGCCCAACCCGGGCCTGTGGGGCGCCATGGCCGCCCTGATGAACTTCATTCCCTATCTCGGTCCGCTGATCATGGCGGGGCTGATCCTGGCGGCGTCGCTGGCCTCGTCCCTGGGCGATGGCAGCGTACTGGCGCTGTGCAGCCCGATGCTGGCCTACCTGGCCATTCATGCGGTGGAAGCCAATGCGGTCACGCCGATGGTGGTGGGCAAGCAGCTGTCGATGAATCCGCTGTCGGTGCTGCTGTCGGTGATGTTCTGGGGCTGGCTCTGGGGCATGGCCGGCGCGGTGCTGGCCGTGCCGCTGCTGATCTGCCTGAAGGCCATCAGCCAGCGCAACCGGCTGATGCGCCCCATCTCCGTCTACCTGCAGGGCAGCGACCGGCCCTGCCCCAGCCTGGCCTCGCTGCTGCGCCCGCCCGGCGTGGTGGTCACCACCATCGACACCACCACCACGATCCACACCGAAATCGTGGAGCGGCCGGCGGACCCGACCCGCCCCTCACCGGCCACCGACCTGTCGCAGCCCCGAGCCGCCCCTTAGACTGACAACCGTTGCTCCTCGAATTGAACAGCCTCCTCTCCCACCCGTCGTCCAGGTCCGATGCCGGCGCCTGGCCGCGCTGGCGTGTGCGTAGCGCCTCCCAACCCATGCCTCTTTCCATCAGAACCCGTCTGCTGCTGCTTGTTGTCTCGGTGATGGTGCCCAGCATGCTGGCCGCCCTCTGGGTGAGCTGGCAGACCTGGCAGGACGAACAGAAGGCCCTGGTGCGCCATCTGCAGGACAACACCCGGGCGCTGTCCATGGTGGTGGACAAGGAACTGTCGCAGCGGGCTGGCATTGCGAGGATGCTGTCGCTGTCCCAGTCGCTCGACAAGGGGCCGGCGCTGTCCCCGGAGGACCTTGCCACCTTGCAGCTCCAGTCGCGACGCGCCTTGCAGGGCATGGAAGGCTGGGTGGAACTGTCCACCGCCGATCAGGTGTTGATGAGCACGCGGGTGTTGCCGCAGGCGGCAACTTCTTCGCAGGTGGGGCCCTCCGGTGTGGCCGGTACTGCTGGCACGGCCGGTACGGCGGGCGCTACGGGCGCCGCGGGCACGACCGGGCCGTCGACGGCCGCCCCGTCCGGCGCGCCCCCCGCGCTTCGTGGCAACGGGAGCGGCACCGTCGCCTCCGGCGTCGGTCCGTCGCCGGCCGCAAGCGCCGCTCAGGGCGCGGGCAGCCTGCCGCAATCGCTGGTGGACAAGCCGGTCATCGGTGGCATGGAACCCGACCCGGTGACCGGACAGCTTCGGGCGGTCATCGTGCAACCGGTCGAACGCAATGGTCGCGTGCTGATGAACCTGTCGCTGACCCTGCTGCCGCAGGAACTCCAGCAGATCATCGATGCCCAGAAAATGCCCGACGACTGGACCGCCACCATCATGGATGCCGCCGGTACCGTCGTGGCCCGTCATCCGGGCGGCACCACCTACGCGGGCCGCCGCTCGACGCAGGACATGCAGCAGCGCATGGCGGAACATCGGGAAACAGTCTTTGAATCCGTGTCGCTGGACGGCACGCCGGTGATCGGCTTCTTCAGCACCTCGCCGCAGGGCTGGACCTTCCTGACCGCCGTACCCCGCCAGGCGCTGCTCGGCGGCCGCACGCAGGCCCTGCGTCCAATCGTGCTGGGCTCGCTGGTGCTGATCCTGGCCGGCTTCGGCGGCGCCTTGTGGATCAGCCGGCGCATCTCCCGCCCCATCCATCAGTTGACCGACATCGCCAACAAGCTGCGGGCGGGTGAACCGGTCCAGGCCGGCGCCACCGGCATGGCGGAATGCGATGAGGTGGCCCTGGCGCTGGAAGACGCCAGCGCGGCCATCCGCCAGGGGCGAAGCGAGCTGGAGCGGCGGGTCAATGAAGCCATCATCCGCACCCGCGAGGCCGAGCAGCGCAGCTCGCGCACCCAGCGCACGGCAGCCCTGGGGCGGCTGACCGGCGGCGTGGCACACGACTTCAACAACCTGCTGGGCGTCATCAGCAACAGCGCCCATCTGATCCAGCGCAGCCCGCATGCCGAGACCCTGGCCATGCCGGTCGGCGCCATCATGCGATCGGTGGAGGTGGGCAGCCGCCTGACCCAGCACCTGCTGCGGGTCTCCGGGCGTCAGCCGGTGCGTCCGCAGGTGCTGGACATGGCCACCGCGCTGGGCGAGATGAAGGAGCTGCTGGCCACCGTGCTGGGCAAGCGCATGCAGCTGCGGCTGCTGGTGGCCCCGGACACCCGCACCATCCAGGTGGATGCGGCGGAGCTGGAACTGGCCATGATCAACATCGCCCTCAATGCGCGCGATGCCACCAACGGCATGGGCGACATCCTGCTGGAGGCGCGCAATGCCGAGCCCTATGAGCGACAGGACGTCGGCCCCGGGGACTTCGTGGTCATCACCTTCACCGACAAGGGCAGCGGCATTCCCGAGGACGTGCAGGCCCGAGTCTTCGAGCCCTTCTTCACCACCAAGGATGTCGGCAAGGGCACGGGTCTGGGCCTGAGCCAGGTACTGGGCTTTTGCGTGCAGGCCGGCGGCACGGCCCGCATTGCCAGCCAGCCGGGCCATGGCACGACGGTCACGCTGCTGTTGCCGGCCAGCACCTCCGCACCCGCGGCGCGGCCTGAAGTCGTCACCGACCCCGGCGCGCTGGCCGGTGCCAGTGTGCTGCTGGTGGAAGACAACGAGGAGCTGAACCGCGTCACGGCCAGCCTGCTGCGCAGCCTGTCCTGCCAGGTCACCACCGCCGCGAATGCGGAAGAGGCGTTGAAGCAGTTCGGCAGCGGCGCCGCCTTTGATGTGGTGTTGTCGGACGTGGTGATGCCGGGCGGCATGGATGGACAAGCGCTGGTGCGGGAACTGCGTCGTCGGCGGCCGGGCTTGCCGGTGGTGCTGATCAGCGGCTACAGCGAAGCCCTGACGGCCGAGTCCTCCTTCCCGGTGCTGCGCAAGCCGGCGTCTCCCGCCCAATTGCTCGATGCGCTGGCCCGCGCGATGGGCAAGGCCCCCACCGCTCGCCATGCGGCGGATTGAAGCGGCCTGGCCGCTGCACCCGCCTTTGCCCTTGCGCGGCGCACAGGAACACCCCTTGCTTGCTGGAAGGAATCCACTCCTTCAAAAGGCAGCACCATGGACACGCAAGACGTCATTGACGAACTCAACACCCTCATCGAGACCAGCAAGGACGGTGAGTACGGCTTCCTGAGCAGCGCCGAGCATGTGCGCAGCGCGAGTCTGCGCGAAGTCTTCGCCAAGCGCGCGGCGGAATGCCGGGAGGCCAGCGCCGAGTTGCAGCAACTCGTGCGGCAGCAAGGCGGCAAGCCCGAAGATGAGGGCAGCACCAGCGGCGCCATGCATCGCGGCTGGGTTGCGGTGAAAGGCACCCTCACCGGCTACAGCGATCTGGCCATGCTCGAAGAATGCGAACGTGGCGAAGATGTGGCGGTGGCGCGTTATCGCAAGGCCGCGCAGAAGATGCTGCCGACAGGGGTGATGGAGGTGGTGCAACGCCAGCTGGCGGGTGTGCTGCGCAACCATGACCAGATCCGCCTGCTGCGGGACCAGGCCCGCAACGCCGCTGACAAGAGCTGATTCCGTCGCTCGATAAAAATGGCCCGGCACGAGTGATCGTGCCGGGCCATTGTTCGTGCGGGTAGCTTGGGCCGTGTCGGCGGCGTGAAGAACGCGTGCCTGCTTACGACGCCGAGGGCCTTGAGGGTCCGACGGGACTGGCCGTGGAGGGATGCGTCGATGCGCCGGCCTGCACCGAAGAATCGCCAGCCGCTTCACTGCGCAGCTTACGCTTGTGCTGCAGGCCCTGCATGAGGCCGGCCACCACCCCCAGCAGCAGCTGGGTCGTGTCAGGCCCCAGGCTCCCGCGGATGCGGGCGGGCATGAACCCCCAGGCCATGGTGAGCATCTGCAGCATGCCGAGCTCCGGTCTGGCCTTGCCGGTGTGTCCACTGGCGGGGCCATGACCACCCGGTGCGGCGCCGCCGTGATCGGCCGGGCCTGCCGCTTCCGCCGCCTTGACGCCCAGCACCGAGCCCAGCAGACCGCTGAGCAGGCTGCCGCCCAGCGCAGGACGGCCGCCCGATGCGCCATCGCGCCCCCCATGCCGACGCGGACGCCGACGCAGCAGTCGCCAGAACAGCCATCCCGAGCCCACCCCCAGCACCGGCCGCAACCAATGGCTGGGCGCCATCAGCGCCTGGCCACGGGCCTTGAGGGACTGGGCATGGTGACGGAACTCCATGTCACGGCGCACCACCCGCAGCTCGATCAGATCGATGCGGGCATTCAGCTCTTCGAGCGTTTCAGGCACTGGGGGCTGCGGGGCGGCCATCGGCGGGGGTGTCCTCTTGGTCTCGGGGATCGTTGAACAGCCAGTGGAACTGGCGACGGGACGCTGGCAACGACATCAGCGGTGCCAAGGATTTCATCGCGGCAGCGACCCATCCCAGGAGCAGCAGATTGATCACCAGCACGCCGGCACAGGCCCAGGGCAAGGCCAGGCCAAGATGCACCGCCAGGGCGATCAAGCCGGCCCACAAGGCGAACCATGCGGTGGCGCCTGCGATGGCGGCCACCACCAGCAGCAGCATCAGGCTGACCAGGCCATGGCGGGCGCGTTCCAGTTCCAGCACCAGCAACAGCGCGCGGCTCTGGAACATGCCACGTGCCGCCTGGGCCAGCCCCTGAACATCCCCCAGCCACCCGAGGTCGGGCGGCGCAGGCCTGTCCGCGGTTCCGCCCGATGCACGGCCCGCAGCGGTGCCGTCAGTCGGGCCAACCGTCTGGTCGGTGCTGGTGCCCCCCGCAGTGGCGGTGGCGGCGTGGGAAGGCGCATGCGGTGCCGCCCCCTCCCCCGCTGCCGAAACGCTGGCCACGGAAGGAGCAGGCGGCGTCAGCCCGTCCGGCTCAGGCGCGGGACCCGTGTCGTGACGGGGATCACTCATGGATGCGCCGCGCTCAACGGGCCAGGCGGGCGATCAGCAGGCCCAGCGCGAAGGCCGTGCCCACGGCCACCAGCGGATGCTCGCGCACGCCCGAGCGGGCGCTTTCGGCCCATTCGTCGCCGGTGCTGCGCAGCTTGTCGGCGCGGTCATGCAGCATCTCGCCGGTGCCCTCCAGGCTTTTCTGCAAATGCTGCACCGCCGGCGTGGCCTGGTTGGCCAGCTTGTCGATGGCGGCATGCGCGCTCTGGGCCACGCGGTTCACCAGATCGACGCCGGAGGTGCTGCCCACGGCCGTGCCATTGCCGGACTGAGCCTTGGCAGCATCGTCGGACGTGGTGAACGGGACGGTCTTGTCGCTCTTCTCATTGGTGGGGATGGTGCTCATGATCGTTTCCTTGTGTTGACGCTGTCCGGGATTGGATGGAAGGGTTTTGGCAAGCGGCATGCCGGGCCGCGCAGCCCCATCGGGCCCATCAGGGCAGCGGCGGCTTGGGATGCACATCCAGCCCGCGGTCGGGAGATTCGGCGACCTGAGGACGGCCCGCTTCCGGATCGATCATTTCCTCAATGATGAAATGACCGTAGTACTGGGCCCGCTCGGCGCCCTGCGATCGCACGGTCTCCGCAATACGGCGCGCAGCCGCATCGTCACGGGCTTTGACCACCAGAAAGTGATAGCCGCGCTCGGCCAGCTCCCCATGGGCCCGCAGGAGGTTGATTTCTTGACCGATCGCAGCGAGCGGGCTGGCGTTCTTGAGATCCTCGGCCACCTGGTCCATCATCTGGTGATCGGAGAAGGCGTGGATGTCCGCCTCCTCCAGCGCCAGTGCACGGAGCGCGACCTGAGCCGCCTGCGCCTGCTGGGCCTGCGGAAAACTGATCACCAGATGATCCACCGGCTTGTAGACACCGAAGCTGGTGGGGCGGTCCTTGGAGCCCGGCTCATGGCTGGAGCCCGGCGTTGTGGTCTTCGGATTGGCCATGGGGAACCCCCTTGCAGTCCTGGAGCCATCGGCTCGGAACCCTGCTTTGGGCAATGCCGGTGCCCGTGGCGAACCGGCCGCTGAAAACAGTCATGTCGTGCGCCATGTGGGCACGCCCACCAGCTTGCCGCGCTTGGGACCGGTCGCATGCTGCGCTTGGGCACGTCGCTTGCCGATGTCCCCGGATTCACTGACTAACGGCTTCGCCAGGGAAGGAGCAAAAGATGAACGACGGCATCACCAGCGTGTTGTACGTGGAGGACAGCCCGCTCAACGTCATCGTCATGGAGGCGATGTTCGAGCAGCGCCGTGACCTGCGCCTGCATGTGGCCGAAGCCGGTATGCCGGCCTGGCGCCTGAGTGCGCGCCTGCAGCCGTCGCTCTTGCTCATCGATCTGAATCTGCCGGATTGCCACGGCTCGGAACTGCTGAAACTGCTGCGCATGCGCCGCGGCTGGGCCCGGGTGCCCGCGATTGCGGTGACCGCGGACTCCGACTTTGATGCCCTCGGTGCCGGTTTCCAGGAAATGTGGCCGAAGCCGCTGGATGTGCGTCGTACGCTGGCGCGGCTGGCTGAATTGCTGCCGCCGCCCAAGGGGGCGCTGGCCAGCCCGGGCGGCTGGCAGGGAGGCATGGACAACAGCAGCCAGGGCCACAGCGGCATCAGCGAACTCAGCGGCCACACCGGCAACAGCCTGTCCAACGTCTCCCGCAGTGCAGCAGCGCCAGTGCAGGACTTCAGCTCCCCGCTGGCGGCCCATCGCCCTCACCTGCCGGCCTTCCGCCCGGAGGCGCGATGAGCAAGCATGCGCGCGCGCTGATACCGGCCCAGACCTGCGAGGCCTCGAACCCGCAACGGTGACCGGGCGGGCTGAAGACCGCCGCCGCCGGGCCCACCTGTCTGGGGGGCCGGAAGCGCCTGCCCGGGGCAGCCGTCGGCACGCCGCCTGCCAGAACCACTGCACTGAGCAGGCAGACGATCCGCCCGGCCCACCCCGCTCGCCGAGGACGCCTTGCCTCTGACGCCTGGTTGTGCGCCCCCAGTGCCGCGGCCCTACTCAGAGACCGGCGCGAACAGACGCCAAAAGCGCCCAAGGCGCCCAAGGCGTCTACACGGCCCGCTCACGAACACCACCAGGATGCCCCGCCATCATGATCGACCTACCGACCCCAACCGCCACCGCCGCAGCCCCCACGCCACTCCAGGACACCTCCGCCCAGCCTTTTGACCTGGCCTCGCTGCACGGCCAGGTGGCGCTGATCACCGGCGGCAGCCGGGGCCTGGGCGCGGCCATCGCGCAGGTGCTGGGCGAGAGCGGCATGCGCGTGGTCCTGGCCGACATCGACCTGCAGCGTGCCCAGGACCGTGCCGCCCTGCTGGGGGAGCGCGACATCCTGGCCATGCCGCTGGCGCTCGATGTGTGCGACGCCCGCCAGTGCGCCGATGCGGTGGACGCCGTGGCCCAGCGCTTCGGACGCCTCGATGCCCTCATCAACAACGCCGCCATCGACGTGACCGCCCCGCTGTCCGACCTCAGCATCGAGGACTGGCAGCGCGTGCTCAACACCAATCTCTCCGGCCCGATGATGATGGCCAAGTACGCCACCGCGCAGATGTTCCGCCAGGGGGGCGGCGGCCACATCGTCAACATCGCCTCCACCGCGTCCAAGCGGGCCTGGCCCAATGCCAGCGCCTATCACGCGACCAAGTGGGGACTGCTGGGCCTGTCGCATGCGCTGCATGCCGAACTGCGCGACAAGCATGTGCGTGTGAGCGCCATCGTGGCCGGCGGCATGAAGACCCCCTTCCTGCTGGACCGTTTCCCGGGCACGGACGAGAAGCGACTGCAGGATCCCATCCACGTGGCCCGAGCTGTCCGCTACGTGCTTCAACAGCCCGAGGGCACCGTCATTCCCGAGCTGACGGTCCTGCCCACTCTTGAAAGCTCCTGGCCTTGACCTCCTTCCTTCCCACCGACACCTTCACCGGTGCACCGGCCCGGCCGCTGCGTCCCTGCCTGTTCCTGGACCAGGACGGGGCGCTGATCGAGAACGTGCCCTACAACGTCGACCCGTCCCAGTTGCGCTTCATGCCGGGCGCTGGCGAAGCGCTGGCGCAGTTGCAGGAGGCGGGCCTGTCGCTGGTCATCGTGACCAACCAGGCCGGCATTGCCAAGGGCCTGTTCACCCGCGCCCAGTTCGCTCGTCTGCAGGAGGTGCTGCTGCGCCGCCTGCGGGACGAATTCGGCGTGGTCATCGACGACGTGGCCGTGTGCCCGCACAGCCCGGATGCCAAGGGCCGCCCGGCCTGCCTATGCCGCAAGCCGGCGCCAGGCATGCTGATCCGCGCTGCCCGGGCACATCACCTGGACCTGGCGCGCTCCTGGATGGTGGGTGACACGCTGGACGATGTGGAAGCCGGCCACCGCGCAGGCGCCCGTGGGCTTCTGTTCGACAGCGGCGGCGAAACCGAATGGCGCCGCTCACCGCTGCGTGAGCCGTCCGGTGCTTTTATGTCGTGGCCGGCACTGGCGGAGCATCTGCTGCACGCGCTGAAGACGGACGCAACGCCGCCGGGGTCGGGCCAGGTGGCGCTGTCCGGGGCCGCCGGGGGCGGCTTCGGGGTCGGGGTCTCAGGCGCACGCTTCGCATGCCGCGTCGCCGTCGCCGGCGCTGTCACCGTTGCAGCGGCTGTCTGCCTTCGTGAGGTCTTCGCCGGTGCGTTCGATGTCGGCGGCGTCGATGCCGCCGTCGTCTTCGCCCCTGCGGAGCGCTTGCCCGCATCCGCAGGGCGCTGCAGCGACCGCTTGAGCGTGCGGGCCAGCGGCTCCTGGGTCGCGGCCTGTACATTGGCCTCGGCCTGTACATTGGCCTCGGCCTGCGCCTTGGCCGAATCCCGCGCCACCGTCCGCAACAGCCCCAGCAGACGCCGCTCGGCCAGGCTCAGGCCCGGCGCCGAGGGTGGCTGACGGATCCACCGCTGGGCGTGCAGCGACTCCAGCGCATCGGCCTGCGCCAGGGCCAGCACGCCCGGATGCACATAGGACTTGCGGCAGACGGCCACCGTGTTGCCCAGCCGGGTCGACACCTGCTCCAGCGTGTCCTTCAAAGCCACGCCTGGAGCCGTGCCCGCCTTCGCATGGCCGCACAGCAACTCCAGCGCCAGCACACTGGCATGCCAGGTGCGGAAGACCTTGGCGCTGCACACCTCGCCGCCCTGGCGGGCCAGCCATTCATTGACGTCGGAGGCATCAATGCGGTGAGGTTGCCCCGCTTCATCCTCGTAGCCAAACAGCTCCTTGCCCGGCAGATCGCGGCAGCGACGCACCAGCGCGGCCACCTGCTCATCCTTCACCGCCAGTTGATGCCGCACGCCGCTCTTGCCGACGAAGCTGAGCATCAGCGCATCGCCGCTGACCTTCACATGCCGGCACAGCAGCGTGCTGAGCCCGTAAGAGCCGTTCTGACGCGCGTATTCGCGATGGCCGATGCGCATCCAGGTACGGTCCAGCAGCCGCACCAGCGCCGCCACCACCCGCTCGCGGTCCAGGCCGCCGGCCCGCAGGCGGCGCTGCACCTGTCGCCGCAGCCGCGGCAGGCGCAGGGCGAAGTCGCTCAACAGGCCGAACTTGTTCTCGCCGCGGGCCTGCATCCAGTCGGGGTGATAGCGGTACTGCTTGCGGCCACGGGCATCACGGCCGGTGGCTTGCAGGTGCCCGTCCTCGCGCGGACAGATCCACACGTCCTCATAGGCCGGTGGAATCGCCAGCTTCTGGATGCGACGGATGACGGCGGCGTCGCGCACCGCGCGGCCCTTTGCATCCACATACCGGAACCCCTTGGCCGTGCGCAGACGGCGCAGACCCGGTTCCACATCGGAGACCCAGCACAGGGGCATGTGATCCTCTGCAGGAAAGCCATGAATGCCGGCTTCAGGCAGACCGCATGCCCAATCTAACCTCACAGCCCTGAAAAGGACTCGGGGCCACCACCGCAGCGCTGCGCGCTACGCTGGGGCCCCGGCCCTTTGTCGCCTCGGTGGCTGTTTTAGTGTGCGGAGGAACTGTCCACGGCGGCCGCATCCTCGGCGGCGTATTCCTTCAAGCGGTTGTAGAGCGTCTTGAGGCTGATGCCCAGGACGGCAGCCGTCTGTTCCTTGTGGTGCTTGTAATGCTGCAGCGTGGCCAGGATGAAGGCCTTCTCCACCTGCGCCATCGAGCTGCCCAGCGGCATGACCACCGACGGGCCGGTCTGCTCGGCCGGCGCGGACGCCATCGGGGAAGGCACCGCAGCCGACAGCGGCGCTGCCGCCTGGTGGCCCAGCGCCGGAGACACCGCCGCGAAGGTACCGGCACGGGCCGACAGGCTGGAGACGACCTCATGCGCCGGATCGGGACGCGGCAGCCACTGCTCGTCGATGACATCGGCCGCGGCCATCACATAGGCGCGCTGCACGGCATTGCGCAGCTCGCGCACATTGCCCGGCCAGTGATAGGTCTGCAGCTGGGCCAGTGCCCGGGGTGTGAAGCGCTTGTTCTTGCCTTCCTTGGCGGCGATGGCCTTGAGGAAGTGATCGGCCAGCAGCGGCACGTCGTCCAGACGCTCCCGCAGCGGCGGCATCTCGATCGGGAAGACATTCAGGCGATAGAGCAGGTCTTCGCGCAGCTTGCCGGCCTGCACGGCCTGCAGCAGCGGACGATTGGACGCCGCAATCACCCGCACATCCGCATCCAGCGTGGTGGTGGAGCCCACCCGCATGAAGCGGCCCGTCTCCAGCACCCGCAGCAGCTTGACCTGCAGTTCCAGCGGCATTTCCGTCAGCTCGTCCAGGAACAGCGTGCCGCCGCTGGCGCGTTCGAAGAAGCCTTCGTGCTGCTTGTCCGCGCCGGTGAAGGCACCCTTTTCGTGACCGAAGATTTCGCTCTCGATCAGGTTGGGCGAGATCGCGCCGCAGTTCACCGCCAGGAAGGGCTTCTTGCGGCGGCGGCTCAGGTCATGGACCGTCTGCGCGACCAGTTCCTTGCCCGTGCCGCTCTCACCATTGATGAACACCGACACGCTGGTGCCCGCCACCCGGGAGATCTGCTCATAGATGCGTTGCATCGGCGGCGTGCGGCCCCACAGCAGCCCGAAGTGACCGCTGTTGGCCAGGTTGGCATTGAGGTCGGCGACTTCCGCCTGCAGCGCCGCCGGCTTCATGATGCGCGACAGCACACCCTGCAGTTGACGGATGTTGATCGGCTTGACCAGATAGTCCGCCGCGCCCAGGCGCAGCGCCTGAATGGACGTGTCCAGGCTGGCGTGGCCGGTGATGAGCACCACCTCCGAATTAGCCACCAGCTGCGGGTCGGAGAACAGCTCCATCCCGTTGCCGTCGGGCAGTTGAAGGTCCAGCAGCACCACATCGGGCTGCTGGAGCGCGATGTGCCGGCGGGCATCACGCAGGGTGTGGGCCACCGACACGGTGAACTTTTCGCTCGCAATCAATTCT
The DNA here is from genome assembly GCA_027484825.1 of Rubrivivax sp. GTDB lineage: Bacteria > Pseudomonadota > Gammaproteobacteria > Burkholderiales > Burkholderiaceae_C > Roseateles. The sequence goes on along the minus strand of JAIXSE010000002.1, from coordinate 17,812 downwards.
TGCAAGGTGGCGACGGAATCGATGTCGTCGTCCACGATCAAGGCATGGGTCACCGCAGGGTCCTTAGGTGTTGGGCCAGGCAGCACACGCTGCTCAGCCTGGGGATGGGGCGGCTCCACACACTGAAGCCGCCGTCAAAATGAAGCGTCGAGAAAAGGCCGATCAATGCGTCAAACAGGCGCTTCGTCGGCGCGGCGAGTGGGTGGTTGTCACTCGAAAGCCGCTGCTTATTCTTGCAGTAACCATGCGCCGGGCCCACCCCTTGACCCCAGGAATTTGAAAAAAATTCAGTGTCACTTGTTCGGAGGACGGCCGCGCGCATCGACATTCAGCGACCTGGGGCGCGCCGCCGCTGGAACCAGCCCACCAGGGCCAGACCGCCGATCAAGGCCGTCAAAGCCTTCAGGTCGCGCGGCGCATTCGGTTCTCGGGACGCCACGGGCGCGACGCGCGACGGTGTCGCAGCGGTCGTGGCGACCGGGCGGGGCGTCACCGGGGCGGGCACGCGCGCGAGCTCACCACCGACGGCCGCTGCGCTGTTCAACGCAGCCACGGTGACGGGCGCCTCCTTGTCCAGCGCCCAGGCCATCGACGTTGCCAGCAGCAACGGCGCCATTCCAGCCAGCTTGCGCAGGCACATGTCCATCTCCCCTCGAATGCGTCCATGAAAGGCTGCACGGCAGCCCGATTGCTCTGTTGGCGGGAGCGCCCTGCGGATGTGACCGATGCGCCTCGCAACCGGACAGAGAGGGCAAATACCGTGCCCGCAAAAACGTTCGGTGACGATTTGCCACCAAGTTTTCGGCATTTTTTTACGGTCTCGCCATCGCCGGATGTTTCAATCCACTTGACCCGGCTTGTGCGGTGCAGCCGGCTGAAAGTGTTCGAATGAAGGTGCGATTCATGCTGCTCAGCGATGCGAGCAGGCAACTGCTGCTGCGACTGGCCTTTGTGGTGGGCCTGGCACTGCTGGCCATGCTGCTGCAATGGCTGGCGCAGCCGCTGATCGGGAAGGGGGAGCCCTTTCTGTTTTTCCTGCCGGCCGTGGCGCTGGCAGCGGTCTGGTTCGGCCCCATCCCCGGCGCAGTCGTGCTGCTGGCGGGCCTGGCCAGTGCCGGCATGGATGAAGCGTCCTTTCAGGCGTTCTGGCATCAGGCCAATGATGGCCGGGTCACCATTGCCGCTTATCTGATTTACGGCGTCCTGCTGCTGGCCCTGGGCGAGCGCCTGCGCCAAGGCGGCTTGCGCACCGCCCAGGCCCAGGCGCGACTGCGGCTGCTGGCCGAGGAAACCGACGTCGGCCTGTTTGAATTCGACAAGGTCGCCGGCACGCTGTATGTAAGCCCGCCGCTGGCGCGCCTGTGCGGCGTCACCGCCCCGGACCGGGCCATGCCCGCGCTGGCGCTGCTCTCACGCTTCCCGCCGCAGCTCGTGGCCCAGGCTCGGCTGGCCCAGGAGCATTTGCTGCATCGCCAGGGCGACCGGTTCGAACATGAGCTGGCCTGGCCGTCTCCGGACGGCATGAAATGGCTGCTGCTGCGGGTGCGCCTCATCCGGGACGACCTGCAGGTGACGCATGTGCGGGGCGCGGTGATCGACATCACCGAGCGCAAGCGCATGGAGAACCAGCTCAAGGACACGCAGGAGAAGCTCAGCGTCCGGGTCAATGACCTGCACCGCCTGCAGGAACTCAGCACCCGCTTGCTGGAACCGCGCCCACTGGTGCAGCAGTTCCAGGTGGTGCTGGATGTTGTGGTGGCCCTGCACCATGCGGAGCACGGTGTGCTGGCCTTTGTGGACGAAGACGACGGCCAGTTGAAGATCAAGGCGTCGGTGGGCCACGACGCGCAGGCCCTGGACCAGCTCCAGCGGCTGATGGACGCCGGCCGCGGCAGTTGCGGTCTGGCACGGGTGCAGCGCGGCCGCGTGGTGGTGAACGACTTCCAGACCGACCCGCGCTGTCAGGACATTCGGGCCCTGGCGGCTTCGCTGGAGATGGGGGCGGCGCACAGCACACCGCTGCTGAGCGACAGCGGGGAACTGCTGGGCCTGATCAGCGTGCACTTCCGGACCCCGCACGACATCACCCTGCGTGAAACCGATCTCACCGACCTGTGCAGCCGCAAGATCATCGTGCATGCCGAGCGGGCCCGCGCCCGCGCCGAGCTGCAGGCGGCCGACCGTCGCAAGGACGAGTTCCTGGCCACCCTGGCCCATGAGCTGCGCAATCCGCTCGCGCCCATCCGCCAGGCGGCCTTGCTCTCCAGCAGCCCGCAGGCCACCGACGCCCAGAAGCGCTGGAGCCATGGCGTCATTGAGCGGCAGGTGCAGCACATGGCGCTGTTGCTGGACGACCTGCTGGACATCTCCCGCATCACTCGCGGCGCGCTGAGCCTGCGGCTGGAGGACGTGCAGTTGCATGCGGTGATCGAATCGGCAGTGGAAACCGCCCGCCCCACCATCGAAGCGCGCCAGCACCAGTTGGCGGTGGAGTTGCCCGCCCAGCCGCTGCGCTTTGAGGGAGACGCCCTGCGTCTGGCCCAGGTGGTGGCCAACCTGCTGACCAATGCCGCGAAGTACACCGAACCCGGCGGCCAATTGGTCATCCGGGCCCGGCGTGAACTGCACGGCGCCAGCGCCGAGGTGCTGATCGAGGTCTGCGACAACGGCATCGGCATCCCGCGCGAGTCGCTGGGCGAAGTGTTCAACATGTTCACCCAGCTACGCCGGGTGGGCGGCCGGGTCAATGAAGGGCTGGGCATCGGCCTGGCCCTGACACGCGGGCTGGTGGAACTGCATGGCGGGCGCATCAGCGCGCACAGCGACGGCCCGGGCTGCGGCAGCCGCTTTGAGGTTCGCCTGCCGCTACGCACCGCCTCGGCCCCGTCGCAACCGGTGAGCCGGCTGGGGGCTTATCGGACAGGGCCGCTCAACATCCTGGTCGCCGACGACAACCGCGATGCCGCCGAAAGCCTGGCCGAGCTGCTGCGCCTGCACGGCCACTCGGTGGTGCTGGCCTTCGATGGCGAAGAGGCCCTGGACGTCTTCGATCGCAGCGCGCCGGACGCTTGCCTGCTGGACATCGGCATGCCGCGCCTGGACGGCAACGAGGTGGCCCGCCGCCTGCGCGCCCGCGGCGACCGGCAGGCGCCGGTGCTGGTGGCCATCACCGGTTGGGGACAGGCGTCCGATCGCGCCGAGGCGATGGACGCGGGCTTCGACCACCATCTCACAAAACCGGTGGACCCTGACAAACTGCTGCAACTTCTGGCCTTGCACCGCCCTCCCGCGCAGGCCCAGGCGGCCTGACGCTCAGGTGAAGCAGCGCTCCACCCGCATCGTGCTGCTGGCCAGGCCGGTGGCAATCAGCAGGCTTCGAGCAGCCCCCTGACGCTGGGCCCAAGGGTCCATCAGCACCGCGTCGTCGGGCAGGTCGTGCCAGTCGGTCAGGTCCGTGGGCAGTTGCATGGCGACCAGGACAAACTCACTGCCGAAGCCAGCCGCCGTGGCGGTACAGACCGACAGGCCGCTGGTGTCCCGCGCAATCCGCGCGGCCAGCAGACGTGCACATTGCGGGCTGTCGGCGAACTTGAGGCGGTTGATCATCTGCTCATAACGCGGGTCGCCGTAGACGGCACGCGCCAGTTCCGCTTCATCCGCATAGGGATGGCTGCGGCGGTAGTCGCAGGTCAACTGCAATTCAAAGGCCAGCAGCGTCTGGCGGGACTGGGCAAGGGTCAGCAGACGTTGCATCACGGGCAGACGGCACAGGGCCACCAGGTCAGCGGAAGGGGCGTTCGGGCTGGCGTTGGAACCCGCATGGGAGCCGGCGTTCGGACCGCTGTGGGGGCTGGCCTGAGGCCTGGTGGTGACACGACTGGGGTCGGGGGGCGATGCAAGGCCGACGGATGGCGCGGACAGAGTTCGACGCTGCAGGGCTTCGAGCGGAACCGGTGCACGTCCCGCAGAAGGCCCCGAAGGCCCCGAATACCTTGGGGAAGCTTCCGGCGCCCCCGGGATGCCGGCATGCTTGGCTGTCGCCGGCCTGGACGCGGACCCGCCGTATTCAGCGCCTGCGCGCATCCCGTTGGGGCTGCTCGAGCCCGCCGACGGCTCAAGCGCTGATTGCTCTGTATGGCACGTCACCCGGTAGACCGCCCCGGGTTGGAGCGCGAAGGTGAGCCCGTTTCGTCTGGCAGCCACGACTGCGGCGTCGCTCACTGCGTCCACCGTCCGGTCCCTGCCCTCGCCGGCGCGCTCACTCGCTGAGGATGAACCGGCACCGTCCAGCGCAGCCCCGGCCCCGGAGCTCGACGCTGTCCCCCCCATGGGCCACGGCTGGCGCCTGGGCGGTGGCGTTTGCAGACCCGCCGGCCGCGGTGCGCGAAGAAGGCGCAGATGGCCGGGCGCCAGACGATTGGGGTCCATACCGTCAGAAGAAATGGTGGCCGAAGGCAAATGCCCCCAGCATGTGGCCGACACCGGCTCCGATACCGGCTCCGATGCCCGCCCCCAGTCCGAGCCCCACGCCGGCCGCCGAGACATCCCCCCAGCAAGGGGCCAGCGGCGAGCTCATGCCGAAGCCGACTGCCGGCCAGCCCGGCCCAGGCACAAAGTTCCAGGTCTGGCACGACGGGTAGGGCACAAAACCGCCGCAGGCGTCCCAGACGACGGCGGGCTGCGGGATGAAGGGGGCCGGGGCAAACACCACCGAGGGCGGGGCCGCATACGGCGGGGCTGCATACGGCGAAGCCGCAACACCGGGCCACTGGGCCGCCGGCGCAAAACCTTGCCCATTGAACGCGGCGGGCGTGCCCCCCGACCATCCGGAGGGATAGGCGGGGCTGGGTGTCCAGGCAGGAGGTGTCATGGCGGGCGGCGTCGGCGTGCCAGGGGGCGACATCATGGGAGCCGTGGCGCCCGGCCTTGGCAGCGGGACTGGGGAAGCGCTCGGGGATGGCATCGGCGCCGTCCTGATCGGGCCCGAGGCCGGGAACTTGCCCATGGGCGCGGGAGGCACCGCGGGCCCGGTCCATCCGGCAGGGCCGGGGCCCCCGCGTGCGCTGCGAAGGTCCTGACCGGGATAACCGCCGTAGGCGGCATGCATCTGCGACGGATGCCATCGCTCCCCGCCAGTGCCGGGCCGCCCGCTGGGCTCTTGTTCCCACGGCGGACCGGCTTTGGTGCCTCCTCCGGCATCCGCCGGATCATCCGCCCCCTCTTCTTCGTGGCTCAGCACCTCGGCCATCGCGCGACGGTCGTTCCAGCGCTGCTCCAGCTGTCGAAGCTGATTGGCGCTGGCTGGGAACAGATGCCGCTGCACCATGTCCTGCTCTGCCGGCGTCAGGCTGTTGCAGACACGGGCCAGCGAGTCCAGCGTGGGCAGCCAGGCCGCCGTGGACCCGAACTGCGCATTCAATCGTTGCATCAACTGATGCGCCACCGCGTTGTCGGCCTCGCTGGTACCGGGGCCCAGCAAAGGCGCGGCGGGATAAGCGCCCGTCTGCAACCCGGGCGCTTGCGGGCCGTGGGAGGGCTGCATCGGGGCCCCTTGCCAGATGGGCATTGAGGGCCCAGCCATGGGAACAGAAGCGGGGAACGTATAGGACATGTGCGGCTTGCCTCGGAAAGACCTGCGATGCCCGCCCGGACATCGCCACCCCCTGGGTGGCCCGCAGCTGCGGCGCTGCACCCAAGCCGAGAGCACACCGCTCCATTCATTGAGAAATATCAAGCCTGCTGGATGACCAACGAACCACAAGTAAAAAAGCGACCCGCAGGTCGCTTTGTGTGGGGCCGCAAGACTTAGTTGCGGTCGGCGCGGGCCGGCAGCGAACGGTCATTGGCACCCGCTGCGGTGTTGTCGGTGGACATGGCACCCGAGTTGTTGGTGTCCATGGTCGACGTGCTGCTGTTGGTGCCGTTCATGGTGCCGGTGTTCCCCGTGGTGTTGCGATTGGGGTCCTGCCAGGTCTCGGTCGTGTTGTTGTTGCCGTTGTTCTGGCTGCTGGTGGTGGTGCCATTGGCGGTGGATGCATTCGTTGTGGCATTGCCCTGCCGCATCTGGTCGTTGTTGTTGGACAGAGGATCGTTGCTGCGATCGCGGGCGCTGGTGCTGCCCGAGCTGCCTTGTCCATTGCCACCGCTTTGTGCATGCAGGATACCGACGCCGCTGGCCAGTGCCACGGCCATGGCCACGGTGGTGATCTTGGAACGATTGTTCATGGCTATCTCCTTGAATCGTTGAAAACAACTGGATGTCGCGTAGAACCAGGCGCACCCCCCGGGATGGGGCCGTCGGCTCTGTGCCTGTCATGCCTGGCAAGCTCGGTGCCTGTCAAGCACAGCACCCGCTGCGTACCGGCCATGAGCGGTCATCACAGTCATCACGGTCATCAGCGCCGACGACCTCTGTGTGGCGTTCAGGTCCGCACAGGGGCCGCCGGAGCATCACGGCTTACTTCGTCTTGCCAGACGAGGAGGAGGACGTCAGTGAGGAGCCGGTGCTGCCGCCAAGGGCGCTGCCGCCCGAACTCGACGCCCCGGTGCTGGGGCCTGACGATGTGGAGGCTCCCGGCGTGCTGCTGGACGCAGACAGGCCGCTGGTGCTGCTCCCCATCGACCCGCTGCCCACTGACAGCTCCGACGTGTCGGACGCACTGCGGCCAGAGCGGTTGGAGCGCCACTTGTTGAAGTCCTCGCTGAACTTCTGGTAGCGGTCCTGGCGCCAGGAGTGGTAGTCGTCATCGAGGTTGCGCAGCTGTTCCGTGCGCCACTGGTGGTAGTCCGGGTCATGGTGGGTCGGCTGGCCGTTGCCGTAGTTCCGGTTCTGGCCTTGCCCCAGACCTTGCCCCAGACCTTGTCCATACCCGCCGTACCCGCCTTGCGACCCTTGATAAGCGCTCGGGCCGGAGGCGCCCTGAAAGCCGCCCTGCTCCGCTTGATAGCCACCCGCCTGCGAGCCGCCTTGATAGCCGCCACCCTGGTAGGTGCCACCCTGGTAGGTGCCGCCCTGGTAGGTGCCGCCCTGGTAGCTGCCCTGGTTTCCGCCCTGGTTGCCCCCCTGATAGCGGCCCGGATAGCCGCCTTGGTAGCCTCCGGTGGACGGCCCATAACCGCCAGGCTGGTAGGTGCCGCCCTGATAACCACCGGCCTGCTGACCCGCACCGTAACCACCTGGGTTCAACCCGCCGGGGCCACTCCCGTAGCCGCCCTGCATGCCCCCATGACTGCCATAGCCGCCCTGGCTGCCGTAGCCTTGGCCGGCCTGACCGCCGTAGTTGCCACCATAGTTGCCACGGTAGGGGCCAGCGTCATTGCCGCCTTGGTGACCGCCGTACCCGCCGTACCCGCCGCCTTGAGCGCCGTAGCCCCCGGAGCCTGCCCCATATCCGCTGGGAGCGCCGTAATGGCCACTGAAGTCCTGGGCGCCGCCCCGGTCCTCGCGCCAGCCTTCATGGCGAGGGCCCTGGTCGCGATAGCTGCCCTGCTGGCCGCCGCTCTGGTAGCCGGCATACCCTTCACTGCCTTCATAGCTGCGCGAGCCGCCTTGCATGCTGCCTGGGTAGCTGCCCTGCGAACCGCCCCGGTCGCCGCCACCCTGATAGCCCCCACTCTGGTGGCTGCCGCTTTGGAAGCCCCCGCTCTGCTGACCGCTCTGGCCGCTCTGGCCGTAGCCCTCACGCTGACCACTCTGCCCCTGGTAGGCCTGCTGGCCCTGCTGCCCTGGCGAGCTGCCATATTGCTGACTGACGTCACTGCGCGATGAGGACTGCTGTGTCCCGTCGCTGCGTCGCTCGTCATCACTGCTTCCTCGGTGTTGCCCATGCTGGTTCATGTCGAATTCCTTTCGGTCGTCTGAACGATTGAACAAACCTCATCGGCCATCGAACTCCCAGCGGAGTCACATTGGCCCGGGTCCGTATCTCAATCCGGCAATGGGTGTGCCGCCAAGGACCTTCGGCATCGATCCATGTCGACACGTTTCTTGCAGCACCGCTTGCGCGCTTTTACGTCGATGGCATCGAGGTCTCAGGCATTTTGATCATTGATGACACTCGCATTGAAACGCAGCTTTGATTGACCCATTCAATGTTCACGCTAACACTTCAATCGCGAATGTTCATCCAGCGTCAGTCACGTTCCGAGCCCGCTTCAATCGCCATGACGTGCTCCTTCAAACTGTGCCGCCTCGAGAATGCCCAGCTCAATTCAGCCCCCATGAGGAAGACCTGCGTGGAGTAGTAGACCCACAGCATCATCACGACCAGGGACGCGGCCGCACCGTATGCCGAACTCACCGCACTGCGGCCGATATAGAGTCCGATCAATGCCTTGCCCAAACTGAACAAAGCGGCAGTGATGAGCGCTCCCACCCACACATCGCGCCAGCGGATCGGGACGTCCGGCACCCACTTATAGATCACGGCAAACATGACGGTGATGAGGCCATAAGACAGCACGGCATTGACCACCTGGGCCAGCAGCAGGAAGTCGTCCCCGAGCCACGGCGTCCACCATTTGCCCATGGCGGCCAATGCAACGCTGGCCACCATCGAAATCATCGACAGGAACCCCAGGCCCATGATGAGCCCGAGCGACAGCAGACGACGGCGGATGACCGTCCACAGGCTGCGCCACACCGGCACCGACTTGGGCGGCGGCACTTTCCAGATGCGGTTCAGGGAGTTGTGAAGCTCGGCGAACACCGAGGTCGCGCCAACGATCAGCACGACCGTGCCGATGAGCGCTGCCCAGCCGCCCTCCTCCGGTCGATTGACCCGCTTGAGCAGGTCTTCCACCGCCATCGCGCCCTGCAGGCCGATGAGGTCGGACAACTGGTCCATCACCTCGCCTCGCGCCGCTTGTTCGCCGAACACCAGCCCCGCGACCGCAATCACGATCAGCAGCAGTGGCGCGATGGAGAACAGCGTGTAGTAGGCCAATGCGGCGCCCATGCTGGGGACGTTGTCGTCGCTCCAGCCCTGGGCCGCTTCGGTGATCAGCTCTGCGGCTTCTCGAAGGGGTTTAGGCAGCTTGATGATGAGACTCCTGTCGGATGGGGCCATGGGGCCATGGGGCCATGAGATCTTGAGGCCGAGACCGTCTGGCCGTGAGGACGAGGCCATCAGGCAGCAAAGGCAATACCTGCCCGGCGAGGCACGCGATTTGCCACCCATGCAGCGTAGCAACCCCAAGGAGACCTGTATGGCAAGCACCACCATCTCGTCCGACCGCGTTGAAGGCACCAAGGTCTACAACGGCAACGGCGACAAGCTCGGCACCATCGACAATCTCGTCATCGACAAGCGCACCGGCCTGGTCCGTTATGCGGCCCTGGAATTCGGCGGCTTCATGGGCATCGGCACCGACCGTTATCCCATCCCCTGGAACATGCTGAAGTACGACACCGGCCTGGACGGCTATGTCGTGCCGCTGCGTGATGACCAGTTGGAGAAGGCGCCGAAGTATGCGCAGGCCGAGCGTCCGGAATACTCGGACGACTATGGCCGCAAGATCTACGACTACTACGGCGTGGCGTGGATGTAAGCAAGCCCGCCTGAGCACCGCTCAGGCGGTTCGTTTCCGTGTTTCCTGCAATGAAGCGGCCATGAACCTGCAATGAAAAATCGCCCCCTCGGGGGCGATTGTCATGGGCGCTCGGCCAACCCGATCAACCCGCCGTGGGTGTGGCCGGCACCACTGGCTTGATCGCCCCGGCGCCCACAAAACGGGCGTATTCGGTGCGCGGCATCACCGCACTCATGCGGTTGTCCTCGTCTTCCCAGCCCAGCGTGACGTCGTGCTCGCCCACTGAGACCTTCACCGGTCCCTGGGGAATCTGCAGCATGGGGCCGTCGCCGGTCCGGTAGCTCACCTCGCCGCAGACAAAGGCGCTGTTGTCCAGCGGTTGATCGTCCACCTGCTGCATGGCGACCGAGGCGTCCAGCACGGACTCGTCAGCGGGATGCTCGGGGGGCAAAGGGGGTCGGGCGCTCATGGCAAATCCTCCAGGTGATCATCCTGTCCCAGGTCTTCAAGAAACTGCCACAGGCGCAGCGCCAGGGCGGTTGCAGTGCAGGAAGCCAGCGTCATCAGCATCAACATGTCGTCCATGGAAGACCTCGTGATTGGTGGCATGCGCGCGGATGGCGCCGCAGGCATGCACAGGCTGGGCTGGTTTCCTTGCCGCCACCCGCTGTTGGGGACAGCGCAGAGGGCGGCATGGAGAACCGGAAACAGGATCAGGTTGCGATAGCGCTCATCCTGCCCGGCTGGACGTGCGGCAACGAAGCGGCCAAGGCCGCGAAGCGGTGTAGGCGCAGTCCCACACCGCAGGCTTTGCCGCTCTGGCGCGGGTCCGAAGCCTTCAAGGGGATGGAGCAGCTTTGGTGCCGTACGGCGCTCAGGCCTGGGATTTTCAAACCCGGCTTGTAGGACGAAACCGCACATCGAACGGTTCGGCTGACCGACACACGTCACCGAAGTCCACCTATGGCTGCCAGAACCGCGGGCGACCATATTTCACTCAACGTTTCCCGCAAGGAGAAATCCGATGAGCTCCCTCCAGATCGCCGCTGACGACCTCCAACACTGCGAAGTTAAACACTACGAAGTTCAACACTACGAGGTACGCTTCGAATCCCTCTTCGATCCGGGACGCGCCATGTCCTTCCCCTGCGACCACGAAGGCCATGTCGATCTGGACAGCCTCCCGGCCCGCGCCCGCAACAACTACCTCTTCGCGCGGGCCATGGTGGGCAAGGATTACCTGCCGCCGCATGTGCTCAAGCACTGACAAGCGCTTTGTCCTACAAACGCTTCGAAGCTTGTCTGACCTGATGACCCCGCCGGCCTCGCTACAGTGAACTCATTCCCTCACCGAGCAAGGAGTTCACCATGAACTGGGACCGTATTGAAGGCAACTGGACCCAACTCAAGGGCAAGGTCCGCGAGCAATGGGGCAAGCTGACCGACGACGATATCGATGTGATTGCCGGCAAGCGTGAACAGCTGTCCGGCAAGATTCAGGAACGGTATGGCATCGCCCGCGACGAAGCGGACCGCCAACTCGACACCTGGCAACAGAATGCCGACGACCGTTGGCTGAGCTGATCGGCAACGATCCGCTCCTGCCCCCTGCCCTTCCCGTCACGGTTCGCATGCAATCGTGATGCTCAGACGGGCAGCGGGCACAGGGGAAGCGCGCTTCCTCCGCTCTTTGTGCGTGCTTTGACTTGTGACTCTCTCTGACTCTCTGACCGCATCCTCCCTGTTGCCGCGCGGTGTCCTCGGACCTGCGCGGCCTTTTTTTTTGGACCGCGCCTGGCCGCGCATAGCCTCGCTGAGCCGCGAAGGGCCGGAATGCGGGTTCAGGGTCAGGGTGAAAAGTAGCCGCGCTTGAGCGCGATCGTCACCGCATGCGTGCGGTCATTGGCATTGAGCTTGGACAGCACGCTCTTCATGTGCATCTTCACCGTCTCCTCGCTCACCCCCAGCGCCACGCCCACCCGCTTGTTGGAATGGCCTTCCGCCACCAGACGCAGCACTTCGATCTCCCGCGGCGACAGGCTGCCTTCGGTGTCCTCGTTCAGCATGCGGGCGATCTCGCCGGGAATGCAGCGCTGACCCTCATGCACGGCTCGGATGGTGTCCACCAGGTCCTTGCGCAGCATGCTCTTGAGCAGATAACCCATCGCCCCGCCGGCCAGCGCGCGGCGCACCTGCACATCGCCGCGATAGGTGGTCAGGATGATGATGCGGGCATCCGGAAACTCCTGCCGCAAGGTGGCCATGCAATCGATGCCGTCCATGTCGGGCAGGCGCACGTCCATCAGGGTGATGTCCGGACGGTGTTCCCGGAAACGGGCCAGGGCCTCCTGTCCGCTGGCGGCCTCGGCCACCAGGCGCAGGTCCGGTTCGTCTTCCAGCGTACCGGCAATGCCCTCGCGCAGCAGCGGATGGTCGTCCACCGTCAGGATGCGGATGGGCGCCTGCAGACGTCCTGCCGGAACGAGCGGTACAGGGGACGGTGTGTCGGAGGGAAGATCGGCCATGCTGCGTACGATACCGGAACGGTCGGCATCATCGGCGGATGCCCCTGTTGGGTCGATAACCCGATCGGGTTAGGACGTCGAAACGCCGGCTGCCCGTTCGCGCGTGAGTGCGGGTGTGGCCTCCTCGAACCGGTTGACCTGGCGCAACGGTTTGAACAGCAGCGCCCAGGCGCTGACCACCCCCAGGGTGCACAGCGCCCCGGTCACCGCCGCCGGCACCACGCCCAGCGCCGCCGCTGCACTGCCAGCCCGGAACTCACCCAGTTCATTGGAAGACCCGATGAACAGCATGTTGACGGCATTGACCCGGCCGCGCATGTCGTCCGGGGTGGAAAACTGCACCAGGGCCCCGCGGATGTAGACGCTGACCATGTCCGCAGCACCGGCGATCATCAAGGCGGCAAACGACAGCCAGAAGGTGGTGGACAACGAAAACACCAGGTTCGCCAGGCCGAAGATGGCCACGGCGATGAACATGGTGCGCCCCACCTGGCGATCAAACGGCCGCATGCTGAGGTAGAGCCCGGCACTCACCTCACCTACCGCCATCGCGCTGCGCAGCGCTCCCAGCCCTTGCGGGCCGGCGTGCAGGACTTCGGCGGCATAAATCGGCAGCAAGGCCACCACGCCGCCCAGCAGCACGGCAAACAAGTCCAGCGAGATCGTCCCGAGGATGATGGGACGGGTGCGGATGAAATGGATGCCCGCCCCAAAGCGCTGCCAGATGTTGCCCTGGGTCGCGGCCAGGGACACGGCCACCGGCCGCACCCGGACACCGACCACAAACAGCAGCGTGCCCAGCGCAAAACAGAGGAAGCAGACGGCGAAGGTGAGCTGGGCCCCGCCCCATGCGTAGAGCAGTCCCCCTAGGAACGGGCCGCCGATATTCGCCGCCCGCATCAGCATGCTGTTGGCGGCAATGGCCTGGGCGAGCTGCTCACGCGGCACCACCTGGGGCAACAGGCTCTGCAGCGCCGGGCCAGAAAAGGCCCGTGCGCAGCCGAAGACCACCAGCACCGCATAGATGCCGCTGACGCCCGCATGGCCATGCCCGGCCAGCCACCACAGGCCGGCGCCGCACAGGCCGCTGAGCCCCCAGCTCAGGGCGAGGATGGGCTTGCGGCTGAACCGGTCGATCAGGTCGCCCGCTGGCAGCAGCAGCACCAGCATGGGAAGGAACTGCGCCAGGCCCACATAAGCCAGGGCCAGCGGCTGACGGGTGAGGTCATAGACCTGCCAGGCGACGACCACCGCCTGGATCTGGCCCGCGAGCACCGCCAGCAGCCGCGCCGCCAGAAAGGTGGTGAAGGCGCGTTGGCCAAAGACACTGGCGGGGTCGGCAGCAGGCTCGGTGGTGCGATCGGGCGCCTGGGAAGAAGAAGGAACACTCACGGCAGGACCATCCAACGGGATCGGGTTGACGCAACGGCCGCTGCGGCAGGCGTGGCCGGAAGCGGTCGAGTGTAGCCAGCCGCTTTCGACGATTGGGTCACCGCTCGCACGGGGTGGTGGCTGGGCGCACGGCCGCCCCGTCGGTCGGATTCACCGCGCTGGCCGCTTCATCCGGCATGCCGTCTCCGGCAATTCCGCCTGCGCCGCATCGAGGTAGCGCAAGGTGCGGAAGCCGTATCCGGAGCCTTCGTTGTCGTGAGGCACACCCGCCTCTCCGGCCCGCCGCATGATGCTCACGTACAGCGGCTGCTGCAGTTGATGGTCGGTGGGTCGCATCCAGCCCTGGTGCGCGACGCCCAGCGTGCGGCCGTCCAGCCGCAGGTTCTCGAGTGCCAGGGCCACGGCCCGGGGCTCATCGGTGCCGGCCTTTTCCATGGCCGCCACCAGCATCTCGATCATCAGCTGCATGCGGGCATGCAGATAGTCGTCCTGCGGCTGCGGGAAGCGTTGGCGGAAGGCCTTGTAGAAGCGCTCCGAGGCCATGTCGCCGGCATTGGGATGCCATTCCGCCACCGCCAGCACCCGGTCGACGCCCGCATCCGCCAGCACGCCGGGCACGCCCAGGGCATTGCCGTAGAAGGTGTAGAACCGGGTGCTCAGGCCGAGGTCGCGGGACGCCTTGATCAGCAGCGTCAGGTCATTGCCCCAATTGCCGGTCAGCACCGCCTGGGCACCGCTGCTGCGGATCTTGCTGGCGTAGGGCATGAAGTCCTTCACCCGGCCCAGCGGATGCAGCTCATCCCCGACGATCTCCAGGTCCGGACGACGCTGCGCCAGCAGCGCCCGCGCCTGCGCGCGCAGATGCTGGCCGAAGCTGTAGTCCTGGCCGATGAGGTAGAGCTTCTTGAGCTGCCGGTCCTGGGCGATCACCTCCACCAGGGCGGCCAGGCGCATGTCGGTGTGGGCATCGAAGCGGAAGTGCCAGAAGCTGCACTGGGCGCCGGTGAGCACCGGGTCCACCGCCGCATAGTTCAGCAGCAATGCGCGGTGTTCGGGGTCGCGTTCATTGTGGCGATCCAGCGCCCCGATCAGGGCGCTGGCCACCGCGGAGCTGTTGCCTTGCAGGACCACCTTCACGCCCTGATCGGTGGCGCCGCGCAGCAGGGAGAGGGACTCTTCCACCGACCCCTTGCTGTCGTACCGCAGCACCTGCAGCGGACGGGCGCCACCCGGCAGCTTCACGCCGCCCCGGGCATTGACCCGCTCGCTGGCCCAGACCAGATTGCGGAACACCGCTTCACCGCCATTGCCCAGAGGGCCGGAGAGGCCTTCGATCAGGCCCAGCTTGATGGGCTCGGGGCCTGCCGACATGGCGGGGTGCATCAGCAGGCCGCCGATCAGGGCCAGCGCCAGGCGGAACGCGGTGAATCGCGCGATCCTTGGCAGCGGCATCAGGCGCATGATGAACGTCATCCACCTGATGGGCACTGAGCGCCGCAGGCGCATGCGCAGGCTCGCGCCAAGCAAGGTCGGTCCCATCTCGGCTCGGTCAGATCGATGCCAGATCCCAGCGCGGGCGCACCTCGAAGCCGCCGCCGCGGGTCAGCGCGCCCATGTCGCGCTGCAAGCGAAGCGCGGCCGCCAGGGCGATCATGGCGCCGTTGTCGGTGCACAGATGCAGCTCGGGATAGTGCACCCGCACCTTGCGGCGTTCACAAGCCGCATTGAGCTGGTCCCGCAGATGCCGGTTGGCACCGACGCCGCCGGCCACCACCAGACGCTTGAGGCCCGTTTCCTTCAGGGCCAGCAGGGACTTCTTGACCAGCACCTCGACGATGGCCGCCTGGGTGGAGGCCGCCAGATCGGCGCGCTGCGCCTCGGTGATGCCGCCGGGCTGCTGTTCCAGTCGCCGGACCTGGGTCAGCACGGCCGTCTTGAGACCCGCAAAGCTGAAATCCGGCTTGCCGCTGTGCAGCAGCGGACGCGGCAGGGCGAACGCCTCCGGCTGCCCCTGCTCCGCCAGCCGCGACAGATGCGGGCCGCCGGGATACGGCAACCCCAGCAGCTTGGCGGACTTGTCGAATGCTTCACCGGCGGCGTCGTCGATGGTCTCGCCCAGCAGCTCGTAGCTGCCGACATCATCCACCCGCATCAGCTGGGTATGACCGCCGGAGACCAGCAAGGCCACGAACGGAAACTCCGGTGGGTCCGCCGACAGGAATGGCGACAGCAGATGGCCCTCCAGATGGTGCACGCCCAGCACCGGGCGGTCCAGCGCCGCTCCCAGCGACGCCGCCACACCCGCGCCCACCAGCAGCGCCCCCGCCAGGCCCGGGCCTTGCGTATAGGCCACCACATCCACATCCTGCAGGGACAGGCCGGCTCCGGCCAGCACCTCGCGGGTCAGCGGCAGCACACGCCGGATGTGGTCCCGGGACGCCAGCTCCGGCACCACGCCGCCATAGGCCTGGTGCATGCTGATCTGGCTGTGCAGCGCATGGGCCAGCAGGCGCGGCACGCCGTCGCCGGAGCCGTCGACCAGCGCCACGCCGGTTTCGTCGCAGGAAGATTCAATGCCGAGGACACGCATGGACAAGGGTCCGATCAGTGGTTTTCCTTGGCGTGATTGATCGAGTATTTGGGGATCTCGACCGTCACCGGCGTGTTGGACAGGATGGCCTGGCAGGACAGGCGCGAATTGGGCTCCAGGCCCCAGGCGCGGTCCAGCATGTCTTCCTCGTTCTCTTCCATCTCGGACAGGGACGCGAAGCCTTCCCGCACGATGACGTGGCAGGTGGTGCAGGCGCAGACCTGGTCGCAGGCGTGTTCGATCTCCACGCCGTTGTCCAGCAGGGCCTCGCAGATGGTGGTGCCAGCGGGCGCCTCCAGCGTGCGGCCTTCGGGGGCGTATTCGGGATGGGGCAGGATCTTGATGATGGGCATGGGGGTTCCTTGGTGCGCGGGCGGCTGCCTGGGTCAGACCGAATCGATGCTGCGGCCGGTCAGGGCCTGCTGGATGCCGCGATTCATGCGCGCGGCGGCAAAGCCTTCAGTGCCTTTGGCCAGCGCTTCGACCGCATTCGTGATGGCATCGGCGTCTTCCGTCTGCGCCTGGCTGCGCAACTGGTCTTCCAGCGCGGCAATGGACTGGCGCTCGTCGTCGCTGAGCAGGTCGCCATCGGCTTTCAGGGCCGAGGCGGTGGCCAGCAGCATGCGTTCAGCCTCCACACGGGCCTCGCGCAGCTTGCGGGCCTGCATGTCGCTCTCTGCGCTGGCAAAGCCTTCCCGCAGCATGGTGGCGATCTGGTCGTCGGACAGGCCATAGCTCGGCTTGACCTGCACCGCGGCTTCCACGCCCGAGATCATCTCGCGGGCGGAGACGCTCAGCAGCCCGTCGGCGTCCACCTGGAAGCTGACCCGGATGCGGGCCGCACCGGCGGCCATCGGCGGAATGCCGCGCAGCTCGAAACGGGCCAGGGAGCGGCATTCGCTCACCAGCTCGCGCTCGCCTTGCAGCACATGCACGGCAAGGGCGGTCTGGCCGTCCTTGAAGGTGGTGAAGTCCTGGGCCTTGGCCACCGGGATGGTGGCATTGCGCTCGATGATGCGCTCCACCAGGCCGCCCATGGTCTCCAGACCCAGGGACAGGGGAATCACGTCCAGCAGCAGGATCTCGCCGTCGGCGCTGTTGCCGGCCAGTTGGTTGGCCTGCAAGGCGGCGCCCAGCGCGACCACTTCATCGGGATTCAGGTTGGTCAGCACTTCGCGGCCGAACAGCTCGCTGACCGCGCGGCGGACGCCCGGCATGCGGGTGGAGCCGCCGACCATCACCGTGCCCTGCACTTCATCGGCGCTGACCTTGGCATCGCGCAGCACGCGGCGAACGGCCAGCAGGGTCTTGTCCACCAGTGCGCGGGTGAGGCTGTCGAATTGCTCACGGCTGACCTCGATCTGCAAACGGCCGGCATCCAGCGTGGCAGCCAGGGTGACCTGCGGATGGTCCGTCAGGGCTTCCTTGGCGGCACGCGCGGCCACCAGCACCCGGCGCTTGTCCTGGGCGGTGCGCACCGTCAGGCCGGCTTGCTGCAGGGCCCAGTCGGCCAGCAGCCGATCGAAGTCGTCGCCACCCAATTGGGCATCACCGCCGGTGGCGACCACCTCGAAGACACCGCGGGTCAGGCGCAGCAGGGAAATGTCGAAGGTGCCGCCGCCCAGGTCGTAGACGGCGTAGAGGCCCTCGCTGCCGTTGTCCAGGCCATAGGCGATGGCGGCGGCGGTCGGCTCGTTGATCAGGCGCAGGACCTCCAGGCCGGCCAGCTGGGCCGCATCCTTGGTGGCCTGGCGCTGCGCGTCATCGAAATAAG
>JAIXSE010000005.1 GCA_027484825.1 Rubrivivax sp. | reverse complement strand
TGTGCAGCAGGCCGTCGATGCCGCCTAGGTCGACGAAGGCACCGTATTCGGTGATGTTCTTGACCACGCCGTTGACGATGGCGCCTTCGGACAGGGTTTCGAGCAGCTTGGCGCGCTCTTCACCCATGGAGGCTTCCACCACAGCGCGACGCGACAGCACAACGTTGTTGCGCTTGCGGTCCAGCTTGATGACCTTGAATTCCATGGTCTTGCCCTCGAACGGGCTCATGTCCTTCACCGGGCGGGTGTCGAGCAGCGAGCCGGGCAGGAAGGCGCGGATGCCGTTGACCAGGACGGTCAGACCGCCCTTGACCTTGCCGGAGACGGTGCCGGTGACGAACTCGCCGGATTCCAGCGCGTTCTCCAGCGACAGCCACGAAGCCAGGCGCTTGGCCTTGTCGCGCGACAGGATGGTGTCGCCGTAGCCGTTTTCGATGGCGTCGATGGCCACCGAGATGAAGTCGCCCACCTGGACTTCGACTTCGCCCTGGTCATTCTTGAACTCTTCGATGGGCACGTAGGCTTCAGACTTCAGGCCGGCGTTGACCACCACGAAGTTGTGCTCGATACGGACCACTTCAGCCGAGATGACCTCGCCGGTGCGCATGTTGGCGCGTTGCAGCGATTCCTCGAAAAGGGCGGCAAAAGATTCAGACATGTGAGATTTCCTTGCCAGGCACAGAGCGTCCGGCGCTTGGGTGACAAGCAGCCTGATCCGAGAGGTGCGCGGGCGTTTGGTGCAAGACGCTAGTGCAAGCGGAACTTGCGGGTTAGGTTGTTGAACACGTCACCCCCATGAACTGACGTTCGGAGGGAGGGGTGACGCCCAGCATGCTGGCGGATCAGTGGGGGAACGGGCGCTTTGTTTGCCACCAGCTCAGCACAAGATCCTTCGATGCCTCAATGGAGTGTGCAGAGTTGTCCAGCTCAATCGCGTCCGCAGCTGCCTGAAGGGGTGATGCACTGCGGCTCTTGTCCCGTGCATCACGCGCTTCCAGATCTGCGCGCAAGTCGGCAAGTTTAGCCGGGATACCCTTGGAAATCAATTGGTTGAGCCGCCGCTCGGCCCGCGTGGCGGCGCTGGCGGTCAGGAAGACCTTGAGCGAGGCGTCCGGGAAGATGGCCGTGCCCATGTCCCGGCCGTCGGCCACCAGGCCTGGCAGGCGGCGGAAATCCAGCTGCAGCTGGTGCAGGGCCTGGCGGACCGGGGGATGGGCCCCCACCTGGGAGGCCATCAGACCGGTGGCTTCCTGGCGGAGTTCGTTGCTGACGTCTTCATCGTCCAGCAGCACCCGGCCCTCCTCGAAACGCAGGTCCAGGGTGGGCACCAGCGCGGCGACGGCGGCGCCGTCGTTCAGGTCCAGCCCGGCCCGATGGGCGGCCAGGCCGGTCACGCGGTAGAGCGATCCGGAATCCAGCACGCCATAGCCCAGCGCCCGGGCCACTTCATCGGTCAGGGTGCCCTTGCCGGAGGCGGTCGGGCCGTCGATGGTGATCACGGGGATGTCCTGCGCACGGGCCTGGACCACGCGGAACAGGGTTTCGAAGTAGTCCGGGAAGGTCTTGGCCACGCATTGCGGGTCCAGGATGCGAACAGGCACCGCCTGTTCCGCCCGCCCCGCCACCAGACCGTTGAAGGCGGCCAGGGAGAAGCACATGGCCACCCGATGGTCGTCATAGGTGTGGATGGCGGCCGGCTGCCAGTGCTGCAGCGGGAACACCCGCAACCAGTCCGGGCCTTCCTCCACCTCGGCGCCGAGCTTGCGCAGTTCGGTGGCCATGGCGGCGATGCGGTCGGTTTCCTTCACCCGCCAGGACGCAATATTGCGCAGCACGGTGGGGCCGTCGGCGTACAGCGCCATGACGGCCAGGGTCATGGCCGCGTCGGGGATGTGGTTGCAGTCCAGGTCCAGGGCCCGCAGGGGCCAGGCACCGCGGCGCACTTCCAGCCAGTTGGGGCCCAGGGTGACGGCGGCCCCCATGGCCTGGGCGGCTTCCACGAAGCGGACATCGCCTTGTACCGAGCTGGCGCCGACACCTTCGATGCGGATGGGCGCGGACTCGGCCGCGATGGCCCCCAGCGCCACGAAATAGGAGGCGGACGAGGCGTCCCCCTCCACATGCACCACGCCCGGGGAGGCGTAGCGGCTGCCGGCCGGAATGACAAAGCGCTGCCAGTCCGCATCCCGCTGCACTTGCACGCCGAAGCGGGCCAGCAGGTCCAGGGTGATCTGGACGTAGGGCTTGGAGATGAGCTCGCCGGTGACCTCGATGACGATGTCCTGGGGCGAGTGGCCATCCAGGCCGCCGGCCGCCACCAGGGGCAGGGCGAGCAGCAGCGCGGTCAGGAACTGGCTGGACACGTCCCCGCGCACCTGCACCGGGGCCGTCAGGCTCAGCGGCGCCGGCCCGGACAAGCGCAGCGGCGGATAGCCTTCCTGGCCCAGGCAGTCGATGGGGCAGCCCAGGGCCCGCAGGGCATCGACCAGGTCGCCGATGGGGCGCTCATGCATGCGCGGCACGCCGGAGAGCTCGAACTCCCCGCCCTGCGTGGCGGCCAGCAGGGCCAGGGCGGCGGTCAGCGGACGCATGGCGGTGCCGGCATTGCCCAGGAACAGCTTGGCCTGTTTCTGCTGCAGCCGCCCGCCCAGGCCGGTGATCGACAGCACGCCGTCGTCCCGGTGGTGCAGCACGCAGCCCAGTTCGCGCAGGGCGGCGATCATGACCTTGGTGTCGTCCGAATCCAGCAGGTCGTGCACCAGGGTCTCGCCCTCGGACAGGCCCGCCAGCAGCAGCACGCGGTTGGAAATGCTCTTGGAGCCCGGCAGGGACACCGTGCCGGCGGCGCCACGCAGCGGCGGCAGATCGAGATAGGCGGTCTTGTACATGGCGATGGCCCGGATCGGCCGGACTGGAACCCACCGTCCGGCATGACGATGGGTCGGCATGCGGGCGGTTCCGGTTCGGCGGTGTGAAAGCAGAAGGTCCCTGGCGGCGCGCGCCAGGAATGCCGGTCTGATTGTCGGTGCAGGAAGGCGGCCCGCGCCTTCCCGAGAACGCTACTTTGACTTCGGCGGGCTGGGTGGGGTGCTCAGCTGCCACTGGCCCCGGCCCTCGGAAGCCTGACGGATCATGGCTTCCAGCCCCGATGTGTCGCTCTTCTGGATGGCCTGCTCGATGGCGTCCAGCGACTCCCGGAACTTCTGCGTCTGGGTCAGCAGTTCCTGCTTGTTGGCGATGAGGATGTCCCGCCAGATGGTGGGGTCGCTCGCCGCAATCCGGGTGAAATCCCGGAAGCCGGACCCGGCCAGGCTCAGGAAGTCGCGGCCCGAGGGCTGCCGCGCCACCGCATTGAAGTAGGCATAGGCCAGCAGATGCGGCAGATGACTGACCGCGGCGAAGGCGGCGTCATGGTTATGCGGCGCCATCTTCAGCACCTGGCAGCCCAGGGCCGACCAGACGTCGGTGGCCCGCTGCACCAGTTCCGGACGGGTCTGCTCCAGCGGCGTCAGGATGACCTGGCGACCCTGGTAGAGATTGGCATCCGCATGCTGTACGCCTGCGGTTTCCTTGCCAGCGATGGGATGGGCCGGCACAAAGGTGGGCAATTGCTTGCCCAGCGCGCGCCGGGCAGCATCCACCACGTCGCCCTTGGTCGAGCCGACATCCATCAGCAGCACGTCGCTGTGAATCAGATGGCGGATGGCCTTGAGGGTGGATTCGGTGGCGGCCACCGGCACGGCCAGCAGCACGATGTCCGATCCGGACACCGCCAGCAGGGCCGATTCCGCCGCCAGGTCGATCACGCCCATGCGCCGGGCGGTTTCGGTGGTGGACGGGGACTTGCTGTAGCCCACCACACGGCGGACCAGGCCGGCCTTTTTCATGGCCAGCGCAAAAGAGCCTCCCATGAGGCCGCAGCCGATCACACCGAGTTGATTGAAGGTCGCAGACACCGCTTTTCTACCCGCCTTGCTAGCTGATGAACTACCTGTTTTGCTGGGGACCTTGTGAGCCCCCGGGCTGCCGTTTGGGTCGGCCGACTTGCTCATGGCGGCATCCGAGCTGCCAGCCGATGAGCTCCCTTGTGCATTGCGTGTTCGAGTAGCCGTCTTGTCACCCCGTGATTGTGAGGCTTGATTGCCGTCCTGCCTGCCCCGGCTTGGGGGTCCGTGCTCAGGCCTTCAATGGATAGGCGCCAATGATCTTGAAGAATGCGCAGAGTTCCCGCAACTCCGACAGGGCCGCCGCGACATGCGGCTGGGACGGATGCCCGTCCAGGTCGATATAGAAGTAATACTCCCACTGGCCGGTGCGGGCCGGCCGGGACTCGAGTCGGGTCATGGACACGCCGTGCTGCTTGAGCGGCACCAGCAGGTCATGCATGGCCCCCGGGCGGTTGTGCACCGACACGACGAGGCTGGTGCAGTCGCGGCCGCTGGCCGGCGGCATGTCCATGGTCTGCGGCAGCGTGATGATGGCGAACCGCGTGCGGTTGTAGGCTTCATCCTGGACCGCATGGGCCACGATGTGCAGACCGAACAGCGGCGCGGCGCGTTCACTGGCGATGGCCGCCCAGGCCGGATTGGTGGCCGCCAGACGGGCGCCTTCCGCATTGCTGGAGACGGCGCGGCGCTCGGCGTTGGGCAGGTGCTTGGACAGCCAGTTCTGGCACTGGGCCAGGGCCTGCGGATGGGCCAGCACGGCCTCCACCCCCTCCAGCGAGTTCTCCTTGCGCAGCAGGTTGTGGCGGATCAGCAGGCTGACTTCGCCGACCTGATGGGTGGGCGTGTGCAGGAACAGGTCGAGTGAGCGGGTGACCACGCCCTCGGTCATGTTCTCCACGCCGACCACGCCGTACTGGGCGCTGCCGGAGGCGGTGGCGTGGAAGACCTCGTCAAAGCTGTTGCAGTAGATGAGGTCGGCCGCGCCGCCAAAGTATTCAATGGCGGCTTGCTCGCAGAAGGTGCCGAAGGGGCCCAGCACGGCCACCCGCTGGGGCGACTCCAGCGCCAGGCAGGCGGACATGATTTCGCGCCAGATGGCCGCCACATGCTCGCTCTTGAGCGGGCCAGGGTTGGCGGCCTTGATCTTGGCAATCACCTGGGCCACGCGGTCCGGGCGGAAGAAGGGGGTGCCGTCGCGGCGCTTGATCTCGCCGACCTGCTCGGCCACATGGGCCCGCTGGTTCAGCAGGGTCAGCAACTGGCTGTCCAGCGCATCGATCTGGTCGCGCAGCACCAGCAGCTCGGGGCTGGCGATGGGCGTCGGCAGGGAGGAGGAATCGGCGGCGTCAGCCATGTTGGGTCTCGAAGTCCTTGAGGTAGCTCACCAGAGCCTGGACACCCTCCAGCGGCATCGCGTTGTAGATCGATGCCCGCATGCCGCCTACCGACTTGTGGCCTTTGAGTTGCAGCAGCCCGCGCGCCCTGGCGCCGGCCAGGAAGTCGTCGTTCAGACGCTCGTCACGCAGAAAGAATGGAATGTTCATCCGCGACCGCGCCTCGGGCGCGACACGGTTCTCGAACAGCGACGAGGCATCCAGCGTCTGGTAGAGCAGGGCGGCCTTGTCGATGTTGCGCTGTTCCAGCGCGGCCAGGCCGGTCTTGCCGGCGTACTGGAAGCGCTGCACCCACTCGAACACCAGACCGGCGACATAGATCGCGAAGGTCGGCGGGGTGTTGAACATGGAATTGTTGTCGGCCACCGTCTGGTAGTTGAAGGCCGAGGGGCAGACCGGCAGGGCATGGCCCAGCAGGTCCTCGCGGACCACCACCAGCGTCAGGCCGGCGGGACCGATGTTCTTCTGCGCGCCGGCAAAGGCCAGTCCGACCTTGGACCAGTCCACCGTGCGCGACAGGATGTGGGAGGAGCAGTCGATGACCAGCGGTGCGTCGGAGCCCAATCCCTTGAGGTCGGGCAACTGCTGGAATTCCAGGCCGTCGATGGTCTCGTTGCTGCAGACATGCACGTAGGACGCATCGGGGCGCAGCTGCCAACTGGTCGCCGGCGGAATCGCCTGGTGGCGGCCGTCGGTGTTGGCGCCGTCAGCGGCGATCTTCACGTCGGCATACCGGCGGGCCTCGGCCGCGCTCTTGCGCGACCAGGCGCCGGTCACCACCACATCCACCGCACCGCCTCGCGACAGGTTCAGCGGGACGATGGCGTTCTCGCCCAGCCCGCCGCCCTGCATGAACAGGATGCGGAAGTGGGACGGGATCTGCAGCAGCTCGCGCAGGTTGCGCAGGGCCGCCTCGTGGATGGCGCCGAATTCCTTGCCGCGGTGGCTCATCTCCATGACCGACATGCCGCTGCCCTGCCAGTCCAGCATCTCCGCAGCCACCTGGCTCAGCACCTCTTCAGGCACTGCGGAGGGACCGGCGGAGAAGTTGAACGGGCGGTGGGTGGCGGGCATCGAGGCAGTCATGGAGGGGGCTGTGGGTGCGGCGACGGAGGGGCGACCGGGACGCGGCTTACTTCTTCGGCGTCGCCGGCTTCTGAGCGCCCGATGCGGCACCGGTGCCGGCCGGAGTGTCCAGACCCAGCTGCTTGGCGATGTTGGCCTGCAGGGTGTTGAACTTCTCGTCCAGTGACTTGCCGCTGTCGTCGATCAGCTTCTTCGTGTAGGCGGCTTGCAGGTCCGGTGCCACTTCAGCGAACTTCTTGCTGACCGGCGATTCGAGCCAGGCCACCAGTTGCTTCAGCTCGTCTTCGTTGAACTTCTCGTCCAGGGTCACGCCGATGGTGGAGGCCTGGATGGACTTGCCCTTGTCGATCAGCGCCGGAGCGTTGTCGTCCATGAACTTGCGCAGCGTGGCGTCGATGGACTTGGCGGTCGATTCGCGCTTGGCTTCCGGCAGATTGCGGATGGCGGGCATCAGCTTCTGGGCCAGGTCATTGACCGGGCGGCTCAGCACGCTCACGGTCAACTGGTCGATGGCCGGCTGCTGGAGCTTGAGCACCTTGCCGATCAGTTCCTTCTTGGCGGGCGAGCTGTCTGCCTTCTGGGCAAAGGCCAGGGGCGAGATCAGCAGGGCGGCCGCGAGGGCCCCCACTTGTACAGACTTGAGCAACAAGATCATTCCTTCGCGTCAGGTTCGGAGGTGGACCCGGTGGCGCCATTGCCATCGGTGTCCGGGGTGGGGGTGCCGTCGGTGCCTTCGACCAAAGCGTCGTTGGCATCGTTCTCGACGATGCGCTGCAGTCCGGAGAGCTTGGCGCCTTCGTCCAGTGCAATCAGGGTCACGCCCTGCGTGGCGCGGCCCAGCTCGCGGATTTCGGACACGCGGGTGCGCACCAGAACGCCGGTATCGGTGATGAGCATGATCTCATCTTCAGGACGCACCAAGGTGGCGGCCACGACGCGACCATTGCGCTCGCTCTGCTGGATGGCAATCATGCCCTTGGTGCCGCGGCCATGGCGCGTGTATTCCACGATGCTGGTGCGCTTGCCGTAGCCGTTCTCGGTGGCGGTCAGCACGCTCTGGCTTTCGTCCTCGGCCACCAGCATGGCGATCAGGCGCTGATCGGGCTCCAGCATCATGCCGCGCACACCGCGGGCTTGGCGGCCCATCGGGCGGACATCGTCTTCATCGAAGCGCACGGCCTTGCCGCCGTCGGAGAACAGCATCACGTCATGCTGGCCATCCGTCAAGGCGGCGCCGATGAGGTAGTCGCCGTCATCCAGATCGACCGCGATGATGCCGGCCTTGCGCGGATTGCTGAAGTCCTTCAGCGAGGTCTTCTTCACCGTGCCCAGGGCGGTGGCGAAGAAGATGAAGTGGTCTTCAGGGAAGGTGCGGAACTCGCCGGTCAGCGGGAGCACGACGTTGATCTTCTCTTCCGGCTGCAGCGGGAACATGTTGACGATGGGCTTGCCGCGCGAATTGCGCGAGCCCTGCGGCACTTCCCAGACCTTCAGCCAGTACACCCGGCCGCGGTTGCTGAAGCACAGCATCCAGTCGTGGGTGTTGGCGATGAAGAGCTGGTCGATCCAGTCATCTTCCTTCGTGGCGGTGGCCTGCTTGCCGCGGCCGCCGCGGCGCTGGGCCCGGTATTCGCTCAGGGCCTGGCTCTTGATGTAGCCGGTGTGGGAGAGCGTCACCACCATGTCGGTGGGGGTGATCAGGTCTTCGGTGCCCAGTTCCTGGGCGTTGTGCTCGATCACGCTGCGGCGGGCACCCAGCTTGGTCTGGCCGAATTCCTGACGCACGGCCACCAACTCGTCGCTGATGATGGTGGTCACACGGGCCGGCGTGGCCAGGATGTCCAGCAGGTCGGCGATCTGGGCCATCACGTCGCGGTATTCGCCGACGATCTTGTCCTGCTCCAGGCCGGTCAGGCGTTGCAGACGCATCTGGAGAATTTCGCCGGCCTGCTCGTCGGACAGGCGATAGAGGCCGTCCGCCTGCATGCCGTACTGCAGCGGCAGGCCTTCCGGACGGTAGGCGCTGGAGCCGCCGGCGGTCTCGCCTGCGGCGCGGGTGAGCATCTCGCGCACCAGCGAGGAGTCCCAGGAACGGGTCATCAGCTCGGCCTTGGCCACCGGCGGGGTGGGGGATTCGCGGATGATCTTGATGAACTCGTCGATGTTGGCCAGCGCCACCGCCAGGCCTTCGAGCAAATGGCCGCGCTCGCGGGCCTTGCGCAGTTCGAAGATGGTGCGGCGGGTGACGACTTCGCGGCGGTGCTCCAGGAAGACCGTGATCAGGTCCTTCAGGTTGCACAGGCGGGGCTGGCCGTCCACCAGCGCCACCATGTTGATGCCGAAACTGTCCTGCAGCTGGGTCTGCTTGTAGAGGTTGTTGAGCACCACTTCGGGGACTTCGCCCCGCTTGAGCTCGATCACCACCCGCATGCCGGAACGGTCGGACTCGTCCTGGATGTGGCTGATGCCCTCGATCTTCTTGTCCTGGACCAGCTCGGCAATGCGCTCCAGCAACGTCTTCTTGTTAACTTGATACGGGATCTCGTCAACGATGATGGCCTGGCGCTGGCCGCGGTCGATGTCTTCGAAGTGGACCTTGGCCCGCATCACCACCTTGCCGCGACCGGTGCGGTAGCCTTCCCGCACGCCGCTCAGGCCGTAGATGACACCGGCGGTGGGGAAGTCAGGCGCCGGGATGATTTCCATCAGTTCTTCGATGGTGCATTCCGGGTTTTTGAGGGTATGCAGGCAGGCGTCCACCACCTCGTTGAGGTTGTGCGGCGGAATATTCGTGGCCATGCCGACTGCAATACCCGACGACCCATTGACCAGCAGGTTGGGCAACCGGTTGGGCAATACCAGCGGTTCTTTCAGGCTGCCGTCATAGTTCGGGCCGTAGTCGACGGTTTCCTTGTCGATATCTGCCAGCATTTCGTGGGAGATTTTCGACAGACGGATTTCCGTGTATCGCATGGCGGCGGCGCTGTCACCGTCCACCGAGCCGAAATTGCCCTGACCATCCACCAGCATGTGGCGCAGGGAGAAATCCTGGGCCAGACGCACGATCGTGTCGTAGACCGCGCTGTCACCGTGCGGGTGGTATTTACCAATCACGTCGCCCACGATACGGGCTGACTTCTTGTAGGGACGGTTCCAGTCGTTGTTCAGCTCGTGCATCGCGAAGAGCACGCGCCGATGCACGGGTTTGAGGCCGTCACGCGCGTCGGGGAGGGCGCGTCCCACGATCACGCTCATGGCGTAATCGAGGTAGGAGCGGCGCATCTCCTCTTCGAGGCTGATCGGCAGGGTTTCCTTGGCGAACTGGGTCATGCGCGGCAGGCCGCGCGCAGGGGAACGCCGGCCTCTGGAATTAGCAGAAGAATGACATTCTAAAGGCCTGCGCTTGTCTCACCTGCGCAACAGCTTCATGCGCGATCGCGGTGCACCCGGCGAGAATGAAATCGACCTGTTGCCCTATGGCACAATCGGTCGGTCCCTAGGAGAAACCCTTGGTCGTGTGCAGAAGTACGCGCGGTCTCTGGTGGCTCTTGAGGTTTTTAGTTCCGACATTGGACATTTCGCAGGGCAACTGCGGCTTTCCTTGAGAGGAGAATCATGAAGAAACTGAACCGCGTGGCGTCGCTCTTCGCTGTCGCTGCTTTGGCCACCTCCGGTGCAATGGCCCAGACCGTGGACAACTGGCGTGCTACGGACGGCACCGTTTGGAAGAACGGCACGAACGAGCTGTGCTGGCGCGATGCCTTTTGGACCCCGGCCACGGCCGCCAAGGAATGCGACGGCGCTCTGAAGCCGGCTGCAGCTCCCGTGGCGGTGGCGGCTCCGGCCCCCGCTCCGGCTCCGGCCGCTGCGCCGACCCCGGCTCCGATCGTCGTTCCGCCCAAGCCCACCAGCGAAAAGGTCACCTACGCTGCTGACGCCTTCTTCGACTTCGACAAGTCGGTCCTGAAGCCGGACGCCAAGACCGCGCTGGACGACCTGGTCGGCAAGACCGGCGACATCAACCTCGAAGTGATCATCG
The DNA here is from genome assembly GCA_027484825.1 of Rubrivivax sp. GTDB lineage: Bacteria > Pseudomonadota > Gammaproteobacteria > Burkholderiales > Burkholderiaceae_C > Roseateles. Next base: position 60,147 of record JAIXSE010000005.1, on the reverse strand, counting down.
CCGTCGGCCACACCGACAGCGTCGGTTCCGACGAGTACAATCAGAAGCTGTCGGTTCGCCGCGCTGAAGCCGTCAAGGCCTATCTGGTGAGCAAGGGTCTGGAAAAGAACCGCGTGTACACCGAAGGCAAGGGCGAGAAGCAGCCCGTGGCTGACAACGCCACCGCCGAAGGCCGCGCCAAGAACCGCCGCGTCGAAATCGAAGTGGTCGGCACCCGCGCCACCAAGTAATCGTCCTCAGCACCTCGGGCCGTCAGCGGCCTGATGCAGAAACGATCCAAACCCCGCAGGCCGAAAGGCTTGCGGGGTTTTTTCTTGTCCCCTTGATCTACCATTGCGCCCCATGGCCAACGTCGATGCAAATGAACTCGCAAAATTCAGCGAGCTGGCCCACCGCTGGTGGGATACCGAAAGTGAATTCAAACCGCTGCACCGCATCAATCCGCTGCGATTGAACTGGATCGATGGCTACAGCCCGCTCGCCGGCAAACGCGTGCTGGATGTGGGCTGCGGCGGCGGCATCCTGGCGGATGCGATGGCCCGCAAGGGCGCTCATGTGCTGGGGATCGACCTGGCGGTGAAGTCCTTGCGTGTGGCCGAGCTGCATGCAATGGAAGCGGGCACCGAGAACGTCGCCTATCAGGAAATCGCGGTCGAAGAGTTGGCGGCGCAGCGCCCCGGCGAATTCGATGTGGTGACCTGCATGGAGATGCTGGAACATGTGCCGGACCCGGCCTCGGTCGTGACCGCGCTGGGCACGCTGGTGAAGCCCGGCGGCTGGGTGTTCATGTCCACGCTGAACCGCAATGCCAAGTCTTTCCTGATGGCCATCGTGGGCGCGGAATACGTGCTGCGTCTGTTGCCGGCGGGCACCCATGAATACAACCGCTTCATCAAGCCGTCGGAGCTGGGGCAGATGTGTCGCGAGGCGGGGCTGGAGCTGCAAGGCACCAAGGGCCTGACCTTCAATCCGCTGACGCAGCGCTACAAGCTGGGCAGCGATACCGATGTGAACTACCTGCTGGCTTGCCGTCGGCCGGCTTGATGGGGTGCTGATCGGTGCGCTGATGGGGCCAGGTCATGCGGGCCTGCAGTTTGAAGGGTTTTTGCCTGTCCCCTGTCGAGGGGGCGGCGCAGTGGAGTGGATGCTGTGAACGGGAAGGTCTTCGCCCAGCCGGTGCGAACGGTACTGTTTGATCTGGACGGCACGCTGGTGGACAGTGCGCCGGACCTGGCCGGCGCCACCAATGACATGTTGGCCGCGCGCGGGCTTCCTGCGGTGCCGTTCGAGCGGTTGCGCCCCATGGTGGGGGCGGGCGCCCGCGGCATGATGGGTGTGGCCTTTGGGGTCACTCCGCAAGAAGCCGCCTTCGCCGAGCTGCGCACGGAATTTTTCGACCGCTATGAAGCGCGCCTGCTGCAGGCCACTCAGCCCTTCGAGGGCGTGGCGGAACTGCTGGCGGGGCTGACAGCCGCTGGCCTGAGCTGGGGCATCGTCACCAACAAGATCGAGCGCTTCGCCTTGCCGCTGGCGCGTGGCATGGGCTGGGAGGGCGTGGCCGCTGCGGTGATCGGCGGCGACACCACCGGTCATGCCAAGCCGCATCCGGCGCCTTTGCTGGAGGCGGCCCGTCGCAGCGGGGTGGCGCCGGAGCACTGCGTCTACGTCGGGGACGACGCTCGTGACATCCAGGCCGGCAAGGCCGCTGGCATGCCGACAGTGGCCGTTCGCTGGGGCTATCTGGGCCAGGGCGAGCCGATTGAGGCATGGGGCGCGGACGCCATCTTCGACCGTCCGTCACAGCTGCTGGACTGGTTGAGCGAGCGCCGCTGCTGAGTGGGTGCACCGCGGGCCACGCGGGCGCTCAGGCGCCTGCGCGCTGCAGAAGGCCCGTGGTCCTCAGGGAGGAGAAGGGCGCGTGTATACTGGTGTCACGCTTCAATGGGGGCGACCTGGTTTCGACGTGGGTTCTGATGCGTCGCAGGGCATGCCGAGGGCCAGTATCCTCGTAAATCCACCTGGAAACAAAGTAACTGCAAACGACTCACAGTTCGCAGCCGCAGCTTAATTGCAGCGGCCCTCTCAACGGTTGGCCTATGGGCCGGGTCTGAGCCGCAAGGCGAAGATTGAGAGGTTAATTTCATAGGCTGGCTTGTGTCCGGGCACCTTGGGCATGAGTGAGATTTAGGGTGCTGGCTGGTGAGGTAGCGTGCTGCTGCGCGACCTGATCGGCGAGATTCAAAACAGACAGCTACGCATGTAGAACTGTACGTGGATGGCTTGCGGACGGGGGTTCAATTCCCCCCGCCTCCACCATTTTCCAGAAGGGCTCGGATGAACTCCGGGCCCTTTTTTATGGGAGGAACGCTCTTCGAGAAGCGTCCGGCCGGCAGCGTGACACCACGGGCCGTCACCGGGCTTGAGGCCAATCATCGGCGCCGGGCTCCGTCAGACTCACAAGAATCAGCGCCGACCGGTTGCGGAATGCGCGCCGGAGTCCTGCTCATGAGAGAGTCTTTCGCATTTCTGCGACTCAAGCCGCTGCTCGTTCTGGGCAGCATGGTCGTGGCCATGGCCTTGCCCTCGGCGGCTCATTCGCAGTCCACGCTGCCCCCGAACGCTGCGCCGGGCTCGGCTCGCACAGGGGTGAACGTCAGCCAGCCCAATGGTTATGCCACCATCGACGCTGATGACATGCGGCTGGCCACCTCTGCTGGCGACGTGCGTTGGATGCGAACGTGGGACGGTCAGGAATGGAAGTTCCAGCCGCAGTGGGAAAGTCTGTCCCAGAGCTGGAAGAATCTCACCGGTAACCAAAGCGCCGACACCACGTCAGGCATTGCAGGCAGCGCCGCACCCGGGAGTGGTGCAACATCTCTGTCTTCCGGCGGCGCGGCATCGGGTTGCTGGGTCTGGGTGGACGACGATTGGCAGCCCTCGGTGGGCACTGCGGTCATTGGCGGCATCCCGGAGACGGCGCCGCTCGTGCCAATCCGCTCCACACCATTCAATCGCATCATGGGTGACAGCGGCCTCGACTACCCGCCGCCCCAGCGCGTCAGCGTCGATTACGCTGGCCTTTGCGCGGGCTCCGGCACGGCGGGTGGAAGCAGCTTTGTCGAGACCGAAGGCGTTCGCCGTCTCAATGAGTTGTACCTGGGCGAAGGCGGTCGTTATGCGTTCAGCAATCGCAGCATTCTTGAAAAGCGCGCGGTCCGTCAGGTGCCCGCACGGGCGTCCACAACCTGGTATGCGCAGTTCCCCACAGGCCTCGTTTCACTGAACCTTCAGGAACTGGCCAAGGGATTCCGCTGGAGCGACCGCGCCGGCGACTGGATTGACTACAACACGCAGGGCCAGGTCGTGGCCTATGGCGACCGAAACAACAACGCCGTCTGGATGCTGAGGGATGCGTCCGGCGTGCTGCGAGGCGTGGCCGATGACCGGGGGCGGCTGCTGTGGAGTCTGCATTACAGCGGCGATCTGCTCACCGAGATTCGCGACTATCCGGCGCGGGGCATCGAGGGGGACTTGCCCAGCCGTCACGTTCAATACCGCTATGACGATCGCAATCGTCTGGTGGAAGTGACCGATGTGCGGGGCCACACCACCCGCTACGACTATGACGCCGGCAATCACATCATTCGGGTCACGGATCCCGAAGGACGTGTGGAGCAGATCGCCTACAGCGGGGACACGGTCAAGCAGCGCATCTCCCCCGATGGTGGTGTGACGGATTACGCCTTCGACTACGACGACGTCAACAAGCAGTTCATCAGCAAGGTGACCGGGCCTGACACTACTGCGGGCCGACGCGTGGAAGACTTCACGTACAACCGCGTAGGTAAGCTTGTTCGCCAGATCGTCAACGGGCGCACCGAGACCGAGGTACGTTACGACACAGGCGCACGCTCCGAGAGCGCCACGAATGCCCGGGGATTCACTTCGAGGACGGTGACGGACGAATTTGATCAGCTCGTGGAGATGACTCACCCGGATGGGGCGGTGATCCAGCGGAGCTTTTCGGCGCAGCACCTGCGCATGGTTCAGCAGATTGATGAGTTGGGCTTCACCACGCGTTACGACTACGACGCCTTGGGCAATCTGCTGAAGAAGGTGGAAGCCTTGGGCACGGCAGATGAGCGCACGACTGTCTACCAGCGCAATGCGCTGGGACAGGTGACCCATCTCACCCGCAAAGGCCGGGTGGAAGCGAATGGCAGTGTGACGCCCGATGCGACGTGGCAGTTCTCCTACGACGATCAAGGGCAGATCAACCGGAGCACAGATCCCGAAGGCTCGGTCCGTCACTACACCTTCGACCGTAGTGGCAATCTGCTGTCCTACACGGACCCCGCAGGGGGCATGCGGCGATTTGAAGTCGATGCGCAGGGCCAACTGATTGGCGAATCGGACCCTTTGGGCCATCAAAAGCGCTATGACCGGGACAAGGTGGGCAATCTGGTCCACGAGACCGACGCACTAGGGAAGTCGCGTCGGTCGGCCTTCGACGCCATGAACCGCCTGCTGCGCAGCGTCGACCCGCTGGGCGGTGAGGCGACCCTGCAATACGACGCCCAAGGTCTGCCGGTGGCCCAAACCGATCCCGATGGCCGAGTCACCCGCAACGACTACGACAACTTCCAGCGGCTCAGCCGACAGAGCGACGGCAAGGGCAATGTCACAACCCACGAGTACACCATTGCCGACGGCGCAGTGGAAGGACTTCTGGGATCGCTGGGCAGTCCAACGCAAACGCGCTATCCGACCTTCACCGAGGAGCGACGCTTTGATGCGGCCGAACGGCTGACGCGCCGCACGGTGCTCAATCCCACGGCGCAAGGGGTCGAAGGCCTCACCGAGACCAACAAGTACGACAAGCGCGGGCAGGTCGTGGAATCGACCAATGCGGACGGGAAGACCAGTTACTTCAGCTACGACGCCTTCGGTCGCGCCACGCGTTTCACGAATTCCTTGGGCGAAACGGTGACGCTCACATGGGACACCCGCGGCAATCTGATCCAGGTGACGGATGCCAATGGGCGCAAGACGCAGTGGCAATATGACCGGGCGAACCGGCTGGTGAAGGAGATACTGCCGCTGGGCCACGTCAGCACCTTCCGCTACGACGCCAAGGGCAACCGGCAAAGCGCGGTCGACCCGGCCGGGCACCGCACTCAATTGAGCTACGACGAGGCCGACCGCCTGGTGCGCACCGAAGCCTTCTTTGCAGACGCTCAGGCGCCGAGCCTTGTCTATACCTTTACCTACGACGACAACGACCGCCTCACCGGCTGGAGCGATGGCACCCGCAGTGCTACCTACGCCTACGACGATGCCGGCCGCAGGACCGGTGCCACGGTGAACTATGGGAACAACGTCAGCCTGTCCTATTCCTATGGCTTGACTGCTGCCGGCCTGGTGGCGCGCATGACCTATCCGGATGCCACGGAGGTCACCTATACCTACGACAGCCACGGCGAGCTGGGCAGCATGTCCATTCCTGGGGAAGGCACGATCAGTGTCAATGCTTGGGACTGGATCGCCCCGAAGACGCTGACCTTTCCTGGCGGCACTGTCCGCGACATGACGCATGACGGACTGCTGCGAACCACCCACGCCAGCGTTGTCAGCCCGGGGCAGCAGACTGTGTTCGAGCTGTCCAGCCAATTTGGCAAGCGGGACCAGATCACCGAGAAGTCGCTGCAGGACACGTCCCCACGCGGCAGTGGGGTGCTCACACAGTCCTATCGCTATGACGACGAGCAGCGCCTGACGGAGGTGCGCCGGGACGTGGGCGGGCTCAACGGCGTCGCCACGGAGACCTTCGGCTTCGACCCGGCAGGGAACCGCATTCGCCACAGCCAGGTGAATGGCGCCTTGACCTATGACGCCAACAATCGCCTGGTGCAGCGTGGAAGTGGTGCGGACGCCATCACCTATCACTATGACGCCAATGGCAATCTCATCCGGCAGGCCGTTGGCAGCAGCGTCAACGCCGCCCTGGAGCGGCATTTCGATTACGACGCCTTCAATCGGCTCGTCGCCGTTCGGGATGGCAATGGCCAACTGATCGCCGAGTATGAGTACGATCCGTTTGATCTGCGCCTGGCCAAGGTGCTGCATCGGGACGAGACCGGCGCGCCGCTGAGCGCGCCCCAGCGCACCCACTACCTCTACAGCGAGGAAGGCCTGGTGGCGGAAGCCAACGCGCGCGGCCAGGTCAGCACGCAATACGGCTGGAAGCCTGGCGCTCAGTGGGGCACGGACCCGGTGTTCATCAAGACATCGATGCAGGGCGCGTCCGATGGGCCGGCGACGATGGCGTACGCTTATTTCCACAACGATCATCTGGGCACGCCGCTGCGCGCGACCAATTCGGCCGGTGAAGTGGTGTGGCGGGCGGATTACGCCAGCCTGGGGCATGCAACGCTAGCGGCGGAGAACCGCCTGGTGAGCAACCTCCGTTTCGCCGGCCAATACCTGGACGCTGAAACGGGTCTGCACTACAACACCCGTCGTTACTACGATCCGGTGGCCGGTCGTTACATCACGCCAGACCCTCTGGGCTCAGCCGGCGGCTGGAACCTGTATGACTATGCCAATGGCGACCCGGCCAATCAGCTCGATCCGCGAGGGGAATGGGTGTGGGTGGTCATCAACGTGGCCATGACGGTGTATGACCTCTACACCGAATACAAGCAATACAAGGAAACCGGCTGCTTCGACTGGACGCGCTTTATTCCGATGCCGAAGTGGGTGCCCCGCATCAAATGGATTCCCAAGCGATTCCGTAAGTGCACCAATCCCTGTGAATGCATGATGGGCGGCGGCGGGGGCAACAGCTTCACAGCCGATACGCTGGTGCATGTGCTGGATGAGTCCGGACGTCCCGCTCTGAAGCCCATCTCCACCCTCAAGGTCGGGGACCGTGTTCTGGCCCGCAGCGAATGGAAGGCCGCGGACCAGGCGCTGTCGTACGAGCCCATTCTCGACATCATCAGTACCCCGGGCCAGGCGCAGCAGTGGGTGGACGTCACGCTGGAGGATGGCCGCACGATCACCGCGACGCCGGGCCATCCTTTCAGCACCGTCGAAGGTTGGCGTGATGCCGCGCTGCTGCAGCCCGGATCGATGTTGATGGTGAGAGGGGCCGACGCGTCGCCGCCCGGCATGAAAGTGGTGGCCGTCCAGCGACGCACGGCGGTTGGCACCACCTTCAATCTTGAAGTTGCCAACGCCCACACCTACTTCGTCGGCGAAGCCGGGGTGCTGGTGCATAACGGCGGCAAGGACATCAAGGATTGGAAGCGACTTTGCAAGGAGTGGGGCGTCGACCCCCGCGAGTATTCCGACGAGTTGCACAAGTGGAAGAAGTCCAATGGCATTCCCAACAACAACCGTGATCCTTCGGTCATCGAGGAGTTCCTGGAGGAGACGGTCGGACCCCGGCCGCCGCCCGGGTCGCGGCGCTGACACGGCACACACCATGCGCGAAAAAACCTACCTGCGCTCCAACGGCTGGTACCAAGTGGACCCTGTCGTCGGGGAGGTGAACGCGCTGGCGGCGTCGTCCAGCGCATCCGCGTGCGCACCCGGCGACGCGACGCCCCTGCTTCTGCTGATCACCCGAGGCGCTGCCCCCACCGAAGTGCTGGACAGCGAAAGGCTGGAGCCTTGGTCGCAGTCCGGCGCTGACCTGAAGGTTCTGATTGCGGTGGCCGCCGTGGAGAAGGCCAAGATCCTGACGGCGGCCCGCCGCAGATTCGAGCCGCAACGATTGTGGTTCAGCGCGCAGCCACAGAGCGCCGTCAATCCGGTGCTGCAGGCTGCGGGCTTCGTTCCCAACAAGCGCTACGAAAAAAAGCTCTGCATCTACGACTATCGGGAGCAACTGCTCGACCTGGCCGGTGTGGACCTCACCGAGCTCGAGTTCATGGTCTCAGTGAACTGTTCGCGCAAGATGAGCGCCGTCGTTGTGCCTCATGCCTTTGTTCGACTCGCCCAGGCCTCGCGCCATGGCATCGGCCTATCCATCCTCAACGAACGGTTCACCTGGGCTGAGGACTGACATAGCCGCCCTATCATCCTGGCACGCAACTTGCCCAGCGTGGTCCCATGAGTGCCAGCCCGCACCCTTACCGTCACTACTTCGCCTGCGAGCATTGCGACACGCTCTACCGTCGGCCGCATCTCACCGGCCATCAGGTGGCGCGCTGCGACGTCTGCGGTGCGGTGCTGCTGCGGGCCAACCGGCTGACGCTGGACCAGTGGCTGGCCCTGACGGTGGCGGCGGCCATCACCTTCCTGATTGCCAATCTGCGCCCGGTCGTGCTGATCAATTTCCAGGGGGCGCACAACGAAGCTACGGTGTGGGGCGCCATCATCGCGTTGGCCCAGCGGCCCACCGCGCCGATTGCAGTGCCCATGGCGCTCACCCTGATCATCGTGCCGCTGCTGCAGATTGCTGCGCTGCTCTGGGTGCTGGGGCATGCCAGGGCGGGGCAGCGTCCCCCGGCGTTTGAACTGCTGATGCGCCTGCTGGTCGGGCTGCGCCCCTGGAGCATGGTGGAGGTGTTCCTGCTGGGCATTCTGGTGTCGATGATCAAGCTGTCCGACGTGGTCTCGGTGACGCTGGGCGCCGGCACCTGGGCGATTGCCGTGCTCACCTTGCTGATGGCCGTCATTGCCAGCCGGGACATGCACTGGCTCTGGGATCTGGTGGACGAGCCGGCGCTTGCGCGCGACGAAGGGCTAGTCGACGATGGCACCGCGATGGAGGGCCGTCATGGGTGATGCCGCTTCCAACAGCCCGCACCACCGCCGTCCCCGCGCCCACGAGCTGGGCCTGATCGGCTGCCACAGTTGCGGCCAGGTGAGCCCGCGCCGCGGCATGGTCGATGCACAGGCCTGTCCCCGCTGCGGCGCGCCCATGCATCATCGAAAGCCCAACAGCATTGCCCGCGCGTGGGCCCTGCTGATCGCGGGGCTCATCTGCTACATCCCGGCCAATCTCTACCCGGTGATGTTCACCCAGATGCTGGGCCAGCGTGCGGACAGCACCATCATGAACGGTGTCATCGAGTTCTGGCACGCTGGCGCCTGGGACATTGCCGTCATTATCTTCATCGCCAGCGTGGCCGTGCCCTGCACCAAGTTCGTCGCCATGGCGGTGCTGCTGGTCACCACCCAGCGGCGCAGCACCTGGGCCCAGGCTGAGCGCAGCCGTCTCTACCGTTTCGTGGAGGTGATCGGCTATTGGTCGATGCTGGACGTGGTGGTGGTGGCGCTGGTCGCTGCACTGGTGAAATTCCGCCAGCTCAGCGACATCGAGCCGCGCATCGGCATCCTCTTCTTTGGCATGGTCGTGATCCTCACCATGCTCTCCGCCATGAGCTTCGACCCGCGCCTGATCTGGGACGCAGAGACAACGAATGAATCCTCGCACTGATTCCGCCTCATCGCCGCCACCACCACCACCGCTGCCGCCGCCGTCGTCGTCGTCGTCCGGTTCCTTGTCCGCAACGCCGAAGGACCCGCCTGTGTCCGAAGGGCCGGAGCCTTTGCCTGGCACCCCCGGCATCGCGGGCATCGAGGGCGCTGAGGGGACCCCTGGCGGTCGGAATCTCTCAGGCAACGCAGGTGATTCGGGCAGTTCCGGCGGCGGTGTCGGCTCGGGCGGTGGTTCCGGCGGCTCGGGCGGCTCCGGCGGCGAGCCTCCCGACGTGCCGGGCGTGGGCACGCCCGCCGTGCGTCGCCGTCGCGGCGTGTCGCTGGTGTGGATCGTGCCTGCCGTCGCGGCGATCGTGGCCCTCTCCATCTTCGCGCGCAGCTGGAGCAACGAAGGTCCGGAGATCGTCATCAGCTTCCAGACCGCCGCGGGCCTTGAAGCGGGCAAGACTCCGGTCAAATACAAGGACGTGACGGTGGGCAGCGTGCGGGACATTCGCCTCAGCCCCGACCGCACCCACGTGCTGGCTACCGTGCAGTTGACCCACAGTGCCGCCAGCCTCGCCCGCACCGATTCGCGCTTCTGGGTGGTGCGGCCCCGCATCGGCGTGGGCGGTGTGTCCGGCGTGGACACCTTGCTTTCCGGCGCCTACATCGGCGTGGACACCGGCAAGTCGGAAGAGGCGCAGCATGACTTCAAGGGACTGGAAGAGCCACCCGCGGTCATCAACGGCATGCCCGGCAAGACCTTCATGCTGCGGGCGTCCGACCTGGGGTCGCTGGACATCGGCTCGCCGGTGTACTTTCGACGGGTGCAGGTGGGCCGAGTGGCCACCTACAAGCTCAACGAAGCCGGCTCGGGCATCGACCTTCAGATCTTTGTCGACGCGCCTTACGACCGCTTCGTCAACAGCAACACCCGATTCTGGAATGCGAGCGGGCTGGACATCTCGCTGGGCGCTGAAGGGCTGAAGCTCAACACCCAGTCGGTCGCCACCATCGTGGCGGGCGGCATCGCATTCGCAACGCCGGTGGACGATCAGATGCCGGCCGCCGCGCCGCGCTCCGTCTACATGCTGGCCAATGACGAGCAGACCGCCATGGCCCGCGCCGACGGCCCGCCGCAATATGCACGCTTCCGTTTTGAGCAGTCGCTACGGGGCCTGACGGTGGGGGCGCCGGTGGAATTCCTGGGGCTGAACATCGGCCATGTGACCGCAGTGACGCTGGACTTCGACCCTGTGCGCAAGCGCTTCCCGGCCGTGGTCAGCGCCGAGATCTTCCCGCACCGGCTCGATGCCGCCATGCAGCATGTGCCGGTGAAGGAAGGGGATCCGGAATCGGTGACCATGCAGTTCGTGAAGAACCTGGTGGAAGCGGGTCTGCGCGCCGAAGCCCGCACCAGCAATCTGCTCACCGGGCAGCGCTACATCTCGCTGGAGTTCTATCCCGGTCAGCCCAAGATGACGATGGCGCTGCAAAGCCCGCTGCAGATTCCGACCATCGACAAGAAGGTGGACCAGATTCCAGAGCAGGTGGTGCACATCCTCGACAAGATAGAGAAGCTGCCGATGGAGCAGGTGGCCAACAATCTCAACAACAGCCTGCTGGAGCTGAACGGCACCTTGCTGACCTTCCATCAGACGCTCAACCAGGTGAACGGCCAGGTGCTGCCGGAGGCGACCGCCACCTTCCAGCAGGCTCAGCGCACACTCAGTGCGGTGGGCGGCGCGGTGGGGGAGGACTCGCACTTGCAGCAGGACCTGTCGGCCACGCTGCGGGAGGTGGAGCGGTCGGCGCGCTCGCTGCGCAGCCTGACGGACATGCTGTCGCGACATCCCGAGTCGCTGATCCGGGGGCGTCCGGCGGATGGGCCCTTGCCAGGGGCGGCGCAGCCACCGGCGCAGTCGTCATCCGGCGCCGCTGGTGCCACGGGTGCCATAGGCGCCACATCCGCCCGTCCCGCGAATGCGCAGGAGTCCAGACAACCATGATGATGTCGTTCAAACCGATGGCGCGAGTCGCCGTGATCCACAGCGGCGTGCTCGCGATGACTGCGGCGGCGCTGCTGGCCGGTTGCGGCTCGGCGCCGGTGACGTCCTACTACACGCTCACACCGCCGCCGATGCAGCAGTCGCAGCTGCTGGGAACGCCCTCGCAAGCGCTGACTCAGGCGCAAGCGCTACCGCGGGCGCAGCAGCACCAGCAACCTCAGCCGCAGCAGCAGCAGCAGCAGTCGGTCGCCCCGACATCGTCCTGGTGGATCGACGTGCTCCCCGTGGGCCTGCCCGAATCCCTGGACCAGCCGCAGATCGTCATCCGCAAGAGTGACAGCGCCGTGGTGGTGCTGGAACAGGCGCGCTGGCTGGCCCCGCTGAGCCAGGAACTGCGCAGCGCTCTGTCGTCGCAGCTGTCGCGCCAGTTGGGCACTCAGGATGTGGCGGGATTGAGCGTGCCGGCCGGTCGTGAGGTGCTGCGCATCAAGGTCCAGATGCGGCGCTTCGAAGCCTGGCCCGGGCAGCAAGTGCATCTGGCCGCGGATTGGAGTGTTGCGCAGGCCTCTGACACGCAGCGCCGGCTGAGCTGCCACACCGAGCTGACGCAGCCCGCCGGCGCGGACGTGGGCGATGTGGTGCAGGCTCAGCAGCGACTCGTGACGTCGCTGAGCGACACCATGGCCGCTGTGCTGGCGCGATGGCCGCAGGGGGCTTGCGACGCGCGTTGACGTTCACTTCGCCCATCGCGGCGAGGCCCCCACACTCAAGGCAGCGCGTTCAGCGACGCACGCACCCCTCGCGAGAACGCCAGTCCATCATGCCGATCCCAATTGATCGACCAGGTCATCACGCCGCGCAGCGTCGGATACGCCACCGGCGGCTTGATCGCCCCGCACTGCGTGAGCTTGGTGAGGCAGTTCAACGCTGCCGTGATGGTGGCGACGCTGGCCTGTCCGCTATTGGCCGATGACGGCCCGGACGGCAGCCCGAAGGCCACCTGATCCGGACGCAGCCCCTTGAACACATAGGGCCCGGTGCCGTTGTTGGTGGTGAAGCCCTCGATCAGCATGCGGCTGGTGGCCACCAGCATGTCGGCGCTGCCTTCGGCCAGTCCCTGCGTCGCATACGGGGTGTAGACCGCGCCGTTGTTGTAGTACTGAACGTGCAACACGTTCAGCTCATTGCGCAGCCCGTCGATGATCGGGAGATAGGCCCCCCAGATCCCGCCGTAGGCGACAAAGCCGCCCTGCACATACGGATGCTCCGGCGCCATCGACAGATAAAAGCCGCTGCCGATGCGGGCCTTGAGCTGCTTCACCGCCGTGACCAGGTTGGTCTGCACCGCAGCGCCTGCGGTCACGCCTGCGCCGCTTTCCAGGTCGATGTCGATGCCGTCAAAACCGTAGCGCCGCATGATGGCTTCAACGCTGTTGACGAAGTTGCTCACCTGCGTCGCGTTGTTCAGCGTGACGGTGCCGTTCTGTCCACCGAAGGAGAGCACCACCTTCTTGCCCTTGGCGCGCGCCGCGGCTACATCCGCGATGAAGCGGCTTTCTCCGCCAGCACCGCTGTCGAGGTTGAAGGCGATGTTGCCATTGCCGGCATCGTCGGCGAAGGCCACGACGATGACGTCATAGTCGGACGGGACTTCGCTGATCGGGAAGGTGGCGCCGGACGGGTTGGTGAAGTTGTGCCAGTAGCCGATCAGTTGATGCGCGCCAGGGGCCGGAGCTGGGCCGGGTGACGGCGCGGGGGACGGCGAGGGCGATGGAGAAGGGGACGGCGACGGTGACGGTGACGGTGACGGTGAAGGCGTGGGGGCCGGCGTGGGCGCGGGGGAGGGGGCAGGCGTGCCGCTGTAGATCGTCCAGGGCTGACCGGTGCCGGCCGGGCCGTTGTGGGTGGACGGGCGGTCGCCCTGGGTCCACCAGTTGGCGCGGTAGAGCACGCCCCCTTCGCTGACGATGGCGCCGCCGGAGTAGGCCGTGGTGGCGCTCCAGGCGCCATTGGGCGCGGGTGCCGGGCTCGGCGACGGGGAAGGCGACGGAGAAGGCGATGGAGAGGGCGATGGAGAGGGCGACGGGCTGGGGGCCGGCGACGGCGTGGGGCTTCCAGTCGCCGGCCCGACCAGGGTCCACAGCGAGGCATTGGTGGGATTCCAGCCGGTGCTGCTGTAGTCGGTCTGGTTCACATTGGCCCGATACAGCTGGCCGTTGTAGCTCACCACCGTGCCGGCGGTGTAGTACGTATCCGGTTTCCAGGCGGCCGTCTGGGCGAACACCTGCATGGCGAATGCGGTGGTGCCGAGTGCGACCCAGCTGCGCAAGGACCGCGCGTGACGACGAGACCGGCGCTGCACAGCGCTGTGGATGGGAGCAGTCATGGTGAGGGATTCCCCAAGGTTGAAGGACCAGGCGAGGGCGGTGTCACCCCCCGAAGACTGCGGTCGCAGAAGCCGCACGGAAGCTGCGCTGAAGCCGCTTGGCCGTCTCGGATGGCAGTCATCATCAGCGGTGGAATTCAATTGGTATTACAAAATCGAGATGATTTGCCACCGCTTGGATACCACTTTCGGGAATTGTGGTCGGTTCGTCCCGAGTGGAAACCCTGACTCGTGGTGACAAAACGTGGAGGGGGGTTGGGCGCACTGATGTTGTGACGCCCGTTTCCGGCGCTGTCCTACACACGCGCCCGCCCTGCACCGGCAGGGCCCGATCGAGCGTCTCGTTACCGTTGAGTCCAATCACCTGGAGACGATCCTCATGGACAAAGCCCTCGCCCCCTTCACCAAGTCGCAAGCCGTCCACATGGCCGGCATTCCAGAGCAGGTGATCGATTCCCTGCTGGACACCGACCTGCTGGATTCCTCCTCCGGTGCGCGGTTCACCTTCCAGGATCTGGTGCTGCTTCATGCGGCCCGCCGTCTGCAGGAGCAGGGCGTGTCCAGCGACCGGATCATTGCGGCGCTGGCCAATGTGCGACGGTCGCTGGTGCCGGCGGCTTATCAAGACAGTCTGCGATTCAAGGCGTGCTCGAAGCCTCATTGACGCGTCTGTGAATGGCCTGCCTCGCACACTGCTGCCGGATTCGGGCGCGGTGTGATCCGCTCATGCGCGCGAGACTGCGACAATCGCGCGCCGCATTGAGTGTTACGAGGAGCCGGATCCATGCCCTACCCGGAGGTTGTCGAGGAGGTTGCGAGCCGATCGCAGCTTCGACTGGCCATCGGGCTGTCGCTCCTGCTGCTGGCGGTCATTGCGCTGATCTTTCCGCATGCGTCGCAGCCCTTGGCGACTTTGCCGCATGTGAGCGGCATGTATGGCGCAGCCATCGCCATGATCGACCTGGCGACCTTCTGGTTGTTGATCTCGGCGTCTCACCAGCCCCGCTCTCATGCCGTCATTGCGGCGGCGTATCTGTTCGGCGGCCTGATGGCCGTGGCGCATGTGCTGTGTTTCCCCGGGGCGGTGTTTGCGGACGGGCCGGTGGTGGGCTCCGCGCATGCGGCCAGCTGGATCTTCATCACCTGGCGGGCCGGTTTTGCACTCTTCATCCTGTGGGCGGTCCTGGTGGAAGGCCGACCTGGGCGTCCCTCCGGCAGCCATTCCAGCCGGTGGCCCGCGGTGGTGGCGGTGCTGGCAGCGCTGCTGGCCTTCCTCACCGCGCAGATGAGCGATGTGGGCGCCATGGCCAGCGACGGCCAGCGCGAACGCTTCAGCAACTTCGCGGTGTATGGCGCTTATGTGGCCGCAGTGCTCGCAGCGGGCGCCGTGGGCCTGATCTGGCTGCGCGAGCTGCACCATCGGTCCATCTTCGTCTGGCTGATGTTCGTGCTGACCGCCGAGGCGGCGGGTGTCTGGCTGAGCACCTACAGCGGCGGACGCTTCACCCTGGCCTGGTATACGACGCGGGTGGAGGGGCTGGTGGCCAGTGCCGTCCTGCTGCTGCTGCTGGCCCAGCATTTCCGGCGACTGCAGCGCCATCTGGCGGACACGGTGGCCATCTTGAAGGCGCGCACTGACGACCTTCAGGCCGAGATCCACCGCCGCGAAAGTGCGGAGGCGAAGCTGGCTCAGGCCAAGAAGATGGAGGCGGTGGGCCAGCTCGGCGCCGGGCTGTCCCATGACCTCAACAACATCCTGCAGGTGATCACCGGGCGGCTGTCCATCCTGCATCGCCGTGCCGGCGCGCTGGCCGATGCCGATGTGGAAGTCATTCTCCGCAATGTGCGCAAGGCCGAAGCCATGACGCGGCAGTTGACGCTGCTCTCCGGTCGTCGGCGCATGCATGTGCAGCCGCTGAATCTGAAGGCGGCCTTGGCCGACATTGCAGAGTCGGTGCGCCCGCTGCTGGATGCGCGTTATCCGGTGCGGCTGGAGCTGTCAGAGCCGCTGCCGGATCTGGCGCTGGATCCGCTGGAACTCGAGATCGCGCTCACCAATCTGATGACGAACGCGCGGGATGCGATGCCCGACGGCGGCTCCATCGTCCTGAGTGCCCGCATGGAGCGCGCCAGCGACGGACAGGCGTCGGTGATGGTGACCGTCAAGGACCGCGGGCCCGGTATCCGGCCTGAAGTGCTGGAGCGCATCTTCGAGCCCTTCTTCACCACCAAGGAGCCTGGCAAGGGCACCGGTCTGGGCCTGGCGCAGGTGTATGGCTTTGCCAAGGCCAGCGGCGGACAGGTGGAGGTGGACAGCCGGCCGGGGCAGGGCACGCGGCTGACGCTGGTGTTTCCGGTGCCTGAGGCCATGGCCCGGCAGGTGAGCCCGCTGCCGGGTGCCGGCGCGAGTCCTGAGTCGCCGACGGCGCTCGCATCAGGGGTCCAGTTGCAGGCGGGCGAGGTGATCCTGCTGGTGGATGACAACGACGATGTACGCGAAGCTTCCCAGCAACTGCTGATGTCGGCCGGCTTTGTGGTGCGCACCGCCAGGGATGCCCACGAAGCGCTGCGATGGATGGATGAAGGGCTGGTCCCCGATGTCCTGATCTCCGACATCGTCATGCCGGGCGGCATCAATGGGGTGGAGCTGGCCCGTCGCATCAAGGCCCGACGTCCCGACCTGCGGGTGGTGCTGGTGACCGGGTATAGCGACATGGCGCAAAGCGCCGTCGAAGAAGGCTACCCGGTGGTCCGCAAGCCGTATGACCTGGCCGCCTTGCTGGATGCGTTTTTCCCGTGAGCCGCAGCACCGGTCATGCATCGGGGGCTGCAGATCAGCGCACCACCCGATTCGCGCACAGTGGCACCAGGCACAGCAGCGCGCCCAGCAGCCAGAAGGCGTTTGAGAGGCCCACGCCGTGGGCGATGAATCCGATCACCGCAGGGCCCAGCAGCACGCCGGCATAACCGGTGGTGGTGACTGCCGCCACAGCGAAGGCGGGAGGCATGGCGGTCTGCTGTCCGGCGCGTCGGAACAGCACGGGCACTAGGTTGGACGCACCCAGGCCGACCATCACGAAGCCGACTGCCGCGACCGCAGCCACCGGCGCCAGGATCACCACGGCCACGCCCATGGCGCCGATCAGACCACCGGCCACCAGCGTTGTCCGGTCGCCCAGTCGCGACACCAGCGCATCGCCGGTGAAGCGTCCCACCGTCATCGCCACCGAGAACAACATGAAGCCCAGGCCGCCTTGGGCCGTTGCGACCCGTCCGGTGCTGGTCATCAGGAGCGCACTCCAGTCCAGGATGGCGCCTTCCACGAGGAAGGTCACACCCGCCAGGCCGGCCAGCAGCAGCACGATGCCGCGCGGTGCGACAAACAGCGGGCCCTGGCTGGCGCTCGACGTGATGAGCAGATAGGGCCAGGCCATCACCACGGCCGCCGCCATCAGCACGGCGCCCAGCAAGGTGGCATGCAGCGGCTCGAACTCCAGGGAGAGCAGCAGCGTGATGAAGCCGGCACCGGCAAACCCGCCGACGCTGTAGAGCGCGTGAAAGCCGGACATCAGCGGTTGGCCACTCTGCTTCTCGACTTCGACCGCATTGACGTTCATCGCGACGTCCAGCGAGCCCAGGCAGGCGCCGAACACGGCCAAGGCCAGGCCCAGCGTGACGGGCGTGGACAGCACGGTCAGCAGCGGCAGCACCAGCGCCATGCCCAGCCCGCTGGCGATGATCAGGGCCTTGGTCCCATAGCGGGCGCTGATCATGCCGGCCATCACCATGGCGGAGACCGACCCGAGACCCAGGCACAGCAGCAGGGCGCCGAGGGCGCCTTCATCAATGCCCAGGCGCTGGCGGGCAAACGGCACCAATGGCGCCCAGCAGGCCACGCCAAAGCCGGCCACCAGAAAGGCCAGTCGCACGGCCAGGCGGTTTTCGGGGCGATCGCTGTGCGCGAAATCGGCCTTGGCAGTGTTGGCGGTGTCAGCGTTGGGGGCGTGCGGTGTGGCGCTCATCGGAAGGACTCCGCCTGGAGGATGTGGAGGCCCGCGTCTTTGAGCGGGCGGATCTGCCGATCGTCGGCATCGTGTTCGACCACGACGGTGTGCAACTCGGCCAGCGCGGCGAACGGGTAGTGCACCGGTGCGGTCAGCTTGTCGCTGGACAGCAGGGCTGCGCGGTGGCGGCTGCGGGAGACCAGGGTGCGCTTGAACACGACTTCGTTGAAATGGGTGGCCATGGCGCCGTCTGCCACCGTGATGCCGCAGACGCCCACGAAGCAGCGGTCGATGCGCAGTTGCTGGAGGCTGCTGACGGCGGCGGCATCGACGCAGCCGCCCAGATGCGGATCCACTTCACCGCCGATGAGCAGCAGGCGAAGGTCCTGGCGGCGCAGGGCCGCGGCGGCCACATCCACGCCGTTGGTGGCGATGGTGAGGTCGGCATCTTCGGGCAGGTGCTCGATCATGCTGACGTGGGTGCTGCCGCTGTCCAGGAACACCAGCTCACCGGGCTGGACCAGTGCAGCGCCGGCGCGGGCCAGCGCGGTCTTGCGTTCGGGATGTTCGTTGAGACGGGCGGTGATGGGCCGGTCGTGGCTGGGGATGGGAATGGCGCCGCCGTAGACGCGGCGGCACAGACCCTGGGCGGCGAGGGCGCGCAGGTCCCGGCGGATGGCGTCTTCGGACAGCGAGAACTCCGCCGCCAGTTCCGCCGCAACGACCGGGTGGCCGGCGGCGAGCCGGTCGGCGATGAGGTCGCGCCGGGCGCGGGGGAGGTCGGGGGGCGTCATGGCAGTCACATCGGATGAAGGCCGCATCATGCCAGTAATTTCTTGTTTGTGCATGATGTTGCACGGTCCTGCGTGAAGGGCTTTGACTCAGTCTGCCGCCGTGCCATGAAAAAAGCCCCTGGATCGGCGCTGACGCGTCCATACCAGAGGCATTTAAGGAGTCGGCCAATGACGTCGCTCACGCCGTCATTGCTTGCGGGCGCTCAGCGCTGCTGCATCTTCAGAGCTTGTAGTTGAGCGTCACTGCCGCATTGCGCGGAGCGCCGTAGATTGCGCCGTAGGCAATGCCGCGCAGGTACTTCTTGTCGGTCAGGTTGTTGATGTTCAGACGGACTGTGGTCTTGTCGTTGATGTCGTAGCTGGCGAAAGCATCTGCCGTCAGATAGGCACCTTGCGACGCATTGGGGCCGACCACGGCCGACTGCCAGCGACCCGCCACACCCACCTGCAACCCCGGCAGCGCCGAGATGCGGGTGTCGTAGAGCGCATTGATGGTGGTGCGAGGCACCCAGTCGTAGATGCTCTTGCCGTCCGGGCCGGTCAGGATCAGGCGGGTGTAGCCCACGGTGATCTTGCTGTCCTTGCTCAGGCGGCCGGTGGCCTCGAATTCAAAGCCCTTGGACTTCACGTCCTTGGGGCCGTAGTAGGTGATCAGCGAGCCCGAATTGTTCGTGTCGGGCTTTGTGCCAATGATGGTCGCCAGGCCCAGTTGCTCGGCCTTGAACACGGCAAAGGTGGTCAGCAGCTGCTTGTTCAGCCAGTCCGACTTCACCCCCAGTTCGACGTTCTTGCCTTTGACCGGATCCAGATAGTTGTCATTGATGTCCGTCTGGTCCTGATTCTGGAAGATGGTCGAGTAGGACACATAGCCCATCACATCCGGCGTGAAATCGAAGGTCAGGCCGGCATAGGGCGTTGTCTTCTTCGTATCGGGATAGTTGACCGCATTGGCGGCGGTGCCATAGGCCGACGAGCCTTCGCGCTCGAGCTTGACGGCGTTGAAGCCGAGGATGGCTTTGAGGCGATTGGTCAGTGCCAGGCGGGTCACGCCGTAGGCGCGGGTCAGCGTCTGTTCACCGCTGCGGTCGAAGGTGCGAGCGCCCCAGGTCGGCTCGGCGTAAGCGTCGCCGCCGTAGGGGAAGGCGGGCAGCGGCAGGTACATCTGGTCGCTGGGCGCCGAGAACAGGTCGGTGCTGGTGGTCTGGGTGGAGCGGCTCAGGCCGAACATCACGGAATGCTTGCGACCGAGCGCGTCGAACTCACCGTTTACGCTGAGGTCGAACAGCCGGTTGTTGGTGGTGGTCGCTGCGTGGTAGGGCCAGCCCTGCAGTCCGGTGTTGTCCGCATTCAGCGTGCCGTAGGCATACAGCAGCTTGGTGTTTTCTTCGTTGTGGCGGAAGTTGGACGTGGCCTTCATCTCCCAGCCTTTGGCCAACTGGTGCGTGTATTCAATGAAGACGTTCTGGGACTTGGTGTTCCAGTAGGTCCAGTCCACTGACGTCGAGGCCGACTGATCGAATTCCGCCTGGCTGCCGTCCGCGCGCTTGAGGATCAACGAGCCCCACATGGGCGAATGCTGCTTGGAATCGTTGAGCGTGATGCCGAAGGTCAGCGTGCCGGCATTGCCGATCTGTCCATCGACGACGCCGTAGATCGTGGAGCGTTTGTCGTTCAGTGCGCGCAGGTAGGAATCCTTGTCCTCATGCGTGACCACCAGACGGCCTGCCCAACTGCCGTCCTGGGTGAAGACCTTGTTGTAGTCCAGTGCGCCGCGCACCTGGCCCCATTGGCCATAGGTGACATTCACCTCGCCGCCGTCCACATTGGTCGGGCGCTTGCGGATGTAGTTGATGGTGCCGGACGAATTGCCCACGCCGGTCAGCATGCCGTTGGCGCCGCGGATCAGCTCGATGCGCTCGAACAGGTAGGTGTCCTGCTGGCCGACCACCGTGCCCCAGTCGTTCGTCATGCCGACGCCGTCGATCTGGGTCAGCTGAATTTCGAAGCCCCGCGAATTGAAGGTCGCGCGATTCGTCTCGTACTGATCGACATTCACGCCGGTGGCCAGACGCAGCGCGTCATTGGCGCCGGTCAGGCCGAAATTGGCGATGTCTTCCTTGTCCAGCGTGCTGATCGACTGCGGCGTGTCCTTGATGGCGATCGGCAGCCCGGTGGCGCCCTTGGACACGCGCGTTTCACGCTTGCCCTTCACATAGATACGGTCCAGCGACCCGTCGGTGGCGCGTCCGCTCGTGCTGCTGCTTGCCGGGGTTGCGGATGCGCTGCCCGATCCGTTTGACGACTCGCTGGTGGGCGTGCCGGCGGGTGTGGCAGGTGCTGCTGCCGCTTCCTGGGCGCGAGCGTCTCCGATCGCCACGCAGGCAGCGAAGGCGCAGGCGGTCATGAGGAAGGGGTGCTTCATCGAGTTCTCCATGTATGGGCGACACCACCGTCACCCCGCCGCGCAGTCTAAAAGTAAATGCGAATAATTCTTAAAAGAAATTGAAAGGACGTGCGAACCCCGCCAAAGCGACACCCAAAGGCGCTCCCGCGGCGGTTTGCCCGAAGAAAGAGCAGCGCCCGCACAACAACTCGTGCGATCACCGCCCGAGAACCAGAGGGCCGGTGCTGACACTGCCGAAAAGCCCCCGCGTCGAAGCGCTGCAGTCTCCCGCACACCGGATCGTTGCCGAGCTGGGTGTCGAAAGGGGCAGGGGCGGGTGCCTTTTGCGGAAGTATTAGGGGGAGCCCCGGAGGGGCGGAGGACATGAAGCAAAAGGTGGCCGCCCCTGCCCCTTTCAGCGCAGTAACCCCCGACACCAGCCCCAACGCTTCCCACGCCGTTCGGCGCAGACCGCGCCCGCCTGAGCCAGCGAATCCCCGGGCTGTGCAGCGCGGGACATGCAGACCTAGCCAAGCGCTTTCCCCACGCCGTTGCGGGGGGGGAGTACCCCAGCGTGCAGCAATTCCAGCTTTCAGCCCGTGAACACCAGCGACAACTGCTCCGGCGCCTGCGCCCGACGTGCTGGAGCAGCCTTTGGCTTGGGCTCCGTCGCCTTGAGATAGTCCGCCAGGAAGCGAGCCGTCTCTGGTGACCGGATCAGTTCCAGCGCCATCACAGCTTCCACATCCGGGGCTGCCACAGACATCGCCTTGCACAGTTGCAGGAAGCGCGCTTCCATTTCCAGATAGTGGCGCTCCACCGTCAGCTTGCGCCCGAACAGTCCCATCACCTGCCCGACCTTCAGCACATAGTTGTCCAGCAACGCCACATCGGTCGCCCCGCACCATGCCCGCACGATGCCCGATGCGGACTTCGGCCCCAGCCCTGGCAGCGCCATCAGCCAGTCCCGCAGCTCTCGGCCTTCCAGCGTCTGCGGCACCTCGAAGATCGCCGGCAGCGTCGCCGCCAGATACTTCGCCCGCTGCGCCGCCAGCCGATACGTCACCTGCTGCCCGCCCACATCCAGCGGCTCGCTCAGCCAGTCCAGGAAGTCTGCCTCGCTCACCCCGGCGCGCGCAAACCCACCCAGCCCGCGAAGCCGATCGAACGCCGCCTGCGCCACCGCAGCCGTCACGCCCTGACCGCCCAGCAGCCACGCCCCCACCTCCTCAGCCAGCGTCCGATTGGACCGCCGCATCGGCGTCTCCTGCTCCAGCCGCCACGTCAGCGCCCGCTGCAGCCAATAGGCCGCAGCAGGGAACTCATCGGCATGCCCCCAGCGGACGCCGGGCATCACACATTGATCGGGAGCGGGGATTTCGCGCTGCAGGGAACCGTGTCGGGTCAGGATGGCAAGAATCTGGGTCATACGGAAATGCTCCGGGGAGCAACGGGATAAGTGTCGTGCAGCCATTGGGCAAACGCATGGCGTTCAGCCGGCTCCATGGCCCGCACTCGGTCTTGCAGGCGCTCCATGCGCCGTTTCAATGTCTGCCGTTCGCGGAAGTTTTCTCCGCGATGACGGCTGTCGTGAAGCTGGTCGGGGGGTTCAAAGTTGAACCACAAAGTCTCTGTCCTGACGTCGGTATGGGTCTTCGCTTGAAAGGTTCTCTGATTCCATCCGCCGAGCAGCTCGTCATACAGCGGATGGGCATATCCCGACACGATCACCGGGCACGGCAGGCGCGCCAGCAGTGACAGCAACTCGACATGGTCCTCGACGTCATAGTCACATCGATAGACCCGCGGCTGCCGCCGGGTGTCTGGGTGATAGGGCGGGTCCACATAGACCAGTTCATCCCCCAGAAACGAATAGCGGGCGAGGAATTCCTCCGCCCGCCCGCATATCAATTCAAGATCTGGATATGCAGTGTCCGTGGGCGGGTCCGCCGTCCGTGCGCGCCATTGGGCGACCACACGTTCGTCGGCATCAATGCCGATGGAATGCTCGGCGGGCCGCTTGTTGCGAAGCACTGCGCCGCCGCCCAGATGCGTCTCGATATAGACGCGATGCGGCGGCATCAGGTTGATGATGTGTTGATAGGTCTTACCCTTGCCGCCTGGATACTTCATGGGCTGAATCATCGTCAGAAATGACGATGATGTCAATGGGTCAGCCGCGGTTCAGATACTGTCCCGTGGCATGCGGATTGCCGTATTCGCCCTCATGAACATCGATCACAACCAAGACAGCGACGTCGCTCTGGGCGTCGCATCGGGGCTGGCGGCTGGCCTGGTCGGCGCGCTGGTGATGACAGGCTTTCAGTCCGCGCTCGCGCGTGGCGGCGTGACCTCCGGTGTGAAGGGATCGCCCTCCACCGAAAAGGCCGCCGACCGTGCCGCACGGCTGGTGACCGGACGGCCGGTGCCCTCCCGCAGGCGCGAAGCCGCCGGCGAAGCGGTGCATTACGCCACTGGCTCGCTGGTCGGCGGCCTGTATGGCGCGGCGGCCGAGGTCCAGCCGGCGGTCACGGCGGGGCAGGGCGCGGCTTTTGGCGTCGTGGCCGCCACGGTGGTTGATGAAACGCTGGTGCCCGCGCTGCGTCTGGGGGATCCGGTGTGGCGTGCACCAGCGCAATCGCATCCCTATTCCTATGCCTCGCATGTCGTGTACGGCACGACCACTGAAGGCGCCCGCAAGCTCTTTCGCCGCTTCTTCGGCAAGGTCAAGGATGGCGCGGACCAGATCCGCCGCTCCGGGTGGACGCTGCGCGAAGCACTGCGACAGGGCGCTGCCATGAAGCAGACGGAGGAACTGGCGCGCGCGCGTCGTCCCGCGGGGGATGGCCTGTCGGATGACTCGGGGTCCGCTGCCGACAACAACGAGCCCAGCCGCAGTGGCCCATCCGCATCGCGGCAGACGCTGCTGCTGGCCTTCCTTCTCGGGGCCACGGCAGGCCCGCGCACCAGTGCGCCCATCACCGCAGTGACCTGGGCCGCGCGGCTGGGTCTGGTGTCGGTGAAGGACTCGCCGCTGTCGGGGCTGGCGACCAACCGCGCCGTGGCGGTCACCACGCCGATGGCCATCGGTGAACTCGTGGTCGACAAGCTGCCCTCAACGCCCGACCGCACCCAGCCGGTCGGCGTGGTGGCCCGTGTGGCCAGCGGTGCGGTGGCCGGTGCGGCGCTGGCGGGCGGACGCTCCGCCTCCGCGGCGCTGGCCGGCGCGGCAGGTTCCATCGTGGCCACGTACATCGGCCATGCCATCCGCACGCGGGTCTCGCGCGCACTCGGCAATGACTGGGCGGTGGCCGTGTCGGAGGACTTGCTGGCCTATGGCGGCGCCGCCATGGTCTGCGTGGCTGCACTGGCGCCGGAGCAGCGCGCCAGCGCGGCCGATCGCTGACCCCATCCCTGCGCCCCCAAAAGCAAAGCCGCCCCTGCGAACTGCGCCCCAGGCTTGGACAGTGGTCCAAGCGCTGGCGGTCAGGTCTCAGGGGCGGCCTGTTTTCAGGCGCGGGGGATCAGATCATCCGCGCTGTGCACGCCGCTGGAGCCCGAGCAGCAGGCTCAGCACCAGCAGTCCCAGCGCCCACAGGGCCGAGAACGCGCCGCCACCGCCGCCGCTGCTGGTGGTCGTGGTGGACTTGGTGCTGCTGTCCGAGGTGACCACCGACAGGGTCTGCGATGTGCTGCTGGTGTAGCCATTGCTGTCGGTCACCGTCAGCCGCACGACGACGCTGCCCGCTGCGGTCGCACTCAGCGTGGTCGTCGCCGCGGTGGCGGAGCCCGTCAGGCTGGCGGACGTCGTGCCGCTGGTGATCTCCCACAGATAGCCGGTCAGGCTGGCACCGCTGGCGGCCTTGGACGCGCTGCCGTCCAGCGTCGCAGTAGCGCCCACCACCGGCGACGTCGTCGATGCCGTGAAGCTGGCCGTCGGCTTGCCCGCCGCCACTGTGAAGGACTTGCTGATGCTCGCGCTGTGACCGGTGTTGTCGGTCACCGTGAGTTGCACCGTCACCGTACCGGCGCCGCTGGTGAGCAGCGTGGTGGACGCGCTGGTCGTGCCGCTGCTGAAGCTGGCCAGGCTGGCGCCGCTGGTGATCTGCCACAGATAGCTGGCGACGGAGCGGCCGCTCGGTGCGGTGGAGGTGCTGCCATCCAGCGTGATGGTTTCACCGGCCAGCACGGTGGTGGCGGAGGCGTTCAGCACCGGCGTCGGCGCAATCGCCTGCGCAGCGGCCACTGCTGCGCCGGTGTTGAGCATGCCGGCGCCGCAGGTGCTGGTGGTGCAATAGCACTCGCTTGTCTGGGCGGTCGCGCCAGGGGCCTGGCAGGCGGCCACGCCGCTCTCGGCGCCCGGGAAGGCCGTGGCGGTGCTCTTGAGCAGCGACGTGACTTCACCCGGCGTCAGGCCGCTGTTGGCCGACATCATCAAAGCTGCGGTGCCAGCCACCAGCGGGGCGGAGAAGCTGGTGCCGGTCGCGTAATTCGTGCCGTTGGTGTAGGTGCTGGTGCTGGGCACGGTGGTGCCGCTGTTGGTCGCGGTGATGATCGGGTAGACGCAGGTGCCGCTGGTGTTGACGCAGTTGCCGGCCGGTGCGGCGATGGTGGCGGCAGCGCCGAGGTCGGAGTAGCCGACCTTGGTGCCGCTGTGCCGCACGCCCACCACACCGATCACGCCGCTGCAGTTGGCTGGCGTGCCAACGGCCAGGCCGTCATTGCCGGCCGCCGCCACCACCACGACGCCTGCCGCGGTCAGCTCATTGACCACTGACTGATAGGCCACGCTGCAGCTGCCCGAACTGCCCAGGCTCAGGTTGAGCACTTTGGCGGGCGTTGTGGGTGCGGTGATCCCGGTGCCGCTCAGCCCCGCGGCCCAGCGCATGCCGGCCTGGATGTCCGAGTCATAACCGCCGCACTTGCCCAGCACACGCACCGGCATCAGCATCACATTGGGGGCCACGCCCGCCATGCCCACGCCGTTGTTGGTGGCGGCACCGATCAGGCTGGCGGTCTGCGTGCCGTGCCAGCTGCTGTCTTCGACGGTGCAGTCCTTCAGCGTGCCGGAGGCGGCCTCGGCCGAGGTCACCCAGTCGCCGGGATCGGAGGGGTCGCTGTCGCGGCCGCCGCCGTCATTGGCCACCGTAGTGTCGCTGATGAAGTCATACCCGGCGACCAGCTTGGACGACAGGTCCGGATGGCTCTTGATGATGCCGGTATCCAGCACCGCCACCACGACACTGCTGCTCCCCTGTGTGACGGCCCAGGCGGTCTCCACATCGATGGCGGACTTGACGCTGCTGGTCGGGGCCCGCAGGTACCACTGGCCGGCCACCGGCGTGGTGCTGGTCTGGTTGTCCGCATACAGCGGGTCGTTCGGGGTGTAGGTGCCCAGCGCGAATCGGCGCTGGTCGACCACGGCCCATTCCACGTCGCTGTCGGCGGCGAGCTTGTCGGCCAGCACCTTGGAGCTCATGCCCGAGGCCGTCAGCACCTGACTGCTGGGGCTGATGGCGCGGCCATCGCTGAGGGCGACGCCCACGCGGGCGCCCATGGTGGAGGCGAACTGGGCGCCGGCCGCGGTGGCTTGGGTGGCGCCCTGCGTGCTGGCACTCAGTGCGGTGGCGCGCCCGCTGGACAGCACCGACGCGTTGTTGCGGTACTTGACGATCACCCGGGCAGTCGTGCTGCTGACATCCGCAGCCGGCGCCTGATGCGCCACCACCTTGCTCTGTTCGCCGGAGGCGGCGGCACCCAGAAGACCTGCACCCGCCAGCAGGGCCAGCGGCAGCAGTGAACGACGCAACAACGACATGAATTCCCCTCGCTCAATCGGCGGTCAGCCGCGATGGCGGCAGTCTATGACGCGCCGGGGAGAAACACAGTTGCGAATGTTGAGTGGTTCGTGTCAGGTTGAACACGAGCCGCGTCTGTCCGCATCGCCGCTGGATCAGCGGCGGGTGCCCAGGTCCATCACCCAGTAGGTGGAGTAGGTGTTGGCGGTGGAGGCCGCCACACGGCAGGAGACGCCCACTTCCTGGAACGACGCATTCATGATGTTGGCGCAGTGCCCCGGGCTGGCGAGCCAACCGTCCATGACCGACTGAACCGACCCCTGACCGGCCGCGATGTTCTCGCCGAGCCCGGTCCACGGATAGCCGACGGCAGTGACCCGGCTCCCGAGCGTGCTGCCGTTGGAGCCGGTGTGGCTGAAGAAGTTCTTGCTGGACATATCGACCGCATGGTTGTCGGCCGCCTGCGCCAGCAGGGCATTCCAGCCCACCGAGCCGGTGGCTGCGAACACGCCCGAGGAGCCGCAATTGGCGCCGGCGGCACGTGCGGCATTGATGCGGTCCAGCAGTTCCTGCTGGAAGGCGGTCTGGGACGCCAGATTGCAGGTGGTGAGCGTGTCTGGATTCGTTCCGGTGCCAGTGCCGGTACCCGTGCCAGTGCCGCTGCCCGAGCCGCCGCTGCTGGCCGAGTCGCTGCCGCCGCCGCCGCAAGCCGCGAGTGTCAGGCTGAGCAGCACGGCCGGCCAGAGGGCTCGGCGGGCAGGCGCAGCAGGGGCCACGGAGGCGCGGAGGGGACCGGCGACGCGGTCATGTGTCTGAAACGTATCCATCGCGAGATCATAGAAAGTGACATCCGATACGTCTGGAACCAAACGTATCCCCGGCGATCCCGCCGCAAAAGATGTGCGAATGTTCATGAATCCGCCGCTTCAGCCTCGCGGGTGGCGAGCGGTGCGGAAGGTGATGGACCAGCGCATCCGGTCCACCGGTGCCACGCTGTGCTGCCAGTCCCACCGCGCCACGCCGGTGATGGCGTAGATCGCTCGCGGCTCGACCTGCAGGCGCACGATGTCCTGCTTGCGCGGCGCCTGCGGGGGATAGGGCCGGAAACGCAGGAGGGCCGAGCCGCCGAGCGACACCCCGAACACCTGCTCGAACTGCGGCACGTCCCGATGCCAGCCCAGCGGCGTGCCCGGCGCATAGGCCGCCACCAGCGTGTGCACCAGCGACTGTGGCGCCACGCCGGCCCAATCCGCCACCCGGTCGCGCAGCGGATGCAGCGCGTCGATCAGGGGCTGGGAGGGTTCGAGGCGGTTGGTGTCGTAGTCGAAGCTGCCGCCGTAGCTGATCACCTGTCGCCGGGCGGTGTACTGCTTGTAGCGGGCCGCCGCCAGCGGCAGGGACGCCACCACCGCCAGCAGGTGGGTTTCCTCGTCACGCGAGAGAAACCCCTCCTGCAGGCGCAGGCCCTCGGGCAACTGGTCGGGCGGAATGGGCAGTTCGTCGAACAGACCGGACTGCGACGGGGCGGATGGGCGGGTCATGCCCACGCATTGTGGCTGCCCCGCCGGTTCCGACCGCCCCCAGATTCAGCCCATCACAGATTCAGCGCCTGCGTCAGATCGCCCATCGGCTGTGCGCCGTTGGCGGTGAGGGCCTTGTCCCGCGCGGTGAGGCCCTGCAGCGGCGTCAAGCCGAAGCGACGGGTGATCAGGCGCAGCACCGAGGCCGTGTCGTACTGCGTGTGGTCCACCGTGCCCATCTTCGAGAAGGGGGAGATCACCAGCGCGGGGATGCGCGTGCCGGGGCCCAGCTTGTCGCCCTTGGGCGGTGCGACGTGGTCCCACTGGCCGCCGTTTTCGTCATAGGTGATGACGATGACCATGTTCTTCCACTGGGGGCTGGCCTTGAGCTTGGCCACCACGTCGGCGATCCGCTGGTCCGCATTGGTGATGTTGGCATAGCCCGGATGCTGGTTGTAGAGACCTTCCGGCTTGTAGAAGGACACCGCCGGCAGCGTGCCGGCAGCGGCATCGGCCACCAGGTTGTCGTAGTCCTTCAGGTGGGTGGACCGGTCGGTGGCGTGGGTCACCGGGTCCATGTTGGCGTAGTAGTTGAAGGGCTGGTGATGGGGCTGAAAGTCGACCGCATCGGTGCTGGCCACGCCGCTGCTGTTGGCAGCGTAGATGACGCTGCGCTTGGTCGTCGGCGTCTGGGTGCCGTCCTTCAAGGCCGAATTCCAGGCACCGCCATACCAGGCCCAGCTGATGTTGCGGGCGCTGAGCTGATCGCCGATGTTGGTCTGCGTCTGGGCGGGCAGGGTGGTGGGCTTGGACGGATCGGCATACAGCGCGTTGTTGCCGCTCACGTCCACCGGCGCATTGCCGCTGGGCTGGAAGGGCGCCTGCATGGTGTTGACCGCATAGAACTTGCCGTCGCCAAAATAGTTGGCCGGCGTGATGTTGCCGGACAGCTGGAACACCGGCGCGGCGTCCAGCGCCGAGGCCTTCGACGTGGCGGCCACCGACAGCTGATGGGTGAAGCTGCCGTCCGCATTCTTGTCCAGCACGGCGATGGTCGGCTTGGCGGCGGCGGTATCCGCATTCGGATACTCCGGCGCGCAGGCGCAGATCAGGTATTGATGATTCAGGAAGGAGCCGCCGAAAGCCCCCTGGAAGAAGTTGTCCGCCAAGGTGTATTGCTGCGCCAGCTGGAAGAGCGGCGAGGCGCTGTAGTCGAAGTAGCCCATCACCAGACCGCCGGAATCGGCCCAGGCGGCGAACTGGTCGTTCTTGCCGTCATGGATCTGCATCTGGTTTTCGAAGAAGCGGTGATAGAGGTCGCGGGTGACCACGGTGCCGTCAATCGTTGCATTGGCACTGGCGCGGAAGGCGGTGCCGATGTTGAACGGACTGTTGGGCTGGCCGGCGCTTTGCGCCTGCGTCACCGTGACCGAGCTGCCCGCCGCCGTGACGCCGCCCCACACCGGCGGCAATGTGGCCAGCGTGGTGCTGCCGTCGCGGTCCTTCTGCGGGAGGTAGGCAGCGGTCACGCTGCCGTCGCTGTTCAGCACCGTGCTCAGGCCATTGGCGCCGGGAAAGCGTCCATACAGATTGTCAAACGCACGGTTCTCGGCATAGATCACCACGATGTTCTGCACCTTGTCCTGCAAGGCGGCGGTGGTGTCGGTGGTGCCACCGTCGCTGCCGAAACAGCCGCCGAGGCTGAGCAGCGTGCCCAGCGCCACCGGCGTCAACAGCGCTGCCGGACGCAGCGAACGGACGAAGCGCGCAGGGCGGGAAGGGAACTTCATATCGGTCTCCTGAGACAAGCCATTCGGAAAAAGCGAACCGGCGCAAGGTTGCGGCTGTCACATGACATGTGCGTGTCACCGCGCGCGGGTACACCTCCAGTGCGCACCGGGTTTTGGCGGCCTGTTGGGTTTCGGAATCCTTGTGTTGCTTGATGTGTGTGGACTGTGTCTGTGAGGTTTCGCTGTGAGCGTGTCATCGATTTGTCGTCTGGGTGTGATGAAGCGGCTGCGTGTCGTCGGGAGGCGCAGGCGCATGCGTGAAGGGAAGGCCGCCGTCACAGGTGTGCTGCAGGTGCTGGCGACGGCGCTGGTGCCGATGCTGGTGCCGATGCTGTTGCTTGCACTGGCGACGCTTCATGTGCGTGCGGTCTCGGCCGCCGTGCATGACGGCGCGGCACGTCCGGCTGCACATGCAATCGCGCCCGCAAGCGCCCCTTCGAGCGCACCCTCAAGCGCTCCTTCAATCGTCCCTTCGAGCGCTCCTGCAACGCAGCCGTTCTATGCCAGCACCTTCGAGCGCAAGCCCGACACCGCCCAACTGACCGAGCTGGGCCGGGCGCTTTTTCATGAGCCCGCCTTGTCAGCCAGTGGGCGCCTGTCGTGTGCGTCCTGCCACGATCCGGCCCATGCCTACGGGCCGCCCAATGGCCGTGCGGTGCAGTGGGGCGGCGCGGGGGCGCATGGCGTGCCGGGGCTGCGGGCCGTGCCGTCGCTGATGTATCGGCAGACCACGCCGCCCTTCAGCGAGCACTTCTTCGACAACGACGGCAATGACGCGGAAGACCAGGGGCCAACTGGCGGTTATGCCTGGGACGGCCGCGCCGGCTCGGCGCATGAACAGGCGCAAGCGCCGCTGCTGTCGCCGTTTGAGATGGCCAATCGCGATCGCAGCGAGGTGGTGAAACGCCTGGCGCAATCACCGTCCGCCGCCGCTGTGCGGACCACCTTCGGGCCCCATGTGCTGGACGACCCGGCGATGGCGTGGAATGCGCTCGTGCTGGCCCTCGAAGTCTTTCAGCAGAGTCCCCGAGACTTCGCGCCGTTCAGCAGCCGTTATGACGACTACCTGCGCGGCAAGCTCACACTCAGCCCGGCAGAAGCGCGGGGCCTGCGTGTGTTCAATGACGCCACCAAAGGCAACTGTGCGTCCTGCCACATCAGCGATGTGAAGCGCGGCGCCTTTCCGCTGTTCACCGACATGGGTCATATCGCCCTGGGGGTGCCGCGCAATCCGGCCATTCCGGCCAACCGCCAGGCCTCCTGGTACGACCTCGGTCTGTGTGGGCCGTTGCGGGAGGATCTGAAGCAGCATGCGGACTACTGCGGCCGCTTCAAGACGCCGTCCTTGCGCAATGTGGCCACGCGCCAGGTCTTCTTCCATAACGGCGGCATGACGCGGCTGGATCAGGCGGTGCGCTTTTACGCGGAGCGGGATGTGCATCCGGAGCGCTGGTATCCGAAAGACGCCAAGGGGCGGGTGCGAACCTTCGATGACCTGCCGGCGGCGTATCACAGCAATGTCAACCGCGAGCCGCCGTTCGGAGGGGCGCCTGGCGGCCATGCAGCCATGAGCGAGCAGGACATCGCCGATGTGGTGGCGTTCTTGAAGACCTTGACGGACGCGCCGATCGGGGTGGCTGCAAAGCGCGCGCAGACCAAGAGCGCGACGACTGCGACGACTGCAACGAGTGCCACTAGTGCAACGAGCGCAAAGAACGCCGCAGCGCGGTGAATGCGCCGAACGGATCGTACGCACGCTCCCACCGACAAAGCGCCGGGCCACTCGCCCGTGAGACGCAGCAAAGGGCCTTGATCGGTCCACCAGCACGTTTTCACGCGGATGGTCACAATGGGTCGCTTGAATCGCCAGCGCCAGGCTGGGGCGACGGATTCGGAAGCCGGGTCCGGTCGCCGGGCCTGGCCGCGGCGATCCGATTCGTCGTCCGGCCTCACTCCCTCTGCGGCTCGCCGATGCCTCCACCATCGCCTACAACCCCGTCACCCCATGACCGACCTGTCCCGTTTCCCCATCACCCAGAAATGGCCCGCCCAACACCCCGACCGTCTGCAGCTGTATTCGCTGCCCACGCCCAACGGCGTCAAGGTCTCGATCTTTCTGGAAGAAGTGGGCTTGCCCTACGAAGCCCATCTGGTGAGCTTCCAGACCAACGACCAGCTGTCGCCGGAATTCCTCTCACTGAATCCCAACAACAAGATCCCCGCCATCCTGGATCCGCAGGGGCCGGGCGGTGAACCGCTGGCGCTGTTCGAGTCCGGTGCCATCCTGGTCTACCTGGCCGAAAAGACCGGCCGTCTGTTGCCTGCCGACCCGGCGCGTCGATATGAGACGCTGCAATGGTTGATGTTCCAGATGGGCGGTGTCGGCCCGATGTTCGGCCAGCTGGGCTTCTTCCACAAATTCGCCGGCAAGGACTTCGAGGACAAGCGACCACGCGATCGTTATGTGGCCGAATCGAAGCGGCTGCTGAAGGTGCTGGACGAGCGGCTGACCGGTCGCGGCTGGATCATGGGCAATGACTACACCATTGCCGACATCGCCATCTGGCCGTGGGTGAACACGCTCGCGAATTTCTATGAAGCGGGTGACCTGGTCGGTCTGTCCGAATTCAAGGAAGTGCGACGGGTGCTGGAGGCCTTCCTGTCGCGGGATGCGGTCCAGCGTGGACTGAATTCGCCGGCGCGGACCTGAGCGGCCTCGGCGTGGGGGCAAGTCGGCCCTGAGGGGGCCGGCTCCCTGCGCTCAGTAATGCGGCGGCAACTCGTCCCGCAGGCTGCGCGGGCCGTCGCCGCGACCGTCCGGCATCTGGCGCCGCAGCTGGGTGATCTCGCGCACCAGCGCCTCGATCTGCTGCTGCTGCAAGGCGACCTGGGCATTGAGCGTGTCCAGAAGGTCTTCGCTGAAGCTGGCCTTGATTTCTAGCTCGGTGATGCGCTGCTCGAGGGCATCAGCGGTCTCGGGGTGGGATGACGGGGCAAATTCCTGGCTCATGGCCAGGATTGGAACACCATTGCCGGGGCTGCGTCCCCATCACCCCGTCACCTGCAGCACAGGCGCGACGCGTTACCGCTCCTGCGCCATCAGCTCTGCAATCACCGGCACCGGCGCGCTCCCATAGCTCAGGAACTCCTCGTGGAAGTCCTTGAGCTTGAAGCGGTCCCCCAGCACCTGCCGGCGCTTCTCGCGCAGCTCCATGATGTCGGAATAGCCGCTGAAGTAGCTGGTCAGCTGCACCGAGGTCAGCTGCACCCGACGCCACTTCTCCCGCGCTTCCCGCTCGGTCTGGAAGGCCTGCCGCATCAGGAGGTCCAGCGCCTGCTCCTGGGTCATGCCCAGCACATGCACGCTGTAGTCCAGGATCGTGTTGGTGACGCTGCGCAGGTTCCACTTGCTGTACATCAGCCACATCTCGGGCGCCTGGTTCCCATAGCCGGACTCCAGCATCATGCGCTCGCCATAGACTGCCCAGCCCTCCACCATCGCGCCGTTGCCGAACAAGGCCTTCACCAGCGACGGCGACTTGTTCGCATGCACCAGCTGCGTGTAGTGGCCCGGCACCGCCTCATGGATGTTGAGAATCTGCAGGATCCAGTGGTTGTATTCACGCAGGGTGCTTTCGGCCTGCTCGTCGGTCAGGTCGTCCAGCGGCGTGACGTTGTAGTAGGTGCGGTCCTGCGGCCGGTACGGGCCGGGCGCCTCGATGCCGGCGCCGGCGACCCCGCGCTGGTAGACCGGCGTCTCCCGCACCGTCAGCGGCTTGCTGGGGTCCATGGTCAGCAGGTCGTGGTCGACGATCCAGCGCTCCAGTTGCGGAATCTGCGCGCGGATCTCCGTCACGAAGTTCTCCCGCTTCACATGCTGCGCCGACAGCGTGTGGATCACCGCGCCGATCTTGGCGAAGCGGTCGGCCGGTTTGGCGGCATCGCCCTGGGTCTGGGTCCAGAGTTGATCGGCCAGGGCGTCCATGCGGGTCAGCAGTGCCTCGCGGGCGGCCAGCGCCTTCTGGTACATCTGCTCGGCGCTGTGGGCCGACTGGATGTCGAAGACGAATTTCTTCTCGTACAGCGCCTGGCCGAGCCGGAAGCTGCGGGCTGATCCATCGGCCTTGAGCGTGGCCAGTGTCTGCGTCAGGCCGCTACGCCAGGCCTGGACGGCGGCGCGGGCGGCGGCCAGTCGCTGCTGAAGCTGCTGGCGGTCCGCCGGGCTCAGGCGCTGGGCGGCATCGCTGTCCAGCGCTTTCTGGATGTCGTCCATCACGCTCAGCACGCCCGGGGCCTGGTCAATGGCCAACTGCGTGTGCTCCAGCGTCGGATGGCTCAGGCTGGCGGCGCCGGCCTGGTAGTAGGCCGGCACACGTGCCAGTCGTCCGGACAGCGCGCGCAGGCGCTGGGGCAGCGGCGCATAGTCGGTGTTCAGGATGAGGTCCAGCAGGCTCGCCACATTCACCGTGGCGGGGTTCCATTCGAATTCGCTCAGCTCGGTCAGCGCGAACTGGTCGCTGCGCAGCTTGTTCAGCAGCTGCCCGAGGTCGGTGCGCGAAGCGGCGCTCAGCGAGGCGGGCTGCACCGCTTCAAAGCGTTGCAGCCACTGGCGCACGAAACGCAACTGGGCGGCGCGGCTCTTTGCATCCGGCACGGTCAGTTGGGCGGCAAATTCGTACCGGCCAGCAGCCACGGCAGCATCCGGGTCCTGGCGCCACAGGGCTTCGATGAAGTCATGGGCCAGCCGCTGGAAGCGTCGGTCCGCCGCTGACTGCGGCTGGGACTTCAAGGCAGATGCAGACGTGGTTTTGGCGGAGGTCGCGGCTGATGCGGCAGCAGAAGTGCCGGCAGTCGCCGGCGTCGACGCGGAAGCTGCGATGGCTGGCGACAGGCCGCTCAGGGCGCTGGCTGCCGTCAGGACGGCGGTGGCCAGCAGCGAACGGGCGGGCGACGAGGAAGGCATCCCACGGTGGGGGCGGGCGCTGAGGCTAAGGAGGGTGGGGGCGATCATGGGGCGCCAGCATACCGACGCGGGCCCCGATGCCAAGCGCGGGAACCCGATGCCGGCTGCGAAGGCGGCGATCATCGCCCCGCCGTGCGGCGAGACGATGACTTGCGCCCAAAGGCCGTCTTATCCGATCAGCCAGCTGCTGATGCGGAAGGTGAGCCACGAGGCCAGGTAGGCCAAGCCAAACAGGTAGGCCAGCATGATCGCCGGGATCTTGTAGCCGTTGGTCTCCCGCTTGACCGCCGCGATGGTGGACAGGCACTGCGGCGCGAACACATACCAGGCCAGCAAGGAGAAGGCGGTCGGCAGGCTCCAGGTCTGCACGATCAGCGGCGTCAGCGCCTGGGCGGCGTCTTCGGCGGTGGCGGAAAGCGAATACACCGTGCCCAGGGCGCTCACCGCGATCTCGCGGGCAGCCAGTCCCGGCACCAGCGCCAGGCTGATCTGCCAGTTGAAGCCGATCGGCTCGAACACCACCGCCAGTGCGCGGCCCAGCATGCCAGCGATGCTGTATTCGATCGGAGCACCGGTCGCGCCCGGGGGCGGCGCCGGGAAGCTGGAGAGCAGCCACAGCAGCAGCGTCAGCGACAAGATGATGGTGCCCACGCGCTTGATGAAGATCTCCGTCCGCTGCCACAGGCCGATGGCGATGCTGCGGCCATGCGGCCAGTGGTAGCTGGGCAGCTCCATCATCAGCGGACGCACCTGGCGGCCGCTGCTGGTGAAGCGCTTGAGCACCCAGGCCACGCCCATGGCGGCGAGGATGCCGGCCATGTAGAGCGCAAACAGCACCAGGCCCTGCAGGCCGATGCCGCCCCAGACGGTGCGCTCCGGAATGAAGGCGCCGATCAGCAGCGCATACACCGGCAGCCGGGCCGAGCAGGTCATCAGCGGCGCGATGAGGATGGTCACCAGCCGGTCCCGCGGATTGGCGATCGAACGGGTCGCCATGATGCCGGGAATGGCGCAGGCAAAGCTGGAGAGCAGCGGAATGAAGCTGCGGCCCGACAGGCCGACCGAGCCCATGATCCGGTCCAGCAGGAAGGCCGCGCGCGGCAGGTAGCCGGACTCCTCGAGGATCAGGATGAAGAAGAAGAGGATCAGGATCTGCGGCAGGAAGACCAGCACCGAGCCCACGCCGGCGATCAGCCCGTCCACGATCAGGCTGCGGAAGTAGCCCTCCGGCAGCAGGCCGCCGACCTTCTCGCCCAGCCAGGCGATGCCGCCCTCGATCAGGTCCTTGGGCGGCTCGGCCCAGGAGAACACCGCCTGGAACAGGAAGAACAGCAGCACCGCCAGGATGATCGGGCCCAGCACGGGGTGCAGCACGATGCGGTCAACCTTGTCGCTGGGCAGCTCACCTTGGTGGCTGTCCAGCTTCAGCTCGCGCAAGATGGTGGTGATGCGTTGCTGGTCGTCGCCTTCCGCAGCCTCGCCTGCCTGCGCCGCATCGGCGGCTTGCCAGGTCTCGGGCTGGTCCAGCACGGCGCGCAGTTCATCCAGGCCGTGGCCGTCCGTGGCCACGGTGCGCACCACCGGGACGCCCAGCAACTGGCTGAAGCGCTGCGTATCCACCTGGATGCCGCGGCGGGCCGCCAGGTCGGACATGTTCAGGGCGACCACGCAGGGCACGCCCTGTCGCTGCACGGCAAAGAACAGTCGCAGATTGCGGCGCAGATTGGTGGCGTCCAGCACACAGACCACGAGGTCCGGGCGCTTTTCGCCCTGGGCGCGACCGGCCAGCACGTCCACCGTGACGCGCTCGTCCGGCGAGCGGGGGTAGAGGCTGTAGGTGCCGGGCAGGTCCAGCACGCGCAGCAGTTTGCCGGCGGCGGTTCGCAGCCGACCTTCCTTGCGCTCGACCGTCACGCCCGCATAGTTGGCCACTTTCTGTCGGCTGCCGGTGAGGCGGTTGAAGAGGGCGGTCTTGCCGCAGTTGGGATTACCCACCAGGGCCAGCAATGGGCCGGCGGGGTGGATGTGGACGACGGCCTCACGCATACGAGGCTCCGTTCGAGCCGTTGCTCCCATGGGTGCCCGGGCCGCCGTTCAGCGGCGCGATGCACGAGGCATCCTCATCCAGCCCCAGCAGATGCACGCAGTCCGCCTCCGCGCGGCGCAGTGCAAAAGTGGACTGACCGATGCGCACCACCAGCGGATCCTGGCCGGGCATGGCGCGTGCCAGCACGGCCACATGCTCGCCGGCGACAAAGCCGAGCTCTTCCAGCCATTGCTTCCATTCAGGCGCGTAGGCCGGGGCCTGCAGCGTCTTGACGCGGTGCGCCTGGCCGATGGCGGCGTGGGCGAGGGTAGGGATCGGGACAGCGCTCATGTGTGGGGAATCCAGGCGAGCCGAAAGAGCTGGCGAAGTGTCGATTCTAAATGAAAGTAATTCTCAACTCTGCACAATCGCTTGGGGGCGTCGAGGGTCAAGAGCTGGGCGATTGGCGCTCGGTCCGCAGGCCCCGTCGGCACCCGTCGGATCAGGCGCCATGACACGGGATGGCTCTGCGTGTTTTCCCTTGCTTCCGCGGGATTCGGGCACATTGGCGAAAAGCCCACGGCGCGGGCGTTTAGAGCCCGCGCCCCAGGTCGGTGGGGGCCGCAAACGTTTAGCGTTTTCCTTAGACTCGTCTACACTCCGCGATCCTTAAAATCCGCCCCGCTCCGTCCAGCTGGCGCCTGTCTCCGCTGCTTTCCTGCTGTCCCCTGATGCGCCCGCGGCACCTGCCCGTGCGACAAGGTCTTTGACAACGGGGTGGCCCGGATCGTGCATGCTGACGGGCTTGTGTTTGGACTCTTCCCTCGTTGAATCGGGACTGCAATGAAGCCTTCCATGTCGCTTTCTTCGCTCATGTCCGGCCTGGTGCTGGCACTGGTGTCTGGCTCGGCGCTGGCGCAAGCCACCACGCCGGCGGTCATCTTCGACATGGGCGGCAAGTTCGACAAATCCTTCAACGAGGCCGCCTACCGCGGCGTCGAGAAGTGGAAGGCCGACACCGGCGGCAAGTACTTCGAATTCGAGATCAGCAACGAAACCCAGCGGGTGCAGGCCATCCGCCGCATGGCCGAGCGGGGCGCCAGCCCCATCATCTCGGTGGGTTTTGCCCAGGCCTCGGCGCTGAACCAGGTGGCCAAGGACTTCCCCAAGAC
Organism: Rubrivivax sp.; assembly: GCA_027484825.1. Lineage (GTDB taxonomy): Bacteria > Pseudomonadota > Gammaproteobacteria > Burkholderiales > Burkholderiaceae_C > Roseateles. The sequence continues at coordinate 21,867 of JAIXSE010000005.1, read as the reverse complement.
CAAGTTCGTCATCATCGACGAGAAGGTCAACCAACCCAATGTGCAGTCGGTCCTGTTCAAGGAACAGGAAGGCAGCTTCCTGGTGGGCGCGCTGGCCTCGCTGACCAGCAAGACCGGCAAGGTCGGCTTCATCGGCGGCATGGACATCCCGCTGATCCGCAAGTTTGAATGCGGCTACGAGCAGGGGGCCAAGGCGGCCAATCCGAAGGTCGAGCTGTTCAAGAACATGACCGGCACCACCGCCAGTGCCTGGAACGACCCGACCCGCGGCGGGGAGCTGGCCAAGGCCCAGTTCGCCAAGGGTGTGGACGTGGTCTTCGCAGCGGCCGGCGGCACCGGCGTGGGCATCTACCAGGCCGCCAAGGACGCCGGCAAGTTCGCCATCGGCGTGGACAGCAACCAGAACCATCTGCAGCCCGGCACCATGCTGAGCTCCATGGTCAAGCGGGTGGACGTGGCCGTCTACAACGTGCTGAAGGAATGGAAGCCCGGCGTGCTGGTGCTGGGCCTGAAGGAAGGCGGCGTTGAATACGCGCTGGACCAGGACAATGCCAAGCTGATCGCGCCCGCCGTCAAGGCCAAGCTGGACGCCTACAAGGCCGACATCGTCGCCGGCAAGATCAAGGTGGCCGACTACATGGCCGACAACGCCTGCAAGAACTGATTCCCCGGCGTTCACCATGACAGAGTCCTCACGCGGCGGACCCGCGCCCGCGGTCCGCCTGTGCGACATTTCCAAGCGCTTCGGCGCGGTGCAGGCCAACCGCTCGGTCAGCCTCTCGGTCATGCCCGGCACGGTGCATGGCCTGGTGGGCGAGAACGGTGCCGGCAAGAGCACCTTGATGGCGATCCTCTACGGCTACTACCATGCCGACGAGGGCCACATCGAAGTCAACGGCCGGACCGTCCAGATCGCCAACTCGCAGCAGGCCATTGCGCTGGGCATCGGCATGGTCCATCAGCACTTCATGCTGGTGGACACGCTGTCCGCGCTGGACAACGTGATGCTCGGCGCGGAGCCGGCGTTTTTCCTGGCCCGTGCCAAGCGCCAGGTGCGCCAGGAGCTGGAAACGCTCATGCGCGACACCGGCCTGCAGGTGCGTCTGGACGCCACCGTGGCCGACCTGCCGGTGGGCGAGCTGCAGCGGCTGGAGATCCTGAAGGCGCTGTACCGCGGCGCCCGCATCCTCATCCTGGACGAACCCACGGCGGTGCTCACCCCGCAGGAAACCGACCAGCTGTTCGAGGTGCTGCGTCGGCTGCGCGAGCGCGGCACCACCATCTTGCTGATCACGCACAAGCTGCGTGAAGTGATGGCCCTGTGCGACGCGGTGACGGTGATGCGCGCCGGCGCGGTCGTCAAGACCACCTTGATTGGCGACACCAGTCCCGAGGACCTGGCCGAGAGCATGGTCGGCCGCAAGGTCAACCTGGGCCGGGCCGGTGGCGCCGCACAGCCACAGTCGGACCAGCCGGTGCTGCACGCCGAAGGCCTGAGCGTGGCCAGCGGGGCCGGTGTGCATCTGCTGACGAATGTGCAGCTGGCGCTGCGTCCCGGCGAGATCGTCGGCGTGGCCGGTGTGTCCGGCAACGGCCAGAGCGAGCTGCTGGAAGTGCTGGCCGGCATGCGGGCCCCCGATGCGGGCACCCTGCACCTGGCCGGCCGCGACTTCCGTCCCGCCACCTGGCTGGACCCGCGCACCGCCCGCGACCTCAAACTGGCCCATGTGCCGGAAGACCGCCACCTGCTGGGCATGGTGCTGAGCTTCCCCGCCTGGGAAACCGCCGCGCTGGGCTACCACGAGCAAGACCAGTACTGCGCCGGCCCGCTCGGCTTGGCGATGAATCAGCGCCATCTGCGCGCCCAGACCGCCCGCATGATGGAGGACTTCGACGTCCGTCCGCGCAATGCGGAACTGGGCTCCTCCAAGTTCTCCGGCGGCAATCAGCAAAAGCTCATCCTGGCGCGCGAGATCGGCCAGCAGCCGGCGGTGTTGCTGGTGGGCCAGCCGACCCGCGGTGTGGACATCGGCGCGATCGAATTCATCCACAACCGGCTGCGCCAATTGCGCGACGCCGGCTGCGCCATCTTGCTGGTCTCCAGTGAACTCGACGAGATCCTGGCCCTGGCCGACCGCGTGGTGGTGATGAATGCCGGCCGCATCACCGGCGAGCTCGGCATTGACGAGTGCAACGAAAAGACCCTGGGCCTGCTGATGGCCGCCACCCCTGACCGCGCGGACACGCTCCCCGAGACCGCTGCCGCGAAAGCCTCCTCATGAGTAGCCAAGCCTTGCAAATGCCGCGCTGGATGGATCTGGTGCTGCTGCCGCTGTGGAACCTGCTGATCGCCTTGCTGGTGGCCGGCGGCGTGGTGCTGTTGATCGGTGCCAGCCCGCTGCAGGCGCTGACCGTGCTGCTGGAAGGCGCACTGGGCAGCGCGCGCGGCCTGGGCTACACGCTCTACTACACCACCACCTTCATCTTCACCGGCCTGGCCGTGGCCGTGGCCTTCCACGGCGGCCTGTTCAACATCGGCGGGGAAGGGCAGGCGACGCTGGGCGGCATCGGCGTGGCGCTGCTGTCCCTGTGGCTGGGGCCGAAGCTGCCGGCCGTGGTCATGCTGCCGCTGGCCATCCTGGCGGCCGCTGCCTTCGGCATGCTGTGGGCGGCGGTGCCCGGCTACCTGCAGGCCTGGCGCGGTAGCCATGTGGTCATCACCACCATCATGTTCAACTTCCTGGCGGCCAGCCTGAATGGCTATCTGCTCGTGAACTGGCTGCGCCCGGCCGGCTCGATGTCGGTGGAAAGCGCCGACTTCGCCCCCTCGGCCCGCATGCCCGCCATCCATGAGCTGGCGGCGCGCTTCGGCTGGGAACTGCCGTCGTCGCCGCTGAATCTGTCCATCGTGCTGGCACTGCTGGCCTGCGTGTTTGTCTGGTGGTTCCTGTGGCGCAGCCGCGCGGGTTATGTGCTGCGCGCTGTCGGCGCCAATCCCAATGCGGCGCACTACGCCGGCATCCGTCCGCGCTGGCAGGTGCTCGCGGCCATGGGCCTGTCCGGTGCACTCGCGGGCCTGGTGGGCATCAATGAGATCGCCGGCGTGCAGGGCAAGCTGACGCTGGACTTCGTCGCCGGCGCCGGCTTCACCGGCATTGCCGTGGCGCTGATGGGCCGCAACCATCCGGTGGGCATCGTGCTGGCCTCGCTGCTGTTTGGCGTGCTCTACCAGGGCGGCGTGGAAGTGTCCTTCGAGGTGCCGGGCTTCAGCCGCGAAATGGTGGTGACCGTCCAGGGCCTGATCGTGCTGTTTGCCGGTGCAATGGCCATGGTCAGCGCGCCGATGTTCGCCCGTCTCTACACCGTGCTGACCCGCCGCGCCCGCAGCGCGGCTGTTGAGGGGAAGACCCATGGATGAGGTGCTGATCGGCTCGGTGCTGGCCTCGACGCTGCGCGTCACCACGCCGCTGCTGTTTGCGGCCCTGGCCGGACTCTTGTGTGAGCGCTCCGGCGTGGTGGACATCGGGCTGGAAGGCAAGATGCTGGCCGCCGCCTTTGCGGCTGCAGCCGTCACCAGCGTCACGCATTCCGCGCCTCTGGGCATTGGCGCTGCCATGCTGGTGGCCTGCGCCATGTCGGCGCTGCACGGCTTTGCCTGCGTCACCCATCGCGGTGATCAGGTTGTCTCCGGCGTGGCCCTCAACATGGTGGCCGCCGGCCTGACCGTGGTGCTGGGCATCGCCTGGTTTGCGCAAGGTGGCCAGACGCCGCCCATCGACGCCAGCCAGCGCCTGACCGGGCTGCTGCCGCAGTTTGCCGAGCCGGTGGCCGGCAGCTGGGTGGGCTCGGTCATCGGCCATGGCCTGCTCAGCCACAACCTGCTGGTGTACCTGGCCTTTGCGCTGGTGCTGGTGGTGTGGTTCTTCCTGGAGCGCACCCGTCCGGGTCTGCGTCTGCGCGCCGTGGGTGAGAACCCGGCGATGGTGGATGCGGCCGGCGTGTCGGTGCCGCGTCTGCGCTACACCGCGCTGATGCTCAACGGTCTGCTGTGCGGGCTGGGCGGCGCTTATCTGACGCTGGCGCAGAACGCCTCGTTCTCGCCCAACATGACGGCCGGTCGCGGCTTCATTGCCCTGGCCGCGATGATCTTCGGCAAGTGGAAGCCGTTGCCCACGCTGGCCGCCTGCCTGCTCTTCGGATTCCTGGACGCCATCGCGATCCGCCTGCAGGGCGTGTCGCTGCCCGGCATCGGCGAGGTGCCGGTGCAGGCCATCCAGGCGCTACCCTACATCCTGACGGTGGTGCTGCTGGCCGGTTTCATCGGTCAGGCGATTGCCCCCAAGGCGCTGAGCAAGCCGTATGTGAAGGAGCGCTGAGGCGCTGCGGGGCGCTGCCCCGCATGCCCCGCTCCCTTGGGACAGGGTGACTGCAGCGCGGGCAGAGGTCGGCACGCGAGCGCACGAGGTGCGCTTTGCCGGTCGCCTGTACAGACACAGAGCAAGGAAAAAAGATGATGCAGATTCCGGGTTTGAACGACGCTCTGGTGCAGCAACTGCTGAAGGCCGCGATGGATGCGCGCCAGCGGTCCTATGCACCGTATTCCAAATACCTCGTCGGCGCCGCCGTGCTGGATGAGCATGGCCGCATCCACGCCGGCTGCAACATCGAAAACGCCGCCTATCCGCAAGGCTGGTGCGCCGAGACCACCGCGCTGGGCCACATGATCATGGCCGGCGGCCGCATCGCCCGCGCGGTCATGGTCACCGGGGCTGGCAGCGAAATCATCACCCCCTGCGGCGGCTGCCGCCAGAAGCTGCGCGAATTTGCGCAGCCGGCCGACCTGATCGTCATCGCCGGCGACAGCTCCGGCGTGCGCGCCCACTGGACGCTGGAGCAGCTGCTGCCCGCCAGCTTCGGCCCCGACCATCTCAAGAACGCCTGAAGGAGAACCCCATGTCCATGCCCTTGCAAGGCGCCGCCCTCGAAGCCGCCATCACCGCCAGCCTCGCCACCCTCAAGGCCACCTTCGGCGACACCGCCCCTGAAGTGGCCGTCGTGCTGGGCTCGGGCTGGAGCGGCGCGGTTGAACAGCTGCAGGACCAGCAGCACCTGCCCTATGCGCAGTTGCCTGCCTTTCCGCAGCCCAAAGTCGAAGGCCACGTGGCCGAGATCACCGTCGGCCGTGTCGGCCAGCAACGGGTCGTGATGCTGCGCGGTCGCGCCCATACCTACGAGAGCGGCGACTGCACCGGCATGGCCGGCGCCATCCGCAGCCTCAAGGCCTGGGGCGTCAAGCTGCTGCTGCTGACCAATGCCTCGGGCAGCCTGCGTTCGCACCTGCCGCCGGGCAGCCTGATGATGATCTCCGATCACATCAATGCGCCGCAGCGCTCGCCGCTCACCGGCCTGCCGGGCAACGACCGCTTCACCGACATGAGCACCGCCTACGACGTCGAACTGCGCCAGCAGGCCGTCAAGGTGGCCCAGACCCACAACCTGGTGCTGGGGCAGGGCGTGTATGTGTGGGCGGTGGGCCCGCAGTTCGAGACGCCGGCCGAGATCCGCATGTTCTCCGCCTGGGGCGCGGATGCGGTCGGCATGAGCACCGTGCCGGAAACCATCCTGGCCCGCCATGCCGGCTTGCGGGTGGGCGGCCTGGCGCTGATCACCAACATGGCCGCCGGCCTGTCCGACGAAGCCCTGACGCATGCCTTGACCCTGCAGCAGGCCAAGGCCTCCGGCGACCGGGCAGCGGCCTTCCTGGGTCAATTGCTGGCCTCGCTGGCCACCATGGAATCTCTGCGCGCCTGAGCGCGGTCCGGGCCGCAGGGCCTTCTGGGAGTAGTCAATGAAGACCGAGATGAGTCTTGAACAAGCGGCGCGACTGGCGCTGCAATGCCTGGACCTGACCAGCCTGAACGACGGCGACACCGCCGCCACCATTGAGGCGCTGTGCCGCCGCGCCATCGGCGCCGAGGGCCGCGGCCCGGTGGCCGCCGTCTGCGTGTGGCCGCGTTTCGTGGCGCAGGCCCGTGCCGCGCTGCCGGCCGGCATCCAGGTGGCCGCCGTGGCCAACTTCCCGGACGGCAGCCTGGATCTGCCGCGCGTGCTGGGTGAGATCAAAGCCATTGCCAGCGCCGGTGGCCAGGAAGTGGATGTGGTGTTGCCATACGCCGCGCTCCAGCAGGGCAAGGCCAGTGAGGTTGCCGAATTCCTGGCGGAAGTGCGCCACGCCACCCGTCCGCTGACGCTCAAGGTCATCATCGAATCCGGCGAGCTCAAGACGCAGGAACTGATCAAGGAAGCCACCCGCCTGTCGCTGATGGCCGGCGCTGACTTCATCAAGACCAGCACCGGCAAGACCCCGGTGTCCGCCACGCCCGAGGCCGCCCGCGCCATGCTGTCCGAGATCCAGGCCAGCGGTCTGGGCCATGCAGGCTTCAAGGCCAGCGGCGGCATCCGCTCGGTGTCCGATGCGCGGGGCTATCTGCAACAGGTGGCCGACACGCTGGGCACCGAGGCCCTGCAACCGCGCCGCATGCGTTTCGGCGCCAGCGGTCTGCTGGACGACATCGAGGCCGTGCTGGCCGGCCAGGCCAGCCAGGCTGTGCAGAGCGCTTACTGAAGGTCGCGCGTCCATGCTTGCGCAGGAAATCATCCGCACCAAACGCGAAGGGCATTCGCTGGACGAGGCCCAGATCCAGCACTTCGTGCGGGGTCTGGTCGATGGCAACTGGAGCGAAGGCCAGGTGGCCGCGCTCGGCATGGCGATCTTTCTGCGCGGCATGACGCGTGACGAGGCGGTGGCCCTGACCCGGGCCATGCAGCACAGCGGCCGCGTGCTCAACTGGCCGGACATGCCCGGCCCGGTGCTGGACAAGCATTCCAGCGGCGGCGTCGGCGACAAGCTCAGCCTGATGCTGGCCCCGCTGGTGGCCGCTTGCGGCGGTTATGTGCCGATGATTGCCGGACGAGGCCTGGGCCACACCGGCGGCACGGTGGACAAGCTCGAAGCCATCCCCGGCTACTGCACCACGCCGTCTCCCACGGACTTCGACCGGATCGTGCGCGGCCTGGGCTGCGCCATCATCGGCCAGACCGGCGACCTGGCCCCGGCCGACAAACGCTTCTACGCCACCCGTGACGTCACCGCCACGGTGGAGAGTGTGCCGCTGATCACCGCCAGCATCCTGTCCAAGAAACTCGCCTCCGGCCTGCAGGGCCTGGCCATGGACGTCAAATGCGGCAATGGGGCCTTTGCGGCCACGCCGGCCTTTGCCGAGGAACTCGCGACCAGCATCGTGGAGGTGGCGCAGGGCGCCGGCCTGCGTACCCACGCCCTGATCACCGACATGAATCAGGTGCTGGGCGCGGAGATCGGCAATGCGCTGGAAGTGCAGGGCGCGCTGGACTATCTGACCGGCCGTGTGCCCCGCGACCCGCGCACCCATGAACTGACCTTGGCCCTGGCGGCGGAGATGCTGCTGATGGGCGGCCTCGCGCCCGACCTCGCAGCCGCTCGCACGACGCTTCAGGCGGCGCTGGACAGCGGTGCAGCCGCCGAGCGCTTTGGCCGGATGGTGGCGGCGTTGGGCGGCCCGACGGACCTGCTGGACGATCCGGGTCGGCATCTGCCCGTCGCGCCGGTGATCCGCCCGGTGCCCGCCCCGCAGGCCGGACGCCTGACCGCCATGCAGACGCGGGACATCGGCCTGATCATCGTGGAACTGGGCGGGGGCCGTCGCCTGCCCGGCGACGCGCTGGACATGCGGGTGGGCTTCAATGGCGTGCGCCAGTTGGGCGACGTGGTCGCCGCCGGCGAGCCGCTGGCCTTCGTGCATGCAGCCAGCGTGGCGGCGGCGGACGCAGCCGCTGCGCGCCTGCAGGCGGCCATCACCATTGGCGATGCCGCCGAACCCTGGACGGCTGCGCCGCTGGTGAGGGCACGCCTGGCCTGAGTTCCGGCCGGGGCGGTCGCGCCCGCAGGTCCTCCCTTTAAAATCTCCCCGCTGCCAGCCTCGCGTCCGAGGCTGGTCTCCTTTCTGGTCCGTCCTATGTCGCTCCCCAACACCCCTCCCAACGATCCCAACGGCGCCGGTCCGCAGGACGACGCTGTCCGCGGAGCTGCCAGCGGCGGTGCGCAGAGCGAGGCCGTGACCGCAGCCCCCGCCCAAGGCGATGACGGCGACAACAGCCCCGAGGGCGTTGCGCACCGCGCGCGCATCCGCAGCTTCGTCGTCCGCGCCGGCCGCATGGGCACCGGCCAGATCAAGGCCCTGGCCGAGCTGGGTCCGCGTTTTGTGCTGCCCTTTGAACAGCGTCCCCTGGACACGGCACAGGTCTTCGGCCGTCAGGCGCCGGTCGTGCTGGAGATCGGTTTCGGCATGGGCGGGGCCACCGCGCAGATCGCGCAGACCCTGCCGGACCACGACTTCATCGGCTGTGAGGTGCACGAGCCCGGTGTCGGCGCGCTGCTCAAGCTGATCGGTGAACAGGACCTGTCCAACATCCGCATCTTCCAGCATGACGCGGTGGAGGTGCTGGAGCACATGATCCCGGAAGGCTCGCTGGCGGGCGTGCACATCTTCTTCCCCGACCCTTGGCACAAGAAGCGCCACAACAAGCGCCGGCTGATCCAGCCGCCGTTCGTGGCCCGTCTGGTGCGGCATCTGGCGCCGGGCGGCTACCTGCACTGCGCCACCGACTGGCAGCCCTATGCCGAGCAGATGCTGGAGGTGCTCAGCGCCGACCCGGACCTGGTGAACACCGCCACCGACGGGGGCTACGCTGACAAGCCGTCCTATCGGCCGCTCACCAAGTTCGAGAACCGCGGCCTGAAGCTGGGTCATGGCGTTTGGGACCTGGTGTTCCGCCGCAAGTAAAACCATCCGTCCGGTTCCGGGCGTGTTTCCGTTCTGTCCCGTGCGCGCTGCAGGCGCTGTGGGCGCACGGCACGGGCCGTCTCATGACCAAGGTCAGTTGACCCGCGGTGTTCGTTCCGGCTGAAAACCCGGTCCGGGCCCGCGCTGATAGAGTCGCACGCTATGTCCGAATCCAACCCCTTGGCCGGCAAGCATCTGCTGCTGGGCCTGTCTGGCGGCATCGCCTGCTACAAGATCGCCGAACTGACCCGTCTGCTGGTCAAGGCCGGCGCCACCGTCCAGGTCATCATGACGGAGGCGGCCGAGTCCTTCATCACGCCGGTGACGATGCAGGCGCTGTCCAACCGTCCGGTCTACACCAGCCAGTGGGACGCACGACCGGACAACAACATGGCCCACATCAACCTCAGTCGTGAGGCCGATGCGATGCTGATCGCGCCGGCCAGCGGGGATGTGATCGCCAAGTTGTCGCAGGGCCGTGCGGACGACCTGCTGACGCTCACCGCGCTGGCCCGCCCGGCGCACCGCTGCGCGCTGCTGATCGCGCCGGCCATGAACCGTGAGATGTGGGCCCATCCGGCCACCCAGCGCAATCTGCGTCAGGTGCAGGACGATGGCGCCGTGGTGCTGGGGGTCGGCAACGGCGACCAGGCCTGCGGCGAAGTCGGCGATGGCCGCATGCTGGAGCCTCAGCAGTTGCTGGAGCTAGTGGTGTCCCACTTCCAGCCCAAGGTGCTGGCCGGTCGCAAGCTCTTGATCACCGCCGGCCCGACCTATGAAGCCATCGACCCGGTGCGCGGCATCACCAACCGCTCCAGCGGCAAGATGGGCTTTGCCGTCGCACGTGCCGCGGCGGAGGCGGGCGCCGATGTGACCCTGGTGGCGGGCCCGGTGCATCTGCCCACGCCGCAGGGCGTGCGCCGCATCGATGTGATGAGCGCCCGCGAGATGCTGGACGCGGTGCTGCCGCTGGCGGTCTCGAATGACGTCTTCGTTGCGACGGCAGCGGTTGCCGACTGGCGTCCGGCCCAGGCCGCCGATCACAAGATCAAGAAGAATGCCGCCCCCGGCCAGGCCGAGGTGCCGCAACTGGCCCTGGCCGAGAACCCCGACATCCTGGCCACCATCGCCGCACTGCCGCAGCCGCCGCTGTGCGTGGGCTTTGCGGCGGAAAGCCAGGACCTGGTCAAGCATGCCCGCGAAAAGCGCCAGCGCAAGAATGTGCCGCTGATCGTCGGCAACCTGGGCCCGGCCACCTTCGGCCAGGACGACAACACCCTGGTGCTGGTGGATGCCCGCGGCGAGCGGGAACTCTCCCGCGCCGACAAGCTCACCCTGGCCCGCGAACTGGTGCGTGACATCGCCCAGCGCCTGACCACTTATCCGGCCTGAAACGCCGCCCCGTATGACGACCATTGACCTGAAAGTCCTCGACGCCCGCATGGCGGAGCATCTGCCTGCCTATGCCACGCCCGGCAGCGCCGGCCTGGATCTGCGCGCCTGCCTGGATGAGCCCCTTCACATCGCCCCCGGCCAGACCCATCTGGTGCCGACCGGCTTGTCCATCCACATCGCGGACCCCGGCCTGGCGGCCATCATCCTGCCGCGCTCGGGCCTGGGCCACAAGCATGGCATCGTGCTGGGCAATCTGGTGGGGTTGATCGATTCGGACTACCAGGGGCAGTTGATGGTCAGCGTCTGGAACCGCGGCCAGGACAGCTTCACGCTGCAGCCGATGGACCGCATGGCCCAGCTGGTGATCGTGCCGGTGGTGCAGGCGCAGTTCCGGCTGGTGGACGATTTCGATGCCTCGTCACGAGGCACGGGTGGATTCGGGTCCACCGGGAAGGGCTGAGCGGGAGCTTGCGCGCTGCTGATGGCGCTTCAATGGCCGCAGCGGCGGCCTCCCATGCCGCCGCCCGCTGCCGTTGATCAGTGAAGCGGTTCGTCCGGCGGCGGGCCGTTGAGAACGGACAGACCGGAGTCCCCGAGGGTGCCGGCTTCCACTTCCTCTTCCGTGGCTTCGCGCACGTCGCAGACGGTGACGTGGATGCGCAGGCCGATGCCGGCCAGCGGATGGTTCCCATCCAGCACCACATGTTCCGGATAGACCTCGGTGACCGTGTAGATGCGGTCGGCCGGCATGTCGGGTGTCGAGGCGCCTTCGGGCAGGCCTTCGAACTGCATGCCCACCACCACGTTCTCGGGCATCACGTCCCGCGGCTCGAAGCAGACGAGGGCGCTGTCATAGTCGCCGAATGCATCTTCCGGCTGGAGCGCGACGCTCACTTCATCGCCGGTGACATGGCCCGCGAGGGCTTCTTCGACCTTTGCAAACAGGTCATCGCCGCCGTAGAAGAATTCCATTGCGGGATTCAGTTCTTCCACGGACTGGCCTTGGGCATCTTCCAGTCTCCACGTCAGGGAGACCACGCAGGGGGCAGTGATTTGCATGCGCCAATTCTCGCATGGGCCGATCTGGCCGGAGCAGGGGTGGCGACATGGACCGGGCGCCGCAACGGGATTTGCGCGGATCGATATGCGGGGCCCGATTGCGACTCGATGGGGCCCGGTTGGGGTGCCGGATCGTCGGCCAATCCGGGGACAATATCGCCATGACTGCCAAGACCGCCAAGATCACCGCCACGCCTGCCACAACTGCCACGGCAGCCACCGCCGCCGCCAAGACGTCCAAGTCCGCCAAGTCCATCAGAAGTGCCAAGCCCGCTTCCGCCGCCCCGGCCTCGGCCAGCGGCATCGACATCAGCGCCCCCACTGAACTGCTGGGCGGGCTGAGCCCGGAGCAGTTCATGAAGCGCCACTGGCAGAAGCAGCCGCTGCTGGTGCGCCAGGCGCTGCCCGGTGTGCAGCCGCCCATCGACCGTGCCACGGTGGCCCGTCTGGCCGCCAGTGACGAGGTGGAGTCCCGGCTGGTCAGCCAGCAGCCAGACGACCGGTGGGCCATGCGCAAGGGCCCCATCGCCAAGCTGCCAGCCTGGAGCAAGCCGCAATGGACGGTGCTGCTCCAGGGCCTGGACCTGCATGTCCCGGCGGCCCATCAACTGCTGAGCCGCTTCCGCTTCGTGCCCGAGGCCCGCCTGGACGACCTGATGCTGTCCTACGCCAGCGATGGCGGCGGCGTCGGTCCCCACTTTGATTCCTACGACGTCTTCTTGATCCAGGTCAGCGGTCGCCGCCACTGGCACATCGGCCGGCGCGGCGTGGCCACCACCGGCGCGCTGCGCGACGACGTGCCGCTCAAGGTGCTTGCCGACTTCACACCGGAGCAGGACTTCATCCTCGAGCCTGGCGACATGCTCTACCTCCCGCCGGGCTGGGCCCACGATGGCGTGGCGGTCGGGGGCGACTGCATGACCGCGTCCGTTGGTTTCCGCTCCCCCTGGCGCGCGGAACTGGCCAATGAGCTGCTGGTACGCTTGACCGACGAAGGGGATGAGGACGACGCCCCTGGCTCCGACCGCATGTACACCGACCCTCGCCAGCCGGCCACCACGGCCCCGGGGCTGATCCCAGAGCAACTGCTGAGCTTTGCCCGCGAGGCGGTGCTCAAGGCGGTGCACGAGCCGCTGGCGCTGGAGCGCGCGCTGGGCGAGGCGCTGACCGAACCCAAGCCGCTGGTCTTCTTCGATGCCGGCGAGGCCTTGGCGGACGGGGTGGCGATCCGCCTGGATGCCCGCACCCGGATGATGTATGACAGCGCCCATATCTTCATCAACGGCGCCGCCTTCCGGGCAGGCGGCCGCGATGCCACGCTGATGCGCCGACTGGCCGACCAGCGTCGTCTGTCCGCAGCGGATGTGGCCCGGCTGAGCGAGGGCGCACGCAGCTTGCTGGACCAATGGGCCGAAGACGGCTGGGTGCAGGCCGACTGACCCATCCACCGGCTGCTTGCAGGAGACATCATGGAACTGAAGGACGGCGTTTACGAATCCCGGGACGAGATCCAGCAACTCCTGCGGCAGGTGCTGCTGTGCTGCGCGGAGCAGGGCGGACGCGAGCTGTGCTGGATGGACAGCGACTTCAGCGACTGGCCGCTGTCGGAGGCGCCTCTGCTGGAGGCGCTGCATGGCTGGGCATTGCCCCATCGTCGTCTGCGCCTGCTGGCGGCCGACTATGAACCGCTGCGCCGGGCGCACCCGCGCTTTGTGCAATGGCGTCAATTGCATGATCACGTTATTGCCGCCAAAGCATTTGATCGTGCAGAGGCGGTGGAACGCAGTCAGCCGTCGCCGATCGGCGTGGTGCTGGCACCCGGATTGCTGGTGTTCAAGCGATGGACGCCCACTCGAGCGTCATTGAGCCTGCGCAATGCCCGCGAAGAGGCCACCACTCTGGAATGGTTTGACGCTATTGAGCAACGCTCGAACGACTCATTCGCAGGCAGCACACTAGGCTTGTAAGGAGATTACAAACTGATGGCTATAATCATCGGCTAGGCGAGGAAAGCGCTCGAGGTTTTCCCCGTCTTGGTCTGCTTGAAGCTCGTGCATGCGTACTCGACCTGGATTAACCCAACGGTGGTCCTCCTGGACTGTTGTACGACTTCATTAATTACCGGTAATTGATTGTTCGTCTAAAAGTTACTTGAGGACAAGTATGAAAAAGTCGATCCTGTTGGCCTCCCTGCTGGCCGCTGTTGCACTGACCGCTTGCGGCAAGAAGGAAGAAGCTCCGGCTCCTGCTCCCGTCGCTACCCCCGCTCCGGAAGCTTCGGCTCCCGCTTCGGCTCCGGTGGTGGACGCCGCTTCGGCTCCGGCCCTGGACGCTTCGGCTCCCGCTTCGGCCGCGAGCAACTAAGACGATCCGCTCGTCCTGAAAAAGCCGCCTGGGCTCTGGCCCTGGCGGCTTTTTCTTTGCCTGTCAAACCCGAAGGCATTCCCGCTGAGTTACTCGGGTCAGGCTTTGATACTCGGTACTCCCCCGGCCCTGGTATTCACGCGTCAATTGAATACCCCATGAAAAACGCCACCCGAAGGTGGCGTGGATGACGAGGTGGGGACCGGCTTAGCGCAGATCTTCCAGCAGAAGTTGCAGGATGCGCTTGGCCATGTCGTTGGTCTGCTGCTGACCCTTGTCGTCCAGGATGACCACGGTGGAGCGCTCGCCCTCGGACTTGACCGACACGCGATAACGCACCGAGGTCGCGCCCTTGTCCGAGCCGAACAGGCGGGACCAGAAGCCCGGTTCGTCCTTGCCGGCCTGGCTGGGGTCGGCATAACGCAGGAAGAACAGGCCTTGCTTGCGGTCCCGGTCTTCGATGGTGAAGCCGTGGCGGTCCAGCGACTGGCCCACACGGCGCCAAGCACGGTCGAAGCCTTCGTTGAGCGCAATGCTGTTGGGCACATCCGCCAGCGAACGCGGCACCGGTGCCTGACGACCGTCCGGGCTCTGTGCCTGCGGCTGGTTGGTGGCAATGGCCTGGGCCGTGTCTTCCTTGCCGCCGAGCTTCAGCAGCAGGCGCGACAGCATGATGGATTCGAGTTCCGGATCCGACGGACGCGGCTGCCAGGCCGTGTCGTCCTTCTGGGTGTTGGTGTAGACCTCCACCATGCCGCGGTGGGCAATGTAGATGTCGGTCCCGCCATTCGGATTGCGCTCGACCCGGGTGCGATACATGTCGCGCTCGCCGGTGGAGTAGATGGAATCCAGCATGGTGCCGATGGCCTTGCGGATGAAGTCCTGCGGCAGCTTGGCGCGGTTCTCGGCCCAGTTGGTCTCCATCACGCCCACGGCGGGATCTTCCGATTCCACCTGCAGGCCGCGTTCGACCCAGAAGGTCTTGAGCTGCGGCCACAGCTCTTCGGGCGAAAGGCTGCTGTGCAACCAGCGGCTGTTGCCCAGGCGCTGGAATTCCACATCGCCGGCCTTGGCAACGGCCACCGAATTGGCGGTGGCGCCCACCGGGCGCTGCGCCGACGGCTGGCTGGCCAGCTGGGCTGCGCTGACGGTGCCGCCGGCCGGACGGGTGTCACGGGGCAACTGAGTCAGGTCGGGCGGCACATCCAGGCCCGAAGTCTGTTTGGCCTGGGTCTTGTAGTCGACCTTGTCACCGGTGGTCATGCTGTCCAGCGAGCTGCACGCCGCGAGCGAGGCCACCGCCACCAGGCAGGCCAGGCGCACCGGGGTGGAAGCGCAGGTATCGGAAAGGGAACGAGTCACGCTAGACATCTCCGTTTGGTCACCGCGGCCCAGCCGCATTCAGAAACAAGGTGAGTGATTAGAGCAGGCTTACAGCAGGCCGGCTTCTTTCATGGCGTCGCCCACCAGCTGCTGGCCGGCGGCCGTCAGCGGGGTCAGGGGCAGACGCAGGTGGTTGCCGCAGCGACCCATCTGGGCCAGGGCCCACTTGGTGGGGGCCGGGCTGGGCTCGCAGAACAGTTGCTTGTGCAGGCCCAGCAGCTTGAAATGCAGCTGGGTGGCTTCCCGCACGCGGCCTTCGATGGCGGCCATGCACAGGGCGTGCATGTCACGCGGGGCCACGTTGGCGGTCACGCTGACATGACCACGGCCGCCCAGCAGCATCAGGGCCACGGCGGTGCCGTCGTCGCCGGAATAGATGCCGAAGTGCTTGGGGGCGTGCTTGATCAGCCAGGAGGCCCGCTCGATGTTGCCGGTCGCTTCCTTGATGCCGAAGACGCCGGGCAGCGAGGCGCAGCGCAGGGCGGTCTCGGGGCTCATGTCCGCCACCGTGCGGCCGGGCACGTTGTACAGCATCATGGGGATGTCCACCGCTTCGGCGATGGCCTTGAAGTGCTGATAGATGCCTTCCTGCGAGGGCTTGTTGTAGTAGGGGACCACTGACAGCGTCGCGTCCGCGCCCACCTGCTTGGCAAAGCGGCTCAGCTCGATGGCCTCGGCCGTCGAATTCGCACCGGTGCCGGCCAGCACCGGCTTGCGGCCTTTGACATGTTCCACGGCCACGCGGATGACCTCGCGGTTCTCTTCCATCGTGACGGTGGGAGATTCGCCGGTGGTGCCCACCACGCCAATCACGTCCGTGCCTTGGTCGATATGCCAGTCGATCAGGGCGCGCAGCCCGTCGAAGTCGATACGGCCGTCTTCATGCATCGGCGTCACCAGGGCGACGATGCTGCCAACAATTGCGTTCATTGAGGATTCCTCGAGATCTGGCGGATTCTACTGAAGCGGCGGACGGTTTCCCGGGTCCGGGAGGGGGATCAGGCGGTATTGCGGGGGGCTGACCGGGTCGGTGCCGCGCTCGTGCACGGCAGCAACGCGCTGGACATAGCGGCCGTTGACCGCGGTGGGCGTCGCCCCGGCCGGGATGAAGCCGTCCTCGAAGCCCACCACCCGCATGCCGTCACACACGCTCAGCAGCTCACCGGGGCGCAGCAGGAACTCCGGGCGGGAGGGGCGGCCGATGGTCTGCTGTCCATCGGTAAAAGTTTCGTAAATCAGCCAGCCGCCCGGTGCCACAGCCGCCTTGATGAGCGGCAGCAGCGGTCGCCAGAGGTAATTCGTGACCAGCACCAGGTCGAACTGCCGACCGGCCAAGGGCCAGGGGCCGGCTTCGATGTCGGCCTGCACCGTCTCGACATGGGCCAGGCCCCGCAGGCCGGCCAGCGCCTGTTCATCCCGGTCCACGCCGGTGACCTGCAGCCCCGCTTGGGCCAGCAGCCGGACATGACGACCCTGGCCGCAGCCCACGTCCAGCGCCGTGAGTCCCGGTCGTTCCCACGCCTGGCGCCAGCGCAGCAACCAGTCGCTGGGAGGGCTGGCGCTGCCGCCAGCCGAAGCGCCGGCTGCAGGCGCCCGGGAAGCAGACATCGATGGATCGCTCATTGCGGTCGTTGCTCCCGCTTCAGCGCCTGCAAGGCCAGCCGATCCACCAGGGACGGTGCCAGCAGCTTCAGCCAGCGGCCCAGCTTGCCCTTGGTGGTCATGACGATGTCCCGCTCCCGGGCCAGGGTGCCGTTCAGGATCAGCCGGGCACAGGTCTGCACGCTCATGGCGCCGCGTTCGTCCATGCTGCTGTGGCCCGATGCTTCGCCACGGGCATTGAAGCCCCGGTAGCGGATCTGCGTGTCCACCACGCCCGGATAGGCGATGGTCACGCTCACCCCGTGGGACGCCACCTCCGTGCGCAGCGCTTCGAAGAAACCCGTCATGGCGAATTTGGTGGCGCTGTAGGCCGTCCGTCCCGGAATGCCCAGCAGGCCCGCCAAGCTGGACACCGCCACGATCCGGCCGCGACTGGCCTTGATCGCGGGCAGGGCGGCCTGGGTGATCCAGGCCGGCCCCCACAGATTGATCTGCATCAGACGCTGATACCAGGCCAGGTCCTTGACCTCGTCAAACAGCGCATGGGCCGACATGCCCGCATTGTTGACCAGCACGTCAATGCTGCCGAAGGCCCCCAGCGTGGCATGGACCAGGGCCTGGCAGGCGGTCTGGTCTTCCACGTCGCACCATTGCACCAGCGTGCGTGCGCCCAGCGCCTCGCATTCCGCCGCCACGGTCTCCAGCTTGTCGCGGCTGCGTGCGGCCAGGACCAGCGACAGCTTGGATCCGTCCCGCTGCGCCCATTGCCGGGCCAGCTCGGCGCCAATGCCGTCCGAGGCGCCGGTGATGATCACCACCATGTTGTTGTCTCCACCCTGTTGGTATGAAGGGGCTCAGAAGCAGCCCCAGATCTGATCGGCCAAGTGTTGCATCAGCGAGGGTTGGGCGTAGGCCAGGAAAACCAGCGCCAGCGCGAGGGCCACCGCCAGTCGCCAGAGCCACTGACGTGTCCAGGCGCGGGCCTTCGGTTGCATCCCGTCCGCCCTCAAGCCGCTGATGCAGGTGCGGGGTGCGCGGGTCGTGCAGGTCGGGCAATGGCCCCCTCGCGCACCGGCAGATTGGCCAGCAGGGCCATGATGCCCAGCGCAATGGCCAGCCACCACACGATGTCGTAGCTGCCGGTGGCGTCATACAGCTTGCCGCCCAGCCAGACGCCCAGGAAACTGCCGATCTGGTGGCTGAAGAAGACAAAGCCCCCCAGCATGGACATGTGCTGGACGCCGAAGATCTGCGCCACGATGGCATTGGTGGGCGGCACGGTGGAGAGCCACAACACCCCCATCACCGCCGAGAAGATGTAGACGCTCCAGGGCGTCAGCGGCACCTGCAGGAAGATGAAGATGGCGATGGCGCGCAGCCCATAGATCGCTGACAGCACATAGCGTTTGGGCATGTGCTGCCCCAGCGTGCCGGCCGCATAGGTGCCGATGACATTGAACAGCCCGATCAGCGCCAGCGCCACCGTCGCCACCTGGGGCGACAGGCCGTGGTCCTTCAGATAGCTGGGCATGTGCACCCCGATGAACACCACCTGGAAGCCGCAGACGAAGTAGCCCAGCATCAGCAACTGGAAGCTGCGGTAGCCGAAGGCTTCCCGGAACGCTTCGCCGATGCTCTGGCGATGGCCGGCGGCTCCCTTCGTTGCCGCAGGCTCCCGCAGCCCGAAGGCCAGCGGAATGATCAGGCAGGCCGCCAGCGAAAGCACGAACAGCGCGTTCTGCCAGCCGGTGTGGCCGATCAGCCAGTTCTCCACCGGCACCATCAGGAACTGTCCGAAGGAGCCGGCCGCCGCCGCCACGCCCATGGCCCAGGAGCGCCGCTCCGGTGCCACCTGGCGGGCGATCACCCCATACACCACCGCATAGGTCGTGCCCGACTGGGCCAGTCCGATCAGCACACCGGCGCTGCCCAGAAACCCCGCCGCCGTGCTGGACACCGCCATCAAGGCCAGACCGGCCGCATACAGCAGTGCGCCGCCCACCAGCACGCGCATGGCGCCGAAGCGGTCGGCCAGCATGCCGGTCATCGGTCCGGCGGCGCCCCAGGCGAGGTTCTGCACCGCCAAGGCCAGGGAGAACGCCTCCCGGGTCCAGCCGCGGTCCACGGTGATGGGGGTCAGCCACAGGCCGAAGCCGTGGCGGATGCCCATGGAGAGGGTGACGATGGCAGCGCCACACAGCAGCACCTGCTGGAGGCTGAGGGTTCTGCCGGAGGGGGCGGGGGGCAAGGCGCTCATGCCTGCGAATGTAGCGTCAGCCGCGAGTCCTGCCTGTCACCAGGGGAACCGGCCGGATCAGGGTCAGCCCGGAGCAGGCCGGTCCAGGCCGACGCGCGCGACCCGGACGACCATGGCGCGACTGCCCTCACTTCTTGGCGCTGGCGCTCTTGCTCTTGCTCGATGCCTTGGACTTGCTGCTTTTGGACTTCGCGGACTTGGACGACTTCGCCGATGCCCGGTGCGCCGCTTCGCCTTCGGCCAGGGTGTTGTCATTGCCGGCCGTGGCGGCCACATCGTCCAGCTGGGTCAGCACCCGGCCCTGCTTGATGCGCAGCAACGGCTTGTCCAGCGCGTGCAGGTCTTCCAGCGGATTGGCGCCCAGCACCAGGAAGCTGGCTTCGCAACCGGGCTGGAAGCAGCCCAGCTTGCGCTTGGGGAACAGAGCCCGTGGCGTGTCCTGCGTGGCCATGCGCAGCAGGGTGGGCTTGTCCAGCACGCCCAGGCTGTCCAGATGATGGACTTCGCTCAGCGCATTCCCGGTGAAGAGGTCGGAGCCCACCAGCAAGGTCACCCCCGCTTCCTTGAGCCGGGCGAGATTGCGCTTTTGCACCTCTTCAATGCGTGCCAGCAGCTCCGGCGGCGGCTGGAACAGCTGCGTCGCCACCGTCGCCGTGATTACCCCGATCTTGCGCTCGGCCGCCATCACCGCCACTTCGGCGGGAATCTCATGGGTTTCCGGGTCTTCGCCATGCTGGGGAAAATAGCCCGGTAATTCGGCGATGAAGTCCACGCCCGCCCGCACGGCGGCTTCGAAGTCCTTGGCGCTTTCCACATGGGCCACCACCCGCAGCCCGTCCTGGTGGGCCAGGCGCACCACCTCGGCCACCACCTCCGGCGTCACGCCCAGCTTGCCGCGTTGCTCGGGCTGCTGGCGCAGCTCCGGGCGGTCGTGATAGCTCATGATGACCTTGACCAGGTCGGTGCGGCGCTCCTTCACCAGCGGCCACTTGCGGGACACGTCCGCCGGGATGTCCATTACCAGCACCGCCCGGTCCACGATCTGGTCCAGCGTCATCGGCGGCTGGGCCGATTGCAGCATGGCCAGCGGCTGGCCATCGGAGGAGGTGATGCAGGCGGTGGCGAAGATCACGTCCGGCGTATCCGCCAGGTCAATGCGCTGGCGGATCGGGTCGATGGCGGCCGGGTCGGCGCAGAGCATCGCAGCGTAGAAGACACCGTCGCGCAGGTAGTCCTGGCCGAAGCGCTCCAGGCCCCAGGCGCCCTGCAGGTTGTGGTTGTGGCCCTCGGCCAGCGGCGGCACCAGGGTCTGGCCCTTGAGCTCCATCAGCCGGTTGACCTTCCTGGGGCGCTTGTCGGTGAAGACGCCGTCGTCGATGTAGAGCGAGCCGCGCTGAAGCTTCTGGCCGTCGAACCACTGCGCATGGCGCAGCTCGATGGCCATCTCCGGGCTGGCCTTGAAGTCGGCGGCAAGGGCCGGGCCGGGCACCAGGGGAGCCGCCAGGGAGACCAGCATGGCGGTCACCAGAGAGGCCCCCATCGAGGACACCGCGCAGGCCACCGGGGAGGCCAGCACACCGGCCACAAGACGAGAAGACTTGAACATCAGGCGAAGGACCTAGAAATCAGCCGCCGATGCTACGACAGCATGTAACCGCGATCCGCGAAACGAAGTAACCGCATGTTCTGAGATGCGCCCTGTGAACGACTTGTGTGAAGAATGGCCGCCAACCCCCGACCGGGAGTTCCTGCCTCCCGGCAGGGGCCTCCCCTAGAATCCCGCCCCATGGCAACCAAAGCAGTCACTTCCCCCGGCAGCTACAGCGAGGGCTCGATCCGCGTCCTCAAGGGCCTGGAGCCCGTCAAGCAGCGCCCGGGCATGTACACCCGCACCGACAACCCCCTGCACATCATTCAGGAGGTGATCGACAACGCCGCGGACGAGGCCCTGGCCGGCCACGGCAAGCGCATCACCGTCATCCAGCACACCGACGGTTCGGTGACCATCGAGGACGACGGTCGCGGCATCCCCTTCGGCCTGCACCCGGAAGAGGGCGTGCCGGTGGTGGAGATCGTCTACACCCGGCTGCATGCGGGCGGCAAGTTCGACAAGGGCGCCGGCGGCGCCTACAGCTTCTCCGGCGGTCTGCACGGCGTGGGCGTGTCGGTGACCAATGCGCTGGCCAAGCGGCTGGAGGTGACCGTCTACCGCGAAGGGCAGGTGGCGACGCTGGCCTTCTCCGGCGGGGACGTCATCGAGCCGGTGCAGGTGCGCCGGGCCGACCTGAAAGCGGGGGACCGCAAGCAGGGCACCACCGTGCGGGTGTGGCCGGATGCCTCCTATTTTGAAAGCGCCGACCTGCCCAAGGGCGAGCTGACGCATCTGCTGCGCTCCAAGGCGGTGCTGATGCCCGGGGTCATCGTGACCCTGACGCAGGAAAAGACTGGCGACGTCCAGACCTGGACCTACAAGGGCGGCCTGCGCGACTACCTGATGCAGTCGCTGCCGGCCGACCCGATGATTCCGCTGTTCGAAGGGGAGCATTACGCATCCGCCAACGAAAGCGAGAACTTCGCCGAAGGTGAGGGCGCGGCTTGGTGTGTGGCCTTCACCGAAGAAGGTCAGGTCATGCGCGAAAGCTATGTGAACCTGATTCCCACGGTGGCCGGTGGCACGCATGAATCGGGCCTGAAGGACGGTCTCTTTGGCGCGGTCAAGGGCTTCATCGAGATGCATGCGCTGGCGCCCAAGGGCGTCAAGCTGATGGCGGAAGACGTGTTCTCCCGCGCCAGCTTCGTGCTGTCGGCCAAGGTGCTGGACCCGCAGTTCCAGGGCCAGACCAAGGAACGCCTGAATTCGCGGGACGCCCTGCGGCTGGTCTCCGCCTTCGTCAAGCCTGCGCTGGAGCTGTGGCTCAACCAGCA
>JAIXSE010000029.1 GCA_027484825.1 Rubrivivax sp. | reverse complement strand
TGGTCGCGGCGCCGTGGCGGCGCAGCGGGCGGACGCAGACACTGCATTCCATCGACACACCGATGCCCACCAAGCCCGGTTCAACCCCTCAGGCGCAAGCCCCACTCACTCAGGAGCACCCATCATGAACACCACCAGCATCAAGGCCCTTGTATTCGGTTTCATCGCCACTGCCGCTCTGGCTGCCGGCGTCGTCCATGCCGAAGTCAAGCGCGAGCGCGCCGCCTCGGTCATCACACTCGAGACCGTGTACATCACTGGCAAGCGTGTTGTGGCCCAGCAGGAAGTCCAGACCCTGCCCACGGTCTACATCACAGGCCGCCGCGCGACTGAAACGGCCCAGAACGTCCAGGTGGCCGCCCTGTGAGGAGCTGCCGCCAGCTCATGGCGAGGCCGCCGCTGATACCGGTCCGCTCTCCACGGATCTGCCCTCCACCCCCAACGCCCGACCGCAAGGTTCGGGCGTTTTGCTTTGAGGCCCAGTGTGGCGCTCAGATCCGTTCCTGCGGCGCCGGCGCAATCGCCTCGTGCGCCGCCGCCCCATGCCAGCGCCGCACCGTGCGCTGGAAAAACAGACTGTTGGGCAGTTGCAGGCTGGTGCCGTTGTCCGCGTCGCCGCTCTCCAGCAGCGTGGTGTAGACAAGGTTGATTTCGACCACGCGCCCCTTCACCCCGGGCTTGTCCCCCGACTCCAGCAGCTCCACCACATCCCCGATGCGAAACGCCCGCGTGATGTAGATCAGCAGCGCGCAGAAGAGGTTGGACAGCACGCTCCAGGCGGCGAAGAACGCGACCGCACCCACGGTGGCGAAGCCGGTGAATGCGCCCCAGAGCACGGACCCCGACACGCCCAGCCGTGCCAGCGCCCAGAGCAGGGCGCAGCCATAGACCAGCGAGGCCACGACGCGCAGGAACAGCGCAGCCACCTTGACCGGCAGCGAATAGGCCATCGTCAGGCGCCGCGTGGCCAGATGCGCAATGCGCATCACCAGCCACGCGCCCAGTCCGATCAAGGCCACTTCGACCAGGGGGACCAGGATGTCCAGCCAGTCGGAGGCCCATTCGGGCAAAAAATCGTGCAGGGTTTGGAACAGCTTGTTCATGGAGAGGAAAGGCAAAGGTCAAGGGCGCCGATGCATCGCTTGCGCGAGGCGTGGTGCAGCGGGTCCCGAAGGGAGCTTACAGGCGGTCCGCGGCTTTGAGGCGGTCGACGCACCCGCGCGGTGCGAGACGGCCTGTCCGAAAGTCATGTGACCAACGATGCGAGTGAGTGGGCCGTGTGCCGTACGAGTGCTGGATCCGCGTCACTTGCCCCTACCAACGGGGACGACGCGCACAGGCCCGGCCATCGCGCGCGATGATCAGTCCAGCCCCCAGGTGTCACCGCCAGGAAATGTGGCGAAACGATCATGACACTTTGACTTGTCCAGAAGGTCCCCATGCCCTTTCGCGTCCTGTCTTCTTCCCGCGCACTGGCCCGAAGCCTGACCCTGAGCCTGGTCGCAGCTGCGGCGCTGACCGCCTGTGGCGGCGGCGACGGTGTCCAGCCGGTCGGCACGTCCGACGTGACCGTCTCCAGCCTGCGTCTGATCGGCCAGCAAGTTCTGCCGCGGCGCCTGGACTATGCGGGCACCGTGGTGGGTGGCCTGTCCGGCGTGGACTACGACGCCAAGTCCGACAGCTACGTCTTCATCAGCGACGACCGCACCACCACCGATTCGGCCGGCGCACCGCGCCTGTACACCGCCAAGCTGAGCTTTGATGCCAACAGCTTCACTGCGGTGTCCTTCACCGGTGTGGTCACCATGAAGCAGCCCGATGGCAGCGTCTATCCGAAGGTGCCCGATGCGAAGGTGGCGGACCCGGAATCGGTGCGTATCGACCCCGTGACCGGCAACTGGGTCTGGCTGAGCGAGGGCGACCGCACGCTGACCAGCAGCCCGCCGCGCCTGATCAACCCGTTCATCCGCGAGATCACGCCGCAAGGCGCCCATGTGCGCGAATACAGCCTGCCGCCGATATTCATCATGAGCGCCCAGGAGTTCGGCCCGCGCGGCAATCTGGCGTTTGAAGGCCTGAGCTTCTCGCGTGACGGCCGCTCGGCCTGGGTGATCATGGAAGGGGCGCTGATTCAGGACGGTCCGCTTCCCACGCCCACCAGCGGCAGTGCGTCCCGGCTGACCCGTTTCGACCGCGCGTCCGGCGTGCCGAATGCGCAGTTCGTCTATCCGATCGAGAAGGTGCAGGCGGCGCCGTCACCGGCCGGCCAGTTCACCGTGAATGGCCCAACCGAAATCCTCGCCCTGTCCGAGACCCGCTTCCTGGTGCTGGAGCGCAGCTTCTCGGTGGGGGTGGTGGGCAATCAGGTGCGGCTCTATGAGATTGATGTGGCCAATGCCACCAATGTGCTGGAGTCCGCGTCGCTGACCGGCGCGGTGCCGGTCACCAAGCGACTGGTGCTGGACTTCGAGACGCTGAAGACTCAGCTGGGCGGCATCGCGAATCTGGAGGGCATCACCTTCGGTCCGACGCTGGCCAATGGCAGGCGCAGCCTGGTGGTGGTGGCCGACGACAACTTCCCGACGGCTGATTCCGCGACCGACCGCAATCAGATCCTGGTCTTCGAAATCCAGCCCTGAGGTCAGCGGACCAGGCGGCCGCCGTTGCCCAGCACGGCAAAGTCCACGTAGCGTGAGGGCGTCTGGCCCTTGCCGAAGGTGAGGCGGTGGCCGCCGACGTCGGTCTCGAAACCGCGCTCCATCATGTCGGAGATGTTGGCGGCGGTGGGCGAGGGGGTACGTTCAATCGCCTTGGTCAGGGCGCGGGCGGCGATGAAGCCTTCCAGGGAGCGGGACGACAGTTCCGGGTCCTTGGAGTTCTGGCGCAGGCGCAGGTATTCGCGCACCACTTCGCGGTCCTGGCGGTCATCGGTGGGCAGCACCAGGGAGAAGGCGAAGCCACGGGCACGGTCCGGGCCGAGCTTGGCAAGCAGGGCCTGGACGTCGATGATGGACATGCCGTACAGGCCAGCGTGGCCGCCTGCAGTCTGATAACGGCTGGTGAACTCAATGGCGGCGGCGGTGGTGGCGGCCAGGAAGATCACGTCGGGCTGTTGCTTGACCATCTCCGCCACGGCATTGCTCACTTCCGTGGTGTTGCGCGCATAGCCGGACTGGGCCACCAGCGTGAGGCCATGGGTCTTGGCGGACGCTTGTGCGCCGGCCAGGGCATCGCGACCCAGGCCGTCGTCCTGGTAGACCACGCCGATCTTGGTGCGGCCCATTTCAGCCAGTTGCTTGAACAGGCGTTCCACCTCTTCGCGGTAGCTGGCCTTGACCGGGTACATGTTGCGGGCAGTGATGACACTGGTGGCGCCCGACACCGCGCCGAAGACCGACACGCGCGCCTTTTCCAGAATGCCGTCCTGCTTGAGCGCTTCCAGGTTGGACGTGCCGACGGTGCCGATGAAGGCGGCGGGGTTGTCCTGCTCGATCACTTCCTTGATCAGGCGCACGGTTTCTTCGGGCTTCTGCGCATCGTCGCGGTAGACCATCTTGATCTTCTGACCGCGGATGCCGCCCTTGGCGTTGACTTCATCCAGCCACAGCTTGGCGCCTGCGCGCATGGCCTTGCCGGTCACGGCCTGCGGGCCGGAGAAGGGGGCGACCTGACCGACGACGATGTCCGCATGGGCGACAGGAGCCGCCACCAGACAGACAGCGGCCAGAAGACGGCGGGCGAGGCGGGGTACAGCGAAGGTCATGATGGGCGGCAGCGAAACATGCAGGAGCGGTGATTGTCATCACTGTGCCTTGTTTCGCCTTCATCCGGTGGGCGACTGCTCGCCTTTCCGTGCGAACGAATGCGCAAATGAGCGCAGGTGGTCGGGGGGCGTTTCGTTGGGACAACGAAGTTTTGCGAGATGTGAGCGGGGGTACGTAGTCATACGTAGTGAGTATTGCGACTGGCACAGGCGACAGGCACGGGCGGTGGACACAGGCGACGGGGGCGTCAATGCAGCTGGCTGCCGATGCGTTCCCAGCGAGGCAGCCAGTGGTCGGTGATGTCCGCAGACACCAGCACGCGCCGCGCGCGTCCGTTGATCAGCCGGCGTTCGACGGGGCCGAGGTAGCGGGAATCGAAGCTGTTGTCGCGGTTGTCGCCCATCATGAAGAACTGGTCGGGGCCCAGGGTGATGGGTGCCATGTCGCGCCGCGCGGCGATGCCGGGCAGATGCTGCACCACGCGCTCCTGGCCCAGCAGGGTCTCCACGTTGCGCAGAGCCGGCAGTTCCACACCGGGGGCGACCCATTCCCGCGAGGCAACCGCTTCGCCGTAACGCGCGGATTCGCCATTGACGATCAGGACGTCCTGCTGCAGTTCGACCCGATCGCCGGGCACGGCAACGATCCGCTTGATGAGCCGGCTGCCGTCCGCGGGGGAGTCGAACACCACAACATCGCCGCGCTGCGGATCGGGCCCGTGATGCAGCGAGACGTTGGTGAGCGGCACTTTCCAGTCATACGCCAACCGGTCCACCAGCACCACATCCCCCTGCAGGATGGTGGGGCGCATGGAGCCGGTGGGGACCGGGTTCCAGTCCGCCACAGCGGTGCGGAAGAAGAGAAAGCCCGCGACAAAGAGCAGGAAGCCGCGATTCGCTCGGAGCCAGGTGCGCATGAGGATCTCCATGAAAGTGGGGGAGGCGGATTCAGTCTGCGCCTGCTGCGCCGACGGCGTGGCGGCCATGCGGCGAATGGCGGTCGAGCTGGATGAATGGCGGCGGTCGTTCCGTTTTTTCGTCAAAGGTTTGCGTTTGACGAAAAAACGGAACAAACTCGCGCATGACTCAGAGTACCCATGCCGACCGTGTGATCGAACTGGCTCGGCAGCGCTACATCTTGCGCGCCAGTGACCTCGACGCTATTGGAGTGCCTCGTGTCGTGCTGGGCCGCCTCACCCGTGCCGGTCGACTGCAGAAAGTGGGGCGCGGCCTCTACACCATTGAAGCGGCGCCGACGCTGGCGCAGGACGGACTCTTGGCGATTGCAAGCCGGGTGCCTCAGGCTGTTTTTTGCCTCACGACCGCACTTCAGTTTCACGAATTGACCACGCAACTGCCACGCGAGGTCTGGTTCGCCATGCCGCGCGGCAGCCATCTTCCTCGAATCGATTACCCACCCATCAAGATGGTGCAGATGAGCGGTGATGTGTACGCAAGTGGCGTAGAGACGCAGGTTCTCGAAGGCGTTACTGTGAGGGTCTTCAACGTGGCGAAAACGGTGGCGGATTGCTTCAAGCACCGCAGCAAAGTGGGGCTCGATGTCGCCATCGAGGCATTGAAGGATGCGCGCGCCAAGAACAAGGCCACGGTGGACGAGCTATGGCAACAGGCCAAGGTCTGTCGCGTAGACACCCTTCTGAGACCTTATCTTGAAGCGATTGAATGAATGACCCAGCCGCCTCCGTCAGAGCCCGACTTCTCAATCTTGCCAAGGCGCAGAACGTCGATTTCAACCAGATTCTTGTCCGGTTCTCGCTGGAGCGTTTGCTCTACAGGCTGAGTCAATCGGCACACGCGCCCAAGTTTGTGTTGAAGGGCGCTCTGCTCTTCGCAGTCTGGTACGACCTGCCACACCGGGCCACCCGGGACGCTGACTTCCTCGGATTTGGCGATTCCGATCTCAGAACTCTTGAAAAAACGTTCAAGGACATCTGCACCATTGCTTGCGATGACGGCATTGAATTTGACCCTCACTCAGTCAAAGCGGAGGGCATTTTGAAAGACGCCGGCTATTCGGGGGCAAGGGTGTTGATCAATGGAACCTTGGCTCAAGCCCGGTGCAGAACACAGATCGATATAGGGTTTGGGGACGCAGTCACGCCGGCGCCGCAGCTCACGCCGTATCCGGTCCTGTTGCCGGATCTTCCCCCTCCGTGCTTGAAGACCTACCCGGTGTATTCAGTGGTCGCAGAGAAACTGCACGCCATTGTGCGGCTGGGTATGGTCAACACCCGCCTGAAGGACTACCTAGACCTCTTTGTGATCCTCAGTCGAGAGTCGCTTTGCCCCGAATTGCTGGTGGAAGCCATCCGCGCCACATTCCAGCGGCGTCGGTTGCCGGTGCCAACTGTGGCGCCCGTTGGACTGACCGATGAGTTTGCCCATGACCTGAGCAGGCAAGCCCTATGGACGTCGTTCATCAAGAAGAATGACCTCACAGCAGAGCCTCTCCCCACCGTCGTGAACTTGCTGCACGCCAAGCTGTGGCCCGCATTGCAGCAAGCCTGCGCGAACACTGGTTCCCGCTGACCCTGTCGTCTGCGCAAGGGACATCGCACCGTCACCGCACCTGCCAACTCGCAACGAGTTGTTCTGTCCTCTTGGGGCCCTTCATGCCCCGCCGACGCGGCCCTACCGTCTGCGCCGCCGCCCCACTATCATGAAACCGCTTTCTTGCCCGGTATGCAACTGGTTTCAAGCCGGTCGCTCACCGAGCGCAAAGCTCCACACAATCGCGCGGTTTTTCAGTGCTTGGGCCGGAACATCGTAGAGAGGAACCCCATGTCCAGTCTCCCTAGAATCTTTGCACGGTGGCTGCTCGCCATCGCGGCGCTGGTGGGCTTTGTGGCCCCGGCGCTGGCCGCCGACTACACCCAGGGCGTGGCCAGCAGCGGCAGCAGTGCCGTCATCTGGTTCAAGTCCAGTGTCAACACCACCTGGGTGGATGTCCACTACCAGGTCAACGGCGGCGGTCAGCAGAACCTGCGCATGGGCTACAACGCGGGCAATGCGCGTTACGAAACGCAGGTGAACAACCTGGCTGCCGGCAACACGCTCAGCTACTTCTTCACCTACAACAACGGCAATCCGGCCTACGACACGCCGCGCTTCAGCGCCACCGTCAGTGGCTCCACGCCTCCGGCGCCCACCGGCATCGCCTGCTTCTACGAGAACGCCAACTATCAAGGCGCCTCGTTCTGCGCCGACGCCGACAGCAGCTGGGTCGGCACCGCCTGGAACGACCGCATCTCCTCGGTCAAGGTGCGCAGCGGCTACAGCGTGCAGCTGTTTGACGACATCAACTACGGCGGCCGCACCGTCACGCTGACGGCCGATGCGCCGAACCTGGGCAACAACAGCAGCTTCAACGACATCGTCTCGTCCTTCCGCATCCGCCAGGCCGGCAGCACCGACCTGCCCGAGGGCAGCGGCGTGATGACGCTCAAGCTGGTCAACGGCACCAATGGCGCCTGGCAGGACCAGCAGGTCTACTGGTCCATCATCGGGTACGACCCGGTGACCAAGGTGCTGTCCTATGTCGACAACACCGGCCGTCTGGTGCCCGCTTCGCTGGCCGCCAATGACGCGCCCAACCGTCTGACCAAGAACGGCCAGAACTACTCCAACTACTTCTACAAGCTCACCGACATGCCGTGGGTGTCCATCCCCCGCATCGACTCGGGCCGTATGTTCATCAGCCTCGGCTCGCCGATGTACATCAAGATCAACCAGGCCGCCGACGGCCGCCTGGGCTTTGCCGGCCCGGACATGAACAATCCGAGCGACCCCAACCAGGACGTGAACTTCGAATGGATCGAGTTCACCGTCGACCAGTGGGGCTACCACGGCAACACCACCCGGGTGGACCAGTTCGGCTTCCCGATCAAGACCCGCCTGCTGGGCCGTGACGGCTATGACCGCACGCTGGGCGAAAACGCCTCCCGCGCCAAGATCTTTGCCGACTTCGAAGCCCTGGCCCAACCGGAGTTCCGCGGCCTGGTGCAGCGTCCCTACCGCATCGTGGCGCCGGCCAAGTCGGTCTTCAACCGCGGTCAGGCCTACGGCAACTACTTCGCCCCCTACGTGGATCAGGTCTGGGCCTACTACGCCTCCACCGACCTGGTGTTCACCGCTGAGGCAGGCACCTTCCGCGGCCGGGTGATCGGCAATGACTTCGTCTTCTCGAAGAACGGCGGCCCGCAGAACCTCTACATCCGCGGCAAGCCCACCACCCAGGAGATCCTGGAAGGCTCAGGCCGTCTGGCCAGCGGCAGTTCCGACGAAAAGGTGGTGCAGGCGCAGATCACCGCCGCCTTCAACCGCCATCTGCTGATGCGTGTGGACCCGTCGCAGTGGAGCAATGCCTCCACCTACTACGGTGCCGGCCCGGCCAACTACTACTCGAAGTTCTGGCACGACCACAGCATCGACGGCCTGGCCTACGGCTTCTGCTACGACGACGTGCGCAACCAGAGCACGCTGCTGGAGCACCCGTCGCCGCGCGGCATGTTCATCACCGTGGGCTGGTGAGCGCCGGGGACTCCCGTCCCGCCGGCTGAAGTCGGGCCACCTCGTCCACCGGGGTGGCCCCGAAGTAGCGCTTGAACTCGCGGCTGAACTGCGAGGCGCTTTCATACCCCACCCGCGAGGCCGCAACGCCGGCCTTGGCGCCCTCATGCAGCATGATCAGGCGCGCCCGGTGCAGCTTGTAGCTCTTGATGTATTGCAGCGGCGAGGTGTTGGTCACCGCCTTGAAGTTGTGATGGAAGGCGGACACGCTCATGTTCACCATCCGCGCCAGCTGCTCGACGCTGAAGGTGTCGGCATAGTGGGCCTCGATGTGCTTGATCACCTTGGAGATCAGCCCGAACTGCGTATGCCGATGCACCAGCGCATGCAGGGCCGCGCCGCTCTCGCCGAACAGCACGTGGTAGAGGATCTCCTGCACGATGAGCTTGCCCAGGAAGCGCGCATCCCGCGGGTGCTTCATGGCGTCGAACAGCCGTTCGATGGCGCAGAGCAAGCCTTCGCTGTGGGGCGCGCCATTGATGCCGGACAGTTCCGACCCCTCGGCCAGCGGGTCCACATGCTCATGGCCGACATCGGACAGCACCGACTGCAGCAGCGCGGCATCCACGCCAATGGACAGGCCCACAAAGGGCTCGTCCGGGCTGGCGATGGTCTCGCACTCGAAGGGCAGGGGGACCGTGAGCAGCAGATACCGCTCGGCGTCATACCGGAAGGTCCGGTCCCCCAGGTAGCCCACCTTGGCGCCCTGCATCACGATCACCAGCGTCGGCTCATACAGCACCGGCGTGCGGGGATGCGGCCGGTCCGTGTAGAGGATCTTCACGCCCGGCACCGGGGACGGGCTCGCGAAGGCGCCCGTCGAGAAGCCGATCGCCTGCTCGATGATCCTGCGTCGGACCGCGTCTTCCAGCATCACGCTCATGATCGCAGCGCCCGGGTGTGCTTCAGCGCGAGGCTTCCAGAATGCGCTGGCTGTCTTCCGGCGTGATGTCGCGGTGCTCACCCAGCGTCAGCATGCCGTGCTCCTTGAGCTTTTCCACCATGGCGGGAATGCTGCTGCCGTCCAGGCCGTAGGCGGACAACCGGGTGCCGACGCCCATCTTCTCGAAGAAGGCGCGGGTGGCGGCAATGGCGCCGTCGATGCGCTGGTCTTCGCTGCCGTCACGCAGGTTCCAGACGCGCTCGGCGTATTGCAGCAGCTTGGCGCGCTTTTGCTCCTTCTTGTAGCTCAGCACCGAGGGCAGCACGATGGCCAGCGTCTGGGCATGGTCCAGGCCATGCATGGCGGTGATCTCGTGACCCAGCATGTGGGTGGTCCAGTCCTGCGGGACACCGGCGCCGATCAGCCCATTGAGGGCCTGGGTGGCGCTCCACATCACATTGGCGCGGACGTCGTAGTTGGTCGGCTCGGCCAGGGCGCGCGGGCCTTCCTCGATCAGCGTCAGCAGCAGGCCTTCGGAGAAGCGGTCCTGCACCTTGGCGTCCACCGGGTAGGTGAGGTATTGCTCAACCGTGTGCACAAAGGCATCCACCACGCCGTTGGCGATCTGCCGCGGCGGCAGGCTGAAGGTGACTTCCGGGTCCAGCACGGCGAAGACCGGATAGGTCTGGGCGCTGGCGAAGGCCAGTTTGTCGCCGGTGGTCTTGCGGCTGATGACCGCGCCGCTGTTGGATTCGGAACCGGTGGCCGGCAGGGTGAGCACAACGGCCATCGGCACCGCGGCGGCGACCTTGGCGCCGTGGGTCAGCAGAATGTCCCAGGGGTCGTTGGCGGCGGTGTAGCGGGCCGCGGCGGCGATGAACTTGGTGCCATCGGCCACCGAGCCGCCGCCGACCGCCAGCAGGAAGTCGATCTTCTCGGCCTTGACCACCTCGACCGCCTTCATCAGGGTTTCGTAGGTGGGGTTGGGTTCGATGCCGCCGAACTCAAAGACGGCGCGGCCTTCCAGGGCCTTCTGCACCTGGGCCAGCACACCGTTCTGCTTGATGCTGCCGCCGCCGTAAGTGATGAGGATGCGGGCGTCGGCCGGGATTTCCTTGCTGATCTTGGCGATCTGGCCCTTGCCGAACAGGATCTTGGTGGGGGTGTTCAGGATGAAGTTGTTCATGGCGTCCGTGGGTGTGGGGTGGCTGCGGGAATGGATGACATTCTTCTCCTGCCAGCCGGAAGCCGCAATGCATGAAGCTGCCCTTGTTTTGCCTATTCCTGCCGCAGACCGGAAAAACAGGCAATCTGAGCCCCAGTGCGGGAGCGCTTCGCAGGAGCGGATCTTGCCGATTCGTCACTGAATGTGTCCCCTCCCAGGCCCGCCCGCGGCACCGTGATGGCACCGCAGGCGCCGGAAGGGGGTGTGAAACCAACCTGAGGCCTGACCATCATGATGACTTCCCGACTGACTGCGCCACTGCTGATTGCCGTGGCGGCTGCCCTGAGCGTGGGCTGCGCATCGGACTCCCGCCAACGCCGTGAGGACGGGCGCAATGCCGCCGTGGGGGCGGTAGGGGGTGCCGTGATCGGTGCAGTGACGGGTGGCGACGCCCTGACCGGGGCCGCCATCGGCGCGGTGGCCGGTGCGGTGATTGGCCGCCTGATGGTGGACGGCCGCGAGCGGCAGGTCTACTCGGATGGCCGAGGCGGCCGCTACTGGGTGGATGAAGACGGGCGTCGGCACGCCGTGCGCTGATGGACGCCGGGGCAGGGCGCTCAGGACTGCCCGTCCAGCGCCCGCCTCACCTTCACCCGCAGATCGTCCGACGTGAAGGGCTTGAAGACGATGTCGTAGCTCTGCCCGCCCCAGCGGTCGGGGCTGCCGTCCGCAAAGCCGGTCATCAGCAGCACCTTGAGCGAGGGCGACAGCCGCTGTGCGTCATAGGCCAGCAGCACCCCGTTCTTGCTGCCCGGCATGATGATGTCGGTCAGCAGCAGCCGGACCTGCGGGTTGTCCTTGAGCAGCTTCATCGCCGCCTGCGCCTCGTGGGCCACATGACAGACGTAGCCGGCTGCTTCCAGCATCGACGCTGCGGTCTGCGCCACCTCCGGGCGGTCATCCACCACCAGGATCTGCTCGCCCTGGCCGGAGCGCGGCAGGGTGGTGGGAACGTCGCGCGGTGCCGCTGAATCGGTCACCGCGGGGAAGTACAGCCGCACGGTGGTGCCGGTCTTCTCTTCCGAATAGATGGTGGCCACGCCGCCGCTTTGCTTGGCAAAGCCATAGACCATGGATAGGCCCAGACCGGTGCCGCCGCGCTCGGCCTTGGTGGTGAAGAAGGGGTCCATGACCCGCGCGAGGATGGGCGCCGGAATGCCTTCGCCTTCGTCACTGACGGAGACCGACACGTAGTCCCCCGGGAGCACCAGCCCGTGCTGACCGGCGTCTTCCGCAGTGGTGTGCAGATTGCCTGACCGCAGCCAGATGCGGCCGCCGCGCGGCATCGCATCCCGCGCATTGACCAGCAGATTCAGCAACGCCGCCTCGAACTGCGAGGTGTCGATCCGGACATTGGCGGTCGTGGGGTCCAGGTCCATCAGGATGCGCACATCGCCCAGGGAGCTGGAGGCCAAATCAACCGTCCGGCTGATCGCTTCATTCACATTCACGACCCGGCCTTGCAGTTGCTGCTTGCGGGCAAAGGCCAGCAACTGCTGCGTCAGCGACCCCGACCGGGCTGCGGCCGCACGCACATTGGCGATCGAGCGGGTGAGCAAGGCATCGTCCGGCGCCACCGTCTGGAGGCGATGCGCCGCCACTTCCGCATTGCCGGTGATCACCTGCAGCAGGTTGTTGAAGTCGTGCGCAATGCCGCCGGTGAGCTGGCCCAGCGCTTCCATTTTCTGGGCCTGACGCAGGGCGGCTTCCGCATCCCGTCGCCGACTGACGTCCAACTGCGAGGAGAAGTAATACAGCAGCTCGCCCGACTCGCTGCGCACCGGCGTGAGGAACAGCGCATTCCAGAAGGTGGAGCCGTCCTTGCGGTAGTTCAGCAGCTCCACCGTCAGCTCCCGTTCCGAGCGAAGAGCTTCCGAGATCAGGGCGACCGTGCTGCGGTCCGTGTCCGGCCCCTGCAGGAAGCGGCAGTTCTTGCCGATGATCTCGTCCTCGCTGTAGCCGGTCATCTCCAGGAAGGCGTGGTTGGCAAAGACCAGCGGCGTGTCGGGCTGGCGCGGGTCGGCCACCACCATGGGCATGCGGGTGGCTTGCACGGCCGCGAAGAAGATGTCCCGGCCATGGCCGCTGGAGGCAAAGCCCTCCGTTTGTACGCGGGCGTTGTGGCGGGGGAGGTGCGGCGTCTTGTCGCGAGGGTCGGTATCTGAACTCATAAAGGGCGTCCAAAAAGACTGCCCTCATGGTGCCGAGTCCTCGCTGAGGCGCGGGCCGGTCGAGTCCGTGTTCGTTTGCAGGACAAGTCTGACAGGCGGCGGACAAAGTGGCGTCACGCCAGGCCCTGTGCGCGGGCCCTGTTCAGGCGGGGAGACGCGCCTCTTCAGCGTCCGGTGCCGCCTGCCGAAGCCAGCGCCGCAGCCGTAGCGCCCGGACGAACCAGGCCCGGCCGATGTAGGCGGCATACAGGTCCGCCAGCGGCATCGGGCAGGACTTGAGGAAAGCGGCCTTGTACTGGGCGATGGTGGGCCCTGGGTTGTCCGGCAGCGCGTCGCAGGCGGTTCGAGCTGTCCCGATGAAGTGGCTGGCCAGAAAATGGCTCCAGGCGAAGCGCGCCCGTTCGTCCAGGGCCTGGACATCGACCTGGCTGGGCAGGTCCAGCAGGGACTCGGCCAGGTGCTGCGCCTTGACCAGCGACGGCGTGGCCAGGATGGAGCCTTCCCACTTGCGGTAGGCCACCCAGACCTGCGGCTCGTACCAGACGGAGGCGGCCTTCAGCAGCAGTGGAGCGGCCAGGGTCACGTCCTCGAAGTACTTGCCTGCGGGAAAGCGCAGCCCTTCCCAGACACTGCGCTTGGCAATCTTGGACCAGCAGTGCAGATGGCCGGCCTCGAACAGCCCGTGCAGCAGCACCGATCGATCGGTGATGGCTTGCCGCGCCGGTCCGCAGAAGGTGCGCCGATGACCTTCGCCGCGCAGTCGATGCTTCAGGCGCGGGGCCTGGCGCAGCACCGAGTAGTCGCACAGCACCAGTTCCGGCTGCTCCCGGCGGACCAGCTTGCGCAGTTGCTCCACAGCGCCAGGATGCATGCAGTCGTCGGAGTCCAGGAACCAGACATATTCCCCCCGCGCGGCGTCCAGCAGACCATTGCGAACGACGGAGATGCCCTGGTTCTCGGTATGAAACTGGGTCAGGATGCGGACCGTGGGGGAGGAGAACTCGATCTCCAGTTGCCGCATCAGATCCGCCGAGCCGTCGGTGGAGCGGTCGTCCAGCATCACGATCTCGACACTCTCGTCCACCTGCGACACCACGGACAGCAGGCATTCCCGCAGGTAGCGGCGGACGTTGTAGACCGGGATCAGAATCGACAGCCAGGGGCGAGCCCATGCGGCGCCCGCTCCGGCAGCGGATCCGGTCCCGGTGCTGGTTCCGGCCGCACCCATGCCTGATGGACGGGCCGAGGCGTCAGCGGGGGTGACGCGGGCAAACGGCGCTCGGGCCGGAGAGGCTTGGCTGATCACGGCGGTCGACTTGCAAGCAAAGAAAAGCAAAGTCGTCAGTGTCGCCTGCCGGACGACGAGATCACGCGACGGAAGTCAGTAAATCTGTGAGGGAGTTGATACAGATCCGCCGAATGGTGACGGCTCAGACCTCGCTCAGCATCCGATCGTCCTTGGAGGAGCGGTCCGATCGGCCCGGGTTGATGGTGAGAGGACATACCGGGGCGGGGGTGGTCAAACGCTGCAGCGACGCCAGATGCCGCTCCATCTCCAGCCATCGCGAGGCGCTCAGCGCTTCCAGGGCCGCCGCCCAGGTCCTGCGATTGGCCTGCGTGCCGGGACCGGCGTTTGGGTCGCGCAGCTTAAGGGCGACTTCCAGGTCCGCCAGCAGTCGCGCTGCCTGCAATGCCTTGTTCACATCCAGCAGTTGGCGCGATGCGTAGGTCACGTGCGCACCGATGGCCAGCGAGTGGACGTCCCGCACCGGAATATCGCCGAGGGTGGCCAGAAAATTTTCCGCAAGGGTCTGCGTCTTCGGCGGGCACGGTGAACGAATCGCCTCGCAGGCCGCTTTCAGCGCTTCCAGCGCGTCGCGAAGCGGCGCGGTCCGCACGGTCCGTTGATGGCGAGCGTTCTCGGCCAGCGCGCGCAGGGCGGATTCCAGCGCGATGCCTTCCTCGCGGGCCAGGGTGGCATGGCGCTGGGTGACCGGCAGCGTCATCGATACGGAGCCGTTGGGGTAGATCGCCGGCACTTCGGCCAATCCGCGGGACAGGAACTCACGGTGTTCGGCAATCTTGTGGCACAGCGCGAGCAGGTCTTCGCGCGTTGCAGGGTCGAGGTTTGCCCCGGGGTCTGGGGACTGCAGAAAGTCCGCCAGGTTGCGGGCGGTCTCTGCGTTCTGGCGAATGCTGTCCATGACCTGACGCGAATGGTCGCCATCCAGGGCGACAGGGGCCTCGAACGCTCCCGTGGCAGCGCCGACGCGGGAGCCGCTCATCAAGGTGGAGAAATTGGCGTACATGAAATCCGAAGCGGCTGTGAAAGACCGCTCTGTGTGCGACTGACACCCGCCTCCAGTTCCCGGCTTCGCTTCGTGCTTCCACCCCCCCGCTTCCGCCTCCGCTTCCGCCTCTGCTGCCTGCCTCCGCTGCCTGCCTTGCGGTGCAGGCTTGAGGCCTCTTCAGGCCTCGCCGCCCCAAGGCAGTTGCCAGTCCGCCCGCGCGGCCACCGCCTCGACCTGGCGGGCATTCGGTTCGTCGCTGCCCAGCGCCCAGGCCTGTGCGTCTTCCGGACTGCGGCCATGCCGCTCATGACGGGCGATCAACTGCGCCAGGCGCTGCGTCTGCGGCACCGCCACATGCCAGCATTCGTCCAGCAGAGGCTTGACCTGGGACCAGACGCCGCTCTCCAGCAGCAGGTAGTTGCCCTCCACGATCACCAGCGGCAGGGAAGGGGGCACGGCCAGCGCGCCAGCAATCGGCTCTTCCAGGTCCCGACGGAATTCCGGGGCGTAGACAGTCTCGTCGGGCGCGCAGGTCTTCAGGCGGCGCAGCAGGTGCACAAAGCCGTCGGCGTCGAAGGTGTCCGGGGCACCCTTGCGGCCGGCGCGGCCCAGCCGTTCCAGTTCGCGCTGCGCTAGATGGAAGCCGTCCATCGGCACGACCTGGGCTTGCGGGCCCAGCGCCTCCTGGAGCAGGGCCGCGACGGTGGACTTGCCAGCGCCCGGGGGGCCGGCCAGCCCCAGCAGCCTGCGCCCGCCGCGCGCCAGCAGCGCGTGCGCCCGATCCAGGGCTTCCTGCGGCAGCCGCATCAGTCCACCTCCCGGCGATAAGGAAGATCAGCACCGCGCCGCGAGCAGGTGATGGCGGCAGCACGGGTGGCCAGCGCCAGCAGTTGGCCGATCTGGTCGGTGCTCAGGCTCCGCAGCCCTGCGGGCGAGAGCCGGTCCATCTCGTTCAATGCGGTCAGCAGCATGGCCTGGAAGGTGTCACCGGCGCCGACCGTGTCCACCACATCCACCGGCACAGGGTCTGCCTTCACAGCACCGGCGTTCGACCAGGCCAGCGCGCCTTCGCCGCCGCGGGTGATGACGACCAGCGCGGCGCCCGCCCGCAGCCAGCCTGAGGCCAGGTCCTGCAGCGGCTCACCGGGATAGAGCAGCGAAAGGTCTTCCTCGCTGACCTTGAACAGATGGGTGCGCGGCACCATCCAGTCGATCACCTCCCGCCAGCGGGACAGGTCCGGCTCCACGTTGAGCCGCACATTGGGGTCGTAAGCGATGACGCTGCGGGCCCGCTCGCGGTCCACCAAGGCCCGCAGCGTGCTGCCGGTCGGCTCGATGACCATCGCGTAGGAGCCGAAGTGATAGGCCAGCGCCGCGGGGGCAGCGGCGGCCACCGACGCCAGCGCGGACAAGGGCACTTGCTGCTCCGCCGCGCCGTGGGAATAAAACGCGTAGTCCGGCGTCCCACCGGGGCCGACGCCGACCAGGCTCAGCGTGGTGGGGGCATCGGTGCGCTGGACCAGCGCGGTGTCCACGCCCTCCTGCGCCATCGCAGCCATCAGCCGCTCGCCCAGGAAGCCGCGCGAGACACCGCCAAAAAAACGCACCGCTTGCCCGAGCCGTGCCAGCCCGATGGCGACATTCAGCGGCGACCCGCCGATGCGCGCGTCCAGGGTGTGACCCGTGCCAGTGCGGCCCTGGTCAAACACATCCATCAGCGCTTCTCCGCTGACCACGATCATGACGGTCTTCCTTTCGAGTGTCCGGTCGCCAGCATGCCTGCCCGGTGTTCAAAACCGGCTAGTGGTTTTCCATTAATCAATCCACTTGATTTATTTATCGGCGATTTCCAGAATGAAGACACACCACAAAACCAGGAGACATCCCGATGAACCGCAACCGCTTTGCTGCGCTGGCTTCCCTGACCTCCGTGACCACGCTGGCGCTGTGCGCCTCCGCCGCAATGGCGCAGGACGTGCCGGTGATCGGCCTGATCACCAAGACCGAGACCAATCCCTACTTCGTGAAGATGAAGGAAGGCGCTGCCGCTGCAGCCAAGGCCAAGGGCGCCAAGCTGCTGACGGCCGGCGGCAAGGCCGACGGGGACAACGCCAGCCAGGTGACGGCGCTGGAGAACATGGTGGCGGCCGGTGCCAAGACCATCCTGCTGGTGCCCAGCGACAGCAAGGCCATCGTGCCGGCGGTGAAGAAGGCGCGGGACAAGGGCGTGCTGGTGATCGCGCTGGACAGCCCCACCGACCCGACCGAAGCCGTGGACGCGCTGTTTGCGACCAACAACTACCGCGCCGGCGTGCTCATCGGCCAATATGCCAAGGCCGCGCTGGGCGGCAAGGCCCCGGTGATCGTCACCCTGGACCTGTTCCCCGGCCACCCGGTGGGCGCCCAGCGCCACAACGGCTTCATGAACGGCCTGGGCCTGACGGCGCCGGATGCCAAGAGCAACGAGCTGGGCAAGTCTCCCGAGATCGCCTGCATGGCCGACAGCTACGGCGACCAGGCCAAGGGCCAGACCGGCATGGAGAACTGCCTGCAGCGGGTGCCCACCGTGAATCTGGTCTACGCCATCAATGAGCCGGCCGCAGCCGGCGCCTACAACGCGCTGAAGAAGGCGGGCAAGGAGAAGGGCGTCATCATCGTGGCGGTGGACGGTGGCTGCCAGGGCGTCAAGGACGTGGGCGCCGGCAAGATCACCGCCACCAGCCAGCAATACCCTCTGGCCATGGCCCGGATGGGCGTGGAGGCCGGGGTTGAGTTCGCCCGCACCGGCAAGAAGCCCAGCGGCTACACCGACACCGGCGTCGCCCTGATCGCCGACAAGGCCATTGACGGCGTCACCAGCCTGCCCGTCGCCAAGGGCCAGGAACTGTGCTGGGGCAACAAGTGAGCGCCGCGCCGCTGGACGCAGGAGGCAGGCTCATGACATCCGACCATCCACGGGGGCTGCCGGCCGGCCTGACGCTGGCCTCGCTGGGGCCATTCATCGCCTTGTTGATCGCCTGCGCTTTTTTCGCGACGCAGAGCCCCATCTTCCTGACTGGCGGCAATTTCTCGCTGATTCTTCAGCAGGTGGCCGTGGTGGGGGTGATCGCCATCGGGCAGACGCTGGTCATCCTGACTGCGGGCATCGACCTGTCCTGCGGCATGGTGATGTCGCTGGGCGGCATCCTGATGACCAAGCTGGCGGTGAGCAGCGGCCTGCCGCCGCCGCTGGCGGTGCTGGCCGGCCTGGCGGTGACGACGCTGTTTGGCCTGGCCAACGGCCTGCTGGTGACTCGCATCAAGCTGCCGTCCTTCATCGTGACGCTGGGGACGATGAACATTGCCTTTGCCATCACGCAGCTGTATTCCGAGTCCCAGACCATTACCGACCTGCCGCCGCTGCTGACGGCACTGGGCAACACCTTCTCCATCGGCGGGACTGAGTTTGCCTGGGGCACGGTGCTGATGCTGGCCTTGTATGGCGTGGCCTGGTTCGT
This sequence comes from Rubrivivax sp., assembly GCA_027484825.1. GTDB lineage: Bacteria > Pseudomonadota > Gammaproteobacteria > Burkholderiales > Burkholderiaceae_C > Roseateles. The sequence continues at coordinate 66,172 of JAIXSE010000029.1, read as the reverse complement.
GCTGCGCGAGACGGGCGCCGGACGCCATGTCTATGCGGTGGGCAACAACCCGGAAGCCACCCGGCTGGTGGGCATCCCGACGCAACGGGTGTTGCTGGGCGTGTATGTGACGGCGGGCTTTTGTTATGGACTGGCCTCGCTGCTGAGCGTCTCACGGACCGGTGTGGGCGACCCGAATGCGGGCCAGACCGAGAACCTGGACGCCATCACTGCCGTGGTGCTGGGCGGCACCAGCCTGTTCGGCGGACGCGGCGTGATCATCGGGTCGCTGATTGGCGCGCTGGTGGTCGGGGTGTTCCGCAATGGGCTCACCTTGATGGGCGTGTCGTCCATCTATCAGGTGCTGGTCACCGGGGTGCTGGTCATCCTGGCGGTGGCGGCCGATCAACTGTCTCGTCGGGGAGCACGCTGAGATGAGCACCGTCACAACCCCTCGTGTGGTGATGCAGGCGCGCGGCCTGGTCAAACGGTATGGACAGGTCACCGCGCTGGACGGCGCCGACTTCGAGCTGCGAGCTGGGGAGATCCTGGCCGTCATCGGTGACAACGGCGCGGGCAAGTCTTCGCTGATCAAGGCCTTGTCTGGCGCCACGCTGCCGGACTCGGGCGAGATCCTGCTGGATGGGCAGCGCACCGTCTTCCGCAGTCCGATCGACGCCCGGCGTGCCGGCATCGAAACCGTCTACCAGGATCTGGCCGTGGCGCCGGCGATGACGATTGCGGAGAACCTGTTCCTGGGCCGCGAATTGCGTCGGCCGGGCTGGCGCGGTCAGCTGCTGCGCATGCTGGACAAGCGCCGCATGCTGGAAGAGAGCATGGCGCGTCTGGCGGATCTGAAGGTGGGCATCCGGTCGATGTCACAGCCGCTGGAGACACTCTCCGGCGGACAGCGTCAATGCGTGGCCGTGGCCCGTGCGGCGGCCTTTGCGCAGCATGTGGTGATCATGGACGAGCCGACGGCGGCGCTGGGGGTGAAGGAGGGCAACATGGTGCTGGAGCTGATCCGCCGCGTGCGGGACAAAGGCCTGCCGGTGGTGCTGATCTCCCACAACATGCCGCATGTGTTTGAGGTGGCGGACCGTATTCACGTGGCCCGGTTGGGCAAACGGGCGGCGGTGCTGAATCCGAAGAAGATCAGCATGAGCGATACGGTGGCCGTCATGACCGGTGCGCTGCGGGCGGATCAACTGCCGCAGGAGGTGCTGGCGCATTGAGGACGCGGGAGCGGCTGCGGATGGGGCTGACCCCGCTGCGCCGCTGTCACGCCGACGTTTTGTCCTGCTGTCCTGCTGTCCTGCTGAACTCACGAGTGCTGCGGACGCTGCCGCCAAGCCCGATTGCGGCGCCGGTCTATGCCGCTCATTTTTCCGACCCATCGAGGATCCTGATCTTGCCCGCCTTCACCGCCGACGACGAAACGCCTGCCGACACCGCGCCACGACGCGGCGCCGGATCGGGGCTGTCCACGCGCGGCTCCAATCAGGGCGGGTTGAAGCAGTACAACGAGCGGGTGGTGCTGCAGGCGCTGCGTCTGCACGGCCCGCTGCCCGGGGCCGATCTGGCGCGACTCACGGGTCTGACGGCACAAACGGTGTCGCTGATCACCAAGCGCCTGCTGGACGAAGGCTACCTGCGCAAGGGCGCCCCGGTGCGCGGCAAGGTGGGTCAGCCCTCGGTGCCGCTGTCGCTGAATCCGCAAGGCGCTTATGCCATCGGGCTGAAGGTCGGGCGGCGGCAGCTGGACACGCTGCTGGTGGATTTCACTGGCGAGGTGCAAGGGCGCTGGTCCTGGCCGTATGCCTTTCCCAACCCCGACGAACTGCTGCCGGAGATCTCCCGGCGCCTGGCCGCCATCCGGCGCAAGCTCGGGCCCGAGGCGCGGGACCGGGTGTGCGGCGTCGGCATCGGAGCGCCGCTGGCGCTGGGCGGCTGGCAAAGCCTGCTGGGCGTGGCGCCGGAGCAAGCCTCGCGCTGGGCGGGCCTGAATCTGCGGGACGAAGTGGCGCAGCGCTGCGAGTGGCCGGTGCTGTCGATGAAGGACACCTCGGCAGCTTGCGTGGCCGAACTGGTGGCCGGGCGCGGCCGCGGCCTGCACAGCTTTCTCTACGTGTTTGTGGACACCTTCATCGGCGGTGGATTGGTGATCGACGGGCATCTGCACACCGGCGCGAATGGCAATGCGGGGGCTGTTGGGTCGATGCCGCTGGGGCCTTCGGGGAGCGGCGGCGCGCCGCGGCAATTGCTCAGTGTGGCGTCGCTCCATACGCTGGAACAGGCGTGGCTGGCCGCGGGCCTTGGGCTGGCGGAGGCCGATCAGGCGCTGCACGCCCCGTGGCGGGCGGTGACGGAGCACTGGCTGGAGCAGTCCGGGCCAGCATTGGCCCATGCCATTCACAGTGCGGCGTGTCTGCTGGACCTGGATGGCGTGATCATCGACGGCGTGCTCTCCCGGGAACTGCTGGCCGCACTCATCCGCAAGGCGGAAGTTGTGATGCAAGGCCCGGCCTGGGAAGGGGTGAGACCGCCCCGTCTGCTGCAAGGCTCGGTCGGCGCGGATGCGGCCGCACTGGGCGGCGCGCTGTTGCCGCTTCACGCCAACTTCGCGCCGGACCGGGAGCTGTTCCTGAAAGAGGCTGTGGGCTGAGGACTGCCGCGGGTTCGATGGTGGTTTGGCGGTGACGTGGCGGTGACTTGGCGCAGTGCTGCGCACTATCACCGGTAGGGCCCCGCGCCATTGAGGGCAGGGGAGCCCCGGCGGTTGATAGGGGCGGAGGGCCTGTGCAACAATCGCGCCATCTCAACAACGGAGTTCGTGCGTGGAAAGTGCCAGTAGTCAAGCGATGCGTGCCGGGATGGCCGCCGCTGCTCTGACGCGCTGATCGCCGACTCCGGCGGCGCGTCTGCGCCGCTTGCCTCGTCCAGCTGGACGAGGCGCTGCCTCCCCGAATGGCTTCCCTGAATGGCCTCGATGATGGGTCTCGCTGATGGGTCTCCCCGATTGGCTTGACCGATTCGCCAGGCCGACCTGAGTTCCCTGTCTGCGTTCTCGGTTTGCGTTCTCGGTTTGCGTTCTCGGTTTGCAAAGGGCCAGTCCTGGTGGCATCGCTTTTCCCGATCGCTGATCGTGACGCGGCCTGCGCGTCATGTGAAGCGAATGCCGTCCCGTGCGAGCCGTCCTGCCGGAGGATGTGTTCATGCGCTCTCTCACTCCAAATGCCGGGGCTCAGGCCCCTGTTCAGGCTCAGGCCGCGCACCAGGATCAGTCCCAGCGCCCGGTGACCGCGCCGACGCTCGCCGAGCGCCTGCGTGATCTGCTGCGCATTGAGGAGCAGACCCTGTGGACCACACGCCGACTGCGCGTGGCGCTGGTGCCGCTGTCGCAGCGGCGTCGCACGCCGGTCTGATACTCAGCCACTCGCACTCCCATCAGGAGACCGCCATGGACCCAGACCCTACAGGGCGCCGCTGCGCGCCTGATCTTGTCCCCGAGTTTTTCACCGTTATGCGCATGCTGATGCGCAGCATGACCCTGCGCGACTGAGGCGTCCGGGGGACGCTGCGCTTGCGCAGGAGTTCCCGATGCACTTCGCACTGCTGACCTGGTCCCGCCCGGACTGCTCTTCCCACCACCTCCTGGACCGCGCACCAGACCGCTCGCTGGGCCGCTCGCTGGCCCGGTCCAAAGGCAGCTCTCCGAGCCTTTTCCTGGCGTTCTTGTCGAATGTCCGCCTCTTGACCGCCTGCCTTGCCACCTTGGTTGGTCTCTGCTGGCCCGTCAGCAGCCGGGCGGCGGGGGGACATCATGCAGTGGACGACGCTTCAATCCTCGATGCCGGACAGTGCCAGGTGGAGCTTTGGAGCGAGCAGGCGTCAGGGCGTGAGTTGCAGCATGTGGGGCCGGCTTGCCGAGTCTCCGGCGTGGAACTGGGATTGAACCTGGAGCGCTCTGCGCTTCGACCTGCCTCCGCCACCGGGAGCGGCGGCGCTCAAGTCAAATGGGCGGCCGATCTACAACCTGGCCTGGCGCTGGGATTCGTCTGGTCCGCCGGTTGGCAAAGCACCTCACCCCATTTCAGCGGACAGACGCTGCTATTGCCCGTGACCTGGTCGCCGCGGGAAGACCTGGACCTGCATGTGAATGTGGGCCGGGACCTGCGGCCTCATGCCGCAGACGTCGAGCGCTTGGGCCTGGCCGTCGAATGGAAACCTTCGGCGCACTGGCAGACCTTGGTGGAATGGTGGCGGGATGCAAGCGGAGCGCAGGGGCGGGCCGGATTGCGGTATGCATTCAGCGACCGTCTGTCCGTGGATCTGAGCCGAGCTGAATCACTGCGCAGCGCCCACAAGGACTGGTGGACGCTGGGGCTGAATTGGGCGTTTGAGCGATAGCAATGCGCTGCCTCAGTTCACAGCCGCTCAGCCCGGTACCTGCGCAAGCGTCCGGCGATCCCCTCTTGAGAAACGTCGGCCGGACGCGGGCGATGGTGTCCAGCAAGAACTGAATGGACCCCCAGAAGTTGGACAGTCAATGTCTATGCCCGGGCGATGATCTGCAACGGGGGTGAGCAAAAAGTGTGGGTGACGCCTTTGCAGCGGCTGCGGTCTTTCGACCCGCCGAACCTAAAGCCCCAAAGCAGTCGTTCAACGTGGGGGTCTGGAGCTGAGCGACTTCCTCGCGCAGCGTTGGCCGGACCGCAGGGTTAGGCCAGCGAGAGGAGGAGCGGTTGAGCATTTCACACTGCTACAAGAAGTCGAAAAATGTCAATTGCGCGGACGACAGAAATTCGATAGATGGGGCCATCTCGTAAATCAGTTGCGCCATCAAACTCTCTATCCAATCTTCCTAGCGCTTTCCCTTCATCTGCCCGTCCTGTTCCTTCCGCAGTCCATGGAACTATCATGACTCCGTAGTCTGCCTTCTTATTCCTAACGGCCTGCCGTAAAGTGAAATAACCGTTATCAAGATTGATAGAGGTCTCAACCTCGACCGCGACGGTTTTATTTTCCACTGTGATTAGGTTGTCTAGGTCGACGTATTCTCGGCCTCCCGCCATTCGGACGCTGCCGGCTTTCTTAAACTTTTCATATAGGGCGCGCTGAACTGTTTTTGATCCTTCTTGCCAACTGAACAGCTTTTCACTAAGGAACTTCTGCAACTCCGAAAGAGACGTGTCATTGTCCTTGATTAAATCAAATTCGCTCGGTCTGAAGGTATGGATCATCAGCGCCTTGTTCAAAATATTGGCTCCCCCTTGTGCGTAGTGGCGCACCTGGGTCGTGGCATAGTTCTTCACGGCCTGAAAATCTAATCCATCAATTCCGGCTTCATTTAGAAGATGGCGTTGAAGTTTCTCAATATTCTTTTGTGCCCCGGGGTCAGGCTTGTCAGCATCGAACCTCTGCCAATCAATAGGAGCGCTTGTCATCGTTTATCTCGAAGTCGGTCAAGAAGTGCCTAAGTTTAAAGCTGCGCAGTGTACGACGGCTTGCCGATGAGCGCCGGCTCGAGTGCCCAGTTAGGCGTCCGGTAATGAAAAGCCCGCCAACATCATCCTATAAATCGTTTTCAAGCAAGCTGCTCCTGCAGAAGAGGCCTGCCGTATTTAATGGGTCTCTCTTCAACCGCACCTCACTTTCCATAGTGACCTGCTCGGCTTTTTCGAGCCAGTTATTCCTGTAAGACGGCCTCGTTGGGGTGAGTGGGATTGTGCAACTTGAACTCATGCGGGGTCATGTAGTTCAAGCTGCTGTGGGGGCGCACGGCGTTGTAGTGTTGGCGCCAGGCTTCGATGATGACGGAGGCCTCCTTGCGTGATCTGAACCATTCCAGCGACAGGCATTCTTCGCGGAATTTGCCGTTGAAGCTCTCGTCGGCCCCGTTCTGCCAAGGCTTGCCGGGGTCGCTAAGCGCAGTCGCAATGCCCGCCTGGGCGATCCACTCCAGGATGGCGTAACTGACGAATTCCGGGCCGTTGTCCGAGCGCATGAACAGCGGCGCCCCATGCAAGCTGACCAGTCTAGACAGCACCTCGACCACCCGCTTGGATCTAATCGAGCCAGCCACGTCGATGGCCAGACACTCGCGGGTGTAATCGTCGATGACCGTCAGGCATTTGATCTGCTGGCCTTCGGCGGTGGTGTCGAAGACGAAGTCGCAGGCCCAGACCGTGTTCGCCTTGAAGGGCGTGAAGGCCCGGGGCCTGCCTGTGGCGATTCGCCTGCGTGGCCGCTTCTTGGGCAGCAGCAGCCCCGCCTGACGCCACAGCCGGTGCGTGCGCGACCAACCCAGCTCGAAGCCTTGGCGGCGCAGGAAGATCTGGGCTGCTGCTGGTTTCAAAGACACCCTGTTAAGGTGGAAGATGAAGCCAGGGGACTTCCTGTTCCCCAGCCGGCTGCACGGCTCTCCGCATCTGGGAACCCGACAGTACGCCCGAATCCTCGGGCACTGGGTCGACGAGCTTGACCTCGATCGCGCCGAGTACGGGACGCACTCGATGCGTAGGACCAGAGCGACGCTGATCTACCGATGCACGAAGAACCTGCGCGCCGCGCAACTGCTGCTTGGGCACTCGAAGCTCGAGTCGGCGGTGATACCTCGGCATTGAGGTCGATGATGCCCTCGAGATCTCTGAGCAGACGGAGATCTGACTTTGTCGCTGGCGGTCACCCTGGGCAATGCCGCCGGATGACCGCCTTCAACGACAGCTATGTGGCGCACGGCCAAACAGGTAGTCCCCGGCCATGACGCGACGTTCACGGCAGACTACTTGTGGCGGCCTCGGGCTTGCCACTTGGGGTAGTTGGGCTTGATGCGTCGATTCAGTACTCTAGAACACGTCCCGGCGGAGGAGATCGTAGACAGGCATGCCTGGCTTGATTTGCGGTGCGCAGATTCCATTCATGAAGGCTCGCTTGTCGGCTCCCAGTTTCGTGCCCGGGAACAAGCGCTTGCATGCGTTGTACAAGTCGCCTGCAACACGTTTCAAATCGTCGGATGGCCCCCCTGCCGCTACGCTCGATTCAAGTGCCCTTTGCTTCTCCGCAAGAAGATCTCCAGCTTTACTTCCATCACCTAGTGAACAACACACCGCGTCCAGTACTTCGTCGTGCAGCAAATACGACTCGATATTTCGTAGCGTTAGGACGCGTACGCCCCGTCGTTGTAACCCTTCGATCTCATCGTCCCTTCTGTCGTCTCGATCGATCAGCCGAACGAGACCGGCGTTTGGCGCCAATACACGCAGCAGCTGTGCCACTGCGCGGGGATCGTTCTGAACGTCGTCTGCACTCCCCGCACCCAAGAAGAGAACATCAGGATGCTCAGCCGAGAAGATCATGTTGTAGCAGGACGCGTCGAAATCCGACCCACCAGCAACTGTGCCCCCTTCACACAGCACAACGCGCTCAGGAGCGACATATCCCGCTATGTCGTCGAGCGCTATCTGCATTGCGCGCTTCCAGAAGGGACGATCTGGTTGGGCGGGCTGAACACGCACAGGCACGTCAAAGTTCAATCCGTCAAAATCTAGAAACACAACCGTTCCAGGATTTCTGCGGCCCAAGTCACGCGCCTTTCGCATCATCCCAATTGAGTGCGTCGCAATCCACAGCTGTGAGTGCTCAGGAACCGCGTCATACAATTCCTGTAAGAGGGCAGCCTGCAGTGCCGTGGAAATGTGCGCCTCAGGCTCATCTATGAAGAACACCGTGTCATCGAACTCGCGACGTTTGACGAGTACGTCAAGCAACAGGTCGAACGCGGACTTCTCGCCACCAGACAGATTCTTGTAAAGAAACCCATGGCTGTCCCCCTTGTCAAAGCGAAACGTGCCACTGGTGAGCGGATTGCCCAAGCTATTGAGAACGAGGCCGGGAAATAGACGCTGCATTGCGTCTCGAATGCTACCTATCGAGCGCTCGCGAAATTCTGCAAGCGTCTCGCCGGGTTCTCCCTTCTCATATGCGTACTCAAATCCTTCGGAAACCAGTCGGCGGTAGTTGGAGCTGACTGCTTGATCGTTGTCAATCATGCGAGAGAACCTGCTCTCTAGTACCGCCGGTCCCACGCGTGACAAGTGATCTAGTTGGAACTCAGGATCATTTCGGTAAGCGGTCCGCACGTATACCGCCTTACTGCGCTGTTCATCCGTCTGTGGCTGCGGATCGTGAAATGTCACTTGCACAGCTTGATCCCACCCCCCCATTGCCCCTGCAACCTGTTTGCGGTGGTAGCTTTCATCCCACCCCCCCATCCTGGCCCAGCGAATCCGATACCACGTGTTCACAGCGTCAATCAGCGACGACTTTCCGCATCCGTTTGGTCCGACGACCTAGACGATGCGCGACTCAGTCGGAATGTCGCCAATCGTCGCGTCGGTGAAGCGCTTGAAGTTCTTCAGGCGGATTTCGCGGATCTTCATAGGATGATGGTCCTCTTCTGGACGTTTTGAGGACCTACAGCCTAACAGTCTGTTGATCAGGGATGGCTCAACCGGCAGTGTCGGCAACTCATTCAACCTCCAATCGCGTCGTGATGGCTGCCATGTGGCAAGGCAGCGTGCGATTCCGACTGGCGGGCGAGGGTCAGGCACGACATCCCGACGCGTCAAGAAGAAGTCACCAAGCTCGCGGTCCCCGACCTTGCCAGTCGGCTCGTAATCAGGAAAGAGGACGAAGAGCCGATTCCTGAGTTAAGCAGACGACCAACCCGCGCTGAGTTGAAGGTCAGTTTGGTGCCGCAGCTGACATACAACAGCTGGAATCGAACGGCAGCAGTCAGCCTGTAGCCGACGCTCGACTTCCTTCTTCACGACCAACACGCAATGGATCGCGTGAGGTTCTTCATCGACTCGTTTGAAGATTTGCGGGTGGAGTGTGCCGAAATGGCAAGATGTCCGCCTGTGAACGCCTCAATTGCAGTGGATGAGCCCTGCTGCACACGATCCATTCTTCGGCTCCATCCCTTGCACCCCCACCGTGTCATCCCCTCAGCAACTCCTGTTTCTTCCCGGCGCCTCGGGCAATGTGGACTTCTGGAAACCCGTCGTTGAGCGGCTGGACGGCCTGTCCGTGCCCAAGCACATCTTGGGATGGCCGGGTTTCGGCCAGACGCCGCCGGATCCCTCGGTGAAGTCGCTGGAAGATCTCGTGATCCGCGTGGCGGCGCGCATCGACAGGCCCACGGCCCTGGTGGCGCAATCGATGGGCGGCGTTGTTGCCATTCGGGCGGCACTGGCCACGTCCCCGTTCGTCACCCACTTGGTGCTCGCCGGCTTGTCCGGCGGCATTGACCTCGTGCGCCACGGCGCGCGCGATTGGAGGCCGCCCCGGGAGGACCTTCGGCTAGACGATCCATCGCACCTCTTCGCCGCCTATGACGGAGACCTGACCCCGGATCTGCCTCAGCTGACGATGCCCATCCTGGTGCTGTCCGGCGATCAGGATCCGATCAGCCCCGTCAGTGCCGGGCAGTGGCTCACCCAGTTGCTGCCACGAGCGACGCTTCACGCTGTGGCTGGCGGTTCCCACACATTCTGCCAAGACAAGGCGGCTGAAGTGGCGCCGCTCATTGAGCGCCACTTGGCCGGTTAACGTCAAACGCTCCACGCTCCCATCGCCCTGGGCCTGAATCCGCTGGGCCGCCCCTCAATGTGTCGCGGCGTGCTCCGTCGCTTGGCGAGCGGGCAAGGCCTCACGCTCGAGGCGATGTCTCAGCCGCCACCAGCGCATCACACCTGTCACGAACAGCACCAGCGGCAACAGGCCCACCAGCGCCACCGGAATGCGCAGCCACAGGCCTCCCACGGATGCATCGTGCAGCGGATGCAGCCAGTTGTTGACGGTGTTCGATGCACCGAAGCGTTCGCGGTCCTGCAGCGCAACCACTTCACCGCTGTACTGATCGACAAACACGTAGCTGTGCGGAAAACGTGCGCTGGGGTCACTCGGCTGCCGCACGCGCGCCATGTAGGTGCCATCTGCGCGCCCCGGGGCTTCAACCCACACCAACTCGGACCGTGGCAATGCCTGCCGGGCTGCCGCCAGCGCCTGGGCGATGGAGATCGGCGTCCCCGCCCCGGACGCTGAACGGGCCGGGGGCAGCTTGCTCACCGGCCCCAGCGTCACCGCCAGGACGGCATTCGACTGCGTCGGCAACGCCAGCATGACGCCGGTGACCGCCAGCATGCCCAGCAGGGGCCAGCCCACCAGTCCCACGAGCTTGTGGATATCGCGCAGGCGCCGGGTGGGGACCGCATCGGGCTTGAAGTGCAGGGCCTTGCGCCAACTGCTCAGACGCCATCCGTTCTTCGGCCACCAGGCCCACAGGCCAGAGACCAGCAGCAGCACCATCGCAAGCCCGGACCAGCCCACGACCGCGCGGCCCGTGTCCTCGGCCAGCAGCGCCATGTGCAGGTCGTACAGCCACGTCATCAGATAGCGGCCCCACTCGGCCTCCCGCAGCACCTCCCGCCCATCCGGCGACAGCCACACCATGACCCGGCGGCCATGGTGCCCGGCATCGGGCGGCTGATAGCGCGCCGCCAGGGCGCCAGGCTGCGGCTTGACCTCAAACCGCCAAGACCCTGTGCGCTCCGGCCAGCGCTGACGCACGGTGGCCAGGGCCTGATCCCAGACCTTGGACTCCCAACCCGGCGCCGGCTCCGCAGTAGCGACGCGGATCTGCGGATGCAGCCACGCATCGATGTCTTCGTAAAACACCAGCGCTGACCCGGTCAGCCCCAACAGCGCAAACAGCGCCCCGATGGACAGCCCCAGCCACAGGTGCAGCTGGCGCATGAGTTGACGAAGCGGCTGCATGCTCAGAAGCGCGTCACCAACGACACCTCGACGCTGCGCGGGGCGCCGATGTAGACGTTGGTGCTCGGGTAGCTGGAGTATTCGCCGTAGAACGCATTGGTGAGGTTGCGTCCGCGCAGCGTCAAGGTCGTGCCCTTGGACAGCGCCCAGGCGGCCGATGCGTCCAGCGTGGTGTGGCCGTCCACGTGAATGCTGTTGGCCGTGTCGGTGAAGAAGCCCGATGCGTGCCGGACGAAGCCGCTGAGCGTCAGGGGCAGGCCCGGAACGAGGTAGGACAGGGACGCGGTGGCGGTGGTGGTGGGCGTGTTGATCGGTCGATTGCCGGTGCGCACCGCGCCGCCGGCCTCGATCAGTTGATCGTATTGAGCGTCGACATAGCCCAGCCCGGCCCCCAGGGTCCATGCCGGCGTCACCGTCATGGCGGCGTTGAGCTCCACCCCGCGCGAGGACTGCCTGCCGCCCTGGACCGTCAGCGAAGGGTTGGCGGGGTCGCGCGTCAGGATGTCGTCCTGGCGGATCTCGTAGAGAGAGCCGGTCAGACTCAAGCGCCGGTCGAGCACGACCGACTTGAAGCCGACTTCCGCGGATCGCCCTTTGGTCAGCTTGAAGCTGGCGTTGACGATGGACTGCAGCAGCATGGACGACACCGGGACGGCAGCGGAGGTGAGCTGCGCATACAGCGTTGTGCCGGGAGTGACGTCGAAGGTGCTGCCCAGCCGCCAGGAGAGCGGGTGGTAGCGAGGCTCAGCAGTCTGCGCCGTGTTGGGCTTGGCATTGAAGTTGGTGACCTTGCGCTTGAGGGCCATGTCGTCATAGCGCAGCCCTGCGACCAGCAACCAGCGTGTGCTGATGTTGAGTGCGTCCTCCAGGAACACGGACCGCCCGGTCAGCGTGGAATCGAAGTTGACATTGCCGGCCGTGTACGCGCTGTTCTGGGTCGGGAAGTCGCCCACCACCGGTTGATACGGATCGACCGCCGACAGCGCCGAGGCGGCGGAGCTCTGACGCAGGCTGGACAGATCGGTATGGTTGAACTCCAGGCCCGCCGTCATGCGGTTGCGCAGCCCGCCGATCACCGAGTCGTTGCTCAGTGCCGAGCGCACGTTCCAGAACTGGTGGTCGTGATAGAAGCGCTGCACCGTGCGCGCGAAGCTGCCATTCGGAAACCCCGCGGAGGGAGCGACAAAGGTCTGGGTGTCGCTGAGCACGAACGCCCGGTTGGCGGTGTAGCCGGTGAGGTCCGTGCCCCAGGACCAGCCGTCCTTCAGCCTCCAGTCGATGCGCGAGCGCAGCGTCGTCTCCTCGGCATCCGAGTAGGCGCCATTCGGGTTGTAGTTCTTGTGCCTGAGCGCCTTGTCCACGATGAGGCCGTTGGCGCTTCGCACGATGCGGCTGGGATCCTTGGCCACCGCGGCTTGCACCAGCGGCAGTCCCTGGTAGGTGCCGTCGTAGCGGTCGGCGAAATGGTCCACCGCCAGCAGAACGGACAGGTCCGCGGTGGGCTTGACCAGCAGGCTGGTGGTCAGGCCGCGGGAGCGGGTCTTGTTGTTGTCCACGTCGTAGAGGCTGTCGGACTGCAACTGGCTGGCATCGATGCGAAGCGCCGCGGTGCTGGAGAACTGCAGGTTGGCGCCTGCGGCCAGCGTACTGGTGTTGAAGCTGCCGTAGCTGGCCAGGGCGTCGAAGTGGTTGCCCTCCAGGTCGGGCTTGCGGGTGACCTTGTTGATGGCGCCCGCCAGTGCGCCTTCCCCGAACAGCACCGAAGCCGGGCCCTTGATGACCTCGATGCGGTCGAAGTGCCAGGTGTTGGTGTCGCGCTGAACCACGGTGGAGGTCGAGACCCGCACGCCGTCCTGCAGGATGGACACCGCGCTGCCCGAGAAGCCCCGCATCATGACCACGGCGGGATTGCCCGGCACGTTGCCGGCGATGGCGCCGGGAATTTCGGCGAAGGCCTCGCGGGCGGTGCGCAGGCCCTTGAACTGGATCTCTTCCTGCGTGAGCGTCTGCACGGTGGCGGGGGTCTCACGGACGCTGAGGTTCATGCGGCTTGCCGTGCCGCTGGGCTGGTCGAGGGACAGGCGGTCGCGTGCGCCGCGTACTTGAACGGCGTCGAGACGGTCCGGCGTGGGGGTGGTGGTGGAGGGAGCGGTGGGAGCAGCGGCTGGAGCAGGGGATGGGGTAGGGGGTGCGACGGTGGACTGGGTGTCTTCGGCGCGGGCGCTGATGCAGGCGAGAAGGATCGCCGCAGAAATGGAGGAGTGGGCAAAGTGGACGGAGCGTGCGTAGCTCATGCTGTTCCTGAGGGACGAGGTCCGTCGCAGCGGAGGCGATCGGACGCGAAACGCGCGTGCAGGTGCGGACGCTTGCAGGTGCGGTTCCGAGGATCGATGAAGGGCCCTGCGCCAACGCTGGCGTGGGCCGTGAGAAGCGAGAGGACCGATCAGGTCATCGCGGGACGACCGGTGAGGTCATCCGGTCTTCAGCCGATCCGTGGAGGGGCTCTGGCGCGCGCGCTGGCCCAGGCGAACAGCGGGCGGGGCGCGCTCAGGAACAGGTGAGGCACTTCGAAGCCCAGCGCGGCGGGCGGCTGGACGGCCAGTGCCGGGGGGAGCAGGGCAGGCGCGCCGTGGTGTAGCGTGCAGTAGGGGCAGTTCATCGAACTGGCGGCCGAGGATTTCTCCCCCTGTCCGTCGTCCGTCGCCGCGGTGTCGCCTGAAGACAGCATCACGACGCGCGCGCCGGTGGCGGAGCAGATGTCCGCCAGCGAGCCCGCGCGATCCTGCATCACGGCATGAGAGAGCGTCGGCAACAGCGCAGCCAACAGGATCGTGAAGGACACGATCCAGGCGAGACGGGCTAATGCGGGCCGGGACGCAGGCATGTCGGCATTGTAGGCAGCCGCCTGGGAGGGCTTGAGACTCGGCAATGAGACAAATTGTCCAAGGCGGGGGTAGCGGTGAGCACCGAGCGCCGAGCACCGAGCACCGGGTCGCGGGCGACCGCTTTGCATCCCTTGAGCGGTCTGCATGACATGGCATGGCGCTCCGCAATGGGCACTCAACGCGGCTGCGGGTGGCCTCCGGCTGCAGGGGGGGGGCTGCGACCCGGCTCGATCCGAGTCATGTCCTGTCAGCGGCTCGGCTGCACCTTCCGCACAAACGTGGCCAAGTCCTTGTTGAAGCGCTGGGACGCTTCCACGAACGGCGCATGACCGGCGTCTGCATAGAACAGCGTCTGAATGGACGGGTTCAGCTGCAATGCCCGCTCCGCAGAGGCCTTTGCGTTGACCAACGCGTCGCGTTCCCCGTAGATCTGCAGCATGGGCTTGCGCAGTCGCTGGAGGCCGGACGCTGCCTCCACCGACATCCGGTGCACCGACTTCTGCATGTCGAAGGAGGCCATGGCGGCATTCGCCTGCAGACGTTGGAAGGTGGCTGCGTCAGGCGCCTGCTCGAAGCACAGTCGCAGGAACACCCGCTCTGCATCCAGACGGGTGCGCAAGTCGGTGGACGTCATGTCCCGATAGACCTCAGGATGAGGCACGATCAGGGCTTCTTTCAACTCAATCACTCCGCCGACATAAACAACGCCGCCCACGGACGTGTCCCCGTGCACGGCCAGGTAGTTGGAGATCACCGCAGCGCCCAGGGACCAGCCGACCATGACGGGGTGCTGCGCGCCCGACGCTTGAATGACTGCTTGCAGATCCTCGGCCCAGCGGCGCCCCTCGGTGTAGGGCAGGGGGCCTGAGGGGCTGCTGGACTGGCCGTGGCCCCGGAGGTCGAAGGAGATCAACCGCATCGACTGGAGCTCGGGGGCGGACAGTTGCTCCTGCCAACTGAGATGGCTGCCCAACAGGCCGTGGACCAGGATGACTGGCGGGCCTTGGGGATCACCGGTCTCCTGAACGGACAACACCACGCCATCCGGCGCCTGAACGGTGTATTGGCGCGAGGCCGACTCTGCGCTGGCGTGGCCGAGCAGTCCGGCCGACAGTGCCGCAGCCATCAGCCCGGAGGACAGGAGGCGCTTCAGCGTCGAAGTCATTGAGAACAACATGGAGGGCTCTTGAAGTGAAGGAGCCGCGACTCTGAAGCCTCACACCCATGTCAGGGTCAAGGGCGGTGATAGCATTTCCCGGATGACAGACAGGTCTTCCGTCGCCGAGGAGGCAGGCTTCTTATCCATCGGCGCCTTGTCCCAAGCGTGCGGCGTCAGCGTTCGCGCCTTGCGGCATTACGACGGGCTTGGGCTGCTGCAATCGTTCCGGGCGGACAACGGCTATCGCCGCTTTCGCCGGGTGGCCGTGGTCCAGGTTCAGCAGATCCAGCGCTTTCTGACGGCCGGCTTCACGCTGGAAGAAGTGCGCAGCTTCCCTGGTTGCATGCTGATGATTGCAGGCGCGGCACCTTGCACCGAGACCACGCAGGCGCAGCGGGAGCGCCTGGCAGCGATTGAAGACCAGATGGCGGCGCTGGAGCGGCAGCGGCTGGCGTTGGTGGCCATGCTGCAGCGGGGGACGCAGGGGCCGTTGTGAAACGTCCCCGCCAGCAGTGTTGTCCAGCGGCCTGATCCACGCACAGCGGTCTGGTCATCCGGAGCGCCCTTGGGCGCTGCCGCCATCGTGCTGAATCAGGCGAACCGCTGGGGGCTCACAGGCCCAGTTCGGTCAGGCCGGGATGGTCGTCGGGACGGCGACCCAGCGGCCAGAAGAACTTGCGGTCTTCGGCCTTGATCGGACGGTCGTTGATGCTCGCGTGGCGATGGGTCATCAGGCCGTTCGCGTCGAATTCCCAGTTCTCATTGCCATGGCTGCGGAACCAGTTGCCGGCGTCGTCATGCCATTCGTAGACGAAGCGCACGGCGATGCGGTTGCCGGAATAGGACCAGAGTTCCTTGATCAGGCGGTAGTCCAGTTCACGCGCCCACTTGCGTTCGAGCAGGGCCTGGGCCTCAGCGCGGCCCTGCGGGAACTCGGCGCGGTTGCGCCAGTTGGTGTCCGGGCTGTAGGCCAGCACGATCTTGGCCGGGTCGCGGCTGTTCCAGCCATCTTCCGCCAGACGGATCTTCTGCAGGGCGGTTTCGTGAGTGAAAGGGGGCAGGGGAGGACGGATTTCCATGGCGATTCCTCAGTCAGTTCGGGCCTGGCTTCTGCCGCAGACCGGTGGCGTATAGACAAATCTGTCTACATGGCTGAATTCTGACTCATGTAGACAGAGCTGTCTACGGTTCTGGTGGCCGTGATGAAGTTTTTTTTCTTGGCGGATGTTGGTGGTGGGCGGCATCCGCTTCGGTGTTGCGTCGGTGCGTGTCTGCGCGATGATGTGAATGCCCGGATGAGCAAAGCGTTCGGCGACGGCTGTGCCGCGGAAGTGGTGCGGCCCATTGGTTGAGAGATCAGGGCAGGGAGGACTTATGAAAATGATTCTGGCGCTGCTGTGCGCCACCGTGATGCCGTGTGCGTTCGCGGTTCCAGCGTGGGACAAGGTCTCGCTGGAGGCCGCAGAGAAGTTCCTGCGCGTGAATGCAGAGGGCGTGGCTGCGGATATTCACCAGGCGGAGCAGTTCCCGGATGGCGCGCGTGGGTTCTACATCGAGACCCTGCCGCCCCTTCGGGCGTACACGCCTAAAGCGGGCGAGTCGGGCGAGGACCAGATGCTGGAGCAGACGGTCTGCGGCGCTCAGCTGATGGTGGTGGCCAAGGCCGGGGATTCCGTGTCGGCGCTGACAAGCCGCAACGCGTCCATCCTCACGCGGACGGAGTTCGAGATCGTCGAGGTGGTGAGGGCCCGCGCCGGGCTGCAGGTGGGGCCGCGCGTGAGCGTGGTGCGCGTGGGCGGTGAGGTCGTCGATCAGGGAGTCAGGCTGCGGGTGGTGGAAGAGCGAGGCGGTGCTTTGGTCTCAGGACAGACCTATTGGCTGGCGCTCGTGCAGCCCAAGGATTCGGCCTCGCAGGATTTCTTCTTGAGCGGTGATCCGGTGCCTGTGCGTGCCGGACGCATTGAGCCGTGGAGCGGTCGGTGGGAGAAGTTTCGCTCGGGTGAGGCGTACGCGGCTGTGAAAGAGGAAGTCCGGCGGGTGTCTCGTCGTCAGCAATGCGGTGAATGAGGAGGGATCCATGACGCATAGGCGCCTTTCACCTGAGCTCTTCTGCGCGCTGCAGTGGTTGTCTTTGGCTGGGCCTCTTGCCATTCTTCTAGCCGTTGTGGCGGCGATCGCCTTCTGGATGCGAGGCAACGGCTTGTTATATCTCTCGCTCTTGACTGCGGCCTTCTACATAGTGGCTACCGGTGGCATCGCTTTGATGTACTTGGCCTGGTGGATGAGCATGACTTTCAGAGGGATCGTTGCCATCCCCAAGAAGGCATGGGAAATTTTCGCGGTCGCTGACATCGTCACCATCAAGTCAATGCGATTCGAAGTGACGTTCCCAATTTCACGACCCAAGGAGTATGTGGAGGTTTGGGACGGTGGATTTGATGGGCTGAAGGGCCTGGAAGACAAAGGACTGGTTATTGACTTCGGTCATCTCTTCCGAATCGTCGTACCGGGCTCCAGCATCAATTTCGAGACCGCGCTCGCACACATCCAGACGATCCGGCCTGTTCGGATCAGAGAGATTGAATGAATGCGGAAAGCCGTCTGGCCGAACGCTCTGCGTCGGTCCGTCCGTGGTCAGTGGCAGTTGAGGGAATGGCCGTGGCGAGCGTTGGTGGATCTCGAGCACTTCTGGACGCTATGGGTTTACGCGTGGCGCGCCTTGGCCGCGTCTTCGCCGGTGCGGGAAGGCCAATGGCCAAATTCCGAAATGACAAAGGCCCCAGAGGTTCCCCTCTGAGGCCGAATCAGTTGGTGGAGAGGAGGACGGACTCGATGTCGCCTCCGTTGTCCATCGCCAAGTGCTTGTCGGATATGGGAAAGGTCCGATTCGTCTGGCTGGGTTGCTTTCCGTTCTGGGAGGCGGTTAGGTCTTCATTCTGGGAAGACTTCGGAAGTACGTCAACTCTGACTGCTCAGCATGACCCAGGCGCTACAGTGGCACTCGCTGCTTGCCCCAGACGATTCCCCGATGCCCTACGAAATCGCGTTCTCGAAGAAGCTTCCGCCTCTGGATCACACCGACTACATCAATGAGTGCTGCGTTGGCGGCGACGTTGTGGCGTCCAGTTTCCTTCCCGCCCTCGCTGCGAGGTACGGCGAGCAAGAGCCGGGTGAAGAGGATTGGGGCTGGTTCATCTGGTTCGACCACGCTGGCGTCCGGCTCGCAATCGACATCTTTTGCGATGACCCTGAGACCGGGAGCTATCGCATCCACCTGACCAGCAGCACCCGAGGGTGGCTGAGGCAAGCAGTCCGCGATACGCCTGAGCTGGAAGTGCTCCGCGAGACGGTGGTTGCTGCTTTGAGCGAATGGCTCGGCAGTGTGGTCGATGTCCACGCGCTCGACAAAAACTATCACCCCATAAGCTGACGGCCCCGGTCACTGTTTCCCCTTGTTCCCCGGGTCCACGATGGTGTCCAACAATGGTTCTCTGGACGGCGGGGGTCAGCGCTTGCGTTTGAACGCCCACGCGCCGACCACGCTTCCCAAGATCTGGATCAGCAAGCCGGCGGCCAAGTACACCAGGTTTGGGCTTTCGGCTGGATTGAGCAGCATGACGAGGGAAAAGGAGACGGCCAGCATCCCGGCAGCAAGTCCCTGGGATACCGCAGAGCCCCGACCGTAGGCTGCAGAGACCCACCCGCAGGCGAACGCGAAGACGATGGTGCTTGTGAAGCCGAGCACCATCGGCAGCGTGAAGGCGTACTGCCCCAGGTACGCATACACCTCTTGCAGGGTGTGCCCATTGGCAAGCATGACCCGCGTCGCTACGTTGCTCGTCAGCGTGCCTGTGTAGGCGGGGCCTGCGATACCGACCGCGGCCCCCAGGAGGGCAGCATGCCAGGTGAGGCTGGCGTGAGGGTCTTGACCCGCAGGGGTGAGGTCGTCGGTCATTGCCCCATTGTATGGAGCGCCGACCGGACGGGCCTGCGCAGCAGTACCGGCGCGCAGGCGCTTGCGAGTGACTAACTGTGGCTTCAGGCGGTGGCACACTGCGCGCCCCGCAAAGTAGTCATGCCTGCCCCTGCCCAGGGGGGGCTACGATTACGGGAATAAGCCCTTGAATGACAAAGGCCCCAGAGGTTCCCCTCTGAGGCCGAATCAGTTGGTGGAGAGGAGGAGGATCGAACTCCCGACCTTCGCATTGCGAACGCGACGCTCTCCCAGCTGAGCTACCCCCCCAACATGCGATTCACTATAGCAAAAAACCCCTCCGCGCCACCTTGACGAAACCCCGGTTTCAGAGGCGCTCAATGGCGATCAGCGCACCGATCTTTCACCAGCGACAGCCCTTGTCCTTCGCCGTATCACGCACCAGTGGCACCACTGCCAGCAGCCCCTTGTCTGCATAGGCCTTGCGGCATTCCTCCTGCCCCGCGCGCTTGATTTCATCGGCCAGCTTGTCCTTCGGCTCGGGCGGTGTCGGCATCGCCTGGATCACGCCGTATGCATTCCCGCGCGGCAGTGCAGGGCCGCGCTGCGACCGCGGCGTCAGGTCCAGCCGATTCGGCGCATTGGGCGGCGTCGAAGCCGGAGTGGCGATGTCCTGGCCCGTGCGGGACCCTGCGTCGGGAGCGCCCACGCTGGGTTGCGTGCTGCTGGGCGTACTCGATCCATCCAGCGAGATCCGATTCGCTGGCGTGGGCGTGGTGCTGGCGTTGGGCGTCAGCGCGGTGGCGGGCCGTGGTGTGGAGGAGGGCGGAACCGCCGCCGCGCTCGGTGGTGCGACTGTCGGGGCCGCCGGTGCCGGAGTCGTCGCCGAGGTCGCAGGTGACGCTGTCTGGGTGGGCGGTGTCGCCTGCGCTTGAGCAGGCGATGGGGGCGGCGATGGAGACGTTGATGGGGATGGCGACGGAGCGGCCGTTGCAGGGCTGGACAGCTGCGATGGCGCCGGCGCCGTACTTGGCGGCTGCAAGGGGCTGGGCGTCGTCGCCGGGATGGGCGTGGGCGCCGGCGCGACCGTCGACTTCGGCACTGACGGCGACGTCACCTGCGACGGCGTCGCGGCCTGGGTGGTCGCAGGAACCTGGGCGGCCGGCGCAGCGGGCGTGAGCGTCGGCAGCGGCGCCGGTGCCGTCAACGCCGGAGACGCGGACGGCGTGACCGTCGTCAGCCGCTCGGCCGGTGGGCGCTGAAGCCGCTGAACGGTCGTCGGGCTGTCGCTCAACGTCGGTCGCGGTGGCTCAGGCAACTGCAAGGCGGCTGGCGCAGGCAAAGGCGCATCGGCTGTCTTGGACGGCGCTTTGCGGCCCGTCGTGGCCGTGGGTGTGCGCTCAAGGCGTCGAATGGGCTCTGACGTGTCGCTCAAAGTCGGACGTGGTGGCTCCGGCAGTTGCAAAGCCGCAGGCCCTTGCAGCGGACCTTCCGGCTCCAGCGTCGCCCGACGATCTGCCTGCGTCCCCGGCGCTGCCTGACGCTCGATGCGTCGCAGCGTCGTGGGCGTGTCGCTCAGCGTGGGCCGGGGCAACTCAAGGGCAGACGGCGCTGGCAATGGGGCGTCGTTGCGTGAGACGGGTAGTTTCTGAGGCGCGTCACGCGACGGCGACAGTCGACCCACCTGCGGAGAGGCATCCGCTGGCAGAGACAGCGTGGCTGTCGGGGCGGGAGCTTCTGTGGAGGGTGTGGGCGTCGGAATGGGTGACGGCGAGGGCGACGGCGGCACAGTAGGCGTCGGCGCTATGGCGGTGCCAGTCGCAGGCGATGGAGAAGGCGATGGAGAAGGCGATGGAGAGGGCGATGGAGAGGGCGCAGGAGCAGGCACCGCCACCGGCGAAGGCGCAGTCACGGATGACACCGCCTTGGCCGCTGCGGCATCCCCTGCTCCAGCAGGTGTCGGCGCCGGCGCCGCATTCCGCTCTGCCGTCACAGGCGCAGGAGCCACCGGCGCCGCTGGCTTCGCCTCTGGCGTCACCGGCTTCACTGGCGTTGTCGCGCTCGGCCGCAGCTCCGCCTTCGCAGCCGCTTCCTCATCCCCGGTCAGCCGCTCCCCCGGCGTCTGCCGCCACTGCCCCTGCCGCGCCGCTCCGGGCGCTTCATCCGGCTTGGGCGCCTCGGGACGGACCGTGCCGCCATAGCGCTGTTCACGCGCAGTGCCCACAGGCCCGCGCTCCGGCACGATCACCGCCGGGTCGCCTGACCCTTGCTCGAACCGGTCGCCCTGAAGTCGGACGGTGATCGGCCCCCAGGCGCCTTCACCGGGTTTGGCCGTGCCTCCCGGGGCATTGCCCACCACCAGCACCACCAGCACATGCAGCAGCACCGCCAGCATCAGGGCGGAGCCCAGATGATCCGGCGGACGGGCAGGGGATGGGAGGTCGGAGAGAACGGCGGACAAGGTGGCTGCAGCGGTCGGGAGTCGCTCCAGGCGCAGCATAGCCCGGAACCAGGCCGCAGCCGGGGTCCTCAGGGACGTTCACAGTCCTCGATCGCTGATCGATTACCCGCAGTGTTTGGGGAGATGCAGTTCTTGATGCGCAGCCCTCAGACTGGCACGAGATGGGATGAGGCGGGAGCCTCACCTGACCCTCAGGTGTTGGGCGCCTGAGTCAGATCCGCGCGGCGTGCGCCGGTGAAGCGCTTGGCCCAGTAAGCCTCGCGCATGTCTTCCACACGCACGGCACCGCCAGCGCGCGGGGAGTGGATGAACTTGCCTTCACCCACATAGATGCCCACATGCGAGAACGTGGCGCGCATGGTGTTGAAGAACACCAGGTCACCAGGCTTCAGATCTTCCTTCTTGATGGAGATCAGCGACGACATCTTCGCCTGCTCGTCCGCACGACGCGGCAGCACCAGCCCCACGCTCATCTCGAAGATGTGGCGCGTGAAGCCGCTGCAGTCGAAACCGTTGCTTACAGAATTCCCACCGCGCCGATACGGCACGCCCAGGAAGTTCATCGCGGAGAGCACTAGGTTCGAGGCCCGGTCCCGCACTTCGTTCAGCAGGCTGGGGTTGCCAGCCATGGCAGCGGTGTCTGCCTCGGTCTGAGCCTGGGCTTGCGCCACGATGCCACGCTGCTGCAGGAAGCGCGTCACCACGTCGTTGGACGTGCCTGCGGCCGCGCCCATCATGGCGGTGGCCGGCAGCGCGGGCGCGATCGGCGCCATCATCGTGTTGGCGGCGGTGATGCTCGGGGTGCCCGCATTGCTGTTCTGGGCTGCGGCCACCGACGCCACGGCCGGCGTGCCGGCGGACAGCGTACCGCCCTGCGCATTGATGGCGGCGGCGGGTTGGGGCAGCAGGGCCGGGTGAGTGCCTCCAGCGACGCTGGCTACGCTGGCCGTGCGCATCAGGCTCTGGCCATATGCGCCCATCATGGTGCCGGGGGGCGGTGTCAGGTCGGCGGTGCGGGTGTCTGACTTCTCAGCCACGGTGCGGGGCTTCGCATCGGTCTTGTCCTGATGCTTAGCTTCCAGTTCCGGCTTCTGAGCCGCGCTGGCCTTGTCCGACTTATCCGCCTTATCCGCTTTATCCGTCTTGTCGCCGCCCGCTTTGCTGGCGGACTGGGTCTTGCTCTTGTCCTGCTTCGTTTGTGCGCTCTTCGCCACCTTGGTGGCCTTTGCGGCGGACTTGGCGCCTGCCTTGCCCTTGCCATCCTTGGCAGCAGCCGCTTGAGCGGACGAAGCGGACGGGGTGTTCGCCGACTTCTCCGTTTGTTGCGCCCAGCAACTACCGGCCGTCAAGGCACAAATCAGTCCCAGTGCGGCCGTGGCGCGCAGGACAGTCGGGCGGTGAGGAGCAGAAGAAGTGGGACGGAGAATTCGCATCGGTATTGGGCGCGGAGCTTAAGAAGCGATGCCGCGCTGGTCAAGCATCGAACCCTGGGGATTGCCCCAGGTTGGACACCTGGCTTGGGGAAAGTCCTCGCCAGGGCGACGAGTCTCTCCTCAGGAAAACCCGCATTGGACCATACGGGTCATGACAAAAGCTGTTTGAAGAAGTGTCTGATCGTGTGTTGGCGTGCGTTTTTCGCGGGTGTAAAGCGTGGGGTCGGGATGTGCGAGCACGTCATTGATATGCCGCAAATGCATGCAGCCGGTTCGCGGTTCGGGTCAGGGTGTCGTCAGACGCGATGCGTGAAATCTGCCCATGGCGCCGCTCAGAGTGCCCCATGGAGACAGCCTCATGACCGCGATCGACTATCAGGCCTTCTATGACCGCTCGGTGAGTGACCCGGAAGCCTTCTGGGCCGAGCAGGCCAAGCACATCGACTGGGGCCAGCCCTTTGAGCAGGTGTGTGATGCCAGCCGTCCACCCTTCGTGCGCTGGTTTGCGGGCGGAACGACCAATCTCTGCCACAACGCGGTGGACCGCCATGTGGCCACGCGCGGCCAGCAGACGGCCTTGATCTGGTCCTCCAGCGAGGTGGACCAGGAAGTGCTCTACACGTTTGCCGAGTTGCATCGCGAAGTGCAGATCATGGCCGCGATCCTGCAATCCGCCGGCGTGAAGCAGGGCGATCGCGTGCTGATCTACATGCCGATGATTCCGCAGGCCGCCTTCGCCATGCTGGCTTGCGCGCGGCTGGGGGCCATTCATTCGGTGGTGTTCGGCGGCTTTGCCAGCCATGCCCTGGCCAATCGCATTGACGATGCGGAGCCGGTGCTGCTCATCAGCGCCGATGCCGGCAGCCGGGGTGGCAAGGTCGTGCCCTACAAGCCGCTGCTGGATGAAGCCCTGCGCCTGAGCAGCCATCCGCCGCGGCAGGTGCTGATGGTGGACCGCGGGCTGAGCCCGTTCGAGCGCCAGCCGGGACGCGACCTGGACTATGCGCAGCTGCGTGAGACCCACCGGGACGCGCAGGTCCCTTGCGTGTGGCTGCCGTCCGAAGCCGTCAGCTACACCCTCTACACCAGCGGCACCACCGGACGGCCCAAGGGCGTGCAGCGGGATACCGGCGGCTATGCCGTGGCGCTGGCCGCCAGCGTGCGCCACATCTTCGACGGCCGCCCGGGCGAAACCTTCTTCTCCACCAGCGACATCGGCTGGGTGGTCGGTCACAGCTACATCGTGTATGGGCCGCTGATCGCCGGCATGTCCACCATCATGTATGAGGGGCTGCCGACCCGCCCGGATGCGGCCGTCTGGTGGCATCTGGTCGAGCGGCACAAGGTGACGGTGATGTTCAGCGCGCCGACCGCCATCCGCGTGCTGAAGAAGCAGGACCCCGCACTGCTCACCCGGCATGACCTGAGCAGCCTGCGCAACCTCTTCCTCGCTGGCGAGCCGCTGGACGAACCCACGGCCCGCTGGATTGCCGAAGCGCTGGGCAAGCCCATCATCGACAACTACTGGCAGACCGAAACCGGCTGGCCGATTTTGACCCTGGCGCGGGGGCTGTCCTCGGGCACTCCCAAGTTCGGGTCGCCGGGCGTGCCGATGTATGGCTACAAGGTGCAGTTGGTGGACGAGCAGACCGGTGCAGTGCTGGAGGGTGCCAATCAGAAGGGGCTGCTGGTGATCGACGGCCCGCTGCCCCCTGGATGCATGCAGACCGTCTGGCGGGACGACGAGCGCTTTGTGCGCACCTACTGGTCCAGCGTGCCGGACCGGCAGGTCTATTCCACCTTTGACTGGGCGGTGCGGGACGAAGAGGGCTACTACTTCATCCTCGGCCGCAGCGACGATGTGATCAACGTGGCCGGCCACCGGCTGGGCACGCGGGAGATCGAGGAATGCATCGCCGGCCACCCGGCCGTGGCCGAGGTGGCCGTGGTGGGCGTGGCCGATGCGCTCAAGGGTCAGGTGGCGCTGGCCTTCGCCGTGCTGCGGGACCCGGCCAAGGCGGCCACGCAGGAACTGGCCCTGGCGCTGGAGGGCGACATCCTGAAAAAGGTGGATCAGGAGCTGGGCGCGGTGGCGCGGCCGGCCCGTGTGCGGCTGGTGGCTGCGCTGCCCAAGACCCGCTCCGGCAAGCTGCTGCGGCGCGCCTTGCAAGCGGTGGCGGAAGGTCGGGAGACCGGCGATCTCAGCACGATGGAAGATCCGGTCGCGCTGGAGCAGCTCAAGGCGCAACTGGCGGCGGGCGGGTGAGCCCGTCGCGCAGGCTGCGCCAGTCGTCGCGGATGAAGTGCAGCACCGCATCCTCGTGGTGGGCCCCGATGATGCGGTGAGCGGCCTGCTTCACATCCTCGCTGGCATTGGAAACCGCCACCGCATGATGGGCGGCGCGCAGCATGCTGAGGTCGTTGACCTGGTCGCCGAAGACAACCAGCTCCCGGTCGTGCAACTGGTAGCGCTCGGCCAGGGTGGCGATGGCCTGGTCCTTGCTGGCGCTGCGGTCGTGGACATTGAGCCAGGGCCAGCCCGGCATGTAGAGGTCTTCGGCCAGGTGCGTCACCACGGCGTCGCCAAAGAGGCTGTGGATGTCGGCCTGCAGGGCAGCCAGGGGTTCGGCCTTGTCCACCACCAGCAGGGTGACAAGGGCCTCGTGCAACTGGTCCTGCAGGCGGTCGACCTGGCGTAGGCGCGGGTCGGCATTGCGCTGGCGCTCAGTGACGAAGCGCTGCTGACCTTCGTTCTGCACCTGCTGCCAGAAGAGCTGGTCGCCTTGCCGGCCATGCGTGGCGATGAAGGGCGTCAGGCCATGGCGGCGCACCAGCGCGAAGAGGGCCTGGCCCATGGCCGGGTCCATGGCATTGACCCGTTCATGGCGACCGGTGCGCAGGTCGCTGATGTAGGCCCCGTTGGAGGACACCACCGGCAACTGGATGGGCAGGCCATCCAGGATGCGCGCCATCGAGACGACATGGCGCGCGCTGGCCACGGTAAACGCCAGGCCTTCGTGCAGCAGTTCGGCCAGGCCGTCACGGGTGGCGGAGGACAGGCGGGCCTGCGGGTCCAGGAGGGTGCCGTCCAGGTCGGAGACGTAAAAGCGCATGGGGAGTGGGCGGCCTGTTTTCAGGGGACGGATGTGGGCGGTTCAGCGCACAAGGGCGACGTCCGGCATCCTACGCCGCTGCCGGTGCAACGCATACTTGACCCCATGGCAGACGTTCCATCCTCCACGCCCCCGACCGGCGCCAAGACCGGCGCCACGACTGGCCCTTCCGGCGTCACGCCCCTGCATCCCACGACCGGACGCCCGGTGATGGATGCGGCCATGCATCGCTACCTGCCGTGGGTGGTGGCGCTGGCGTTTTTCATGCAGACGCTGGACACGACCATCCTGAATACGGCGTTGCCGGGGATGGCCCGGGATCTGGGAGAAAACCCGCTGCGGATGCAGTCGGCCGTGGTGGCGTATCTGCTGACGGTGGCCTTGCTGATTCCAGCCTCCGGGTGGCTGGCGGACCGGTTCGGGACACGCAGCGTGTTCCTCTGGGCCATCGGGCTGTTCAGCTTCGGGTCCTTGATGTGCGCGGTCTCGCCGAGCTTGCAGATTCTGGTGTTGGCGCGGGTGCTGCAAGGCATGGGCGGCGCGCTGCTGGTGCCGGTGGGGCGGCTGGTGGTGCTGCGGTCGTTTCCGAAGGATGAGTTCCTGAAGGTGATGACCTTCATCACCATCCCGGGGCTGGTGGGGCCGCTGCTGGGGCCGACGCTGGGCGGGGTGTTGACGCAGTTTGCCAGCTGGCACTGGATCTTCCTGATCAACCTGCCAGTGGGGTTGGTGGGGGCGCTGGCGTGCCGGCGCTATATGCCGCAGCTCAAGGGGGTGGGGCGGCAGCGCTTCGACTGGAGCGGGTATGTGCTGTTCAGCCTGGGCTTGATGCTGATGTCGCTGGCCTTGCAGGGGTTTGGCGAGCGGGTGGTGAGCATGGCCATCTGTCTGGTGATGCTGGTGGCCGGGGTGGCCTGCATGATGACGTATTGGCTGCATGCGTCGCGCAGTGAGGCGCCGCTGTTCTCTCCAGCGCTGTTTGCGGTGCCGACGTTTCGGATCGGGTTGCTGGGGAATGTGTTTGCGCGGCTGGGGAGCGGTGCCACGCCATTCCTGACGCCGCTGTTCCTGCAGGTGGGCTTGGGGTTCTCACCGAGTGAGGCCGGGTTGTCGATGATTCCGTCGGTGTTGGGGGCGATGTTCACCAAGACGCTGGCGATTCGGCTGATCCGCTGGGGAGGGTATCGGCGGGTGTTGATCGTCAATACGCTGTTGCTGGGGGTGCTGATTGCAAGCTTCGCGTTGATCCCGCGGGATGTGGGGCATGTGTGGCTGGCGATTCATCTCGGGGTTTTCGGGATGGTGAACAGCATGCAGTTCACGGCGATGAATACGCTGACGCTTGGAGATCTGGATGAGCGGACGGCGAGCGGGGGGAACAGCCTGCTGGCGGTGGTGATGCAGTTGTCGATGAGCCTGGGGGTGGCGACCTCCAGCGCGTTCCTGTTGCTGTTCTCGGAAGGCGTCGCTCGTACCGACGGGGCAGCCATGGTGCCGGCCTTCCACGCAACGTATCTGGCGCTGGGGGTGATGGCGGCAATGGCGGCGTTCATCTTTCATCAGTTGAGGATGGATGAAGGGGCGAAGAAGGAAACGGCGGAGTCGCGGATGAGTGAGTCTTGAGGGGCGGTGGGGCGCTCTCTCCGACTGCCGCGATCGGGGCGGCCGTGAGGAAGGGCTACCCCTGTTTTCTTCATGTCCCCCGCACGCTTCGCGTGCTCCTCCTTGACTTCCGAAAACAGGGGTAGCCCTTCCTCACTCTCGCTGCACCGAGGACTGCGTGCACGCTGCACCGAGGACTGCGTGCGCAGCGCACAGTGCACCGAGGAGCGCGTGCACGACGAAAAACACCGCCCGTAGGCGGTGTTTGAGTGTCAGCGCGATGGCTGGGTGGGGCGGCTTACAGCACTTCCGAGGCGAAATCCGCCAGCCGTGAACGCTCGCCGCGCGCCAAGGTGACGTGGCCGCTGTGGGCCCAGCCCTTGAACTTGTCCACGGCGAAGGTGAGGCCGGAGCTGCCCTCGGTGAGGTAGGGCGTGTCGATCTGCGCCAGGTTGCCCAGGCAGACGATCTTGGTGCCCGGACCCGCCCGCGTGATCAAGGTCTTCATCTGCTTGGGCGTGAGGTTCTGCGCCTCGTCGATGATGACGTACTTGTTCAGGAAGGTGCGGCCCCGCATGAAGTTCAGGCTCTTGATCTTGATCTTGCTGCGGACCAGATCATTGGTGGCCGCACGGCCCCATTCACCCGCGGTACTGTCGCCACGCGCCAGCACTTCCAGGTTGTCGTCCAGGGCGCCCATCCACGGACCCATCTTCTCTTCTTCGGTGCCAGGCAGGAAGCCGATGTCTTCGCCCACCGGCACGGTGACACGAGTGACGATGATCTCGCTGTAGCGGCGCTCGTCCAGCACCTGCGACAGGCCCGCGGCCAGCGTCATCAGCGTCTTGCCCGTGCCGGCAGAGCCGGTGAGGGTGACGAAGTCGCAGTCCGGGTCCATGAGCAGGTTCAGGGCGAAGTTCTGCTCGCGGTTGCGGGCAGTGACGCCCCAGACGGAATGCTTCTGGTGACCGTAGTCCTTGAGGGTGCGCAGCACCGCCGTCTTGCCAGTGATCTCCTGGACCTTGGCATAGAGCGGGGCCGCGCCCGGCGCCTCCAGATAGACCAGCTGATTGACCAGCAAGGTCGGGACCAGCGGGCCGCTGATGCGGTAGAAGGTGGTGCCGCCCTGGTTCCAGCTTTCCATGGTCTTGCCATGGCGCTCCCAGAAGTCCGGTGGCAGTTGCTGGACGCCGGTGTAGAGGAGGTCGGAATCCTCCAGGGTCTTGTCGTTGCGGTAGTCCTCCGCCGGCAGGCCCAGCGCGCGGGCCTTGATGCGCATGTTGATGTCCTTGGACACCAGCACGACTTCACGGCCCGGTTGCTGCTGCTTCAGGGCCTGGACCACGCCCAGGATCTGGTTGTCCGCCTTGCCTTGCGGCAATCCTTGCGGCAGGGGCGTGTCAATGAGGCTGGTCTGGAAGAAGAGCTTGCCGCCCGCTTCCCGATGTCCCGTCTCCGCCAGCGGCAGACCCTTGGCCATTTCCTCGATGGAGCTGGATTTGAGCGAGGCCGCCAAGGCGTCCAGCTCGCGGCTGACCTGGCGCACGTTGCGGGCGACTTCGGTCATGCCCTTCTTGTGGCCGTCCAGCTCCTCCAGGGTGATCATGGGGAGGTAGATGTCGTGCTCTTCGAAGCGGAAGAGCGACATCGGGTCGTGCATCAGGACATTGGTGTCCAGCACAAACAGCTTGGGATCGCCCGCCGGTTTGCGGGCGCGGGTTTTGGCCGGCGCCGATTTGCGGGACGGGTTGGCCGCGGTCGCAGGCGCCACCAGCGCCAGGGACGGCGAGCCGCCGCTGCGCGCTTCGGTGTCGGTTTTGGTGCGGGGTGCAGCTGTCACCGGGGCATGGGACGCCGCAACGGCCTGAGAGACCGGGGTCGGTGGGTCCAGCAGCGCCGGTGCGGAGAGGGCGGGCGCAGGCGCCGAGGCGCCGCGAGTGGCGCTGACGGGACGTTTGCTCGGCGTGAGCGTGGTGGCGTAGGCGTCGGAATCTAGGCGGCTGGCGCGCTTGGTCGGAGGCTTGGGCAGTGGCATGTGCGAATGAGCGGGTCAAGCGTGAAGAGCCTGGGTCCGAGCGGACCAGGGGTCATGCCCGAGCAGCCGTCGGGGCGGAAAAAGCCGGAGGTATCGGCGACTTTTTCAGGGCCAGCGCCATTCAAAAGACAAAAAGCCGCACCGGGGGCGGTGCGGCTCGTCCTTGAAAATGTTGCGATCGGGCACTGGGGCATGCGGTTGATTATGCACAACTCGTGCCCGGTCCCCAGTGACACTGCCGCCAAACAACAGTGACCCCCGAATCCACAAAAGAAAACCGGCCGCGGGCAGCAGCCCGGGCCGGTTGGAAGCCTGGCAGATCGGCAGGTGGATGCGAAGGCTCTTGCTGGGCCTTTGCTGAGCCTTTGCTGGGTCCTTGTGCCGCCGCCGCGGGGCCTGAAGAATCAGGCTGCTTCTTTTTTCAGCGCCTTCACCGCCTTGAGGACTTCGTCCACATGGCCGGCCACCTTGATGCCGCGCCACTCTTCGCGAAGAATGCCCTGGGCGTCGATCAGGAAGGTCGAGCGTTCAATGCCCTTGACCTTCTTGCCATACATGATCTTGTTCTTCACCACGCCAAACATGTGGCACAGCTTTTCTTCGGTGTCCGCAATCAGCTCAAAGGGCAGTTCCAGGTTCTGCTTGAACTTCTCATGCGAGACCATGTTGTCGCGCGAGACACCCAGCACCACCGCGCCTGCCTTCACAAATTCCTTGTGATGGTCGCGGAATTGCATGGCTTCCGTGGTGCAGCCAGGGGTGTTGTCCTTCGGATAGAAGTACAGCACCACAGCGCGACCGTGGAATGCCGATGGGGTGAACTTCACGCCTCCGGTGGCAAGAGCTTCAATATCCGGAAGAGGTTTGTTGAGCGCTGGCGTCATGTGGCGTTTTTACAGAGAAAGGTGCCCGGGCGGGCATAGCCAGCGATTATACGTTGAATGGATCGTCCATCGCCCATGCCGGAACGCCCCGCGTCAACCGTTCGCCCGGGTGGGCCGTTCACCCCCTCCCTAAAGTCATGGGGGGGATTGGGAACGGGTAGGGCGGTAGGGCTGAAGAAGGCTCAGCCTTCGATCATCAGCGCCGCCAGCACCGCCCGGCCTTCGCTGGCCAGCACGTTGTAGGTGCGGCAGGCAGCCCCCAGGTCCATGGTCTCCATGCCGATGCGGGCGTCGATCAGCGCCCGGTAGAGCTGCGGACGTGCAAACTGGATGCGGCTGCCGCTGCCAAAGATGACCAGTTCAGGCTTCAGGTCGCGGATGCGCTCGAAATGGACCTCGGTCAGGTCCTCGAAGCGCGGCAGGTCCCAGGCCTGCACGGTGCCTTGCCAGGGCACCAGCAAACTGCTGCGGTGTTCCGTCCCGTTGACCCAGACGCTGCGGCCGTCATGGCGGGAGATGGTGTTGCCGCCCTGCGGCTGGTCGAGTTGAAATTTCATTGAGGCTGATTTTGGCAGCGACGCAGGCCCGATGCACCCGGATGCCGCAGACCCTGTGTTCAAATCAAGGACTATTTTCCCGCCTTTTCCACTGGAGAAATCTTGAAGACCGTCACCAAGTCCAGCAAGTTGGCCAATGTCTGTTACGACATCCGGGGACCCGTGCTGGACAAGGCGCGGCAGATGGAAGAGGAAGGCCAGAAAATCATCAAGCTGAATATCGGCAATATCGCCGCCTTCGGCCTGCAGCCGCCGGACGAGATCGTCCAGGACATGATTCGCAACCTGCCCGACGCGGCCGGCTATACCGACTCCAAGGGTTTGTTCGCTCCGCGCAAGGCGGTGGTGCATTACTGCCAGGAAAAGGGCATTTCCGGCGTGACGGTGGATGACGTCTATCTGGGCAACGGCGCCTCCGAACTGATCGTGATGGCCCTGAACGCGCTGCTGGACAACGGCGACGAAGTGCTGCTGCCGGCCCCGGACTATCCCCTCTATACCGCCGCGGTGGCGCTGTCCGGCGGTGAGCCGGTGCATTACGTCTGCGACGAATCCAACGGCTGGCTGCCGGACCTGGACGATATTCGCGCCAAGATCACGCCCCGCACCAAGGCCATCGTGGTGATCAATCCCAACAACCCGACCGGCGCGCTCTATCCCAAGGAGTTGCTGCAGGCCTTGGTGGAGATTGCCCGTCAGCATCAGCTGATCGTCATGGCCGACGAGATCTACGACAAGACGCTCTACGACGGCGAGGTGCACACCAGCATCGCCTCCCTGTCGGACGACGTGCTGACGCTGACCTTCAACGGCCTGTCCAAGAACTACCGCTCCTGCGGCTACCGCGCCGGCTGGATGGTGGTGTCCGGAGACAAGCGCCACGCCACCGACTACATCACCGGCCTGAACATGCTGGCTTCGATGCGGTTGTGCGCCAACACCCCCGGCCAACTGGCCATCCAGACCGCCCTGGGCGGCTACCAGTCGATCAACGACCTGGTGGCCCCGGGCGGCCGGCTGGCCCGCCAGCGTGACCTCGCTTATGAACTGCTCTCGCAGATTCCCGGTGTGAGCGTGGTCAAGCCCAAGGCTGCGCTCTACATGTTCCCCCGCCTGGACCCCACGATCTATCCGATCGAGGACGACCAGCAGTTCGCTTACGACCTGCTGGCCGAGGAAAAGGTACTGATCGTTCAAGGGACGGGCTTCAACTGGAAGACCCCCGATCACTTCCGGCTGGTCTTCCTGCCCAACACGGACGACCTCCGTGAGGCAGTGGGCCGCATCGAGCGGTTCCTGTCGCACTATCGCAAGCGTCACGGCCGCTGATCCAAGTGACCCATTGAAAGAATCTTCACCATGAATCCGATCAAAGTTGGCCTGCTGGGCATTGGTACCGTCGGTGGCGGCACGTTCCAGGTGCTGCGTCGCAACCAGGAAGACATCCGCGGACGCGCCGGCCGCGGCATCGAGATCACCATGGTGGCCGATCTGGATGTCGAGCGGGCGCGCAGCATCGTCGGAGACGCCTGCACGGTGGTGTCCGACGCGCGCCAGGTCATCGCCCATCCGGACATCGACATCGTCGTCGAGCTGATCGGTGGCTACGGCGTGGCCCGCAGCCTGGTGCTGGAAGCCATCGCCGCCGGCAAGCATGTGGTCACCGCCAACAAGGCGCTGCTGGCGGTGCATGGCAGCGAGATCTTCGCCGCCGCCCGCGAGAAGGGCGTGATGGTGGCCTTTGAAGCGGCGGTGGCGGGGGGCATTCCCATCATCAAGGCGCTGCGTGAGGGCCTGACCGCCAACCGCATCGAATGGATCGCCGGCATCATCAACGGCACCACCAACTTCATCCTGTCGGAGATGCGGGGCAAGGGCCTGGACTTCGCCACGGTGCTCAAGGAAGCGCAGCGCCTGGGCTATGCCGAAGCCGACCCCACCTTCGACATCGAAGGCGTGGACGCGGCCCACAAGGCCACCATCATGAGCGCGATCGCCTTCGGCATCCCGGTGCAGTTCGACCGCGCCCATGTGGAGGGCATCACCCAGCTGCAGGCTACCGACATCAAATACGCCGAGCAGCTCGGCTACCGCATCAAGCTGCTGGGCATTGCCCGCCGACGTCAGGATGTGGGCGGCATCGAGTTGCGGGTGCACCCCACGCTGATCCCGGCCAACCGCCTCATCGCCAATGTCGAAGGTGCGATGAATGCGGTGCTGGTGCAGGCGGATGCGGTCGGCACGACGCTCTATTACGGCAAGGGCGCCGGCGCAGAGCCGACCGCCTCGGCCGTGATCGCCGACCTGGTGGACATCACCCGCCTGGCCACCGCCGACCCGGATCACCGGGTGCCGCATCTGGCCTTCCAGCCGGAGGCCATGAACAACACCCCCATCCTGCCGATGGATCAGGTGCAGACTGCCTTCTACCTGCGCCTGCGGGTGGCGGACCAGGCCGGGGTGCTGTCGCGCATCACGACCATCCTGGCGGAGCATCAGATCAGCATTGATGCGGTGCTGCAGCGGGAGTCGGCCGAAGGCGAGAGCCAGACGGACCTGATCATCCTGACCCACGACACCCAGGAAGGCCGCATGACCAAGGCCCTGCAGCAGATGCAGGCACTGGAGACGGTGCTGGCGCCGATCGTTGCGCTGCGCAAGGAAGAGCTGGCCTGATGCGAAAATATCAGGGCTTCGTTTGCATGGCTGATTGATGATGAATGCCCAAGCTCTCCAGGTCTTGGTGGATGACTTTTCCCGGGTGCTGGCCAATGACCCGGGACCGCTGGACTATGAGAGCCGTCTTTATGTTCACCACCTCCACGGGGAGGGGGCGGACGATGTGATCGCGCTCCTGGAGCGCGCCATCCAGCGATCGGACGAGGAAGGGCTTTATTACTTCAGCGGCCAACGCGGTACCGGCAAAAGCACCGAGCTGAAGCGACTGGCGACGGTCCTGAATGCATCGGACGACACGCGTGCCTATATCGTCGATGCGATGGACTATCTCAGCGACACGCATCCGGTGGATACCGTGACCCTGCTGCTGGTGATTGCCATCGCCTTTGCGGACCGGCTCAGCCAGGCAGACGCGCTCGGACGGAAAGCAGACGCGCCTGGCAGCGGCTTGCTGGCACGGTTTGTGGCTTGGCTGCAAAGCGACGTCGAGATCACTGGCGTCACCGTGGGCGGTGTCAGGGCGGAATTCCGCAAGCAGCAGCAATCGATCGCTCGCCGCCTGACAGAGTTCGACCTGGCGCGCCGCGAGAAGGTGATGGCGGAATGCACGGCCTTTGTCTCGGATATGGCGGAGGAAGTCCGCGCCGCGCTGGGCCGACGCAAGATCGTGCTGATCGTCGATTCGCTCGAGCGCCTCAGAGGGGTGGGAAGCGAAGCCAGTGAGATGTTCGGGCGCATCGTGCGCCTGTTCGATGGCGACCTGCATCAACTGCGCGTCCCCGGCGTGCAGATGGTGTATTCGGTGCCCCCTTATCTGCCCTATCTCACCAACATCAAATCCTTGGTGCGGCTGTTCATGCTGGCATCAGTCCGTGTGTTCGAACCGCCGGCGGTGGCCAGGCGCCAGCCTCGCCCGAACGGCGTCGAGGCGATGCGCGGTGTGGTGGAGCGACGCTTTGCCGACTGGCGCCGGGTGATCTCGGAAGGTGCACTGGATCGATTGATCCTGGCGTCCGGGGGAGACTTGCGTCAACTGCTGAGGCGGCTGCTGATCGATGCGCTGGAGGAGGCCTATTTCCAGCCACAACGCCTGCCGCTTCAAGCAGATGACGACATCATCGCCATCGTCATCCGCCGACATGAGCGCGAGTTTGAGAATCTGGTCGTTCGGGACGAATTCCCGTTGCTCAAGACCATTGCAACGTCGAATGCGCTGAGCCTGGGCAGCCGAGAGGATCTGTCCGTCGTGGCTCATTTATTCGACGTCCGCGCGGTGCTCAACTATCGCAATGGGGACGATTGGGTCGATTTGAATCCGCTGCTGTGGCCCTTGATCAATGGCTGGACGCCACCGTCGGCTGCTGCCCATGACATCACCAGTGTCAGTTGACCCTGGTCTGGAGCAGGTCTGGCGCCAGTTGGAGCGCCGACTTCGGCTGATGGACGGCTTTGGCTTGTTCGTGGTGCTGGTGCGGGATGCGGCGCTTGTCGCGACGCTGAAGTCCAAGGTCATCGACTGGGTGGGCGAGCCCACCGCTGTGGCCGATGTCTCGATCACGGAACCGCAGGGTTTTGCTGCCGAGGCGCTGCGGGAGACCCTCTCGGCGGTGGAGCGGCCGGACGTTCGACTGTGCTGGCTGGAGGCCCATCGCGGAGCCGGTGTGCCAGCGTGGGACCAAGAGCGAGGCGAACTGCTGAGCCGTCTGAACGAGCGCCGCGGAAGGCTGGAGGCTTCATTCAGCACAGGCATGATCTTGCTCCTGCCCGAAACCGGCCTGCGAATGGCGGCCTCGTCGGCGCCCGACCTTTGGCATGTGCGCTCGCTGACTGTCACGCTGGCGGCGGAGTGGGAGCGGCCAGCGTATGACGTGAGCGCGGCGGAGTTGCAGCTTTGCGTCGCGTCGGCCCATCGGCTCGCGTTCGGAGATTCCCTCACCGTTTTTGCCTCGCCTTGGCTCACCCGTTGGTTGGCCATCTTCGGCGAGCGGACACTGTCAGTCCAGGATCTCGACGACGTCCGCATCTTTGATCTACCGATCAGTGATGGAGCGCAAGAAGTTCAGGCTGCGCTGGCGGGCGGCCATCTGACGGTCGCCTCGGCGGTGGCCGAGAAGCTGGTGCAATTGACCGACCTGCGCCGCGCCAATGTGGAGCCTGGTCGGTTCACCATCGGCATCACGCACGACGAATGTCTGGCCGCATTGGCGCGCGCCGATACCCTGGCTGCGCAGGGCCATTTGCAGGCGGCGCTCACCGAGCATCTTCGCGCGGAGGCGGCGGCCCGCTCGCATGCGCAGCAGCTGGGTACGGAGTCGGTGGGGGCTATGGTGCTGGAAGCTGCCATGGACCCGCTTTGGTTCGCGGCAGCACGGCTGCGTGAATGGTCGATCGCCGAGCGGGCGGTGAATGAGGTGGCGAGCTTGCGTCGCCGCGATTTGACCGCGCGGGGCGATGGCCCCGCCCAGCGTGCGCTCAGTGCTTCGCTGGTCGGATGGGCCCACATCAAAGCCATGCAGGGGGACTTTGCGGCGGCTGAATCCGTATTGGGTCCGGCGCTGTCGCTCTTGACCGGAACCGAAGCGTCCGTCTGGGACGCTCCAGCGAATGCCTGGGTGTCGAGCCTGGTCTGGATCACCTTCGCCAGACTCCGTCTGAAACAGGGAGACCCGACCAGCGCAGGCCTTCTGCTGGGCGAGGTGATTGCCACGGCGAAGTCGAGGCTCAAGGCCGCGCCAGACGCGCTGGACCCTGAAGACATCGGCTTGATGTCACAGTGGGCAGCCTTGTTACCCTGCGCCGTCGGCCTGCTTCGCGAACAAGGGGACTCATCAGCCGCGCAAGAGGCTGCTCGACTGGCTGTACAGTTGTCCTCCTCGTTTCTGGATCGAGCGAATCGTTCCTCCCGTGCCCTGTGGCTGCACTGGCGTAGCCTCGCAACGGCGAAGACCGTATCGCCCAATCCAGAATTCGAAACCCAGATGGCCAGCCTCACAATCGAGTGGTCTGCGCGGTTTCCGGAGCTTCCCGCGTCTCCGGACCAGGCGGATCTCCTGTCCTCTGGCATTCCGGTGCCCGGTGCTCAGGCCTCCCGCGTTCCTTCGTCACCTACTGCATCCTCCGTCCAGTGAAGTACATCAGCACCCGCGGCGATCACGCCCAACGCCACTTCTGCGACATCCTGCTGGAAGGCCTGGCGCCGGATGGCGGGCTGTATCTGCCCACCGCCTACCCGCAGGTGGATGGCGCGACCCTGGCCCGCTGGCGCGGTCTCTCCTATGCCGACCTGGCGGTGGAGATCCTGTCGCTCTACATCGACGACATCCCCGCCGACGATCTGAAGACCCTGGTGCGTCGCACCTACACCGAGGCCGTCTTCGGCACGCCGCAGATCACGCCGCTCAAGCCGCTGGAAGAGAACCTGGCGCTGGTGGCCCTGTCCAACGGCCCGACGCTGGCCTTCAAGGACATGGCCATGCAGTTGCTCGGCCAGCTGTTCGAATACGAACTGGGCCGCCGCGGCGAGACGCTCAACATCCTGGGCGCCACCTCCGGTGACACCGGCAGCGCCGCCGAATACGCCATGCGCAGTAAGGCGGGCATCCAGGTCTTCATGCTCAGCCCCAATGGCCGCATGAGCCCGTTCCAGCAGGCGCAGATGTTCAGCCTGCAGGACGCCAACATCCACAACCTGGCGCTGGACGGTGTCTTCGACGACTGCCAGGACATCGTCAAGGCCGTCTCCAACGACCTGGACTTCAAGCGCCGCTACCGCATCGGTACCGTCAACTCGATCAACTGGGCCCGTCTGCTGGCGCAGGTGGTGTACTACTTCGCCGCATGGTTCCAGGCGACGACGCGTGACGACCAGAAGGTCAGCTTCACCGTGCCGTCGGGCAACTTCGGCAACGTCTGCGCCGGCCATGTGGCGCGCATGATGGGCCTGCCGATCGAGCGTCTGGTCGTGGCCACCAACGAAAACGACGTGCTGGACGAGTTCTTCCGCACCGGCGTCTACCGCCCGCGCGGCGCGGCTCAGACGCTGGAGACCTCCAGCCCGTCCATGGACATTTCCAAGGCCAGCAACTTCGAGCGCTTCATCTTCGATCTGCTGGATCGGGACGGCGATCGGGTGCGCCAGCTCTTCAGCGAGCAACTGGCCAGCCAGGGCTTCTTCGCCCTGACCGAGCAGGAGCGCGCCCGCATCACCGAGCGCTTTGGTTTCAGCTCCGGTCGCAGCAGCCATGCGGACCGTCTGGCCACCATCCGCCTGTGCCATCAGCGTTATGGCCAGGTGATCGACACCCACACCGCCGACGGGCTCAAGGTGGCCCTGGAACAGCGTCAGCCGGGCGTGCCCATGCTGGTGCTGGAAACCGCCTTGCCCGCCAAGTTCGCTGCCACCATCGAGGAAGCCCTGGGCCTGGTGCCGCCCCGGCCGGCCGCCTTGGCCGACCTGGAAAGCCGGCCCAAGCGGGTGCAGGTCATGCCGGTCTCGGTGGAGCAGGTCAAGCAGTTCATCACCACCCATGTCTGAGTTCCCCACATCCGGGGCCGCGTCGAGCGGCTCGCCTGCCGGCACCGGCACCGCCACCGCCACCGCGCATCCCCAGCGTGCCCCCATGCTGCCGATGGAACAGGCGCTGGAGCGACTGCTGTCGCAGGTGCAGCCGTTGGGCCTGACCGAGTCGGTCAGCACGCCGTTGGCGCTGGGGCGCATCCTGGCGCAGGACCTGGTCTCGCCGCTGGACGTGCCGCCCTATGACAACAGCGCCATGGACGGTTATGCCGTCCGCATGGCCGAGCTTCAGGCTGGCGACGCGTCCGCCGACAGCGCAACGGCACTGCTGCCCGTTTCCCAACGCGTGCCCGCAGGCTCGGTGCCAACGGCGCTGCAGCCGGGTACTGCCGCCCGCATCTTCACCGGCGCCACCGTGCCGGACGGTGCGGACACCATCCTCATGCAGGAGCAGTGCGAAGCCGTGGCGGACGCCGCCGGTGGCCTGGGCCAGGTGAGGGTGCCGCTGTCCGTCCCGCAGGGGCAGCACATCCGCCGCCGCGGGGAAGATCTCCAGCGCGGACAGACCATCCTGAGCGCTGGTGCTCGGCTCAATGCCGCCGCGCTGGGGCTGGCCGCCACCGCGGGGGCGGCTGAACTGACGGTCGCCCGGCGTCCTCGGGTGGCCTTGTTCTCGACCGGCGACGAACTGGTGCTGCCAGGACAGCCGCTGGGCCCCGGCCAGATCTACAACTCCAACCGCACGACGCTGCATGCACTGCTGCTCGCATTGGGCTGCGAGGTGCGGGACCTGGGCATCGTGCCCGACACGCTGGATGCCACCCGCGCCGCCCTGCGCGACGCGGCCCGCGACAGCGACCTGATC
Organism: Rubrivivax sp.; assembly: GCA_027484825.1. Lineage (GTDB taxonomy): Bacteria > Pseudomonadota > Gammaproteobacteria > Burkholderiales > Burkholderiaceae_C > Roseateles. Next base: position 27,231 of record JAIXSE010000029.1, on the reverse strand, counting down.
CTGAGCTCCGGCGGTGTCTCCGTCGGGGAAGAGGACCACCTCAAGCCCGCACTGGAGCGGGAAGGGCGGCTGGACCTCTGGCAGATTGCCATCAAGCCCGGCAAGCCGCTGGCCTTTGGCGAAGTGCATCATCCGCAAGCGCCCAACGGCCGCTGCTTCTACATGGGGCTGCCCGGCAACCCGGTGTCGAGCTTCGTCACCTTCCTGCTGTTCGTGCGACCCGTGCTGCTGCAACTGCAGGGCGCCACGCAACTGGCCCCGCGCGGCTATCAGCTGCCGGCTGAATTCACCTGGACCAAGGCGGACAAGCGTCGCGAATTCCTGCGCGGCCGGGTGACGGACCAGGGCGGGCTGGCGCTCTTCGGGAACCAGAGCTCCGGCGTCATGAGTTCGGCGGCCTGGGCCGATGGGCTCATCGAGCTGCCTCCGGGCGCCACTGTCGAGCCCGGCCAACTGCTGCGCTTCCTGCCGTTCAACGACCTGTTCTGACCGCCATGACCATCACCGTGCGTTACTTCGCTTCCCTGCGTGAGGCCCTTGGGCCGCAGGAAGTGGTGGCTGTGCAAGCGGGGCTGACGGTCGGCGCGCTGCGCGATGCCCTGATCGCCAAAGACGAGGCCCATGCCCAGGCCTTGGCGCGAGGCCGTGCGGTGCGCTGCGCCCTGAACCAGGTGATGGCCCGCGAGGATGCCATCGTCCCGGAGGGCGCCGAGGTCGCGTTCTTCCCGCCCGTGACGGGCGGCTGAGACCTGCAGCGCAGCGGCGCGGACCTGCCACCGGGGACTCGGACAGTCGGGTAGCCCGGCGCCGGGAGCTTTGCCGCATGGGCGGCATTCGCCCAATCCATTGAAAAATCCCACCATACGCGTGCGATATGCGAATGGTTGCGGTACCAACTTGTGAACCGGCTCCTGATAATGCGGCCACCACGGCATTGGTACCGCTACCAGCGCCGTGAGGGCCGTGAGGTCCGTCCTCTGCCAGCCCTCCCCAGGAGCAAGCCGCCATGTCAAACAAGTTCACCGCATCCCGCCGCACACTGCTGTTGGCGTCCGCCGCCACCGTGCCCATCGTGGCCCTCCCTTTAGGCCGGGCCAAGGCCGAAGGCCTCGAAGGGGTGGAGCTCTCGCGCTACCAGCCGGTCTTTTTCTCGGCCGCCGAATGGGCCTTCGTGATGGCGGCCTGTGACCGCTTCATCCCCGCCGAAGGGCGAGGCCCCGGCGCCCTGGAGACCAACGTGCCGGTCTTCATCGACCAGCAACTGCGCGAAGGCCTGGGCAGCGACATCTATCTGCAAGGTCCCCACAAGCCGGATGCGCCGGCCACGCTCGGCTTTCAACTGCCCTACGCGCCGCAGGACACCTACCGGATCGGCATCAAGCTGGCGCAGCAGGCCTGCCAGAAGCAGTTCGGCAAACCCTTCGAGCAACTTGCCGAGAAGGACAAGGACAGCTTCCTGACCGCGCTCCAGAAGAACACCGTTGACTTCGCCGCCCTGGGTGAGCCCACCCTGAAGGCGTCCCAGTTCTTAGGCCAGTTCCTGGGCGACACCAAGAACGGCTATCTGGCCGACCCCAAATACGGCGGGAACAAGGACATGAAAGCCTGGGTGGCCATCGGCTTCCCCGGCGCCCGTGCCGCCTACACCGAGTGGGTGGACCAGCACAACCGCCCCTATCCCCTGGGGCCGGTGAGTCTCAGCGGCAAGCGCGCCTGATTCAAGGCCTCGGGGCGCCACGCCCTATTTTTTGACCGTCTGATGGTTGCGGTACCTCCGTAGCAACCCTCATGCGTCAGACAGGAAACACAGCATGTCAACCATCACCAACGACGAGGTGGATGTCGTCATCGTCGGGCTCGGCTGGGCCGGCTCGATCATGGCCATTGAACTGGCCCGGGAAGGCCTGAAGGTCCGTGCGCTGGAGCGCGGACCGGACCGTCCGCCGGAAGACTTCGCCTATCCCAAGCCGGCCGACCAGTACGCCTACAACGTCCGCAACAAGGTCTTCGCGACGCCGCGTGAAGCGGCCCTGACGGTTCGCTACACCCGCGAGGAAACGGCTCTGCCCACTCGCAAGTGGGGGGCCTTCGCACCTGGCACCGGTGTGGGCGGCTCCGGTCTGCATTGGACCGGCGTGCTGATCCGTCCCACGCCGACCGACCTCAAGCTCAAGACCTATGCCGACAAGGCCTACAAGAAGGGCCAGCTCGATGCCGACATGCGCATCAAGGACTTCCCCTTCACCTGGGACGAGATCGAGCCGCACTTCGACTTCTTCGACAAGGTCTGCGGCCTGTCCGGCAATACCGGCAATCTCCGCGGTGAGCTGCAGCCGGGCGGGGATCCGTTCGAGGGTCCGCGCTCCAGCCCTTATCCGCTGCCGGCGCTCAAGGACACGCTGAACAATTCGATGTTCAAGGACGTGGCCACCCGACTGGGCTACCACCCCTTCCCGAATCCATCGGCCAATGTGTCGCAGGCCTGGACCAATCCGTATGGCGCGCAGTTGGCGCCCTGCAACTACTGCGGCTACTGCAGCAAGTATCCCTGCCTCAACTATTCGAAGGCCTCGCCGCAGACCACCATCCTGGATGTGGTCAAGCGCATGCCCAACTTCGACTACAAGGTCAATGCGAACGTCATCCGGGTGGACCTGCACGCCGACAAGAAGACCGCCAAGGGCGTGACCTACATTGACGAGCAGCTGCGCGAAGTCTTCCAGCCGGCCAAGATCGTGATCCTGAGCAGCTTCCAGTTCGCCAACGTGCGACTGATGCTGCTGTCGGGCATCGGCAAGCCTTACGACCCGATCTCCGAGACCGGCACCATCGGCCGCAACTACGCCTTCCTGTCCAACGGCGGTGCGACGCTGTTCTTCAAGGACAAGCACTTCAACCCCTTCGCCACCGCAGGAGCCACCGGCGAGATGTTCAACGACATCTCTCCCGGCAACTTCGAGGACGGGGTGAAGCTGGGCTTCATCGGCGGCGCCAAGATCCACAGCTCGCAGGCCACCGGCACACCCATCGGCGCTGCGCTGCCGCCGGGCACGCCGCAGTGGGGCAAGGGCTGGAAGGAAGGCATGGTGGACTGGTATGGCCACTCGATGGGGGTGAGCATCACCACCACCTGCATGTCCTACCGCGGTCACTACCTGGACCTGGATCCCAACTACAAGGACCCATGGGGTCAGCCGCTGCTGCGCATGACCTTCAACTGGCGCGAGAACGAGCTGAAGTTGCAGCGCTACCTGCGCGACATCGTGCTGAAGATCTCCGGTGAGCTCAAGCCCGACGCCATCAGCGAGAACTTCCTCAAGATGGATTCCAACTGGGACATCACCAAGTACGTGTCCACCCATAACGTGGGCGGCGCCATCATGGGGACGTCCCCGCACGATTCCGCGCTCAACCGCTACCTGCAGTCCTGGGACGTGCACAACGTGTTCGTGCCCGGCGGCAATGCCTTCCCGCAGAACTTCCAGGCCAACCCGACGGCCACCATCGGCGCCATCACCCTGTTCGCGGCGCAAGCCATCAAGCAGCAGTACTTGAAGAACCCCGGCCCGCTGGTGCAGGCCTGAGCGACGCAGGACCAGATCCATGAAATTCCTGAAGCCCTCCCGGCTCTTCAAGCCGTTCCTGGCCGGCGTGTCGCTCGCGGCAGTGGCCGTGTATGCCACCCATGGCATGGCCGACACCGCGGGTGCTCCCGCGCAGGCGGCCAGCGCCGCAAGCACCTCGGCCTTGGTGGCCGCGCCGGCCTCAGCAGCGAGCGCAGCCTCGGCCCCCTCGGCCCCCTCGGCCAAAGCCGCCCTCATCGCCCGCGGTCAATACCTGGCCCGCGCCGGTGACTGCATCGCCTGCCACAGCGCGCCGGGCCAACCGGCCTTTGCCGGCGGACTGCCGATCGACAGCGGTCACGGTGTCATCTATTCGACCAACATCACGCCGGACCCCCAGTTCGGCATTGGCCGCTACACCCCGCAGCAGTTCGCCGATGCCGTGCGCCGGGGCAAGCGGGCCGATGGCACGCATCTGTATCCGGCCATGCCCTACACCAGCTATGTGAAGGTGACGGACGAGGACATGCAGGCCCTCTACGCCTACTTCATGGAAGGGGTGACCCCGGTGGCCAAGGCGGCACCCACCACGAGCCTCAGTTTCCCGTTCAACCTTCGCTTCGGCATGGGGATGTGGAACTGGTTCTTTGCCTCCAATGACCCGTTCAAGCCGGTGTCCAGCTGGACGCCGCAGGTGACCCGCGGGGCTTATCTGGTGGAAGGCCTTGGCCACTGCGGCAGCTGCCATACGCCGCGGGGTGTGGCCATGAACGAAAAGGCCAGCTACAGCGGCGAGGAGAAATTCCTGTCCGGAGGCGAGCTCAATGACTGGGCCGTGCCTTCGCTCAGAGGACTGCCGCGCTGGTCTGAACAGGACATCGTCGATTACCTGCAAACCGGTCGCAACCCGTCTGCCGCCGTGGCCGGTGAGATGACGGAGGTGGTGCGCCACAGCACCGCCTATCTGCAGGACGATGACCTGCATGCGGTGGCGGTCTACCTCAAGGGACTGACCCCGGCGCCGGACCGGGCGAGCGACGTGAAGCCGCAAGGCGCTCAGGAAACAGCAGCCAAACTCACGCAGGCGGTCAACCTGAGCCTGGGGGAGCGCCTCTACCTGGACAACTGCGCCGCCTGCCACTTTGTGGACGGCAAGGGGGCCAAGCGGGTGTTTCCGTCGCTGGACGGTGCGACGGTGATCAACGCCGACAACCCCTACGCGCTGATCCATGTGATGCTGAAGGGCGCGCGGACCCCGTCCACCGACAAGGCTCCGTCGGTGCTGGTGATGCCGGGCTTCGATCACCGCCTGAGCGACAGCGAAGTGGCCACGCTGGCGACCTTCCTGCGTCAGGGCTGGACGAACCGGGCGGCTCCGGTATCGGAGAAAGAGGTGGCGAAGGTGCGCGAGCGCTTGCAGGCTGACGCTGACGCGCATGCAAAGCTGCAGGCGCAGGCGGAAACGACAGCGCATTGACGTGATCGCCGCACCGCCGGGCGTGCGGTGGCGGCGGCGTCGTCAGCGGGCCCGTGCGAGCAGCCGCCTCGCCACGGCGTCCCCTTGCGTGAAGGCTTCTTCGAACACCGAGTAGCCCGCCAGGTCCGCGTGCGCGTGATGCAGTCGCCCCTGACCTTGCTCGCGCAGGGCCTTCAGCGCCGCAGCGCCGCGCAGGCCAGGCACGGGGATGCTCATCGCATGCCCGTAGCGCATCAGGTCCATGGCCTGCAGCCGCTCCGGCAGATCCGGATGCAGGGGCGCCAGATCCGCCAGGATCTGCGCGGCCCAGGTCCGCCAGTCGGGCGTCAGCAGGCTGGCGCGCTGGGCTTGGGGCAGGGCGCGATAGGCAGTCAGCACGCAGGGACCGCGTCGCGGGTCGAGCGACTGGTGGTTTGCGTTGACATAGCCCAGCGCCTCGCTGCCATACACAACGTTGTCCCACGCCAGCGGCGTGCCCAGCCGCTCCAGCGGCGGTTCATCCAGCCTCAGATTGGCCACCAGCCACGGCGCATACCGCATGCGGGGCAGCATGTCGGCCAAGGCCGCACTCGGGTGTTCCACGATGCGGCCGGCGATGAACAAGGGCAGGGCCAGCACCACCTGGTCTGCCTCCCAGCGCTGGGGGCGGTCCGCGGCGGCATCCCAGCTCAGCACTTGCACACTGTGCCGCTCTTCCCGCACGCGCAGCGCGGTGTGCCCGACGTGCAGGGCATCCGCCAGCGGCGTGGCGAGCTGCGCCGACAGCCAGCCGTTGCCCTGCGGCCAGGTCAGCACCGATTCGCGCTCTTCCAGGCTCATGAAGCCGTGGCGACTGCCGAAGTAGTGCAGCCCGGCCCAGGCGGAGACTTCCGCCGCCGGGGCGCCGTAGTCATCCCGGCAGCAGTAGTCGAGATACCAGCGCAGCGGGGCGGCGCGCAAGCCTTGATCGTCCAACCACTGCGCAAAGCTCTGGCGGTCCAGCTGGTCATGCGCGGCTGTCCAGCCATGGTGGGTGCTGGGCATGGCAAATCCCACTTCGCGCCGGGCCTGTTCCACCAATGCGGCAAAGCGCTGGTACTCCGCCTGCACCTGCGGCGACTCCGGCGGCGGCAGCAGCCCTTCCACCCATTGATCCTGTCGCTCCAGCCACAGGCGCTCCTGCGGGCTGTGGCAGAGATGGCGCTCGTCATAGGTCCAGCGGCCCGCGGCATGGCGGGCCAGGCCGAGCTCTTCCAGCAGGGCCTGGATCTCGGGCGCTTCGTCCCCCGGCACCGGCAGGTAGTGGGCGCCCAGCGGGCAGGCCAGTCCGCCCATGTCGTGCGAGCGGCTGTTGCCGCCCGGTCGGGTTTCCAGGTCGAGTACCGCAACGTCCACCCCCTGCGACTTCAGCCGCCGGGCGCAGGCCAGCCCCGCGATGCCGGCCCCCAGGATCAGCACCTGGGCCCGGCGCGGCTCCGAAGCGGCCTTGGACCAGTCGGGCGGCGCCTCACGCAGGCGGTGCCCGCTGCGGACATCCGCGCCCACCCAGCCACCGGGCAGTTCGCCGACCCGGGCCGAGATGCGTTCGGCCATGGGCCGCGCCTCCCGGCCGCAAGCGGCCAGTGCCGGCAGCAGACTCAGCGCCAGCAGCTCACGGCGACGAAGCGGTGCAGCGCTCAATGCAGCTTGCCCCATTCCCGCTCGAATTCATGCACCAGCGCCTGGTTGGAGAGGCGGTTGACCTCCAGGTGGTCGGGGCGGGCCATGTCAGGCGGGAAGTTCATCAGCGCGGGCAAGCCCTCAATGCTGATGAACCGCAAGCCGTCAGGCAGGCTGCGCGGCGTCACCCAGGGACGTCGGCTGGCCAGCACATAGCCCCATTCTCCGAAGCTGGGCACATGGGCGTGATAGGGCGTGGCCGTCAGCCCCACCGACTCGACGGTGTTGACCACCGTCCAGAAGCTGCGCGGCGCCACCAGCGGAGAGGTCGACTGGATCACGGCAAAGCCGCTGGCATTCAGGTGCAGGTCGATCAACTTGTAGAAACTGGCGGTGTAGAGCTTGCCCAATGCGAAATTGCTGGGGTCCGGGAAGTCGATGATGATCACGTCATACATCGTGGGATGCTGTTCCAGCCAGCCGAAGGCGTCCGCATTGACGATGCGCAGCTTGCGGCTGAGCAGGGCGTCCTGATTGAGCTGGCGCAGCAGCGGCATGGTGGAGAACAGCGTGGTCATGTGCGGGTCCAGCTCCACCAGGGTGACCTGCTCCACGCTGGGGTAGCGCAGGATCTCCCGCACCGCCATGCCGTCCCCCCCGCCCAGCACCAGCACATGGCGCGGCGCCCCCTGCGCGGCCATGGCCGGATGGACCAGGGCTTCGTGGTAGCGGTATTCATCCCGGGAGTGGAACTGCAGGTTCCCGTTCAGGAACAGGCGCGTCCCGCCCTGGCCCTGGGTCACGACGATGCGCTGGTAGTCGCTGCTTTCCTTGAACAGGATGTGCTCGCCGTAGAAACGGTCCTCGGCCCAGGTGCTGAGGTGATCCGCGCCCACCATGCCGGCGGCCAGCACCAGCACCGACAGGCCACAGGCGACCGCATGCGAGCGCCAGGCCCGCAGCCGCGCCCGGAAGATCCACAAGGCCCATACCGCGACCGCCACATTCAGCAGGCCGAAGAACAGGCCCGTGCGCACCAGCCCCAGTTGCGGCACCAGCACCAGCGGAAAGGCCAGTGCCACCAGCAGTGCACCCAGGTAGTCGAAGGTCAGCACCTGCGACACCAGTTCCTTGAGCGCATAACGCTGCCGGAAGTGCCGCTTGAGGATGCGCATGACCAGCGGAATCTCCAGCCCCACCAGCGTCCCCACCACCAGCACCAGCGCATAGAGCAGGAAGCGAAAGGCCATCACCTGACCCGGCGGCAGCAGGCTGTGCACCGTGAACAGAGCGGCCGGCATCAGCCCGCCGATCACGCCCACCAGCAGTTCCAGCCGAAGGAAATGGGCCACCAACTGGCGGTCAATGAAGCGGGAGAGCCACGAACCCAGCCCCATCGCGAACAGATAGCTGCCGATGATGGTCGAGAACTGCAGGACGGAGTCGCCCAGCAGATAACTGGCCAGCGCGCCTGCGGCCAGTTCGTACACCAGCCCGCAGGCGGCGATGACAAACACGCTGGCCAGCAGCAGCACCTCGGGCAGCGAGGCGCGGGAAGCCACGTCCTCCAGGTCCTCCGGAGCGTCCGGGGGCGGCAGGGCGTGAGAGGGGTGGTCGTGGGGCATGATGGGGCGCGAGGCTATCACGCGCTGCCCCTGTCGCCGCGCAGCGTCAGCAGCGGCCCACCTTGGGGTGTTGCGGCCGGGTGACGCTCACCGCCTTCAAGGGGTGGGAGGACCCTGCCTGGGCGGGATGGCCCCGCCCGGATGCTGGCTCACATGCCGGCGGTGATCTTCTTCTGCAGGGACTTGTACTGGTCCAGCCGCGGGCCTCCCAGGTCCACGGCCCGCTGGATGGCCAGCGAGGCCTTGTAGCGGTAGCCCTGGTCCAGCATCACCTGCGCCAGGTTGTTCCAGCCGTCGGCAATGTCGGGACGCACGTCCGTCAGGCGACCGTAGTACTTGAGCGCGGCGGCCTTGTCGCCGGCGTTATAGGCGGTGTTGCCCGCCCCCATCAGCAGCACCGGCTCGCCGGGCCAGCGGGTGAGGGCAGTCAGATAGCCCTGGCGCGCGGCTGCGGGATGCAGCCGCTCCAGCGCACTCAGCGCTGCACCGGTCTGCGCACCGTCCAGCGACGCCGGGACCTGATCCAGCGGCAGCGTGGTCATGGCCCAGTAGTCGCCCCGGGCCCAGGTGCGCTCGAAGACGGGCAGCTCGATTTCCTGTCGGCGCGTCTTGCCGCTGTGCAGCAGCAGCATGCGGCGTTCGCGATCGTAGCCCACGGCCACGGCGTAGTGCCAGACCGGATAGATGTCCAGGGACAGATTCTGGAAGACGATCACCGGATGGCCGGCCGCCAGCTCGGAGAGCAAGGCCTCCAGCCGGGGCGGCAACTGATAGGCCGGCAGGCCCTGGCGGCGCGTGGCCACCAGCATCTCCGTCTGCAGCGACCCCTGGCGGCCGGGCAGGAAGACCTGCGGTTTGAGCGTCTCGATGCTGGCGCGCTTGCCATTGCTTTGCAGCAGCATGGCCAGCGCGGCAGGGCCGCATTCATAGTCGTCCTGCGCAATGAAGGGCGTGCGGCTGGACAGATCCACCCGGGCCGGCAGATGCGCCGGCCATTGGGACTCCAGCGCACTGACCTGCGGCGGTGTGCTGGCACAGCCGGCCAGCAGCAGGGGGGACACTATCAGGCCACCCAGGGCGGCCTTGAGCATCAGACGACGCATGCGGATCTCTGACAGAAACAGTGCGCTCAGCGGATGGAGCGGGTGAACGGGAACACCTTGGTGAAGCCCAGGATGTCGGTCACCAGCAGGATCACGAAGACGGTGAAGATGATGCCCAGCACGTCGCCGCCGGCCGGCGCCTTGGCGATGCGACCGTCCAGGGCACGGATTTCGTCGTCGGACATGGCGTCCACGCGGGCCTGGGCGCTGGCAGCGTCCACGCCTTCGTTCATCATGGCTTGACGAACATCGCTGCGGGCGAAGAAGGCGTTCACGCGGGCGCGGCTGTCGGCAACGCTGCCGGTGCTCACCGGCTGGACCAGCGCATCGGTCGGCACGATCTGGGCCGAGGCGTGCATCGGCACGGCCATCAGCGAGCACGAGACGATCAGCGAGGAGGCGATGACGCGGGTGAAGCGGGAGGTGGTGCGGCTCATGGTCGAGTATGGAAAAAGGGGAGAGGACGCGATGCTAGAAGCTCCCTCCGCTTTGTTACAAGAATGCTTACCTTGAGTCACACTCCACGCAGCTGGTAGCCAACACACAAGGCCCGCGACGGCCCCGCCTGGATGCCGGTTCGCCCCCCTTGGGGCCGTTGCCTCAGCTCAGCTTCACCTTGTGATGCTTGCGTGCCGGTGCCGCCCGTTCCGTCGGGAGCGGTTCGCCCGCCAGCGTGCGGCGGATGAGGGAGGCGTCCTGCAGCCGCTGCGACGACGCATCAGTGTCCAGCAACACGACGTTGAGGGTGCGGGCGCCCTGTTTGAGCCGCATCACCAGGCATCGTCCGGCTTCGTTGGTGAAACCGGTCTTGGACAGGCGGATGTCCCAGCCCTTGGCGCCGACCAGATGATTGGTGTTGCGCAGCTCACGATCCCGGCCGTTCACTTCCACCGTCGAGGACTTGACGCTGGTGATGCGGACGATGTCGGGGTAGCGGGAGGCGGCGATGGCGATGCGCGCCATCTCCTTGGCGGTGGAGAGGTTGGCGGGAGACAGCCCGGTCGGGTCGCTGAGCGAAGTGTGGGTCAAGCCCAGCGCGCGGATCTTGGCCTGCATGGCGGACTCGAAGGCCGGCAGCCCGCCGGGGAAATGCCGGGCCAGGGCCGAGGCGGCGCGATTCTCGGACGCGATCAGCGCCATTTCCAGGGCGTCCGCCCGAGTCAGGCGGGCGCCGACCCGCACGCGGGACGCGCTGTGCTTGAGGCGGTCCACATCCTCCTCGTCGATGGTCAGGAGCTCCTGCGGATTCTGGCGGGCGTCCAGCACCACCATGGCCGTCATCAGTTTGGTGAGCGAGGCGATGGGCACGACGGCGTCCGGTTCCTTGGCGGCCAGCACCTGGCCGTTGTCGTCCATCACGATCATGTGCCGGGCATGGACCGGCAGGGTGTCCATCGGCCCGGCGTCCGAAGGGCTGGTGGTGAAGCGGGCGGCGCTGCGCAGATCGGCCGGACCCTGCGCGACAGCGTCGCCGGGCTGGGCGCCTGGGGTCAGGGCCACGGTTCGGGTGACCGCAAAGCCGTCGGGGGTCGTGCCGGCAGTGGCAGTAGTGGCGGCAGTGGCGGCAGTGGCCGTGGCGTCTTCCCGCACGGCGCCGGCGCTGGCCATCGCTTCAGCGGCCGCCAGCGCTTCGCCGACCGTGCCCGAGGCGATCCAGGGCTTGTCGGCGGCCTCGCGGGCGGTGGCGACAGGTCTTTCTGAGGTCGCGGCCCCGGGGGTCGGGATGACCTCGGTCACCATGCGCGGCGCCTTGGGGCCCTGTCCCAGCCCATGTGCGACGGCCCACACCACCAGACCCACGGGCAGGGCAGACAGTGCGGCAAGGGTCAGGCCTGAACGGGAACGCAAGGACGGAAGCGGCATGGCAAGACGGTCAGCAAAGGGCTTGTGCAATTGTGCTCGAAGGCGACAGGGCCGCGCGATTCTTTGTCCGTTTACGTCTTGTCGAACGTGCTCATGACGCACTTACGTCAGCCGATGGGAGTGGGACGGGGGGCTTGGTGCCGAGGACCGGAACTTGTCCGCGCAACCGAGACGGTCTTCGGAACCGACTGGCCTCCGTAGCTGACAAACCTCGGCTCACCGGTTGATCGTTGTTATCGATCCCATCAAACCTGTTTAGTCCGCGACGCGCAGGGATGCGCGACCCACTAGTCACATGAAAACTCTTTTGAACACTGCGATTCAGTTGACAACCGTTGGTGCCGGCTTCATCGGTCTCGGACGATCGGTCGAACTGCCATCCCTCGTTGCACTAGCAGCAATTGGCTACCTTCTTTTGGCAGGAGGCGGGCTGCTGCTGATCGTCGTGGCGCTTGCCGCGCTGAATTTGCGCTGTGAAACCTCCTGTTCTCAGGAGGCTTCTGACTGATTGAAGGCCTAGCCCTGCCGAAATGAAGTGGGCTTCTCCATGGGGTCTCGACCCTTGACTGCCTAAGTGCGTCTGCATGCATGGGCAGTTGTTGGTTTTGTACTGCCCGACACACTGGCTCCCCTGGCCGAACAGGCAACAAGGACAAGTCAAAGGAGAAGCAGCATGAGCATCGCGGTGGCCATCATTGAAGACGACCCCATGATCCTGAAGCGACTGATCGACATCATTGCGGCCAGCACCCTGTGCGAGGTGGTGGCCGTGGGACAGAACCGTTCGGAGGCCGTGGCCGCCATCATGGCGGACCGAGCTGACCTGTATCTGGTGGACCTGGGGCTGCCGGACGGTGACGGTGTGGAGCTGATCCACCTGATCGCCGAAAAATGCAGCGAAGCCCGCGCGTTGGTGCTCAGCACCTTTGCCGACGCCAAGCATGTGATGCGCAGCTTTCGCGCCGGCGCCTGTGGTTATCTGCTCAAGGACGAGATCCATCCGGCCCTGGTGGACAAGCTGGTGTGTGCCCATAACGGCCAGGCGCCGCTGAGTCCGTCCGTGTCGCAGACCCTGCTGGACCGGCTGCGGCTGCTGGAGAGTCATGCGCGTCCGCAGGTGGACCGTCAGAAAGTGCTGCAGGAACTGGGCTTGGGAGAGCGGGAATGGCAGGTGCTGCGGCTGCTGGTCGATGGCCTGCGGGTGGTGGAAATCGCGCGGCGGCTGGAGATCTCCCCGCACACCGTCAACCAGCATCTGCGGTCCATCTATCGGAAGCTGGGGGTCAATTCGCGCGCCCGCGCCGCCAGTGTCACCCGCGCGCTGGGGGTGCTGGATGAGTGAGCCTCGGCGTGGATGGCAGGGCTGGGTGGACCGTGTGTTCCGTTGGCGGCCGCGTGCATGGACGGCGGCGCTCCTGGTGCTGTTGCCGGTGGCCTGCTCCAGTCATCTGGCGGAAGACCTGATGGTGGTGACGGATGCACGTCAGCTGCAAGTGGTGAGTGCCTCCTCTGGAGAGGTGTTGGTGAACGAGGCGCAAGTCCGCCTGCCGTCCCGCATTGACAGCGATGCGGCGGCCGGCCTTCGCCACATCAGTTTCGAGATCCCGCTGGACCCGTACATGACGCCGCCACCGCCGCCCGAGCCGGGTGAGCGCCTGCCGCCTGGCCGTGCGCTGCTGTTCAGCCAGGCGATTGATGGCATGGACGTCTACCTCAATGGCGTGTGGGTGGCGGGGCTGCCCAGAACCAATGCGGAGTCGCGTTATCGATGGAACCGCCCGCTGGTGGTGCCGCTGGCACGCCGGCTGCTGCGCCGGAACGGGCCCAACACGGTGGTGGTGGAGCTGTCCAGTCAGGAGGGACGGACCGTGTTGCCGCCGCTGTATGTGGGCAGTGTGGCTGCGGCGAATCTCGCTTTCGAGTTGACCGCCTTCATCGGCAGTTCAATGGCCAATGCTTCCAACCTGCTGTGTTTGCTGGCCGGCTTGTTCTTGCTGGGGGCGGGTTGGGTGAGCCGGGAGGATGGGCGGACGTTCGCCCTGGCCGGCGCGCTGACCACGGTGTGGGCGGTGATGTTCTCGCTGGTGCTCTTGCCCTATGTGCCCACTGCCTGGCAGCCGCTGCGCGAATGGGCGCAGTACGTCTGCCTCGGCGCCGTGGCGGTGCTGCTCACCTTGTTCGTGTTTGCCTTCATCGGGGAGTCGATGCCGCGGCGGGCGCGCTGGGGGCTGTATGCGGCGGCGCTGTCGGTGCCCGTGATCTACCCCTTCGCCGGGTTGACCCTGCGGAGCTGGATGGCGCAGTACTGGCTGCCCTTGCTGATGCTGTTCTATGTGTACGCCACCGTGCGCCTGGCGCTGCATGCGGTCCGCACCCGGCGGCGCCCCGCATTCCTGCTGTTGGCCCTGAGCATCCTCACCCAGGTGTTTGCGCTGCATGACCACAACGTGGTGGCGCAGCTGTTTCCGCTGATGGTGCCCTGTACAGGCTGGACGCTGGCACATCTGCTGGCGTCGCCGGTGCTGCTCAGTCACCTCACCATGCCGCTGCTGCTGATGGTGATGGCCCATGGGCTGCTGGAGCGCATGCGCTTCCAGGTGCAGCGGATCCGGCAGTCCAACGAGATGCTGCAGTCCACGCTGGCCCAGCGTGAGCGGGAGCTGCAGATCAGCTACCAGCGTCAGCGCGAGATGGAAAACGAGGCCGCAGCCCAGTCCGAGCGGGACCGCATCTATCGTGACCTGCATGACGGCATCGGCTCCAAGCTGGTCACCACGCTGTTCAGCGTGCGCGAGCGGGAGCTCAGTCCTCACCAACTGGAACTCCGCTTGCTGGACGCGCTGAAAGACCTGCGGGAGACCATCTCGGTCACGCAGCCCCGGGAGGTGCGACCGATCCAGGACATTCTGTTCGCCTATGCGAGCAGCCTGGATGAGGTGCTGAGCAGTGACCAGTTCTCGGTGGAGATCGACATCGCCGAAGGGCAGGAAGTGGTGCTGCTGGGGGATGAGGCGCGGTCGCTGCTGCGGATCGTGGAAGAGACGGTGGCCAATACCGTCAAATATGCCGGGGCCACACGGCTGCGTTTGGCGATGCAGGTGGATGAGCGCAATGTGCTGCGCTTGAGCCTGGATGATGACGGGCAGGGGGCGATGGCGCTGCAGGACACGGAGCTTGAGGCTCTGGCGCAGCGGGCGGTTGCCCGGCCTTCGGACCGTCCTCCGGCAGCAGGGCTGGTGGCGTCGATGCAGCCGCCGGCGGGCATCCTCTCCGGTGGGCGCGGCCTGGTCGGCATGCGAGCGCGGGCGGCGCAGATGGGTGGCCGCTATCGATTCGTACGAACCCGCAGCGGCGCCCACACGCGGGTGCGATTGCCGCTGGGGCCGACCGCACCTGGGGTGGGCCCGCTGGACCCGTTGGGGCCACTGAGCCCGCTTCCCACTGAAAGCCGTGACGCCCCTGACCGGTCCCAGTCGGTGTCCTCCGAAGCAGCCTTGAATTGAGCCATCGCCTCCGGCGAGGCACTCGCCAATACTGGCGGTCCCTTGTAGACAAGTCTGCCGTGGGGTCCCACTCCGCCAGGCGTCGCTCATCATGCTGCCGTCCGTCCGTAAGCTTGCCGCTCCACTTTCTGCGGCCCTCTCTGCTGCTTCGTCCGCTACTTCGTCGGCTGCTCCGTCCGCCGCTCCCTCGGCGCAGGTCCAGCCCGTCTGCAAAGTCTTTCATTCGGGGACCTTACGCTGGGTCCGCTTCGCCCGTCAGGCCATCTCCCATGGCGCCGTGGAGCCGATGGGGCATGAGCTCAGCTTCCGCTGGGAGGCCGGGCGCGACCGCACGGACGAGCCCCCCAGCCCCTACGGCGTTTGCATGGCCCTGAGTCATGCGCTGCTGGACGGCGGCTTGAAGCACCGCGCCGGCGGCAGCGTGTTCGTGACCCTGGATGAAGAGACGCTCTTGAGCAGCGTGGCCGACGCACTGTGCGCCCCTCACTTCGTCATCCAGTTGCCCCGCAGCCTGCCGGTGGAGCCGCGGGTCACGCGTCGCATTGCGCAGCTGCATGCAGCGGGCTACCGGTTCGCGCTGTCGGAGCTGGGGGGCGTGACCGATCCCCGCTGGGAGTGGGCGCCGCTGGTCCGTTATGCCAAGTTGCAGGTGGCGCGAGAAGCGTCGGGGGGCTGGGCAGGGTGGCTCAGGCGGGCTGAGTGTGCGCAGATGGAGGTGGTCGTGGAAGGGTTGACGGAGCCCGCGGACTATCTTCGCCTCCGACGATTGGGAGTGCGTCAATTCCAGGGGCCCTTGATCCATGCCGCGCAGGAGGAGTCGGTGCGAGCGCTGCCGTGTTGCGACGTCCAGGTCCTGCACAAGCTCAACCGTCTGGTGGAGCAGGGCGCTTCCCGGGAGACGCTGGCCATGGTCAGCGCGACCGACCCCGCGCTCGTCATCCGGCTGCTGATGCTGCAGCGGATCTATGCGGGTGGGACGGGGGCTGTGCATTGCTTCAGCGTGCCGATGGATCCGGGTGGCTGGGCGGGGGTGGGTGGGCCGCTCGTGGCGTATGGCGCTGAAGTCGCGACGGGTGTGTTGGGGGCGCCGGGGTGGGGAGCGCCGTGGTCGAGGCGTGGGGCGGCTGCGGGTGACGCGCTGGGTGACTTGGCCGCTGGGGGGCGCAGGGTCGATGGCGTCCACAGGGCAGTGGGAGGGCACATGGCAGGTGGAGCCCATATGGCAGCTGGAGTCCATATGGCAGATGCGGCTGGCATGGCCGATATCGACAACATGGCGCATGTGGCGCATATGGCCCATGGGCCAGCAGTGCACCAGTCAGCATCGGCATCGGCCCCTGCGCAGGGCGCAGTCGGAGTCCGCGGCGTGCCAGGCGCAAGGGGATCCGTGGGCGCCATGGGCCCGTCTGGCTTCTTGGGTCCAATAGGGCCAATAGGTGCAATGGGCGCAATGGGCGCAATGGGCGCAATGGGCGCCATGGGCCCGACAGGTGGGAGGGTCTCGGCGGGCAGTTCCGATGCCACCCATGCCACCCATGCCGCTCAGTGGGCCCAGCGTGCCGTTGGCGCCCCCGGCCCAACAGGCGTTCCCGCGATCTTCTCCACCCTGGATCGGTTCGCACCGCCCGCCACCCTGGTGGATGTCCTGGACGCGCTGCCCTACCGGGTGCTGTCGGGCTGGATGCGCATTCTTCGTCACAGCTCGTTCGACCCGCACGAATCCGGTCGAGCCTGGTCCGCATCGGTCCGGGAGCAGATGTACAACTTCCGCGCGCGACTGATCGGTGCCCGGGCGTGCCGCTCCCCTCAGGAGCTGGAGGCCCGGGTGTTCGCGCTCTACCGGCGCCTGTGCTCGCGGGAGACCTGGGTGGCGGCCGCGGCGGCCGTTGCGGACGATGAATCGGGGCCAACCGGCCTCAGCGGCCAGGCCCCGTCAGGCCCCACTTCCTGACCAGGCGATGAAAGTTGCTCCGATCCATCCCGGCCTCACGAGCGGCCGCCGCCAACGATCCCGGGTGGCGTTGAAGCAGGGCTTCGAGCCATTGGCGTTGGAAGGCCTCGGTGGCGGCGCGCAGCGTTGGTCTGGCAGGTGGGGGCGTTGCATCGGTCCGGGCAGGCTCATGGATGCCTGGATGCTGAGGCGCAGCAGGTTCCGCTTCGAACTCATTCACGAGGGACGGGAGGCGCTTCGCACCCGAATCCCGACCGTCGCCGTCGTCCCCCAGCGGCAACGCCGACAGCGATTCCCCCACCACTTGCGCCAGGCCCAGATGCTCCGGCTCGATCGTGGTCCAGCGATGGGCCTTTCGCGGCCCGGCCCATGCACGCAGGGCAGCGCGGCTGATGAGATGTTCCAGCTCCCGCACATTACCCGGCCAGTCGTGACCCAGAAGTGCGTCGCGAGCGGCTGGCGACAGTCTCAGGTTGCGCGCACCCAGACGGTGCTGGTTTTCTTCCAGAAAGACGCCCGCGAGCGCGAGCACATCCCGCCCCCGTGCCCGCAGGGGTGGCACGTGGACCGGATAGACCGCCAGCCGGTGATACAGGTCGGCGCGGAATCGACCGGCTGCGACTTCTGCCCGCAGGTCTCGGTTGGTGGCGGCCACCACGCGCACATCCACCCGCAGCGGACGGTCGCTGCCGGGGCGCTGGATGTCGCCGCTCTGCAGCACGCGCAGCAGCTTGGCCTGCACCGTCAGTGGCAGTTCGCCGACTTCATCCAGCATCAAGGTGCCGCCGGCCGCCAGTTCAAACTTGCCCATGCGGTCCTGCGTGGCGCCGGTGAAGGCACCGCGGCGATGGCCAAACAGTTCGCTGTCGGCCAGTGTCTCCGGCAGCGCCGCACAGTTCACCTGGACCAACGGGCGCATCGAGCGGCGCGACCCCTCATGCAGCCGCTGTGCCACCAGTTCCTTGCCCACCCCGGTTTCGCCCAGGATGAGGACCGTGAGGTCGGAGGGGGCGACGGTGTCCACCTCACGGATCAACTGCTGCCAGGCGGGGCTGTGGCCTTCCAGCTGACGCGTCTCCCGCACGATGGTCGAGACAGCCGATATCACCCGCGGCGGCGCTGCTTCATCCGACTCAATGGCTTCGATGCGGGTCTGGAGCGTCGAGATCAGCGCGCGCACGCTGTCCTCCCGCACCACGTCAAAGGCATCCGGCCTCAGTGCGTCGAAGGTCACCACGCCCCACCGCCGCCCGCCCACCACCAGCGGCGCCCCCATGCAATCGTGAACCGGGAGCAATTGATCCGCCGGGGTGCCTGGGTGTTCCACCAGCCCGTCGTAGGGGTCCGGCAGGCCGCAATCAGGCGGAAACCGGTGAAGCCCCGGGCTGCCGAGCAGGGTGGCCAGCCGTGGGTGACCCGCCAGCGGGAAGCGTCGCTGCATCGCTTCGTCGGCCAAGCCGTGGACGGCCAGCGGGAGCAGGGCGTCGCCGTCCAGCTTCAGCAGCGCTGCGGCGTCGCAGGGCAAGGGCGCGAGGATGGCTTCAAGGGCCTGAGCGAATTGGGCGGCGCGAGGGGTGGCATTCATGAGGACATTGGGGAGTTGTCGCTGCGACAACAACGGGCCGGTGTGTTGTTGTCGATGTGTGGTCGCATCCACAACATTAAAGCGTTGTCAATCAAACCACAAAACACAAAAGCCCGTCGAATCAAGGGCTTAGCTGCCCAGGTCGGGCTGGCATGGATGTTGAGAACAGCCAGGCGTCTACACCCAGGAGTTCTGCATGTTCTCTCCCGCTACTGTCTCCCTCATCAAAGCCACCGTCCCCCTGCTGCGCCAGCGCGGCGAAGACATCACCCGTCATTTCTACGCCTCCATGTTCCGGGATCACCCCGACATGAAAGCCTTCTTCAACGAATCCCATCAGGCCGAAGGCACCCAGGCGCGCGCCCTGGCGGGGGCCGTGCTGGCCTATGCCGCCCACATCGATCAACTGGACGCCATTGCTCCCGCGCTGCCTCGCATCATTCAGAAGCATGCGGCGCTGGGTGTCCTGCCCGAGCATTACCCGGTGGTGGGCCAGTGCCTGCTGCGTGCCATACGGGAAGTGCTGGGCGAGCAAGCGACCGACGAGGTCCTGGACGCCTGGGCGCAGGCCTATGGAGCCCTCGCGCAACTGCTGATCGACGCCGAAGAGCAGGTCTACGCCGCGAACGCCACATCGCCGGGCGGCTGGCGCGGGGATCGCCTGCTCCGCCTGGTCCGGAAGGAGGCCGAGAGCGAAATCATCACGTCCTTCTACTTCCAGGCCGCCGACGGCGGCGCCTTGATGGACTACCAGGCCGGCCAGTACCTGACCCTGGTGCTGAACCTCCAGGGCCAGGACGTGCGGCGCAACTACTCCTTGTCCGACGCGCCCGGGCGGGGCTGGTATCGCATCAGCGTCAAGCGGGAGCCCGAGGGCCGGGTGTCGAACTGGCTGCACGACCATCTGAGGGTGGGGGACCTGGTCCGGGCGCTGCCGCCGTGCGGGGACTTCGTGCTGGAAACGTCCTCGACGCGGCCCTTGGTATTCGTGACCGCAGGCGTTGGCATCACGCCGGCCATGAGCATGCTGGAGACGGTGGCGCCGTCCGGTCGCCCGGTGCATTTTGTGCATGCCGCCCAGCACAGCGCCGTCCATGCCTTCCGCGACCGCGTGGACGCGCTGGCGCAGGTCCATCCCAATGTGCAGCCCTTCTACCTCTATGATCAGCCGCGGCCGCACTGCCAGCCGCATCGGGTGGGGCGCATCAGCACCGAGTTGCTGGCCGAGCTGCTGCCCCGCGACCGGAATGTGGACCTGTACTTTTTGGGACCCAAACCCTTCATGAAGCAGGTGCTGGCCAGCGCCAAGGCGTTGCAAATTCCCGCCTCCCAGGTGCGTTTTGAGTTTTTTGGACCCCTGGAGGACCTCGCCGCCTAACCCAAGCCGCTGCACCCGATCCTGGCGCCGTGCTTCCTGGGCTATACTCCGCCTGTTTTGTCGCTCCACCGGGGGTGGCAGATCAACGAGCACGGCACGGGTCGGTTTCACCTGTGTCCGCAAGTCCCTCTCGGAAACCGCGCGCTGATGGGCAGTTTTAGCAAGTCTTCAGCGCCAGTGTGAATGGGCCCGGCCTCGTCGTGGTTGCCGCAGTTGTCGCAGTAGCGACAGCTGTCGCAGTAGCGGCAGGTATGCGGTTTATTCATGGTGTGGCATCCCGCCGGCGGACCTTCCGAATTCATTCCGGAACAAGGAACGCATCATGGCAATCGCCGATCTGAACAAGGCTGACATCGTCAAGGCCAACGCCCGTAGCGCCAACGACACGGGTTCTCCCGAAGTCCAAGTGGCTCTGCTGACCGCTCGCATCAACGAGCTGACCCCCCACTTCAAGCTGCACGCCAAGGACCACCACGGCCGTCGCGGTCTGCTGAAGATGGTCAACCAGCGCAAGAGCCTGCTGGCTTACCTGAAGAACAAGGACGCTGATCGCTACACCGCCCTGATCCAGAAGCTGGGTCTGCGTAAGTAATCATCGCCTGTGAACGAAGAGCCTGTCTGGATGTATGCCAACAGGCTCTTTGTTCTTTCTGACGTCTCGTGCAAAGTTGATCTTTCACGAGGCCGCAAGCGCAGCCTGGCCTCAAGCCGGTCTGCAGCTTGTCTGAATGGAGTCGGGGCTGACGTGGCGCTGCTGTGTCATTCCAGGGTGATTGGCGGCTCGGGCCGCAGTCACGCTGGAATGGCATCCCGCCAAACCCAGTCTCACTCCCGGTTGAAGCCGCCCCGATGGCGGCTGTTTATCACTGAGGAGATGCAATGAGCATGTTCAACAAAGTCGTCAAGAGCTTCCAATGGGGTCCCCATCAGGTGACGATGGAGACCGGCGAAATCGCCCGTCAAGCCACCGGCGCCGTGCTGGTGAACATCGAGGACACCGTGGTGCTGGCCACCGTGGTCGCCCGCACCGAAGCCAAGGCCGGTCAGGACTTCTTCCCCCTGACGGTCGACTACATCGAGAAGACCTACGCCGCCGGCAAGATCCCCGGCAGCTTCTTCAAGCGTGAAGGCCGTCCCAGCGAGTTGGAGACCCTGACCTCCCGCCTGATCGACCGCCCGATCCGCCCGCTGTTCCCGGAAGGCTTCTTCAATGAAGTCCAGGTGGTCATCCACACCCTGTCGCTGAATCCGGAAGTGCAGGCCGACATTGCCGCGATGATCGCCACCAGCGCCGCGCTGGCCGTCTCCGGCATCCCGTTCAATGGCCCGATCGGCGCTGCCCGCGTGGGTTACATCAACGGCGAATACGTGCTGAACCCGGGCAAGACCCAGCTGACCGAGTCCAAGCTGGACCTGGTGGTGGCCGGCACCGAAGCCGCCGTGCTGATGGTCGAGTCCGAAGCCGACCAACTGACCGAAGACATCATGCTGGGCGCCGTGGTCTACGGCCACGACCAGGGCAAGGTGGCCATCAACGCCATCAACGAGCTGGTGCGTGAGGCTGGCAAGCCGTCCTGGAACTGGACCGCTCCGGCCAAGAACGAGCCCTTCATCGCCAAGGTCACCGCCCTGGCCGAAGAGCCGCTGCGCGCCGCCTACCAGATCCGCTCCAAGCAAGCCCGCACCCAGGCTTGCCGCGAAGCCTACGCCAAGGTCAAGGAAGCCCTGACCGCCGAAGGCGTTGATTTCGACGGCGTCGAGGTGGAAGGCCTGCTGTTCGAAATCGAAGCCCGCATCGTCCGCAGCCAGATCCTGGCCGGCGAGCCGCGCATCGACGGTCGCGACACCCGCACCGTGCGCCCCATCGAGATCCGCAACAGCGTGCTGCCGCGCGCCCACGGCTCGGCCCTGTTCACCCGGGGTGAAACCCAGGCCCTGGTCGCCGCCACCCTCGGCACCGACCGCGATGCCCAGGTGATCGACGCCCTGGCCGGTGAGTACTCCGAGCGCTTCATGCTGCACTACAACATGCCTCCGTTCGCCACTGGCGAAACCGGTCGCGTGGGCAGCCCCAAGCGTCGCGAAATCGGTCACGGCCGTCTGGCCAAGCGCGCCCTGGTGGCCGTGCTCCCGACCAAGGAAGATTTCCCGTACTCCATCCGCGTGGTGTCGGAAATCACCGAATCCAACGGCTCCTCGTCGATGGCCTCGGTCTGCGGCGGCTGCCTGTCGCTGCTGGACGCCGGCGTGCCCCTGAAGGCGCACGTGGCCGGTATCGCCATGGGCCTGATCAAGGACGCCAACCGCTTCGCCGTGCTGACCGACATCCTGGGTGACGAAGATCACCTGGGTGACATGGACTTCAAGGTCGCGGGTACCACCGCCGGCATCACCGCCCTGCAGATGGACATCAAGATCCAGGGCATCACCAAGGAAATCATGCAGGTCGCCCTGGCGCAAGCCAAGGAAGCCCGTCTGCACATCCTGGACAAGATGGTCGGCGCCATGGGCACCGCCAACACCGAGATCTCGCAGTTCGCGCCGCGTCTGTACACCATGAAGATCAATCCGGAGAAGATCCGTGACGTGATCGGCAAGGGCGGCGCCACCATCCGCGCGCTGACCGAAGAAACCGGCACGCAGATCGACATCGCGGAAGACGGCACCATCACCATCGCTTCGACCGACGGCGCCAAGGCGGAAATCGCCAAGAAGCGCATCGAAGAGATCACCGCTGAAGCGGAAGTGGGCAAGGTCTACGAAGGCCCGGTCACCAAGATCCTGGACTTCGGTGCACTGGTCAACATCCTGCCGGGCAAGGACGGTCTGCTGCACATCAGCCAGATCGCCCATCAGCGCGTCGAGAAGGTGACCGACTTCCTGAGCGAAGGCCAGATCGTCAAGGTCAAGGTGCTGGAGACGGACGAGAAGGGTCGCATCAAGCTGTCGATGAAGGCTCTGCTGGACCGTGACGCGCCCGCACCCGTGCCGTCGGAAGGCGCTGGCGAGTAAGTCGTCATGAAGGCCATCGCCATCAGCCAGCCCGGTGCGCCGGAGGTGCTGCAACTGGTCGAGCGTCCTGACCCCGTCGCCGGGGTCGGGGAGGCGCTGATCCGTGTGGCGGCCTACGGCATCAATCGGCCGGATGTCCTGCAACGCAAGGGCGCCTATCCGCCGCCGCCCGGGGCGAGTGATCTCCCTGGTCTGGAGGTGGCGGGTGTCATCGAGGCCGGCGATGCCGACGCCCTGAAGGCCGCTGGCCTGAAGGTCGGCGACCCGGTCTGCGCGCTGGTGGCCGGTGGCGGTTATGCCGAGTTGTGCGTGGCCCCGGTGGCGCAATGCCTGCCGGTGCCTGCCGGCTGGAGCATGGAAGAGGCCGCCAGCCTGCCGGAGACCTTCTTCACCGTGTGGAGCAATGTCTTCGAGCGGGCCCGTCTGCAGCCGGGCGAAACCCTGCTGGTGCATGGCGGCAGCAGTGGCATCGGCGTCACGGCCATTCAACTGGCCAAGGCGTTCGGCGCCAAGGTGCTGGTGACCGTGGGCAGTGAAGACAAGGCCAAGGCCTGTCTGGCGCTGGGGGCGGATCGGGCCATCCACTACCGTGAACAGGACTTCGTGGCCGAGGCCAAGACCTTCACCGAAGGTCGTGGCGTCGACGTGATCCTGGACATGGTGGCGGGGTCCTATGTCGCTCGCAATGTCGAGTGCCTGGCCGATGATGGCCGTGCGGTGATCATCGCCGTGCAGGGCGGGGTGCAGGCCGGCTTTGACGCCGGTCAGGTGCTGCGCCGTCGGCTGACGATCACCGGGTCCACGCTGCGTCCGCGTTCGCTGGCCTTCAAGGCGGGCATTGCGCAGGCGCTGCGTGAACGGGTGTGGCCGCTGCTGGAGCAGCGCGTCATCCGTCCGGTGCTCTATCGCCAACTGCCGGCCGCTGACGCTGCCAAGGCCCATGCCCTGATGGAGTCCGGCGAGCATGTTGGCAAGATCGTGCTGAGCTGGCACGCCAAGACGGAGAAGCTTTGATGCGCAAGAAACTGGTGGTGGGCAACTGGAAGATGCACGGCAGCCGTGCGTCCAATGCCGTGCTGCTGGCGGGCCTCAAGGAGGCGGGTCCCTGGAACGCCCAGGTGGCCGTCTGTGTGCCGTTCCCCTACATCACCGAGACCGCACTGGCCCTGACCGGTCAGCTTGTGGCCTTCGGTGCGCAGGACTGCTCGGCGCATGAGCAGGGTGCCTATACCGGCGAAGTCTCGTCCGCCATGCTGGCGGATATCGGCTGCCGTTATGTCATCGTCGGCCATTCCGAGCGCCGCGCCTACCATCACGAAAGTGACCAGCTGGTGGCCGACAAGGCCAAGGCTGCGCTGGCGCACGGCATCACGCCCATCGTCTGTGTGGGCGAGACGCTGGCCGAGCGCGAGGCGGGTCGTACGGAGGAAGTCGTCAAGCGCCAACTGGCCGCGGTCATCCACACCCTGACGCATTGCATCGGGGAAATCGTGGTGGCTTATGAGCCGGTGTGGGCCATCGGGACCGGCCTCACGGCCACGCCCGAACAGGCCCAGCATGTACATGCCCTGCTGCGTCAGCAGCTCAAGGCGGCCACGCAGAAGGCGGACCAGATGCAGATCCTCTACGGAGGCAGCGTCAAGCCGGACAATGCGGCCCAATTGTTTGCCCAGCCTGATATTGACGGGGGCCTCATCGGAGGCGCCGCATTGAAGGCTGCTGATTTTGCGGCGATCTGCCGCGCCGCCGGCTGAATCCACCGGCTGAAGGTCCAAAAGGATTCTGGAGAAAGAAGCAAATGCAAGTGTTGATGAATCTGGTGCTGGTGCTGCAGCTGATTGCTGCCCTGGCGATGATCGGTCTGGTGCTGGTGCAGCATGGCAAGGGCGCTGATATGGGCGCCTCCTTCGGCAGCGGCGCCTCGGGCAGTCTTTTTGGTGCCACGGGAAGTGCCAACTTCCTCTCGCGCAGCACCGCAATCGCCGCTACCATCTTCTTTGTCTGCACACTGGCCCTGGCCTATTTGAGCAGCCATCGTGAGTCGGGTCTGGGTGGTTCCACCGCCGCAGAGCGTCTGCTGGAGCAAGGGGCTGCCCCCGCGCTGCCGGCTTCCGCTGCGGCCCCTTCGTCCACCGCGTCGGCATCGTCTGCTGACGTCGTTCCGGGCGCTGCCTTGTCTCCGGTGGCTCCGGCCTCGGCTGCATCGAACTGATCGAAGTGGGCGGCTGGCGTAAGCGCCTCGACAAAATCGCTTCAGTTCACTAGTGAGCTTCAGAAAGCGGTATAGAATGCGAGGCTGTCTGAAACGCGAGCCGTCAAGACAAAGTCACTTCAGAGTGACACATGCCGACGTGGTGAAATTGGTAGACACGCTATCTTGAGGGGGTAGTGGCGAAAGCTGTGCGAGTTCGAGTCTCGCCGTCGGCACCAGAATCAATCGGCCTGCCAAGGTATCAAGCCTAGCCCCAAAGCCGGGTTTCCTGAGACTGAATGCAGGTTGATGTCTTTGAAGCTTTTGAATTGGTTGAGCCGCTGGCTTGAGCAGTTTGGAAGGCTGAGAAGACGAGGCGGGCGCGGTCCGTAAGCGATAGATCTTTGTCGCTCACGGCGCGCCCGTTGTTTTTGCCGAATGTTTGCCGAGTTCCGGCGGCGGAGGTTTCTTCGCACCGGATTGAACTCGGTGGCCCGTTGGAAACCTGTTCGGAACGGGGCTGTCTGTCGGGTACCTGCATCGCCTGCGCTTGGTTCGGGGGGTGCAGTGCAGGACCTGGGCAGGCCGTCTCTCCGGCACTAAACGAAGAGCAACGTCGTGAGCCTGGAACAATACCTGCCCGTCATCCTTTTCATTCTGGTCGGCGCCGTGGTGGGTATCGCACCCCAGGTTCTCGGCTTTGTGCTCGGCCCGCGTCGTCCTGACGAGGCCAAAAACTCCCCTTATGAATGCGGCTTCGAGGCCTTTGAGAACGCGCGAATGAAATTCGACGTGCGTTACTACCTCGTCGCCATTCTCTTCATCCTGTTCGACCTGGAAATCGCCTTCCTCTTCCCCTGGGCCGTGTCCCTGCGCGAAGTGGGGCCTGCCGGCTTCTGGGCGATGATGGTGTTCCTGGGCATTCTGGTCGTGGGTTTCGCCTACGAATGGAAAAAGGGCGCCCTCGATTGGGAATGACCGGCTGCTGAGCCACCAACAGTGCACAGGCCCCTCGACACTTTGATGGGCCTGTTGTGCGGTGGGGGAGGGCAGGGCGCCCGACCTCATGCTTTCGAAAGATTGGGATCTCGATATGGGTAACGAAGGCTTGATGAAGGAAGGCTTCCTGACCACTTCCATCGACGTACTGGTGAATTGGTCCAAGACCGGTTCCCTGTGGCCGATGACCTTCGGTCTGGCCTGCTGCGCGGTGGAGATGATGCACGCCGGTGCGGCGCGCTACGACATCGACCGCTTCGGCATGTTGTTCCGCCCCAGCCCGCGTCAGTCCGACCTGATGATCGTGGCCGGCACGCTGTGCAACAAGATGGCCCCGGCCCTGCGCAAGGTGTACGACCAGATGGCCGAGCCCCGCTGGGTGCTGTCCATGGGCTCCTGCGCCAACGGCGGTGGCTACTACCACTACAGCTATTCGGTGGTGCGCGGCTGCGACCGCATCGTGCCGGTGGACGTGTATGTCCCGGGCTGTCCGCCGACCGCCGAGGCGCTGCTCTACGGCATCCTGCAGCTGCAGGCCAAGATCCGTCGCGAAAACACCATCGCGCGCTAAGCACCCCAGCCAGCCAAGCACATGAGCAAACTCGATACCTTGCAGGCGGCGCTTGAGTCCGTCCTGGGTGGCCAGATCGTGGCCCTGAAGCGCGAACTCGGCGAAATCACCATCACCGTGGCCGCCAAGGATTACGCCAACGTCGCCAAGCTGCTGCGTGACCATTCCGAACTGCGCTTTGAACAGCTGATCGACCTGTGCGGCGTGGACTACAGCGCCTACAAGGACGGCGCCTGGGAAGGCCCGCGCTTCGCCGCTGTCGTCCACCTGCTGTCCATCAACAAGAACTGGCGCCTGCGCCTGAAGGTCTTCGCCCCGGATGACGACTTCCCGGTCGTGGCCTCGGTCAACCCCATCTGGAATGCCGCCAACTGGTTCGAGCGCGAAGCCTTCGACCTGTACGGCATCATCTTCGAAGGTCACGAAGACCTGCGCCGCATCCTGACGGACTACGGCTTCATCGGTCACCCGATGCGCAAGGACTTCCCGGTGACGGGTCACGTCGAAATGCGCTACGACCCCGAGCAGAAGCGGGTGGTCTACCAGCCGGTGACCATCGAGCCTCGTGAGATCACCCCGCGCGTGATCCGCGAAGACAACTACGGCGGACTCTGATCATGGCCGAAATCAAGAACTACACCCTGAACTTCGGGCCGCAGCACCCGGCCGCGCACGGTGTATTGCGCCTGGTTCTGGAGCTGGATGGTGAAGTGGTACAGCGTGCCGACCCGCATATCGGCCTGCTGCACCGGGGTACCGAAAAGCTGGCCGG
>JAIXSE010000022.1 GCA_027484825.1 Rubrivivax sp. | reverse complement strand
GCTGCGCAAGCAGCTGAAGCGCGACCAGGTTGCTCCCTTCTTCGCGAACCTGCCGCCCTGCCTCGTCGGCATCGAGGCCTGCGCTAGCGCTCACCACTGGGCCCGCAAGCTGCAGGCGCGGGGCCATACGGTGCGGCTGATGGCGCCACAGTTCGTCAAGCCTTACGTCAAGAGCAACAAGAACGATGCTGCAGATGCCGACGCGATCTGCGAGGCGGTCAGCCGGCCATCAATGCGCTTCGTGCCGAACAAGAACGTCGAGCAGCAGTCAGTGCTCTCATTGCACCGCGTCCGCCAGCGCTCCGTGAAGGCACGCACGGCGCAGATCTACCAAATTCGCGGCCTCCTCGGCGAGTACGGCCTGGTGGTGCCACAGGGCATCGCCTACATCGCCCAGCGCGTGCCACCGCTCATTGAAGATGCCGAGAACGAGTTGCCGGGCACCTTCCGCCTGCTGATCCAGCGTCAAGGTGGGGCCGCTAGACGCTCACGTTAAGAAGACCATGCATGCTGAGCATGCGTGGCATATGCGTCAGGAGATGCCATATTGCTACCAGACACGGGTTCTTAGCTCCGTAACCAGTCACTGATCATGCAGCGCCGGACGCATGGATAACTCCGTGTCGTCTTCACTCATCAGACGTGGTGAAATCATCGATGAGTTCGTCCAGAACACGAAGTGAAGAGGTGTGAAAAAATCGGCGTGCGCCAATTAAGTCCATGCCAGCTGTGCGTGAGTCTCGGTGACACGCAACTCAGCTGGATCGGTGCGAAGCTTCCTCTGGGGCTATAGGGCGTAGCGGAAGAAAATTTCAGGATGCTTACCGCCGTGCGGTGAGTACGATGGATCCACTCGGTTGCTTCGAAACGCTGTAGATGTCTGATCCTGATTCTAAGGACTTCGTCATCTAGGATCCCTTCCTCTCCTATGCTTTCAAGGGTCCGTTAGGAGTTGCACCAAAGGGCTGAACACCACGTCACGCCGGCAACGAGTACATCCCATTTGAAGAATAAGTCAAGAAATAGGATCCACTTATCAAAATTCTTAAAAAGAAACAGGAGGACACTTGAGCGAAGAAAAGAAGGCCGGCCCATCAGGGACCAACACAAGATGGTGGGAATCCTACCTAGTGAGATATTTCTCCGGTACCGTGGTTGGTGCCGTTTGCCTCACTGTGATGTTTTGGTACGTTGCTATTCAGGTGCACAAGACGCCACGAACCCATGATCTTCTTGATGGAAGAGACATACCAACAACCGCCCTTGCCGCCTTATTATTCACTGGTGGACTGATGTATTCATACATTATCAGTACGCCAATTACCGTCATTCACTTTGGGCGATATGGGCGATCAAGTATCGAAAGGCAGATTAGATACTTTTGGCTTGGCTGGGTAATAACTCTTCTTACTCAGAATCTACTATTTATGTCAGGGCTCACTCAATGGGCAACCGACGCGATAAGTTTTTTGACAATATTACCCATAACCGCTTTCCTCTACCTATATTTCGACAAAAGCGCTAGTGAGGCACTCGACTATAGGGGTATAAAGATTTCCCGCCGTATTAAAAGAATTCGCCGACTTAGGCGCGACCTCTTAAATGCAATCGCTTGGGCAGCGTTGCTAATCTACGCAGTAACGGTGATCACGAAGCTGCTTTGCCTTCAAGGCCGCCCAACGGTGATTGCCCTACTGACGTTTTCTCTGCCCGCAGTTTTCGTTGGAGCAATGCAGTACGTTACCCTGTTCCGAATATTTTCGTCAGAACGGTCAAGTCACAGATTTTATAGAGTTTTGACCCGAGCTCGGAGGCGCGATGGGTCGCGAGACATTCGGGAGACTTACACCCATCTTAGAGAGCACTCAAACGCCACGTTCATAGTTTTGCTTGAACTATGCGTTTCAACGTTTGTGTTGTTCTTTATGGAAGTAAGCTCCTCAGAATCCAACGGACCACTTGCTTCTAGCCCAATTAACGAACGATCCATACTCGGCATACTCACCCTCATTGCGGCATGGATGACCCCGAATCTCTTCATCTGGTCGCGGTCAAACCAACTTGAGCGTGACTTTGCGAAACATCCAAACTTGTATACGGGAGCTGAAGCGCCTAAAGAATGCAAATGATCTGGGCACACTGGAAACCGCCGAATACCAGTACCAGACAAAAGTGATGACAAACCATCACAGAAACATATTTACAGGGAAGTTAAAATGAATCCAAGAACTGGAAATCACGTTGAAAATAGGGAATTATTAACTGAAGTTCCAGCAGACTCGACCCTAGGACAGCGCGGCCTTCCATCTAGATTTGGTATCGGCGAGTGGTACGGACATTCGTTCACGGAACTGACTCCGCAGCGAAGGGTTGAATTTGCAACCTATCGTTTGCAACCCAGCCTGTGCATGAAAAGCAGCGAGCGGGACCGCCTCATAGAACTTCGTATGAAGGCGGCGAACGCAGAACTAAGCCCGTCGGAGAGGATTCGCCTAGCGCTGCTTGAAGATAGATTTTCAGAGGAGCAGAGCTCTGTCAAACTCTGTCCTTTCAAACATCTGCCGGGGTACGGAAAACTTCCATGCTCAAAAAGCGGGGGCGTCTGCTCCCTCCGAGCATATGAGCAGGCAGAAGATGGCACTGTTTCGCCGTTGACTGGAGACAGAGGTGCGCTTCGCACGTTGTGTCCAAATCGCTTTCACGAAGGCTTAATCGCCTTCAAATGGGCATCTAGAGAAATTTTAGGCCAACCCGATCCCGCTTTGGTAGGAGAAGTTGGGTTTCTCGAGTCTTTCGATACGTTTGACGGAAGCGAAGGGGAAGACGTCGGGCGAATCGATATGGTAATCGTAGATAACTCGCGACCTGCCGACTATCCACTACCCTGGATGGCTTTGGAAATACAAGCAGTTTATTTTTCCGGCCCTGAGATGTCAAAATTGTTTAATCAGATAACCGCAGATGTCCAAAACGGCGGATCAGGGCTTGTTTATCCAAAGGAGAATCGCAGACCTGACTACCGCAGCAGCGGACCAAAACGCCTTATGCCTCAGCTTCAGATAAAAATACCAACACTACGTAGGTGGGGAAAGCGAATGGCTATCGTCGTTGACAGGCCATTCTTTGAATCTATGGGCGCAATGCAAACTGTCGACCATTCGTCACTGTCTGACGTAGCATGGTTTGTAGTTGACTTTACTCACGATGCGGAGAATGGCCGATTCGTTTTGACCGAAGGCGACCGGCATTTCATGACATTAGAGGAAGCGGTAAAAGGCCTAACTGGGGGTAAGGCTATCGCACAACCTCAGTTTGAAGGCCGGATCAAAACGTCCCTCAAAGCATTCTAGATCTGGTTTCCGAATCTAGCGCTCGGGGTGACAATACGCCCATTTTCGCTGCAGGTTATCCAACCGTACCGTTTCTACGTCGCTTAGCGGTGGTCATCCCACTATCCACAGCCATTGAAATCGAGTGTTTAAGGGCTTCGCCTAGTGCTTTTGCCAGCAGCGGCGGGACAGCGTTTCCGACTTGCCGGCCTTGCGCAGTTTTGCTGCCGCAAAAAATCCAACTATCCGGAAATGATTGAATCCGAGCAGATTCTCTGACTGTGAGTTGCCGTGGAAGCTTGTAGTGAATAGGAGGATGGAAACCTGCAAGATGGTCGCCATTGGGTCCATGCCCACCGCCAGCACGTATCGTTGGCGATGGGCGATCAGCATAAATCCGACCTCTCCGGTAATTTGGATCCACCTCGCCTTCCTTTAACTTCGTCCATCGCTCTACAACATGTGGCGCATGGTTATTAGGCTCATGGTTCTCTACATCACGTCGCCCGATAAGATCGTGAATAGCTTCTTTTGCCGATCTTTTCTTTGCGGCACTATCGGGGGTCGGAAGATCTGGCTTAAAACCCAATCCAGCAACGACAATTAACCGCTTGCGGCTTTGTGGCACCCCGTAAGCCGACGCATCCAGCACCCCATAGTTCGCCAGGTATCCAAGGCTTGACAGCTTTTCTATGAACTCCTCAATGTGATGGGAGTTCTTCTTGTTCATCATTCCAGCGACATTTTCGAGCAAGATGGCCATAGGCCTAACTCGCTCGACTACGCGAAAATATTCTTTCCACAAGAAATTGCGCGGATCGTCGGGATTCCCCTTCCCCGCCGTACTGAATCCCTGACATGGAGGACCGCCCACTACTAGGTCAAATGAGCCTATTGGTTCAAAATCCCGAATATCACCTTCAAAAACCGCCCAGTTCGGGCGGTTATGTCTTAGCGTCTTACAAGATTCAGGGTCATTGTCAACGCAAACTAGCGTTTCAAGCCCAGCCATCTCTAAGCCAATGTCTAGCCCTCCGGTGCCGCTGAACAGCGAGAGCACTGTCAATGGCTTTTTAGCCATTTGCTTTTTCGAAGCCATGTTGGTATGAGACGTGGAATTTTGTACATCGAAGAGCCTAGCCATCACGCCGAAACGATCCGGCTGGAGACTCCATCCGCCTTGAATTTTACTGTATGCAAAGACAGCGTAGCTACCAAAAGCGAAGCCAACTAAGAGGTTCGACGCGCAACCGTAGATGCGCCCCGTCTGCAGCTAGAAGGCGTGGCGTGACTCGACTAGTTGGATTGAGGGCTGGATGGCCATTTGGAGGAGGCTTGGCGTCGCAGCGGCGGGGCCAGCATGAGAGTCTCGGCACGTCGCCGGCACATTAGCTAGCCAATGAACAATGGTAGGCCGTACAGGACTTGAACCTGTGACCAAAGGATTATGAGTCCTCTGCTCTAACCAACTGAGCTAACGGCCCCCTGAACAGTGGATCAGCGGAAGCCCGCGATTCTACTCAAGGCAAGACCCGTCCCGGGCCTCTCCTGCCTCACGCCCAAGCCACAGCCCAGCCCAGGCCCTAGCCCAAGCCCAAGCCCAAGCCCACCCCAGAAGCATCCAGCAGCGCAGAGCCCAAGCGGCTACCCCCCCTGCTTCTGCGACAACGCATTGCTCACCATCCTCGACGTAATGTCCACGATCTGGATCATCCGGTCATACGCCATCCGCGTCGGCCCGATCACCCCCAGCGTGCCCACCACCTCGCCATCCACCTCATACGGCGCGGACACCACCGACAGTTCCTCATACGGAACCACCTGGCTCTCCCCGCCGATGTAGATGCGCACCCCTTCCGCCCGGCTCGACACATCCAGCAGCCGCATCAACTGCGTCTTCTGCTCAAACAGGTCGAACATCCGTCGCAGGCTGCCCATGTCGTGGCTGAAATCCTGCACCGTCAGCAGGTTCCGCTCGCCGGAGATGATCACCGGCTCATGCTGCTGGAAGCTCTGCGTGCCCACGTCCACCGCCGCGCTCATCAGCGAAGCGATCTCCCCGCGCAGCGCATCCACCTCCGTCCGCAGCCGGTCCCGCACCATATCCAGGCTCATGCCCGAATAGTGCGCATTGAGCCGGTTGCTCGCCTCGGTCAGTTCAGACTGGTTCAGGTCTTGCGCGGTGAACACCAGCCGGTTCTGCACATCCCCTTCCGGGGACACCATGATCACCAGCACCCGCCGCTCCCCCAGCCGGAGGAACTCGATGTGGTGAAACACGCTGCTCTTGCGCGGCGCCGTGATCACCCCCACAAAACTCGACAGGCTCGACAGCAGTTGCGCCGCGTTGGCAATCACCCGCTGCGGCTGGTCCGGCAGCAACTGGGACTCCAGCGACGGCACTTCCGCCGCCGTGTTGGCCTTGGCCGTCAGCAGCGTGTCCACAAACAGCCGGTAGCCCCGGGCCGTCGGGATGCGCCCGGCGCTGGTGTGAGGGCTGGCAATCAGCCCCAGTTCTTCCAGGTCGGCCATCACGTTGCGGATGGTCGCCGGGCTCAGCTCCAGGCCCGAGGCCTTGGAGAGCGTGCGCGAGCCCACCGGCTGTCCGTCCGCGATGTAGCGTTCAACCAGGGTCTTCAGCAGTGTTTTGGCGCGCTCGTCGAGCATCTTTTGATTGTATTGAATCCCCAGCCCTTCCCCCGGAGGGGCCCGCGGTGCTGTGGTGTAATTCTGCGCATATGTCCAAGCGCTTCCGTCATGTGGCCATCGTCGGCAAGCCTCAGGCTCGCGGTATCCGTCCGCTCCTGGAGGAGATTGCCGATTTTGCGGCCGGCCAGGGATTGGATGTTTCCCTGGATCAGGAAACAGCCGACACCACCGGCATCTCCACCTTCCCCGCCCTCTCCCACGCGGAAATGGGCCAGCAGTGCGACCTGGCCGTGGTGGTCGGCGGCGACGGCACCATGCTGGGCTTCGCCCGCGAGGTCGCCCGCTACGGCATGCCGCTGGTCGGCATCAACCAGGGCCGGCTGGGCTTCATCACCGACATCTCCGCCGAACAGTACAAGGAGTCGCTGGCCCCCATCTTCGCCGGCGACTATGAGAGCGAACACCGCTCCATGCTGGAAGGCGCTGTCCTGCGGGACGGGGAGCAGATCTTCTCCGGCGTGGCGCTGAACGACGTGGTCGTCAGCCGCGGCGCCACCGCCTCCATGGTGGAGCTGCGGGTGGATGTGGGGGACGAATTCGTCGCCAACATGCGGGCCGACGGGGTCATCGTCGGCACCCCCACCGGCTCCACCGCCTACGCCCTGTCCGCCGGCGGGCCCATCCTGCATCCCGGCATCGCCGGCTGGGTGGTGCTGCCGATTGCCTCCCACGCCCTGTCCAACCGGCCCATCGTGCTGCCGGATGCAGGCGAGGTGCGACTGACCATCGTGGCGGGGCGGGACGCCAGCGTGAATTTCGATATGCAGAGCCTGGCCAGCCTGCTGCATGGGGACTGCATCACCGTGCGGCGCTCCCAGCACCGGGCCCAGTTCCTGCATCCCCGCGGCTGGAGCTACTACGCCACCTTGCGACGAAAACTCCGCTGGTATGAAGGCGTGAGTTGATTGAACGACCCGATTTGAGCCATTGAAGGACTCACCGACATGCTTCGCCGCCTGAGCCTGCGAGATTTCGTGATCGTGCCGGAACTGGAACTGGACTTCGCCGCCGGCTTTTCGGCGCTGACGGGGGAAACCGGGGCCGGCAAGTCCATCCTCATCGACGCCCTGCAACTGGCCCTAGGCAGTCGCGGGGATGCGGCCGTGGTGCGCGAAGGTGCGCCCAAAGCGGAGATCACCGCCGAATTCGACCGCCCCGAAGCGGTGCTGAGCTGGCTGGAAGAAGGCGGCTTCGCCACCGACGACGAACACGCCAGCCTGCTGCTGCGCCGGGTGATCGACGCCCAGGGCAAGAGCCGGGCTTGGATCAACGGCAGCGCCGCCACTGTCGCTCAGCTGCGGGAACTGGCCGAACACCTGCTGGACATCCACGGCCAACACGCCTGGCAAGGCCTGACCCGGCCGGCCAGCGTGCGTCAGTTGCTGGATGAATTCGGGCAGATCGACGCCCGTCCGGTCGCCGCCGCTTACACGCAGTGGCGGCAGGCCAGCGAAGCCTTGGCCACCGCCCAGGCCCGCCAGGCGGATCTGGCCCGGGAGCATGAGCGCCTGAGCTGGCAGATCGGCGAGGTGGACCGTCTGGCCCCCACCGCCGAGGAGTGGGAAGACCTCAATGCCGAGCATCAGCGCCTGTCTCATGCGCAGTCGCTGATGGACGCGGCCCGGGGCGCGCTGGACCGGCTGAGCGAAGCCGAGATCAACGCACAGGCCCTGACCGAAGACGCACTCTCCAGCCTGCAGGACGTGCTGACCTATGACGCTGGCCTGCAGGACACGGTCAATGCGCTGATCGGCGCCCAGGCCCAGTTGCAGGATGCGGCCCACAGCCTGAGCAGCTATCTCAACGCCGCTGAGCTGGACCCGGACCGACTGCAGCAACTGGACGAGCGCGTCTCCGCCTGGGTGACGCTGGCGCGCCGCTATCGTCGCCCGCCGGTGGAGCTGCCGGCGCTGCTGGACGAATGGAAGGCCGAGCTGACCCAGCTGGATGCCGCCACCGACCTGGAAGGCCTGCAGGCCAAGCAGGCGCAGGCGCTCAAGGCCTATCAGAAGGAAGCCAAACTGGTCAGCACTGCGCGGGCCAAGGCGGCGCCGGCGCTGTCCACGGCTGTGTCCCAGGCCATGCAGCAACTGGGCATGGCCGGTGGCCGCTTCGAAGTCTCGCTGCAGCCGCAGGAAGAGCCGCAGGCCTTCGGGCTGGAGTCGGCGGAATTTTTGGTGGCGGGGCATGCGGGCAGCACGCCGCGTCCGCTGGGCAAGGTGGCCTCGGGCGGCGAACTCTCGCGCATTGCGCTGGCCATCGCCGTCACCACCAGCCAGCAGAACAGCGGCGCTGGCACGTTGATCTTTGACGAGATTGATTCGGGCGTCGGCGGTGCCGTCGCCGAGACCGTGGGTCGGCTGATGAAGCAGCTGGGCCAGCGGGTGCAGGTGCTGGCCGTGACCCATCTGCCGCAGGTGGCCGCCTGCGCCGACCATCACTTCCTGGTGGCCAAGGCCGCCAAGGGCGGCAAGACCAGTTCCGACGTGCAGCCCATTCAGGGTGAAGCCCGCACCGCCGAGATCGCGCGGATGCTGGGCGGCGAGCGCCTGTCGTCCACCAGCCTGGCCCATGCGCAGGAGATGCTGGCGCATTCCGCGCGAGTCACGCCGCTGGAAGCTGGTGCCGTCAAGGGCCGGAAGGTCAAACCATGATGCCCCCGCAAGAAAACTCCGTCGCCGGCCAGGCCGCCCACATGACCGAACTGGTGCTGGTCACCGGCATGTCCGGCGGCGGCAAGTCCATCGCCATGCATGCGCTGGAGGATGCCGGCTTCTTCTGCGTCGACAACCTGCCGCCGGAGCTGCTGCCCCACTTCCTGAAGCTGGAACATGAGAGCGGCTCGCGTCGCCGCGTGGCGATTGCGGTGGATGTGCGCAGTGCCGGGTCCCTGCCCCAGTTGCTGCTGCACATCAAGGAGATGCGGCTGCAAGGCGTGGCCCTGCGCAGCATCTTCCTGGACGCGGACTACGACACGCTGCTGCGCCGCTTCTCCGAAACCCGTCGTCCGCATCCGCTGCGGGCCGGCGTGGACGACAGCGACACCCATCGCGCACTGCAGGAAGCCATTGCGCTGGAGCGGGAGCTGCTGACGCCGCTGCGCATGGAGTCCACCGTGATCGACAGCAGCCAGCTGCGTCCGGCGCAGTTGCGCGCCTGGGTGCGGGACCTGGTGCGGGTGAGCGGCTCGTCGTTGACGCTGGTGTTCCAGTCATTCGCCTTCAAGCACGGCGTGCCCAGCGATGCGGACTTCGTGTTTGATGTGCGGGTGCTGCCCAACCCCTATTACGACCGGGAACTGCGTCCGTTGACGGGCCGGGATCAGCCGGTGGCGGAGTATCTGGAGCAGCAGCCGGAAGTGCGGCTGATGCTCAGCCAGATCGGCGCGTTCATTGCGCAGTGGTTGCCCAGCTTCGGCTCAGACCAGCGCAGTTATCTGACGGTGGCCATTGGCTGCACCGGCGGGCAGCATCGGTCGGTGTATCTGGTGGAGACGCTGGCCAAGCAGTTCGCCTATCACGGGCAGGTGCTCAAGCGGCATCGGGAGCTGGACGCTCGCTGAGGCGGCTGAGCCGAGGGGAACGTCGCCAGCAGCACTGCCAAAAATCGCGCCTGAAACGGGGTCAGCAGTGACGCCAGATCAAACGCCAGATCACACGCCCAATCAGGCGGCCCGGCTTCCCTGCTCCGCCTCTTCCGCCTGGTTGGTCAGCAAAATGGCCAGCACCACGGACGCGATCGGCATGGTGAACACCATCAGCAGCGTCCACCCCAGCACATTGCGCCCGGCCCGCTTCGCAGCAATGGCCATGTAGGCCCAGTGCGCGATCAGCCCGATCGACATGCCCAGTCCGCACAGCACGCCGCGGCCCGCGGGGATGTCGGCGCCGTCTTCCGTGCCGGAGACCAGCAGCCACAAGCAGCCGCCAAAGATCAGAAATGCGACCAGGGCAGATTCGAGGGCGCTTTTGACGGGGGGTTTGACGGCTGAGGACATGGTGGGCAGAAAGGTGAGCTGCAAGGGCGGAGGATATCCCAGCCAGCCCCCGCCCGGCCTCGGGTCAATCCAGCAACTTCTTCAGCGGCGCAGGGAGGGCGTATTGGCTCAAGTTCTCCCGGGCGACCCATTGGCCGGCGGGGGGCGAGGAGGCAGGTGCGGGTGCGGGTGCGGGCGCGGGCACGGGCGCGGAGGCAGGTGCGGGCACGGGAACGACAACGGCTTCCGGCGCAGGCCCCGTCAGCACCCCGCGACGTGGATGCAGCACCCAGTCGAAGTGCGTCAGCGCATGCTGGACGCGAGGCAGGGTTTCCAGCTCCGCCACGCCCAGCGCCTGGCGATGTGCATCCAGCGCGTCCTCGCTGTCGTACATCGGCAAGGTCCATAGCCCGCCCCAGAGCCCTTCGCTCGGGCGCTGCTGCAGCCAGATCCGGCCTTCATGCTCCAGCCACAACCACCAGTTCTCGCGCTGGCCGCGCTTGAGTTTGCGGGTCTTGATCGGGTAGAGCGTCGGATCCCCTTGCGCCCGCCCGTGGCACAGCCCGGAGACAGGGCACAGCAGGCATTGCGGCTGGCGCGGTGAGCAGTGGCTGGCGCCCAGGTCCATCAGGCCCTGGGTGTAGGCCGGCATGTCGGATTCGGAGGCGGGCAGCAGAG
The DNA here is from genome assembly GCA_027484825.1 of Rubrivivax sp. Lineage (GTDB taxonomy): Bacteria > Pseudomonadota > Gammaproteobacteria > Burkholderiales > Burkholderiaceae_C > Roseateles. Next base: position 99,489 of record JAIXSE010000022.1, on the reverse strand, counting down.
CTTCGGCCTGTCGCCACAGGCGCTTTTCCTGCGAGAGCTGCGCCAGGTCGCCGTCGAAGGCCAGCAGCCGGCCCAGCACGCGCTTGACGTTGCCGTCCAAAATCGCCACCCGTTCTCCGAAGCAGAAGGACGAGATGGCCGACGCCGTGGAGCGGCCGATGCCCGGCAACTCCGCCAGCTCCGCCGCCGTGCGCGGGAAGGCACCGCCGTGGCGCTCCATCACCGTCTGGGCGCATTTGTGAAGATTGCGGGCGCGGCTGTAGTAGCCCAGGCCTGCCCAGGCGGCCATCACCTCGTCCTGCGGCGCGGCGGCCAGCGCGGCGACGTCAGGGAAGCGTTCCAGAAAGCGCTTGTAATAGCCCAGCACCGTCGTCACCTGCGTCTGCTGCAGCATGATCTCGGAGAGCCACACCCGGTAGGGGTCACGCGTGTTCTGCCACGGCAAGTCGTGCCGGCCGTCCTGGCGCTGCCAGGCCAGCAGCAGCGGCGCAAAGTCGCCGCGCAGGGCCTGCACGCGGGTTTGGAGTTCTTCGTCGGTCATCAGGGGCCGGAGTATCGCGTGTGGGGCGTCCGCGTGTGGCAGCAGGGCTGCGCGCGACGCGGTCAGTGAGCTGTGCTCGGCGGTCAGCGGTCAGCGGTCAGCGGTCAGCACTCAGCGCTTCTGCTCAGCGCTTTTGACAGGTGGGGCAGAAAAACGTCGATCGCTGACCCTGCACGATGCGTCGGATCGGCGTGCCGCAGACCCGGCACGGTTCCTTCTCCCGGCCATACACCCGCGCCTGCATCTGGAAGCTGCCGGCCACCCCGTGGGCGTCCTTGAAGTCGCGCAGCGTGCTGCCGCCGGCCTGGAGCGCCTCGCCCAGCACCTGGGTCAGCGCTTGCGCGAGCTTCTGCGCACGGGGTCGGCTGATCTTGCCTGCGGGCAGACGTGGATCGATGCCCGCCATGAACAGCGCCTCGCAGGCATAGATGTTGCCGGCGCCCACCACCACGTCGCCGGCCAGGATGGCCTGCTTGATGGCCACCCGTCGGCCCTTGAAGCCGCGGTGCAGATGGGCGCCATCGAAGGCCGCGTCAAACGGCTCCAGCCCCATGCCGGCCAGCAGCTTGGCGGCCGGTGCCACGTCCAGGCCCTCGGACCACACCACCGCACCAAAACGGCGCGGGTCAGTCAGCCGCAGCACGCCGCGATCGGTGATCAGCTCGAAGTGGTCGTGGGGACCGGAGACCGGCGGCTGCTCCCGGAACGCCAGCGACCCGGACATGCCCAGGTGCAGCAGCAGGCCGCCCTCGGGCGGCAGCGGGCGGGCGGGGTCCTGGATGTCGATGGCGTCGGCGTCGCTGCGCAGCGGCAGCCACAAATACTTGCCCCGCCGCAGCACCGCCCCCACCCGTCGGCCCACCAGCCGCCCGGCCTCCACGCCCAGCGGCCAGCGCAGTGGCTTGCCCATGCGCACCTCCAGCACACGAGACCCTTCAATGGCAGCGGCAAAGCTCAGTCGTGTAACTTCAACTTCTGGCAACTCTGGCATGGCTCAATGATAGAGGGGCCGCCGAGCGTCCCTAGAATGGTCTGGAGTCTTGTTTGCCTCCCTTGCGTCAGTTCAGGAGTTTTTTCATGCCCGCCTTTGTGCGTCATTCCTGGTGGATTCCCGCCGCCCTTGCCCTGAGCTGCGCTGCAAACGCCCAGACCGTTGCACAGACTGTCCAGCCAGCCCAGTCCTCCCCGCCTGCCGCAGCGTCGGCGCCTGCTTCGGCGCCCTCTTCAGCCCCTGCTTCGGCGGCGTCCGCGCCGGAACCGGTCCAGAACTCCGACCTGGACGCGCCGATGTTCTATCAGCTGCTCATCGGCGAGATGGAGCTGCAGAACGATCAGCCCGGCGTCGCCTTCCAGGTGCTGCTGGACGCCGCCCGCCGCGCCGAGGACGAGACCCTGTTCCGCCGCGTGGTGGCCATTGCGCTGCAAGCCCGGGCCGGTGACCAGGCCGTGGTCGCCGCACGCGCCTGGCGCGACACGCTGCCGACCTCGCAGGAAGCCCATCGCACGCTGATCCAGCTGCTGGCTCTGCTCAACCGGCCGGCCGAAGTGGCGGCCCCTTTGCGGGCGCTGCTCGCCCTGAATGCGCCGGACGCCCGCGCCGGGTTCCTGGCCGGCATCCCGCAGCTGTTTGCCCGCAGTCCGGAGCCGAAGAAGGTGCTGGACGGGCTGGAGCCGCTGCTGCAGGAAACAGCGGCGCGACCGGAAACACGCTTTGTGTCGCTGATGGTGCTGGCGCGTCTGGCGCAGCTGGCGGGCAATTCGGAAGCAGCCCTGGTGAATGTGCGAGCGGCGCAGCGGGATTTCCCCGACCGTGAAGAGCCGGTGCTGCTGGCCGTGGAATTGCTGCCGCAGCGCCCGGAAGCGGAATCGCTGGTCACCACCGAACTTCAGGCCCATCCGGACCGCCAGTCGCTGCGCCTGGCCTATGCCCGCGCACTGGCCCGAGCTCAGCGTCCGGCCGATGCCGCGCGTGAGTTCCGTGTCGTCACCGAGCAATCCCCCGAGAACCTGGGCTCCTGGCTGGCCCTGGGCTCGCTGGAGCTGGACCTTCAGCACCCCGATGCCGCCGAGACCGCCCTTCAGCGCTACATGCGCCTGCTGGACGATCAACCGGCCCAGCGTGAACGTCTGGAGCTGAGCGACCGTGAAGCCCGTCAGCAAGGGCTGCTGCTGCTGGCCCAGGCCGCGGAGATGCGCGGTGATCTGAAGTCGGCGGAAAAGCGCCTCGGCCAGATCGATGCTGCGCCGGGCAATCTGGACATTGCCTATCGCCGTGCGTCGCTGCTGGCGCGTCAGGGCAAGCTGGAGCAGGGACGCAAGCTGCTGCAGTCGCTGCCCGCGGAGGACACCAAGGACCGGCGCGCCAAGCTGCTGGCCGAATCCCAGTTGCTGCGCGAGAACCGCCAGTGGCAGGCAGCCTACGACCTGCTGGGCGAAGGCGTCGCGGCCAATGGCGACGACACCGATCTACTCTACGAGCAATCGATGATGGCCGAGAAGCTGGGCAAGATGAAGGAGATGGAGGCGCTGCTGCAGAAGGTCATCCAGATCAAGCCGCAGCACTACCACGCCTACAACGCGCTGGGGTATGCGCTGGCGGATCGCAATGAGCGCCTGGAAGAGGCACGGGACCTGATCTCCAAGGCGCTGAGTTTTGCGCCGGGCGAGCCCTTCATCATGGACAGCATGGGCTGGGTGGAATTCCGGCTGGGCCGCATGGGTGAGGCGGAGCGTCTGCTGCGCCAGGCTTACGGCTCGCGGCCGGATCCGGAGATCGCCGCGCATCTGGGCGAGGTGCTGTGGGCGGCCGGTCAGCAGGACGAAGCGCGGCGCATCTTTGCGGATGCGATGAAGCGTGATCCGGAGAATGAATCGGTCAAGAGCACGCTGCAGCGTCTGAAGGTGCGACCCTGATGCAGCGCCGGATGTGGCTGGCGGCATCGGCCGCTGTGGTGCTTGGTTTGGGCCTGAGCGCTTGCACCAGCGTGCCGAAGGTGAGTGAGCAGGAATCCGCCGCGCTGGCGCAGGCGCCCCGCCTGACCGGACGCTTCGGCCTGGTGGTGCCTGCCGGCGCGGGTGGGCAGCCGCGCGGACAGAACGTCACCGCCAACTTCGAGCTGCTGGGGGACCCGGCGCGCGGTCGGCTGGAGATGAGCACGCCCATGGGCAGCCTGATTGCGCGGGTGTCCTGGCAGCCTGGCATGGCGCAGTTGCGCACACCGGACGAGGCGCGCAGTTACGACACGCTGGATGCACTCACTCAGGAGCTGCTGGGCGAGGCCCTGCCGGTGCAGGCGCTGTTCGACTGGCTCAAGGGCCAGCCCTGGCCCGGCACGGCGCACCGCAGCACGGGGAATCAAGGCTTTGAGCAACTGGGCTGGCAGGTGGACCTGCGGCGCTTTCCGAGTGGATTGATCGTGGCGCAGCGGCTGAATCCGAATGGGCCCGAGCCGCTCGCGACCTTGCGGCTGAAGCTGGACGAAGCGCAGTAAGCGTCGCTTGCGCAGTTGGCGCTGCTGGCACCGTTGACGCCGCCGGCAGTCGGCAAGCATGGCCGCCGCTACGGGCAGCGCGTGGTGAGTGCGCTCCCTGCGCTGCGAGCACTTCGGGCCTGACGGACAATACCGCGGCTGCCCTGCCCGTCCCCTACAACTCCAGCATCCACGTCCCGTGTTAGCCCTCTACGACGTCCCAGCACCCGCCAAGCTCAACCTCTTCCTGCATGTGGTGGGCAAGCGGCCGGATGGGTATCACCTGCTGCAGTCCCTGTTCGTGCTGATCGACTGGGCGGACACGCTGCATTTCGAGCGTCGCTCGGACGGCGCCCTGCATCGGCATGACCAGGGCGACGCGCTACCGCCGGACGACTTGTGCCTGCGCGCGGCGCGGGCCCTGCAGGCGGCCAGCGGGGTGTCCTACGGGGTGGACATCCACATCGAGAAGCGTCTGCCCGCCGGGGCCGGCATGGGGGGCGGCTCGTCCGATGCTGCCAGCACGCTGCTGGCGCTCAACCGCCTGTGGGGCTTGAACTGGCCGCGCTCGCGGCTGCTGCCCCTGGCGCTGAATCTGGGCGCGGATGTGCCCTTCTTCGTCGGCGGCCGTAATGCCTTCGTGGAGGGCATTGGTGAGATTCTTCACGAAGTGAAGGTGCCGGTGACGCCACTGGCGGTGGTCAAGCCGCAGGTGAGTATCGGCACCAAGGAAATTTTTTCGAGCCCCCTGTTGCAGAGATCGAAAAGTGTGGCTATAGTGGCGGGCTTTCCTGCAGTGAACGGCGGGCACGAAGCAAGCAATATTGATGCAGCAATAGATTCATCAGAATCTTTGGCTGACACAAGAAGCGGCATTGTGAATACCGGTCACGCTGGAGCTGAGAATCCAGGCAACGCACAGAAGAGTATTGCAGCTCATACAGCTGGTAATACATGGATGAGCGAAGCAACGCTGGAGAAACTCACTGAACTGGCAGTTTCAGGGTGGGGCAGAAACGATCTGCAGCCTCCTGCTGAAGCTGCAAGCCAGGAAGTTTCGGAAGCATTGCACTGGTTGCAAACTCGCTACGGCAATAGTCGAATGACGGGTTCAGGCAGCGCAGTATTTGCTATACTCTCGGCTTCGCAGCAGAATGCTGATGACTCAAATGCCAGCTTAGGAAGTAATTCCAAGGCGACATCGGAAGCAAAAGCAAATGGTTCACTAAATATTAGCGTTCCATTTGATTTACCTCCGAAATGGGCTGGTAGAATGTGTCGCAGTCTTGATGTTCACCCATTACTGGGCTGGGCAGCAGACTGAAGGTTTAAGGGTGTTGTGCCACGCACAATGTCCTGTGTAGGGGAGTCGCCAAGTTGGTTAAGGCATCGGATTTTGATTCCGACATGCGAGGGTTCGAGTCCTTCCTCCCCTGCCAAATTTCTTAGTTTCAATCCGGGACCCGCTGGGTTGGCCACCGGGCCACAAATTTTTTGGATGGCCCGCTGTGCTGCTCAATACCGTCCTCTTCACGGGTAACGCTAACCCGTCCCTCTCCAAAGAAATCGCCACCCATCTGGGCCTCGAGCTCGGCAAGGCTGTGGTCGGCCGTTTCTCCGACGGTGAGGTGACTGTCGAGATCCAGCAAAACGTCCGCGCCCGCGACGTCTTTGTGATCCAGCCCACCTGCGCACCCACCAACGAAAACCTGATGGAATTGCTCATCATGGTGGATGCCCTCAAGCGCGCCAGCGCCCGTCGCATCACCGCGGTGATTCCCTACTTCGGCTACGCCCGCCAGGACCGTCGTCCTCGCAGCACCCGCGTGCCCATCTCGGCCAAGGTCGTGGCCAACCTGCTGGAAACTGTCGGCGTCGAGCGCGTGCTCACGATGGACCTGCACGCCGACCAAATCCAGGGCTTCTTCGACATCCCGGTGGACAACATCTACGCCTCCCCGGTGCTGCTGTCCGACCTGAAGGCCCGCAACTACGAAAACCTGGTGGTGGTCAGCCCCGACGTGGGCGGTGTGGTCCGCGCCCGTGCGCTGGCCAAGCAGCTGGGCTGCGACCTGGCCATCATCGACAAGCGCCGTCCCGCCGCCAACGTCTCTGAAGTGATGCACGTCATCGGCGACATCGACGGCCGCAACTGCGTCATCATGGACGACATGATCGACACCGCCGGCACGCTGGTGAAGGCGGCGGAAGTCCTGAAGGACCGCGGCGCCAAGCGCGTCTTCGCCTATTGCACCCATCCCATCCTCTCCGGCCCGGCCATCGAGCGCATCTCGAGCTCGCAGCTGGACGAAGTGGTGATCAGCAACACCATTCCCCTGTCGGAGGCCGCCAAGGCCTGCGGCAAGATCCGTCAGTTGTCCGTGGCATTCCTGTTCGCCGAAACCATCCGCCGTATTTCGGACGGTGAGTCGGTGACCTCCCTGTTCTCCGAGCAGAACAACAACTTCTGACGCACAGCGTTCTGGTGAAGGCCCGCCGGGTCTTCATCAAGCAGAAGGCGCCTGGTCGCGGGGCCTTCACCCGGACAGCCATGGGGGTTGTCCGTCACATTGGAGTTAGATATGAAATTCGTCGCTTTTGAGCGCAAGCTGCAGGGGACCGGAGCGAGCCGCCGCCTGCGTCACGCTGGCAAGGTGCCCGGTATCGTTTACGGTGCTGGTGAACCCGTCTCGATCGAGCTGGACCACAACGCTCTGTTCCACGCCCTGAAGAAGGAAGCTTTCCACAGCTCCCTGCTGGACATGGAACTGGCCGGCGCCACCACCAAGGTGCTGCTGCGTGACTACCAGATGCACCCGTACAAGCCGCAAGTGCTGCACGTGGACTTCCAGCGCGTGGACGCCACCACCAAGATCACCAAGAAGGTGCCGCTGCACTTCGTGGGTGAAGCCGAATCGCCGGCCGTCAAGACCGACAAGGGCACCGTGAACCACGTGATCACCGAACTGGAGATCACCTGCCTGGCGCAGCAGCTGCCCGAGTTCATCGAAGTGGATCTGAGCGGCCTGACCATGGGTCACTCGGTGCACGTGAACGACCTGAAGCTGGCTCCGCACATCAAGATCGTGACCCACGGCAAGCCGAACCCCGTGATCGCCACCCCGGTGCCTGCCGTTGTGGAAGAGATCGTGGTGGCCGCTGCTCCGGCACCGGAAGCCAAGGGCAAGAAGAAGAAGTAATCTTCTTGATCCCATCCCTCCAAGGGACGCCCTCTTCAAAGGGCAGCGAAGGCCCCGCTCAGCGGGGCCTTTTTCATGGGCGCTCCACTCGATAATCCCCACATGATTCGACTCCTTGTTGGCCTGGGCAACCCCGGCACCGAATACGAAGACACCCGCCACAACGCGGGTTTCTGGTGGATCGACACGCTCGCACGCGGCCTGGGCGCCACGCTGCAGGCGGACCGCAACTATCACGGGCTGGTGGCGCGGGTGAACAACGCCCCCAGCGCGGGCGGCCCCATCTGGCTGCTGCAGCCGATGACCTACATGAATCTGTCGGGCAAGTCGGTGGCGGCGCTGGCGCGATTTTTCAAGATCGCACCGGAAGAGATCCTGGCCATCCATGACGAGCTGGACATCCCGCCCGGCGAGATGAAGTTCAAGCAAGGCGGCGGCAACGGTGGTCACAACGGCCTCAAGGACATGCAGGCCCAGTTGGGGTCGCCCAACTTCTGGCGTTTGCGCCTGGGCATCGGGCATCCGGGCCACAAGGCGGAAGTGGCCAACTATGTGCTGCGCAAGCCGCCACTGGCGGAGCGTCAGTTGATCGAGGACTGCATTGCCAAGTCGATGGACGCGGTGCCGCTGATGCTGCAAGGCGACCTGGCCAAGGCACTGACGAAGATCCATGCCAAGCCGCCGCGGCCGAAGCCGCCGCGTCAGGATGCCGCGGGCAACGCCAACCGCACGCCAGCGACAGGTCCCACAGGCGCCAACAGCACCACCGGCCCCACCGGTACGTCCGCCACCGGCTCCTCCACCAACGAAGCCTAGCCATGAAGCCCGCTGCCGTCCTGCTCGCGATCACCTTGTTCGCAATCTCCCCCAACGGGATGGCAGGACCGGCAGAGGGAGCCACTTCGCCCACGGGCGCGGGCGCGGGCGGACGTGCGCAGTACTACCGCTGCGGCCCCAAGGGCCAGGACTTGCGGGACAGCCCCTGCCCGCCCGGCGTCGCCGGCAGTGCGATGGAGCTTCCCGAAGACCGTGTCACGCCCGACCAGCAGCGCGCTGCCCGTCAGCGCACGCTGCAGGAAGCGCGAGACCTCGACGCCTTGCAGCGATCGCGGGAGAACCCGGGCGCCCAGCGCGCCGCCGCACCCGCAGCCGCGGGCATCAACGGTCTGACCACCCTCGCGCCCGCCGCCGAGGCGGCCGCCCGGCACGCCAAGGACAAGACCAAACCCAAGCCGAAGCCGCCGCCACCTCCGAAGGCACCCAAGGAGCCAAAGCCCCCAAAGGCGCCTAAAGCGCCAAAGGAGCCCAAAGCGCCCAAGGAACCGAAAGCACCGAAGGAAGCCAAGACACCCAAGGCAGCGAAGGCGGCTAACGAGGCCAAGGAACCGAAGGCTCCGAAGCCTCCCAAAGAAGCCAAGGCGTCGAAGGAGTCAAGCGACAACGACTCGCCCAAACCCCGCAGGACCAAGCGGCCCAAGGACGACGCGGATCTCTCCGCGCCCCCCTCCTGACGCGCCCCCGCCCGTTAGAATCCGCCCCGTTGGTGCTCGTGCAGGCATTGCGCCTGTGCAGTTAAACGGGAATCAGGAAGTTGGCGGCCCTTCGGACCTCCGACCAACCTGAGCTGTCCCCGCAACGGTAAGTGGCCGTCGGCCGACCGATCACACCCGTGTGTCCCCGCCTCGCTTGAAGTGCTGGGCCTTGCACACGCACCGTGAGCCGGTCGTCCGGCCGTGTCTGTCCTCATGTCCACTGGTGCAAGGCACTGGGAAGGACGCAGACATCGCGCCACCAGCCCGGATACCGGCCAACAGGAGATCCGCTGCGCAAGCGGCGGGTCGTGTCACGGACGCCTGCGGGGAAGCTGGCGGCCGTATCGCCTGCTATTGGTTTCCATGTCCCGCTGCCTCCTGAGCGCCCGGCCTCGTGCCCGCGTGCTGCCTGCCTTCACCTCTAAGGCGGCCTCGTCCGCGCTGTTCCCCCTCCGGGCCCTCGCGGCTCCACTGGCCCCCATGGCCCTCACCCTTTGCACACTGGCCCCCGCTGCCGTCATGGCCGCCAGCGTCCAGGGTGCCGCGTCAGACTCCACGACTGCAGCCGCAGCCGCAGCCGCAACCGCAACCGCAGCGGCATCCGCAGTCTCCCCCAGCAAACTCGACAGCATCACCGTCACCGGCTCGCGCAGCCCCATGCGCCTGGCCGATGTGCTGGGCGACCTCACCCTCATCTCCCGCGACGAGATTGAACGCCAGGGCTACGGCAGCCTCCCCGACCTGCTGCGCAACGTCGCAGGCCTGGAGATGTCCCGCAACGGCGGCGCGGGCGCGTCCACCAGCCTCTATCTGCGCGGTGCGGAGAGCCGCCACACCGTGGTGCTGATCGACGGCGTGCGCATCGACTCCCAGTCCACCGGCGGTGCCGACTGGCAAACCCTGCCCCTCTCGCAGATCGACCGCGTGGAAGTGCTCAAGGGCCCGGCCAGCGCGCTGTACGGCTCCGATGCCATCGGCGGTGTGGTTCAGATCTTCACCCGTCGCGGCAACGGTCGCACCCAGGTCGACCTGGGCCTGGGCGGCGGCAACCTCGGCGCCAGCCGGGCCGATGCCAGCATCACCGGCGGCACCCGCCGCTTCGACTATGCCGCCTCGGTCGCCATGGACCGCAGCACCAGCTTCAACAGCTATGTCCGCACCGGCACCAGCACTTCCAATCCGGACAAGGACGGCTGGCGCAACTACAGCGGCAGCCTGCGTCTGGGCAGTTGGTTGAACGATGCCCATCGCGTCGAGGCCGTCGCTTTCAAGAGCCGCACCAACAGCGGCTATGACGCCAGCCGCACCGCCGACGACCGCAACATCACCACCACCGAGTCGGGCCGTCTGGCCTGGACCGGCAACTGGTCGCCGGCCCTGTCCACCGAACTGAGCCTCTCCGAATCCCGCACCGAGCTGGAGACGCGCCCGACCTCGGTCTACCTCACCCGCACCCGGTTGCGCACCGCCACCCTGCAGGCCTTCTACCAACTGGACGCACACCAGCAGATCAACGCGCTGCTGGAGCGGCGTGAAGACCAGTTGGTCAACAGCGCCCTGGTGACCCAAGGCAAGGACACCCGCTACGACAACGCACTGGGCCTGAGCTACCTGCTCAAGGCCGGCGCCGCCAGCCTGCAACTGCATGGCCGCCACGACGACGACCAGCAATTCGGCGGCGCCAACACCGGCATCGCCGCAGCGGGCTACCAGCTCGGCGGCGGCTGGCGGGCCACCGCCTCCGTGGGCAACGCCTTCCGCGCGCCCACGCTGTATCAGCGCGGCAGCCTCTACGGCCCCAACCTCGCGCTGCCCGGCGTGCAGGCGCTGCGCCCCGAGCGGGCCCACAACACCGAGCTGGGCGTGAACTGGGCCGACGCCGGCCGCGATGTGGCCCTCACCACCTACCGCAACGAGGTGAGCGACCTGATCGCCTTCGGCGCCGCCGGCACCTGCCCGTCGCCCACCGGCTGCTATGGCAACGTCGCCCGCGCCACGCTGCGGGGCATCAGCCTCAAGGCCGGCGCGCAAGTCGGGCCGGTGCATCTGAGTGGTCACGTCGATATCAGCGACCCCACCGACAACAGCACCGGCAACACCCTCGCCCGCCGCGCCCGCCGTTTTGGGAGCCTGCGCGCCGACACCGAGCTGGCCGCCTGGACGCTGGGCGCCACGCTGCAGGCCTCCGGAGATCGCTGGAACGACGCCGCCAACAAGACGCGCCTGGGCGGCTACGGCCTGCTGAACCTGGATGCGAGCTGGCGCGTCGCCCCGGACTGGCGCCTGCAGTTCAACATCGACAATGCCTTCAACCGCAGCTACCAGACGGCCACCTACTATGCGCAGGCGCCTCGCACCTGGATGGTGACGCTGCGCTATTCGCCGTCGTTCTGACGGGGACTCTGTTGACATCCACAAGGACTTGATTCATGGCGGCACATCAGCTCATCGTCGGGGGGCAACGCAGCGGCAAGTCGCGGCATGCGGAACGGCTCGCCTTGCAATGGGCGGCCACACCCGGCCATCAGGTGAGCGTGCTGGCCACCGCGCAGGCGCATGACGACGAGATGCGGCAACGCATCCTGCGCCATCAGCAGGACCGCCCGGAAGGCTTCGACACGATTGAAGAGCCGCTGCAGCTGTGCGAGGCCCTGCGGGCCCATGCATCGGCGCGGCGACTTCTGGTGGTGGACTGCCTGACCCTGTGGCTGACCAACTGGCTGATGCCGATGAACGGCGAGCCGCATCTGGAAGACTGGCGCACCGAATGCGCCGCCCTGCAGCAATTGCTGCCCTCGCTCACGTCGCCGGTGATCTTTGTGTCGAACGAGGTGGGCTGGGGCGTGATGCCGATGGGGCGCGAGGTGCGCGCCTATGTCGATGAACTGGGCCGGTTGAACCAGCTCATTGCGCGCCAGTGCGAGCGCCTGACGCTGATGGTCGCCGGCCAGCCCTGGACGCAGCCGGTGCAAAAGGACCTGGAATGAATCGATCTCTTGGACAGATGCTGACCGTGACCCGCCTGGACGCACACCACGCTGGCGGGCTCATGGCCTTCAAGGCCATCAAGTCGCTCATGGTCGCGATGGCACTGATGGCCTTGATGGCCCTCCTGGCGGCCACCTCCGCCCAGGCCGCCCCTCAGCAGATCAAGGACGACCGCGGCGTCACCGTCGAGCTCACCGCCCCGCCCCGGCGCATCGTGAGCCTGCTGCCCTCGCTCACCGAAACCGTCTGCGACCTGGGCGACTGCGACAAGCTCGTCGGCGTGGACCGCTATTCCAACTACCCCGCCCGCGTGCAATCGCTGCCCAAGCTCGGCGGCCTGGACGACACCGCCATCGAGATGCTGGTGGCCCTCAAGCCCGACGTGGTGCTGCTGGGCATCTCCGCCCGCGTCATCGACCGCCTGGAGTCGCTGGGCCTGAAGGTCGTGGCGCTGGAGCCGCGCAGCATGGCCGATGTGCAGCGCGTGCTGGGCAAGGTCGGCCAGGTGCTTGGCAAGCCTGAAGAAGCCCGTCGCCTGTGGAACCGCATTGACGGCCACATCGCCCAGAGCGCGGCGTCCCTGCCGCCGTCTGCGCGCGGGCTGAGCGTCTATTACGAAGTGGATGCCGGCCCCTATGGCGCCGGCAGCAGTTCCTTCATCGGCGAGATCCTCTCGCGCCTGGGCGCCCGCAACATCCTGCCGCCCGAGTTGGGCCCCTTCCCCAAGCTCAATCCTGAATACATCGTGCGCGCCGACCCGCAAGTCATCATGGTGGGCCAGCGCAATGCCGTCGGCTTGCCGCAGCGTCCCGGCTGGTCCGGCATCCGCGCCGTGCGTCAACAAAAGATCTGCGTCTGGGTGCCCGCCGAATCCGACGTGCTGGTCCGACCCGGCCCGCGCATGTCCGAAGCCGCCGCCCTGATGGCCCGCTGCCTGAAGGAAGCCGCCGTCGGCCCGGTGATCTGGCCCAGCGCGCCCTTCACGGCGCCGCCCGGAGGCATGCGCTGATGCTGTCGATCGGCACACGCACGGCCGCTCAGTTGCTGGCCCTGCTGCTGGTGGGCGCGCTGCTGTTGGGGCTAGGCCTGTGCGTCGGCAGCACCGGCTGGAGCCCGTGGTTCGGTGCGCAGGCTTTCCCCGACGACACGCTGCGGCAGATCCTCTGGGACATCCGCGCCCCGCGCTCCGTCGGTGCCTGGCTGGCCGGTGCGCTGCTGGGCCTGGCCGGCGCCATGGCCCAGGGCCTGTTCCGCAATCCGCTGGCGGATCCCTATCTGCTGGGCTGCTCGGCCGGCGCGTCGCTGGGTGTGGCCGCCCTGCTGTTTGCCATCGGCCTGTCGCCCACGGCCACGGCGCTGGCCCTGCGCATCGGCATGACCGGCGCGGCCTTCAGCGGCGCGGTGCTGGCGGTGGTTCTGTCGCTGGTGCTGGCCCGCGGGGTCGAGCACGGCTTGCGGCTCCTGCTGGCCGGTGTGGTGGTGGGCGTGGTGCTGGGCTCGGGCGCGGCGCTGCTCACGCTGATGAATCCGGATGCGCTGCGGGCCATGCAGGCTTTCATGCTGGGCAGCACCGGGTTTGTGAGCTGGAGTGCGGTGCAGGTGATGGCCCTGTCGCTGCTGCTGTGCCTGCTGGTGGGCCTGGGCTGCAGCCGCGCGCTGGATGCGCTGACGCTGGGCGAGGACACCGCCCGGTCATTGGGCCAGCGGCTGTCGCTCATTCGGTTGCTGCTGATCGCCGCGCTGTCGCTGGCCACTGGTGCAGCCGTGGCGCAGTGCGGGCTGATCGCCTTCGTCGGACTCATTGCCCCGCATCTGGTGCGCAGCTGGGGGCCGACGCCCCATGGCGCGCTGCTGTTGCTGTCGCCGCTGACCGGCGGTGCCTTGCTGCTGGCGGCGGACATCGGCGCCCGCTGGGTGATCGCGCCGCAGGAGCTGCCGGTGGGCATCATCACCGCGCTGCTGGGCGGCAGCTACCTGCTGTGGCTGATGCACCGCCGCGGCAGCGTGCTGGGAGCGACGCGATGATCCGCGCCCAGCGTCTGTCCTCCGTGCCGCGGCTGCGCATCGAGCTGCAATCGCTGGCCCTGGGCGACCGCGCCGTGCTGCATCCGCTGACGCTGTCCCCCGCCCCGGGCGAATGGATGGCGGTGGTCGGCCCCAACGGTGCCGGCAAGTCCACCTTGCTGCGCGCGATGGCCGGGCTGCTGCCCTTTGACGGCACCTTGACGCTGGACGATCGCGCCTGGTCAGCTTGGCCCGCCCGAGAGCGGGCCCAGCATCTGGCCTGGCTGGGCCAGCAGGAGACCACTGCCGAAGACCTTACGGCACTGGACGTGGTCATGCTGGGTCGCCTGCCGCATCAGGCGTGGCTGGCGCCGGCGAGCGAGGCCGACCGGGCTGCGGTGGAACAAGCCATGCAACAGACGCAGAGCTGGGACTGGCGCCACCGTCCGCTGAGCCGACTCTCCGGCGGCGAGCGGCAGTGGGTGCTGCTGGCCCGGGCGCTGGCGGTGCAGTCCGGCCTGCTGCTGATGGACGAGCCGCTGGCCCACCTGGATCCGCCCCATCAAAGCGACTGGGTGCGCCTGGTGCGGGACCGCGTGGGCCAGGGCGGCGCCGTGGTCAGCGTGCTGCATGAACTCAACATCGCCTTGCAGTCCGACCGCCTGGTGGTGATGGCGGATGGCCGCATCGTCCACCAGGGCGCCCCGCACGATCCGACCACCCATGAAGCGCTGCAGCAGGTGTTCCAGCACCGGCTGCTGATCTTGCAGGTGCAGGGACGCTGGGTGGCCCTCAATGCCTGATGACCGGACCACGACTTCTCTCATGAGCTGCCCCACCTTCCTGATCAGTGCGCCGGCCTCGGGCCAGGGCAAGACCAGCATCACCGCGGCCATCGCCCGCTCCGCTGTGCGGCGCGGCTTGCGGGTGCGGGTGTTCAAGACCGGCCCGGACTATCTGGACCCGATGGTGCTGAGCCGCGCCTGTGGTCATCCGGTCTATCAGCTGGATCTGTTCATGGGCGGTGAGGCGCATTGCCGGGCGCGGCTGGAGGATGCGCGCCAACAGGCCGACCTGGTGCTGGTGGAAGGCGTGATGGGGCTGTTTGACGGGGCGCCGAGCAGTGCGGATCTGGCGGCGCGTTTTGGGCTGCCGGTGCTGGTGGTGCTGGATGCGTCCGGCATGGCGCAGACCTTTGCAGCGGTGGCGACAGGGCTGGCGCGTTTTCGGGGTGATGTGCACGTGGCGGGCGTGGTGGCCAACCGCGTGGGCAGCGCTGGACATGCCCGCATGGTGGCGGAGGGATTGCCGCCTGATCTGCCCCTGGTCGCCGCGCTGCAGCGCCAGGAAGCGCTGAGCCTGCCGGAGCGCCATCTGGGCCTGGTGCAGGCGCTGGAACTGCCGGACATCGATGCGCGCCTGGATGCCTGGGCGGATGCGTGGGAGGCCGGCGAAGCGCTGGGCCGGGGGCTGGCATCGGTGGCGGCGGTGGCAGCACCGGGCTCGCAGGAGACTGCTCGGCACGTCCCGGCCAGCGCGGAAGACCCGTCGCCCGCGCCCGCTGCGCAGCACGTGCGCCCCCTCCAGGGCCTGCGCATCGCAGTGGCCCAGGACGCCTGCTTCTCCTTCATCTATCCCGCCAATCTGGACTGCCTGCGCCAGTTGGGGGCCGAGGTGCTGAGCTTCTCCCCGCTCGCAGGCGAGCCGATGCCAGACTGCGACGGCCTGTGGCTGCCCGGCGGCTATCCGGAACTGCATGCGCCCGCGCTGCGGGACCATCCCAGCTTCTTCGCAAGCCTGCGTCAGCACCTCACCGCCGATCGGCCGCTGCTGGCCGAATGCGGCGGCATGCTGGTGCTGCTGGACCACCTGACGGATGCGGATGGCGTGGCCCATCCCATGGCCGCGCTGATGCCGGGCAGTGCCCGTCTGCAACCACGTCTGGCGGCCTTGGGCCTGCAGGCGGTGGAGTGGCCGGAGGGCGCGTTACGCGGTCACAGCTTCCACTATTCCGCCATGGAGACGCCGCTCACGCCGGTAGCCGTGGCCAGCAATCCCAACGGTGGCCGTACCGCCGAGCCGCTCTACCAGCAGGGCTCGCTGCGGGCCAGTTATCTGCATCACTACTTCCCGTCCAATCCGGACGCCATTGCCGCCTTCTTCAATGCTTCAAGTCGCTCGACCGCCCACGCGTCGGCTTGAGCCCTTCAGTGCCGAGACCCATGGAAATCGAACAACCTCCCGTCCATCGTGAACGCATCATTCCCGCCGGCGAACGGCGAGGTCTCATCCTGGTGCACACCGGCAACGGCAAGGGCAAGAGCACGGCGGCCTTTGGCCTGGCCCTGCGCGCCCACGGCCGCGGCAAGGCGGTGCGCATCTACCAGTTCATGAAGGTGCCCAGCGCCCGCTTCGGTGAACACCGCATCTTCGAGACCCTGGGCATTCCCATCGAAGGCTTGGGCGACGGCTTTTCGTGGAAGAGCAAGGACCTGGAGCATTCGGCGCAACTGGCCCGCGACGGCTGGGAACGCGCCCGCGCCACCATCGAAGCCGGTGAGCACTTCCTGGTGGTGCTGGACGAGATCATGTATCCGCTGCGGTATGGCTGGCTGCCACTGGAGCCGGTGCTGGAGACGCTGCGCCAGCGTCCCTCCCACGTGCATGTGGTGCTGACCGGCCGCAATGCGCCGCAGGAGCTGATCGACCTTGCCGACACCGTCACCGAGATGGGCCAGGTGAAGCATCACTTCACCGCCGGCGTGCCGGCGCAGCGCGGCATCGAGGACTGAGACCGCATCATGACGCCCGATGCGCTTCATGCGCTGCCCGCAATGCTGCAACTGCCGCTGCCCCTGCTGCTGCAAGTGCCGGTGCAAGTGCCACCGCAACTGCCGCAGCTGATGCCGCAGCTGATGCCGCCGTGGGTACTGCTGCCGCTGCTGCTGCCGCTGGCCATGCTGGTGGCGCTGCTGGTGGACCGCCTGCTGGGCGAGCCGCCGGTGAAGCTGCATCCGGTGGTGGGCATGGGGCGCTATCTGGGCCTGTGGAGTGACTGGCTGACGTCGCTCCCGCCGCGCAGCGCCTTGGTGGCCGGGACGGCGGCATGGTGGCTGGGGGCTGCAGGGGTGGCCGCGGTGGCCTTGCTCGCCGAGCAAGCAGTGTGGGCCCTGCTCCAGCCGTGGCGCGGCACGGCCGCATTGCTGGCTGCCGGCGCGGTGCTGGGGCTGCTGCTCAAGCCGCTGCTGGCCTGGCGCATGCTGCGGGAAGAAGTGGCGGCGGTGGAGACGCAACTGGCCCAGTCGCTGGACGACGGACGCCAGCAACTGTCGCGTCTGGTGAGCCGGGACACCACCGTGCTGACCGCCACCGAAGTGCGCGAGACCGCCATCGAGACCCTGGCCGAGAACCTCAACGATTCGGTGGTGGCGCCGCTGTTCTGGTTTGCCATCGCCGGTCTGCCCGGTGCGGCGGTCTACCGCTTTGCCAACACCGCCGATGCGATGTGGGGCTATCGCGGCCGCTGGGAATGGGCCGGCAAATGGGCGGCGCGGGTGGATGACGTGTTGTCCTGGGTGCCGGCGCGTCTGACGGGGCTGGCCCTGATCGCCGCGCGGCCGCTGCTGCTGGCGTCGCTGTGGCGCGAAGCGGGACGCACGCCTTCGCCCAATGGCGGCTGGCCGATGGGTGCGATGGCGCTGCGCTTGAACCGGCGTCTGACCAAGCCGGGCCACTATCAACTGCATGCCGAGGGCACTGCGGTGCAGACTGACGATATGGACAGGGCGCAGCGCCTGGCGTCTCGCGCACTGTGGGGCTGCGTGCTGGCCCTGGCGCTGCTGGCGGCTGGCTTGAGGAGGACTGCAGGGTGAAGGACATGAAGCCGAAGCCATCGCAGATGCCGATGCAGATGCAGACGCCGACGCCGATTCCGACGAACACGCGGACGGCGCTCCCGGTGCACGGCGGCACGGATGCCGGCCCACCGGTGACCTGCGATTTCTCGACCAATGCCCATCCGCTGGGACCACCGCCCATCGTGCTGGATGCCGTGCTCGCGGCGGACCGCCAGCGGTATCCGGACCCGGCCTACACCGCGCTGCGTCAGCATCTGGCGGACTGGCATGGAGTGGAGCGCCAGCGCGTGGTGCCCACCGCAGGCGGCGCCGAGGCCATCCGTCGGATCACCCTGGCCGCGATGCTGGCCGGTATTCGCCGCGTGTGCGTGCCGCAGCCCGGATTCGGCGACTATGCAGCAGCCGCGCAGGCGCTGGGCCTGACCGTTGTGCCCTGCGAGGATGTGGCCGCGATGGCCGCCGCCATGGACCTGCCGTGCCTGGTCTGGATCTGCGACCCCTGCAACCCAACCGGCCACACCTTGGACGCGCCCCAATGGCAGGCGCTCGAGCAGGCCCGTCAGCGCTCCGGTAGCCGGGTGGTGGTGGACCAGGCCTATGAGCCGCTGCGTCTGCACGGCGCTTCGGCGCTGCCGCCCTCCCTGGCCGACCAGGTCTGGCGCCTGATCTGCCCCAACAAGGCCCTGGGTCTCACCGGTGTTCGCGCCGCCTATCTGCTGGCGCCGGCGCATGATGACTGGCGGGATCGCATCGCCGCGCTCGCCGCCAGCTGGGTGCTGTCGGCCGAAGGCGAAGCGCTGCTGATGGCCTGGGCGCAGACCGAGGTGCAGGAGGAACTCGCGGATTCGCATGCGCTGCTGAGCGAGTGGGGGCAGGAGCAGCAGCGTCGTCTGGCGTCCTGGGGCTTTCAGGTGCTGCCAGGCAGCGTGACCAATTTCTGGATGGCACAGTTGCCGGACCTGGGCGCGGACAACGAGCTGGATCCGGAGCTGGACCTCGACCTGGATCTTGGTGCGACGCGAAGGGCCGTTGCGCCGCTGCAGCCGCTGCCCCCGGTTCCGCCGATGCCTGCCCGTCCGGCGACGACGACGAGCCATTCGCCCGGAGACGTCGGCGGCGCGGAGCCCCTCGCTCCTGTTGGCCCTCTCGGCGGTGGACCTGTCGGCGGTGGATCTGTCGGCGTTGAATCTGACGGCGGTCCGCAGCGCCCCGTGTTGCCCGGCTTGCATCACACGCCCCCAACCACCCCAGCCGCCCTGCTGGCCGCCTTGCGCCACCACGGCATCAAGCTGCGGGACGCCACCAGCTTCGGCCATCCCGGTTGGGTACGTATGTCGGTGCAGACCCCCGCTTCGCAGATGGCCCTGCTCACGGCGCTGCATCAGGTGCTGGGCCCCCACCCTGTCGCGCGATCTCGCGCTGTGTCCCCCTCGCTCAAGCGCCCGGCCGACTCCCACAAGGACCCCACGTGACCGCCTCTCCCGACCTCCCCACCGGCCGCCCGCCCGGCGGCCCACGCGGTCGCGCCGTGATGGTGCTGGGCACCACCAGCGGCGCTGGCAAGAGCTTTCTCACCACCGCCCTGTGCCGCTGGTATGCCCGCCAGGGGCTGCGCGTGGCGCCCTTCAAGGCGCAGAACATGAGCAACAACGCGCGTGTGGTGCCCGGCCTGAACGGACGCATGGGCGAGATCGGCTCGGCCCAGTATTTCCAGGCGCTGGCAGCGCGGGCCCGTCCGGACGTGCGCATGAATCCGGTGCTGCTCAAGCCGGAGAAGGACACCGCCTCGCAGGTGGTCGTGCTGGGTGAGGTCGATGAAGTGCTGACCCGCGCCCCTTGGCGGGCCCGGAGCGAATCGCTGTGGGCCCGGGCCCGTGAAGCGCTGGATGCGCTGCTGGCCGAGAACGATGTGGTGGTGATCGAAGGGGCCGGCTCCCCGGCCGAGATCAATCTGCATGCCAGCGACTATGTGAACATGCGCACCGCCCTGGCCGCCGATGCGGCCTGCCTGCTGGTGAGCGACATCGACCGCGGCGGCGCCTTTGCCCATCTGTTCGGCACGCATCAGCTGCTGCCGGCCCATGAGCGGGCCCTGATCCGAGGCTTTGTGCTGAACCGCTTCCGCGGCGACGCCTCGCTGCTGGCACCCGGACCCGAGATGCTGCAGCAACTCACCGGCGTGCCGACCGTCGCCACGCTGCCGATGTGGCGCGGCCACGGGTTGCCGGAAGAAGACGGCGTCTTCGACGACCGCAGCACCGGCAGCGGCAGCCTGTGCCGCATCGCGGTGGTGGCGTATCCGCGCCTGTCCAATCTGGATGAGTTCCAGCCGCTGCGCCAGTTGGAGGGGGTGCGTCTTCAATGGGCACGCACGCCTGCGGACCTTGTCGATGTGGACTGGATCATCCTCCCCGGCTCCAAGGCGGTGGCCGCCGATCTGGCCTGGCTGCGCGAGCAGCGCCTGGATCGCAGCATTGCCGAGCATGCGGCGGCGGGTCGTCCGGTGCTGGGCATCTGCGGCGGTCTGCAGATGTTGGGGGAGGCGCTGATTGATCCGCATGGCGTGGACGGCAATGCACCGGGTCTGGGGCTGCTGCCGCTGGTTACGCAGTTCGAGCGCGAGAAGCTGCTGCGGGAAACGCAGGCGCGGTTCGCAGACGCAGACGCAGACGCAGGCACCGGCATGGCGACGTCAGGCCCCGGGATGGCCGCCCCCTGGTCCGCTCTCACCGGACAGACCGCCCATGGCTACGAGATCCACCACGGCCGCACCGCCCAGCATCCATCGCTGGCAGCCGCCACACCGGTCCTGTGGGACGACCGCGGCGAGGTCATCGGCTGGCAGCACGGCCCGGTGCTAGGCCACTATCTGCACGGGATGTTCGAGAACGATGCCGTGCTCACCGCCCTGTTCCAGCGCCCCATCCGTCCGCTGGAGCAGGTCTTCGACGGCCTGGCGGACTACGTGGACCGTCACTTCCACCCCGGTGTGCTGACCGGCCTGCTGTCCCCGGCGCTCACTCCGGCCCCTGACCCAGCCGATGCCCCGGCCCTCCCCCCCTGACTCAAGGGTCCGCGCCTCCCGGGGCCTGTCCTCTACGGGTAGGCCCTGAATGCCGGACCGGCGCCGTCGGCGTTTGATCCGATGGCCCCGCCCCTGGAACCGATTCGTTACTTCGTCACCGTTATGTCGATCCCTCAAGACCTGATCCCCGTCATTCCCTCGATTCAAGACCCGGCCCTGGCGGCGCGCCTGCAGCATCGCATTGACCGCAAGACCAAGCCGCTCGGATCGCTGGGCCGGCTGGAAGACCTGATGCTGCGCCTGGGCATGATCCTGGGCACCGAGACGCCGCAACTGGTGGAGCCGCAGATGATGGTGTTCGCCGCCGATCACGGGCTCGCCGCGCATGGCGTGTCCGCCTTCCCGCCGGAAGTCACCTGGCAGATGGTGGAGAACTTCCTGTCCGGCGGCGCGGCGGTGTCGGTGCTGGCGCGCCAGCACGGGCTGACGCTGAGCGTGGTGGATGCGGGCGTGAAGCACCAGTTCCAGCCGCGGGCCGGTCTGTTGATCGCCAAGATCGCAATGGGCACGGCGGACATGCTGGCCGGCCCGGCCATGACGACCGATCAATGCCGCACCGCCGTGGCGGCGGGCAAGACGCTGCTGCAAAAGCGTCCCGGCAATGTGCTGCTGCTGGGCGAGATGGGCATCGGCAACACCTCGGCGGCGGCGCTGCTGCTGGCACGGCTGGGTGGTTACGCGCTGGTGGACTGCGTGGGCCGCGGCACCGGCCTCGACGATGCGCAGCTCAAGCACAAGCTGGACGTGCTGACCCGCGCCTTGAACCGTCACCCCCGGGCCACCGACCCACTCGCTGCGCTGGCCGCTCTGGGCGGGCTGGAGATCGCGATGATGGTGGGCGCGGTGCTGCAGGCGGCGCTGGAGCGCCGGGTGATCGTGGTGGACGGCTTCATCACCGGTGCGGCGGTGCTGGTGGCGGCACGTCTGCAACCGGCCGTGCTGGAGCGCTGCGTGTTTGCCCACCGGTCGCAGGAGGTCGGTCACCGGCTGATGCTGGAGTCGCTCAAGGCGCAGCCGCTGCTGGACCTGGGCTTGCGCCTGGGTGAAGGCTCCGGCGCGGCGCTGGCCTGGCCGCTGCTGGTGTCGGCCTGCCAGGTGCTGTCGGAGATGGCGAGTTTTGACAGCGCCGGGGTGAGCGACCAGCATTGAGGGGGGCATCCCTAAGTTGAAGGATGTCCGGACCCCCGGTTGGGCCTCACGCTTGCCATCAAGCGCGAGCTGTCCATAGGGAGTCCCATGACAAGATCTGCACGCCTGCTGCGGCGCCGACTGATGCTGCTGGCCGTCCCCCTGAGCCTCTTCATGAACCTGGCTCAGGCTCAGTTTGACCGGCCGCCGGATTCCTTCCAGTCGGTGACGGTGACGGCGGGTGGCAACACCCAGCACGACGGGGCCGCGGGCAGTGGGTCGGCACCCACGTCGGTGACGGCGGCGGTGATCGGCGGGGGGCCCGGTGAGCCATCGGTCTCCAGCGCCTTTGCCAGCACGACGCTGGCCCCTGGGTCGGTGTCCGGCTCGCTCGGGACGGCGTTTGCGGGCCCCGGCGCGGCCACCGCGCGGGCCGAGGCGTATCTGGGCGACGGCCTGACCCTGAATGCCAACACCACCGATGCCTTTGCGCGCATCTACTTCAGCGTGACCCTGTTCGGCACGAGCGAGACCTTCCTGGACGCCAGCGCCGTGCCCGCCGGGGTGCAGGGCAAGGCGGGCGACCTGAACACGCTGTTTGTGCTGGGCATTGACGATCATTTCGCGTCCTGGGAAACCTACAAGACGTTGAACTTCGACGGCAGCACGCTGCTGGAGCGTTATCAGACCGGTAGCGGCCCGGATGGACGCACCTATGGCGTGTTTGATTTTTCGGCTGAGATTCCTCTTGGCCACGAGGTGCCGCTGGACTTCTACATGCTGCTGACCAGCGATATGAATCCGACCGGCGTGTCGACCAACGGATCGGCCTATACCGATGAGTCGCCTGGGCTGTACTGGAACGGGATCTCGCGAGTGACGGCGCTGGACGGGACGGTGCTGAGTTATTCGGTGTCGTCGCGGACGGGGACCAACTATCTGCTGTCAGCGTCGCCGCTGGTGACGCCGGAGCCGGCCGCCTGGGTGCTGGCGATGCTGGGGTTGGTGCCGCTGGTGATGTGGCGGCGGCGGGCGGTCAAAACACCCACCGCCTGTTGATGACCGGCGTATGGGCGCGTTCACTCCTGGGGATGGGATCAGGTCTGAGTCGACTTCGACCTGAAGGTGCGCGAGCTCGACTTAGTGGCACTTTCCGTTGCGACGGTCTTTTTATCTCGAGCCTTCGTCGAAGCGTTCTTTGCCGCATCGGGCGGTCGAAGCGCCTTGGGGAGTTGCTGCTGCCGCGCCGGGGTCAGCGAGGTCTGCATCTCGTAGCCCCAATGCCGAGCAAGCTCCGCAGCAAACAGGTGGCAGCCTGAGCCCACCAACACGTTGAGAAAGTTGACTTGGCTGGTGGGTGGATTCCTGAAACGCATCAGCATTTTGTCGATGGTGCTCACCACAGCCTTGGGGCTGTGTTTGATCAACGTCACGAGGAACAGGTCCGGACGAACCATCAGCACCCGGGTCCCCTGGAATGCCCATTGAGGCAGGTCGGCGACATTGTTTGTCACCAGCACCACGGCCTTGCCGCCGTAAACACTCAAGCTCACCTTAAGCGCACCCGCTGCAACATGCTGGTCTTTTGCGTCAGTCCGCCCTGAAAAGGCCGAGGTGTATTTTTCCGAGCCGTGAGCAAGCGCTCGGGGAAAAGCTTTCGCCATGGCGCGCAGCACTTTGTCTACGCTCCGAGGATCAAGCGCGTATCTCCCCTCCTTCGCGATCAGATTGCGGCGGGTCTCTTCGAGGACTGCCTTGGACCAGTGCGGCTCCAAAAGTCCTGCGTATGCCAGGTCCAGGAAAATCGAGCGCAGGTATTCCGGGATCAGGATGTTGGCGTCGAGGAAAACGGACGGGACGCCCTTTTGCAGCAGGTCATTGAGGGTCGAGGGAGAGATCGGAGTCAACAGCAAGCCGGGCTCGCCTTGGGAGTGCTGGGCCATGCTCTGTTTTCACTCTTGCCTACGGATTCTTCTCGGCGGGTGTTGACGGCTCTACTGCCTTGTCGCGCATCGGGGCGCTCATTCGCTGCGGGTCTTTTTCGCAGCGACCCTCTTTGTCCCGCCTCTCGTGGCGGGATCGCGCACCACCGGCGTCTTCAGCTTGCCAGTTTTCGAATAGACAGATGGAGCACTGGGGACGGCCGCCTCCGCGATGACCTTCGTCCACCGAATGCCCTGCTCGGCTACCGTCTGCTCGGCCCCCTGCAACTCAATGGCGCGGGCGCGGGCGCTTGTTTCAGACGCTGCCATCTCGTCAAGCACCTGGTTTTGATTGCGTCGCTGCGCCTGGTAGGCCAGCACTGCTGCGAGCGGAATGCGTCGTTGCCCGCCTTCGGTTTTCTGCACTGGGCCGAAGACACCCAAATCGCAGAGCTTCGTGATGTAGGGCCGACTGACACCCAGCATCTGGGCCACTTCCGTCGTGCGGATCAGCGCGCTGTCCGCCCGACGTGGCTTCACAGGCTGAGTGGCGTACGCGGCTGGCGCTTCACGAACCCAATGAGCGGCCTCGGCGGCACCGGACGCCAGGGTTGGTTTGTCAGCCAATTTCTTCCTTGGGCCGCCTGTGTAGACCTCAGAGCGAAGAGCAAAGTCAGTCAGCCCCTCCACCGGTAGCCCACTTTGAGCGGTACTTGAGCGATCGGCTGCTTGGGAGTTGCGGGGAACCAGGGGGCTCGTCGGGGTCAGCCGCATCAGCACAGAGCCTTGCAGGTCGGGGTCCTGGAAGTATTCAACCCGAACCTTTCGGTCCCCGAAGCGCGGATCGCGTACGCGCATCGTGGAGGTGATGACGAGCCCGAGTGCTTCGAACTCCTCTCGCAGCACACGGTACTTGTGAGCCAACGCCTCCTGCGCAGTGGTGGGTCTTCCGCGTCCCGATGGATGGGCACTCACCAGGACTGCCTCGACGGCGACACCCGCGTTGGCGAGTGAATCCGCTGTTGCGGGACTGTCCAGTGAACCTGTTTGCGGCCTCTCGCCAGCGTGCAGGTACATCACGACATGACCGGTCTCGCTGAGGGCCGACAGCTCCAAAGCTCGATGAACGGCCTGGGTCATCGACTCTGGGGCGCGCGGGTCAGCGACGTGGGCGGTCAGCCTGCGTTTCGTTTGTGGCATAAGGCAAGCCTATCACAGCACCCACTCTCTCGCAAAACACGAAACGCAAAGACTTTGCCGCATCAGCAAAAACGGGGACCTGCCCCACAAGGCAGGTCCCCGTCTACGTCAGGACAATCGCCTGATCAGTTGCAGCTCAGCGTCGCGAGCGACTTGCCGGCGCCAACGACGCTCGGCAGCTTGGCCTTCACGCAGGCCGGGTCGTGCGGGGTGTAGCTGTAGGGGATGCCCACCGGGAAGGTGGCGGTGCTGACCCAGTCGGTCGCATCCTTGGACGGCGACGAGGTGCTGGCCACCCAGTTGATGCCGTAGGTGCTGAAGTCGGCCTTGGTTTTGATGTTGTTGTTGCGCAGTTCCCAGTAGCCGATGGCCGAGCTGTCCCGCGAAGTGACGGGGTTCTGCGAGTTCTCGAAGTAGTTGGCCTCGATCAGCGAATAACCACCCATGCGGATGTTGGCGCCGGAGGTCACAATCTTGGAGAACAGGTTGTTGTAGATGTGGGTGTAGCCACCGCGCTGCAGCGGGACGCGCGAGCCGACGTTGTAGTAGTAGTTGTGGTGGAAGGTGATGTAGCGGTCGCTGGCATCACTGTCGCTCGAGCCGATGAGGCCGACTTTGTGGTGGTCGTGGATGTAGTTGTAGCTGTAGGTCAGGTGGTGGGCACCCGCCTTGTTGTCCACGAGGCCGTCAAACTCGAGGTCACCGGCGCCGGAGCATTCAGCCAGCGAGCTGAACAGGGTGTTGTGGTCCACCCAGATGTAGCCCGGATACTTGCCGCTCTGGCCTTCGATGCCGATCGCATCAATGGAGCCGGGCAGCAGACCGATGGTCATGTTGCGGATGATGATGTTGGTGGCACCGCCCTTGACCGCGAGGCCAAAATTCGCCGCCGAGCCGTTGACGCCCTGGATGGTGACGTCGCTCTTGTTCTTGATCTCGACGATGGCACCCGCCGGCTTCTTCCACTGGGTGCAAGGGTCGGGGATGGTGCTGAAGTCGAAGGTGCCGGCATAGTTGATGACCAGACCGCCGGTGCCGCTGTAGTTGTTGATGGCGGCCTGCATGTCAGCGGCATTGGTGACGGTGATGGGCGTCTTGCTGCCACCGCCGGTGACGGTGCCGGCGAAGCCACCGCTGGCGCCAGCGGGTGCCGGGGCCGGAGCAGGGGACGGCGCCGGTGCAGGCGACGGGGCCGGTGCGGGGGACGGTGCAGGCGAAGGTGCGGGTGCCGGAGACGGCGCCGGGGCCGTGCTCACCGGGCCGACGGCGCACTTCTCAGCCTTGCCGCTGTTGGGATCCGCATTGCCAAAATTGGCGCTGGTGCAAGCGATGGAAGTGCCGGTGAAGGTCTTCAAGACCCACTTGTCCTTGAGGCCGAACGACACCTGACGGGTAGTGCTGGTGGAGCCGAGCTTGCAGGTCTCGCCCTCCTCAGCGCACTTGGAAAAGCCGGACGGCCAGTCAGCCGCAAAGGCGGCCGGGGCCATTGCGCCACAGGCGATCGCGATCAGCGCCAGACGGTGGCGCGGTTGCATTGCTTTCATGAAAACTCCCAGAGTGCTTCGTTTCAGTTGTCCGCCCACGCTCGCGCCAACCCGAGCCATCAGGGATTCGCTCCGCAGCTCGCGTCAGACCAGCGCTCGTCGCTCCAGACAAGTCAACTGGTTGCAATATGGGCAGGGAATGACCGGTCCCGTCAGCGAAATGGGCTTGGCGGCTCTGCAGGGGCCACCTGACTACGCTGAAAGGCGGGTCGGCCTTGATTCGGTGGGCGACCTAAGGGTGCCTTGCCGAGATCGACGCGCAATCTATCGGGGTAGATTGCGCGCGGCCAGTGTTTGTATCGCGGGTGATCCGGGTTTTACGGATACTGACACTCGGGGTGGGGGCTTTGGGGGGCAGGCGTTGAGTGGTGTTGAGGGTGGTCTGGGGGTGGTCTCTTTTCTCTGGGGGTTGGGCTCTGGATTGAGCGAGGAGGCAGGAGGCGCTTGGGGTGGGGCGTGTGAGTCCGGAGGTCTTGAGGGCAACGCCCTCAAGACTCCCCTGCGGTGCTCAGAAGTCGGGGCGGGCCCAACTCGCTTCGCTCACCTCCGGCTCGCTCCGCTCAAACAGCCGGTCCCTCTAGCTAGTCATTGATGCGCGCTCCGCGCGCCCCCCGACTTCCTCCGCTCCTCGGCTCCTCCCACACACGCCCCACCCCAAGCGCCTCCCGCCTCCCACCACCACCCTGCCCGTTCGTTGCATTCAATGCGATCCGGGCCCTTCAGGTCTCGAAAAAAATGGACCGCGTCAGCATTGACGCAGTCCATTCATTCATGTGGGGATGGGGCGGGCAATGGACTCATTCATTCAAGACCTGGGCTCTGTCGGCTGCCAGCCGCCTCCCAATGCGCGAATCAGTTGAATGGAGGCCCGGCGTTGACGTGTCGCCAGATCATTCGCGCTACGCTTGGCCGTCAATCCCGCCGTTTGCGAGGTCACAACTTCCAGATAATTCGCAGCACCAGCCTTGTAGCGATTGGTCGCCAATGCCAAGGATCGATCCGCCGCCGCTACATTGGCTCGCTCGTTGTCCAGCGCCTGCCCATATCGGTCCAGCAGCACCAATTGGTCTTCAACCTGCTGAAACGCCGTCAGCACCGTGCTGCGATAGCGCTGCGTCGTCTCTTCCAGCGCCGCCTGAACACGCGCTTCTTCCGCCTTGCGGCGCCCCCCGTCAAAGAGGTTGAAGGTGATGGCAGGCCCCAGCGCCCAAAAAAGATTGGGCGCCTCAATGAATCGGCTCAGGTCACTGGTCTGGAAACCGCCCTGGCCGCCGAGCGTGAAGGACGGGTAATAAGCTGTCTTGGCCACGCCCAAGGTCGCCGTTGCCGCTTCCACCCGGCGCTGCGCAGCAGCAATGTCCGGTCGTCGCTGGAGCAAGGTGGAAGGCAAGCCCACCGGAATCACCGGCGTGGCCAGCTCGTCCAGTCGCGGCGCCATGGCAAAGGTCGAAGCATTGGCCCCCACCAGCGCTGCAATCGCATGCTCCAGTACCGCGCGCTGCGCCTGCGATTGCTGACGCTGCGAGCGAGCCGCTTCGAGTTGCCCTTGAGCACGGGCCAGGTCCAGGCCCGACGAAATACCGGCCTTGTGGCGGCGCGTCACCAGGTCGAGCGCCTTGCCATAAGCGTCTTCCGCCTCTTTCAGCAGGGCATCGTCGCGGTCCAGCCCGCGCAGCGCCATGACGGTGTCGGCCAGTTGCGCCTGCAACTGAAGGCGTGCGGCGGCAAGGTCCGCCTGCGCAGCCGCCTCAGAGGCAACACCCGCCGCCACCTGCTGGCGCACCCGGCCCCAGAGGTCCAGTTCATAGCTGGCGTCCAGGCCCAGGGTGGCACTGTTGTACCAATCAGGCGAGGTCGGGCCGAGCACCCGCAGCGGTCGTCGCTCCGATTGACGGTTGCGGGTGACGTTCAGCGAGCTGTTGACGGTGGGCGCCTGGGCCGCGCGCAAGGTCTCCGTCGCCGCACGCGCCTGGTCGTAACGCGCCAGTGCGGCGGCAAGGTCCGGACTGTTGTCGACCAGGCGCTGCTCCAGTCCGTCCAGTTCCGCGTCTGCATAGGCCTTCCACCAGCCGTCCCAGGCGAGCGGCGTGTCTGAGGACGCCGCCACCCAGGCCGAAGCACCCGACTGCGCTTCCTTGAACGCCGGCGCCGGGTCCATGGCGGGCAGCTCGCTGCGCGGGGCCTGGGCGCAGCCTGCGAGCGTCACCAGCGCTGACACCAGGGCCAGCGCGGCCAGTCCGGAGCTGCGGAGCCTCAGTCCGGACGTCGGGTTCGGCGCGAGGCTTGGCTGCATGCTGCGCGTCTGGCGACTCACGTACGCTCCTTCGCAGCAGGTTTTGCCGCTTCAGCATTCACCCGCACGACATCACCATTGGCCAGGCCATCCGGCGGGTTCTCGATGACCCGGTCCTGCGCACTCAGGCCAGAACCAATCTCCAGGACGGTGCCCAGGTCCCGCGCAATCGTGACCTTGCGCAGCTGCACACGGTTCTGTGCATCGACCGTGGCCACCTGAACGCCAGACTTGTTGATGATCACGGCGCCAGGCGGCAGGCCGACTGCGATCGGGGCCTCAGCGCCAGAATTCTTCGTACCGGCGACAGTGCCACTGGCCGTAGTCGCAGTCGTTGCACCAGCGGTCGCCGCGGCCGTGCCGCTGCCAGTGGCCTCGCCCGTGAACTTCACCGTGGCGAATCCGCCCGGCAGCAGCTCGCCCCGCGTGTTGTCCACGACCAGTTGCACCAGCATGGCACCGGTGCCGGTGTTGATGGAACGCGAGAGCGATTCAACCGTGGCATGGAAGGTCTGGCCCGGACGCTCCGGCACCGCCAACTGGGCCTTGGCCCCCGGCTGGACCCGGGTGACCTGCCGCTGCGGCACATTCACGTAGACGCGCAGCTTGCGCACGTCGGAGACAACAAAAAGCTCGCTGCCCGGCGAGCCGCCGACGTTGATGAGCGCCCCGACATCGGTGTTGCGGGCGGTGACGATGCCGTCAAACGGCGCCGTGAGCCGGGTGAACTGCTTGAGCGCCTGGATGCGGTCCACATTGGCCTGCAAGGCATTGACGGTGGACTGCTTGGCCGCGAGGTCACCGCTGCGCTCCTCCACCTCCTGGCGGGACACGGAGTCCGACTCCAGCAGCGACTGCCAACGCTTGGCGGTGCTGGCCGCCAGGGCCGCATTGCTGCGCGCGGTGTTGAGCTCGGCGCGGGCCTGGGCGAGTTGCTGGTCCAGGTCCGGGGTTTCGATTTCGGCCAGCAACTGGCCCGCCTTGACCGGCGCCCCAATATCCGCCTGCCAGCGCTTGAGATAGCCACTGACCCGCGCATAGATCGGCGCCCGCGCCCAGGCCTCAATCCGTGCCGGCAGTTCCAGCGCGTCCGGCGTCAGGAGCTTGGGCGCAATGAGGTTGACGGACGGCTGGCCGCGCTCGGTGGCCGCCGTCTTGAGCTGCTCGGCGCTGGATTGGCGCGCCCACAGGCCGGAGCCCACAATGATCAGGGCCACCGCAGCGGCCACGGCAGCGGCCACCCGCAGGCGGGGTGTGGAAGGTGCATCAGTTCGCATGGGAAGCATCTCCTGCCGGCAGCAGCGGCGCTGCATCGGCGGATGGAACTGCAGAAGAAGCTGCAGATGAATCGGACGGCTTGGGTCGGTGGTGACGGTGCACCAGGCTGAAGACCACCGGCACAAACACCAGCGTGGCAAAGGTGGCGAAGATCAGGCCGCCAATGACGGCACGGCCCAGCGGCGCATTCTGTTCACCGCCCTCCCCCAGGCCCAGCGCCATCGGCAGCATGCCGATGACCATGGCCAGCGCCGTCATCAGCACCGGTCGGAATCGCACGAAGCCGGCGTCCAGGGCGGCCGCCGTGGCGTCTCCCAGTTCCTCCAGCCGCTCACGCGCAAAGCTGATGACCAGCACGCTGTTGGCCGTGGCCACGCCCATGCACATGATGGCGCCCGTGAGCGCCGGCACCGAGAGCGTGGTGTGCGTGGCAAAGAGCATCCACACAATGCCGGCCAGCGCCGCAGGCAGCGCCGACACGATCACCGCCGGGTCCAGCCAGGACTGGAAGTTCACCACGATGAGCAGGTAGATGAGCACCACCGCGCCCAGCAGCCCGAAGAGCAGGCCGGAGAAGGCCCGGTCCATGGTGCGGACCTGACCCAGCAGCTGCACGTTCGATCCCTTGGGCACCTGCGCCGCCGTCTCCGCCAAAGCCTCGCGGATGTCGCGGGCCACGG
Organism: Rubrivivax sp.; assembly: GCA_027484825.1. Classification (GTDB taxonomy): domain Bacteria; phylum Pseudomonadota; class Gammaproteobacteria; order Burkholderiales; family Burkholderiaceae_C; genus Roseateles. Next base: position 68,767 of record JAIXSE010000022.1, on the reverse strand, counting down.
CCCCCAGGTCGCGGTCCTGCGTGGTGGCGTGGATCTGCACCATGGTCTGCACGTCGTACTGGCTGACCAGGGCACTGCCGGTGCTGCGCTCAAAGGCGGCCAGGCCGCCCAGCGTCGTGGTGCCCGGCGCACTGCCGTTGCCCACCGGCAGATTGCCCAGCGCCGCCAGGGAATCCAGCTGCTGCTGCGGCGTCTGCATGACGATGGCGTAACTGACCCCGTTGGCCGGATTGAGCCAGTAGGTCGGCGCCACCTGGCTGCTGCCCGCCAGATTGACGACCAGGCTGTTGGCCACATCCCGCGTGGTCAGGCCCAGCAACTGGGCCTGCGTGCGGTCGACATTCACATTGAAAGTCGGCGCCTTGTTGGACTGCTGGATGCGCGCATCCGCCACACCGGGAATCGCCTTGATGCGCTTGAGCAGTTGCTGCGCATAGGCATAGTTGGCTTCCACATCCCGTCCACGGATCTGCACGTCAATCGGCGCCGGTGAGCCGAAGTTCAAGATCTGGCTGACGATGTCCGCCGGCGGGAAGGAGAAGGTGGTGTCCGGGAACTCCTGCGGCAGCACCTCCCGCAGCCGGCGCACATAGTCGGCCGTCGGGGCATGGCCTTCCTTCAGCGCAATCTGCATGTCCCCGTCCTGCGAGCCCATCACACCGGTGTTGTTGTAGGTGAGGTTGATGCTGGACGGCGGCAGGCCGATGTTGTCCACCAGCGTCTCGATCTGGTCGGACGGAATGACACGTCGCACCGCGGCTTCAATCCGGGCGAATCGGGCGGCCGTCTCCTCCACCCGCGTGCCCACCGGCACCCGTGCATGCATCAGGATCTGTCCGGAATCGACCTGCGGGAAGAAGTTGCTGCCAATGAAGGGCACCAGCGCAAAGGAGGCCAGCACCACCAGCACAAATCCGAGCAGGAAACCGCGGTGGTGCGTGAGCGCCGCACCGAGCAGCCCGCGATAGGACTCCCGCACCCGCTCGAAACGCGCCTCGAAGTTGCGCTGGAAACGCACCAGCGGATTGCGCGACGGCGGCGCAGCCAGATGGCCGTGACCATCCGTCAGCGGCGCATGCGGCTTGAGCAGGTACTTGGCCATCGTCGGCACCAGGGTGCGCGACAAGATGAAGGAACACACCATGGCGAAGATCACCGCCTCCGCCATGGGCACAAAGAGGAAGCGCGACACGCCTTCCAGGAAGAACATCGGAATGAAGACGATGCAGATGCACAGCAGCGACACAAAGGCCGGTGTGACGATCTGACGGGCGCCGTCCATGATGGACGTCTCCACATCCTTGCCGTGCTCCAGATGCCAGTTGATGTTCTCAATGGTCACCGTGGCGTCGTCCACCAGAATGCCCACCGCGAGCGCCAGGCCGCCCAGCGTCATCAGGTTCAGCGTCTCGCCCACCGCCGCCAGCGCAATGATGGAGCCCAGGATCGACAGCGGAATGGACACCGCAATGATCACCGTCGAGCGCCAGCTGCCCAGGAACAGCAGAATCATGGCGCTGGTCAGTGCCGCCGCAATCGCCCCTTCAATCGCCACACCCTTGACGGCGGCCCGAACAAAAATCGACTGGTCATTGATCGGCTTGACGTCCAGCGTGTCCGGCAAGGCGGACTTGAGCTCGTCCAGCTTGGAGCGCACGCCGTCCACAATGGCCAGCGTCGACGCCGCACCATTCTTGAGCACCGACATCAGCACCGACCGACCCCCATCCACATGCACGATGTTGGTCTGCGGGGCATTGCCGTCATGCACATCGGCCACATCCTTCAGATAGAGGGTGCTGCCATTGACCACCTTCACCGGCAGCAGGCCCAGCTCCTGAATGGCTGAGGGCGCGCTGTTGAGCTGCAGCGTGTATTCCAGCTCCCCAATCTTCTGCGTGCCAATCGGGGTGAGCACATTCTGCGTGGCCAAGGCATTGGCCACGTCCTGCGCCGACAGACCGCGCGCCTGCAATGCCGCCGGATTCAGGTCAATCTGCACCTGCCGCTGTTTACCGCCGTACGGCAGTGGAATGGCCGCGCCCGGCACGGTGACCAGCGGCGTGCGGATGGTGTTGAAACCCAGGTCGAACAGTTGCTGCTCCGACAGACCCTTGCCCGAGAGCGCCAATTGAAGAATGGGAACGGTCGCCGCGTTGTAGTTCAGGATCAGCGGCGGCGTGATGCCGGCCGGCATCTGCCGCGTGACCACCTGCGACACCGCCGTCACCTGCGCATTGGCCACCGCCACATTCACGCCCGGCTGGAAGAAGATCTTGACGACGCTCACCCCGGGATAGCTGTTGGCCTCGATGTGCTCGATGTCATTGACCGTGGTGGTCAAGGTGCGCTGGAACAGCGTGGAGATGCGCCCGGCCATCTGGTCCGCCGGCAGCCCGGTGTATTGCCAGGCCACCGCAATGACCGGCACCCGGATCTCCGGAAAGATGTCGGTCGGCGTGCGCAGCGCCGCCAGCGGGCCAATGATCAGCAGCAGCAGGGCCAGGACCAGGAAGGTGTAAGGGCGCCTCAATGCGACGCGGACGGCACCCATCAGCATGATCGGATTTCCAAGCTCATTCTCATTGTTGAATTGTCCGTAGCAGTACAGACAGACTTGTTGCTGGCCGGTAATGCCGCCCTCGACATCCCAACGGCTGCGCGATTGCAGCACGGCTTGGACCCACTGCGCTCGTCCATCCCCAATCAGGCCTTCGTGCCCGGGCGAATGGCGTGCGCCGTCCGTACTGCGGGCGGTACTTTCCGACAGCAACGCCAACCCTTGTGCAACACAGGGAAATTCCGGGGCGATCGGCGGTCAGATCACCGCCCGAATGCCGCGTCCCCTCCTTAATATCCGCCCCGGAAGACGGCCATGCAGTCTTCACTGGAAGGATTGCAGTCGTGATGAAGGGTTCGATGTTGTTGGGAGGCCGCGCAGTCACGCGGCGCGGATCGAGGGGACGGGAGCGAGGACGCCCGATGCCGCCGCTGCTGAGCGCCGCCCTGATCAGCATGGCACTGGCCGCAGCGCCCGCCCATGCCGCCCGGCTATTGACCGCCGCAATGCAGGCGCAGATGGATGCGGCGGCGCTGTCTCCCCAGGCACAGCAGATGGTGCGCCTGGCGCTGGAGGGCGGCGATGCACAGGGCCTTCCCTTCGCCGTGGTGGACAAGCAGGACGCCCGGCTGCTGGTGTTCCGCGCTGACGGCCGACTGGCCGGCGCCTCGCCCGCGCTGCTGGGCCTGGCCCGCGGCGACCGGCTGGATCCGAATGTCGGCCAGATGGTCGCAACCGGCATCCCGCCCGCACTGCGCACCACCCCATCCGGCCGATACGACAGCCAGCCCGGCCGCAATCTCAAGGGGGAACTCGTCGTCTGGGTGGACTACGACGCCGCCTTTGCCATTCACCGCCTGCGCCCCGCCCCGGCCAGCGAGCGGCGCGCGGAGCGGCTGGCTTCGCCTTCGCCGGACGACAACCGGATTTCCCTGGGCTGCGTGATCGTCACCGGAGAATTCTTTGACCAGGTGGTCCGGCCGGTGCTTGGCGAAGGGCCCGGCGTGGTCTATGTGCTGCCGGAGCCGCCGCTGCCGGGCGAGCCGCCGGTGGCCTTGAATGCCGTTCTTCCGCAACGACTGGTCACCGGTGGGCTCTAGGCCCGCGCGCTTGGGCGCGGTCGCTGCCGGTACACTTGCGGTTTTTCGCAGCCACTGGATCTACCCCATGTATCGCTGTGCCGTGCCCGGCCCCCTTGCCCTTCGCCGTGGCGTTGTCGCCCTGGCCACCAGCCTTGCGGCCTTGACCGCCCCCCTTGGCGTCGCCCTCCTGCCGCAATCGGCGCAGGCGCAGGCGACCCTGGGCCATCGCTTCTTCCCGGCCAAGGCCCTGCGGGGCACGCTGGTCGTCGGCGTTCCGCCCGAGGTCACCCTGAACGGCAAGGCCGCCCGCCTGGCACCCGGCGCCCGCATCAAGGACGCCAATGACATGGTGGCCCTGTCCGCTTCCCTGTCCGGCCAGAAACTGGTGGTGCACTACACCACCGACATGAACGGCCTGCTCATGGACGTCTGGGTGCTCAACAGCACCGAGCTCGAGAACAAGCCCTGGCCCACCACCGTCAAGGAAGCTTCCGAATGGTCGTTCGACGCGGCCAACCAGAAGTGGTCCAAATCATCTTGGTGGTGAGCCGCTGTCTGTCCCGCTGTCTGTCCCGCTTTCTGTCTCGCTCTCCGCACCGCTTCCGACCCTCTTTTCTGACTCTCTCCCGCTGACGCCCCGACGGCCCCCTCGCCGCATCGCGTCCAGTTACCTGCACGGTCCGGGCTGACACAGCGCCGGGCCTGGAGCTTTTGCCATGACCAAGAAAGTCTTCATCAAGACCTTCGGCTGCCAGATGAACGAGTACGACTCGGACAAGATGGCCGACGTCCTCCGCGCCGCTGAAGGCTATGAGCCCACCACCGATGTGGAACAGGCCGACCTGATCCTGTTCAACACCTGCTCCGTGCGGGAGAAGGCCCAGGAGAAGGTGTTCTCCGACCTGGGCCGCATCAAGCATCTCAAGGCCAAGGGCACGCTGATCGGCGTGGGCGGCTGCGTCGCCAGCCAGGAAGGCGCCGCCATCATCGAACGCGCGCCCTATGTGGACGTGGTGTTCGGGCCGCAGACCCTGCACCGCCTGCCCCAGATGCTGGCCCAGCGCCAGCAGGAACTGCGCCCGCAGGTGGACATCAGCTTCCCCGAGATCGAGAAGTTCGACCACTTACCCCCCGCACGGGTGGAAGGCGCCAGCGCCTTCGTGTCCATCATGGAGGGCTGCTCCAAGTACTGCTCCTACTGCGTGGTGCCCTACACCCGCGGTGAGGAAGTGAGCCGCCCCTTCGAGGACGTGCTGGAGGAAGTGGCCGGGCTGGCCGACCAGGGCGTCAAGGAAGTGACGCTGCTGGGCCAGAACGTGAACGCCTATCGCGGCCGCATGGGCGAGACCGAGGAGATCGCCGACTTCGCCCTGCTGCTGGAATATGTGGCGGAAATCCCCGGCATCGAACGCATCCGCTACACCACCAGCCACCCCAATGAATTCAGTCAGCGCCTGATCGACGCCTACGGCAAGATTCCGCAACTGGTGAACCATGTGCACCTGCCGGTGCAGCATGGCAGCGACCGCATCCTCAGTGCGATGAAGCGCGGCTACACCGCCCTGCAGTTCAAGAGCATCGTGCGCCGCCTGCGGGCCGTGCGGCCGGACATCCGCATCGCCAGCGACTTCATCGTCGGTTTCCCCGGGGAGACGGACGAAGACCATGCCAAGACGATGCAGCTGGTGCGGGATGTCGGCTTCGACGCCTCATTCAGCTTCATCTTCAGCCCGCGTCCCGGCACGCCGGCCGCCAATCTGCCCGACGACACGCCGCATGAGGTGAAGGTGCGTCGCCTGCAGGAGCTGCAGGCGGAGATCGAAGCCACCGCCCTGCGCTACAACCAGGAACTGGTGGGCAAGACGGTGCCGGTGCTGGTCTCCGGCCATGCCCGCCGCGATGCCACCGAACTGATGGGCCGCACCGAATGCAACCGCATCGTCAACTTCAAGGGCCATGAGCGGCTGATGCACCAGCTGATCCCGATGCGGATCACTGAAGCCTTTGCGCATTCGCTGCGCGGGGAAGTGCCGCTGGCCGACGGTGAGCCAGGGCTCAGCTATTCGGCGAAGCCCGCCATGTGAGCCCCCACTGCGGCAGCGTGACGCCCACCAGAATGGCCGCATAGCCGGCCATGCTGCCGTCCCGGCCGATCAGCAGCACCGCAAACACGGTGGCCATCGAGCCACCCGCCGCCCCCCACAGCGCCAACTGCGCCCAGCTCATGCCGCGGGCCCGGTCCCGCCACAGCAGCTTGAGCGCCCCGGCCATCAGGGCCGCGACGACCCAGGCCGGCAGGAAGAGATTGCACAGGTGCCAGACGACGTCCAGAGAATTCAAGAGTGACCCATTGGGTTGGATGACGGGGCGGCAATCACCAAAGACGCCGAAAAACAACCGGCCTTGCGGGGGAAGTCGCCGCATCCTTGACGGATCACGCGGATGCCTTTCCCCTGACAGGTGCGGGAGTTCGGTAGGAATTTTATAATCGGCCGCATCATGACGGTCTTCGCTCTGGGTTTGAACCATCAGTCCGCGCCCCTGGACCTGCGCGGACGCTTTGCGTTCACCCTGGAGCAACTGGCGCCCACCCTGCAGCGCTTCACCGACCAGCTCGGCCAGGGCGCTGCATCGACCCGCCGCGCCAGCCCCTTCAGCGGCGGTAGCGGTGGCCACGGCAACGGCAACAACCTGCCCGAAGCCGCCCTGCTCTCCACCTGCAACCGCACCGAGCTCTACGTGGCCGGCCATCCGGACATGGTCCGCCCCGCGGTGGACTGGCTGGCCGGGGTCGGCGGCGTCGGCAGCGCGACGCTGCTGGACCACGCCTACGTGGCTGAAGACGGCAAGGCCGCCCGCCACGCCTTCCGGGTGGCCAGCGGCCTGGACTCCATGGTCCTGGGCGAACCGCAGATCCTGGGCCAGCTCAAGCAGGCCGTCCGGGAGGCCGACCAGGCCGGCACGCTGGGCACCACGCTGCATCAACTCTTCCAGCGCAGCTTCTCCGTGGCCAAGGAAGTGCGCAGTTCCACCGAGATCGGCAGCCACTCCATCAGCATGGCCGCTGCGTCCGTGCGCTTAGCGGCTCAGCTGTTTGAGAACCTGTCGGACATCCGGGTGCTGCTGGTCGGCGCCGGGGAAATGATCGAACTGGTCGGCACCCACTTCTCCGCCAAAGGCCCCAAGGGGCTGGCCGTGGCCAACCGCACACTGGAGCGCGGCGAGAAGCTGGCGCAGCATCTGGGCGCCGAATCCATCCGCCTGGTCGACCTGCCGCAGCGCCTGCACGAATTCGATGCGGTGATCTCCTGCACCGCCTCCAGCCTCCCGCTGATCGGCCTGGGCGCTGTGGAACGGGCCCTGAAGCGGCGCAAGCACCGCCCGATGTTCATGGTGGACCTGGCCGTGCCGCGAGACATCGAGCCCGAAGTCGCCCAGCTGGACGACGTCTATCTCTACACCGTGGACGACCTGTCCCAACTGGTGCAGACCGCTGGTGAGAAGCGTCAGGCGGCTGTGCAGCAGGCGGAAGCCATCATCGAACACGGCGTGCAGAGTTTTGTGCACTGGCTGGGTCAGCGCCACACCGTGCCGCTGATCCAGGCCCTGCATCAGCAGGCCGACAGCTGGCGGCAGGCCGAGATCCAGCGCGCCCGCAAGCTGCTGGCCAAGGGCCAGGACATCGACACAGTGCTGGAAGCACTGTCCAAGGGGCTGACGCAGAAGATGCTGCACGGCGCCATGGCGGAACTCAATTCCAGCGATGGCGACCAGCGACTGGCCATGGCCCAGACCGTCTCGCGTCTGTTCCTGCGCAACACGGCGGTCGATCTGCCGGCCGCCGGCCCTGCGTTCAGTGCCGGGTCCGGGTCTGGCGCTGACGCCGCCCACGACGCGTCCGCCGCTTCTACCCCCACGCGCGACCTGTCCCGCGACTCCACCCACGAGTCTTAGCGGCGACCGATCACTGTCGGCTGCTGAATCTGTGCGCTGGTGCGCTGGATAGCGGCCGCAGCCTGATGCCCGCTGATCGCTGCCAGGCTGGCGATCCCTGATGGAGCCCTCCCCGCCTCCATCGGTTCAGCAAGCCCCTGACGGCGACACCACCGCTCCTCCAGTTCCTGTTCGCATCGTCCTGCCCCGCCGCAGCGCAGCGATCCTGTCCTCACCGGATCGCCACTTAGGGACTCTCACGTTCCGCCCCGGCAGGCCTCGCGTACAGGCACCTTTTGGGAATGCCCCATGAACGACACCCTTCGCCAACAATTCGAACGCCTGGCCTTCCGCCTGGTCGAGCTGGACAACACCCTGGCCGACGGCAGCGTGGCCACCGACATGAAGCGCTACCGGGCCCTGACCCGGGAGCAGTCCGAGGTGTCGTCGCTGGTCGAGCGCTACCGGCGCTACCAGCAGCGCGAAAGTGACCTGGCCGCCGCCCGCGAACTGCTGGACAGCGGCGACGCCGACATGATCGCCATGGCCCGCGACGAGATCACCAGCGCCGAGACCGACCTGACCGAGCTGGACCAGGCCCTGCAATTGGCCCTCATCCCGAAGGATCCGGACGACGAGCGCCCCGCCTTCCTCGAAATCCGCGCCGGCACCGGCGGCGACGAATCCGCGCTGTTCGCGGGCGATCTCGCCCGCATGTACACCCGTTTTGCGGAAAGCCAGGGGTGGCGGCATGAGGTGCTGTCGTCGAGCGAGTCGGATCTGGGCGGCTACAAGGAACTGGTGCTGCGCCTGGAGGGAGACGGCGTGTATGGGCGGCTCAAGTTCGAGTCCGGCGGCCACCGGGTGCAGCGGGTGCCGGCCACTGAGTCACAGGGCCGCATCCACACCAGCGCCTGCACCGTGGCGGTGATGCCCGAGCCGGACGAGGCGGAGGAGATTCAGCTCAACCCGGCCGACCTGCGCATCGACACCTTCCGCGCCAGCGGCGCCGGCGGCCAGCACGTCAACAAGACCGACAGTGCCATCCGCATCACCCACCTGCCCACCGGCCTGGTGGCGGAATGCCAGGACGACCGCAGCCAGCATCGCAACAAGGCCAAGGCGATGGCCGTGCTGGCCGCCCGCCTGCGCGACAAGGACCGCAACGAACGCGCCGCCAAGGAAGCCGCCCAGCGCAAGAGCCTGGTCGGTACCGGGGACCGCAGCGACCGCATCCGCACCTACAACTTCCCGCAGGGCCGGCTGACCGACCATCGGATCAACCTGACGCTCTACAAGCTGGGCGCCATCATGGACGGCGACCTGAGCGACGTAATCCAGGGCCTGCAGCAAGCCCAGGCGGCTGAGCAGTTGGCCGCGCTGGAGGGCCGGGCATGAGCCGCCCCATGACAGTGGACGAAGCCCTGCAACAGGCCACCCGCGCCGGCCTGCCGCGAGCGGAAGCCCAGTATCTGCTGCAGGCCGTGCTGGGCTGCAGCCGCAGCTGGCTGATCGCCCACGACACGGATGGGCTGACTCCCGAGCAGCAACAGCGCTTCGAAAGCTGGCTGACGCAGCGGTTGGACGATGTGCCGCTGGCGTATCTGGTGGGCGAGAAGGAATTCTTCGGCCTGACCCTGCAAGTGACGCCCGACACCCTCATCCCCCGCCCCGACACGGAAGTGCTGGTGCAGTGGGCCCTGGAGCGGATGGACGGCTTCCAGGCCCCGCGTGTTGTGGATCTGGGCACCGGCAGCGGCGCCATTGCACTGGCCATTGCCTCTCGGCGGCCCGACGCGGTCATTCACATGGTGGACGCCAGCGCCGGAGCCCTGGCGGTGGCGTCGGCCAATGCCAGCCGGCTCGGCCTGACGGTTCAGGCCCATCTCGGCAGCTGGTTTGAACCGCTGGCAGGGCAGGCGCCGTTCGACCTGATCGTCAGCAACCCGCCCTATGTGGCGGGGAACGACCAGCATCTGCGTGCATTACGTCACGAACCCCGTTCCGCCCTCACGCCAGAAGGTAACGGGCTCAGTGACCTTGGTCACTTGACTCAACACGCGCCCGATTGGCTGGTGTCCGGGGGCTGGTTGCTGCTGGAACACGGCTGGGATCAGGCCGATGCTGTGGCGTCCCTGCTGAATGAGCGGGGTTTTGGGGACGTGTCCCTGAGACACGACCTGGGCGGCCAACCGCGCGTCAGCGGCGGACGCTGGGCGGGCTGAGCCACCGCAGCTGACGCAGCGCCGCCACAGCCGGCGGCGGCTCTCCCCCCGACGCTGCGGCTTTCGGGCAACACCTTCGCCCCCTGCACAGGCCGCCGCTGCGTGTCGCCCGACCAAAACTGCAACAGCCGATGAATCCCCTTTCATCTCGGGCTACACAAGCCCCAGGCCACCGCGTAGCATGAGTTCTATCGGACCTCTGCGGTCCCTGTAAGGAGACCTCCAATGCGCGCCGCCCCTGTGCTCCTGCGCCTGGCCCTGGTCCTGGTCGGTATGACATCGGCCGGTTCCGTGCTGGCCCAGCAGGGATTGCAACTCAAGTCCAACGCCTACAGCAGTGCGTCGGGCAGTGCCTTGGGCCGTGACTACGGCAGCAAAGGCTTTGGCAGCGGCATGAGCGTCAATGAGAGCGGCACCGCGCCCACCAGCCACTGGCAGGCGCGCTTCCAGATGAATCAGACGCTGGACGACGCCAGCAGCAGCTACGACGCCCGCAACGGCAGCCGCATCCTCAGCGCCAATCTGCTGGGGGACTACTACCTCACCGGATCGGGCCTGGGCCAAGGCACCCGCGGCGGTCTTCGGGCCACCGGCGGCCTGCTGGTGGGGCCGCTGTCCCTGGTGCAAAGCAGCTCCGGCCTGGCCCTGGGTCGCAGTGCCAGCGTCTCGCCTTATCTGTCGGTCGGCCAACGCAGCCTCAGCCTGCTCACTGCGGCGGAACGCGAACCCAGCCTGTCCATGTCGTATGTGGGACTGGGCTACACCAGCTACTCACTGCGCGGCGGCTGGGGGTTCAGTGCCGACCTGGGCCTGCTGGCCAGCGGCGCCCCCGGCCTGCGCCTGGGCAACAGCGCTCCGCTGGATGATCCGAATCGCGACATCCGCTTCAAGCCGGTGCTGCAGTTCGGCGTGAGCTACAGCTTCTAAGGCCTTCAGCGCTGCTGAGCCGCTTGAGCCGCTGACCCGCTGAGGCGCGACGCCTCCGCCCACGCGTGGACCGTCGCGCCCCTGCTTTGACACCCCTTGCGCACCTCGGCAACAGCGGCTGTGTGCGCCGGTGCAAGCACCCCCGTGCGCACGGGTCTTGGCGCCTGGCCGATAATCCCCCTATCGAGCCCAGGGGCCCCTGATCGGCCCTCGCATTCAAGAAAGGATTTCCCCATGAGCGACGTTCAACAACGCATTGATGACCTGGTGAAGAACAACCGCGTCATGCTGTTCATGAAGGGGACCGCCCAGTTCCCGATGTGCGGCTTCTCCGGCCGTGCCATCCAGATCCTGAAGGCCAGCGGCGCCAGCGACCTCAAGACCTTCAACGTGCTGGAAGACGAAGCCGTGCGCCAGGGCATCAAGGAATATGCCAACTGGCCGACCATTCCCCAGCTCTACATCGGCGGCGAATTCGTCGGCGGCTCGGACATCATGATGGAGATGTACGAAAGCGGTGAGCTGCAGCAGCTGCTGACCAAGGCCTGATCCCGATGACCACCGCCGGTTCGGCCGGACTTCCCTCTCCCCCCCGGCCGCGGCTGGTGGTGGGCATCACCGGCGCCACCGGGGCGGCCTACGGGCTGCAACTGCTGCGCCGGGCCCGCGCCCTGGGGGCCGAGACGCACCTCATCCTGAGCCCGGCCGGCGTGCTGAACGCCCATCATGAACTGGGTCTGAACCGCGATGCGCTGGAGCGTGAGGCCGACCGGTCCTACGCGCCCGGCGATGTGGGCGCTTGTGTGGCCAGCGGCAGCTTTTCCACCGCCGCGATGGTGGTGGCGCCCTGCTCGATGCGCACACTGGCGGCGGTCGCCCATGGCCTGTCCGACAACCTCATGACGCGCGCGGCTGACGTGACGCTCAAGGAGCGCCGTCGCCTGATCCTGATGGTGCGGGAGACCCCCTTCAATCTGGCCCACCTGCGCAACATGACGGCCGTGACCGAGATGGGCGGCATCATCTTCCCGCCGCTGCCGGCGCTGTATCTGAAGCCGGCCTCCATCGACGAGATGGTGGCGGAGACAGTGGAGCGGGTGCTGGACCTGTGCCAGTTGCCCGGTGCCAAGCCGCAGGCCTGGCTGGGACTGAAGTAAGGCCTGAGGTCAGGCCGGCGGCAGCCAGCGCTTGCGGGCACCAAAGACCAGGTCCGGATACTCGCGCTTGCCGCGGCTGCCGTTGTAGCGGCCCAGGGCCAGGAACAGGTCACCGTTCTCGCGGTCCAGGTAGTGCCGCATGATCACGCAGCCAAAGCGCAGATTCGTCTGCATGTGGAAGAGGCGCGACGCCTGGCCGTCGCCGATCAGGCGGGTCCAGAACGGCATCACTTGCATGTAGCCCCGCGCCCCCGCCACGCTGATGGCGTATTTGCGAAAGCCGCTCTCCACCTGGATGAGGCCCAGCACCAGGGCCGGCTCCAGACCGGCGCGGGTGCTCTCATACCAGACGGTTTCGAGAAACTCGATGCGGGTCTGCGCCTCCGCCTTCTGACGCTTCAGCCGCTCGCTCATCTCCCCCAGCCAGCGCAGGTAGACCAGCCGCGGCTCGATGCTCTCGAAATGCGGCTTGGGCGGTGCGTCGTAGGCGATGGCGGCCGACAGGGCCGAGCGCACGGCATCAGCCAGCGGCTCTTCCACCTGCGCACCGGCCCATGCGGGCGTGGGCAGGCCGCCGAGCCCGGCGCTCAGGGCGCTGGCCCCCGCACCCAGGAGCAGGCGACGGCGCATCGGGCTGCCGGGCAGCCCCTCTCCCTTATCGGCGGGCGCAGCATCGCTGGGCGGCTGCAGGACCGATCGCAATCCAGACACGTTCATCCTCAAGTTCAACGGGACATCCAGGCTTCCAGCGGCAGGCGCCGCGAGCCCAGCAGGTGCGACAGCCCCAAGCCGCCGCCCCAGTACAGCACGGCCAGCAGCAGGGCCAGCGCGGTACCCGGCTGCCAGGCCAGGCCTGCGCCGCTGAACAGCACCAGGCTCACAACCGAGCTGCCGATGTAGATCGTCAGCGTATGGCGGCCCATGGGCGCCAGCAGGTGCAGCCACTGCGGCTGCCGATGGAACAGCAGCACCAGGGCCGGCACTGCGGCGCTGAGCAGCAGCAGGGTGGGATAAAGATAACCGATGGCGTAGTGACTGCCCTCGCGAACATCTCCCACCGACAATCCAGGCCACAACAGCGTGACACAGAGCACGTTCAGCGCCAGCGCCGGCCAGGCCCAGCGGCGCACCCAGGCGGCCAGTCTCGGTCGCCAGCGCGGATGCGAAAACAGCCGCAGGCGGCCGGCCATCAAGCCCAGCGTCATCAGCAGCAGCGGCAGCGGCAGGCCCAGCACGATCATGGTGATCGTCATGGCCAGGTAGTGCCCGCCATTGCGCAGCGTCCAGTCGGCCCAGGACATGGGCGTGCTCAGCGGAATCGAGGAAGGCGCGCCGATGGGCATCTGCGACAGCACCAGGGCCAGCAGCAGCATCAGCCCATTGAGCACCACGATCACCCGCAGCCGCACACGCACCTCGCTCAGGCGCCGTGCCATCCAGCCCAGCATGATCCACCCGCACACCGCATAGGTGGTGAGGATGTCGCCCATGTAGAGCAGACAGCCGTGCAGCAGGCCCAGGATTGCCATGCGCTGAAGGCGCTGACGGCGATGGGTGAGCGCCGCGTCCGAGCGGGACCGCTGGGACAGCGCCTGGCTGTAGCCGAAGAGGAAGGCCAGCAGGCTGATGCCCTTGCCGGCCACCAGCGCATGCAGCAGAAAAGACAGGGCCTGCGCCAGCGGTGAATCGACCGGGGACGGCGGGCTCAGCGGGCCGCCGTCGGGCAGGGCCGGGTAGCCGACCCAGTTCACGATCACCACCGGCATCAGGGCCAGGGCACGCAGGGCGTCGATCACCGCGATGCGGGAGGATGGAGAGGCCACTTCGCTCACGGCGCGGCTCACGGCGCGGCCCCCTCCGCGCTCCCGCCGCACGTCACTTCAGACGTTGCTGCAGATGCGGCACCACGTCAGCCAGCGCCAGCTTGGTGGCGGCAGCGTCGCGACGGCCTTGGTATTCGACCTGGCCTTCCTTGAGGCCACGGTCGGAGATCACCACACGGTGCGGCACACCAATCAGCTCCCAGTCCGCGAACATCGCGCCGGGGCGCTCGCCGCGGTCGTCCAGCAGCACGTCCACGCCCAGGTCCATCAGGTCCTGGTAGAGCTGGTGAGCGGCCGTCTTGACCTCTTCGCTGCGGTCCATGCCGATGGGGCACACCACCACGGTGAAGGGCGCAATCGCGTCCGGCCAGATGATGCCGCGCTCGTCGTGGTTCTGCTCGATCGCCGCACCCAGGATGCGGGTGACGCCGATGCCGTAGCAGCCCATTTCCATCAGCTGCGGCTTGCCGTTTTCGTCGAGGTAGGTGGCGTTCATCGCGGCCGAGTACTTCGTGCCGAGATAAAACACATGGCCCACTTCAATGCCGCGCTGGATGGCCAGCACGCCCTTGCCGTCCGGCGAGGGATCACCCGCGACGACGTTGCGGATGTCGGCCACCACATCGGGCTCGGGCAGGTCGCGGCCCCAGTTGGCGCCGGTGTAGTGGGCATCCACCTCATTGGCGCCGCAGACAAAGTCCGCCATCAGCGCGACCGTGCGGTCAGCCACCACCTTGACGCTGCCTTCGCCTTCGCGCTTGAGACCGATGGGGCCGAGGTAACCGGGCTTGCAGCTGAAGTGCTGCTCGATCTCCGAGACGGTGGCGAAGCGGAAGCCGCCCTTGAGGCCTTCCAGCTTGCCGGCCTTGACCTCGTTGAGATCGTGATCACCGCGCACCAGCAGCAGCCAGACCTGCGTCTTGACGATCTCACCGGCCTCGTTGGTCTCGTCGGCGGCCAGCACCAGGGACTTGACGGTCTGCGTCAGCGGCAGCTTGAGCAGCTCCGCCACGTCGGCGCAGGTGGACTTGCCGGGGGTGGGCGTCTTGGTCAGCGACTGGGCCGCCGCGGCGCGTTCCTTCAGCAGCGGCAGGGCCTCGGCCAGCTCGATGTTGGCCGCGTAGGTGCCTTCGGGACTGTAGATGATGGCGTCTTCGCCGGTCTCGGCGATGACCTGGAATTCATGCGAGCGGTCGCCGCCGATGGCGCCGGTGTCGGCCGCCACAGCGCGGTATTCCAGACCCAGCCGCTCGAAGACGCGGCAGTAGGCCTGGTACATGTTCTCGTAGCTGCGACCGGCGGATTCCACGTCACGGTCGAAGGAGTAGGCGTCCTTCATGGTGAATTCGCGGCCGCGCATCACGCCAAACCGCGGACGACGCTCGTCCCGGAACTTGGTCTGGATGTGATAGAAATTCTTGGGCAGCTGCTTATAGCTGCGCAGCTCCTGTCGGGCGATGTCGGTGATGACTTCTTCCGAGGTGGGCTGGATGATGAAGTCGCGGCCGTGCCGGTCCTTCACCCGCAGCAACTCGGGGCCCATCTTCTCGAAGCGGCCGGTTTCCTGCCAGAGCTCGGCGGGTTGCACCACCGGCATCAGCAGCTCCACCGCGCCGGCGCGGTTCATCTCGGCACGGATGATGGCTTCCACCTTGCGGATGACCCGCAGGCCCATGGGCATGTAGTTGTACAGGCCAGCGCCCAGGCGCTTGATCATGCCGGCGCGCATCATCAGCTTGTGGCTGGCGATCTCCGCGTCAGCGGGGGCTTCCTTGAGGGTGGAGATGAAGAACTGGGATGCTTTCATGGGGCCGTCGGCACGCGGGGAAAAAGAGCGGTGGGACTGAGGGTTAGCGACAATCGCCCCGGTTCTTTGCCCCGGTGCAATAATCGACTCAACGAATGATTTGAGGTTGATTATGCTCGACCGTGAAGGCTTCCGGCCCAACGTCGGCATCATCCTGCTCAACCACAAGAACGAGGTGTTCTGGGGCAAGCGCATACGCACCCATTCTTGGCAGTTCCCTCAAGGGGGAATCAAGCATGGAGAAACGCCCGAGCAGGCGATGTTCAGAGAGCTGCATGAGGAAGTGGGCCTCACTGCAGACCATGTGCGCATCATTGCGCGCACCAGGGACTGGCTACGTTACGAAGTGCCAGACCATTTCATCCGGCGGGACGCACGGGGGCACTATCGCGGGCAAAAACAGATCTGGTTCCTGTTGCAGCTGACCGGCCGCGACAGCGACATGAACCTGCGCGCCACCGACCATCCCGAGTTCGACGCCTGGCGCTGGAATGAATACTGGGTGCCGCTGGAAGCAGTGATCGAGTTCAAGCGCGGCGTCTACCAGATGGCGCTGACCGAACTGGCGCGCTTCCTGCCCCGGCTGAACCACCACAACCGCTATCTGCGGGCCGGCATGCGGCCGCCTCCTCGCGGAGATCGGCCGGAGCGGCACGACCGGCATGATGGCGGCGGACGTGGGGGCCATGGGGAGTTTCATGGCGATGCGGGGAACCATCCGCCGGCCGATGCGCGTGAGGTCAGCGGGCCTGACAAGCATGAGATCGCGCCGACCTCCGCGCATGACACCCTGCACGACATCCACCACGACGGTCGGCCAGCGGCCGTGTTGAAGGAGCCGCAGACGCGGCCGGATGAGAAGGTCGGCGCGGTGGATTCATCGAGGCTTCCGCGAACGGATCGGTCGGACCCACCCATCGTCGATTGATCATCGGCCAGGCGCCGGCGCCGTCACGCCCAAAAGAAAACCCGCCTCGTCGCTGCGACGGGCGGGTTTTTTGTTGCTGGCGTGCGGGCGCAGGCCTCGCGCGCCGTTCAGCGCAGCACCAGGTTGTCCCGGTGAATCAGCTCCGGCTCGGCGGCATAGCCGAGGGTGCGTTCAATCTCAAAAGACGGCTTGCGGGCGATCAGCCGCGCTTCGGCGCTGGAGTAGTTGGTCAAGCCTCGCGCCAGTTCATGGCCCGCCGGGTCCAGCACCGCGATCACGTCGCCGCGATGGAAGTCCCCGGACACGTCCTGCACCCCGATGGGCAGCAGGCTCTTGCCTTCGTCCTTGAGCTTGATGGCGGCGCCGGCATCCACCCGCACTGCGCCGCGCAACTGGAGGTGGTCCACCATCCACTGCTTGCGGGCGGCAAGCTTGGCGGTGCTGGCGGTCAAGGCGGTGCCGATGGCTTCACCATGCGCCAGGCGCAGCAGCACATCAGGCTCGCGCCCCCAGGCGATGACGGTGGACGCACCGCTGCTGGCAGCCCGCTTGGCCGCGAGGATCTTGGTGATCATGCCGCCGCGGCCAATGCTGCTGCCTGCGCCGCCGGCCATGATTTCCAGCTCCGGCGTGCCCGCCACGGCCTGGTCGATGAAGCGGGCGGACGGGTCCTTGCGCGGGTCGGCGGAGTACAGGCCCTTCTGGTCGGTGAGGATCACCAGCGCATCGGCTTCGACCAGGTTGGCCACCAGGGCGCCGAGGGTGTCGTTGTCGCCGAATTTGATTTCGTCGTTGACGACCGTGTCGTTCTCGTTGATGACCGGCAGCACGCGGTGCTGCAGCAGGGTCAGCAAGGTCGAGCGGGCATTCAGGTAGCGTTCGCGGTCGGCCAGGTCGGCGTGGGTGAGCAGCACCTGGGCACTGGTCAGGCCGTGTTCGCGCAGCTTGGTCTCGTACATCTGTGCCAGGCCCATCTGTCCGACGGCGGCTGCGGCCTGCAGCTCATGCAGCTCCTTGGGACGGGTCGACCAGCCCAGGCGCTTCATGCCTTCGGCGATGGCGCCGCTGGACACCATCACCACTTCGCGCCCCTCCAGGGCCAGTTGCGCCAGCTGTCGGCACCAGTTGCCGATGGCTTCCGCATCCACACCCCGGCCCTCGTTGGTCACGAGGCTGGAGCCCACTTTGACAACGATGCGCCGGGCGCCCTGGAGCACGCTGGTCATGATGCGGGGTCGAAGCGGGGGTCGCGTTCGGGGGCCTTCTCTGCCTTCTCGGCTTTCTTGGCCTTGGCGCTCTTGGTGGCAGGTTTGGCCGCAGGCTTGGCCCCGGATTTGGCGGCCGGCTTGGCAGCGGCGGCCTTCACTGCGGGCTTGGCCGGAGCGGACTCCGAAGCCTCCGCCTGCACGGCCGCCGCTTCCTTGGCCAGCTTCAGGGCCTTGGCCTTGGCGGCACGGGTGGCGCGCGTCTCCTGGAAGGCCTTGGGGGCCTCGGGCACCGGCTCGTCAAAGCGCACGTCCGCATCTTCCGGCGGCGGGGCCTTGATGGCGGCGACATGGTCGTAGATGCTGCGGATCAGCGTCTCGCAGCCTTCACGCGTCAGCGCGGAGATCTCAAAGACCGGGCCCTTCCACTTGAAGCGCTTGATGAAGTCCTTCACCCGGGCTTCGCGCTCCTCGGCCGGCACCATGTCCAGCTTGTTGAGCACCAGCCAGCGCGGCTTCTCGTAAAGCATCTGGTCGTACTTCTGCAGTTCCTTGACGATGGCCTTGGCCTCCGCCACCGGATCCACATCAGGGTTGAAGGGGGCCAGGTCCACCACATGCAGCAGCACGCGGGTGCGCTGCAGGTGACGCAGGAACTGGTGGCCCAGGCCCGCACCTTCGGCGGCGCCTTCGATCAAGCCGGGGATGTCGGCGATGACGAAGCTCTTCTCCGGACCCACCCGCACCACGCCGAGGTTCGGGTAGAGCGTGGTGAAGGGATAGTCGGCAATCTTCGGGCGGGCATTGGACACCGCAGCGATCAGCGTGGACTTGCCCGCATTGGGCTGGCCCAGCAGACCCACGTCCGCCAGCACGCGCAGCTCCAGCTTGACTTTCTTGACCTCGCCGGGCCAGCCGGGAGTCTTCTGGCGCGGGGCGCGGTTGGTGCTGGTCTTGAAGTGCAGGTTGCCGAAGCCCCCGTCACCCCCCTTGGCCAGCAGCACCGGCACGTCCGGCTCCAGCAGCTCGGCGATGACTTCGTCGGTTTCCAGGTCGCGCACGATGGTGCCGACCGGCATGCGCAGGATGATGTCTTCTGCGGCGGCGCCGAACTGGTCCGAACCGCGGCCGGCTTCGCCGTTGCGCGCTTCGTGGCGGCGGGCGTAGCGGTAGTCGATCAGGGTATTGAGGTTGCGGTCCGCCACGGCGTAGACACTGCCGCCTCGGCCTCCATCGCCGCCGTCCGGCCCACCGAAGGGGATGAACTTCTCGCGACGGAAACTCGCGCAGCCTGCGCCGCCATTGCCGGCGGCGATGTCGATGGTGGCTTCGTCAACGAATTTCATGGATGGCCTTCTGTCCCGCAGCGGAACAATCGTAATTCATGGTCCGACGCTCCCGCGCGGCCCGAGGTTTCACAAATGACGCGGTGCGTATTCGTGAGAAAGACAAAAGCCCCGGGCAATGCCGGGGCTCTGGCGTTGCGCAGGGCCGGGACGAACCCGGCGGCTGCGCATCAGGAACTCAACAACAGATTCAGACCGGCGTAACGACGACGGTGGAACGGTTGTTTTCGCCCTTGACGGTGAAGGACACTTCGCCGTCGATCAGTGCGAACAGCGTGTGGTCCTTGCCCATGCCCACGTTGGTGCCAGCGTGGAACTTGGTGCCACGTTGACGGACGATGATGGAGCCGGCCGACACAGCCTGACCGCCATACACCTTCACGCCCAGCATCTTGGGCTTGGAGTCGCGGCCATTTCGTGTTGAGCCGCCGCCTTTTTTCTGTGCCATGGATTACTCCTAAATGGTTGCGTGAATCAGCTGAGGTTCAGCCGATGTTTCAGCCGTTCACCGCGCTGATTTCCAGCTCGGTGTAGGTCTGGCGATGGCCTTGGCTCTTCTTGTAGTGCTTGCGACGACGCAGCTTGAAGATACGCACCTTGTCGTGCTTGCCATGCGCCACCACGGTGGCCTTCACGCTTGCGCCAGCAACCAAGGGAGTCCCGATCTTGAGGTCAGCGCCGTTACCCACGGCGAGCACCTGCTCGATCACGATCTCTTGGCCAACTTCCGCAGCAATCTGTTCTACCTTGATCTTCTCGCCAGCAGCAACCTTGTATTGCTTGCCACCGGTTTTTATGACCGCGTACATATCAGCCCTTTCAACATACCGCTTTGACTTCACACAGTCCCCCCTGTGGGGACTGGCGCTCCCAGGCGCTTGAATTGCTTGCATCAGGTCGGGGTCTAACACTGGTCTACAGATCAGACGCTAGCCCTCATGCCGCACCAAGGTCACTGGTACTTTTTCTTCGCCAAAGACAACACTCCCGCATAAAACGCGGAAGCCGCAGATCCTAGCACAAGGGGTTTCCCCGAAGCAAGCCAAAAGCCTTGGAGAGGCGCTGGGGCAGGGCTTGAGGAGGGGCTGGAGGAGGAATTGTGACGCCCTCATCCCCTCGTCACATCAACAAGCGTGCGAGAAAGCACAGGGCTCCCACGGCAAGTCGGCAGGCCTTTCTATAATCCGCGCTTCCCCCTTTTGTGAGCCAAGAGTGCAGCCCATTGCCTCTACCCCTGTTGCCGAGGTCCTCGCTGCGCTGAATGCGCAGATGGAAGAAGTGGACGCCGTCATTGCGCGCCGCCTGTCTTCCGACGTTGCCCTGATCAACCAGATCTCCGCCTACATCATCCACGCTGGTGGCAAGCGCATGCGGCCCAAGCTGGTGCTGATGTTTGCCAATGCGCTGGGCGCCGACAGTCCGGCCAGCCGCGAACTGGCCGCAGTGGTGGAGTTCATCCACACGGCCACCCTGCTGCACGACGATGTGGTGGACGAGTCCGAGCTGCGCCGCGGCAAGCAGACCGCCAATGCCATGTTCGGCAATGCTGCGAGCGTGCTGGTGGGCGACTTCCTCTACTCGCGGGCCTTCCAGATGATGGTGTCGGTGAACCGCATGCGGGTGCTGGAAGTGCTGGCGGATGCCACCAACGTCATCGCTGAAGGGGAAGTGCTGCAGCTGATGAACATGCATGACCCGGACGTGGCGGTGGACAGCTACCTTCGCGTCATCCGCTACAAGACGGCCAAGCTCTTCGAGGCCAGCGCGCGCCTGGGCGCTGTGCTGGCGGAAGCGCCGCAGCCGCTGGAAGATGCCTGCGCCGGTTATGGCCGCGCGCTGGGGACCGCTTTCCAGTTGATCGACGATGCGCTGGACTATGAAGGCAGCAGCGAGTCACTGGGCAAGAACGTCGGCGACGACCTGCGTGAAGGCAAACCCACGCTGCCGCTGCTGATCGCCATGGAGCGCGGCACCGAGCAGGAGCGGGCGCTGATCCGCCACGCCATCGAGCATGGCGAGGTGGAGCGGTTGAAGGACATCGTCGAGATCGTGCGTCGCACTGGCGCGCTCGACGCCACTCGCGATGCCGCTCGCGCGGAGATCGAACACGCGAAAGAATGTTTGTCTCAATTGCCTCTTAACAAGTGGCGAGAAAGTCTGCTAGAATTTGCGGCTCAGTCGGTTGAGAGAAGTTCTTGAAGCGATTCAAGAGAACTTCAACAAACCACTCAGCAGATTGAGACAAAACCATCGGGGTGTAGCTTAGCCTGGTAGAGCGCTACGTTCGGGACGTAGAGGCCGGAGGTTCGAATCCTCTCACCCCGACCAGGAATTTTTGAAAAGCCCAAGTGCTGCAAAGTGCTTGGGCTTTTTTGCGTTTGGGCTTTGAGACTTTGGCTTTGGCCTTTGCGCGTTGGGGCCAGGTGTTGTCAGCGAGTCGGACCCAATACAGGCCGCCAGCTGTAGAGGCCTTCACTGCTTTTGATGGGGGTTCTTGGTGTACATATTAAAGGCTGTAAAAACCAATTACAGCCTACAGACTGTATGAGCACCCACTTCACCGTCCGCACACCCCACCAGCTACCCATCCTGCTCAGGGCCTTTCGCAAGGATGCCGGGTTGACCCAAAGCGAAGTCGCCCTGCGCCTGGGAGTGTCACAGCAGACCTACTCCGCGCTGGAGCGCAATGCGGACACCGTGGGTACCGGCCGACTGCTCAAGCTGCTCAACATCCTCGGCGTTGAATTGGCACTCAGCAAACCAGCCGTCGATCCAGAACCTGCGCGTGGCGCCCCACAGACGCGCAGTTCCGATCAGCCCATTTGGTAAGTTCAGGGATGTCGTTCTCGCTCAAGGCTCAAGCTCTGGATGAACGTCTCGACGGCAGCTTGTTTCTGATTTTCCGAAATTTTGCTTGACACTCCTGCTCAGTCAGTTGAAATTTCGGAATAGCAGAAATATCTTCTAACCTTAGCCCCTTTGAGCCCGTCACTCCTGAAATTCCGAAATGACCGACAACGCGAGTCGCCGCCCCACTCTGTTAATGGCAGTCTCTGATCTGGGCCCGGTCGTGCGAGAGCGCCGCAAGTCGCAGGCGCTTCGCATCGACGATGCCGCCGGGTTGCTTGGCGTGTCCGTTGACCTCATGTCGCGTCTCGAAAACGGCCAAGGATCGGTGCGCCTGGACAAGGCACTGGCCGTCCTTGATGGATTGGGGCTGGCCCTGATGGTGTTGCCCAAGGAGCACCCCTGGAGCCGAGAGGCTGCCAGCGGCCAACCGTCGGCACCGGCCGCCGATGGAAAGGCATGAGGCAGCTGGCATGACCCACGCGCTGCACGTCTGGGCCGACGAGGCCCAAATGGCCACCATCGAACACGACGGGCGCGACGACCGCTGGAGCCTGCGTTACGCCGAGCCGTGGGTGAGCGACACACAGTCCTACCCGTTGTCACCCGCTGTGCCCTTGGCAGCTCCTCCGGAGAACTATCCGTCTGCATCCATCAAGCGCTTCATCGAGCATCTGCTGCCCGAAGGCAGGGCCTTGGATGTGGCAGTTGCCTATAACGGCCTTGCCAGGACCAACGTCTTTGGGCTGATCTGGGCGCTCGGGGCCGAGACTGCGGGGGCTCTGCGCTTCACAGGTGAAGCGGCGGCAGCCCATCCGGCGAGCGAGCCCGTCCTGCGAGAAGTCTCGCGGGAAGAGCTCGACCACCGCATCGCCGAACGAGACCACGTGCCGCTGACCGTGTGGGACGGCAAAGTACGCATCTCGGTGGCGGGCCTGCAGGACAAACTGTTGGTCTACCTCGACCAACCGCTGAATGAAGGCGGGCGGCTCTTCCTGGTGGACGGGCAGCGACTGGCGTCCACCCACATCCTCAAGCCCGACACCGCCAATCCACAGACACCGCACTTGGCGGTCAATGAACACTTCTGCATGTCGCTGGCGCGCCGAATGGGCTTGCCGGCTGCTGAAGTCGAACTGCTTCGGACACCCCGGCCGGTTCTGGTCGTACGGCGCTTCGACCGCACTGTCGAAGACCATAAAGGCCGAGCTCGGGTTCTCCGGCGACACATCATCGACGCCGCCCAGGCCTGCGACCTGCCGGTGACCTACAAGTACGAGCGCAACCTTGGCAACGCGCCAGCGGTCCAACACATTCGAGACGGCGTGAGCTTTGAGCGCCTGTTCGGCTGCGCGGCCATGACGGCCAACACGGCCGCAGCGCGGCTCGCCATGCTGCGCTGGGCCCTCTTCCAGTTCCTGATCGGGAACAGCGATGCCCACGGAAAGAATTTCTCGTTTTTTGTCCGTGCAGGCGGCCTGTTGGAACCCACCCCCTGGTATGACCTGGTGAGCGTCCTGCAATACGACGGCTTCGACAACGAACTGGCCATGGCCTACGGGGACGTGTTCAGCCACGATCAAGTGTCTCCTTTCGCTCTGGCGGATTTCGCGACGCGCTGCGGCATTGATCGCAAGCTGATGCAACGCGAAGGCCAGCGCCTGGCAAAGCTGGCCACGACGCAGGCTCAGGCTCAGGCAGAAGCGATCGACTACGAAGAGGGGCAGGAACAAGCCTTCGTGCGGCGCATTGCTGACTTCGTCGCTGAGCAGGCGCGGCGGCTGACGCAGTTGGTTGCAGACGCCGCGCGCGTCAAGGATGAGTACCTCTGAGCCTTTGACCGCATCTGCTCAAACCCTGCGCACTTCCCAAGCCAACATCGCCCTGCTTGGCAGCCTCGCCAGACCGCCCCAACGCCGCGCCGACGCCACCAAAAGCCCACCAAAAGGCCCCCAAAGGCCCCGCACCAGCCATGGGTGTACACTGAAGGGACGGTGATCCCCTGCCTTCGCGGCGCCGACCTCACCGCACACCCCCACGCGACGTCCGTCGCCCCGCCGTTGCGCTCAAGGCCGCAGAGCTGCAACCCACCGAGCCCCACCGCTCAAGCAGGCCTGACCACCGCCTGCCTACTGATTGACCACCATCACACATTCGATCCCCATGGGCGACTACGACGTCTCGCCCACGACGCACGCCACCAGCAGTGGCCGATTCCGCGCCTCCGTGACCGTCCAGCACGCTCACGGCCTCGACAGGTCCACGCGACGCTTCGAGTTCGACACCACTTTCGCCTCCCGGGACGCCGCGCGCATCTTCGCCGTCACCCAGGGTTGGCTGCACACGTGCCTGCCCTGACGGCAGCCGCACGCGTCCCCCCATTTCGTTCGCACGCATCACGCTGATGCAACAACTGCCAGAAAGGCGTCCCATGACCACCAAGATTTATGTGGGCAACCTGCCCTACTCCGTCACTGACGCGACCCTCAAGAGCAACTTCGGCGAATTCGGCGCTGTGGCGTCTGCCCGGGTCATGATGGACCGTGACACCGGTCAATCCAAGGGCTTTGGTTTCGTCGAGATGAAGTCGGCGGAAGACGCCGAAGCCGCCATCAAGGGCCTGAACGGTCTCTCCGTCGAAGGTCGCTCCATCGTCGTGAACATGGCCCGTCCTCGTGAAGACCGTGCACCGGGTGCCTCCGAGGCACCGGCCGGCTACCGCGCCTCCAAGCGCCAGGACGTCGGATACGGCAATGGGGGCTTTGGCGGCGGCCGCTACTGAAGCCTCAGCGCCCTGGCTGCGGGGCCTGGCGCCTGTGCAAAGAATAAATATGCACAGACGGCCGGAACCCCACTACTATGGGCTAGCTGATATGCACAAGACCGTCCGCTCTTAGGTCTTTCCACTCGCCCCGGCGTTCTGCCGGGTGCCTTGTTGAATCCCCCATGAAGATTTTCTTGGCGTCTCTTCGTCAGAGGCAATCGTGCGTCTGACAGTCCCAGGAAAGACATCGACATGACGACTCAAACCGGTACCGTGAAGTGGTTCAACGAAGGCAAGGGCTTTGGCTTCATCGCTCCCGATGATGGCGGCAAGGACCTCTTCGCCCATTTCAAGGAAATTCAAGGCGGCGGATTCAAGACGCTGAGCGAAAACCAGCGCGTGGAATTCGAGGTCACGCAAGGCCAGAAGGGCCCGCAGGCCTCGCGAATTCGCACTCTGGGCTGAAAACCCACTCACAGCGTGCCAGGCCCGGCCTGACCACGCTGACCGATGCGCTCCCTGCGGAGCGTCTCGACCAAGCGCGGCATGGCCGCGCTTTTTTTTTGCCCATCCGGAGTCCCCCATGAAAAACCTGCAAGACGCCACCGAGCGGATCTGTGAGCTCAAGGGCAGTCTGGTGGCGCTGGACGCTTTGCTGCCGGCCGTCATCGACACCCTGTCCGCGGCCGGCTTGAGTCGACTGTCGGCATCGTTTGATGCGCATGCCGAAGTGGCGCGCACGGTGATGCTGCACTCCGACATGTCCGATGTCGTGCTGGCGGCCTTCGAGCGGGAAGTGCTGCGCAATGGCGCCCTGCTGCGCCGCAGCCTGAAGGCGTCTGAACCGCTGCCGCAGGCCCCCGGGCTGGACCCGATGCTGATGGCCATCACGCCGGTCTCGGCACATGCCGGCACGCAGCAGGTGGGCCAGGCCAGCGGATTTTTCTTCCGCCGTGGCGCGCAGGTGTTCCTAGTGAGCGCCCGCTCGGTGATGGCGGGTCAGGCGGACTCGCCAGCGCCGAACCGGCTGGACATCGAGCTGGCGGTCGATGCAATGGACCCCGCTCGCCGCGAGACCTGCGTGCTGCCGCTGGTCAACGGCGAGAAGCCGCTCTGGCGTGGCATGCGTGATGCGCAGGGGGCAGTCGATGTGGCGGTGCTGCCCATCGCCCCCTCCGACCTGCCAAAGCACGCCCTGTGGCTGGCCTTTGATGAGACGCACCTGACGGCCCAAGGCGAGGACATCGCCATCGGCGATGTGGTGTCGATGGTGGGTTTTCCGCAAGGCCTGTCGCTGCCGCGCAGGCCTTTGCCGATTGCGCGCACCGGCTCTCTGGCTTCACCGCTGCAAATGCGCGTGCAGGACCGGGACTGCTTCCTGACGGATGTCTTGTCCGGCGCGGGTTGCGAGGGGGCGCCGGTGCTTCGTCGGCGTGCGATCAGCCGCTCGGCCTCGGCGCCGGTGGCCTGGCAGCTGCTGGGCATCCACACCCGGCTGGGCGTGGAACCGGCTACGGCCGCGCCCCAGGCATCGCTTCTGGCTTCGCTGCAATCCTCACTTCAGAGCTCGCTCCAGACCTCGCTTCCGGCCTTGCATCGGACCTGGTCTGCGGACACGTTGCTGGCATTGACCGCAGACATCGAACCTCAAGCGTAGCGCCGGCGCCATTGCCCCTGACCGCGGGCCCTCACACTCACAACACCCTGAAGGCCAGCATGGCCACCACGGTCGGGGGCAGCGCGGCCATCAGCAGACCCAGAGGATGAATCGTCTGGTCCTCGAAGCGCCCACGCAGGATGGCCACACCGGCCGGATTGGGCGCATTGGCAATGACCGTCAGGCCGCCGCCCGTCACCGCCCCCGCCACCAACGCCAGCTTGAACGGCTCGCTCAGCCCCGGCACCAGGGACCCGAGATAGGTCAGCGCCGCGTTGTCGGTGATGGCCGTCAGCGCGGTGGCCCCAAAGTACACCGCATCCGCATCCATGGCCAGCAGCACCGGCTGCAGCCACCATTGCTGCTGCCCGCCCAGCACCACCAGTCCGGCCAGGAAGAATGCCACCAGCAGTGCCTCTTTCAGGATCAGCCGGTCCTGATGGGCGCTGTAGGCCGTGGCAAAGCCCATGAAGAACAGGAACAGGCCCATGAACACGGCCGGGTGATGGGCAAACACCACCACGCCCACCAGGAACATCAGCTGGACCGCGATGATGCTGGCCGGGACTTTGGCGGGAGGAGCCACAGAGCCGGCCTCTTCAGTGCCTTCAGTGCCTTGAGCCCCCCCAGTGCCCGCGGACGCGACCGACGCCGCCTGCCCCATATGCCCCAGCTGCTTGCGAAACACCAGCGCCGCGACAGCCGCATTCACGCACACCGCCAGCGCGGACTTCCAGCCGAAATGCGTCAGCATGAAGCTCATGTCCCAGTTCCAGGCGCTGGCCACCATCAGCACCGGTGGTGCCGCAAAGGGCGTGAGCGTGCCGCCGATGGAGATGTTGACAAACAGCACCCCCACCGTCGCATACATCAGGCGGCGGCTGACCGGCTGGGAGAACAGCGTGTCCCGCAGCATCAGCGCGGCCAGCGTCATCGCGGCCGGTTCGGTGATGAACGAGCCCAGCAGCGGCACCAGCGCCAGCACCATGAAGTACATCGCCATGCCCCGCGGCAGCGGCATGGCCGTGGCGGCCAGACGCACCACCGTTCCTGCAAACTGCAGAATCGGCCGCGTGCCCGCGATCACCATGATGGCGAAAACGAACATCGGCTCGGTGAAGTTGCGGGTGTCCAGGTAATGGGTGGCGCTGGCCTTGCCTTCGATGCCGAACATGAACAGCATCAGCACCATGGCCCAGAAGCCGAAGACGATCTCGACTTCCCCCAGCAGATGCCACAGGCCCGCATGACGAGGCTGCGAATGAGCCAGCCGCTCGAAGAACTTGGTGGAGAAGGTATGGATCAGGGCGACGGCAAACAGCGCGGCCCCAACCAGTTGGATCGTGGTGGGTGTCATCTCGGGCAGGCACAACAGGTCCCGCGAGGCGCCCCTGCCATTCGCGTCATCCTGCCAAGGGACCCTCCCCCAACACCCAGTCGGCGATTCTAATCGTTGGCCCAGCGCCGACCGCCTCAGCCCTGACGCTTGCCGCGTCCCCTCGCCCGCTTGCCCCGTTCCTCTTGACGCAGCCGCAGCACCCAGCCAAGGCCCGCCGGCTCGGTCTCCGCCAGCAAGGCCACGGACACCTCCACCGCTTGCACCTCTGCTGTGGAGGTCTGCAGGTCCAGTCGCAGCCCCGACACCATGCCCACCCGCCGCACCTGCGCCGTCAGCGCCGACCAGGCACCGCCCGGATCCTTCACCCAATCGGCCAAGGTCCGATCCCGCATCGCGTGGTCATCCGCCTGTCCCACCCAGGCCAGGAATGCAGGCCCGGCCATCCGCACATGACCCTGCGCATCGGTGATCACCAGCCCCTGCGGCGTGCGCTCGACAAAATTCGCCATGCGGGTCAGCGCCAGTGCCTCATCCTCCGCCGACAGCCGGGCATCACGCACCCGCAGCATCAGATGCCGTCGTCCGTCCACCGCCAGCGGCGCCACCGTCATGTCCAGGGACACGGTGCCCTCGCCTGCCAGCGCGTGCCGGGACAGTGCCCGCCCGCCGCTGCGCGCCGCCACCAGCAGCTCCAGCACGTCACCGCGCAGCTGGTCCGGCAGGTTGTCCGTGAGCGGCTGATGCAGCAGCTGGGGCAGATCCCGCCCCAGCACCGTCGCCACCGCCTCATTGGCCTGCAACACCACCAGACTGCCGGCATCCAGCATCAGCACCGCATCGTGCGCCACCTGGTGGAGTTGCTGATAACGGCTCTGCACCTGGCGGTAGCGCCAGTAATGCCGCTCCATCTCCTGCTGCACTTCGACAAACCGCTGCTGCATCGCCGTCATCGCGCGCAGGTCCCGCCCCACGGCCAGCACCGGTCCAAGCGGCCCCAAGCGAATGGCGGACCACGAAATCGGCACGGTGGCGCCTTGCGGTCCGGGATGCATCAGCTCCCGCCCATGGACGACCTGACCGGAGCGGTCCACCTCGTCCAGCAGCGCCGTCAGCTTGGCACGGCTGCCGGCACAGACGGTCTCCGCCCAGGCCTGCCCGACCCAGGACGCACTGCCGTCCACCGGGGCCGAGGCCCCCTCAGCCACCGCCATGACCACGCCTTGTGCGTCCACCACGAGGGACAGGTCCCCCACCACATGCGCCATGGTGAGGGCCAGTTCATGCGCCAGGGACGCAAACGCACTGAGGTCGGGTTCGGAGGGCGTGGACACCGTCGCGGCTCCCGAGCGATGGGATGACAGGCCGGCATCGCGCGAGGCGTTGCCGGGGCGTGTGGCGATTCATCCTGTTGCGGGCTGCTCTGTCGGCGGCCCTTCCCACCGGGGCTGCATGAACGCGCCCTCCCCGGGACGCGTCCAGCGGCCACGCAGACGTTCAGCTGGGCGCGCCTGGCTTGGCGCCCTCGGGCGTCAGGGCCCGCAGCATCTGCAGATCCTCCGCCGTCACCATCGACGGATCCGACGCCGGGCTCGACGCCGCTGCCGGCGCCAGCGGGGACTTGGTCAGCAGCTCCGGATGGAACTTGGCCATTTCCGCGCCATACAGCGGCTTGTGCGCGCCTTGGTGGCAGGTCGCGCAGTTGACCTTGGCCACATCCCCCATCGGTCCCAGCCGGTTGGCCGGGAAGGTCTGGGTGAGCGGGACCAGGTAGTCGTTATTCAAGGACCGCACCATGCGGATGCCATGCCAGGCGGTGACCCGCGGCGGGGAGCTGTTGTCCCACGACCCCAGCGACCGGGTGTTGTGGCACTGCGTGCAGTTCACCCCCAGCGACTTGGACATGTGCATCATCAGCCCATAGGTCCACTCCGCCTGCTTGATGGACTGGCGATTGCCGGCCGGTAGCGCCTGGGTGCCGGCGACACGGATGTTCTCGCTCTCCAGCAGGAACGGTGTGAACGGGTCATTGGGCAGGGACGCGAGCCCGACGCTCGCAGCCGGCGCATTCTGTCCGGCCTTGTTGCCGGAGAAGGTGTTGGCCCCGCTGGGGGTCAGCGGCTGGAACCACACTTCCTTCGGAACCGGCTCGCCCCGGTGGCAGGTGTAGCAGGTGACGCCGGTCTTGCCGACGTGCCGCTGCCAGTCGCTGTTGATGGTCTGCGTCATCTGCAGCATGCGCCGCGCCACCAGCTTCGGATAGAGCGAGTCATCGGCGAAGTTCTGCACGTTGTGGCAGTGCACGCAGCCCTGCTTGGGCGCGACCCAGGCGGTCATCGCCGCCATGGTGCGGTTGAATTCCCCGACGCTGAGGTGGCCGAGCACCTTCACGTTCTGGTAGATCTGGCCGGCCTTGGGCCCGTCCGGCGACGCGGGCTCCAGCGGTGCCGGCGCCTCGTTGGCCGCCGCCTGCTCGGCCAGCAGGCGCGGGTTGTAGACCTGCTCCATGCCGGTGCCGCGGTAGCCGCGCTGCACCGTCTCCACCGGCGGCCGTTCGCAGCCGGCCAGCAGCCCGAGCACCAGGGTCGAGGCCAGCATCAGCACCCGCAGGGGCGCCCGCTGGCGTGTCTGAGTCTGCGTCATGCTGTCTCCCCCGCCCCAAGGACAGGGCTGTTGACCGGGCTGTTGATCAGGGTCTGCGTCCCCGCGATGGGAATGCCGTGCTGCAGGGCGACGGTCCTTCCCGCCTCAAATAGCGCCTCAAACAGCGCCGACCACAGCCGGACCGCCACACGCGTCCATCGCGCCGCGCTCATGGCTGGCTCCCGGGCACGATCAGCGACGGGTCCACCACCGGCGGGAACACGGCCGGATACATCGGCGCAATGCCGTGTTTCACGCCCCACAAATACCAGTTGTCCACCACGGTGCCGGTCAGCAGGATGCCGATGCCACCGGTCAGCGGGCACAGCACCGCAAACCACCAGGCCCAGCGGTGGATGGACTCCATGGTGGCGTTGAAGCCCATGGTCCAGCGCCAGAACAGCGCGGCACGCTCGCTGGCGGTGCCGCGGTCGGTGATCTGCTCGATCTCCCGCTCACCACCGAAGCGGCTCACCGCCAGGATGGTCGCCCCGTGCATCGCAAACAGCAGGGTGCTGCCATACAGGAACACGATGCTCAGCATGTGGAACGGGTTGTAGAACAGGTTGCCATATCGGAGCGAAAAGGCCGCCGTCCAGTCCAGATGCGGAAAGATCCCGAAGGGCACGGCCTCGCCAAAGCTGCCCATCAGCACCGGGCGGATGAAGCCCAGCACCAGGTAGAGCCAGATGGCCGCGGCAAAGGCCCAGGCCACATGGGTGCCCATGCCCAGCTTGCGGGCACGGCGGTACATGCGCACCCACCACAGCAGGATGGAGGTGGTGAGGAACAAGCCCGCCAGCAGCCACCATCCGCCCTGGTTGAGCGGCGGCAGATGCAGCCCGTAGGCCGGCGGTGGCGGCTCCAGCGCCAGCCAGGGCAGTTGGCGCACGAACTGGATCGGATTCCAGTTCACCGACGCCAGCATGTTGAGCCCGATGATCTCGATGGCGATGAAGCCGCAGATCAGCGAACACAGCCCCAGCCAACCCAGGTAGATGGGCCCGAGCTGGGCATCTCCCAGCCGGCCCAGCCAGTGGACATGCGTGGCGCCGCCGCTGCGCTGATACTCGTCCCGCCCCAGCGGCACGCCGGGATACGACGGCGCGGCCACCTGCACGCTGGTGAAGAGGTTCTGATATTCAGGCATGACGGAACTCCTCGGCCGCCCGCGGTTCCCGCGAGGACAGACCACAGAGGTCAAGGGGCCGGCAGGGCCGGACGTGGGGGCACTTCATGACATCACTTCCAGATCGGAAGGTTGAGCCACCAGCTCCACCATTCCGGCCAGCCGCGGGTCCAGAACGGTCCGCTGATGACGATACAGACGGCGCTCCAGAAACCGGCCGACAGGGCCAGGAACAGGCCCAGACGGTGGATGCCCAGCGTGCCGATCGAATAGCCGATGGCATCGCGGAAGAAGGTGTTCTCGTGCTCGGCGGTCTTGACCACTTCGCCAGGCGCCGGATTGGTCGCCGACAGGATCAGGGCTCCGTGCAGACTCAGCGCGAAGGTGGTGGCGAAGAAGAAGCTCACCGCCAGCATGTGCGCCGGGTTGTAGTGGAAGTGCAGGTACTGGTAGCCGGTGTTGGACACCCAGTCCAGGTGACTGATGATGCCGTAGGGGAAGCCGTGTCCCCAGGCGCCCATGAGCACCGGGCGGATCACCACCAGCGTCACATAGGCAAAGATGGCCACCGCAAAGGCGAAGGGCACGTGATAGCCCATACCCAGTTTTCGGCAGATCTCCACTTCCCGAAGCGCCCACGAGACAAAGGCTCCGATGGCGCAGACGGTGATGAGCTGCCAGAGCCCGCCTTCCATCAGGGGCGCCATGCCCAGCCCGTATTTGAGATCGGGCGGCGCGATGCTGATCCGCCAGAGGTTCCAGGTGCCGCCCTGGGACGCACCCCAGACGATCAGCAACGTGCCCACGAGGGTAAAGAACATCGTGGTGACACCGAAGAAGCCGACGTAGAACGGCCCCACCCAGAAGTCGAACAGATCGCCTCCCAGCAGGGTTCCGCCGCGGACGCGGTACTTCCTCTCGAAGTTCAGCATGGCCATGTTTGCCACCTCAGGTAGAGGGTCACCCGCGGCATGCGGGGCCCTGTGCAGTCGCGGGACGATGCGAGGCGCCAGCCCCGCACCGTCAATGACGCAGACGCGAGGACTACTTCGGCGCCGGCGCCGGCATCGCCGAGTTCTGAACCACCGGCTTGGTGTTCGGACCGTCGAGCCAGTTGTACTTGTTGGTGCTGAGCAGGATGAAGTGAATCACCAGCGCCAGAACGAACAAGAAGGCGAACAGCGCGACCAGCGCTCGGCGCGGGTCGAATAACAACCAGATCTTCCACATGCTTGGATCTCCTAATTGAGGTGGGACATGAAGGTGTAGACCCCCGCCCGCACACCCTTGATCAGTGATTTCTCACACTCCGCCCCAGGCAACCACGTGCGCCAGTCCAGAAACAGCAACTGCGCGGCAAGCGCGATCAGAAGCACGAAGATGAAACTCACGAGGAACAGGGCCTCGTCGGTCCTGGTGTCCTGCGCGGCAGGGCTGCCTGCTGGAAGGTTCGTGATCTGCGCCATGGCGGACCTCTCTTTCAGTGGGAACGCAAACCCGGGCTCAAAGCCACGGACGCCACATCCACACCAGCACATGGGCCACCACGGCAATCGCCGTGAAGCCAATGAAGCTGGTCATGAAGATGCCGTGGAACTCCCGGGCTTCTGTGTCAGTCAGCCCGGATAACGAGCCTGATCTGTTATCAGCCATATCGATCACTCCTGAGAATGGGCCTTGCGGCCCTGCACCGCGCAGCTCCCGCGCGGCAGGGACTTCCAGGGCCACATGCCCACGGCAAGCCTTGTGTTCATGCCACCGCTCCCAGCGCGGCAGCGGCCAGCTGACGGGCCTGACGCTCCAGGTCCTCGACGTCCACCGTGGCGCCCTGACGGGCGCGGGCCGCGGCTTCCGCCTGGTCTCGCAGGCGCTTGGCCGCGGAGATGCGCACCAGCAGCGGCTGGGCTTCCAGCAGCTCTTCCAGCAGTTCACGTGCGGCGTCGCTCCAGGGCAGCGAGGCCAGCGCCCGCGCCGGGGTCGGGTCCACCCGGTCCAGGTCCGTGCCCAGCGGCAGGATGTGGAACAGCGCATCAAACAGCGCGTTGCAGAACTCCTGCACCAGATAGGTCGCCCCCGCATAACCCATGAAGGGCGTGCCGGTGGCGCGGCGCACGATGGCACCGGGGAACGATGCGGGAATGAAGGCCGGCTTCATCGGTCCGGTGCTGGCGGCCTCGGCCAGGTACATGCGTTCATTGAAGCTGCCGTAGAGCACCAGCGGCGGCTTTTGATGCACAAGCGCCCGCACCTGCGCGTTGTTGGTCTTCTCGCCCGGCTTGCGGGCGACAGCGAACTGGCAGGGCAAGCCCAGCTCGTCTTCCAGGAAGTGGCGCACGCCGCGGGTGTAGGTCTCGCTGGCCACGATGCCGAAGCTGGCGGTGGCAAAGAAGTCCTGTGTCACGGAGCGCCACAGGTCCCACAGCGGCTTGATGGTGGTGTGCTTCTCGCGCTCGATGAAGGGCTCGGGATCCAGATGCAGCAACCGGCCCAGCTCCCGCAGGAAGGCGGTGGTGCTGTGCAGGCCGATGGGGGCCTGCAGCCAGGGCCGGTCCAGCGTCTCGCACAGCAACTGGCCGAATTCCCGGTAGAGGCAGACGTTGACATCCGCCTGGGCCAGCTGCGGCACATCGGCCAGATGGCTGCCCAGCGGGAAGCTCATGTTGACCTCGGCGCCGATGCCCTCCACCAGGCGGCGGATCTCATGCAGGTCACTGGCGCTGTTGAACTGTCCGTAGCAGGGCCCGATCAGATTGACCCGGGGCTTCTCGCCGGCGGGACGCTGCTCGAAGGGTGTGCGGGCCGGCACCTGGCGAAGGCCGTGCTCGGACCACAACCAGTACATCGCCCGGTTGGCGCATTGCCACTGGTCCTCGTCGATGGTGCGGGGCAGGAAGCGGGCGATGGTCGTGCCCTCGGGCGTGACGCCGCCGCCGATCATCTCGGCGATCGAGCCAGTCACCACCACGCTGGGCAGGTCCGGGTCGAGCGCGGCATGGGCGCGTCGCATGCTGCCTTCGGTCCCCTCGCGGCCCAGCTGTTCCTCGGCCAGTCCGGTCACGACGATGGGCAGCTCATGCGGCGGCAAGGCATCGGTGTAGTGCAGCACCGAGGTCACCGGCAGGTTCTCGCAGCCGACCGGCCCGTCGATCACGACCTGCAGGCCCTTGATGGCGGTGAAGACATACACGGCGCCCCAATAGCCGCCGGCCCGGTCGTGGTCGAGGACGAAGCTCACAGCATCTGCTCCGATTGGCGACGCTTCATCACCTTGATGACCTGGCGCCGGGTGTCTTCCCGGAAGCCCGGATGCAGCACCGGGGTCTCGGACCAGATGCCGGCCTGATCGCCGGTGCCGACATCGCCGAAGAAGTCGCGCATCGCGTCGAAGCGGGACTGGTTGCTGATGGCGGCATTGATCACCTGGGCCAGCGACCCTGCGCCGGCTGCGCCCATCAAGGGTCGGGCGGAAATCAGATTGGTGAAGTAGAGCGCCGGCAGCCCCCGCTCCTTGCAGGCCTGCACCAGCGGCGTGGTGCCGATGGCCAGTTGCGGGCGATGGCGTTGCACGGCGCCCAGGTCCTGCTGGAGGGTGGCGCGGTATTGCACCTCGCAGCCATGGGCTTCCAGCCAGACACGGTCCGGTTCGGACCAGGGCGTGTGGGGGCAGGCCGTGCCCACATACGGCACGGTGGCACCGCTCTCGATCAGCAGCCGGGCCACCAGCAGTTCAGAGCCTTCATAGCCGCTCACCGTCACACGGGCGGTGGTCGGGGAGCGGGCCAGAGCCGCCTGGATGGACGGCAGCACCGCCGCGATGGCCGCTTCCACCTGCGACGAAGGCACTTCCGCCGCTTCACCGATGGCGCGCAACCAGGCGGCCGTCCCGTCCACGCCCACCGGTGCGGAGCCGACGACCGGACGTCCCGCCGCCTTCAGCTCCCGCACACAGGCGGTGTAGAACGGATGCGTCGCAGCGACGACGCTGCAATCCAGGGCCGCATACAGCTCCCGCCATTCCCGCGTCGGCACCGTGGGTCCGACCTTCAGGCCCAGCGGCGCCAGCAAGGCGCCGATCACCATCGGATCGGCCGGAAACAGCTCGCCCAGCAGGCTCACCGTGCGGGCCTCATCCAGCCCCTGTTCACGCCAGCCGCGCGGCGCGGAGACCGGCCCCGCCTCGGCTTCACTGCGGGCCCGCTGCAGCATCGCGCCGGCCAGCACGTCCTTCGCTTCCGCATGGGTCGGCACGCCGAAGCCGGGCACATCGATGCCGATGATGCGCACGCCGTTGATCACCTTGGGCAGCAGTTGCAGCGGTACGCCGCTGGCCGTCGGCACACACAGGTTGATGACGACCAGCGCATCCAAAAGCGCCGGATCCGCCTGGGCATGGACCGCTTCGCGGATGTCCTCGAAGAGCTTGCCGGTCACCAGGCTTTCGCTGTTGAACGGCACATAACCGACGCTGCGCTTGGCGCCGTAGAAATGGGAGGTGAAAGTCAGTCCGTAGACGCAGCAGGCGGAGCCGCTGAGGATGGTGGCGGTGCGCCGCATCCGCAGTCCCACCCGCAGCGACCCGAAAGCCGGGCACATGCTCTGCGGCTGGTCATGCGGGCCGTTGCCGGCCGTCGGATAGTCCGCCGCATAACGCGCCAGCGTCTCCCGCGTGGCGGCGCTTTCGGCCTGGGCCCGTTCAATGGCGGCGTGGCATGAGCTCATGATGGTGGCGGTCGGTGGGCTGCAGTCGGTGGGCGGCCATCAGGTCGCGTCGTAGACCACTTCGAGCGTGGGCTTGCTGATCTCGCTGCGGCCGACCATGTCGAACAGCGTGGCCGGCTCCATCTGGAAGTCGCGGCCGGTGACTTCGGCGGCGAACAGACCCAGCAGCTCGTCCTGGGTCTGCGGCTTGGGACGCTGCGGCGGCGCATCGGCCACGTTCTGCGCCAGTTCCGCAAACAGCGGGCCCCACTCTCCGTCCGGCTTGCCGATGATTTCGTAGCTGGCGCTCTTGCGGCGGATGTCCTCATGCGCCGGAATAGCGGCCAGCACCGGGATGCCGGCCCGCTGGGCGAAGGCGCTGGCCTCACCGGTGCCGTCGTCCTTGTTGATCACCATGCCGGCCACGCCGACATTGCCGCCGAGCTTGCGGAAGTACTCAACCGCGCTGCAGACGTTGTTGGCCACGTACAGGCTCTGCAGATCGTTGCTGGCCACCACGATGACCTTCTGGCACATGTCGCGCGCAATCGGCAGTCCGAAGCCGCCGCACACCACGTCGCCCAGGAAGTCCAGCAGCACGTAGTCGAAGCCCCAGTCGTGGAAGCCCAGCTTCTCCAGCGTCTCGAAGCCATGGATGATGCCGCGCCCCCCGCAGCCGCGTCCCACTTCCGGGCCACCCAATTCCATGGCGTAGACACCGTCGCGCTTGAAGCAGACATCCCCGATGGCCACCGCCTCGCCGGCCAGCTTCTTGCGGCTGCTGGTCTCGATGATGGTCGGGCAGGCCTTGCCGCCGAACAGCAGGCTGGTGGTGTCGCTCTTGGGATCGCAGCCGATCAACAGCACCTTCTTGCCCTGCTGGGCCATCATGTAGCTGAGGTTGGCCAGGGTGAAACTCTTGCCAATGCCGCCCTTGCCGTAGATGGCGATGATCTGCGTGGTCTTGGTCACCGCACCGGTGGCCGGCGCCTGCGGCTCGGCCGCGGCTTCGTCGCGCAGAGCCTCCACATGGGCCCGCACCTGGGACGGGACGGCGGTCTGGCGGCGCGGCTGGAAGGTCACGGTGGCCTCGGCCGGAATGGTGGAGGTGCTCATGCGGCGTCCTTCACGCAGGCACGAAGGCCCACGACTGCGGTGGAATCGGTCATGCGTGGTGTCTCCAGTCCAGAACCATCTTCAGGCAGGCGGAATCGCCAAAGGCCTGCGTGTAAGCGGCCTGTGCGCGTTCTGCCGGTTCGCTGTGGGTCAGCAGACCGTCCAGCGACAGCCTTCCGGCATGCAGCAGCGCATTCACCGCCCACATGTCGGGCTTCTTCCATTCGGCGGCCACGCGGATACGGGCCTCCCGCATGAAGGCGGGCGGGAAATTCAAGCTCAGCGGCTGGGCATAGAAACCGGCCAGCACCACTTCGCCGCCGAAGCCCAGGCGTCCGATCAGGCTGTCCAGCAGCCCAGCGTCGCCGCTGACGTCGTAGATGGCGCGGTAGTCGCGGCGAGGGTCGTCCTGCGGATGCAGCACCCGGTAACCGGTGGCGCCCGACTGGCGGACCGGGTTGGTCTCCCAGACGGTGAAGTCCTCGATGCCGGCGGCCACATTCATGCGGGCCAGCAGCCGGCCCAGCACGCCATGGCCCACGATCAGGTCCGGCGGTGTGTGCGGCTGGCCTTGCCCGCCGCCGGCCACGCTGTGATAAGCGGTTGCGGCCAGCGCCAGCAGCACGGCGCGCTCGCCGAGCTTTTCATCAACGGGGACGACCTTGGCTTCCGGCACCACCAGCCGCGACGCCGAAGCACCGAAGAGACCGCGCACCTCGCCAAAGCAGCGGGCGCCCGGCACGAAGACCCGCTGACCGACCCAGTGCGTGCTGTCAGCCCCGAC
Source organism: Rubrivivax sp. (assembly GCA_027484825.1). Lineage (GTDB taxonomy): Bacteria > Pseudomonadota > Gammaproteobacteria > Burkholderiales > Burkholderiaceae_C > Roseateles. The sequence continues at coordinate 30,800 of JAIXSE010000022.1, read as the reverse complement.
CGCGATGACCCGGCCCACCGCCTCGTAGCCCGGCACCAGCGGGTAGCCCATGCCGGGGAACATCGGCATGGTGCCGTCCCAGATCAGGCGTTCGGTGCCGGTGCTGATGCCGCTGAATTCCACTTCCACCACCACGTCACCCGCCTGCGGTGCCGGCAGACGCAGCGGCGTCAGGCTCAGGCGCTGGGGCTGCTCGATGACCACGGCTTGGGTGTTCATGAGAGGGCCCGGTGGCAGGGGGTGTGGAAGGTGTCCATGAAAGTCATCCTACGCTTACACCGCAAAACGTCAACCTGAATTTACACACGGATCAGATGGGGGTTTTCGCCAAGAGCGCGCTGGCCTGCAGCGGCAAGGCGGTGGGCAGGCGGCGCACGTCCACGAAGCCGGCTGAGGCCAGCAGGGCCCGCAGACGTTCTTCACTGCGCGGCTCGCCGCGCCCCATGGCCAGGAGATACATGCCGAAGTAGGCGTCGCCCATGCGCTCAGCGCCTGGGGTCTCGGCAAAGGGCTCCGCCAGCAACAGCGTGCCGCCGGGGACCAGGGCCTGCCGCACCGCCCGAAGCAGGCGCAGCACCCGGGCGTCGTCATGGTCGTGAACCACGCGCAGCAGCGTCACCAGGTCGGCGCCCGGCGGCAGGGGGTCCTCGAAGAAGTCGCCGCCTTGGGCCGAACATCGGCTTCCCAGGCCCGCCTGCTCGAAGCGCTGACGAGCCAGCGCAGCCACGCCAGGCAGGTCGAACACCTGTACCGCCAGATGCGGCACGGTGCGCGCGGCCCGGCAGGCGAAGGCGCCGGTGCCACCGCCCACGTCGAGCAGGCGGCGATGGTCTTCCAGCGAATAGGCTTGCAGCACCTGGTCGGCCACCAACGGCTGGGAGGCCGCCATCAGTTCCGAGTAGGCCAGCAGTTGGGCAGACGGGAGCTTCTGCGGCGTGTCGGTGCCGGCGTAGGGCCAGTAGCGGGAGAGGCCTGCTCCGGTGGCCTCTCTTGGCGGCGTCTGTGCGAGGGTCTGTGCGATCGGTCCGATAGACCTGCTCGGTCCGATCGATCCGCTCGGCGTGTTCGTGGGGGTGGCCGTACTGGGCGCCGTGGCCGTCGTGGCCGTGGTTGGGACGACGGGCGCCATCGCTGTCATCGGCGCCATCGGAAATGCTTGCCCCGACGGTCCTTCAGCACGCAGCAGCGTCAGCGGCTGCGCCAGGTCCCGATACAGGGCCGTGTGATGCTCGATCATCGCGGCCAGGCCGGCATCCCCGGCCAACGGCGCCCCCAGCGGCCCCAAACCAAAGCGGCCATGGGGACGCACTTCCAGCAGTTGCAGCGCCACCGCCGCGCGCAACAGGCGCTCGGTGGACAGCAGCGGCAGCGCCCATCGCGTCGCCAGCGCCTGCGCCGTCTGCGGCCCTTCGGCCAGCAGCAGGTCAAACAGGCGCAGTTGCACGCAGGCCAGCAGCACCTGTGAATACACAAAGCCAGCCACCAGGTCGAACACTGCCGTCGCCCGGCGCCGCGCCACCCACCGGGTCAGCGGAAAGATCTGCGCCCAGCGCCGAAAGCGCGGGCTGGCGAGCAGGCGATCCCGCCAGGCCAGCGGTGTGTCGGTCCAATGGGTCAGGGGCGGCGCCAGGCCCGGCGGCGGCGGAGAGACGCTGTGCATGGCCGGCTCCTTGGGAGGTCAAATGAAGGAGGTCAAATGAAGGAGGTCAAACGAGGGCGGTCAAGCGAGGGACGTCAAGCCAGGGGGGCGTCACACGGTGGACGCCACCCGGGCGCAGAGTTGCTGCGGCACCAGCCGGTCCGCTTCTCGACGGATGAGCTGACGGAACTGCGAGGCGCCGGGGCAGAGCGGCACGGTCAGCAGGGTCGCCTGCACCAGCCGCTGAAACTCCGCCATGGCCCCGTCCAGGCCCAGGCTGCGGGCGTAGCTGGGGCGATCCAAGGCCACGTCCTGCCCGCCTGGCTTGCCCAGCACCTCGGCATCCAGCACCACATCGCGGATGTCGTCAGCGACCTGATAGGTCTGACCCAGCCGCTCGCCCAGGGCCCGCCAGGGTTCGCCGTCGGCGCCGGCCGCCTGCGCACCGGCCATGGTGGCCGCCGCGAACAGGGCGCCGGTCTTGGCCTGCTGATAGTCCGCCAGCGACAACTGCGGCTCGCATTCCCAGGCCTGCCCCGCCACGATGCCCAGCGGCATGCCCACGCCCTGCGTCACCGAGCGGATCAGCACCGGCAGTCGCGACAGATGCTGCCGGCAACTTCGGCCCAGCACCTCGAAGGCCGCCACGATCAGTGCATCCCCGGCCAGCACTGCCAGCCGCTCGCCAAAGGCGTTGTGCACCGAGGGTCGGCCCCGTCGCGTCTGCGCATCATCAAAACACGGGAGATCGTCATGCACGAGGGAGGCGCAGTGCAGCAGTTCGATCGCCGCCGCCACGCCATCGGTCAGGTGGGCATCGTCTTCCCCGCAGGCCTGCGCCACCGCCAGCGTCAGTTTGGGACGGATCCGGGCCCCGCCCGGAAACACCGCATGCTGCACGGCAGCCGCCAACTGAGGGGGATGGCCCGGCTGCAAGGCCGGCACCAGGCTGGCCCGCAGGGCCCGTTCAATCCGGTCGTCATAGGACATAGCGGCCTGAGCTCCAGATTCCTCCGCATGTCAGTGCGGAATTACATTACAGTTCGTCAACCAGAATAGACACAACCGGAAGTCGCGTCAATGAACCGTGTCCGTCCGCGCTCTCCCCTGCAGCCACCGCGTGTGGTGGTGGTGGGCGCCGGCATGGGCGGCATGGCGGCCGCGGCGCTGCTGGCGCGCCAGGGTCTGGACGTGCAGTTGCTGGAGCGGGCCGGCTCACCGGGCGGCAAGATGCAGCCGGTGGAACTGGGTGCCTTGCAGCTGGACGGCGGGCCCACCGTGCTCACCATGCGCTGGGTGCTGGATGAGCTGTTTGACCAGCTCGGCACCTCCCTGGACCAGCAGGTACATCTGCGCCGCTGCGAGGTACTGGCCCGGCATGCCTGGAGCGGCACCGAGCGTCTGGACCTGTTTGCCGACATGGCCGAGAGCCTCGATGCCATCGCCGCCTTCAGCAGTCCCGCCGAAGCCGCCCGCTACAAGGCTTTCTGCCTGCGGGCCGCCCAGGTGCACGACACGCTGGACCGCAGCTTCATGCGCAGCAGCCGCCCCTCTCCCCTGTCCCTCACCTGGCGGGTGCTGCGGCAGCAGGGGCCGGACGGGTTGCGCCGGCTGATGCGCATCTCCCCGTTCACCACGCTGTGGCGGGCACTGGGGCGCTACTTCCAGGACCCGCGCCTGCAACAGCTGTTCGGGCGTTATGCCACCTACTGTGGCAGCTCGCCCTTTGACGCACCGGCCACGCTGATGCTGGTGGCCCATGTGGAACGTGAGGCGGTCTGGCAGATTGAAGGGGGCATGGCGCGCCTGGCCCAGGCCCTGGCGCAACAAGGCCAGAAACTGGGCGTGCGGCTGCGCTGCGCCACCGAGGTCCAGCGTCTGCTGGTAACGGATGGCCGCATCTGCGGCGTGCAATTGAACGGCGGCGAGGTGATCGCGGCCGAGGCGGTGGTCTTCAACGGCGATGCCCGCGCCCTCACCGCCGGGCTGCTGGGCACCGACACGCCGGCTGGCCTGCGCCACGGCTCGCCGTCGCTCTCCGCGCTGACCTGGCATGCGGAAGCGGTGACCGGGGGGTTCGATTTGTCCCACCACAACGTGGTGTTCGGCCCCGCAGGCGCCTACCGGCAGGAATTCGACGCCATCGCGGCGGGACGCCTGCCCGAATCCCCCACCGTGTATGTCTGCGCCCAGGACCGCAGCGGCCAGGCCCACCGGCTTCGCCCCGGCCTGCCGGACGGCGCCCGGCGGCCGGAACGCCTGATGTGCCTGGTCAACGCTCCCGCCGATGCCCATGGGCGCGGCCTCAGCCCCGAGGAGATCGCACGATGCGAAGCACAGATGTGGGACCGGCTGCGGCAGGCCGGCCTGGAGGTGAGCCTCTGCGGTCCGCCGCTGCTGACCCGGCCGGAGGATTTCGCGCGCCGTTTCCCGGCCAGCCAGGGCGCGCTCTACGGACCGGCCAGCCGGGGCTGGCAGGCGAGCTTCCGGGACCGTCCGGCGGGCCGCACGACGCTGCCGGGGCTGTTCCTGGCGGGGGGCTCGGTGCATCCGGGTCCGGGCGTGCCGATGGCGGCTTTGTCGGGCCAATTGGCCGCCGCGCAGCTGCTCGAGGACCTGGCTTCGACCTCACGGTCCCGCACGGTGGTTATGCCTGGTGGTATGTCGATGCGGTGAGCGACGTCCAGCCCGATGGCAGCGTGCAGGCGCTCACGCTGATTACCTTCATCGGCAGCGTGTTTTCGCCCTACTACGCCTGGGCCCGGCGCCAACGCGGTGACGAGGGCGCTCCGGCGCAGGCACATTGCGCCGTGAACGTCTCGCTGTATCGACGAGCACCGGGCGACGCGGGCTTCTCCCGCCTGTGGACGATGACCGAGCGCGGTGCCTCGGCCCTGACCCGGGATGCGCAGCACCTCGGCATCGGCCCCAGCCAGCTGCAATGGCGCGCTGACGGCGGCCTGCAGATCGACCTGGACGAGTGGACCGTGCCATGGCCGCAGCGCATTCGCGGTCGCATCACGGTGCGGCCCGGTGCCATGCCGGGCTGGTCGTTTTCACTCGATGAAGCGGGGCGCCATCAATGGCAGCCGATCAGCCCGTCGTCCCGCGTGGAGGTGGATCTTCAATCGCCGCGGCGGCGCTGGCACGGCGAGGCCTATGTCGATATGAACCACGGCAGCCGCCCGCTGGCGCGCGACTTCCGCAGCTGGCAATGGCAGCGGGCCACCGCCCCCGACGGTCGCACCGCCCTGCTCTACGACGTGCAGCCGGTGCAGGGGCCGGGTCAGGTTCTGGCCCTGTCCATCGAGCCGGACGGCCGCCTGCGCAGTCTGCCACCGCCGCCCAGACAGGCGCTGTCCGCCAGCGCCTGGCAGGTGGCCCGCCACAGCCGCGGTCATCAAGCGCCTCAGTTGCTCGCCACACTGGAAAGCGGTCCCTTTTACTGCCGCTCGCTGCTGCGCGATACCGACAGCGGCGCCCTGGCCATGCACGAAAGCCTCTCCCTGCAACGCTTTGACCAGCGCTGGGTCCAGGCCCTGCTGCCGTTTCGCATGCCCCGGCGCGCGGCCTGGGCCGGGAGCCACTGATGGCCCATGTGTTGCTGCTGGGCGCCACCGGCACGCTGGGCCAGGCCACCGCAAGCGCCTTGCGGCGACAGGGCCACACGGTGGTGGCGCTGGTGCGTCCGCAGGCCGGTGTGGGCGGACGGCTTGCAGGCACCGAGCTGGCCCGGACACTGCCCGGTGTGGAGCTGCGATTCGGTGATGCTGCGGATGCGGCTTCGCAGCAGCGGGCTGGCTGGCGGGGTGATCGCTTTGAGGTGCTGATGTCCTGTCTGGCGTCCCGCACCGGTCTGCCGCAGGATGCCTGGGCGGTGGACCATGCCGCCCATGTCCAGGCCTTTGAACAGGCCCGGCAGGCGGGCGTGCGCCAGATCGTGCTGCTGTCGGCCCTGTGCCTGCAAAAGCCCCGCCTGGCCTTCCAGCAGGCCAAGCTGGCCGCCGAGCAGGCGCTGATGGCCTCGGGCATCCCCTGGACCATCGTGCGCCCCACCGCCTTCTTCAAGTCCTTGTGCGGCCAGGTGCAGCGGGTGCAACGCGGCCAGCCCTTCCTGCTGTTCGGCGACGGGAGGCTCACCGCCTGCAAGCCCATCAGCGACGACGATCTGGCCGACTATCTCGTGGCCTGCATCGATGCGCCGTCACGCCGCAATCGCATCCTGCCCATCGGCGGCCCCGGTCCGGCGTTGACGCTGCGGGACCAGGGCGAGCTGCTCTTCGAAGCGCTCGGGAAACCGCCGCGTTTTCGTCAGGTGCCGGTGAGGATGATGGATGCCATCGTGGGCGGGCTGACGCAGTTGGGGCGCGTCTGGCCGGCCGCCGCCGCCAAGGCAGAGCTGGCTCGTATCGGTCGTTACTACGCGACGGAGTCGATGCTGGTGATGGATCCGGTCAGTGGGCGGTATGACGCCACGCTCACGCCGTCAACCGGACGTGAGACGCTGGGCGCGTTTTATGCGGCGCTGGCGCGGGGCGATGCTGCGTTGCCGGAGCGGGGGGACCATTCGGTCTTCTGAGAGATGGCCGGTGATGGCCGATGACGGAAGGGGTAGCCGATCAGGGTGGCCCAGCGTCGCCCTCCCCGCCCTTCCTGCCCTCTTCGGCGTCCTTGCGCGCCTGCTCCCGCTTCCACCGTCGCCAATCCCACCACTGCCAGCCCGCCCAGCCCAGGATCAAGCCGAACACCAGCACCAGCTCGATCAGCCCATAGAGGCGGTCATCGATCATGAACCGCCGCGCAGGAACAGCCGCTGGACCGAGGCTGCCCATTGCTGATGGGCCTCGCCGGCACTGCTGTGCAACTCGCTCAGCGCGCCGTGCAGCATCTTGCGGGTGAGACCGGCAGACAGCGCCTCCAGCACCGCTTCCACATCCTGCCCACGGGCCAGCGCCTTGCGGGCCTTCTGCAGCTCGGCCTGGCGCCAGGCTTCGGTCTGCGTCTGCAGCGCCTGGATCAGCGGCACGGCGGACCGCTGTTGCAGCCACTGGGAAAAACTGTCCACACCCGCGCTCACGATGGCCTCGGCCTCACTCACTGCGGCCTGCCGACGCGCCCCGTTGACCTGCACCTGATGAGCCAGATCGTCCACCGAATACAGGTAGACATCGTCCACCTGCCCGACTTCGGGTTCGATGTCCCGCGGCACGGCCAGATCCAGCATCAGCATCGGGTGGCGCTTGCGCCGCTTGAGCGCCCGCTCCACCGCCCCCAGCCCGATCAGCGGCAGGCTGCTGGCGGTGCAGCTGATGACGATATCGAACTCGCCCAGGCGCTCGGCCACATCGGCCAGCGGCATCTGTGTGGCGTGGAGTCGCTGGGCCAATGCCTCGGCCCGCTCCAGGCTCCGGTTGGCCACCGTCATCTGCAGCGGCTTCTGGGCCGCAAAGTGCGTGGCCACCAGTTCGATCATTTCACCGGCGCCGATGAAGAGCACGCGCCGGCGCGGCAGGTCGTCAAACAGTTGCTGGGCCAGGCGCACCGCCGCCGCGGCCAGGCTGACCGCATGGCTGCCGATCTCGGTACGGCTGCGCACTTCCTTGGCCACGGCGAAGCTGCGCTGGAACATCTGATGCAAGGTGGTGCCCAGCGCGCCGGCGCTATCGGCTTCCCGCACCGCCGTCTTCATCTGGCCCAGGATCTGGGGTTCGCCCAGCACCATCGAATCCAGGCCCGCCGCCACACGGAAGGCATGCCGCGCGGCCTCCGCGCCTTCGCGGAAATAGCTGTGGCGACGCAGTTCCCCGGAGGGCGTGCCGCCGTGCCCGGCCAGCCACTCCATCGCGGGTTCGGCCAGCGCCAGGGCATGACGCGGGCAGGCACTCGCCGGCAGGCCCACATACACCTCGGTGCGGTTGCAAGTGGAGAGGATGGCCACTTCCGGCTGCGCCTGCGACAGATGGTCCCGCAGCCCCTGGATGCTGCGACCCAGCGCCTCGGTGGGAATGGCGAAGCGCCCCCGCAGATCCAGCGGGGCGCTGCCGTGATTGAGTCCCAGGGCCAGCACTGTCATGCCGCACTCCTGCGCCAGACTTCGTCCTGGGAGCGCCGATGGCGGCGGTCTTCCAGCTCAAGCCGGGTGAAGAGGTCGATGACCGCTTCGGTGCGGGGCCGAGGGTCGGGTGTCGGCACCGCCCCGGCGACGATGTCGGCGGCGATCGCTGCGGCAATTGCCGCAGCGGTCTGGGCTGCGGTCCTGGCGGTGATGGCATCCGCAGTCGCCTTGGCAGCCACAGCCGCCAGCAAAGGCTCGCAGGCCGGCAAGGGCGGTTCATGCAGCAGCTTCGGTGAAGGCCGCAGGCTCACCGCGGCACGCGCCAGCAACTGCAGCTTTTGCTCCCGTGGCACCACGGCGCGACGGCTGATCGCATCGAAGCCGGCGGCCTCCACCCGGCGGCCCACCGCCTGGTAGAACAGCCGTGCCGCATTGATGCCGGGACGGCAGCCCAGCGGCAGGCGATTGATCCCGGCGGCTGCGCGCTCATACAGCGGGTCGGCCGCCTGCACCAGCCGCTGCACCACCGAGGCCAGCGCCGGGCTGTGCCTGGGCTCGGCCAACCAGGCGTCCGGCGCCAGGCCCGCGTCCCGCATCCACTGCTGTGGCAGATAGAGGCGCCCCATGCGGGCATCCTCCCCCACATCGCGCGCAATGTTGGACAACTGCATGGCCACGCCCAGATCACAGGCCCGCGCCAACGCGGCGGCATCCCGCGCGCCCATCAACAAACTCATCATGGCGCCCACGCTGCCGGCTACCCGGGCCGCATAGTCCAGCAGGTCCTCCAGGGTGTCGTAGCGCCGCTCGTCCACATCCCAGGCCAGGCCCTCCAGCAGCAGGTCCAGCAGCCGACGGGGAATGCCATGCGTCGCCACCACCGCCGCCAGCGCCCGGTCGGCCGCCACCGGCTGAGGCCGACCGTCAAACACCTGGTCCAGGCGCCGGTGCAACTGCTTCAGCGACAGCCGCCGCCCGCCCTCCACATCCACCGTGTCATCGGCCAGACGGCAAAAGCCATACAGCACGGTGGCGGGCGCGCGCACCGAAGGAGGCAGCAGCAGCGAGGCGGCGTGAAAGGTCTTGGAATGGAAGGCCAGGCTGGCGCGGCAGACGGCCAGGTCGGCCTCCTGCAGTTCATGCGGGTCGGACATGGGCAAGGCCCTCCTGGATCGGATGGGAAACACGGCGGGGCAGGTCACGGGCGTGAGGCACGACCGCATCCAGCACCCGCGCGGACGACAGCACGCCGGGCAGACCGGCGCCGGGATGGGTGCCCGCCCCGACGAGGTAGAGCCGCTCCACCTCCTCGCTGCGGTTGTGCGGGCGGAACCAGGCGCTCTGGGTCAGCACCGGCTCCAGGGAGAAGGCGGCGCCCTTGTAGGCGCTGAGCCGGTCCTCAAAGCCCTGCGGGGTCAGCATCAGCGAACTGATGACCTCCTGCGCCAGGCCCGGCAGCAAGGTCTCCGACAGCCGCTTCTCAATCGCCGCCCGGTAGGGCTCGGCCCGTGTCTGCCAATCGACGCCCGCCTCCAGGTGCGGGACCGGCGACAGCACATAGAAGGCGTCGCAGCCCGCAGGGGCCAGGCTGGGATCGGTGGCGGTGGGGCGGTGCAGGTAGAGGCTGAAGTCGTCGGCCAGATGCTTGCGGGTGAAGATGTCGTCCAGCAGGCCGCGATACCGCGGGCCCAATGAAATCGTGTGATGCGCAACGTCCGGATATTGGCGCCGGGTGCCGAAGTACCAGACGAACAGGCTCATGGAGTAGCGCGCGCGCTCGATGCGCCGGTCGGTCCAGTGGCGGCGATGGCGGGCCGGCAGCAGATGGCGATAGGTCCAGGCCGCATCGGCATTGGAGACCACCACATCCGCCGCGATCCGTTCCCCGGAGGCCAGCCGGACCCCGCAGGCCGCACCATCCTCCACCAGGATTTCCTGCACCGACACACCGCAGCGCACACGGCCACCCTGCCCATTGATGAGATCCACCAACCCCCGCACCAGCGCCCCGGTGCCGCCCATGGCGAAGTGCACGCCAAAGCGCCGCTCAAGAAAGGCGATGAGACAGTAGACCGAGGTGGTGGCGAACGGGTTGCCGCCCACCAGCAGCGACTGGAAAGTCAGCACCACCCGCAGCTTCTCGTTCTTCACATGCTTGCAGGCCAGCCCCCAGACGGTGCGGTAACCCTCCAGCTTCAGCAGGTCGGGCAGCACGCGGACCATGTCGGTCCAGCGCTCGAAGGACACATGCCCCAGCTGCTCGAAGCCGACCCGGTAGATGGCTTCGCTGGCCTGGAGGAAGCGCTCGTAGCCGTCCACATCGGACGGGGAGAGACGGGCCACTTCGCGTCGCATCGCTTCCGCATCGCCGCTGTAGTCGAAGCTCGTGCCATCATGGAAGCGCACGCGGTAGAACGGTGACACTGGCCGCAGGTCCACATCGTCGGCCAGACGGCGACCGCACAGGGCCCACAACTCCTCGAACAGGAAGGGCGCGGTGATGACGGTGGGGCCGGCGTCGAAGGTGAAGCCGTCCTGCCGATGCACGTAGCCGCGCCCCCCGGGCGCATCCAGTTGCTCCAGCACGGTCACCCGGTACCCCCGGGCGCCCAGCCGGACAGCCGCCGCCAGACCACCGAATCCGCTGCCGATGACCACGGCATGCGGCTGGGACGGATAACCGTTGGCGATGGCCTGGGTTGGTGTCAACATGCATTTATCTTATGCTTGTCCACTTTAGTTGACAACCAAAATGCCCCCCGAGTTTGCCCCTGCTGGGTCGGCGCCCGACCCCACCCCTCGCTCCGGCACCGTCGCCGAGCCTGTTTCCGTGCAGGCGGCTGGACTTCGCTGGCGGGTGCAATGCGCCGGACCGGGAACGAACGAGGGGGCCGGCAGCCTCACGGACGCTGGCTGGGCCTCAGACGCCGACGACCGAACGGCGCCGTGCCTGCTGCTGCTGCACGGCACCGGCGCCTCGCTGGGTTCCTGGCGTGGGTGTGTGGCGGGTCTGGCGCAGCATTTCCGGGTCATCGTGCCCGACCTGCCGGGCCACGGCGGCACCAGCGCCTTCGCGGACCGCCGTGCCACCCTGCCCCGCATGGCCCAGGCGGTGGCTGAATTGCTCCACACCCTGGGCGCCGAGCCGGCGCTGGCCGCTGGCCATTCGGCCGGGGCGGCCATCATGGCCCAACTGGCCCTGGATCGGCAGGTGCCCTCCCTGCGAGGCCTGCTGGCAGTCAACGGCGCGCTGGAGCCCTTGCCAGGCCTGATGGGGCTGGTGGCGCCGGCTGCGGCGCGATTTGCCGCCCGTAGTTCGCTGCTGCCGGACTGGGTGACCCGGCATGCCTCGCAGCCCCGCGCCCTGGGGCACTTGATCCACTCCACCGGCTCCCGGCTGGATGCGGACGGCGTGGCCCACTACCGCGACCTGCTGAGCCAGCCTTCCCACGTGCGAGGCGTGCTGGACATGCTGGCCCATTGGCGGCTGGAATCGCTGCGTCAGCGTTTGCCGGGGCTGCAACTGCCGATGTGGCTGGCCGCCGGTCTGTGTGACCGCACGACAGCACCGGTGCGCTCGCTGGAGCTGGCGCGGCTGATGAAGCACGGCAAGTTCGTGCCGCTCAGCGGGCTGGGGCATCTGGCCCATGAGGAGGCGCCGGAGAAGATCCAGGCACTGCTGCTGGCGCTGCGGGATCAGGTGGCCGGGGACACGGCGGCAGAGACCGCTGCATAGACCTCGGCCGCCTGCCCATGCGGCAGCGGCACATAGCGGGCCCCCATCGCCTGGGCCAGCATCATGGCCGTGGGCAGAGGCCGGGGGGCCGTGTCGATCAGCAGGCTCTGCAAGCCGTCCAGGCGCAGGCGGCGGGCGGTCGTGAGGGCATCCTGCACCGCCTTGTCGCGACCCGGACTGCCATCCAGCGCGACATTGGCCCGCGCATCGGTGAGGAAGACCAGCACCACACGGCCGCCCTCGCGCAACTGCACGCGACGGCCCAGCAGCCAGGCCGCTTCGATGCCTGCGGCCAGGGGCGTGCCGCCGCCGCCCGGCAGGCTGGCCAGCGCCCGGCGCGCCCGTGCGAGGGACCGCGTCGGCGTCAGCAGCAATTCGGCGCTGTGGCCGCGGAAGGCCAGCAGCGCCACACGGTCACGGCGCACGTAGCAGTCGGCGAGCAGCAGCTCCACCGCGCCCTTGGCTTCCGCCAGGCGATTGAGGGCCTGCGAGCCGGAGGCGTCCACCACGAACAGCGTGGTCGTCTCCTGGGGACGCTGGAAGCGTTTGAGATGAACATCCTCACGGCGCAGCAGCAGCCGCGTCGCGGGGGGCGGCAGGCCTTGATGGTCTCGCTCCTGCTGGCGCAGTCGCTGCCAGGGGACGGCCGCACGCAGCGTGGCCACCAGATCGAGACGACGCCCGTCCGACAGGGTGCCGCGTCGGGAGGCCAGGGGACGGCCGCTGGTGTGGGCCCGGGTGGGGGCGCGACTGCGGCCAGCGCCCCGTCCGCCAGGACCGCCCCCACCGGCCGAGCCCCCGCACAGACTCTGCAGCAGTCCCGCCGGGATGGCTGCTTTGGCGGCGGCCAGCGTGCAGGTCTGAAGTTCGCGGTTCTGAGAGGCGGCTTGTTGATCGATGGCAGCGTGTCGGTCAAGGGACTGGGAGCTGCTGGCGTCGGCACGCTCGTCCGCTGCGGCGCCCGTGTTGAGTGCGTCGGCGTGATCCGCAGCGGCGTCATGCTCGCCATCCCCGTCTGTGCCTGCGCGAGTGTCGGTGGATGCGGAAGATGCCGCAGCGTCCGGCGCTGATGGGTCTCTTCCTTTGCTGGAATCCCCTGCGGCCGTCTTGGAATTCGCGTCCGACTCGGAAGCTACGGACGACGCACCGGGCGCCGTTCCATCGCCGGTCTGCGCGCCGGACGGCAACGCCCGTGCGCGCGGTGCCAGCACCAGGCGCGCGGCCAGTTCCGCGTCCGCCTGCTCGACAGAGGTTCGCCCCGAAAGCGCCGCCGCCGCACGTGCGGCTGCCCATGCCTGCCAGACGGTGCGCATCGAGTGCAAGCCCAGCGCTGCTGCCGTGACACACAAGGCCTCGATGACCTCGATGTCGCAGGGGATGTGGGCAAGACGGGCTCGGGCGTCGGCAATGAGTGGCCCCATGTCGGATGCGGACGATGCAATGCCAGAGCCAGAGCTACTGCCACCGCGACTGCGACTGCGACTGCTACCGCCACTGCCACTGCCACTGCCACTGCCACTTACAGACGCAGGCCCAAGCGTAGACGCAGAGGCCAAATCTGGGCCCAAGCCAGAAGGCATGGCGCCTATCGATCCCCCCGCCGCCCCATCCAGCGTGGCCATCAACCCCAGCCGCTCTTGCAGGCTGGTCGGCAAGCGCTCGTCCTCGCCCTGCCCTTCGTCCAAGGCCACCAGGGCCAGAGACTGCCGCGGCCTGGATTCAGAAGCCGGCAGTGACAACGACGTGGACACCGACATCGACGCTGACACTGACTCTGCCTTGGACTCAGACGCTGCCTCCAGCCCCGGCGCAGCCTCCATCGCTGCCACCAGCCGAGCCGCCAGGCCCGCCTCCATCCGCTCCGCCATCGGCAGCACGATCACCCCGCCGGCCGCTTCCGCCAGCAGACCGGCCGTCTGCACCGGCCGCCCGGCCGCCAGGCTCAACCCCAGATCCAGCCCGCCCGACAGCCGCTGTTCATCCACCCGCACGGGCATCCGTCGCCACGGCGTCCCCGCTGGCAGCGCGGCCCGCAAGCCCGCCAGCACCGCGTCCCGCTCCGGCCCCGCACCGCCGCGCAGCACCAGCCCGCCCAGTCCGGACGGGTCCACGGCCAGCAGCGCAACGGCCTGCCAGACCGGCGGCCAGGTGTTCAGTGCCACAGCTCGGCCACCGCCCGCTCGATGCGCTCGCCCGAGGCGGTGTCATCCAGCGGATTGCGACGCAGGCGGTGCCGCAAGGCCATCACCGCCACCGCCCGCAGATGCTCCAGCGTCACCTCGGTCGCGGCCTCCAGTGCCGCCATGGCGCGTGCTGCGCGCATCAGGGTCAGCTCGCCCCGCAAGCCGTCGCTGCCCACCGCCACACACAGCTCGGCGGCCCGCTCCAGCACCGCCTCGCCAACCTCCAGGCATCCCGCCCGGTCGCGCGCCTGCAGGATCTGCTTGCGCACCTGTGCATCGACCTTGCTCCACTGCGATGCAAAGCCAGCCGGATCCCGCTCATACGCATCGCGCCGGCGCACCACCTCCACCCGCGCGGCAATCTCCGTGGGGGTGCTCACCTCCACCGACAGCCCGAAGCGGTCCTGCAACTGCGGTCGCAGTTCCCCCTCCTCCGGATTGCCGCTGCCGATCAGCACAAAACGCGCCGGATGCCGCAGGCTGAGCCCATCGCGCTCAATCACGTTTTCGCCGGACGCCGCCACATCGATCAGCAAGTCCACCAGATGGTCCTCCAGCAGGTTGACCTCATCGATGTAGAGAAAGCCGCGATGGGCACGGGCCAGCAGGCCCGGCTCGAACACCTTGATGCCCTGCGACAGCGCCCGCTCCAGGTCCAGCGCGCCCAGCACCCGGTCCTCGCTGGCGCCCAGCGGCAGGTCCACCACCGGCACCGGCAGTTGATCGGTCTTGATGCGCCCGCCGGCCTTCAGGCGCGCGCAGTCCTCGCACACCGCGTCCGCTTCCGGATCGCAGTGGTAGCGGCAACCCTGCACCGCCCGCATCTTCGGCAGCAGCGCCGCCAGACCCCGTACGGCGGTGGATTTACCAGTGCCTCGATCCCCCAGCACCAGCAGTCCGCCGATGGCGGGCTCCACAGCGGCGATCAGGATGGCGCGCTTCATCTCGTCCTGGCCGACCAGGGCGGAGAAGGGATAGGGAATGCTCATCTCAAGGCCCTTCCTTCAGGTCCCGCTCGCTGGCATGGCGACGGGCGCGGCGCACCGCATGGAACACCAGCAGCGCCAGCAGCGGCACGCTCAGTCCGACCACCAGATCCACATCCAGCCTGAGGCCGAGCGAACGCCCGCCCTTGGCCAGATAGCCCATCACTCCGGCCATGTAATACACGATGGCCGCGATGGAGAGTCCTTCCACCGTCTGCTGCAGACGCAGCTGCAGCTTGGCCCGGCGGTCCATGGAGGCCAACAGGGCCAGGTTCTGCTGTTCCCGCACGATGTCGACGCGGGTGGACAGCAGATGGCTGGCCTGCGCCACCCGCTCGGAGAGGTCGTGCATGCGCCGCGAGACCGTCGCACAGGTCGCCACCGCCGGCGCGAAACGGCGGCTCATGAATTCGTCCAGGGTCTGCAGGCCGGTCAGGCGCCGCTCCCTGAGCTCATCGATGCGGGTGCGCACCAGCTCGGCATAGGCGCGGCAGGCGGCGAAGCGGAATTGACTCGCGGCCAGGCCACTTTCGATTTCGGCGGCCAGGCGGGTCAACTCCTGCAGAAGGTTTTCGTCGCGGCCGGTTTCGCGGGCATTGCCGGCAGCGATGCTGTCGGCCAGGGAGGCCAAGGCCCGCTCGATCGCCAACAGGCGCGGGGACAAGCGGCGCGCCACTGGGAAGGCCAGCAGGGCCATCATGCGATAGGCCTCGATCTCGAACAGGCGCTGCAGCATGCGGCCGGCCACCAGCGGCGTGAAGCCCTGGTCGATCAGCAGCAGCCGCCCGAAGCCGTCGCCGTGGATGAGGAAATCGGAATAGACCAGGCCGGCGCCGTCCCCCAGCGCGCTGCCCACCACCGTCCGGTCGCCAAAGCTCTGGCGCAGCAGCTCGCCCAGTTCCTGGCCTTCGGCGGGAGACAGCAGTTCGGCATGGCCGGCATACACGGTCAGCCCCGGCACCCCGGCCAGCCAGCCCGCAGGCAGTTCGGCTGCGGCCGTCTCCGCAAACGGCACCGGCCCCGCCGAGGGCGTCAGCAGCGTGTAGCTGGAGAACTCGCCGTGACGTTCCCACTTCAGCCGCAAGGTGCCGATGGTGCCGCTCCAGTGCACCGCATCGGCACCGGGCCCCATTTGCGCGTGCTGGCGGCACAGGCGCGACAGGTGGGCCAGCTCGCGCTCCCGCTCATCGGCATCCACCAGCACGGCGATGTAACTCGCCCGCCCCGGTGGCGCCAAGGGCTCCGGTGGGCGGGCGTGGATCTCCATCGCGAGCGCAGCGCGCTCCGGGAGGTCGGCGGGCAGCAGCCTCATGAGGCGGCCCCCGCCGTGTCGCGGCACAAGCCGCGTTGGGTCAGTCCTTGTTCAAGCTGACCTTGTTCAAGCTGGCTGTGTTCATTCAGGCCTTCTTCACATAGGCCGAGCACCAGCCCTTGGCCGAGACCTGCTTGCCCGCAAAGATCGGACACGGCCCGGACGCCGCACCGGCCTTGCCCTGATAGAGCGAGCAGTTGCCGCAGGCCGATCCGGCCACGTACTTGGGCTGCTTGGCCTTGTCGATCTTGGACGCATCGGCGTGGTAGCCGAGAGAAACGGCCGTTGGATCCTTCTCGTCGACCATGGTCTGCGACCAGGCCGGACCGACCAGGAGACCTGCTCCGGCCAGGGGAACAAGACGGATGAACTGGCGACGGCTGTTCATGGTGTGAGCCTTTCATGATCGCTGGCGACGCAAGGAGGAAGAAGCGACCGGTCGGCGCCAGCGGGCCCGAAGGTCGAACACGTGACTGACTCCGGCGGCCGCCAGACAGGCCGCCACCCAGAGCACGCCGGCACCCCCCAGACCCAGCCGCAAGGCCAGGACCAGGCTCAGACCGGCCAGCAGATTGGGCACCAGCCCGGGTGGCCCTGCCGGTCTGCGGGTCATAAACCAGAGCAGTTCGATCAGGCTTACGGCCAGCACCAGCTCGCACAGGCGCAGCAGCAGCGGCATGTCGGTCCAGGTGGACAGCGTATGCCAATCGGGCAGACCGCTCATGACACACGGGCCAGTCCCAGCAGATGGGCCACGTCCTTGAGGAAGATGCGCACATGAGCCATGGGCCGTGCCCGCACCAGGCGCTTGTGCATGTAAGCATCGAAGGTCAATTGCTGGACATCGCGATCCCGGCAGATGCTCACAAAGCGTTCGCGGCGTTTGTCGCTGCTGTACCAGAAGTGCTGCATCAGGCCCAGCACCCAGAAGACGCGGCCATGCTCGCGCATGAAACGTCGGCGTGCCGTGGCCAGTGCGCGGCCCTGCCCCGTGCGCAGGCGCTGCGCCACTGCATCGGCGGCCAGCCGGCCGCCCAGCATCGCGTAGTAGATGCCCTCGCCCGAGGCCGGTGCCACCACGCCGGCCGCATCACCGGCCAGGACCACGTCGCGGCCGTTGTCCCAGCGGGGCAGCGGCTTCATCGGAATCGGTGCGCCTTCCCGGCGCAGCGTGCGGGCATGGGTCAGGCCGGCCGTCTCCCGCAGCTGCATCACGCCGCGGCGCAGCGAAAAGCCTTTGTCCGCGCTGCCGGTGCCCACGCTGACGCTGGGACCGTGGGGAAAGACCCAGCCATAGAAATCGGGGGAGACGCCGCCGCGGTAGTGCACCTCGCAGCGACCCGGCGCATAACCGGCCGGCCGTTCGTCCGGCACGGCGATGATCTCGTGATAAGCAAACACAAACCGTCCACGGTCGGCCCCCGGCACCTCCTGCTGGGCCACCTTGGACCGTGCGCCGTCGGCGCCGATGACCGTGCGGGTGCGCACCTGCTGCGGCCCCTGCTCGGTCTGGAAGTGAACGACGCACACGCCGTCGGCATCCCGGCTGATGCGGTCGAACTGGCCGACTTGACGCTGCGCCCCATGGGACGCGGCGCGGGCCCGCAGCCATTCGTCGAACTGCTCCCGGTCCACCATGCCGACAAAGCCGCCTTCGATGGGAATGTCCACCTGCACCGACTGGGGCGAAACCATGCGGGCTGCCGTGGCCCGGGCCACCAGCAGGTCCTCTGGAATGGCGAAGTCCTGGATGAGCCGCGGCGGAATCGCACCGCCGCACGGCTTGATGCGTCCGGCGCGGTCCAGCAGCAGCACCCGCAGCCCCTGACGGGCCAGGTCGTCCGCCGCCGTGGCGCCAGCCGGCCCGCCGCCGACGATGACCGCATCCAGGTCTGAAGCTGAGGCGTCGTTCATGAGGCTCTCCGAAGGGGTCGGATGAAGACCTGAGGCGCCGCCACAGGACGGGGCTCCACCCGTGCGGCCAGCCAGGCCGCCACCAGGAAGAGCAGCGCATTGGCCAGGAAGACCAGGCCGTAGGACGGGCCGTTGGCGGTGAGCCACCAGCGCGCCAGATCACTGGCTGCGGTGCCCACGAGGCCCCCGAGTGCAAAGGCCTGCGCCTGGGCCGCACCCCACAGCCCCATGCGCACGCCTTCCTGCCCGGGCCCTTGCGCGCCGGCCAAGCCCATCATCGAGCCGATGGCCGCGATCGAAAACGCACCAGTACAGGCGCCCAGCGCAAAGACATTGGCCGCGAGCGGCCATCCCGGTCCGCGCCAGGCTGCGCACACCAGCCCCGCCAGTGCCAGGCCCGAGGCCACGCAGCCCCAGACCGTCCATTGCCGCAGGCTGCCCCAACGTCCCCCGGCCCAGCGGCTGCCCGCCCCGGCCGCCAGCAGCATGCCGACCAGGGCCCCGCCGTGCTGGGTGCCGGAGAGCTGCGTCGTGGCGCCGGGCGTCAGGCCAAACACCAGGCCGGCAAAGGGCTCCAGGATGAGGTCCTGCATGCTGTAGGCCAGCATGGAGACAAAGACGAAGATGGTGAAGCGACGGGCGCGTGGCTCGGCCCAGGTGTCCCGCAACGCCTGGGCAAACGGCACCGGGATCGTTGGTGTCTGCGGCAGGCCCGGGCGGTCTCGGCCCTCCAGGCGGAACAGCGCCAGGGCCGCCACCAGCACGGCGGTCATTGCCACACCGGCGGCCACCATCAGCAGACGCTGCGGCGTGAAGGGATCGAGCAAACGGCCGGACACACCGGCCGTGATCACGAAGCCGACGATCATCAGCATCCACACCGTCGTGGCTGCCGCCGCGCGGCGCTCCGGGGCCACCCGCTTGGCCAGCAGCGTCAACAGCGAGGTGCCGCTGGCCGCCACGCCCAGCCCGATCAGTCCGTACGCCAGCACCGCCAGCATCAGGCCGACCGCCAGGTGCGGCCCCATCAGCACCGTCGCCAGCGCCGCCAGCCATCCGCCCGCGGCCAGGGTCACCATGCCGCCCAGGATCCAGGGCGTGCAGCGCCGTCCCTGGTCCGCGCCGTGGCCCATGCGCGGCCGGGCCACCTGCACAACGTAGTGCCAGCCCAGCAACAGGCCGGGCAGCAGCGCCGGCAAGGCCATCTCCACCACCATCACGCGATTGAGGGTGGAGGTGGTCAGCACCACGATGGCGCCCAGCGCCGACTGCACCAGGCCCAGGCGCAGCACGCCGGACCACCCCATGAAGCCGTTGTTGTTCATGTCACCACCCCTCGCAAGGCAAAGGCACTGACCAGCATGCCGGCCACATACAGCGGCACGCCGAAGCCGCTGTACCAGCGGGCGCGCGACAGGGGCTCCGCCAGGAAGCGGCGCATCAGCACGGCTTGCGCCACCAGCAGCAGGGTGACGGCCAGCGCATGGCCGGTCTGCCCCCACAGGCCGAGCAGCCCGATGACGACGAACTGCGGCAGCGCCATCACGGCGCACGCCACCTGCGCCGCACGCGGGGCGCCCAGCATGACCGGCAGGGACCGGATGCCCATCTGCCGGTCACCCGGGATGGACTTGAAGTCGTTCAGCGTCATGATGCCGTGGGCACCGAGGCTGTAGAGCAGCGCCAGCGACAGCGAGCGGCCATCCGGCCACTGCCCCATCGCCATCACGGCCGCGCCGGTGATCCAGGCCAGCCCTTCGTAGCAGAGGCCGCAGGCCGCATTGCCCCACCAGCCATTGCGCTTGAGTCGCAGCGGCGGCGCGCTGTAGGCCCAGGCCAGCAGCAGACCGAAGGCGGCGGCGAAGAAACCCACCACGCCGATCTGCCAGGCCAGCAGCAGCGACAGCAGCGTCCACAACACCGCGATGTACAAGCCCCAGTGGCCCGGCATGCGGCCGGACGGAATCGGGCGTTGCGGTTCGTTGATGGCGTCGACCTCGCGGTCGAACCAGTCGTTGACCGCCTGGCTGGTCGCGCAGACAAAGGGCCCGGCCAGCAGGACGCCGGCCACGATGACCGGCCAGCGGCCATCAACGGTCAGGCCCGAGGCCACCACCCCGCAGGCAAAAGCCCACATGGGAGGGAACCAGGTGATGGGCTTGAGCAGTTCGGCAATGGCCGACAGGGCGGGGCGCTGCATGCGGCCTATTCTGGGCCGATGCAGCGGGTTGTCAATATAGATTTACATTGAGCAGTGTCATCACCAAGGTGACACCGACGGGCGTCAGTCTGACGCCATCGTGTCATCCTGGGTCGAGTCGCCCAGAATGCCGTAGCGGCGCAGCTTCACGTAGAGGCTTTGACGCGAGAGACCCAGCATTTCCGCGGCGGAAGCGCGATGGTCGCGGGTCAGTTCCAGGGCGGCTTCGATGCAGAGTTTCTCGATGAGATCGGTGGTCTCGCCGACGATGTCCTTGAGCGGGAGACGACCCACCAGCCCGGTGAGCTGGTCCACCGACCGGGGCAGTTGCCGCGTCGGTCGCGTCTCCGCAGGCAGCCGCCGGGCCACGTCGCGGATGGCAAAGCCCAGGCAGGCCTGACGGCCGTCGGGCACCGCCACCGCCGACACTTCCACCGGACTGGCCTCACCGAAGCCGCTGCGCAGCGTGGTGGGGAAGAGGCGCAGCACGCCGTGCTGACGCAGGTTGCCGATCAGCACGCTCATGTCCACCGAGGTGCGACCCAGCCAGCGGTCCAGGGGCTGTCCCACCACGGCTTCGCCGGGCGGCAACTGCAGCATGTCGCTGAAGGCCTGGTTGGCGCTGAGGATGCGCCCTTGCATGTCCGTCAGCACAAAGGCGTCGGGCAGTGTGTTCACCACATCCAGCAAGGAGGGGGCCCCATCGCCCTGTGCCGCCTTGCCCGCCGATGCGGACGGCTGAGCGGCCGACAAACGGGCCAGCAGCAAGGTCGTGCTGTCCTGGCGGAAGGCCGATGCCGACAGATGCAGTGTCGCCCCCGGCCCCTTCGCACCGGCGCTGGCAGCCAGCTGCACCGGCAGATCGTCGCAGCGCCCGCCACTGCGGGCTTGGGCCAGCGCGGCCTGGGCATCGGCCTGGCTGTCTGCCTGCAGCACGTCCAGCAGGCTGCGGCCGATCAGGCGCTTGCCGACCTCGCCCAGCAGTTGCGTCGCCGCCGCATTGTGTTCAAACACCACCAGCGAGCTGGCGTCCAGCACCAGCACCGCTTCATCGACCGCCTCGAACAGCAGACGGTAGCGGGCTTCGGTGTGACGCAGGCGCAGGTAGTCGCGTTCCATCGACTGCTGTGCATCGACCAGACGCTGCTGCACGGCCGCCACTTCGCGCAGGTCGCGCCCCAGGGCCAGTACGCCGCCCAGCTCGTCCAGCGGGACGATGCTGTAGCTGATGGGCAGGTCGATGCCGCCGGACAGGGCGTGGGTGACTTGGCGCTCCGGCATCACGGGAAGAGCAGCGGTCTTGGACGCCGAAGCCGCTTGCCCCGCGGACAACATGGCCTGCACCTTGCCGCGGTTCTCGATGGTCACGGTTTCGGACCAGCGCCGACCGACCCACTGCCGCAATTCGGACAGTTCGGCGGCGGCCGAGGCGCCCAGGGAGACATCGCGGATGACGCCCTGGCTGTCCACGACCAGCGCCACGTCGGACGCGGCGGCGACGATTCGAGCCAGAAAATCGGCACTCATCCCCGCGAAGTGGCGCTCCGGCGCCTCGAAACGCTGGTGACTGGCCGCTGTACCGTGGGTCTGCATCAAAGTCCCTGTTATGAATCCTGCGGCACGATTCGCCCCGAGCCGCCTGTGTTGATCCCTGCGTCCATCTGCCGTTCTGTTCGCGGCATCCAATGTGCCTGACACCTTCTACGGGCCTGCTGCTTGCAAGGCGCTGGCGGGTGTCTTCTCACGGTTTGTCTGTGCCTCAACCGACGTGCCGCTGCCGTCAAGCGTGCTTGACGGCAGCGCCCAGCCATGCGTTGGCCAGGTCAACAGCCGCCTGAGCGTCCGCGGCCATGGCGTCCGCGCCGCAGCGCTGCGCCAGGTCCGGCAGCACACCGGCCATGGGTCCACCGACCATCACGACCAGCTTGGCATTGGCCGATGCCCGTCTGATGTCAAGAATAGCAGACGCTATCTTCGGAATCGCCTCGCTCGACGAGATTGACAAGCCCAGCAGGTCGAAATGCTCAGAAGCAAGCTGCCGCTTCATGTGCTGCCAGCTGACCTGCGGTTCACAGTGCACCTGCCAGCCGCCCCGGCTGAAGAATTCCGCCACGATGCTCAGCCCGAAGGTGTGCTGGGTGCCGGGCTCGGCCGCCAGCAGGCAGCGCCGGGCCACGCCGGGGCCACCGATCAGGGGCAGATCGCGCTGCGCATGGTCATGCAGCACCCGCTGCAACCGCCACAGGCCGATGGTGACCTCGGAAAAGCTGTAGCGGTCCTCTTCCCACAGCTGCCCCATGTAGCGGGCGCTGGCCGACAGGAGGTCCAGAAAAATCTGCTCCTGCGTGGCGCCCTCCGCTACCAGCCCCCGCACATAGGTCGGCGCGGCGTCGGCATCACCCTGCACCGCCAGCTCACTGAGCCGCAGCACATGCGCATGGGTGGGCACAAAACGCGGCGCGGCTTTGACCGCCCCCAGGGACGGCACGCGGTGCAGCAGCATCAGGCGGGGAATGATCTCCGCCTCGACCAGCCGGGTCAGTTGATCCTCAGCCTCGTCGTCCAGATGCGGGGCCGCGCGGGCGGGCGGGCGGTCCTGCGGTTCTTCACGCGCTGCCAGCAGCGCATTGATGGTCAGCGCATCCACTGCGCCCCTGACTGCACGCTCGGGCGCAGCCTCCATGTCGGCACGGCGCCGCTGCAGCGGGCGCTTGGCCTGCCGATTGGTTGTCCATCCAGCCACCACGCGTCTCCTCTGGGGTGGATCGGCAGCATCAGGTTCCCTGGGGGGTGGGAGAGTATCGGCTCCCACCCGCGGCGCTGGGCAGCGTCAGAAATCGACTGCAAACCGTTGAGGTCTCTTCTCTTCGACTCGATTGTTTTTATTTGTGGACAGCACAGCCGCGCACCCTTGTGGGGGGGGCGAACCGCGTTGGTGCAATGTCCGCCGCCCCGAACTTGCCGTCAAGAGGTATTTCAGGCGACAACCCTCATGTCCAGTTTTTATTACGTCAATCTGGATTGACATCTTTCTGGGGCAGGCCTAGATTCGGCCCCATGTTGCAACCCCTGCCCTCGCCTTCCCTGTCCGGCACTTCAGGTGCGGCCAGGCCGCGTCCGGCGCTCTATACCCAGCAGGAACGGGCCCGGCGGGACGCCACTCGCTGGACCCTGGTGCAGGGTCTGCTGGCGCCGCTGCAGTTCCTGGTCTTCCTGGTCAGCCTGGGGCTGGTGCTGCGTTACCTGGTCACCGGCCAGGGCGCGTCGGCCGCGGCCACCTCGGTGGTGATCAAGACGCTGCTGCTCTACACCATCATGATCACCGGCTGCATCTGGGAGAAGGTGGTGTTCGGCCGCTGGCTGTTCGCGCCGGCCTTCTTCTGGGAAGATGTCTTCAGCATGGCGGTGCTGGCGCTGCACAGCGCCTATCTGATCGCCTGGTTCGGGGGCTTTCTGGACAGTCGGCAGCAGATGCTGCTGGCGCTGGCCGCCTATGCCGCCTACCTGATCAATGCGGGGCAGTTCGTGCTGAAGCTGCGGATGGCGCGGCTGCAAGGAGCTGGCGCATGAGCCCGGTCATTCCCATCCAGGTAGAACACGGCTGCCAGGACGCACCGGTGCTGCGCGAGCGTGGCCAGCGGGAGGTGTTCTGCGGCCTGACCGGCATCATCTGGCTGCACCGCAAGATGCAGGACGCTTTCTTCCTGGTGGTGGGGTCACGCACCTGCGCGCATCTGATTCAGTCGGCGGCCGGCGTGATGATCTTTGCCGAACCCCGCTTCGCCACGGCCATCCTGGATGAACGGGATCTGGCCGGCCTGGCCGACGCGCAGGAGGAACTGGACCGCGTGGTGCACCGGCTGCTGGAACGCCGCCCGGACATCCGGCTGCTGTTCCTGGTCGGCTCCTGCCCATCGGAGGTGATCAAGCTGGATCTGTCCCGCGCGGCGGCCCGGCTGAGCCAGCGGCATGCACCGCGGGTGCGGGTGCTCAACTATTCGGGCAGCGGCATCGAGACGACCTTCACCCAAGGGGAAGATGCGTGCCTGGCTGCGCTGGTGCCGACGCTGCCGGAGGGTGCGGCTTCATCGACCTCAGCGGACGCAGCGGACGCAGCCCCCGAGCTGCTGATCGTGGGCGCGCTGGCCGACGTGGTCGAGGACCAGTTCCGACGCCAGTTCGAAGCGCTGGGACTGCCCCACGTCCGCTTCTTCCCGCCCCGCCACACCGGCGCCCTGCCTGCCATCGGGCCGCGCACTCGCTTCCTGCTGGCGCAGCCCTTTCTCGGCGACACGGCCCGGGCGCTGGAAGCCCGCGGCGCCCGCCACATCCCCGCACCGTTCCCGCTGGGCGCGGAAGGCAGCGCGGCCTGGCTGAGCGCCGGGGCCACGGCCCTCGGCGTGGATCCCGACCACAGCGCACGCATCATCGCCCCCTGGCGTGAACGGGCACAGCGGGCCCTGGCGCCGCATCGCCAACGCCTGGACGGCCAGCGCATATTCTTCTTCCCGGATTCCCAGCTCGAGATCCCGCTGGCGAGATTCCTGGCCCGCGAATTGGGGCTGCAGCTGGTGGAGGTGGGCACGCCCTACCTGCACCGCGCTCATCTGGCGCAAGAGCTGGCTCTGTTGCCCGCAGGCACCGCACTGTCGGAAGGCCAGGATGTGGAGCGCCAGCTGGACCGCTGCCGCGCCGCCCGCCCGGACCTGGTGGTCTGCGGCCTGGGCCTGGCCAATCCGCTGGAAGCCGAGGGCTTCACCACCAAGTGGTCCATCGAGCTGGTCTTCACCCCCATCCACGGCTTTGACCAGGCTGCGGATCTGGCGGCCCTCTTCACCCGTCCGCTGCAGCGTCGGCAGCGTCTGGCCGCCTGAGGACCCATCATGCAGCTCACGCTCTGGACCTACGAAGGCCCCCCGCATGTGGGGGCGATGCGCGTGACCACCGCCCTGCGCGGCGTCCACTACGTGCTGCATGCGCCGCAGGGCGACACCTATGCCGACCTGCTCTTCACCATGATCGAGCGGCGGCCGGAGCGTCCCCCGGTCACCTACACCACCTTCCAGGCGCGCGACCTGGGCGGCGACACCGCGCAGCTGTTCAAGGACGCGGTGAAGCAGGCCTACGACCGCTTCCAGCCGCAGGCCCTGCTGGTGGGTGCCTCCTGCACGGCCGAGCTGATCCAGGACGATCCTGGCGGCCTGGCCGCCGCGCTGGACCTGCCGGTGCCGGTGATCGCGCTCGAACTGCCGGCCTATCAGCGCAAGGAAAACTGGGGCGCGGCCGAGACCTTCTATCAGTTGGTGCGTACCCTGGTGGTCAAGCCGCAGGCGCCGCGTGTGCGCGGGGCCGTCCCGCGCTGCAATGTGCTGGGCCCGACCGCACTGGGATTCCGCCATCGCGATGACCTGCGGGAGATCACGCAGCTGCTGCAGCAACTGGGCATCGAGATCAATGTGGTGGCGCCGTGGCAGGCCACGCCGGCGGATCTGGCCCGGCTGGGCGATGCGGATTTCAATGTGGTGCTCTATCCCGAAGTGGCGCAGACGGCGGCCGCTTGGCTCCGGCGCCAGCTGGGACAGCCGTCCACAAGCATCATCCCCATCGGGGCCCGTGCCACGCAGGACTTCATCCGTGAGCTCAGCACCCTGGCAGGCCTGGACGGAGACGACCTGCATGCCGCTCGCGTGCGTGCCCTGACCACCGAGCATTCGCGCTCGCCCTGGTATGCCCGTTCGGTCGATTCCAACTACCTGACCGGCAAGCGCGTGTTCATCTTCGGCGACGCGACGCACGCCATCGCCGCCGCGCGGGTGGCCACGGAAGAATTCGGTTTCGAACTGGTGGGACTGGGCAGCTACAGCCGCGAATTCGGTCGCGAGTTGCGGGCGGCCGCGTCGCACTATGGCCTGGAAGCGCTGATCACCGACGACTATCTGGAAGTGGAAGCGGCCATCACCGCAG
Organism: Rubrivivax sp.; assembly: GCA_027484825.1. Lineage (GTDB taxonomy): Bacteria > Pseudomonadota > Gammaproteobacteria > Burkholderiales > Burkholderiaceae_C > Roseateles. The sequence continues at coordinate 4,811 of JAIXSE010000022.1, read as the reverse complement.
CGACCCCGGAACTGGTGCTGGGCACGCAGATGGAGCGCCACATGGCCAAGCGCCTGGGGGTGCCCTGCGCCGTCATCTCCGCGCCAGTGCATGTGCAGGACTTTCCGGCCCGCCACGCGCCGCAGATGGGCTTTGAAGGCGCCAATGTGCTGTTCGACACCTGGGTGCATCCGCTGATGATGGGCCTGGAGGAGCATCTGCTGGGCATGTTCCGCGGTGACTTTGAATTCCATGCGGATGCGATGCCGTCCCACCTGGGCCACGCCGCTCGGTCACCGTCGGTGTCGGTGTCGTCCGGCCCGCAGGTCGAGGCGGTGGATGGGCGGATGGCACCGCTGTCGATGCAGCCCTCCAATGAAGCGTTGCCCGCAGCGATGCCGACCATGATCGACGCCGAGCCGCTTGCGGCCCATCGTCCGATCGAGGTGCCGCCGCAGGACGCGCCGTGGTCCGCCGACGCCGAGCAGGAGCTGCGCAAGATCCCCTTCTTCGTCCGCGCCAAGGCCCGTCGCAACACCGAGGCCTATGCCCGCATCCGGCAACTGCCGCTCATCACCCTGGAGACGCTGTATGACGCCAAAGCGCACTTCAGTCGCTGAGCCGCGGGGGCCCGCCATGAACGTGGTCATCGTGACCATGGACAGCCATCTGGCCAGCGCCGCCGAGCGGGCGCATGCCGTGCTGTGCCGCAGCCTGCCGGGCCTTCGCCTGACGGTGCATGCCGCCGCCGAATGGGGCGACCAGCCTGACGCCCTGGCACGCTGCAAGGCGGACATCGCTTCGGCCCACATCGTGATCGCCTCGATGCTGTTCCTGGAAGATCACTTCATGCCGGTGCTGGCCGATCTGCAGGCACGGCGGGACCACTGCGACGCCATGGTCTGCGCCATGTCCGCCGCCGAGGTCACCCGGCTCACCCGCATGGGCGGCTTCGACATGAGTGCGCCGGCCACCGGTGCGCTGGCGTTCCTGAAGCGACTGCGCGGCAAGCCGCCGGGTCCGGGCCAACGCGGCGCCAGCGCCGGCGCGCAGCAGATGAAGACCCTGCGCATGCTGCCCAAGATCCTGCGCTTCATCCCTGGAACGGCGCAGGATGTCCGGGCCTATTTCCTGACCTTGCAGTACTGGCTCGCCGGCTCGCAGGACAACATTGCCAACATGGTGCGACTGCTGGTGGAGCGCTATGCCGACGGCCCGCGCCGCCCGCTGCGCGACAGCGCCCGGCCGCAGCAGCCGATCAGCTATCCCGAAGTGGGCCTCTACCATCCGCAGATGCGGCATGCCAGCGCCACCGGCCTGCTGGCCACCCGCCTGGATGCCCTGCCGCTCACAGCCACCACCGGCACCCGCGGCACCGTCGGCCTGCTGCTGATGCGCTCCTACCTGCTGGCGGGCAATGCGGACCACTACAACGGTGTCATCACCGCTCTGGAGGCCCGGGGCCTGCGGGTGATTCCCGCCTTTGCCACCGGGCTGGACCAGCGACCCGCCATCGCCACCTACTTCCAGGATGCCGACGGCCATTCCCGCATCGACGCGCTGGTGTCGCTGACCGGTTTCTCGCTGGTCGGCGGCCCGGCCTACAACGATGCGAAGGCGGCGGAGGATGTGCTGGCCGGACTGGACGTGCCCTACCTGGCCGTGCATCCGGTCGAGTTCCAGACCCTGGACCAGTGGGGCGGCTCTCAGCGCGGCCTGCTGCCGGTGGAGTCCACCATCATGGTGGCGATTCCCGAGCTGGACGGGGCCACCGGCGCAATGGTCTTCGGCGGACGGGCCAATGGCACCCACATCGCCTGCACCGGTTGCAGCCATGCCTGCCGCTTCGACAATGTGGTGGACGCCCACGACATGCACAGCTGCATCGACCGCGCCGACGCCCTGGCGGCCCGTGTGGGCAAGCTGGTGGACCTGCGCCGCAGCGAGCGGGCCACCCGTCGCGTGGCCGCCGTCATCTTCAATTTTCCGCCCAATGCAGGCGCCACCGGCACGGCCGCCTTCCTGTCGGTGTTCGAATCCCTGCACAACACGCTGGTGCGTCTGCAGCGCGAGGGCTACACGGTGGAGGTGCCAGACAGCGTCGATACCCTGCGGGAGCGGCTGATCCACGGCAATGCCGAGCGCTTCGGGGCCCTGGCCAATGTGCATCACCGCATTCCGGCCAATGAGCATCTGCGGCGCGAGAAGCATCTCAAGGAAATCGAGGCCCAGTGGGGCCCGTCGCCCGGCAAGCAGCAGACCGATGGCAGCCATCTGCACATCCTGGGCGAGCGCTTCGGCAATGTGTTTGTGGGCATCCAACCGGCCTTCGGTTATGAGGGCGACCCCATGCGGCTGCTGTTCGAGCACGGCTTTGCGCCCACGCATGCCTTCTCCGCGTTCTATCGCTGGCTGCGCGAGGACTTCGCCGCGCATGCGGTGCTGCACTTTGGCACCCATGGCGCGCTGGAGTTCATGCCCGGCAAGCAGGCGGGTCTGTCCGCACGGTGCTGGCCCGACCGCTTGATCGGCGACCTGCCCAATCTCTATCTGTATGCCGCCAACAATCCGTCCGAGGGCAGCATTGCCAAGCGACGGGCCGCGGCCACCCTGATCAGCTACATGACACCGCCGGTCACCGAGGCGGGGCTGTACAAGGGGCTGGTTGAACTCAAGGAGATGCTGGAGCGGCATCGCGGCCTGGAGCCGGAGGCCACCGAGGAACGCGGCGAGCTGGCGCTGATGCTGCAGGCGCAGGCGGCCTTGCTGGATCTGGCACCGGCCGAGCCTGCCTGGGGCGACGGCGCCGAAGCGGCCATTGCGCGCCTGGGCGACGCAGTGCTGGAACTGGAATACACCCTGATCCCGCACGGGCTGCATGTGGTGGGCCGCTCGCCCACCGCGGCCGAGCGGGTGGACCTGCTGATGTCCTTCGCCGATGCCTCCGAAGGCCTGCGACTGGACCGGGCGGTCATCGAGTCGCTGGTGCGCGATGGGCTGCCGCCCGTCACGGACAACGCGCCGTCTGGCGAGGGGCCCGACCGCGCCTTGCTCGAGCGCCTGGCCGATATGGACCGGCTGATGGCGCAGGACCATGAACTCGACGGCATCGTCCAGGCCCTGGATGGACGCTTCCTGCGCCCCGCGCCGGGCGGAGACCTGCTGCGCACGCCGGCCATCCTGCCCACCGGCCGCAACCTGCATGGCTTCGATCCGTTCCGCCTGCCCAGCGCCTATGCGGTCAAGGACGGCGCCCGCCAGGCACAGCGCCTGCTGGAGCGGCACCAGGCGGGCGGCTTCCCGCTGCCGGAATCGGTCGCCATGGTGCTGTGGGGCACCGACAACCTCAAGAGCGAAGGCGGCCCGATTGCGCAGGCCCTGGCGCTGATGGGGGCCCGGCCTCGGCAGGACAGCTATGGCCGACTGGCCGGGGCCGAACTGATCCCGCTGGCGGAACTGGGTCGTCCCCGCATCGATGTGGTGATCACGCTATCGGGCATCTTCCGGGACCTGTTGCCCCTGCAGATCCGTCTGCTGGCCGAGGCCGCCTTCCTGGCCGCCAGCGCGGACGAGCCGGAGGACCAGAACTTCTTGCGCAAGCATGCGCTGGCCTACCAGGCAGCGCACGGCGGCGACCTGGAGACAGCCGCGCTGCGGGTCTTCGGCAATGCTGAAGGCGCCTATGGCGCCAACATCAACAGCCTGATCGACAACAGCCGCTGGCAGGACGGCGACGAGCTGGCCGAGACCTACAGCCGCCGCAAGGGCTTTGCCTACGGCCGCGCCGGCCGTCCGCTGCAACAGGCCGCGCTGCTGCAAAGCGTGCTGGCCGATGTGCAACTGGCCTATCAGAACCTGGATTCGGTCGAGCTGGGCGTCACCACGGTGGACACGTATTTCGACACCCTGGGCGGCGTCAGCCGGGCGATTCGCCGCGCCAAGGTGGCCCGCGAAGGCGACCAGGCCGCACAGACCCCGGTCTACATCGGCGACCAGACCCGCGACGGCCTGGGCGGCGGCACGGTGCGCACGCTCAGCGAGCAGGTGGCCCTGGAGACCCGCACCCGCATGCTCAACCCGAAGTGGTTCGAGGCGATGCTGGAGCATGGTTACGAGGGCGTGCGCCAGATCGAGGTGCATGTGACCAACACGCTGGGCTGGTCCGCCACCACCGGCCAGGTCGCGCCCTGGGTGTATGAGCAGCTCAGCGCCACCTTCATCCTGGACCCGGCCATGCGGGAACGCCTGGCCCAGCTCAATCCGACGGCCTCCACGCGCGTCGCCCATCGCCTGCTGGAAGCCGTGGATCGCGACTACTGGCAACCCGACGCCGCCACGCTGCAGGCCTTGCGCCAGGCAGGCGACGAACTGGAAGACCGCCTCGAAGGCGTCATCGAAAAGGCCGCTGCATGAGCACCATCACCGTCCCCATTAGCGAGATTGGCGAGATCGGCCGGCGACGGCCCGATGGCGCCGGCAGCGTCCAGGTCCAGATGGATCCCAGCGTGCAGATCGGCACCGCCAAATGCTTTGCCATCTACGGCAAGGGCGGCATCGGCAAGAGCACGACGTCCAGCAACCTGTCGGCCGCGTTCTCCAAGCTCGGCAAGCGGGTGCTGCAGATCGGCTGCGATCCCAAGCACGACTCCACCTTCACCCTGACCAAGCGCATGCTGCCCACCGTCATCGACGTGTTGGAGACGGTGAACTTCCATGCCGAGGAACTGCGGGTCGAGGACTTCGTCTACGAGGGCTACAACGGCGTGATGTGCGTCGAGGCGGGCGGACCGCCGGCGGGCACCGGCTGCGGCGGGTATGTCGTCGGCCAGACG
>JAIXSE010000036.1 GCA_027484825.1 Rubrivivax sp. | reverse complement strand
TTGCCGGTCAGGTCGTCCACCACATCGACGCTCAGGCCGAACTTCTCGGCCTCGATCATCGTGGCCATCATGCCGGCGATGCCGACGCGGTTGGCCACGAAGTTGGGCGTGTCATTGGCGCGCACCACGCCCTTGCCGACGGCGGTGGTGACGAAGCTTTCCAGCTGGTCGATCACTTCCGGACGGGTCGTCGGCGTGTTGATCAGCTCCACCAGGTACATGTAGCGCGGCGGGTTGAAGAAGTGAATGCCGCAAAAACGCGGCTTGATCGCTTCCGGCAGCACTTCGCTCAGCTTGGTGATCGACAGGCCCGAGGTGTTGGACGCCACGATGGCATGCGGCGCGACGAACGGCGCGATCTTCGTGTAGAGATCCAGCTTCCAGTCCATGCGCTCGGCAATCGCCTCGATGATCAGGTCGCAGTCCTTGAGCAGCTCCAGATGCTCCTCATAGTTGGCCTGCTGGATCAGCGCGGCGTTCTCCGTCACGCCCAGCGGCGCCGGCTTGAGCTTCTTCAGCCCCTCGACCGCCTTGGTCACGATCCCGTTCTTGGGGCCTTCCTTGGCCGGCAGGTCGAACAGCACGACCGGCACTTTCACATTGACCAGATGGGCGGCGATCTGCGCGCCCATCACGCCGGCGCCGAGCACGGCCACCTTGCGAACTTGGAATCGACTCATGGTTTCTCCAATGAACATCACTCGGATGTATGAAATCTACGGGGGGCTTATTCAGCCCTCACCCAGGTCTGTGTACGCCCCAACAAAGGCATGCCGATGAAACCGCGCACTTCCAGCTTGCGGCCGCCTTCCACCGGGCGCAGCCGCACCTTGTAGACCTTGCCGTTGGCCGGGTCGAGGATGTCGCCACCGTCCCACAGCTGGGCGTCACCGGTGTTTTTCTTGACGTTGCGGATGATGGTCATGCCCAGGATGGGCTGACCCTTGCGGTCGTCGCTGCATTCCTCGCAGACCGCCGTCTGCTTGGCCGGGTCGTTGATCTTCTCGATCTTGCCGACCAGCACGCCGCCCACTTCGCTGATGCGAACGGTGGAGCGCTCCTGACGGGTCTCGTCGTCGATCGTCTTCCAGACGCCGACCGGCGAGCTGCTCTGGGCCAGGGCCACATTGACGGACATGCTCAGGCCCAGGGCCATGGCGGTCGCGATCAGCGGTTTCATCGTGTCTCTCTCCTGCTTTATTGGATGCGATGTTGAGCGGACGACGCCCGGGCGTCAAAACCCGGGCGCGTGCTGGGGGCATCCGCTGGGAGCCCCGGGGAACGATCAGAACAGGGCTTCGTCCATTTCCATCAGCGAGCTCAGACCGGCGCGGCAGCTGCGGATCAGGCCGGCGGTTTCCGGCAGCAGCTTGGCGAAGTAGAAACGCGCGGTGGACAGCTTGGCGGTGTAGAACGGATCGCCGCTGTCCTTCTTGTCCAGGGCCAGGCGAGCCATGCGGGCCCACATGTAGGCGAAGGTCAGGTGGCCCACCACACGCAGGTAGTCCACGGCGGCGGCGCCGACTTCGTCCGGATTCTGGAAGGCCTTCATGCCGATCTCGGTGGTCAGCTTGGTGACCTTGTCGCCGATGTCGGCCAGCGGGTTGATGAACTCCTGCATGGCCTCGCTGGTGCCCTCTTCCTCGACGAACTCGGCAATCTTCTTGCCGAACTTCTTCAGGACAGCGCCGTTGTTGGCCAGGATCTTGCGGCCCAGCAGGTCCAGTGCCTGGATGGTGTTGGTGCCTTCATAGATCATGTTGATGCGGGAGTCCCGCACGAACTGCTCCATGCCCCATTCGTGGATGAAGCCGTGGCCGCCGAAGACCTGCATGCAGTGCGAGGTGGCGATCCAGCCGTTGTCGGTGATGAAGGCCTTGATGATGGGCGTCAGCAGCGCGACTTCGTCTTCGCAGGCCTTGCGCTCATCGGCATCATCGCTGGACAGGGCCTTGTCCAGTTGCAGGGCCACATAGCCGGTCAGGGCGCGGCCGCCTTCGGCATAGGCGCGGGCGGTCAGCAGCATCTTGCGCACATCGGGGTGCACGATGATGGGGTCGGCCGCCTTGTCCGGCGCCTTCGGGCCGGACAGGGCGCGCATCTGGATGCGGTCCTTGGCATAGGCCACGGCATTCTGATAGGCCACTTCGGTCAGGCCCAGGGACTGGTTGCCCACGCCCAGGCGGGCCGCGTTCATCATGACGAACATGGCCTGCAGGCCCTTGTTGGGCTGGCCCACCATGGTGCCCACGGCGCCGTCCAGCACCATCTGCGCGGTGGCATTGCCGTGGATGCCCATCTTGTGCTCCAGGCCGCCGCAATAGATGGCGTTGCGCTCACCCAGCGAGCCGTCGGCCTTCACATTGAACTTGGGCACGACGAACAGCGAGATGCCCTTGGAGCCGGCCGGTGCGTCCGGCAGGCGCGCCAGCACCAGGTGGACGATGTTTTCGGCCAGGTCGTGCTCACCGGCGGAGATGAAGATCTTCTGGCCGGTAATCTTGTAGGTGCCGTCGGCCTGGGGTTCGGCCTTGGAGCGCAGCAGGCCCAGGTCGGTGCCGCAATGCGGCTCGGTCAGGCACATCGTGCCGGTCCAGACGCCGGAGGTCAGCTTGGGCAGATACAGCTGCTTCTGCTCGGGCGTGCCGTGGGCATGCAGGGCCTCGTAGGCGCCGTGGCTCAGGCCCGGATACATCGTCCAGGCCTGGTTGGCCGAGTTCAGCATCTCGTAGAAGGCGTTGTTGATCACCACCGGCAGGCCCTGGCCGCCGAATTCCGGGTCGCACGACAGGGCCGGCCAGCCGCCTTCCACATACTGGGCATAGGCTTCCTTGAAGCCCTTGGGCGCCTTCACCTCATGGGTGGTCTTGTCCAGCACGCACCCTTCGGCGTCGCCAGACAGGTTCAGCGGGGCGATCACTTCAGCGGCGAACTTGCCGCCTTCTTCCAGCACCGCATTGATCGTGTCCTCATCCACCTCGGCGTGGGCCGGCAGCATCTTGAGTTCGTCAGCGACGTGCAGCAGCTCGTGCAGAACGAACTGCATGTCGCGCAGGGGCGGGTTGTACTGGGGCATGAGGAACTCCTGATGTCGAGGTTTTGTGAGTGGAGAACGAAGCGGGGTCGCCGCTGTCTGGGTCAGGCCCGTCGTCGCGCGGCAGGCGCGTCGGCGGAGTCCGGAGAGGGGGCGGTGGGTTCGGCGGTCCGCTGGCGGGCCTGCACATCGGCGGCGCGTCCGGCGGGAGTCGCGAAACTGTCCACGATGCGGGCCAGGCCCACGCTGGCCCGGGCCAGGGCGCCGGGGCTGCGCAGGAAACGCGCATCGTGGTGGAGCGACAGGATCAGGCCGTGCATTTCGAAGAGGATCTGGTCGGCATCGGCATCGGGCGCCAGATGGCCGGCGTCCTGGGCCAGCAAGATGGCCTTGCGCAGCGCGTCATGCCAGTCCTTGACCATGCTGACCAGCGCGTCCCGCACCGGTCCGGGCCGGTCGTCGAATTCAACGGCGCCGCTGATGTAGATGCAGCCGGAGTCCACTTCAATGGACACCCGGTGCACCCAGCGCTCGAACAGGGCGCGCAGGCGGGGCAGGCCGCGCGGCTCGCGGATGGCGGTGAAGAAGACTTCCTCTTCAAACTTGGCGTGGTATTCACGCACCACCGCAATCTGCAGCTCTTCCCGCGAGCCGAAGTGGGCAAACACGCCCGACTTGCTCATCTTGGTGACGTCTGCCAGGGCGCCGATGGACAAGCCCTCCAGACCCATGTGCGACGCCAGACCCAGGGCCGCGTCCAGGATGGCGGCACGGGTCTGCTGGCCTTTTTGCAGCGAGCGGGCGCCCCGGCGGGGTGCGGCGCTGGCAGCGGCAGGCTTTTGGCGGGTGACGGAGGTGGAGGACACGGTTGCCCAAATAATAAAACGAACGGTCGTTCTATTTTGCAGACTTCCGGGCCCCGTGCGCAATCCTTCCCCCCGCTTTTTTAGTGGGGCGGGCCTAAAAATCCAAGCCGAGGCGGCCAGAAAGCCCCCTGAGCAGGTCCGCCGCATGCTGGCATAGACTCAGGGCCAGGACATCCGCAGGTCTTGCCCGGGTCTGGTGCACAGCGCCGGTCCGCGTTCTGCGGCACGTTCATCACAGGGAGCCATAACAATGCTGACGTCCTGGAATCACCGTCCCTCGTCCGACGCCGGTGCTCGCCACCGTCCTGAACGGCACATGGACTGACCGGAGGTCCCGCATGCAGGGATCCCGGGAAGACAAGGCGGTCCTGGTCTGCCGCGTCGGCGCGCGCCTGTGCGCCTGGCCGCTGGACGGCGTGGACGAAATCCTGCGGCCCCGGCCGCTGCGCACGCTGATGGCGCCGGTGGACCATGTCCCCGGCTTGGCCCGCGTGCGCGGCCGCTGGTTGCCGGTGGTGGATGTGGCGGGCGCAGTGGGGCTGGGCGAGGTGCCGGTTGACCGCCTGGTGGTGGTGCACCATCAGGGCGAGGCGGCGGCACTGGCCGTGACCGAGGTCATCGGCGTGCAGCCGCTCAGCGCCGCTGCGCTGGAAGCCCTGCCGCCGCTGCTGCGCAATGGGGACCATGCGCCCCTGGACGGGCTGGCCACATTGAGTGACGCCCTGGTGGCACTGCTGGATCCGGGGCGCCTGATGCCGCCGCCGGGACTGGCCGCGCTCGCTGGGGAGGACCCGGCATCGCCCCCGGGCGTTCAGGGCGTTCAGGGCGTTCAGGACGTTCAGGGCGGTGATGACGACGCTGCGCCGGGCCCGGTCAATGGGCACGAAGCGCCGCCTCGCCCAGCCGCCAGCGGCGAGGAGACCGCCGCATGACGCGGCAGGCGCTCCCGGTGCTGCTGGAAGGCGAGGAAGCCTTCGGACTGCTGGAACGCCTGCGCGCCTTGGTCGCGCGCCACCTCGGCCTGCTGCTGGACCCCAGCCAGGACGACCGCCTGCGCGAGACGCTGCGCCGTCTGGCCGGTCCCGAGGCGCCGGTGGCCTGGCTGACCCGGATGGAACGCTTCACCAGCCAGGCCGACAAAGACGCCCTGGCCGCCGCCCTGACCGTCGGCGAAACCTATTTCTTCCGCCACGCCGAACAGCTCGATGCCCTGCGCACGGGGGTGCTGCCGCGCTGGGTGAAACGCCATCCGGCACCGCGCCGTCTGCGGGCCTTGTGTGCCGGCTGCGCCAGCGGCGAAGAGGCCTACACCCTGGCCATGACCCTGATGCGGTCGGTGCTGGGCCCGGGCGGCGTGGACTGGGACATCACCGCCTTCGACGTCAACCCCGCCGCCCTCCAGCGGGCAGAGCAGGCGCACTACAACGCCTGGAGCCTGCGCGCGACACCCCCGGCGTGGCGCGACCTGTGGTTTCGGGAGACGCCGTCTGGCTGGACGCCGCTGGCGAGCCTGCGGCGCCGGGTGCAGTTTCACCAGCGCCAGATCGCGATGCCGGACCCGGCCTTCTGGACGGTGGGCCGCTTCGACATCATCTTCTGCCGCAACATGCTGATGTATCTGGATGGGCCGTCGCTGCGGCAGGCGGTGCAGCACTTGGCCACTGCGCTGGGCCCAGGCGGCGCGCTGTTTCTGGGTCATGCCGAAACGCTGCACAGCCTGACCGATCAACTGGTGCTGCAACAGGGCGAGGGTTGCTTCTTCTACCAGCGTCGGGAAGATGTGGAACCAGGGGCGTCCGCCTGGCCGTTTCCCGTGGCCGCGCAGACCCGGGACCCGCCAGCAACACCAGCGGCCTCCCCGGGGGCCGTTTCCCGAATGGAGGCTAGGGCGTCGCCACGACCGGACTCGGTCTTTGGCGCCCTGGCGGATGCCACGCCCACCGTATGGCCCACGCTGGACGAATCGCTGGACCCGCCCTCCCCCGCAGCCGCCAGGCAGCAGCTCGACCGAGCGCTTCAATTGGTCGAGACCGGCCAATTGAATGAAGGCCTGCGCATCTGCGCCCGCCTGTTGACCCACCCCGACTCGGCCCCCCTGCAGGCCGACGTGCTCTACATCCAGGCCCTGGCGCTGGAAGAGCGCGGCGAACTGCCCGCCGCCGAATGGCACCACCAGCGCGCCGCAGCCAAGGATGCTGGCTTTGCCATGCCGCACCTACGCCTGGGCCTGCTGGCCCGCCGACGCGGTGAACCCGTGGCCGCCCGCCGCGAACTGCGCCGCGCCCTTGAACTGCTGGACAGCGAAAGCGCGGACCGCCTGCGCCGATTCGGCGGCGGCTTCGAGCGCGACGCCCTGCGCAAGCTCTGCACCCATGACCCGGGAGACTTCCGATGAGCCCGACCTCACAGTCCACCACCGATGCGCTGCTGGCCCAGTTGCAAGCGTGGCGGGAGTCCTTTGACCAGTCCTTCGCCGACCCGCGCATCCTCGACGGCTGGGGCGACGCCTGGAATGTGCTGGGCATCCGGATTGCCGGGGAGCCCTTCGCGTTGTCGCTGGACGAACTTGCTGGACTGCTGCCTGCGCAGACGCCTGCCCCTTATCCGGCCGACGTCCCTGCCCTGCTGGGACTGATCGGCCACCGGGGACAGGCCCTGCCGCTGTATGACTTGCGGGCCTTGCTGGGAGGTGGCGTCGGCAGCCGTGCGCGCTGGTGGGCCATCCTGCGGTCGGCGCCGGTGGCCGTGGCGGTGGAGAGCTTTGACGGCCAGTGGCGACTTCCGCCGCAGGACCGGCTGCAGCAGGCGGACACCCGTGATGGCGTCGGCAACTGGACCTTGCGCTGCAACGGTGAACTGCGCCCGCTGATTGCGCTGGGACCGCTGGTCGAACGATTGACGGCAAGTCTTGCCGCCCAGAAGAGCGTCGAACCCGTGGCAACGACCACGGCCTGATTCAAGGAGGAGAGACCATGTGGACGTTTGGCCGGAAGCTGACCATCGGGTTCAGCCTGTCGTTCTCATTGCTGCTGATCATCGGGGCGATGTCCTACCGCGGCATCGATACCCTCACGGGCACCAGCTACCAGGTCTCCCGCACCCATCAGGCGCAGGCCCACATTGCCGCGCTGATGAGCGCCATGAAAGACGCGGAGACCGCCCAGCGCGGCTTCATGCTGACGGCCGACGAGGCTTATCTCGACCCCTACCGGACAGCGATGACGGACATCCCCCGCCTGCTGGCGGAATTGCGACCGCTGATCCGCGACAACCCGGCTCAGCAGACCCGTCTCAATCAGGCCGCGATCATGATCGAGAACCTGATGAACCTGCACAAGGACCGGATCGAGATCCGCAAGAACTCCACCATGGAAGCCGCCCTCAAGGTGATCCGCACCGGCGAAGGCAAGCGGCGCATGGATGACCTGCGAGCCGTCATCGACCAGATGGAAAACGCGGAAGAGGAAGTACTGCGCCAGCGCGCGGCCGATGTGGAGGCCACGGCCAGCCTGGTGCGCACCGCCATTGTCGGCGGCACCCTGGCCGGCCTGCTGCTGGTGCTGGGCGCGGGGTACGTGCTCAACCGTGCACTGTCCGGCCAGGTGGGCGCGGCGGTGCGCCATGTGCAGCGGTCCGCGGCGGAGCTGCAGGCCGCGGCCAACCAGCAGGCCGCCGGTGCGCGGGAGACCGCCACCTCGATGACCGAGATCTCCACCACCATCTCTGAATTGCTGGCCACCTCCCGCCAGATTGCCGACAGCGCGCAGCGGGTGGTGCAGATCGCCGAGCAGACGGCCACCTATGCGCGCGGCGGTGAAGGCACCTTGCAGGGCGCGCGCGACACCATCGCCGCCATGCGCCGCCAGATCGACCAGGTGGTGGGCCACATGCTGGACCTGGGCCAGAAGTCCCAGCGCATCGGCGTGGTGCTGGACCTGGTGAGCGAGCTGGCCGAGCAGACCAACATCCTGGCCATCAACGCCACCATCGAGGCGACCGTGGCCGGCGATGCGGGCCGGCGGTTTGGCGTGGTGGCGGACGAGATCCGCAAGCTGGCCGACCGCATGACCGCCTCCACCAAGGAGATCCGCCTGCAGATCGACGACATGCGCGGCGCGGTGAACACGACCGTGATGGCCACCGAAGCCGGCTCCAAGGCGGTGGATGCCGGCGCCCGCCAGTTTGACGACGTGGCCTCGACCTTTGCCCGCATTGCCGGCCAGGTGGTGACCACCACCGAATCGGCGCGGGAGATCGAGCTGTCCACCAAGCAGCAGGCGACGGCGGTGGAGCAGCTCAACATTGCGCTGAGCAATACCGCCCAGGCCTCGCGGGAGACGGAGACCAGTTCCGGCCAGACCTCGCAGACGGCCACCGAGCTGGCCCAGACCTCCCGTCAGCTGCTGAGCCTGGTCCAGGCGCAGCCGGCCGCCTGAAGCGGCGGGCAGCGGAGACGCCAGCGTGGCCAAGGACCCCTACCGCTATTTCCGCGTCGAGGCACGCGACCTGCTGACGCAGATGAGCGATGCCCTGCTGGCGGCAGAGAACGCGGACCCCGACGCACAGGCCGCCCTGCCAAGCCGCCTGCTGCGGCTGGCCCATACGCTCAAGGGCGCGGCCAGCGTGGTGCGCTTGCCCGACATTGCCGCTCTGGCCCATGCCATCGAAGATCTGCTCACGCCGCTTCGGGATGCGGGCCAAGCGCTGTCACGCATCGATGGGGACGCCACGCTGGTGCTGATCGATGAGGCGCAGGCCGCGGTGGCGGCCCTGGCGAACCCCGCGCCCGCCGCGGTGGTGCCTGCCGTCGCATCCGATACAGCCCCTGCTGCGGCGCTGACGCCGGGCGCGACCGACTCCAGCGCAGCGTCCCTCGTCCCGCCCGACGTCGACGCGCTGCCCCTGCCGATCATGGAGATCCCTCAGCTGGCCACCCGGGAGGTGGACACCCTGAGCGACAGCCTGGCCGAGACCCTCACCCATGTCGTCACCCTTCAGCGCCTGGCGACCGAGCTGACCCACCTGCGCGAAGCGCTGCCGCTGGCTCCGGAGGACCTGAGCACCCGTCTGCTGCGCATCGAAGAGCATCTGGAGCGCGGTGGACGCCAGCTGGAACGCGAACTGCTGCAGGCGCGCGACCATGCGGAGCAGTTGCGTCTGGCGCCGGCCTCGGTGCTCTTCGGCCCGCTGCAGCGCGCCGCGCGTGACGCGGCGCGAACCCTGGGCAAGCAGGTGCAATTCCACGGCAGCGGCGGTGATGTGAAGCTGGAAGCGGGCGTGCTCAATGCGGCGCTGGCTGCGCTGGTGCAGATCATCCGCAATGCGGTGGCCCACGGCATCGAGACCCCGGATGAGCGACTCGCGGCCGGCAAACCCGCTGCGGGCCGGATCGACCTGCACGTGGTCCGCGAAGGCCGCCAGATCTATCTGCGCTGCCAGGATGACGGCGCCGGACTGGACCTGGCCGCCCTGCGCCGCACCGCGCTGGCCAAGGGGGTTCCGAATGCGGCGCAGCTCGATGACCAAGGGCTGATCGACCGGCTGCTGCGCGGCGGGTTGAGCACGGCGCGTCATGTCAACACGCTGGCCGGCCGCGGTGTCGGGATGGACCTCGTTCGCGACACCGCCGAGCGTCTGGGCGGCCAATTGAGCCTTCGCAGCAGGCCGGGCCAGGGCACGACGCTGGAGCTGCGCGTCCCGCTGCGCCTGGGAGCCGTGCGCGCGCTGGGCGTGCTCACCGGCGGGGTGTGTGCCTGGGTGCCGCTGGAGGCGGTGGAGCAGGTGGTGCAGCAGCCGCAAATCCACGGACAGCAGCTGGTGCTGGGCCAAGACCTGCTGCCCTATGTGCGCCTGTCTGAATTGCTGATGCCCACGCAGCCGGCACCGGCCAAGCCGCCCGCCACCGCTGTGTTGCTGCGCTGCGGCGAGCGGCGCGCGGCGCTGGGCGTGGATGCGGTGGACGGCGTCTCGACGGTGATCTGGCGCCCGCCGCCGGATCTGCTGCCGCCCAGCCCGATCGTCACCGGACTGACCCTGGATGCGGCCCAGCAGCCACTGGCCGTGCTGAGCCCCGACGGTCTCATCCATGCGGCACGTCGCGCCCGTCCCCTGCCGGTCGTGGCGGCGCGACCGCAGGCGACCATCCTGGTCATCGACGACTCGCTCACCACCCGCATGCTGGAGCAGAGCATTCTGGAGGCGGCGGGCTATCGGGTGCACATGGCCTCATCGGCCGAAGACGGGCTGGAAGCGGTGCGACGCCAAGCGTATGCCCTGGTGCTGGTGGATGTGGAGATGCCGCCGGGCATGGATGGCTTCAGCTTCGTGGAGCAGCTTCGCGCCGACGAAGCATTGCGGGAGCTTCCTGCCGTGCTGGTCAGCTCTCGCAATGCGCCGGAAGACCTGGCGCGCGGGGTCGCGGTGGGCGCGGACGGCTACATCATCAAGGGCGAGTTCTCGCAGAACAGCTTTCTGGACAAGGTGGCGGAGCTGGTGGCGCGGTCGCATGTGGCGGAACTGGATCGGCGGGGCCGGCAGGCCCACCTGGTGGGCGAAGGCGTCAGTGACGGGGTCACTGAAGGAGTCAACCCATGACGTCCGGTGCCGGTGCCGCCAAAGTCCTGCGGGTGCTCCTGGTGGAGGACTCCCCCACGGTGCTCGCCCACATCCGCGAGGTGCTGCAGAGCCAGAGCGACATCGAGATCGTCGGCGAAGCCTATGACGGCAAGCAGGCGGTGGCGCTGTGCGGGCATCTGCGGCCGGACGTCGTCTCGATGGACATGATGCTGCCGGGCATGGACGGCCAGGCGGCGACTGAAGCCATCATGGCGCACTGCCCGACGCCGATCCTCATCGTGTCCTCCTCCACCAACCGGGGCGAGTTGCTGCGCACCTACGAGGCACTGGCCGCCGGCGCCGTCGAGGTCCTGGAAAAACCCGATGGCCGCCAGCCCGATGGCGAATGGGAGCAGCGCTACCTGCGGCTGCTGCGCCTGGTGGCCCGCATCCGCGTGATCACGCATGTGCGGGCGCGGCACCTGGTGCCCACACACACGCCGGGTGCCCAGCAGCCGCCCCGCCACGTGCTGGCCCTGGGCGCCTCCACCGGCGGCCCTGGGGCGCTGATGCAGGTGCTGCAATCGCTGCCCCATCCGGCCCCCTTGCCGGTGCTGATCGTGATGCACATCAACGCCATCTTCAGCCGAGGGTTTGCGGAATGGCTGGACGGCCAGACGCCGCACCGGGTGCGCTACGCGCGGGACGGGGAAGCGCTGCAGGAGACGCGTGGCCAGATCATCCTGGCGCCGCCGGATGTGCATCTGACGGTGCAGCAGGGTCGGCTGATGCTCAGCCACGCACCGCCGCGGTTTTCCTGCCGACCGTCGGTGGATGTGCTGTTCGAGTCGCTGGCGCGAGACATCGGCGCCGGCGTGGTGGCGGCGCTGCTGACCGGCATGGGGCGCGACGGCGCAGGTGGCCTGCTGGCCATTCGCCGTGCCGGCGGCAGCACCATTGCCCAGGACGAGCAGACCTCGATGGTCTACGGCATGCCGCGAGAAGCGGCGCAGCTGGGTGCGGCCGAACGCATCCTGCCGCTGAATGAAATCGGCCCCGCCATGAAGTCATTGAGCGGTGTGCCATGGGGAGCAGGATCACCATGAATCAAAACAAGGACAAAGCCTTCATCGTGGAGGACAGCCTGACGGTCCGCATGGACCTGCGGGAAGCGATGGAAGACGCCGGATTTGCCTGCGTGGAATGCGCCAACCTGGCCCAGGCCCGCGAGGCCCTGGCGCTGGGCGTGCCGCGCCTGGTGCTGCTGGACACCCAGTTGCCGGACGGCGATGGTGACGTCTGGCTGCAGGAGCTGCGGGCCGCGCCGGGCGGGGACCAGACGGTGGTGCTCATCCTGTCCAACACCGCGCAGGCCGGTGACCGCCTGCGCGGCCTGGCCTATGGGGCGGACGAATTCGTCGGCAAGCCTTATGACCGCGGCTATGTGGTGGACCGCGCCCGCGAGCTGCTGCGCCACCGCCAGATGCAGCGCCAGGCGACAGAGGCGGTGCCGCAGCGGGCCACCGTGCTGCTGGTGGACGACAGCGAAACCTTCCGCCACGCCCTTCGCGAAGCCCTGGAGCCCATGGGCTACCGGGTGCATCTGGCGGTGCACGGCGAGGACGGCCTGCGCCAGGCGGCCGCACTGCGACCCAATGCCATCGTGGTGGACCAGCACATGCCCGGGCTGGACGGCGCCTCCATGATCCGGCGCCTGCGCCTGGACCCGGCCCTGCGCCACACCCCGTGCCTGCTGCTGACTGCCGACGAAGGTCCCGAGGCGGAGCTGCGCGCGCTGGAGGCCGGCGCTGATGCTTTCGCCCGCAAGCAGGACGATGTTGACCTGATCCTGGCCCGCATGGCCGCCATGCTGCGCAGCGCCACCGCGTCTCTGCCGGAACAGGGGGCCAGCCTGCTGGGCCCCAAGCGTCTGCTGCTGGTGGATGACAGCCCCAATGTGCTGGGGGAGCTGGGGGCGTCGCTGCGGGATGACGGGTTTGATGTGGTGCCGGCCCACAGCGGCGAGCAGGCCCTGGAGCTGCTGGCGGTGCAGACGGTGGACGCGGTGCTGCTGGATGTGCAGATGCCGGGCATTGGCGGGCTGGAGACTTGCCGCCGCATCAAGTCCGCGCCGGCGATGCGGGACATTCCGGTGGTGCTGCTCACCGCCTTTGACGGCCGCGACGGCATGCTGGCCGGCCTGGAGGCCGGTGCGGACGACTACGTGGTCAAGGCCGGCGGCGAGCTGGAGCTGCTCAAGGCACGCCTGCGGGCTCAACTGCGTCGCAAGCAGTTCGAGGACGAAGCGCGTCGCATGCATGCCGAGCTGCACAACACGGCGCTGGAAGCGGCCACGGCGCGTGCCGCGCAGGAATTGGCGGACAGCCGGGCGGAGCTGCTGGCCGCGCTCCAGCAGCGCAACGACGCGCTGGAACAGCTCAATGCGGAGCTCAGCCGCGCCAGCAGTGCGAAGACTGCGTTCCTGTCCACCATGTCCCACGAGCTGCGCACGCCGCTCAATGCGGTCATCGGCTTTGCGCAGCTGATGCGTGACGGCGCGGCCGGTCCGGTCAATGATCGGCAAGCCGAGTTCTGCCAGCACATCCACAACGCGGGGCAGCATCTGCTGTCGCTCGTGAATGAGCTGCTGGACATGGCCAAGATTGAAGCTGGCCGCGTGGATCTGGACTATGAGGTGGTGGACCTGGACGAGCTGCTGCGGGACGCCATGGCCATCGTGCAGGAGCGGGTGCGGCTGAGCAGCATCGAGCTCAAGCTCTTCGGCGTGGGCGTGGACCAGCGCCTGATGGTGGACCGCCGCCGCCTGCGGCAGATTCTCTACAACCTGCTCTCCAATGCCGCCAAGTTCACGCCCAAGGGCGGGCTGATCCAGCTGGAGGCGCGCCGGGTCAACCGAATGCGGGCCGAGGAATCGCTGCCCGGCTTTGCCGCGGGACGTCGTTCCGAGCTGCCAGCCAGCGAGTTCAAGGAGTTTGTGCAGATCAGCGTGACCGACAACGGCATCGGCATTCCACCCGAGGGCCTGGAGCGGCTGTTCCAGCCCTTCAACCAGATCAAGAACGTGCTGACGCAGAAGGTGGAAGGCACCGGCCTGGGATTGGCCACGGTGGCTCGGCTGGTGCAACTGCATGGCGGCGCGGTGGCGGTGACCAGTCAGCTGGACAAAGGCAGCTGCTTCAGCGTGTGGCTGCCCTGGCGGGAGCCGGTGGCGCCCGGCATGCCGCAACCGGCCGACCCGGGGAGCCGGCCGCTGGCGCTGGTGATCGAACACAACCTGCAGGCCGCGGCGCTGATTCAGACTCAGCTGCAGGGCGTGGGCTTTCGCGTGCAGCATGTGGAATCCGCCGAGGAAGCGCTGGAGCTGGCCCAGCATCTGCGGCCCGATCTGATCACGCTGGAAACCCAGCTGCCGGGGCATCTGGACGGCTGGGAGCTGCTGTCGCGCTTGAAGAACCTCAACGGCTGGGCGCACATCCCGGTGGTGGTGGTGTCGGTGGCGGCGGGCGAGGAAGTCGCGCTGTCCTTGGGCGCGTCCGCTGTGCTGCACAAGCCGGTGAGCCGCGCTGCGCTGCTTCAGGAACTGGAAGTGCTGGGGTTTCGGCCGACGGCCACGCGCAAGTTCCTGGTGCTGGCCATCAGCGAAGCGCCGGGGGACTTGCAGTCGCTCAGCACGCATCTGTCGCAACCGGGTTTTTCGGTGCTGCGCGCCACCGGCGGGCAGGAAGGCATCACGCTGGCGCGTCGGCATGTGCCCGACCTGATCGTGCTGGACCTGCTGATGGCGGAGGTGGACGGCATCGGCGTGGTGGAAGCCCTGCAGCGCGACCCGCTGACGGCGGCCATTCCGGTGATCGTGGTGGCGGCTTCCCAGCTGACGGCGCGGGACAAGGAGCTGCTCAACCGGCATGTGCAGCGGGCGCAGGCGCCGGTGTCCGCCGCGCCCGGGCCGCGGCCCGACGCGGCCACGGCGGCGCCGCAGAAACGATTCATGGATGAAGTGAAGCGGGCCATCAGCCGCACGAGCTGGGGCGACCTCGACCCGCTCGGATGAACCAAGGAGCCTGGATGCCGGAGTTGACCGTGGTGCTGGTGGAAGATTCGATGACGATTCGTCGTCAGATTCTTCAGCGCTTGAGAAGTGTGCAGGGGGTGCGCGTGGTGGGCGAAGCGCCCGATGAGCGGCTGGCCGTGGCCCTGGTGACGGCGACGCAGCCGGATGCGGTGCTGCTGGATCTGTCGCTGGCCGACGGTGGGTCGGGCTTGCAGGTGCTCAAGCAACTGCGGCGGCAGGGGTATGGCGGGCAGGTGCATGTGCTGTCGCATCAGACGCCGCAGGCGTATCGCGCGGCCTGCGTGGCGGCGGGAGCAAATGGATTCTTCGACAAGGCGGACGAGCTGGAGGAGTTGCTCAGCACGCTCGCGGGGGGCGCTGGGGCAGAGCCAGTACGGCCGTTGGGGCGCGATGAGTTTGTGGTGCGCTTGGACCAGACCGCGCTGCTGGCGCAGCGCGAAGGCGGTGCGCTGACGCTGAATGTGTGGCGCGCGGTGGGTGACGGGGGCGTGGAACTGGCTCGGTGGTTGCAGCAGGCGTCGGAGCCTGGGGATCTGGTCGGGTTGTGGGATGAGGCCGGCGAGCGGGTCGTGGCGTTTGCGGTGCCGGAGGCGGAGGACGGGTTGGGGGATGCGGCGGTTGCGGCCGGGGGCGGTGGCGGTGGCGGTGGCGGTGGCGGTGGCAGTGGCAGTGGCCTTGGTGATGGCATCGGCGGTGGTGATGGCATCGGCCATGGCGGATCGGCGTCCGGGCTGGCTCAGGAAGCTGGGTTGTCCGGCGACATGCTGGCCGCGCGCGTGGCGGGATGGGAAGCGGCTGTGGGGCAACGCCGACGCACCGCACGCCTGCCGCAGGACGGGTTTTCTGGCGAAGCCTTGCTGGCCAGGGCGCTGCTGGTGATCTGACTCGATGCGGCGCTGGGGGACGAGGCCGAGCGAGGCACGGGGCGTGTCACGCAACAGTCATCGGGCGATGGATGGCCTGCTCTGCGGGGGCGCATGTTTAGGTAGAGAGAGGCAAAACCGGGCACCCGAGCCGATGAAGTGTCGGTTTTGACGCGACTGGCGGTGCGCTGGGCACTTGAGTTGCCCCACCGGACTGGATTACCCTCCGTGATGGAGGTCATCGACCGTGGATGTTCTGCAATTGGATATCTCGGGCCGCCCTCAGGCCTGGATCTCGACCAAGGAAGCCGCCGTGCTCTACGCCAGCGACGCAGTCGCCTGGACACTGGGCCAGCCTTGCCATGTGCTGCGCGGCGGCTATCAGCGGATCACCGGGCTGCAGTCCCGCATCGAGCTGCACCCCATCATCGCGGTCCGCGGCGCGATTCCCAGCCGCGCCTGGCGGCAGGCGCCGGCACTCTCCAATCCCAAACTCTTCACCCGCGACCGGCATGTCTGCGCGTATTGCGGGCATCGGTTTCATCCAGAGCAACTGACGCGGGAACACATTCAGCCGGTGTCCCGCAAGGGGAAGGACAGCTGGATGAACTGCATCACGGCCTGCCGCGCCTGCAACGGGCGCAAGGGGAACCGGACGCCGGAAGAGGCGGGGATGTCGTTGATGTATCTGCCGTATGTGCCGAGCTTGCATGAAGACATGATTCTTCGCGGGCGCAGGATCCTGGCGGATCAGATGGAGTTTCTGCTGGCGAGTGTGCCGAAGTCGTCGCGGTTGTATGTGGGGTGAGGGCCGGGTGTGCTCGGCGTGAAGCCGAGCCGGGGCCGGGTCTCAGCTGGGGCCGGGCCCGAACCGGGGCCACAGGCCGAGGTGAGACTGGGGCGAGCGAGCAACCGAGCGTGCGGTTGGGTGGGATGCCCGGCCTGCGCGGTGGCGTGAGCTGAGTCTGCCTGGATCGGCCGACTGGGTCTCGGTATGGCCCCGGGGCGCGCCGTATGCCCCTGAAGGGATGTCCGGCCATCCCGGCCGCCAACAAGGTGCACGCCATGAACCGAAACGTCTCCTCGTCTCTCTCCCTCTCTGGACGGACTCAGCCGTCAAAACCGGAAGATGAAAACGCTGATCCGGTGGGGGACCCGTCGACCAATCAGGAGCCGGAGGACGAGGATGCCGATGAGCCTGTGGAGGGAGATTCCAATGCGGGTGCAAAGAGGACGGGGAATGGAGGGAGCGTTCAGAGGGATGCGAGTTTTCCAGCTTCAAGTGGAACACTTCTGAAGTAATTGGCATTCCTTACCGAGTGGCAAGGTGCTGAGGCTCAGCTTTGAGACCGCCCGCTCATACCGGAGTCATTTACGCTTTCTCTTTGAACGAGTAGGACCCAAGCTCGCCTCAAAATCCTGTAGGAATTTTATGGATTCAGGAGTGTTTCGATCAACTGGCATTGCCCATTCAAAATTATCAATGACGGGAAACCATCCAGGATGGGCGAGTATGAAGAACGATAAATTTTTGACAATGAGTTGACCGCTTTTGTTATTTGCCACCGAAATTTTCGCAGGACAATAATAGGTGACGGTGGAGCCTCCCATGGCCGGGGCGCGGTGTTGGAGGTGTTCGTGGTCCCAGCCTTCCAATTCACCCTGAAGTAAAGGAAGTGGACTCCTGAATTCAATGTGAAATTTTCCGCCGTCAACTTTGCAAACGCAGGGAATCTCCGGGAGTTTGAAAATAGCCTGATGAACCAGATCGTCAGGAATTTCTATTCGCAAAATAAAGGAGTTTTTTTCCATCATTTGGTTACGCGCTTAGGCACCAGTGCAGCACGTCAAGGTCGGCGAGCTCTGAAATATCCCGAAATCCACGCTCACTTTGGTTTCACGGCAGAGCGTGGCTTGATAAGAGGCCGTCTAATTCGGCATCTGACAACCCCCGTCCCGTCCGACCAATGTCCCAAGTCCACACGGCCTGCACGGCAGGCGTTCCTACGTCCAAATAAAGGTCAGCCACCATAAAGCCCAGGGTGCTCTTGGTTACACCGTAAGCGTCAGCCATTTCACGCAGCACCGTGGAGGGCGCCGCTTGACGAAGGCGCGCACGCCATCTCTCAACGTCCTCGATCGGCACGTTCATTTTGAAATTTCCCGAAGAGCGAAATTTGGGAATAACCGCTTTTATAGGGGTCGTTGACGTTCGGCTATTGGCATTCACAACCTGGTCGTCAATCAAAGTATAAGTCAAGGGGTATTAGCTATTCTTAATATCCCCTGCCTCGTGTTGGTTCCAAACGAAGCGACGAAGGTCCAGTCCGCCTACTTGCTTTGATTAATCTTTTGCGCCACGTACTGGGGATCGATTTGACTAAGAACGTTTTCAGTATCTTCAATTTTCCAATGATGGAAATCCGGATTTCTTAGAATTTCTTCGAAGTAGCGCTTAACATCAGGCAACAAATCATCAAACCTTCCATGCAAGATTAGAAACAAAAGACGAAGTTCAAATCGAGGATGTCCCGCCAGTTTTATGATTTTCCTCAGAGTAGGAACTATGGCTTGCTTAGCTTGGTCCTTAGACGATTGATCCGTATGAAAGGCCCAAAGTCCCTCTAATGCTTCGAATACAACTTTGTACGTTTCATCGTAGGGCCGGAGCCTATGAGGAAACCAGTTGAACTCTTGCCCCTCGGAATTTTCAACAAAGTTGCACAAATAAGTGACGCCGACGGACTTACCCCAATTTGCAAGCAATATTGCAGCCCGGAGCCGGTAGTAGTCATTGCCATCACTTAATAGTTGAGTGACTGCTTTGAGTCTCGAATCAGCAATATCTTCCGGATCCAAATCCGCTGGATCATCTGTGTAAGTGACCCCCTCGGGGATCTCCGTCAACAACTTCTCAGCTTCGTGGTTCATGGCTTCTTCGGTGGGTCAACAGTCGGCCTCGCAAAATTCATCCGCGGGCGCACCGGAGTTGGACAACATGGGAGTACTGACCTGAGCGCGTTGGACAAGGCGGCGCCCAGCCTGGCTCGCAAGGCCGCGCGGAGCCAATAAAGTCCCCGCAGGCAAAGGCGCACACGATGGCCCGGAGTAGCCAGCAGATGTTGAATGCGATGGCCTTCTCCTGCACCGTGCTGTCCACGATCACACGTTCGAACGCGCCGGCTTGATGAATTTGATGCCCACTGCCGTCTCGATGGTGGTCTTGATCGACTGCTCTACACCGGCTTCGCCCAATGCCTGCCGAAAACGTCCGATCTGAGGGTCGTCACAGGGCAGGCGCGGGTCAAAGTCGGCCATGCCGCTGAAGAACTGCAAGTACACGTCTTGCGCCCAGCGCTGCACGACGGCCTCGTCGCTCTTGTTATAGGCGTGCTTGAGGTACAGCAGGGTCCATCAATGTACCCATGGTGTCTTTCTGCCAATGTAACACCTGAGCAGGTTTTCACTGGGTCAATACATGAAGGCCAAGTGGATCAAGCGGCACGACTTGCTGCGGGCTCGCAGCAGCGAGCCAACTGCGAACGGGGACATGATCACATGGAATCCAACAGCTAGGGACGCCGTCACTAATCATTTTTGCTTGAAACCAGGCATCCTCAGGAACCTATAAGCTTTCCATCCTCGCCGACCCATAGCACTGGAGGGATTTCAAAAAAATATTCAACCAACTCCGCCTCAGATTCCGCTCCATCCGGCCACTTCGATCGCAGATAATCAATGATTTCCTTTGATGGAACTTCCCAAATATCCTTATCAGCGCTCCATATCTCCTTTGGAGAAACAAATTTTATCTTTCCAGCCTCCAAAAGTTCGTAGACCAACAGAAAAAATTCTTCTCTCTGCCGATCAAAGGTTAACTCGGGATTGTAACCCCCAACGTTGCTAAATAGTGCAGTAAGCCAAAGCCCAAATGCATTAAATGCAATTTCTTCTTTGCAACGAAGCATTTTAATTCTCCCGCAGAAATTTTATCTCCACTCTATCCTTCGGATTAGCTAGTCCACGCGGAATCTCGATAGTACAAACTACCCCCCGCCTCAACCGAAACAGCAGATACATCTCGCAAGGTAAAATTCCCCTTACCTGTTGCAACAGCCTATCCAATATATAAAACGCTGCGGGGATTATTCGCAAAAATTCTGGCGATTTCCATTCGCAGCTTTCTTATACGCGACAATGCAAAGATGGAAACTTCAGAAGAAGCCGTTTCGAGTTTCTTTGATACCCTTAGTAGCTCATCGACAAGCGCCGGGGCATCTTGCGAAGAGAACTCATATCCCGTCTCAAACAGCTTAACAAAATGAGCACCCGCTTGCTCTGCCGCTGGCAATATAACTTGTCGAAACACATCCTCCGTGCACACAGGGAGATTGAATGCCTTATCCTCAGGCGTCTCGGGCGAAATAAAGAACATACTTACTGACACAATTTATTCTGCAAATTTTGATGCGAATATCGGACGGCCACAATAAATCTCATAGCCCGGCGGCTAAAACGAGCGCGACAAATATCGCGCGCGCCATTTAAGCGGATAGTTGATGGCGTGCAGTAATATTTGACACTCGGCCCTCAACTTTCTACAAAAACTTTGCGGAAATCAACTCCATGTCAGCCCGTAAATCCGATAATTCCGATGACGCTTCATGTTTACTTAACTCCAGCGGCGCCTCATCCAAATAGCAGCTTTTAAGTGCAGACAAAACATCGTCAGTAAACATGCTGTCTTCCAAAAGCTTCACGCCAGATTCAACGGCCACCTTAAATACCGCTGTCAGCGAGATTAGACGCTGCCAGCAGTCGTCTCCATCGATCAAAATCTCAAAATGTTCATAGGTGAACGCAAAGCTTTGTAGAAGGGTGTATTTTCTTCTTTCCGCTGCCTCGTTGAAAGTTTCAAAGGCTTCTGCTCGGAACTGGTAATAGCTGGGCTTTGTGAATCTCATGGGGAATCCTCATTCAACCTGTGGCTAGTGCGGCGCAAATTACTGGGGAGCGGCGGCGTGAGTGCGCCCGCAGTTCGGCAAAGCGGGGCCGGCCGACGCCCAACCAGTGGCCACTGCCTTGAAATCTGAGACGAATCAGTGTGCGGCCGCATCACATTCCGATTGGCTGAGCCCATCAACACGCCGGTGCATGAGTTGTGTCAGACCTTCCTTAGCACGGAACTTACCGACAAATCTTATGCATACAACGGCCCACTAAACGGTTCACCCGGAAGTATGGCCAGCCACAGAGTAGTTCTTTAGAAGCAGTCGCAAAAAATCTTCGCCATAGTCACGAATAACACCAGAAAATGGGTCATTCAGCGCCTCCCTAACAAAGTCAATGTCAAAGAACCAATCCGATACCCGGAATTGTTCAAACAGACTGACAGCCTTAGGATCACCACTTTTAAATAACGCGACCCCCATTGATATATCGAGATTCTGAACAATGATCCAGCGCTCTTTTTCTTCAACTACGCAGACACCATGATAGTCGCCTTCCGAAAAGAGCCGCTCATACAATTGCAGAATGCCTTTACCCCAATCAGCCTGATGATCAAGAATTTTCAGTGGTGAGAAGCCATTGGAACTGAAAATCGACAGAGAACCGTCAACGCGAAATTCATGCTGCAAAGCGTCAAAGAACTCAGAATTCCCACGCAATGCAAATTCAAAGAACAGTGGCAAGTTGTACTCAAAAGGTACGAACCTTTTGGGCAACGCAGGAGAATTCTCAAAAAATTCAACCATTTAATCCTCAACCAGGGCATCTCAAATTCTCGCGGCGCTGTTCTGCCCCTTACTAGAAGTAGCAAACACACGAAAGCTACCGCCGACCATCAGCCCGTGCTGGTACGGAACCACGCCCTGATCGCCGTATGCGCGGTCTGGCTGGTGCGCGCCATGGCCGTGTTCAACGGCCTCTTCGGCGGCAGTGCCGCCCCACGACGGCTGCGGATGCTCAGTCCTTCCTGACCGCACACGCCTCGCTGTGCTGACGATAGATGCTAGACGTGTGGGCACTTCTTTTATGCCTGCGATGTGTGGCCGCGCTCGCCCAAGAGGCCTTGGAGCGCTCCTCAGCTGCCGCAGAACGGTCGATGACATTCGACCATCGGTTATTCGTCCGGCTGGGATGAGTTCGGAAAATCGAAATTTGCAGGCCCGACTATTGAACTGCATGGCAGCACCCATATCCCGATTTGACAGGAACCCGGTCGAATCTCGGAACGCTGGGTCGATGCTTCCGTCTGGACCTAGTTTGGTGGAAGCTCGAATTTCTTGGTCGAGTAGTGTGGTGCTAGGTCCGTGTTTTTCCAAGAAATGAATGTTCGTATTCATCGCTTTGGCCGCAGCCTCCCTCTGATCAAGCGAGCTCGACCAGGCGGTTTCGTTCTTGCTTTCTAGCAGCACTCTACGTTCCCCAGCCGTTAGGTCACCCCACTTCGCCTGCAACTCGGCCATTCGAATTGTGGCGACACCCTCAACATTGCCAAATTAAAAACCCGCCTCGCGGCGGGTTCTGATTCAGTTGGTTTAGTGGACTGCCTTGCAATCACAAAATCCGCGCGCCACTAGGAGGTTTGACAGTTGTGCAGAGCAGATAATGTGCCCTGTCGAATCCATCTCTGTTCCATCAAATACTGGCTGTAGTAAAGCCGTTGTAGCAGCTTGCGCCTGTTTCACGGGAAGCGAAGTTCTGTACGAGATCTCAAGAACACACTCTCGGTCCTCTTGGTCTTCGGCTGGCCCAAACAGCGTGAATTGAACTTCACCGACATTCCCTACGTAAGCCGGCACCTCATCGAATCGACCCGACTCCTCCTTCGTCAGAGGTATCCCGCACGCATTCGCTAGGTCAGCCGCCAAATCGGGGAGCGAGCGGTGTGCGTCGAATTCAACCGTGGCCAGAAAGTGAGTCATCATGGCTGCCCTGGGATGAAATAGATTTGTGCGTCACCGGCGTTCAGCTTCTTCTGAATTTCCGTAGACGTAAACACTCGAAAGGTAGGGGGCTCGACCTTCATGCCGCTCAGGAGCGGGTTGGATTGAAGCCCGGCTCCGAAGTCCACGAAGATACCGTTCAACGAAGTGTCAAGTCGAGCAGCGTTTCTGAAGAACGGCTTGTTGCCAAGCTGGGCAGCAAGATTGTCGCTTACCACGAAGAAGTCCGCGTCGTAACCCTGCGGGCCGGTGTAAGGCTGTCCATTCTTTGTTGCGACAACGCCGTCGAATGACACCCGCTCTCCGTTGCTGCCAAGCTTGGTGTCGTTCTTAAGCCCGTTCGCGAGGCTTCCTCTGAAGCCGACTCGGGCCTCCGGGTCAAGGCCGAGAAGGGCTTTGACCGAAGGCTGGGCGGCTTCGCCAATCGCCTGGACGATTTGCGCGCGCGACCCGTCCCCCTGGAGCACCAATGCGTCTTCGAAGGACAGCGCGGCACTGCTGGTATTGCCGACTCCCGTATTGCCAATTTTGCAACAAGGCGCATTGTGAGCCCATACCGCAAAACCACCCACATGGTACGTGTGATGTTCATGAATTTCGATGTTGAAAACATCGGCATTCCATCCTGCGGAGCGTTGCGACCGGACGATCAACTCCGATCCCAGTAAATCAACCAACCGCATTCCCGGAATCAGCGAGGCCGCACGCACCCACTGTGACTCGCGGATCAGCGAAGACTCATCACTGGCATCGTTAGGCGCCTGGACCCAGAACGGATGCTCCGCCGTCGTATGCAAGGTTTCAGAGTTGCCGTGGGCGTCCTCGATCACCACTTCGTAGATGGGCTGATCCTTCGTAGCGACGGTAGCCACCACCGGCCGCACACCAGCTTCGCCCGTGTGCTCATGCCGGGACAGCACCAACTCACCACCCACGAAGGTCTCAATCGGCTTTGGTCCATCAACGGTGTGAATTAACGTCCCGGCCACGAAACACTTCGGCGGATCAGCGCAGGGCGTCGCAGCGTCTCCTGGTGTCTTGCCGTCGTTCGTTCCCCCTTTGGCTTCACTTTCACTACCCTGGCTATTCGCTACAGGGATTTCCGGTTCGCTTTGAGTGCTCTTTGGAGTCGAGGACTCGGGCGGATCAACGGGATGCTCATTGCCAACCGAGTTCCCTCTGGCCGGAGAATCGCCCCCCTCGCCCGACGACGCGCTGCTACGAGGAGGCGCATCCACCGGATCCGCCACATGCACCGCCGCAGGCTCAATCTTCTCCGCTTTGGCCGCGATCGCTTCTTCGGTCTTCACGAGCGTCCCGAGCTTCCCGGGCGCCCAGTCAACAAGCTTGCCAGCCCCAGCGCCGATCAGTGCAATCCCCAGATCAGTGCCTGCCTGTTTGTTCAGCTCAGGGTCGTAGGTGCTCAAGTTGCCGGTCGTAGTCATCAACTGATGCACGGGTGTGATCGTTGCGACTGCTTGCAGCGCCTGTCCGAATGTGACCTCCTTCACCTTCCCGCCCAGCAGCCACTGCATCGTGTCGGACTGCGGGCTCCATCCAACTGACTCGGCATTCCCGCCACCGCTAAAACTCGCGTAAACGAGTTCGCTAAAAGTCGAAGGCGCGCGCCCGGTGCTCACATCAAGACTAATCATCACCGCTTCGCTTGCCAAAGACTTGGCAGTCGACCAGATGGCACCTGGCGCGTTCATGAGGCCTTCTGCCACTCGCCGCGCCTGGAGTGCTGCAGGTGTCTTCTGCTGGTCCTCGGGAACTTGATAGAGCTCAGACGACCCATCGGCCTTCGGCACCTCCATGTACGCCAAATTGCTGCCAAAGAAGAACACGTAAGTGCATTTGCCAGCAGGTGTCTCGCAGCCAGGCACCGGATAGTTCGTGGGCGCCTTTTGTCCCGTTGGCCACGAGCCCGAACCCGGTGTGACGGCTTGCCAAGATCCATCGCGCAGTTGGAATCCGCCGGAAGGGGTGACCCCGACCATCTCGTAGCTCTTGATCGTTTCATTCAAGAACTGCGTGTTGACGGTGTGGTCGGCGTACTCGGCCGTCCCTCGGTAATCAAGCTTCAGACCCGACTGTCGCTCTGCCTCCTTTAGGATCTGTTCGGCCACAGCATCGTTGCCTTGGCCCTGATGTCCGTCGGCATAGGCGCTATCGTTTTGAAGCAGCAGTTGCTGAGTGAGCCGCGCTTCCCACTGCTCCTGCGTCAAGCCATCCTTACCCGCCAGCTTCTTGGCTTCCTCCTTGACCAGTGCAATCTGATCCGGATGCGCTTGCCGGTTGTTGAAGTCCTGATTCAGTGCGGCCGCGCCGCTGGCGCTGCCAAGCACTGAGCCGCTTGCACCAGCCACCAAGCCGGCCGCAAGTTTGGACAATCCATCGGCCAAACCCTTGGGGTCCATTCCCGCAGCCACCAGTTCCGCCTTGACTGCTTTCTGGAAATCCTCCAGCAAAGGCGCTGCTTTGGAGCTAGCGCCGGCTCCCAGTGCCCCCATCCAATCACCGGTCAGCCCCCCCACCAAAGCATGGAGCGCAGCGCGCGCATTGCCCCCTTCCTTCCAGGCGTCGTAGGTATCCTGTTCCGCAGTGATGGTGTCTTTGACGCTCTGAAGCTGCGTCAGAAGCTGCTGCTTGTCGGCCGGATTGAGATCCGGATTCTTTAGGGCTTTCTCAAGGTCACCCTCTTGCAGTTTTGCTAGGTCGTACACCTTGGTCTTGGAAGCCGCGTAGTCCCCCACCTCCTTCGCCGCCTGCGCCCCAAACTCCGCCACGATCTGCGCATTGAGCTTCGCCTGCTGCGCCAGTTCCTGCCCATCCCACCCCTGCGCCAGCTTTCCTGCGGTGGCATCGTTGGTTGCCCCTCGATCAAGCTTATCCAGCGCCGCCTGGCTTCCCGCATCGCCGCTGGTGATACTCGTATCGGCCGCGCTGATCGTGCTGCGCGTAGTACTGCGCTCGTCCCCGCTGTCCTTGAACGCCCCAGCCATCCCGCCGCTGGTGCTCACGCTCACCATCACCGCACTTGCGCTGTATTGGCTGCGGTTGGCGATATCGCTGGAACTCAGCGTCCCAGTCGTGAAAACATTCTTGGACGCATCAATGGCTGCCTGGCTACTGGTGATCGCGCCGCCCTTGAGATCGGTGTTGCCCGCGACTGTCACCGAGAACCCACCGTCCCCTGCGCGGATCCCCGCCTGCGTTCCCACCGCTGCGTAGTCAGCAGACACCTTCGACTGGCTGTACGACGCACTCGCCGCGCTCACCCCCGACAGGTTGAAGGTCACGCTGGCGCTGGCGCTCATGCTCTTGCTGTCGAAGGTGGCCGTGTCCTGCAGGCTCTCGATCTTGAGATCGCCTCCCACGTTCGCCGTCACCTTGGGCGCCGTCACCACAGCGCCCTTCAGCGCCGTGTCCCCGCCCGACTGCAGCACCACACTGCTGCCGCCCTTGACCTCCGTGGTGGTGTAGCTCTGGTCCACACCGTCGGAGTTCCCCTTGGACACACTGCCGCTGACCGTGATCCCCCAGCTGTTCTCCTGACCCACGGAGAAGCCGATACCCACCGAAGCACTGGTGCTCTGGTTGTCGCTGTGCTGCTCGCTGCTATTGCCCGCAGCCACCAGGTTGATCGCGTTGTCTGCCTTGATGACAACGTCCTGGCCGGCCAGCGAGCTGCCTCGCACGGTGACGTTGGAGTCCTTCTCGGCCCCCGTTGCGGTCAGATTCAGCTGGCCTCCCGCCAGAATGCTGCTGCCGGCCGCCTGATCGGCTTTGTTGGTCTGCGTGCTTGTGCTCTGTGAGCTCCCCACCGAGATGCTGACGCTGATGCTTTCCTTGCCCTTGTTGGCCTCCAGCGCCTTGGCAAGTTCAGCGATCTCCTTCTGAGCCTGCATCGCCTTGGAGATGGCCGTCGCAGCGGCCAACGCCTTCATCCGGTCGTCTTCCGTCTGCGTGGTGTGCTCCGCGGCAGAAACAGCGCCCATGGCTGCGGAGACGCCCGGCGCGCTGATGGACAGCGTGACGCCGGTTTGCTTGAACTTCGTCTCGCTGTTTTGGACCGACTTGTTGCGTGCCTCTTCGATATCGATGTTCTGGGCCGTGACATTCACATCACCCGCCGGTGCGGACACCGTCGAGCCCACCTGCTTGTAATCCGCCCCGGCCACGACTGTCACGTCACCCTGCACGCTGGCCACCGTCGATCCCGCGCTCGTCAACTCAGTCTTCTTGTTGGTCTGCTCGAGAGACTGCTTGCCAATCGTGACACCGATCCCTCCGCCGCCCATCAGGCCAGACTTCACCGTCTTGCTGAAGTTCTCGCTGATCAGCGTGTTGGTGGCGCCGTCGATCGTCACGTCGCGCCCCGCAGCGAGCGAAGTCCCTGCGTCGGACACCACGTTGGAGCCACGGATTCCAATGTCCTGCCCCGCCTGGATCGAGACGGTGTCACCCGACACCGTCGTCGCAACAGCCACCGTCTCGCCGGTCTTGCTGTAGGTCGTGGTCACCTTCTTCTTGAGGAAGCCACTCTTCTTCTTCTGGGTCATCTCCTCAATGACCTGATTGGCCTCCCCCGCCAGCAACTGCACATCCCTGCCCGCGCTGAGAGACACCGCGCCCTCCGCACTCTTGATCTCCGCCGCCGTCGCCATCAGGTCCTGCCCGGCTTTCAGCGACACAAGCCCTTGTGCGTCAATGACCGTCCCGCTGTCCTGCGCCAGCGACTCCTTCTTGTAGTTGTTGGCGTTCTTGATGATCTCCTTGTAGGACGACACCTCCACCGTACCCAAGGTGAGGTCACGTCCTGCCTCCACGATCACGCCGCCGGCGGCTGTTCCACCCTCACCCCCTTGCCGAAGCTGTGCAGCCGTCAATGAAACATCCTGCCCGGCTTGCAGCACCATCACCCCGCCGGCGGACAGGTCCGCCACCTTGTCCAGGACAGTGGCGCGGCTCACGCCGTTGGGCCGCGTCTCCACCGTGGTCAGCGTCGTGCTGCTGATGTCGATGTTGCGCCCGGCCACCAACGAAAGGTCGCCGGTCGCCGCCAGGGTGCCTCCCACGTTGGTCAGGTCCTCGCGCGCGGTCAGGGCCAGGCTCGTTCCCCGCATCGTCCCGGTGTTGGAGACGTTCTGCGCCTGCACCACCACGTCGCCGCCTTTGACGGTGCCTTCATTCATGAAGTTCCCCGTCAGCGCCATCTCGACACGGTTCCCCGCAATCAGCGCACCGGTGGCATCCATGTCTCCTTCGCGGGGCATCAGATACACCTGCGGCACCAACACCCGCTGGGTGCTTCCATCCGCCAGCGTGACTTCCTGTTCCACCAGCCAGACCAGGTCGCTGGTCA
Organism: Rubrivivax sp.; assembly: GCA_027484825.1. Classification (GTDB taxonomy): domain Bacteria; phylum Pseudomonadota; class Gammaproteobacteria; order Burkholderiales; family Burkholderiaceae_C; genus Roseateles. Next base: position 129,184 of record JAIXSE010000036.1, on the reverse strand, counting down.
GCAGCGACATTTGTTCCGCCGTCAATGCCACGCCCGGAATCAGCTGATGCTCCTTGGCGAAACTCGCGCCCTCGCTCAGCAGCGCCCGATACATCTCCTCGTCGCTGGCGTAGCCGGACAGATATCCGCTTCCCGTGAGCTGCCCAATCTGCTCCCGCACCAGTCGCTGCTCGTAATACCCATCCCCCAGGCGCTTCTGGGTCGTGGCCGGGTCCAGCGCCAGTTGCTGCAACAGGTAATCGCTGGACAGCCAATCACGGTAGTTGGCGAAGCGTGGATCCGTCTCCACCAAATATCGGGATGTTGGCTCCGTCCGGGTCACGAAGAGACTGTTGCCCGGCAAGGTCAGATTGACGTGAACGGTGCGGGCCAGGGGCCTTCCGTCAAACACCAGTTCCGATCCGCGCAGCTTCAGCCCCTCGGCCGCCGGCGGCTTCTCCGCCGTGTGGGCAGCGTCGCCCACCGGCACAGTGGTGGCCCCAGGAGCGGAGGCCATCTGCCCCTCAACGCTTGCATGAACAACAGCCGCAGAGGCATCTCTCAGGCTCGCCACCATCCCCGACGGCGCCTGACGCTGTTCAGCAATGGCCGACAGCCCGTCACCTGCGTCGGCACCAGGCGTGACAGCAGCCAGCGCAAGGCCAGACCCGGATCGCCATGCCGTGCTCACCTCCGAGACTGGGGAAGCCGCTGCGCCGGTCTGGATCAGAGACAGCGCCTTGCCCGAAAGGCCGGACATGGACGAAGCGACATTCTTGTTCACGCTGCCGGCCGCCTGCGCCTGCTGCGACCCGGCGGCCGATCCAGGAGTCACGGCGTCGCTGGCGGCCCGAACCCCGGGTGCAGCCTCGTTCGGGAAGACGGACTGCACCGCGCCAGGCAGTACCAGGGACACCGTCTCCAGCGCGCCGGTGCTGGGGTTTTTCACCTGGACCTGACGATTGATGTTGTTGACCTGATCTCCCGAGATCGCCACGCCGTCACGGCCCACCACCACGCTCATGTCATTGGTGATCTTGCTGCCCTGAACCACCAGGGTGCCGCCGACGATGATGTGGCCCGCGGCGCTTTGCGTCACGTTCGCGCTGGCGCCGGAGTCCGGTGCGTTGTAGCGGACGATCGACAGGCCGGCGTTGTCGCGTTGCCACTGACTGATTGCCTCGTCCACCGTGCGGCCATCCAGCTGGATCTCGGTGATGGACTCATCGCCACCTTGGCCCGCATAGCGATTGGTGTAGTAGATCTCGATCGAGCCCTGCGTCACCTCCTCATAGCGGCCAAACCACCCCAAATACGGATTGAGATTCCGAATATCCGCCGCACTCAGCAACAGATTCCCCCGCGCCTCAATCGTCGCCCCGCTGTTCACCAGGCTGCCCGCCGTCAGCTGCATATCCCCGCCGCTGCTGATGAACGCCTTGCTTGCCAGCGTGCCGCCATTGGCGCCCTCGCCCACGCTCAGCCCGCTGTAGACGGTCCGGTTCTGCACCGCCCCGGTCACGTTCATTGCCAGCCACTGGCTCGCCTCAATGGACGCGTTCTCATTGACGAGGCTGGCCGCTTGGATCTGCATGCCCCCATCCGCAAAGATGAAGGCCCCCGACCGGTTCAGCACATCCCGGCTGAACTGCGCATCCAGCGAATTGCGCGCCGCGATCACCGCCGCCTGACCGCCTTCGGCGTCGTTGACCAGTTGACCGCCGGTGAGCACGATGTCCGTGCCATACAGGCGCCCCGTCCCCAGGTTGACGATGCGGTCGGCGGTGATGGACACCCCATCCCCATCGATCAGCCCTCGGTTGGTCAGCGTGCCGGTCGCGTTCAGCAAGGTCAAGCGCCCGTTCAGCTCACCGCTGGCATCGTTGGTGATGCTCGCCGCCCCGATGCGCAGGACGCCGCCGCTGCGCAGCACCCCTTGATTGGTGAACTGGCCGGTCACGGTCAGCGTGGTGTCTCCCGTCGCCTGGATCTGGCTGCCGCTTCCATAGACCAGGTCCCCCTGCAGCGCCAGGCTGAGGGCGCCGCCGCTGCTCATCTGCCCGGCCTGCCCACCGGTCAGCGCCCGCAGGCCCAGGCCCAGGTCGGTGCCGGACCAGATGCGTCCACTGCTGTTGTTCAGCGACAGGGCCGATGCCGTCGGCGCCTGACCGTCACCCACGGTCTGCCGCCCGACGGCACCCAGTTGGCCGCCGCTGTTGTCCAGGCTCTGCGCAATGACCAGCCTCAGATCGCCGTTGGCCAGCACCTGGCCCGACCGGTTGTCCAGCTGCGGCGCCGTCACGCTGACCTGCCCGCCCTGCAGACCCAGCCCCGCACTGGCGGTGCCGCTGTTGTCGATCAGCCCCTGGCTGGTGACGGTGAGCGTCTGGCCCCCATAGATCAAGCCGTTCTGATTGAGGATCTGCGCGGCCGAGACTTGGGCCGTCTGGGCGCCGATGAAGCGTCCTCCCTGGTTGTTGAACACGTCCGCCACCGACGCCGCCAGACTGCCACCGGCCGCGATCTCTCCGCGGTTGGTCAGCGCCCCTGCCGTGATCTGCGCCGTGCTCCCCGCGCTCATGCCGGTCTCATTGACCAGCGCGCCGGTCTCAACCGTCAGCGCGCCTTGTGCATGCAGACCGGTGGTGGTGCTCACCGACAGGTCGCGGGAATTGGTCAGCGCCTGTCCATGGGTGTGCACCGTCAGATCGGTGCCCGCCTGCAGCAGGCCGCCGCGGTTCTCCAGGGCGCCGCTGTCCACCGTGATCGCCCGGTCGGCCAGCAGCCAGCCGCCGCTGTTGTCCAGCGACTGCCCGCGCGTGTCCACCCCCAGCGATGCCCCCGACACCTCGCCCTGCCGGTTCAGCAGGCCGCCGACGCTGATCGACGTCGTCTGCGCTGCCTGGATGCTGCCCTGGCTGTTGTCGAGCAGTCCCTGGCTGCGCACGGTGGCACCGGCAGCCAGGCTGGAGATCTTGCCGCCTTGCTGATTCCCGATGCTCGACGCGTCCAGCGTCAGTGCGGCGCCCGACAGCAGGCTGCCGCCCGCATTGCGAAGATCCCCCACGCTGGTGACGGTCAGGGCGCCATCAGCCCCGGCCCACCCACTGCGGTTGTCGACGCTGCCCGCGTTGACAGTCAGCGCATTGCCGGCCCGCAGGCGGCCGCCCTGGTTGTCCAGTGCGGCGTCCACGTGCAGCTCCAGCACGCCATCGCCTTGCACGGTTCCACCGCTGCCGCCAAAAACGCCGTTGCTCAAACTGCCGGCGCCAATCATCACCGGACCTGCGGCCGACATGCCGCCGCCGCTGTTATCGAGCAGTCCCGCAACGGTCAGAGTGGCTGCCCCAGTGCTCACCGTCCGGCCCGCTTGATGGCTCAGCGTCGCCGCCGACAGGGTCAGCCCATTGGCCTGGGTCACGGCGGCGTTCAGGTCCACCGCGCCGGTCGCCTGCAGGTTCAGGCTGCCCGTGGTCAGCAGTTGACCGCCGGCGCCTGCGAAAGTGCCCACGTTCAACTGCGTCGAGGCCAGCGGCGCGGAGGCAGCCTGCACGATGCGGCCCTGCGTGTTCTGCAGGGTCTGGGCCGTCAAGGACAGCGTCCCACCAACGGCCTGGATCTGGCCGCCCTGGTTGTCTAGGGTGGTGGCCACTGCGGCGGTGAGGTGGCCGTCCGTAGCGGTCTGCGTCAACACGCCTTGCGCGTGACGCCACTGCTGGGCGGCGATGTCCACCGACGACCCGCTCAGCGTGGCGGCCTGCGTATTCAATTGCCCGGCCAAAGCGGTAAGCGACAGCGCGCCGCTGCTGGCCAGCACGGACCGGCCCAGCCGCAAGTCGCCCTGGCTCGCCAGCAGACTCACCTGTTGACCGGTCAATTGGCTGTCCTGCAGCTGCAGCGTGGCAGCACTGGCAGTCAAGCTGCCGCCTGCCACCAAGGCTCCCGCGTTCTGCAGGCTTTGCTGGGCTTGCAGATGCAGCTCACCCGAGGGGGCCAGTGTGTTGTCAGCCTTGAGCCCGGCTGCAAACGTGCCTTGTCCCAGCATGGACACCGCCAGTGCGGACAACCCGCCCTGCGCCGCCATCAGGCCGTTGTTGGTCAGGGCCGTGCCGACATTCACCGTCGCCGAGGACAAGGTGTAGACCGAGCCGCTGTTGCCCAGCGCGCCGGTGACGTCCAGCGTCATCGCCCCGCCGGACTGGAGCGCGCCCTCGTTCACCACTTGGCCGCCACGGAGCGTCAACGTGCCTTGGGCGTTCACTGTGCCCTGGCCTGTGTTGCTCAGCGTGCCGACGTCCAGCTCAACGGCCTGTCCGGTGATCTGCCCGTTCTGGTTGATGAGCGAAGCTGCCGTCAGGTGAGCGCCGGTTGTTGCGGCCAACTCGCCGCTGGTGTTGTCCAGGTCCCCGGACACGCTGACGGTCAGCCCTCCGCCGCTGAGCATGCGGCCGGATTGATGCTGCAGCGCAGCGCCGGTGATGCTGAGGGCCTGACCGCCCTGGGTGGTGGCGCCGCGAAGGTCCGCCTCCCCCGTCAGCGACAACGAAACGGTGCCCGCGCCCAGCAACTGACCTTGAGCGCCCGACCACTGCCCGGCCGAGACCGTCAGCGCACCACCGCCCGCATGCGTCACGCTGCCTCGCGTGTTGGTGATCTGGCTGGCCGTCAGCTGCAGGTCCTGCGCATTGCTGGAGATCTGGCCGTCCGTGTTGTCCAACTGGCCGCTGAGGCCGATGGTGAACGTGCCGCTGCTGGCCGTCTGCACCAGCGTTCCGCCGGCGTGATGCCAGTCGGTGGCCGTCAGCGAGACCTGGCCGGCCGCCAGTTGGGCGCCCTCGGTATGGAGGGCCTGTGCGGCCGTCATGGTCAGATGGTCGCCGCCGCGGACCTGGCTGCGGTCCAGGCGAACATCCCCGGCGAGCGCGGACAGGCCCACCTGCTGGCCCTGGAGCTGGCCGCCCAGCCACGCCATCGAAGCGCCGCTCATCGACAGCCGCCCCGCTGCCAAGGCCTGACCGCTTTGCTGCAGGGCACCGGTGGTCTGCACCGTCAGATCGCCCGTGGCCGCGAGCGTGTTGTCAGCCTTCAGGCCTGCGGCCAAGGTGCCGTTGCCGGACAGGCTCGCAGCCGTCAGCTGGACATTCCCTTGTGACGTGAGACTGCCGGTATGGGTCATGGCCCCATCGGCCGTCACCGTCAGGTCGCCCTGAGCGCGCAGCACGCCGCTGTTGTTCAGGTCGCCGGTGCTGTGCAGGTTGGCCGCGCCGGTGGCCTGCAAGGCGCCTGCATTGCTCAGATCGCCGACCTGCACGCTGAGGTCTCCCTGCGCATGGACGAGCCCCTGCCCGTCGTTGCGCAAGGCCGCGCCGGTGATGCTGACGTTCTGGCCGGTCATCTGGCCATCGCGGTTGAGCACACGCCCGCCGGAGACGGTGAGGTCGGCCCCGCTTTGGACGATGCCGCCCGTGTTGTCCAGGCTCTGCTGAACCGACACCGTCATGGCGCCGCTGGCGAGCGATTGCCCGCCCTGATGTTGCAGCGCCTCTGCGGTGATGCTGACCTGCCGGCCCTGGGTCTTGGCTTGACTCAGATCCACCGAGCCGGTGCTGGTGATGCTCAGGTTCGCCTGGGTCAACAGCTCGCCGCCAGCGCCCTCCAGCGTGCCAACGTCCAGACGCAGGCTGCCCGTGCCCGCATGCAACAGGTGGCCCTGGGTATTGGTGAAGGTCTGAGCCTGCAGCAGCACGCTGGCCGCATTGGCCTGAATGGTGCCGCGGGTGTTGTTGAGTTGCTGCGCCACGCTGACGGTCAGTGCGCCGCTGGCATCCGTCTGCGCCAGCGAACCGCCGATGTGGGACCAGTCCGCCGCTGACAGGGCCACGCTGGCGCCGCTGAGCGTGGCCTGTGCGGTGCTGAGCAGCGCGGCACTGCTCAAGCGGAGCGTGCCGCTGGCGCCAACCGTCGCGCCGTCCAGATGCAGATCACCCTGCGTGGTGGCGAGCGCCACCTCCGCCGCCCGCATCTGGCTGCCCTGCAATGCCAGCGAGCCCGCCTCCATGGCGACGCGTGTGCTTGCCAGGGCCTGGCCGCCCACCTGGAGGCTGTCCTGGGCTTGCAGCGTCAGCGTGGCGGGGCCGCTGAGCGTGTTGTCCGTGGCCAGGCCGGCGGCCCAGCTGCCATTGCCGCTGACCGTGCGCGCCCGGGCGCTCAGATCCCCTTGCGCGGCGACCGTGCCGTTCTGCGCCAGCTGGTCAGCCTGCAAGGCCACTGCCGCAAGGCCGCGGATCAGACCCTGGTTGTCCAGCAGGCCCCGCGTGGTGCCGACGAGCCCCTGGCCTGCCTGGACCACCCCGCTGTTGCGGAATTGGTCGGCCGTCCATTGCAGCGATGTGCTGGCGGCGATCAGGCCGTCCGCCGCGTTGTCCAGCCGCTGGGCCTGCAGCGAGACGGACTGGCCGCTGATCTGGCCGGTGCCGTTGGCCAGCTCGGTGGCGCTCAGTTGAATGCTGCCTGCGCCCGCGAGCAGACCGCCCTGGTTCAGGAATTGAGGGGTCTGCAGCTGAAGGCCGGTACCGCTGGTGCTGATCAGGCCGCCGCTGTTGTCGATGCGGCCAGCGGACAGGCGAGCGTCCGCACTATTGGTCTGGAAACTCCCGCCGCGGTTGTCCCACTGCCCGGTCAACTGCAGTTGCAGGGCCTGTGTGCCGGTGACCGCCACCTGGCCCGCGCGGTTGGACCAGTCACCGGCCTGCAGAGCCAGTTGGGAGCTGCGCACCGCTGCACCGTCGGTCGTCAGTTGCCGATCCGACTGAAGCTGCAGCGCTGTGGTGCTCACTTGTGCCGCGGTGAGGTCCAGGGACGAGGCGCTGAGGCTGGCATGACCGGCCAGCAGCTCGCCATGCACTTGCGAGTCGCCCGGTGAGCGTACCGACAGGACGGCCAGCGGCTGGATCTGGCCGTTCTCGGCGAGGCCCGCGGCCAAGGTGGAGCCGCTGGCGGCCTGCAGACTGCCGGCACTGATCGACAGGTCGCCTTGAGCCCCCATCAAGCCGCTGACCGCGGCGTCTCCCGTGACCCGCAACTGCGAAGCGCCCTGGGCGTAGACCGAGCCCGCAAAGCGCGCATGACCGGCGGCCTCCAGCGACGTGCTGCCGCCGGAGCGCATCACGCCGGTCTGCTCGATATCGGCCGCCGTGACACTGAGGCTGCCACTGGCCAGCACCGAGGAAGCGGCGCCCGTGGCGGCTTCCCGGTAGTCGCCGTCCAGACGCAGGCGCACGTCCTGCCCGCTGAGCAGTGCGCCATTGGCTTGGTCCAGGGCACCAGCAGCCACCGTCAGCGCGTCGCGGGCGGACACAACACCGCCGCGATTGCTGACGTTCCCGCCTGCGGTGAGCTCAATGCTTCCGCTGGCCGCATGAATCTGACCGCCGTCGTTGTTGAGCGTCTGGCGGGCGCTCAGGCGGGCGCCTTGATCTGCCGTTGTCAACGCACCACGATGATCGATCGTGCCGCCGCTGAGCGAGGCCGTGGTGGCACTGCGCAGTTCGGTGTGCTGCAGGGACAACGTTTCGCCGCTCAGCGTCACCGATCGCGCCAGCACGGACGCGTTGTCCAGGGTGAGCTGGTCACCAACGGCCACCAGGCTGCCGTAGGACGTGACCGCCGCGCCGCTGAGGTCCGCCACTGGCGCTGTCATGGAGAACGTGCCGCTGCCGTAATGCTCGAGCTTGGCCTGCCCCGCACTGAGGCTGCCGGCGCTCAGCACCAGGTCCTGCGCATTGGTGGCCAGGCGGCCGCCGTCCATCAGCCATTGCCCGGTCACCTGCGCGGTGAAGCGCTCCTGACCGAGGTGCAACCATTCACCGCCGCGGCTGTTGATGTCAGTGGCGGCCACCTGCAATTGCTGGCCGATCAGCGATGCGCCGCTGGTGTTCAGCAGCCCCTGCGCCTGCAGGCTCAAGCGGCCTGATGCTGACAGTTCGGCCGCTGTCAGTTGCAGCGTGGTCGCCTCCAGGTGCATGTCGCCCGCCAGCATGCGGGCGGAGGGGGCGCTCAGCGCGCCGTCCGCATGCATCTGCAGAGAACCCGTCGCGGCCAACTGAGCGGCCTCAGCGCGAAGCTCCCCACCCTGCAGGGACAACTGACCGCCCTGCACGCTGGCGCCGCTCACATCCAGCAGCGGTGCGCTCAGGCGGATTTGGTCCCCAGCCATCACCTGGCCGGACTGGCGCAGGCTGTCGCTGGCATTCAGCGAGAGCGCGCCGGTTCCCGCGACCAGAGAGCCGTCTTCATTCAGGCCCGCCGCCGTGACGCTGGAAGCATCCCCTTGCAGCCGAGGGGCGGTGACCGACACCGAGCCCTTGGCAGCCATCCATCCGGCATTGCTCACGCCGGTGGCGGAGCGCACGGTCAGGGCGTCGGTGCTGCTGTCCTGAGCGTAGACGGTGCCGGTGTTGTCCAACCACCCATCCGCCCGCAAGGTCAGCTGCCCGCCCACCATCTGGCCCGATTGACGCACCCCCAGCCCCGCCTCGGTTCCCACCAGCGTGATCCGCTGCGCATAGATCCCGCCCAGCGCAGTGCTGTCCAGCGCATACCGCGGCCGCTCGCCGCTCGCGGCCAGCCCCTCACCGGCCCCGTCCCCGCCCCCGGCGGTCTCCGCCGACATCACCTGCGTGCCGGTCTGGATCCGCGCCTCCTTGGCCCAGAAGCCGGCATTGAGCTCCACCGCACGGGCCAGCAGCGCGGTGTAGTCCGTCGAGCTGGCATCCAGGCCCGCCCCGTCGATGCGGATCAGCCCGCCCTGCACCGCAAAGCCACTGATGTTGCCCGCCGCATCCAGGCGCGGCGTGCCGGTCGTCAGCGTGGCGCTGCTGGCATTGATGAACCCACCGCCGTCCACCTGAATGCCGGCCGGGTTCGCGATGATCACCTCCGCGCGACGCCCCGCCACTTCCACATAGCCATTGAGCTGGCTCGGTGCGCTGCTGTTCACCTCGTTCAGAATGACCCGCGCCTCGCCCCGGCCCAGCCACGGGTTGCCCTGCACCCATCCGCCGAGCTGGGTGCTCGTGTCGGTGCGGGAGTTGTTCAGGATGGCGCCGTCGGGCCCGACGTCAAACTGGCCATAGGTGTTGCGGGACACGCCAGCCGCACTGGGGGTCTGGATGTTGACCAGCGTGGTTCCGTTGGGCGCGGTCAACACCGTGGGTTGCTGGTTCGCCGGGGCCGAAGGGTCCGCCACGATGCGGGTTGGCGGTTTGCGCCACGGCTGCTGCGCAGATGCGGCCTGGCCCCGGGACTGGGCCTGCGCCGCCGGCACCGGCAGCAAGGTCAGCACCGCACCGGCCGCCAGGGCCACTGCCAGCGCGATCAGGCTCGGCGGTCCGCAGGCGACGGGCACCACCGTCTCCGGCGTCGCCAGGCCACGCCGCGACGGTCCGTCGGTCTGGCCCGCCGCCTTGGTCTGTGCCCGGACAGTCTCAGCCACAGCCATCAACTGGCCGCGCTGCTTATTGAACACGATGCGGTACTGGAGACGGTTCATTGCGAATAGCTCAAAGAGAAGCCGGCCGTGAATCGGGCGACCGGAAAATTGCTGGGTTGCTGCACAGGCGTGGCCGCGAAGAGATCCAGGGAGAGGCCCTTGCCTCGCAAGCGCGTGCCGATGACGGCGCCCACCAGGTGCTTGTCCGCCAGTCGGCCGGCGCTGGGGCCGGACACCACACCGGCGTCCAGGCCCAGGTACATCGAGGCCATGCCGGTCAGCGGCAGCTCGGCTTCATTGCGCATGAGCAGGCCGTTGTCGGCCGACAGCGACGCATCGCTGAAGCCGCGCACGGTATAGCGGCCACCGATGGAGAAGCGGTCCTGCGGCGTGAGCGGGCGCAGCGCATACTGGCCGCGCCACTGGGTGCTCAGTTGCAGCCGCCGCTCGCCCAGCGGCACCGCGCCGGCCACGCCGAAGCTGCCCTGCAGCAGGTTCATGCGGGAACTGCCCTCGCCGAAGGCCTCCTCCGGCGCTTCCAGCGCATGGAAGGCGCCGGTGCCGTGCTTCAGGCTGAGCTCCATGTCGGTGGAGACGCTGCCCGCCTGACGCCGCAGCGTGACGCCGGCTTCCCAGCCGCCGATGCGCCGCCGCTGCACTTCCACCTCGGTGTCATCGATGTAGTTGCGGGACGAGCGGCCAAACAGCTTGGCAAAGCCGCTGAATTTGTATTGGGCATCACGCCACAGCATGCGGGTGAGCTTGAGCTCGCCGTTGCTGCTGGTGCCGCGGTAGACATAGCGCTGATTGGCGCCGATCACCACCTGCTGGTAGCCATTGCGGCTGACGGTGATGCTGAGCAGGGAATGCCCCCAGGGCAGCGAATAGTGCAAGACATGTCCTCCGGTGCCAGGATGTGGCCCCGGTTTGTCATGCAGACGTTGATTCAGTTCGCGGGTATCCCGATTCAGGGTGATGTAGAACAGGTCGTTGAGGGTGAGCGGATGGTCCAGGGACGCGGTGAGCGACAAGGGATAGCGCCCGGTCGATTCACTGCCGCTGTCGTCCAGTGACATCTGCCAGCGCCATTGACGCCCGCCCTGGTAGCTGACCGCCAAGTCGCTCCAGCCCGGCTCGGTGGTGTCCTGCGCGGGTTGCACCTGAATATCGGCCTGGGCGCCCGGCACCCGTTGCAGGTTCTCCAGCGCCTGCTCCATGTCGCGCAGATTCAGCACCTCCCCCTCCTGGATGGGCAGGGCATTGGACAGACGCACCTGGGGGGAGGTGCCCTCGCGCAGTCGGATGCGGTGGACACGACCTGGCACCACCGTCAGCACCAGATGACCGCTGGAGAGGTCCTGCGGCGCGGCCAGCACCCGGGTGGTGATGTAGCCGGCCTCGATGACCGCGTCCTGCAGGCGGGTGACCAGGGTGCCAATGCCCTGAGCCCCCAGGCAGCGGCCCACTGGCGCGTCATCGCCCGCCGGGCCGTCCACGGCGCGGATCAGCCGGGCAATGGCCGGCAGGCGCTCCGCCCCCTTGAGCTCGATCTGCTGGATGACAAAACAGGGCGATTCATCGTCCCGCAGCCGCTGCCGGCTGGGCGGTGCGCTGGCTTGCAGTCGCACATCCGGCTCCCTCTCCAGCGCCTGACGCTGCTGCGCCTCCCGCTGCTGCTGCAGCTGGCGCTGGGCGTCCGGGTCGACGGCACCAGGGGGCGAGGCCTGACCCCAGGCCCAGCCGGCGCCCATGCCAAGGCTCATGCAAAGGGCCGTGCGGACGGCCCGGTGGATCAGGGACAAGGGAGTGCCGACACCTGCCTGGCCCTCCCCATGCAGGTGCAAAGAATGCAGCTTCATCTCTTACGCGCTTGTTGATTCTTGTGAACCCAAGGCGCGCATCACTTCAGAAGAAGCCATTCAGCGCGATGACAACCGCGCTGGCGGCCCCGCTATCTCCCGCAGACCGTGAAGGCCGGGAGACCGGAGGCTTTGCGTCACCGGCTCGCGCCGGTTTTGCCCTGGGGGCCAGCGTCTGAGTCGTCGCTCAGTGGCCGGCCAATGTGGGCTCAATGTATCCAGACGTATCCGATCCGTGAAGCAGCCCCCAGGGGGTGATTGACGGGAGCGCGACCGGGCGTTAGCAATTTCGCGGTTCCGCCTCTGAGTCGTCGTCCGCAGTGATGGGTGCGGGCGACACGACTTCGCCCACTGGGTGCGATCAGAGAACAAGGCCTCGACACGATGCCGATTTGGCGCAGGAGTAGAGTCGACGGATCGGGTCCCGCTCGGGTCCTGGGCCCGCCAATGGGGGGCTGGGTAAAGTCTTGTTGCCCGGTCAACGGTGCAGCGGCGCCCGGCGTTGGCCCCCTACCGTCATGGAGTTCTGATTATGAAAAAGCTGCTGATTGCCTCCCTGGTGGCCGTGCTCACCGCCTGCCAGACCACCAGTCCTGATGTGATTCAGCGTGGAGATGCGCAGCGCCTGTCGCAGGTGCAGGACGCCACGCTGCTGTCTGTCCGCCCGGTGACGGTGGACGGCAGCCAGAGCGGCGCCGGTGCAGTGACCGGTGGCGTGGTCGGCGCCATCGCCGGCGGCAGCGTCGGTGGCCATCGTGAAGGCCTGGTGGTGGGTGTGCTGGGCGCCGTGGCCGGTGCCGCGCTGGGCAATGCCGTGGAGCGCAGCACCACCAAGGAAGATGCGGTGGAGCTGCTGCTGCAGATGCGCAATGGCGAGCGTCGCGCCATCGTGCAGGCCAAGGGCAATGAAGTCTGGCAGCCCGGTGAACCCGTCATTCTGGTGACCACCGGCGGCCGTACCCGCGTGATGCGTGCGCCCGCCACGACGGGTGCACCGCAGTCCAACTACCAGCAGCCGCAATATCAGCAGCCGCAAAATCAGCAGCCGCAGTATCGGCAGCAGTAAGACCACCCAGACAGCCACCGCCACCCGGTGGCTGTTGTCATTTCACCCGCTGCTTTTCCAGCTTGCGGGCCAGGGTGCGCCGATGCATGCCCAGGCGACGCGCCGTCTCCGAGATGTTGAAGTCGGTCGCCGCCAGGGTTTCGTGGATGCGTTCCCACTCCAGCGTCTTGATCGACGTGGTGGCCCGCTCGGTCACTTCCACCTCCGCATCGCCCTGGTCCCGCGAAAAGGCGGCCTCGATGTCGTCGGTATTGGCCGGCTTGGCCAGGTAGTGACGTGCACCCAGCTTGATGGCTTCCACCGCCGTGGCGATGCTGGCGTAGCCGGTCAGCACGACGATGACCATGGCCGGGTCATGCTCATGCAGCGTCTGCACGCAGGACAGGCCTGAGCCGCCCGAGGCCAGCTTCAAATCCACCACCGCATATTCCGGCGTGTCGTCCGGCCCGCGTTCGGCCAGCAGCTGATGCACCTGCTCGTGGGTCGACGCCCGAAGCACCGTGTAACCGCGTCGCTCGAAAGAGCGGGTCAAAGTGCGGGCAAAGGCGTCGTCATCCTCAACGATCAGCAGCAGGCGGTCTTCTTCATCGGCCATCATGCGCTGCATTGTCCGCGAGGCTCTGAGGCATCAGTGCGGACAGTGGTAATCGGATCTCCACCTCCGCGCCGCCGACCTCCTCCGGGCTCAGGTTGCGTGCCTGCAGATGCCCGCCCAGCGAGCGCGTGACATTCAGCGCCAGGAACAGGCCCAGACCACTCCCCGGTCGGCCCTTGCTGGATTGATAAGGCTTGCCCAGACGCTCCAGCATGTCGGGCAGGAAGCCGGGGCCGCGGTCGCGCACGCACAGCACCAGTTGGTCCTCTTCCGCATAGGCCCGCAGCAGGATGGGCTGGCCGGGCGCGGCCTCCAGGGCGTTGTCCAGGATGTTGTCGATCATCTGCTTGAGACCGACATCCGAGATGATGTGCAGGTCCGGCAGGTCGATGTCGGGTCGATACTCCAGGCGGCCCGCCGTGCGGGTGCGCCGCCAGTGCTCGACCAGGTCGCCCAGGAAGGCATGCATCGTGGTCAGGGCGGGGGCCTCGCCGCGCATCTCACCGGCGGACATCAGGATGCCGCTCACGATCGACTTGCAGCGCTGCAGCTGCACCTGCATCTCTTCAATTTCCTGCCGCAATTCCGGGTCGCCGGCAAACGGTGCCATGCGGGCCCAGTCGCCCAGGATCACCGACAGCGTGGACAGCGGTGTGCCCAGCTCATGCGCCGCGCCCGAGGCCAGCAGGCCCATGCGCACGATGTGTTCTTCTTCGGCGGCCCGCTGCCGCAGGTCGGCCAGGCGCGCGTCACGCTGGCGCAGGTTGCCACTGATGCGATGGATGAAGGTGACCAGCAGCGATGCATTGATCGCAAAACAGATCAGCAGTCCACCCACATAGTGCGGCGGCAGGGACAGGCTGGCCAGGTCCGGCAGCCGCAGCGGCTCATGCCACTGGGTCAGGGCCAGGAAGCAGGCGGCCGTGAGCCACACCATCGGCCAGATGTAGCGGGCCGGCAGCAGCACCGCGCCGACCGCGATCTGCAGCAGGTACAAAAACACGAAGGGGTTGGTGACGCCGCCGCTGTAGAACAGCTGGCCGCTGAGCACCGCCACATCCACCAGCAGGCCGGCAAACAGCTCGACATTGCTGACGCTGGGCACCCAGCGGGTCCGCACCCAGCAGGCCAGGTTGAACAGCAGCAGCACCAGCAGCAGGGTGAGCATCTCCGCCACCGGCAGGTGGATGCCCAGCGTGTAGTGCACCGACACCACGGTGGCGAACTGCCCGGCCACGGCCAGCCAGCGCAGTTGCACCATCTGCATCAGGTTGGAGCGGCCGGCCTGGCTGTCCGGCGCCAGGGCGCCTGACAAGCTGGCCAGGCCCGGCAGGCCGGACAAGCCCATCCAGCGGCTGGACCAGCGGCTGTCCCCGGGCTCCCGGTCAGGACGACGCAGGGGCACGGGGGGCCTTGTCATCCGCGTCACCGTCGTCGTCGCCGTCGTGGTCGCTGTCGTCGTCGCCGTCATCCAGTCGCCCCTCGCGCAGACGCCGGCGCCGCTCGCGCCACAGGTAGATGCTGATGCCCGCCGTCATCGCCGCCATGGCGTACCAGGTCAAGGCATAGGACAGATGGCTGTTGGGGAACTGGACCACGGTGAGCCCGCCGCGGGGCCAGGTCTCGGGGGTGGGACTGTTGGGGCTGGGCCGCGTATCCGCTTCGTCGATGAAATAAGGCGCCAGCGGCCCTTCCAGCGTCTGGGCCCGGCCAATGGCCTCGACATCCCGCGAATACCAGCGGCCCGCCGCCGGATCATTCTTGCGCAGCAGGCTGCCGCCCGGCTCGGTCAGCCGCAGCAGCCCGATGACCTCCACCTCGCCCTGCGCTTCCGTCGCCGTGCGCGACACCCGGGTCTTGTACTCCGGCGGCACGAAGCCCCGGTTCACCATCACCCAGTTGCCGTCACGGCTGCGCAGCGGCGTGAGCACCCAGTAGCCGGTGCCCAGCACCGTGCTGGCGCCCACCAGCACCTCGCGCGAATGATCGAACGCGCCGTGCACGACCACGCGGCGGTATTCATCGTCCGCCTTGGTGATGCGCGCCCAACGGTCCGCCGACGGCGCCGGCACCGGAGGCGCCGACAGCCGCTTCTCGACCCGCGCAATGAGGTCCTGCTTCCAGCCCAGCCGCTGCACCTGCCAGGTGCCCAGCGCGAGGAAGGCCACAAACAAAAGGGCCGCGCCCAGCTGCAACGCCCGGCGGGCGATGCGGCGGCGCGGCCGTGCGACCGGAGTCAGCTCGGTCATCAGGGCATGTTACGCATGTCGTGGACGGTGGGCATCATGTTGCTGTTCAGGTGGAACATCACCCACACCGAACCGGCCAGCATGATCACCACGATGGCGACGGTGAAGATCAGCGCCAGCATGGACCAGCCGCCTTCCACCTTCGAGTTCATGTGCAGGAAGTAGACCATGTGGACCACGATCTGCACCGCCGCGAAGCCCAGCAGCACCAGCGCCATCGTGCTGGACGACTCGATGCCCTTGGTCATCACCAGCGCGAAGGGAATGGCCGTCAGGATGACGGACAGGATGAAGCCCACCACATAGCCCTTGACGGTGGCGTGGTAGCCGACGTCGTCATCGTGATGATCGTGGTGGTCGTCGTGATGATCGTTCTTGTGCTCGCTCATGGCAGCACTCCCATCAGATAAACAAAGGTGAAGACACCGATCCAGACCACGTCCAGGAAGTGCCAGAACATCGACAGGCAGATCAGGCGGCGCTTGTTTTCCTTGGTCAGGCCCAGCTTGGCCACCTGGACCATCAGTACCACCAGCCAGATCGCACCGAAGGTGACGTGCAGGCCGTGGGTGCCCACCAGGGCGAAGAAGGACGACAGGAAGGCGCTGCGCTGCGGGCCGGCGCCTTCGTGGATCAGGTGCGCGAACTCATAGAGTTCCACGCCCAGGAAGCACAGGCCCAGGATGCCGGTGATGGCCAGCCAGCCCAGGACGCCGGCCTTCTTGCCCTTGAGCATCGCGATCATCGCGAAGCCGTAGGTGATGGAGGACAGCAGCAGGAAGCCGGTGTTCACCGCGACCAGTTTCAGGTCGAACAGGTCCGCGCCCGACGGGCCGGCCGCATAGCTGCGGCCCAGTACGGCGTAGGTGGCGAAGAGCACCGCGAAGATCAGGCAGTCACTCATCAGGTACAGCCAGAAACCCAGCAGGGTTCCGTGCTGCGGATGGTGATCACCGTTGTCGTAGAACACCGGCGTGCCGGTGTTGTTCGTCAGGGTCGTTGCTTGCATGTTGGATGGCTCGCTCGGGTTCAGGCCTGTGCGGCCAGCACCTGGGTGCGGGCGTCTTCCGTGCGGGCCACTTCATCCGCGGGGATGTAGTAGTCGCGCTTGTAGTTGAAGGTATGGACGATGGCCGTGGCCACGACCGCCAGCAGGGCAATGCCGGCCACCAGCCACATGTGCCAGATCAGTGCGAAGCCCAGCAGGGTGGACAGCGCAGCGATGATCACACCGGCACTGGTGTTCTTGGGCATGTGGATGGCCTTGAAGCCGTTCACCGGACGCTGGTGGCCGCGGGTCTTCATGTCGAACCAGGCGTCATGGTCGTGCACCACCGGCGTGAAGGCGAAGTTGTACTGCGGCGGGGGCGACGAGGTCGACCACTCCAGCGTACGGCCGTTCCAGGGGTCACCGGTCACGTCACGCAGCTGGTCGCGCTTGAGGTAGCTCACCACCAGCTGGATCAGGAAGCAGCCGATACCAGCGGCGATCAGCAGCGCGCCCAGGGCGGCGATCTGGAACCAGATCTGCAGCGACGGATCGTCGAAGTGGCTCATGCGGCGGGTCACGCCCATCAGGCCCAGCACGTACAGCGGCATGAAGGCCACGAAGAAGCCGATCTGCCAGAACCAGAACGAGCACTTGCCCCAGAACGGATCCAGCTTGTAGCCGAAGGCCTTGGGGAACCAGAAGGTGATGCCCGCCAGCAGGCCGAACAGCACGCCGCCGATGATCACGTTGTGGAAGTGGGCGATCAGGAACAGGCTGTTGTGCAGCACGAAGTCGGCCGGGGGAACGGCCAGCAGCACGCCGGTCATGCCGCCGATCACGAAGGTGACCATGAAGCCGACGGTCCAGTACATCGGCACATCGAACTTGATGCGGCCGCGGTACATGGTGAAGAGCCAGTTGAAAATCTTCGCACCGGTCGGGATCGAGATGATCATCGTGGTGATGCCGAAGAACGAGTTCACGCTGGCGCCCGAGCCCATGGTGAAGAAGTGGTGCAGCCACACCAGGTAGGACAGGATCGTGATCACGACCGTGGCATACACCATGGAGGCATAACCGAACAGCTTCTTCTGGCTGAAGGTCGAGGTGATTTCCGAGAAGATGCCGAAGGCCGGCAGCACCAGGATGTAGACCTCAGGGTGACCCCAGATCCAGATCAGGTTCACGTACATCATGGCGTTGCCGCCCAGATCGGTCGTGAAGAAGTTGGTGCCGACGTAGCGGTCCAGGGTCAGCAGCGCCAGGGCGGCCGTCAGGATCGGGAACGAGGCCACGATCAGGATGTTGGAGCACAGCGAGGTCCAGGTGAAGACCGGCATCTTCATCATGGTCATGCCCGGTGCGCGCATCTTGATGATGGTCGCGATCAGGTTGATGCCCGAGAGCGTGGTGCCCACCCCCGCCACCTGCAGGGACCAGAGGTAGTAATCCACCCCCACCCCCGGACTGGCCAGGATGCCGGACAGCGGCGGATACGCCAGCCAGCCGGTGCGGGCGAATTCGCCCATGAACAGCGACAGCATCACCAGGACGGCGCCACCGGCGGTCATCCAGAAGCTGAAGTTGTTCAGGAAGGGGAAGGCCACGTCGCGCGCGCCGATCTGCAGCGGCACCACGTAGTTCATGAAGCCGGTGATCAGCGGCATCGCCACGAAGAAGATCATGATCACGCCGTGGGCGGTGAAGACCTGGTCGTAGTGATGCGGTGGCAGGAAGCCGACGTTGTCCCCGAAGGACAGCGCCTGCTGGGCCCGCATCATCACCGCGTCGGCAAAGCCGCGCAGCAGCATGACGATGCCCAGCACGATGTACATGATGCCGATGCGCTTGTGGTCGATGCTGGTCACCCAGTCGCGCCAGAAGGGGCCCCACAGTTTGAACTTGGTCATCAGCACCAGCACGGCCAGGCCGCCCAGGGCGACGGCCGCGAAGGTACCGATCAGGATCGGCTCATGGTATGGAATCGCCTCGAGGCTGAGGCGTCCGAAGATGAGCTTTTGCAGGTCAATCATCTTGGATCTCGGTAATGCTGTCGGACTTTCGTCCTTGGCGGTCGGACTTTCGGGCCCGGCGCGCTCCGGGGAGGGAGCGGATGCGCCGGGCGGCTCCGTCAGTTCTGGCTACGGGTGGACGACCACTGCGCGGCGTACTGGCCGGCGTTGTCGGGCGTGCAAAGGGCGGCCACGAAAATCCGCTTCTGGTCATTGCTCCAGGGCTTGCTGGCCAGGCCGCTGATCGCGCCCTTGCCGCCGCCGCCGGCCGCATCGATGGCCATCATCTGGCCCATGCACATCTTGCTGCCGTCCACACAACGGTTGACGATCGCATCGAACAGGCCCGGGGCGACGGTTGCGAAGCGGCGCACCGGTTCCTTCTCACTGGGCTTTTCCAGGGTCAGGAACAGGTCGCGCGACAGCTCGACGCCGTCGGCCTTGTTGCGGTCCACCCAGGCCGAGAACTCGTCGTTGCTCAGGCCGTGGAACTTGAAGCGCATGTGGGAGAAGCCGTCACCGCTGAAGTTGGCGGAGAAGCCGTCATAGGTGCCCGGCTTGTTGATGACCGCATTGAGCTGGCTCTGCATGCCGGGCATCGCGTAGATCATGCCGGACATGGCCGGCACGTAGAACGCGTTCATCACCGTGGACGAGGTGATCTTGAACAGGATCGGGCGGTCCACCGGGGCGGCCAGTTCATTGACGGTGGCAATGCCCTGCTCCGGGTAGAGGAACAGCCACTTCCAGTCCAGCGCCACCACTTCCACCACCAGCGGCTGCACGCCGGCCGGGATGGGGCGCTGGGCATCCAGACGCTCCAGCGGACGGTAGGGGTCCAGCTTGTGGGTGCTGATCCAGGTCATGGCGCCCAGGGCGATGATGATCAGCAGCGGCGCGCCCCAGATGATCAGTTCCAGCCGGGTGGAGTGATCCCACTCCGGCGAGTAGGTCGCTGCCTTGTTGGATTCACGATAACGCCAGGCAAACACCAGCGTGAGGATGATCACCGGGACGATGATCAGCATCATCAGCAGCGTGGACGCCACGATGAGTTGCGCCTGCTGGTTGGCGATGTCACCCGAGGGTTTCATCACGACCATGTTGCAGGCGGTCAGTGGCAGGGCCAACGACAGCAGCCCGAGACGGGCCAGACTTGTTTTTAGTGATGCTTTGAGGTACATGAGATACAGCCAGCAGGCGGTTGACCATCGCCGGGCCAGTGGGAACACTGGCTTCGGCGCCGGGCATCCGGTTGTGGGCGACAGGGGGTTTACGACTAACGGGTAAACGACACTTGTCGACCGTTGCACACCGGGCGCAGATTTTGCCTCATCGACTCAAACCAACTATTGGACATTTTGTCCCAGGTAGGAGACTCATGAACAGCAACACGCTTTCAACAGTGGGACAACCCCTCCCTCGCGGGACCGGAGTGGCCACTCAGGCCGAGCAGGACGCAGTCGCCCCTGGCGACATAGCGGTGGGGGTGGTGATCGGCCGCGCCTCCGAGTACTTCGACTTCTTTGTCTATGGAATCGCCTCCGTACTGGTGTTTCCGGCGATCTTCTTCCCCCACCTGGAGCGACTGGAAGGCACGCTCTGGTCCTTCGCCCTGCTGGCGCTGGCCTTCGTGGTGCGACCCATCGGCACCTTGCTGGGCATGTCGCTTCAAAGGCGATTCGACCGTGGCGTCAAGCTGACAGTAGCCCTCTTCCTGTTGGGTATATCCACCTGCGTCATTGCGGTGCTCCCCGGCTACAACGCCTGGGGCCCTGCCGCCATCCTGGCGCTGGCACTGGCGCGGATCGGTCAGGGTCTGGCCCTGGGCGGGTCTTGGGACGGACTGCCCTCCCTGCTGGCCATCAACGCCCCGGAAGGCAAGCGCGGCTGGTATGCCATGCTGGGCCAGCTGGGCGCGCCGACCGGTTTCCTGATCGCCGCCTCGCTGTTTGCCTACCTCTGGGGCAGCCTGAACGTCATCGACTTCCTGAGCTGGGGCTGGCGCTTCCCCTTCTTCGCGGCCTTCGCCCTGAACGTGGTGGCGCTGTTCGCACGACTGCGTCTGGTGATGACGCATGAGTACGAGAAGAACCTGGAAGAGCATGAACTGGACCCCTGCGACACCGGCGAGCTGTTCCGCGAGCAGGGCTACAACATCTTCATCGGTGCGTTTGCCGCCCTGGCCAGCTATGCGCTGTTCCACCTGGTGACGGTGTTCCCGCTGTCCTGGCTGATCCTGCATTCGGAACAGTCGGTCGGGCAGTTCCTCACGGTGCAGATCATCGGCGCGCTGCTGGCCGCGCTGGCCATGCCGATCTCCGGCCTGATCGCCGACCGGGTGGGCCGTCGCAGCACCCTGGGCACCCTGGCCATCGCCATCGGCATCTTCAGCCTGTTCACCCCACTGCTGCTGGACAGCGGCACCATGGGCCAGAACATCTTCATTCTGGTGGGCTTTGTGCTGCTGGGTCTGTCCTACGGCCAGGCGGCCGGCGCGGTGACGTCCAACTTCCTGCCCCGCTTCCGCTACACCGGTGCGGCGCTGACCTCCGACCTGGCCTGGCTGTTTGGGGCGGCATTCGCCCCGCTGGTGGCGCTGGCGCTGTCGATCCAGTTCGGGCTGTGGGCGGTGACCGCCTACCTGCTGTCCGGCGCGGTGGTCACGCTGGTGGCCCTGCGCACCAACCGCATGCTCAAGATGAAGGACCGCGACTGATGCGGTGAGGCCGCCAGCCCGCCGCACCGGTGGGCTGCGTCCTCTGTAATCAGCATCTCCAGGGCCGCTTGCCGCCAGGCAGCGGCCCTTGTTTTTGGGTCCCGCTGAAATAGCTCCCCCCGGAGCTGCCCTCGGAATAGCTACCGGAATAGTCCCCCGAATAGCCCCACAATTTAGTTAGCAAGCTAACTATCTACAATGGGCGCCCATGAGCACTGCCAAGTCCCCTCGTTCCATGTCCCGCACAGCGCGGGAGATGGCCCTGCTGCAGCTGGGCGCCAGCCTGCCCATCCTGGAGCGGGCCTACCGCGCCACCGCGAATCAGGCGGTCGCCAAGGTGGGCGTGTCGCAGACGATGGCCTGGCCGCTGGTGATGATCGGTCGCCAGGGCGACGGCCTGCGCCCGGGTGAACTGGCCGGTCTGGTCGGCATTGAAGGCCCTTCGCTGACCCGGACCATCGACCAACTGGTGGACGCCGGCCTGGTCGAGCGCCGTGAACACCCCGAGGACCGCCGCGCCCGCACCCTGCACCTGACCGACGCTGGCAGCGAGGCCTGCGAGAAGATCGAAGTCATCCTGCGCGACCTGCGCAACGAGGTCTATGCGGGCGTGGCCGATGCCGACATCGAAGCCACGCTGCGGGTCTTCGCCGTGGTGCAGGAGCGGCTGGGCTGCCCCAGTGCCCTGGTGCCGCCGCGGCGCAAGTAAGCGATCAGGACCTCGAAAAGCCGCTTATGAGCCTGCAGTCCGCCACCGCCTTGCTCCGATTCAGCCGGAATGAATGGCTGTTCTCGATCAAGGCCTTTGCCGCCGCCATGCTGGCCGTGTTCCTGGCCAACTGGGCCGGCCAGCCGCGCCCCTTCTGGGCCATGATGACCGCCTACATCGTGGCGCATCCGCTGGCCGGGGCGGTCCGGTCCAAGGCCCTGTACCGCTTTGTCGGCACCCTGGTGGGCAGCACCGCCGCCGTGCTGCTGGTGCCGCGCTTTGCCAATGCGCCGGAGCTGCTCAGCCTGGCGCTGGCGCTCTGGGTGGGCACCTGCCTGTGCCTGTCGCTGAGGGACCGCACGCCACGCGCTTATGCCTTCATGCTGGCGGGCTACACCGCGGCGCTGATCGGCTTTCCGTCGGTGGATGTGCCGCTGAACATCTTTGATTCCGCGGTCGCGCGGGTCGAGGAAATCGGCCTGGGCATTTTGTCGGCCACGCTGGTGCACAGCCTGGTGCTGCCCAATGGCCTGGCCACCACGGTGCTGGGGCTGCTGGACCGCACCCTGGGCGACACCCGGGCCTGGCTGTCCGACCTCACCGCGCGGCGCGACAGCGGCGCCGACCGCCGCCGGGTGGCTGGCGACATCAGTCAGTTGCGGGTGCTGAGCACCCACATCCCGTTCGACACCAGCCATCTGCGCTGGACCGCCGATGCGGTGCATGACATGCAGGATCTGGTGGCGTCCTTGACGCCGCAGTTGTCGGCGGTGGAGGACCGACTGCGGGCGCTGGAGGCGACGGAGGGCAGCATCGCGCCGGATGTGGCCGCGCTGCTGGCCGAGGTGGCGGAGTGGATCGCGTTGCCGCCGACGCAAGCGCGTGCGCAGTGGCCTGCGATACAGGCCGCGCTGGACGGGCTGGGGCAGCCGACGGCTGTGGCGGCGGATCCAGCGGATACAGCAGCGGATGCGGCGGATGCCGCAGCGGATGCGGCGGATGCAGCAGCGGATCCAGCGGCGGATGCTTTCACGGACACCGACGCGATGGCGAACCCAAGCCCGGTTGACGCCGCGACCGCCACCAAGCCCGACGCGCTGGCCCCACAGGCCACCGAATGGCCCCGACTGCTCCGTCTCGCTCTGGCCGAACGCCTGGAACTGCTGCTGACCGGCTGGCTGCACTGCATGCATCTGCGCGCCGACATCGACCACGGCCTGAGCGGCGCCCCCATGCCCAGCCGCGACCGCCCCACCCTGACCGGCCCGCGCCTGCACATCGACCTGGGCATGGCCGCCCTGTCCGGTGCGGCGGCGGTGGTCGCCATCCTCGTGTGCTGCGCCTTCTGGGTGCTGACCGGCTGGCCGATGGGCTCGGCCGCGGCAATGATGGCCGCCATCTTCTGCTGCTTCTTCGCCGGCATGGACGACCCGGTGCCGGCCATCAACGGCTTCCTGAAGTGGACCGTGCTGTCCATGCCGGTGAGCGCGCTGTATGTGCTGGTGCTGCTACCGCTGGTGCAGGACATCTGGACCCTGGTGCTGGTCTGCGCCCCGGTCTTTCTGCTGGCCGGCTGCTTCGTCGCCCGCCCCACCACCATGGGCGCGGCGCTGCCCTTTGTGCTGGGCGTGGCCGGCACGCTGGCCATGCACGACACCTCGCAGGCCGACCTGCCCGCCTTCCTCAATTCCATGCTGGGCCAGCTGGCCGGGGTGTTCGTGGCCTCGCGGGTCACGCGACTGATGCGCTCGGTGGGCGCGGACTGGAGCGCGCGTCGCATCCAGCGGGCCACCTGGCGGGAGCTGGAGGAACTGGCCCGGCTGCCGCGCTCCGTGGCCCGCAGCCAGTCCTACCTGCTGCGCATGCTGGACCGCATCTCGCTGCTGGCGCCGCGTGTGGCGCAGGCGGGCGGCTCGGTCCCGGGCGTGCCCACCGATGATGCGCTGCGCGACCTGCGGCTGGGGGCGGACCTCGTCACCCTGCAAGCCCAGCGCGACCAATGGCCGTCGCTGGCGTTGAAGCCGCTGCTCAGTGGTCTGGCGGACTGGCAGTCGCAGCGCATCGCTGGTGTGCTGGCACCGCCGCCGCCGGCACTGCTGGGCCTGATCGACGATGCGCTGCGCCGTCTGGTGACCGTCTGCCCGGCCGATGCGCCGTGGCCGTCGTCGGCGCGGGCCACCGTCAGCGCGCTGCTGGGATTGCGGCGGAGCCTGTTCCCCGAAGCGGCCCCGGCGGCGCTGCAAACACTGCCAACGCCGCCAGCCCCGCGAGTGCCGTCAGTGCCGCCAGCCTCGTCCGTGCAGGCCGCCCCTCCGTCCGATCCATCCTGTCCCTCCGAACCCAATCCCAATCCCCATCCCCAGGAGATCCCGGCATGACCGGCGCTGTTGATCTGTTCGGCCTCTACCTGCCCTGGCTGATGCCGCTGGCCTTCGCCGCGCTGCTGCTGCTGTGGGGCGTGCGCCGCGTGCTGGCGCTGTGCGGCGCCTATCGCTGGATCTGGCATCCGGCGCTGTTCGACATGGCCCTGTATGTGGTGCTGCTGTGGGCCTTGAGCGGCCTCTCCCAGACCGCCGCGCCGACGCTGCTGCGTTTGTTCTCGCCTCTGAATTGATCTGAATTTGATCTGGACCTCGACGCCATGACTTCCCTCCCCTCCTTCCTTCGCCCGCGCCGACTGGCCTCCCTGGCGGTGACCCTGCTGGTGGTGCTGCTGGCGGTATGGGCCGCCTTGCGGTTGTGGGACCGCTACGAACTCTCGCCGTGGACCCGGGATGGCCGTGTGCGGGCCAATGTCGTGCAGATCGCCCCGGACGTCTCTGGCCTGGTGACCGCCGTTCCGGTGGCCGACAACCAGACGGTCGCCGCCGGCACCCTGCTGTTCGAGGTCGACCGCGCCCGGTTCGAGCTGGCGCTGCGCCAAGCTCAGGCCCAGTTGTCCGCACAGCAGGTGGTGCTGGCGCAGGCCCGTCGCGAGGCGGACCGCAACACCGGGCTGGGCAATCTGATCTCCCAGGAAGTCCGCGAGCAGACGCGCAGCCGTGCCGAGCAGGCGCGGGCCGGTGTGGCCCAGGCAGAAGTGGCCGTGGAAGCGGCCCGGCTGAATCTGGACCGGGCCCTGGTGAAGGCGCCGTCGTCCGGCACCATCACCAACTTCGACCTGCGCCAGGGCGCTTATGCGTCGGCCGGTCATCCGGTGCTGGCGCTGGTGGATGAGCGCTCGCTGTATGTGGAGGGGTATTTTGAGGAGACCAAGCTGGCGCGCATCCATGTGGGTGATGCAGTGCAAGTGCTGCCGATGGGCGCGTCGCATCCGCTGAGCGGCCGGGTGGAAAGCGTCGCGGCCGGCATTGCCGATCGTGATCGCAGCACCAGCACCAATCTGCTGCCCAGCGTGAATCCCAGCTTCAACTGGGTGCGTCTGCCGCAGCGGGTGCCGGTGCGGGTGAAGCTGGATCCGCTGCCGGCGGGTGAGCATCTGGTGGCCGGGCAGACGGTGACGGTGCAGGTGGTGCCGGGGTCGGCAGTTGGGTCGGCAGAGGCGAAGTCCCCGACTCCGCCCCAACGCCGAGGAGACCACGCATGAGTGCCGCCCATCCCGTCGCGCTGCGCCTGAAGCGCCTGAAGCGCCTCACCCCAGCCGTGGCCGTGGCAGCGGCGGTACTGCTGGCTGCTTGCTCCACCACGCCAAAGGGGCCGGACTATCAGGTGCCGGCGGATGCCGTCGTGCAGCGCCCGCAAGCCTCGGCCCCATTCCTGGAGCAGCAACGCGCCGCAAGTGAGCTGCAGGGGGCGCCCTACGTCGCCGAGCCGCTGCCCGCGCACTGGTGGCGGCTGTTCCATGACGATCAGCTCGACGCTCTGGTGCAAAAGGCGCTGACGCACAACACCGACCTTCGCCAGGCCGCCGCCCATCTGGAGCAGGTGCAGGCGATGGAAGCTGAAGTCTCCGGCGCGGAAAAGCCCAGCGTCAGCATGAATGCGGCGCCGTACTTCGGTCACCCGTCCGGCACCTCGATGATCAAGAAGGACTACGTACCGCCGGACACCTTCCGTTATTCGGGCAGCGTCGGTGTGTCGTATCAGCTGGACCTGTTCGGCCAGATCCGCCGTGCGGTGGAATCGTCCCAGGCCAGCACGGAGGCGGCTGCGGCGGCGCTGGACCTGGTCAAGGTGAATGTGGCGGCCAGCACCGCGCGGGCCTATGCCGAAGCCTGTGCCAGCGGCCAGCGGCTGGAAACAGCAGAGCATTCGGTGGAATTGCAGCGCCAGGCCTTGGACCTGACCGAGCGGCTGCAACACGCCGGCCGCGTCGGTGAGATGGATGCTGCCCGCGCCCGCAGCCAGTTGGCCCAGTTGCAGGCCGCCCTGCCCCCGCTGCTGGCCCAGCGACAGTCGGCCCTCTACCGGCTGGCAACACTGACCGGCGACCTGCCCGAGCAATTTCCCCCCGCACTGGCGCAGTGCCATGAGCCGCCGAAGCTCACCGGCACCATTCCCGTGGGCGACGGCGCCGCCCTGCTGCGACGCCGCCCGGACATCCGCCAGGCCGAGCGCGAATTGCATGCCGCCACGGCACGCATTGGAGTCGCCATTGCAGATCGGTATCCGAAGATCAGCCTGGGTCTGTCCGCCGGTTCAGGCCCGAGCACACTGGCTCGGTTTGGACGTTCCGAATCGCTCAGCTTCAGCCTGGGCCCGCTGATCAGTTGGACCCTGCCCAACAACGGCGTGGCCAATGCGCGCATTGCGCAGGCGGAAGCGTCGACACGTCAGAGTGCGGCGCGATTCGACGGCGTGGTGCTGAATGCGCTTCGCGAAACCGAGACCGCGCTGAATCAATATGCGCGGGAGCTGGACCGCCGAGCGGCGCTGCAGCGCTCACGCGATGCGGCCGCCGTGGTGGCCGACCAGGCAAGGCGGCTCTATCAGGCGGGCAAGGTCGGTTACCTCGACGCCCTGGATGCGGAGCGCGCGCTGGCAGCCAGCGATGCGACGCTGGCTGCTTCGCAAGCCACGCTGGTGGACGAACAGGTGCAGCTGTTCCTGGCGCTGGGCGGGGGTTGGGAGAGCGACGCGGCCGCTGCCGCGCGCTGAGGGTGCCAGCGCCCCGGCCCCGTCAGACCTGACCGGGCGAACGCTGCGCCGCCATCATCTGCTGCGCCAGATGCAGGCGCAGCTGCTTTTCCAGCTGCGGGGACGGACGGTCCGGATCGGGCTTGCGCAAGGCGCCGACGAGATTGCGCAGCACCTGCACCGGCGTCATCACCAGGCCCCACGGGAATCCCCACCAGCCCAGCACCAGCGAGAACGCGGCATCCCCCAGCCTGCGCTTGTTGCCGCAACGCCGGCAGCAGATGGCGGGACGGCTGGACCATTGCGTCAAGTACAGCGCCGACCACACGCGGTGGGACGTATGCACGTCCACCGGCCCCTGACCGTCGCACTTCGGGCAGTTGCCCCGGTGCACCATCGCCACATGGTGCGCTACGTCCTGCGCGGAGAAGCTGTCAGCGGCCAAGGCCAAGGCGCCATGGGTGGCGCACTTCTCACCGCAGTAGCGGCGCTCGCCAATCTGTTTGCCGCCAAAAAGGATGCGGGTGTCGCAATAAGCGCAGCGGGTCATGCTGGAGTTCTCCCTCGTCGTGTGGTTGGTGGATCCTTGAGTCCGGATCTCTGTGAATGCAGTGTGCCCATCCACGCCTGCGGCCGCGACCGCCGCTTGACAGACCTGCCACACACGCCAGCATCCAATCGCCCACATCGGGAAATCCGCACGAAGCCTTCGCCGTCGCCGCTGCCTTCCCCCCAAGGGGCGATTGGCGAAAAAGGGCCGACCTGACGAGGCCGACCCTGAACTTCAGATCACGGATAGCTGATCGTCAACCGATACGGCGAGGTCGCGCTGGAGCTGGCATAGGCCTGCACCTTGATGTAGACCGTCTGGGCGGTCGTGCCATTTTGGTAGGTCAGCGACTCTGCACTCGTGCCGCCCTCGGACCGGGCCAGACCCGCCCCGGTGCTGCTCACCACATACAGGTCGTAGTCCACGCCTGCCGTCGCCGGGCCGGTCATGTCCACCCGCAGCCGCTGGTTGGCCGCCAGGGTGACCTTGAAGTAGTCCTTGTCCGTAGCGGTGCTGATGAAGCCGGTGAGCGCCGTGCGGTTGCCCACGGCATTGGCGGTGGCAATGGTGCCGTTCGGCTCCACTTCGTCGCCGGCATTGACCACATTGCTCACATTGAAGCTCACCGCCGCCGAGGTGGTGCTGTTGCCCGCGGCGTCATAGGCCTTGGCCACCAGGTTGTGGGCGCCGTTGGCCAGCTGGGTCGAATCCACCGCCAGGGTGTAGGGGGCCGCCGTCTTCGTGTCCTTGAGCACGCCGTCCAGCCAGAACTCGACCCGCGTCACCCCCACATTGTCCGCTGCGGCGGCATTGAAGCTGATGGTGCCGGTGCTGCCGGAGACCGAGGCCGTCACCGTCGGCGGCGTGGTGTCGCCGCCCTGCGCGCCCTGGTTGACCCAGATCGGCGCGGACCACAGCACCTTGCCGTCGTCCTGCGTGACCTTGGCATAGTAGAAGTGCTTGCCGTCGGCCGGCGTCACCGTGGCCGTGGCAGTGGTCGCCAGGCGGGAGACCGTGCCGTTGCGGCCCGGCACCCCCTCCCAGATTTCGGTGGACACCACCGTGCGGCCATTCGGGTTGTAGAAGCCGACATTCAGGGCCAGGGACCCGCTGTTGTCAAAGCGCTCGCCCATGATCTTGCCGTTCGCGCTGAAGATCAGCTGCGAGGTCTTGTCCAGAGTGGCAAACACGCGGCGGGCCTTGAGCGCTTCCACCAGGCTGGCCTTGGTCAGCGGCGTGCCGGTCGGAATCAGCACCGCCGTCCGGTTGGTGTAGCTGGCCCCCCAGTTGGCGCAGTGATTGTCCTGATTGGTCGCCGGCGCGACGTGATAGCCGCGCTCCAGCAGCTTCTTCCAGGCGGTCTCGTAGGAGCTGCGCGAGGTCTCGGTCTCGGTGGTGTTGGACGAGAAGGCGGAGGTGTTCATCACCTCGGCCATCACCATCACCTCGTCGCCATCGGCGCTGTAGGCCATGTCGGTGCCGTTGATGATGAACTGGCCGGTGTCGTCGGGGTGATTGAACTGGCCGATCAGGCCTTGGGCACGCATCACCGAATAGAGCGTCGCGTAATCGCTCTTGGCGATGTAGCGGTCGCCGAAGAGTTCATTGCTGACGTTGTATTCCCAGGAGAACAGCTCATTGCTGTTGAAGATGTTCAGGTGGCCGCCATTGCTGATCACACCCCATTCCATCCCGTACAGCGCGAGGAAGCCAGGGTTGGCCGAGCTGTAGTCCGCCGCAATCGTCAGGCCGCGTTGATACCGTGCCTTGGCAGCCGTGGCGCTGCCCGAGGTGTTGGTGCTGGACGAGCCGTCGAAGTAGTGGTTGTGGTCGGTATTGGCGAAGAAGTCCAGGCCCACGTTCTTGGCGTAGGGGAAGGCCGCATCCGGTCCGTAGGCGCCGGTCTGGGCCGGCTGGGACGAGCTGCAGCTGCCGATGGCGCCGCCACCGTCCGAATCGTTGGTCTGGCCGTGGAAGCTGCCGTAATAGACGGTGTAGGGCCAACTGCCCGTGCCCACCGATGCCGCCAGGCCGCGCACCCGCTGCGCCGCTTCACCGGCCGTGCCCACCGCCAGCGGACGCAGCGCGCCCATGGCGATACTGGCCGGCTTGCCGACCGCCAGCGCCCAGCTCTGCGTCACAGGGCCGTGGCCACCGCTGGTGCTCAGGGCCAGCATTTCCTCAAAACGGGCGTCGGCGCCGTCGGCCTTCAGCACGGTGCCGGCCGGTGCGCTCACGGCCACCAGCGTGGCGGTGTAGAGGCCGTTGGTGCTGCTGTCGCCGGGACCGGCCCAGTCGAGCTTGAGGCTGCGGGCGTCGCCAGCGTAGGTCTCGGAACCCGACCAGCGCTTGACCAGCGCACCGGCGGTGTTGCGCACTTCCACGCGCCAGCCCAGCAGCGTGCCGGCGGGGGCGCCGACATAGTCCAGGTTCACGGTGAAGCTGCGGGCGCCGGTGGCGTCCACGCCGTTGAACGGCACGTTCAGGGCGGCGTCGAATTCGTGGTGGTCGGGGTACTTGGCCGTCGGATCGGCGGACAGCGCGGAGGCGCGCTCCTCGCTGGCCGCGGCGATGGTGACCGTGGTCTCGCTGTTGCGGCCACCGCCGCAGGCGGCCAGGGCCAGCACCAGCAGGCTCAGGCTGCCCAGTCGCAAGCCTTTGGCCCACGAGGACGACGGCGTCTGCGACGCGGTCGGGATGTGCTTGAAGTTCATGGCGATCTCCTTATTGCGCGCGGCGGCGACGCACCATTAGGCCCACGGCACCCAGGCCCGCCAGCATCAGCGCGTAGGAACCCGGCTCCGGAACGGCGGGGGTGGGCACCACCGGGGCGAGGATCTCGGTGCCGGTGAAGCGGACCATGTCGTAGCGGATGGTGCCGCCGGTGGCATAGGCGCTGGTGGTCCCGGCATAGCTGGTGGTGCCCGGTGCAAAGATGCTGACCAGTCGCACCGCAAAGCTCTCGTTGTTGGCCACGCCCAGGATGGACGAGAAATCAAAGCTCAGCCCGGTGACGAAGCTCCCCTGACGGGTCATGCGATAGGTGGCGGCGTCCAGCCAGCTTTCGCCGTCCACGGTGTAGAGCAGCTCGGTCCAGGCGGAGGCCGTGGCGCTGTTGCGCTGGTCGAAGCTGAAGACGATGTTCTCGTAGCCGGTGGTGTCCACCCCGAACTGCACGCCATACACACCGCTTTGCGTGCCCTGCGGCGCATAGTTGGCGGTGTTCAGGGCCTTGCCATTGGTGATGGCGTCGGTGCTGCCGGTGGACGACACGAACTGCGTTGTCAGGGTGGTGGTGCCGCTGAGGAAGGCAATGCTGGCGCCGTTCTGGCTCAGGTCATGTTTGGTCGTGCCCTGGTAGCCGCCATTGGACGCATCAAAGGCGCCATTGAAGTCCCATTCAGCCACAGTGGTCTGTGCGCTGGCGCCGGTCATGGCGCTGGTGGCAATGAAGGCGGCCCATGCCAGCCATGCAGGTTTAAAAGCCATGAGGTTCTCCTACCCTTGACGATTTCGCAGTGAATGCATTTGCGCAAACGTTTCCGGCCACTTATTTGCGCAAAGATGTCGAACTGCTGCGGACAGTAATGAAGTGGCAATTGCCGGTGAAGCGGCCGGAGCGTATGCGCCGTTGATGACAGGACGGTTGCGGGGAAGCCCGAAGTACGGCCTCTCCCTCCCCCTTGATTGCGGGAAGGGTTTTCACGCAGACGCGCCACAAGCCGCACGGCGACGGTGCAATCGGCCGCACAGCTCTTCAATGCGGTGCGGCCTTCATGGGCCTGCACCGGAATGGGCGTTGCGTCATTCGCCGGGTCTGTCATTTGCCTGAGTGCGGTCCGTCCCCGTCCCGCCCCCATCCCCGTCCCTCTTCCCTCATTCGCCGCATTCACCATGACCGACATCCGCAAGGGCCAGCAGCCGCCCGCACTCACTCGTGAGCAGTTCCACGAGCGCTTCATGCGCCAGTTCACTGACCCGGCCTTTGACACCGAGTCCGAGGCGCTGGCCCGTCTGGAAGCCATTGCATTCGACGCCATGAAGGACGGTCGCAAGGCCCCCTTGACGCGCCGCGCAGGGGATGAATTTGCCGACCCGTCTTACGAGCTGTCGGTGGATTGGCTGCTCACCCGCGACCGATTGCGCACCGCCCAGGAACGGTGGAAGGACACGTCCACACGCTCCCGCGTGCTGCTGGTGTGCGGCAGTGACCGCAATGACGGCACCTGCCCGGGTGAGATCTCCAAAACCTGGCGAATGACGCAGATCGCCAAGGACCAGTTGGCCGCCCGCGATATCGAGGTGGATGTCCTGGACTTGAGCCTGACCACCTCGGAATACGGCCGCAGCATTCATCCTTGCAAAGGCTGCGTGTCCACCGCCATGCCGCTGTGTCATTTCCCGTGCAGCTGTTATCCCAATTACGCGCTGGGCCAGTCTCACGACTGGATGAACGAGATCTACGAGCGCTGGGTGAGCGCGCACGGCGTCATCCTGCTCACCCCCACCTATTGGTATCAATCTCCCAGCGCCCTGAAGCTGATGATCGACCGTCTGGTGTGCGCCGACGGCGGCAATCCGGACCCGACCACCACACATGGCAAGACCGCCCAGGAGGCCAAGGCCATGGAAGAGAAGGGATGGGACTATCCCAAGCATCTGGCCGGCCGCGCCTATGGCGTGGTGGTGCATGGCGATGTGGCGGGCATTGAATCGCAGCGCCGCAACCTGAGTGACTGGCTGGACTGGATGGGATTGATCGAAGCGGGCAGCCAGTCCCAGCTGGACCGCTACATCGGCTATTACGAGCCCTACTTCAACAGCCATGAAGCCCTGGATCGGGATGAGGCGGTGCAGGAGGAAGTGCGGCAGGTGGCCGATGCGGTGGGCGACGCGGTGGCGCTGCTGCGGCGGGGCGAGCTCAAGCAGCCCCAGCGGCGTCCGGCGCCCCGGACCAAGTAAGCCATGCAGGTCGTGTGCGCCCACCATGGCCCCACCCCAATGCACGCACCCCAATTCAGCCAAGCCAATTCAGCGAAGGCAGCTCAGCGATGGCAATGGATGCAGTGCGGCAAAGCAGGCGGTCTGTGGTGCTGGGAATGCCCTTTGCTCCCAGTCCTTCATCCCCTGGCCGGCGGCCCCCGTGCCCCGGCCGCTCATTGACCGAACGTCCAAGGAGATTTCGATGACCGCATCCCTGCCCCAGACTCAGCCCCCCACCAGCGCCTCTTCCACCGACATCGACTATGTCTACCAGCAACTGGTCAAGGGCGTCGGCCGCGAGCTGGTGACTGATGCAAACGCCGAAGAACTGGCCACACGCGCCGACAAGGACGGCCACAGCATCCTCGCGACCGAGCTGCGGGAGTGGCAGGCCCCCTGCTGAGCATCGGGCGACGTCCATGGGGATCGCGGCGATAGGCGCCTGTTGAGGCGTCCGCCTGAAGTCCGCTACGCTTGTCACAAGCGGCCCAGCGCCACCGTCTTGCTTCCCATGGACGACGCCACTCAATCCTTCCAACGCCTGCGCCCCCGTCTGCGGGGCATTGCCTACCGCATGCTCGGCACCACGGCCGATGCCGACGAGCTGGTGCAGGACGTCTGGCTCAAGTGGCATGAGGCGGACCGCTCCCAGATCGACAATGCCGAAGCCTGGCTGGTGTCCGTCACCACGCGACTGTCCATCGACCGGCTGCGCACCGCGCGGCTACAGCGCGCGCACTACGTCGGCTTCTGGCTGCCGGAGCCGCAGCTGGATGAGCTGACGCCAGCCCTCGCCGCCCTCGCCGCCCTCGATGACGCACCGACCACGCCGGAGCAATGGCTGGAGCGTGCCGACGACCTGTCGGTCGCCTTCCTCGCAGTGCTCGAACGCCTGGCCCCCGAGGCACGCGCGGCCTTCCTGCTCCGCGAGGTCTTTGATGCGGACTATGCCGAAGTCGCCCGGGCGCTGGGCAAGTCCGAGGCGGCCTGCCGCCAGATCGTCTCCCGCGCCAAGACGCAGCTGAAGGACCAGCGCCCACGCCAGCAGGTGTCACCGGAGCAGCATTACCGCTTGCTGTCCGGTTTCGCCGAGGCCGCCCGGCGCGGCGACTTTGCCCAGCTCCAGGCCCTGCTGGCCGAAGATGCCGAACTCATCAGCGACGGCGGCGGCATCGTGCCCAGCTTCGGCCGGGTGCTGGCCGGCGCCAGCCGCATTGCGCAGCTCTACTTCGCGGTGTGGCGCCGGAGCGAGCGCGGCGATGCGCGCCAGCGCCTGGCCCTGGTGCGCTTCAACGGCGAGTGGGGCCTGCTGCGCTTCATCGACGGTCAACTGGAGTCCGCCCAGAGTCTGGAGACGGACGGCCTGCGCATCCTGCGCATCCACACCCAGCGCAATCCGCAGAAGCTACGAGCCCTGGCGCAGGCCCTTGAGGCCGCCTCTGTCACAAACGGGGCCCCTGACCCGTCTTGATGAGCAGGGCGTGTCCCGACCCTCGGGCCGCCCTACGACACGTCTCCCCCGCGGACTTCCCCGCGGAGGCCCCCTCATCATCACGGAGTGTTCCCCATGTCCCAACGTCTCGACTATGCGCGCAAGGCCCCCGAGCTCTTCAAAAAGTATCTGGACTTCAGCCTCCTGCTGAAGCAGACCAGCCTGGACGTCACCCTGCGCGACCTCGTCACCCTGCGCGCCTCACAGCTCAATGGCTGCGCCTTCTGCGTCGACATGCATGTCAAGGAAGCCACCCTGCATGGCGAGCGGGCGCTGCGTCTGCACCATGTGGCGATCTGGCGCGAATCGACGCTGTTCTCGCCACGGGAGCGGGCGGCGCTGGCCTGGGTGGAAGTGTTGACGCACCTGCCGCCGCAGGGCGTCGCCGACGCGGACTTCCTGGCGGTGCGGGAGCACTTCAGCGACAAGGAGGTGGCGGAGCTGAGTTTTGCCATCGTCGCCATCAATGGGTGGAACCGGCTGTCGGTCGGTTTTGCGGTGGTGCCGGGCTCGCAGGATGCGTTGTACGGGCTGGACAAATCCGGCCTTCGTTGACCCGTTGCTTCGTGAACTGCGTCACGTTTTCGCACAACCCTGAGGCGATCAACGCCCACTTCCGTCTTTAATCGCACCAGCGCCGCAGCGTTTTCGCAAGCCGCCATACCGACGGTAAGCACATTTTGTTATGGTGCAGCCGACCTGAACGAGACAGGTCACCGGCGCCCCAACAAAACATTCGATGGCGCTGACGAAGAGGGAGTGAACGTGGAGTCCAAGTTGCCTCGGAGCGGCCCATGGCCGGCTTCCGTCTGTTGTGCCCTGCCCGACACGCTGAGTCAGGCGACGTGCGCGGTTGGCGTCCTGCCTGCCAGGGCGAGCGGTGGGGCGCCCTTGGCCGATGCGGCCAATACCGTTGCTGCCGCCGCTGCCGCCGAGTTCGCAACGCCAGTTACGCCCGCTACGCCCACCGCACTGGATACGCAGGATCCCCTCGCCGCGTTGCTGCTGCTCCCTCGCTTCGCCGACCGGGACGGCCTCACCCGCGCCCTCGGCAGCCTCTCCGGGTCCGACCGATCCCAGCAGATCACCACGGCCTGGTTCCTGCGCCAGTACGACGGTCAGCACACACCCGCGCTGGCAGAGGCCCTGTTGACCGATCCGTGGCTGACCCAGGGCGACACCCCCTTGCAACGCCATGCCCGCGCACGGGTGCAACTGGCCCTGGCCGATGCCTGGAACCTGCGCGGGGACCATGAGTCGGCCCTGCGCCTGGCGGACGAGGCTCGCGACGGATTCCGCGCCCTGGGCCATCTCCCGGGCCAGTCCGACGCCGACTGGGTGGCCGCCAACATCGTGCATGACCTGGGCGACGCCCGCATGCGCAACCAGTTCATGCGCAGTGCCGCCGCGCTGGCCGAGGCCGCCGGCGACACCGACCGCCTGCAGACCGCCGAGATGGCGCTGGCCTGCTTCGCCGCCTTCGAAGATGCGACAGCGGCCGGCATCGCCTGGAAGGCCCCGGCACGCCGGTCGGAAAACGCATCCTCTCCCGCCCTGCGCGCCCTGGCCCAGTTCTTCCTGTTCATCACCGAATGGGGCCGCGGCGCCTGTGATGCCGCCCTGGCCCATGCGCTGCTGTCCATCCAGGCCTCGGAGGAATGCGGCCAGATGCGCCGGGCGCTGCTGGACAACGCCAATGCCGCCTCCCTGCTGATGGAGCTGGGCGACCTGGACGCTGCCGCCGCACGCCTGGGCCACCGGTTGGACGTGGCCCGCCACTGCGCCTGGCCGCATCCGCTGGGCTGCACCCTGTCGGTGTTCTCCGAAGTGCTGGTGCGCCAGGGCCGGGCGGACGAGGCCCGCCGCATGGCCCGCGAAGCGGTGACGGTGCTGGCGCGGGTGCCGCGCACCACCCACTTCCTCAATGCACAACTGGCGCTGGCCGATGCCGAGCTGGAATGCGGGAACATCGATGCCGCCGAGCGCGGCTTCACGCTGGTCCATGAACAGGGCCGCCATGTGGAACTGGTGGAAGACCGCGCTTACGCGCTGTTCGGGCTGGCCCGCGTGGCCCATGCCCGGCAGGATCTGGCGCAGGCCCGGTCCTTGCTCGACAAGGCGCTGCAGCAGCCCCATCTGGATCCGGACCAGGCGCTGCGCACGCTGATCTGCCTGTCACGCGTGGCTCAGGCCCAGGTGGAGGCGGGGACGGCCCAAGTCTGTGCCGACGAACCGGTGGCGCTGCTGGAGCGGGCGTTGCGCATTGCCGACGAACAGCTCGAAGGCGCCCAGCGCCATGAACTCTTGCTGGAGCTGGCCGACCGGCTGCAGGCCCGTCGCCGGGATCCTGACGCCATCGTGGCCCTGCGCGGTGCACTGCAGGCGCTGGCCGCCGACAAGCGCCGCGCCACCGAGCGCCAGGGCATGGCCATGGAAGCGCGCCACCGCAGTGAGACCGTGCTGGCCGAAGCCCAGCACCACCGCGAAATGGCCCGCAAGGAAGCGGCGCGGGCCCGTGAGCTGCAGGCCGCCAACCGCGAGCTCAGCCGGGCCGTGGCCGCGCTGGAAGCGGCCCAGCGCGAGCTGATGGAACGCCATCAGCAACTGCAACTGGCCAATGACCGCATCCAGGAGCTGAGCCTCACCGACCCGCTCACCGGCCTGCGCAACCGCCGTTTTCTCACCCAGGTCATCGACAAGGCCGTGGCCGAAGCGCTGCGGGCCCATGCCCGCCCCGCGGAGATGACAGAGCCCTCGGTGGAGGCCGGCCAGCCCGGGCGAGACCTGCTGTTCTTCCTGCTGGACGTGGACCACTTCAAGCAGATCAACGACCGCTACGGTCATGCCACGGGCGACGCGGTGCTGGTGGAGCTGGCGGCCCGCCTGCGGGAAGCGACCCGCGGCGAAGACCTGCTGGTGCGCTGGGGCGGCGAGGAATTCCTGATCGTGGTGCGGCATGCCCGGCGCGAAGAAACCGCGGTGGTGGCCGAACGGCTGCTGTCCAGCCTGCGCGACGCTCCCATCCGCCTGCCCACCGGCCAGGTGCTGCATTGCACCGCCTCCCTGGGCGTGGCGAGTTTTCCGGAGCTGCCACAGCCCGGCGCGCAGGACGGCACTGACAATGCCCCGCCGCACACGCTCTCCGGCAACTGGGAGCGCGCCCTGGAGCGGGCCGATGCGGCGCTGTACGAAGCCAAGCGGCTGGGCCGCAATCGCTGGGTGGAATAAGCGCAGCCCCGATGCGGGCGCGGGCCGCCACCAGCCACTAGACTTCAGACGGACCGTGTCCCGAGGAGTCGTCATGTCCCATCCGCTGCCACCGCAGCCTCCGCTGCCACCGTCTCCACCTTCGGCAATGGCGCCGCTGTTGCTGCCCGCCCCGACCTTCGAGGGCGTCCGCGAGGTCGTGGCCGAGCCCCTGACCTTCAAGGCCAAGCTGGCCATCGGCGAAGACGCGTACGCCTCCCTTCGCATGATCAACCGCACCCGGGAGGTCTGGGATGTGCTGGGCGCGGCGGGCGCCGGCGCCGCGGTGGCCAAGTCCGGCATGGTGGCATCGGTGCTGGGCGCATCGGCCACGCCGCTGGGCTGGGTGGCCTTTGCGGCGCTGGCCTCGGGCGGTGCCTGCTACGGGCTCTACCGCCTGCTGGGCAACACCCGGGGCCAACGGATCATCGAGATTCCCAAGTACCTCAACACGCCGCTGGACACGCTGGGGCTGGCCCTCTTCGACCTGATCGCCCCGCTGTCGCTGCGGCTGGCCGCGGTGAACGGCACGGTCCAACCGGCGCAGCGGGACTTCCTCATCCGCCATCTCATCCAGGACTGGGGACTGGGCGAGCCGTTTGTGACGCAGGCGGTGCAGGCGGTCGAACTGGGACTGGGCGACGCATCGCTGGACGCCATCGCCAGGGAAGGCGCGGAGTTCCTGCGGATGAACCCGGACTGCAACCATCAGGCCATCGTGAACGACCTGGCCGTCTTCCTGCGCGAGATGCTGGAAGCGGGCGGCCCGCTCACAACGCAGCACACCGAAGCCCTGGACCGTACCGTCCAGCTGCTGCGCACCACTCCGCCCGGGGAGCTGACGAAGGCCTGGACCGCGGCCGTGGCGGCGGCCGGCGGTGCCGCCACGCAGGTGCGCACGGCGGTGGCCGGTGCCGCCAGTTGGACGCAGGAGCGGCTGCCCGACCCGGAGACGATCCGGCGCGTGGGCGAAGGCGCCGCGCAGCAGACGCTGCAAGTGGCGCAGCAAGCCGCCCTGAAGACGGCCGAGCAGACGGCTCTGGCGGCCCGCAAGGCGGCGGACTGGGCCCAGGAGCGGCTGCCTGATGCGGAGCAGGTGCGGCAGCAAGTCCGGCAGCAGGGCGGCCTGGCGCTGGAGCAGGCGGCCAAGGCCTCCCAGGTGGCATCCCAGATGGCCTCCAAGGTGGCCACTCAGGTGGCATCGCAGGTGGCGGCGGAGGCAGCGGACGCGGCTGAGGCGGCGCGCCGGGCCGCAGTCGGCGCCGCCCGTCTGGCCGGCGACAAAGCCAATGCCTTGCGTCAGCAGGGCGACGCTCTGGCCCAGCGCCTCTTGCGCAAGGGACCGCCGTCGCAGTCCTGATGGCTTGAATCGGCCTTGTCCGTCGCCACGGCGGGATGCTGTCCTACTAGGCGGCGTACAGCGGCCCCTTAAGGTCGCGGGATGAATGCCGCTTCACCCCAGCCCCCTTCTTCGGCGCCTTCGTCAGCGCCTTCACCGAGCGCCCGCAGCCCCTTGCCGTCCATGACGGCCGCCGGCGCCGACAGGATCGAGCCAAGCTCCCCGCGACCGCCAGACCGCCTCTCGCAGCGACGGCCGAGCCTCTCGACTCGTGCCAGTCGTCCAACGACTGACGACGACAACGACGGCGCGCCCTCCCTGATGCGCGGCTTCTCGGTCGTGCATGCCCTGCTGGCCCTGCTGTTCATCTGCATGGCCCTGCTGCTGCTCTACATCGCCGCCAAGGGCACCTGGGAGGTACTGAGCACCGACCTGAACGACCATGCCGCCCAGTTGGTGATCGAATCCATGGGCGTGCTGGCTGCCGCCGTGGTGGCGCTTCAGATTGCCCAGACCATCACTGAGGAAGAAGTGATCCGCACCGCCCACATCAGTGCACCCACCCGGGTCCGGCGCTTCCTGTCGCGGTTCATGGTGGTCATCGTGGTGGCACTGGCCATCGAGGGCCTGGTGGCCACCTTCCGCGCCTCGCATGAGGGCTCCACGCTGCTGCTGCATGCCGCCGCCATGGTCACCGCCGTCGGCGTGCTGATGGGCGGCTGGGGCCTGTTCATCCGTCTGAACCGCTATGCCGAGGAACTGGAGCCGGAGGCGATGGAGGATGCGAAGCAGGAGGATGAGAAGCTGAAGGAGGACTGACCCGCCGCCCGCCCCGGGTCGCCAGCCAGCACAGCAGCGACCCGGCGCACACCATGGCGGCGCCCTGCCAGAAATGCCACGACAGCGGCGCCTGCAGCACCACCGCCGCCAACGCGGCGGACATCACTGGAATGAACTGCGACGCGCCGGCCAGCACGTTCACATGGCCGCGCAAAATGCCCACGTTCCAGGCGGAATAGCCGAAGGCCATGGCGCAGGCCGACAGGGCCAGGAAGCCCAGGGCCTTCGGGCTGGGCTGCATCGGCGGCTGCTCGCCCAGCGCAAACTTGATCCACAGCGCGGCCGCGGACGCCATGAAAAACAGCGTCACCCCGTTGCTCCCGTTGGCCCATCGCGGCGTCACCGTGCAGTAAGCGGCCCACAGCACCGCTCCCAGCAGGGCCAGCCCATAACTGAGCGGATTGGCCCGCACATTGGCCAGCATCTGGGCCAGGTCCAGGCCCTGGTCACCGCCCAGCACCTGGCACACCCCCAGCACGCCCAGGGCAAAGCCTGGCACGATCAGCGCATTGGCTCGCTGCCCGTTGAACAGGATGGCGGCGGTCATCGTCAGCGTCGGCCAGAGGTAGTTGCACATGCCGACCTCGATGGCCTGACGTCCGGAGCTGGCGTAGCCCAGCGACAGGGACAGGCACAGCTCGTAGGCCACGAACAGCGCGCCGCCGCCGAACAGGTAGCGCCGGGGCAACGTCGACACCCGGGTCGGCCCCAGGGTCAGCAGCAGCACCACCGAGGCGCAGGTGTAGATCAGGGCGCCGCCCCCGGTGGGTCCGAAGCTTTCGCTCACACTGCGCATCAGCCCGACGGAGGAACTCCACAGCAGCAGGGCCACCAGGCCCACCAGGGTCGCAGATCGAGTCGCAGATTGGGTCGCGGACCGGGTCGCGGACCGGGTCGCAGCGTGCGGTGCGGACGAGGTGTTGGAGGCGGGAGCAGGCGGACTTGCGGGCAAGGAGGTGGACGGTCGGCGGCGCATGCGGTCACGGGCGGATCTGGGCCGGCCCAGTGTAGAGCGATGACGGGCGCCCCCCTTTTTGAAGGGGGAATCGTCTCGTAATCGTCTCGGAAAGGTCTCGGAAAGACTGGACTCTCCCCCTCATTTGCCGGATCATGAATCGGCTGCAATGGGCAGCGGGGGCGTCTGTGCATCCGTGACTCGACTCACACTCAGAAACCGCGTCATTGGGCTCACGCTCATCGCCTTCTCCGTGCTGGGGGCGATGCTGGCCTGGCATTTGTACAGCGACGGCCAGGCCCGCATACAAGCGTCAGAAGAGAGTCATCTGGTCCGGGCCAAGCTGATCGCCGCCCGTCAGGACATTCTGGTGGAACGCGCGGACGCGCTCCTGGACACCCTGATGGCCACCCCCTTGCCGGGCTCACCGGCCGAAGCGGCCTTCTGCAACCGCCAATTGGCCGCCCTGCTGGCCAATGAGCCCGATTACGACCAGTTCGGCGTCACGGATGCGCAGGGCAATCGCCTGTGCTCGGCCGTAGACCCGGGACGCCCGCTGAATTTCTCGGACCGCGTCTGGTTCCAGCGTGCGCTGACCAGCAACGACATCAGCGTGGGCGACATCACCATCAGCCGCACCATCGGCAAGCCGACCGTCACGCTGAGCAAGGCCAGGCGGGATGCGGACGGCAAGGTCATCGCCGTCTATTACGGCGGCCTGAACATGAAGTGGCTGGAGCGCACCGTCAATGTCTCCGAACGCCTGCCCGAGGAAACCCTGTCCGTCATCGATGGCCGGGGCGTCATCGTCGCCCGTCATCCGGATGTCGAGGGCTGGACCGGCACCCCCATCCCCACCACGGTCCTGAGCAAGATCCAGGGGGCCGACGCCGAAGCCTTCGAGGCCGTCAATCGCGCGGGTCAGCGCCGTCTCATTGCGCACGTGCCGCTGCTGCGCACCACCAGCGGCAGCCACTACCGCCTGCTGATGGCGTCCCCGATGGCCCTGATCGAGGCACCCGCGCAGCGGGAGGCGATCGCGGCCTTTGCCGTGCTGCTGTCGGTGCTGCTGGGCACCGGGGTGGCGCTGCTGGTCGGCTTGAACCACTGGCTGGTGCGGCCGCTGCAGCACCTCTCCGCCATCGTGCAGCGCCAGCGGGCCGGGGAACGCGGCGCACGCACCGGTCTGCCTCATGGCGGCGACGAGATCGGCTATCTGGCCCAGACCATCGACGAATCGTCCGAAAAGATCGAGGAGCGCGAGGCCAGTCTCGAATCGTCCAACCGCGCGCTGCGGGTGCTCTCCGCCGGCAACCGCACCCTGCTGCAGCGCCATGACGAGGCAGCCCTGCTCAACCAGATGTGCAAGGCCATCATCGAGGCTGGCAATTTCCGCATTGCCTGGGTCGGTTATGCGTCCGAGGACAGCCTGGTGGAATTGATGGCCATGTATGCCATGCAGCCCGAGCTGCTGCATGCGCTCTATGCCACCTGGGATCTGGCCCGCGACGGCGCCGGTCCGGTGGCCCGGGCCTTGAAGGACGGGGTGAAGCAGGTCTGGACCCGCAGCAGCACCAATCCGGCGGACGCGGTGTGGCGCACCGGGGCGCTTCGACGCGGCTGTCTGGCGACGTTGTCGCTGCCGCTGGTGGTGGACGGCGCCATCATCGGCGTGCTCAACATCTGCGCAGCCGAGGAGCATGTGTTTGATGCCGGCACGCTGGATGTGCTGGAGGAAGCCTCGCACGACCTGTCCCTGGGCATCAGCGTCGCCCGGGCCGAAGTGCAGCGCCGCCACTTCGAGGAACAGCTGCGCCTGCACACCGACGACCTGGAGGCGCTGGTCTCCACCCGCACCGCCGATCTGATCGAAGCCCGCGAGAGTGCCGAAGTGGCCAACCGGGCCAAGAGCGCCTTCCTGGCCAACATGAGCCACGAGATCCGCACGCCGATGAATGCCATCATCGGCCTGACCCATCTGCTGCGCCGGGACACGGCCGAGCCGCAGCAGCAGGACCGCCTGGTCAAGATCGAACGCGCGGCGCAGCACCTGCTGCAGGTGATCAACGACATCCTCGACCTGTCCAAGATCGAAGCCGGCAAGATGGTGCTGGACAGCATCGAGTTCTCCCGCGACGACCTGCTCTCCAGCGTGCTGGAGATGGTGGGCGACGAAGCCGCACGCAAGAAGCTCGAACTCGTGCTGGACACCGACCACCTGCCCGAGCGCATGCGCGGCGACCCCAAGCGGCTGGCCCAGGCCCTGATCAACCTGCTGGCCAATGCAGTGAAGTTCACCGAACACGGCTGGGTGCGCCTGCGGGGCCACCTGCTGCAGGAGCAGGACGGCCGCCTGCAGTTGCGCTTCGAGGTGCGGGACTCCGGCATCGGCATTCCGCTTGAGCGGCAAGGCGCGCTGTTCAGCGCCTTCGAGCAGGCCGACCTCTCCACCACCCGTCGTTACGGAGGCACCGGACTGGGCCTGGCCCTGACGCGGCGCATCGCCGAACTGATGGAAGGCAGCGTCGGCCTGGAAAGCCAGCCCGGCCGCGGCAGCACCTTCTGGTTCACCGCCTGGACCGACCGCGCGGACCGGGCGGACCCGCAGCAGATGCGCGGCCGCCTGGAGGGACGCCATGCGATGGTCGTGGATGACCTGCCCGAAGCGCTCGATGCTCTCAGTGATGCGCTCAAGATCCTGGGCATGACGGTAGACGGCCACCTCTCCGGCCCCAGCGCCGTGCGGCAAGCCGACGAGGACCTGGACACCGGCCGCGCCCCGGACCTGCTGGTGGTGGACTGGCGCATGGTGCCTTGGGACGGGCTGCTGACGCTGCGCCGCCTGCGCGAGGTCATGGGCGAAGCGTTGCCGCCCAGCATTCTGGTCACCGCCTATGACGGCGACCTGATCCGCGAGGAGGCGCTTCAGGTCGGCTTTGATGCGGTACTGGCCAAGCCGGTCACGCCCACGCAGATGCTGGACACCATCGGGCGACTGCTGGGCCGCAGCGCGGTATCCGACCCCGCCCTGGGAGTGCCGCCGCGCCCCGCCTCGACTTCCGAAGCCCTTTCGGCTTCATCCGATTCGGCACCTTCAGCGGAGGGGGCCTACGCGCCCAGAGGGTCCTCGCCCCGCGGGACATCCGCTACATCCGGTGCA
The DNA here is from genome assembly GCA_027484825.1 of Rubrivivax sp. Classification (GTDB taxonomy): domain Bacteria; phylum Pseudomonadota; class Gammaproteobacteria; order Burkholderiales; family Burkholderiaceae_C; genus Roseateles. The sequence continues at coordinate 85,874 of JAIXSE010000036.1, read as the reverse complement.
TCCCGTCCCGCCACCCACGACACCGTTCCCGCCGAGCGACGACTGCAGGGCGAGGACCAACTCGAAGCCCTGCGACGACGCCATGCCGGCCGCCGTGTGCTGCTGGCCGAGGACAACCCGGTCAACCAGGAGGTGGGCGAGGAGCTGCTGCGCTCGGCCGGGCTGGACGTGGAAGTGGTCGATGACGGGGCCAGCGCCGTCGCACGGGCGCGTCAGGTGGACTTCGATGTCATCCTGATGGACGTGCAGATGCCCATCCTCGACGGACTGGCCGCCACCCGGGAGATCCGTGCCCTGCGTGGCCCTGGGGTGCCGATCATCGCCATGACGGCCAATGCCTACGGCGAAGACCGGCAGGCCTGCCTGGACGCGGGCATGAACGACCACATTGCCAAGCCGGTGGATCCGGCGCGGCTGTATGAGGTGCTGATGCGCCAGCTCAATGCGGCGGTCAGCGCGCCGGGGACCGGTGTCCCCCCCTCTGTCCCCGCTTCTTCAGATTCTTCAGATCCCTCCGATTCCTCCCGGTCTCCTGACGCGCTGGCATCGCCCGCCGCCAGCGCTGTCCAGGCGCCACTGCCCGCCATCCCCGGCCTGGACACCACCGCCGCCCTGGACAGCGTGGGCGGCAATCTCGCGGTGCTGCAGCGGGTGCTGCAGCGCTTTGCAGAGACCTATGCCCACGGCCAGCCGGACCTGGCCGACGCCTCGCCCGGCGGCCGTCAGCCTCGGTGGCGCCAGGCCGCCCATACCCTGCGGGGGTCTTGCGCCACGATCGGCGCCCATGAACTGTCCGCGCGATTGCAGAGCTTCGAAACCGCCCTCAAGGCGGACACCGACCCCAGCGAATCGCTGCTCGACACCGCCGTCAGCCTCAATGCAGATGTGCAGAAGTTGTCGAATGACATCTCAAACGCATTAAAAAGGCGCTGACCGCCAGTCGGATACCGCGACAAATCGTCCAAATCCGGCCACGATACGCATACAACAGGCTGAAATCAGCCAACTGGACACGCGCTGCCAGGCGCCGTGCCCTGCAAAGGTCCGCTGACACCTCGACACCTCGACGGCGCGCCGCCGTCATTTCCAGGGAGAACTGACATGCAGGCATTGAAGGACAGGTCCATTGCGACGCGCATGCGGCTGGGGTTTGCATTGCTCATCGTGATGAGCATGGCGGTTGCGGGATTTGGCCGGGTGGCCCTCCAGCATGTGGGGGAGCAGATGCGTGAATTGACCGGCAAGCACCTGGTCATCGTCTCGCTTCTCACCAATTTGAAGGACAACGTGAATGTGACGGCCCGGGTGGCCCGCAACATTGCACTGCTGACCGATCCGGCCGCCAAGCAGCGCGAGAAGGAGCGCATCGATGCCAATCGCAGTTCCACCCAGGAATTGCTCAAGCAGTTGCAGACGCAGCTGGCAGACCAGGCGGGCAGCGAGCTGCTGGAGAAGGTGACCCGCACCCGCGAGGCCTACGTCAAGACCATCAATCCCGCCATCAAGCTGGGCATGGACGGCAACAACGAGGCCGCCCGTGACTTGCTGGTCGGGGAGGTCAGCCAGACCCAGGCCGCTTATTTCGGCGCCCTGGATGAACTGATCGAAGCGCAGCGTAAGGCCATGGATGACGCACGCACCGATGCGGACGCCACCATCGACCGGGCCGGCTGGTCCATGATCGGCCTGCTCTCACTGTCGGCCATCCTGGGCGCCAGCGTGGCCGGCTGGATGGCCCGCAGCGTCACCCGGCCGCTGCGCGCCGCCATGACCATCACCCAGCGCATTGCCAAGGGCGACCTGAGCACCCGCATCCAAGCCGAGTCCCGCGACGAGGTCGGACAGCTGATGGGCTCCCTGCAGCAGATGCAGGAGGCCTTGCGTCAACTGGTAGGCGTGGTGCGCAGCAGCAGTGACTCGGTGGCCACCGGTGCCGGCCAGATCGCCGTCGGCAACGGGGATCTCTCGCAGCGCACCGAACGCCAGGCCTCCAGCCTGCAGCAGACGGCCGCCTCGATGGAGCAGCTCTCCGGCACCGTCACCCACAGCGCCGAAACCGCGCAGGAAGCCACCAGCTTTGCCTCTGCCGCCAACCGCGCTGCGGAAAAAGGCGCAGAAGTCATGGGCCATGTCATTCACACCATGACGAATATCAATGAGGCCAGCCAGCGAATTGGCGACATTGTGAGCGTCATTGACGGCATTGCCTTCCAGACCAACATCCTGGCCCTGAATGCCGCCGTGGAGGCGGCCCGAGCCGGGGAAGCCGGCCGCGGTTTCGCCGTCGTGGCCAGTGAAGTTCGCAGTCTTGCGCAGCGCTCCGCCACCGCCGCGCGGGAAATCAAGCAACTCATCATCAGCAATGTGGAGACGGTGGAGGCGGGCTCGCGTCTGGTGGACAGCGCGGGCACCAGCATGCAGGAGATCCGTGACCAGGTGGCCCGGGTCGTGGGCCTGATCAGCGAGCTGGGGCAGACCTCCCAGGCGCAGAGCCGCGACATCCTGCAGATCAACAGCTCGGTGGCGCAGCTGGACGAAACCACGCAGCAGAACGCGGCCCTGGTGGAGCAGTCGGCGGCCGCCGCCGACAGCCTCAGCCATCAGGCGCGACTGCTGGTGGATGCGGTCAGTGCCTTCAAGCTGGAGGCGGGGCCTGCCTGACTTCGCACACGCGGACAACCTCAAGCTTGCGGACACCGACCTGCCGTTCTCTGAGGGATCATCAAGAACAAGCCTGTCCATCCATCGAAAGACCGCGCGGGCCGGGCGCTGCGGCGCCTGCGGACCCTTTGCAACGGAATGCGGCGTTCCTGCTCACATGAAACCAGGGCATCGTCGGGAGGGTTATGGCCAAACAGAAGTCGCTGTTGCTGGTGGACGATGATGCGTCCACGCTTCGGGTGCTCAGCAAAGTCCTGGCGGGGTATCCCGATCAACGCCTGGCGCTGTCGGGGGAACAGGCGCTGGCACTGGCCCGGGCACGATGCCCGGACCTGATGCTGATCGACATGGAGATGCCGGGCATGTCCGGCACGCAGCTGTGCTCCATCCTCAAGAACGATGGGTCGCTGGCCCACGTGCCGGTGCTGTTCGTCACCAGTGACGACTCCGAGGCCACCCGCCTGGAAGCCCTGCAACTGGGCGCCGCCGACTTCGTCACAAAACCCATCATGGCCGAGCAGTTGCAGGCCCGCGTCGGCGCAGTGCTGCGCACCGTGGCGGAAGTGGAGCGGGCGAAGGCGGAAGCCACGCAGGCCGCGCTGCACGAACCGGAGGTGCTCAGGGCCGGGCCGTCGCGGCTGCTGGTGGTCGGCAGTGATCCGGTGGAAGTCTCCGGGCTGCATGAGACGCTGGAAGGCATCGGCGAAGTCCGCACCGCCGATGCCCGAGACCTGGTGATGATCATGGTGCTGGTGCGCACCTGGCGGCCGGACCTGGTGCTGGTGGACACGGCATTGCAGGGCCGCGAGGAGCCGGGATTCGATCTGTGCCGCCTCTTCAAGGCCGCGCCCACCCTCAGCCATGTGCCCATCGTGTTTGTCAGTCGTCAGGCCGATGGCTTTGACGAGACCCGGGCGCTGGCCCTGGGCGCCGCCGACATCCTGGCCCGCCCCTTCTCCGGCACCGTACTCAAGGCGAGGGTGCGCAACCTGCTGGAGCTCAAGCGGCGCACCGACATCGAACTGGCCATGGCCGCTTCCGAGGGCCAACGGCTGCAGGCCGACCGGCTGGCGGCGGTGGTGGAGGGCGCGTCGGACGCCATCATCACCATCAACGCCGCGGGTGACATCGCCCTGATGAATGCGGCCGCCGGGCGTCTGCTTGCCATGGACCCGCTGCTGTCCACCGGCCGACCGGCGGCGGACCTGCTGAGCGACCGCCTGCCTGGCCTGGACCTGAGCCAGCCCACCTCCGGCCAGCGGGTGCTGCTGTCGCGCTGCGACGGCACAGAGGTGCCGGCGGAGGTGTCGATCTCCACCGTGGGCAACGGCACGCTGCGCCTGACCACCTTGATGTGCCGGGACCTGACCGACCGGGAACGCCTGGCCGCCGAATCCAGCGCACGCGCCGCGGCGGAGGCGGCCAACAAGACCAAGGCGCTGATGATCTCCTACGTGGCCCATGAGATCGGCAATCCGCTCAATTGCATCCTGGGCTTTGCCCAGTTGATGGCCTGCGACAAGGTGGCGCCGCTCAACGCCACACAGGCGCAGCGGGTGGCCATGATCGAGGCAGGCTGCACCCAGTTGTCCACCCTGATGAACGATCTGAGCGCGCTGGGGCATTTCGAGCTCGGTCAGTTGTCGGTGCAACGCGGCCCGGTGAATGTGGTGGAGGTGCTGGACAGCGCCCTGCGGACCACCGCAGGCCTGGCCGAGCAGACGGGGGTGCAGCTCACCCAGTCACGCCAGATCCCGGACGGTCAACTGGCCCTGGCGGATGGCAATCGACTGCGGCAGTGCCTGGTCAACCTGCTGAGCAATGCCATCAAGTACAACAAGCGCGGCGGCACGGTCGCGGTGGAATTGACGCTGGCGGATCAGCACCTGCAGATCTCGATCACCGACACCGGCATCGGCATGAGCCCGGAGCAGATTGCCCACCTCTACGAGCCCTTCAACCGGCTGGGCCTGCAGAGCAGCCGCCTGCCGGGCACCGGCCTCGGGCTGGTGGTGACCCGTCAACTGATCGATGCCATGGGCGGTCACCTGACCGTGACCAGCCGCCTCGGCGAGGGCAGTTGCTTCACCCTGACCCTGCTGCTGGCCGAGGACCTGCCGCCCCACTGACACCATGCAAAAGGCCCCCTGGAGCGGATGGAGCACCCTCACCGGCCGCGATGCCCTGGTCGGGCTGCTGACCGGTGTCGTGCTGACCGTGGGGGGCGTGGTCTGGCAATACCAGGAGAACCAGGACACCGTGGCCACCCGCAGCCGTGCCCTGGCCCAGGAGGTGGCCGAGCAGGTCCAGTCGCGCATGCGCAACTATGAATACGGTCTGCGCGGTGCTCGCGGTGCCTTGGTCACGGCAGGCGTGGGCCGTGTGTCCCGGGAGGACTTCCGTCGCTACAGCCTCACCCGCGACATCACCCGTGAGTTCCCCGGTGCCCGTGGCTTCGGCTTCATCCGCCGGGTGCCGCGCGACCAACTCGACAGCTTCAGCCAGCGGGCCCGTCAGGACACCGCGCCCGCCTTCGCCGTGCACACGCTGGGGCCCAATGACGGCGAAGCCTTTGTCATCCAGTACATCGAGCCGCAGGAGTACAACGCCGCGGCGGTGGGGCTGGACATCGCCTCGGACGACAGCCGGCGGGAGGCGGCGGTGCGGTCGATGTCCGAGGCCCGGGCCATCATCACCCGCCCCATCACCCTGGTGCAGGCCAAGGGCAAGCAGCGCCAGTCCTTCCTGCTGCTGCTGCCCATCTACAGCACGCTGCTGCCGCCGGAGAGCGAGGTGGCCCGCCAGAACGTCACCGTCGGCTGGGCCTATGCCCCGATCAGTGTGGACGACGTCCTGAGCAACCTGGACAGCCGCCCCGAGTACTACGACCTGACCCTGCGGGATGTCGAAGCGCAGGTTGGCGGCGAACGGTCCGCGCCCTTCTTCTCCACCACCGGAGGCCGCACCCTGCGGCATGGTGTCGGCCCCACCCTGTTGATCCTCGATGTCTACGGCCGACGCTGGGAAGCCGAGATCCAGCCCAGCGACAGCTTCATCCGTTCCCTGAACCTGCGCTCGCCGGGCGAGGTGGCCCTGGAAGGCGCACTGGGGGTGCTGCTGCTGACCTGCATGGCCTGGCTCTACGGCCAGTCCAAACGCCGCCAGCAGGCGCTCAGCGCGGAGCAGGCGCGTCGGGCGGCGATGGTGGAGGCGTCCAGCGATGCGCTGATCGGCGTGTCCCTGGACGGCCGGGTCATGTCCTGGAATGCCGCCGCCACCACGCTGTTCGGCTACACCAGCCTGGAGGCCATCGGCCAGCCGCTGGACCACCTGATCGCGCCCGACCGGCATGAAGAGGACACCTGGGCCGCCTTCCCCGACGCCCAGATCGCCACCGCCGTCCCCACCTACGACACGGTGCGGCGCGACCGCCACGGACGCGAATTCGACGTGGCCATCTCCAGAACCCCGTTGCGCAACGACGAAGGCACCGTCATCGGCATCCTCAAGACGGTGCGGGACATCAGCGAGGCCAAGGAGGCCGAGCGCCAGCTCCAGCGCCTCACCCGGGAGCTGGAGGACAAGGTCAAGGAACGCACGGCCAGCCTGGAGTCCGCCCAGCGGGACCTGCGCAACATCCTGGACGCACTGCCTTCGATGGTGGGCTACTGGGACCGCCACCTGCGCAACCGCTTCGCCAACAAGGCCTACCGCACCTGGTTCGGCCTGGATGAAAGCCAGATGGCGGGCCGCACCATGCAGGAGCTGCTTGGCGCCGATCTGATGAGCCGCAACCGTGCCCACATCGAAGGGGCGCTGCGCGGCGAGGCGCAGGCCTTCGAGCGCAGCATTCCCCGGCCCGACGGCCGCGGCGTGCGCCATTCGCTGGCCCACTACCTGCCGGACGTGGTGAACGGCCAGGTGCAAGGCTTCTACGTCCTGGTGCATGACGTGACCGAGCTGCGGGAAAGCCGCGTGGCCGCCGCGGAAAGCCATGCCCGGCTGGCCCTGGCCACCAGCGCTGCCGGCATCGGGGTGTGGGAATACGACCTGATCGACGGTTCCGCCACCTGGGACGAGCGGATGTATGCGCTCTACCGCCTGGACCCACGCACCGGCCCGCAAAGCGATGCCTTCTGGCGCGAGATGATCCATCCGGAGGACCGCGCCCAGGTCGATGCCCGGCTGCAGGACTGTCTGCATGGCCGTCGCAACTTCAACACCGAGTTCCGCATCCTCTGGCCGGATGGGCAGGTGCGTCACATCCGGGCGGTGGCGCGGGTGGAGCCGAATGCCGAGGGCAGCGCCCGCCGCATGATCGGCGTGAACTGGGACGTGACCGATCAGAAACGGGCCGAGATGGAGCTGGTGGAGGCCTCGTCCCTGCTGCGCACCGTGCTGGAGTCGGCATCCGAGGTGTCCATCATTGCCACCGACCGGGATTTCATCATCCGCGTCTTCAACAGCGGTGCGGAGAAGATGCTGGGCTATCAGGCCAATGAGGTCATCGGCCATGCGACGCCCGGCCTCATCCATCTGCCGGCGGAGATCAAGGCCCGTGCCCGCGAGCTCGGCCTGTCGCTGGGACGACGGATCGCCGGCGAGCAGTATTTCCGCGAACCGGGGGCGCACGGGCAGACCTTGGTGTGGACCTACCGCCGCAAGGACGGCTCCACGCTGCCGGTCTCGCTGGTCGTCACGGCCATGCAGGACCGCCAGGGCCAGTTGCTGGGCTATCTGGGCATTGCCCATGACATCAGCGCACAGCTGCGCCATGAACGCATGCTGCTCGAAGCCAAGGCCTCCGCCGAGCAGGCCAACAAGGCCAAGAGCCACTTCCTGGCCAACATGAGCCATGAGATCCGCACGCCGATGAATGCGGTGATCGGGCTGGGCTTCCTGCTGGAGCAGACGCGGCTGACCGCCCCGCAGTCTGAGCTGCTGACCAAGATGATCCGCGCCAGCCAGCATCTGCTGGGCATCATCAACGATGTGCTGGACCTGTCCAAGATCGAGGCTGGCGAGCTGAGCATTTCGCTGCAGCCCTTCGCCCCGGGGGAGCTGCTGGACTATCTGGTCGACGTGATGAAGGTGCAGGCCCAGCAAAAGGGCGTGAGCCTGGTGCAGCATGTGCCGCAGCCGCTGCCGGCGCTGGTGATGGGCGACTCGCTGCGGGTCAACCAGATCCTCACCAACCTGCTGGGCAATGCCATCAAGTTCACCGATGCCGGCCATGTGCGCTTGACCACCGCGCTGCTGCCGGCCGAGCCCGGCCATGTGCGCCTGCGCTTTGAGGTGGAGGACACCGGCATCGGCATTGCACCGGAAGCCGCCGAGCTGCTGTTCCAGCCCTTCGCCCAGGGCGACAGCTCCATCACGCGGCGCTTTGGCGGCACCGGGCTGGGACTGTCGATCGTGCGGCAGTTGGCGGAGCTGATGGGCGGCCAGGTGGGCCTGTCCAGCCAGCCCGGCCAGGGCAGCCGCTTCTGGGTGGAGCTGCCTTTCGTTCTGGCCGACGAAAGCCTCATCACCGCCCCTGCCCTGCCCACCAGCACGGCACGCGACGCCCTGGCCGGCATTTCGGTGCTGGTGGTGGACGACAGCGAGATCAACCTGGAAGTGGCCAAGCGCATTCTCGAATCCTGCGGGGCCAGCGTGGCCCTGGCCACCGACGGCCGGGAGGCGGTGGACTATCTGCGCCAGCATGCGCCGCATTGCGACCTGGTGCTGATGGACATCCACATGCCGGTGATGGACGGCATGACGGCCACCCGGATCATCCGGCACGATCTGGTCCTGCCGGACCTGCCGATCGTGGCCCTGACGGCCGGCGCGCTGGCCAGCCAGCGGCAGGAAGCGCGGTTTGCCGGCATGAATGACTTCATCGTCAAACCCTTCCAGCCGACCGAGGTCATCGAATGCATCACGCGGCTGGTGAAGCGGGCGCGGGGACTGTCGGGCGCAGGGGCAGAGACAGTGGCAGCAGGCCCCCCCTCGCCCACCGCTCAGGCTGCGGGCACCGCGGACCGTGTGGAAGGCGTGCGTGCGACGAAGGCGGCCAGTACGGCCAACGCGGCCAATGCGGCCAATGTGTCGAACGTGGCGGCACTGGCACCCTCCGCAGAAGGGACGGAAGCGGCGGATGCTGCCGCCGCCGTGGACCCGATGATCGACTGGCCGGAGATCGACGGCATCCACACCCAGGACGTGCGCCAGCGGCTGGACGGGGACCGGACGTTGTTCCTGTCGCTGCTGGGCATGCTCTTGAAGGATCACCCGGCCATGCCCATGCCCGGCACCGGCGGCGAGGACATGCCCACCATGGCGGCCCGGCTGCACAAGCTGCGGGGCAGTGCCGGCAATGTGGGCGCAGCGGCCGTGGCGGCCACCGCCACGCTGGCGGAAACCGCTTGCCGCCATGGCGACCTGCAGACCGCCACCGGCCATGTGGTGCGGCTGAATGAACAGCTCGCCGCCTTGGCCGCGGCCGCCGCCCCCTGGCTGGGTCCCAAGCAGATCCCAGCCGTCATGACCGGCTCGCATGCACCCGAGCTGGCGGACCTGCTGCAGCTGCTGCGGGACCAGCAGGCCGAGGCGCTGGACAGCTTCGACGCCTTGTCGGCCCCCCTGCGGGACCGTCTGGGGCCCGAGCGCTTCGGCCAGGCCAGGACGCTGGTGGAAGAACTGCGGCTGGCCGAGGCGGGCGCGCTCCTGGGCGAGTGGCTGCAGCCGCCGGCAACGGCGGTGAGCTTGGACGGCGCTATCCCGTGATGAATTGGCGGCCGTGCTGCCGATGCATGGCGCCCGGCATGCAGAAGAGGAACCACGACCCGCAGGCCAGTCCTACACTTGGATACACACGCACACCGGAGACGCTGTCATGGATGCGGATGCTTCACCGCCCGTGGTCCTGTTTGTCGATGATGAGCCGTCCATCCTGAGCGCCTTGCGCCGGCTGGTCCGGCCGGTGGGCTATCGGGCCTTACTGGCCTCCAGCGGCGCCGAAGGGCTGGCCCTGCTGGCCAGCGAGCCGGTGGATGTGGTGGTCTCCGACATGCGCATGCCAGAAATGGATGGCGCGGCCTTCCTGGAGAAGGTGCATGCCGGCCATCCGGACGTCGGACGCATCCTGCTGACCGGGTATGCCGACATCCAGACCACCGTGGCCGCGGTGAACCTCGGCCAGATCCAGCGCTACATCGCCAAGCCCTGGGACGACCGGGAGCTGCTGGCCGCGATCGAGGATTCCATTGCACGCCGCCGACTGGCGCTGCAGAACCAGGCCTTGCTGGCCCTCACCGCCCAGCAGAATGCCGAGCTGGCCGCCCTGAACCAGGACCTGTCGCAGCGGGTGCGCGCACGCACCCAGGAGCTGGAGCAGGTCAATGGCATGCTGGAGCGGTCCTTCACCCAGGTGAAGGAGAACTTCCTGCTGTCGGTGCAGGTGTTCTCCGGCCTCATGGAATTGCGGGAAGGCGGCCTGGTCGGCTATTCGCGCCAGGTGGCGGACCTGGCCCGTCGCACCGCGCGTCACTTTGGCCTGTCCGTGCGGGAACAGGACGATCTGCACCTGGCCGGCCTGCTGCATGAGATCGGCAAGATCGGCCTGCCGGACACCCTGCTGCACAAGCCGGTGTCAGTGATGACCCCCGACGAAAAAGCCCGCTACCGCCGCCACACGCTCAACGGTGAAGCGGCCCTGCTGCCGCTGGCGGAATTGCATCATGTGGCCCGGCTGGTGCGCTGGCAGCATGAGCGGCTGGACGGCAAGGGCTTCCCGGACGGTCTGGCCGGCGACGCGGTGCCGGTGGATGTGCAGGTGCTCAGCGCGGTCAGCGACTATTGCTCAGCCCTGAGCGGGCGCCTGGCCGAGAAACGTTATTCGGTGGCCGAGGCGGTGCAATTGGTCCGGGGCGGTGCCGGCACGCGTTATCTGCACGACGTGGTGGAAGCGCTGCAGAAGGCGCTGGCCGAAGCCCCCGCCTACGACGAGCATGAACGTCAACTGGGCGCCCATGAGATCCAGCCCGGCATGCGGCTGTCTCGCGACCTGCTGACGCCCAAGGGCACGCTGCTGCTGGCGGCCGGGTATGTGTTTGATGCGCGGATGGTCCGCCAGATCAGGGAGTTCGCCAACCGGGAGGGCGTGAAGCTCACGTTCTCCGTCCGGATCGAGGAGAAGGCGGGCCCCAAGGGTCCGTCCGAAGATCCGGCAACAGCTGCGCCGCAAGCGGCGTGAGCGGGAGCCCTGCATGCAAGAACGTATCCTGATCGTGGACGATGAGCCCGGCATCCTCCACGCCCTGAACCGGCTGATCCGTCACGGCCTGACGACGCCATCGGGTGAGCGTTATGCGGTGGATGAATGCAGCAACGGCGCCGAGGCGCTGGAGCAGGCACGCCGCCATGTCTATGCGCTGGCGATTTCCGACTACCGCATGCCGGTGATGAATGGCGTGGACTTCCTGACCGGGCTGCGGGCGCTGCAACCCGATTGCCAGCGCATGATCGTCTCCGGCTACGCCGACATGGATGCACTGGTGCGCGGCCTCAACGACGCCGGCATCGTGCGCTTCATCGGCAAGCCCTGGGTGGACCTGGACCTGCTGTGCTCGGTCCGCCAGGTGCTGCAGATGCGAGACCTGATGCTGGAGAACCAGCGCCTGGCCGACCTGGTGCGGGTGCAGCAGGGCCGCCTGACGGCGCAGCAGGCCGAGCTCAAGCGGCTGGAGCTGCTGGAGCCGGGCCTCACCCAGGTGCAATGGGCTGACGACGGCTCGTTCATTCTGGAAGATCCGGGTGAAGTGCGGCTATGAACAGCTTGATGCCAGACACCGCCGCGATCTGGCCCGGCGCCCTGCCCGCTGCGCTGTATGCCGCCTGGGAAGCGGTCATGGCGCCGGTGCTGGTGCATGACGAGGCTCGCATCGTCTATGCCAACGGCGCGGCCCAGCGCCTGCTGGGCTATGACGACAAGCGCCTGGCCGCCATGGCCTTTGACGACTGGGCCACCCAGGACTATCGACAGTCCCTGCGCGACTATGCCCACGCGGCCCTGGAGCAGGCCGACCGCCTGGCCCCCGCCTTTGAAGTCGAGGCCCTGACCGCCAGCGGCGCGGTGCGGGTGCTGGAGCTGACCGCCCGTGCCTTCCTGCACGAAGGGCAGCCCTACAACGTGCTGACCATGCAGGACCTGAGCGACATGCGTTATGTGCAGACCAGCCTGTTGAACGTGGGCCGGGTGCTGCACCAGATCATCGAGAACAGCCCGGTGGCCAGCTTCGTGCTGGATGCGGAACACCGCGTCACCCACTGGAATGCCGCCTGCGCCAAGCTCACCGGCCGGGACAGCATGGACATGCTGGGCGGGGACGAAGCCTGGACCGCCTTCTATAAGGAGCGCCGGCCGCTGCTGTCGGACATGATCATCCACGGCGCCACGGCTGAGGACTACCAGAAGGCCTACAGCGGCGCCTGCCGCCGCTCCGCCGTGGTCGACAACGCCTATGAGGTGGAGTCTTTCTTCCCGGAGATGGGCGACGACGGACGCTGGCTGTTCTTCACCGCCGCACCGCTGCTGGATGCCCAGGGCACGGTGGTGGGCGCCATCGAGACCTTGCAGGACGTGACCCAGCGGCGCCGCTCTGACGAGGAGCTGCGCCGTCATCGGGATCAGCTGGAAGAGCTGGTGGCCGAGCGCACGGCCGAGCTGCTGTTGACCCACCATGAGTTGGAGGCGTTTCTGGAGAATGCGTCGGTGGGGATCATCACCACGCAAGGGGGCCGCATCCAGCGCGGCAACCGCAAGTTCGCCGACATGTTCGAGCTGGAGGACGAACCGGCGTCTGGACAGCGCACGCGGCGATTCTTCCCCAGCGACGAGTCGGTGCAGTCACTGGCGGAGGTCGCCTCTCCGGTGCTGAAGCGTGGTGAATCGCTGCGGCATGAGATGGCACTGGTGTCCGCCAAGGGCAAGCCGCTGTGGGTGCAGCTGATCGCCTATGTGGCCAATCCCCAATCGGCCGACACCCAGATCTGGTGGCTGCTGCAGGACCGCACCGAGGAACGCCGGGTGCAGCGTGCGCTGGAGGAGAACTTCGAGCGCATCAAGTCCACCAACACGCGGCTGGAGGAAGCCCAGAACCAGCTGCTGCAGGCGGAGAAGATGGCGTCCATCGGCCAGTTGGCGGCCGGCGTGGCGCACGAGATCAACAACCCCATCGGCTTTGTCAGCTCCAACCTGCACACGCTGCGCGGCTATGTGGAGCCGGTCTTCGCGCTGCTCAATGACCTGCGCCAATTGCCGCCCAACACCCTCCCCGACGCAGCCGCCCAGGACCTCAAGGACCTGGACAAGCGCATCGACCTCGAGTTCGTGAAAGAGGACCTGCCCCAACTGCTCGATGAGAGCGAGGATGGGCTGGTGCGGGTGAAGAAGATCGTGCAGGACCTGAAGGACTTCTCCCGCGTGGACCATGCGGAGTGGCAGGACGCCAATCTCAATGCCGGCCTCGATTCCACGCTCAATGTCGTGATGAACGAGGTGAAGTACAAGGCAGAGGTCAAGCGCGACTATGCCGACCTGCCGCCGGTGCGCTGCATTGCTGCGCAGCTCAACCAGGTCTTCATGAACCTGATCGTCAATGCCGCCCATGCCATCCCGCAACGCGGTGAGATCCGGCTGCGCACCGCGCTGGAGGGCGAGTGGGTGCGCATTGAGGTGGAGGACACCGGCGTCGGCATGTCGGAGGACGTGCGGCGGCGCATCTTCGAGCCCTTCTTCACCACCAAGCCGGTGGGCAAGGGCACGGGGCTGGGGCTGTCGCTGTCCTACTCCATCATCCAGAAGCATGCCGGCCGCATTGAAGTGGACAGCACACCGGGCGTTGGAACGACCTTCCGTGTGTGGATTCCAGTCAAGCCGCCGGATGACGCCGGCGGCGGTCCTTCAAGCGCGCAGGCCCGCCCCCCTCAGGCAGCCGTGCAGGGGATCGGCCCCAAGAACGCTGTGGGCGTTGCGGAGAATCTGGACACTGCCCGAGTCTGACGGCACGCCCCGTGCCCTGGCGCTTCGTCGGGCGACGAAGCGTTCTGTCAGGTCCGGTGTGCTGTTCGTCGAATGATCCGAATCGGCACCGGCCAGGGTGAGAACAATCACGCCTTTTCACAAACACCCCGGGAGGGAGAATGAGAAAAGGTCTTCTCGCCGCCGCACTGTCGATGAGCGTGCTGGTGCCGGCCACCGCCGCAGACACAGCGACCGCCGAGGCAGCGTCCGCACCGACGCGGGCACAAACGCAAACGCAAGCCCAAACGCAGGCCCAGACACAGGCCCAGACGGCTGACGCCATTGCCAAGGCCTCCTGGTTCAAGGTCACGCCGGTGGACGAGGCCTGGATCCGCGCCCTGCCGATGGATGCCACCGCCGCCACCCAGGCCTACATGGACCGCATCCCGGCGCCGGTGCTGCAGCGGTCCAATGCCTATTACGAAGGCGGCTACTGGCTGCAACTGTGGCATTTGCTGCTGGGCCTGGCGGTGGCGGCCGTGTGGATGTCGGGCCGGCGCAGCGCCCGGGTGCGGGACTGGGCCACACGCGTGGGGCGCGGGCCGCTGCGCCGCGACTTTCTGTTTTCAGCGGTCTACCTGGGCATCGGTGCCCTGGTCAGTCTGCCCTTGACCGCCTATGAGGAATGGTGGCGCGAACACGCCTACGGCATGGCCACGCAGACGGCGCCCGCCTGGCTCATCGACTGGCTGGTGGCCAGCACCATCAACCTGCTGATCGGCGCCGTCGCCTTCGTGGGCCTGTATGCGCTGATGCGCCGCGCCCGCCAGAATTGGTGGGCCTGGGGCGCGGTCGGGGCCATGGTCCTGCTCACCCTGGTCATCGCCATCTCGCCGGTCGTGTTCGAGCCGATGTTCAACACCTACAAGCCGGTCGAGGACGGTCCGCTGAAGCAGTCGCTGCTGCGCATGGCCCAGGCCACCGGCGTGCCGGCGCATGACGTGCTGGTCTTCGACGCCTCGCGGCAGACGACCAAGGTGAGCGCGAATGTCTCCGGGCTTTTCGGCTCCGCCGCCATCCGCTTGAATGACAACCTGCTGCGGCGCACGACTGACGCGGAAGTGCGTGCGGTGACCGGGCATGAGATGGGCCACTATGTGCTCAATCACATTCCCAAGATGCTCATGATGCTGGGCATGGTGCTGCTGGTCGGCTTCCTGGTGGCCAAGGTCGTGATGAATGCAAGCCTGCGCCGCACCTCCGCCGCCTCAGGCGTGGAGGACGTGGCCGACATCGCGGGGCTGCCGCTGCTGATCGCCATCTTCTCGATCTTCTTTGCGCTGGCCACGCCCATCACCAACACCATGATCCGGGTGCAGGAGGCGGAAGCCGACCAGTTCGGGCTGGCCTTGTCCCGGGAGCCGTTGGCCTTTGCGGAGGGCCAGTTGCGACTGGTGGAATACCGCAAGGCGGACCCCGGCCGGCTGGAAGAGTTCTGGTTTTACAGCCACCCCAGCACACGCTCGCGGATTTTCGCGGCGATGCGGTGGCGTGAGGCCATGAACGCGGCTGGCGCGCAGCCCTGAAGAGCGACTCGACAAGCGCTGAGGCTCAGGGAGAATGCGGCCGGGCTCCCTATCGCTTCATTGGGCATCAGCGCCCCTGATCATCATGCGTGGATTCAAGTCTCTCAATCACCTGGGTTCCGGCCCGCTGCTGGCCGCCACCGTGCTGGTGATGGCCGTGATGCTCCTGCCCCACCTGGGTGTGGAAGTGCCCTGGACCGCGCGGACCACCCCGCACCGGCTGGTCCACCAGCCCTTCATTGGCTGGTCGCTGGGGATCTTGATGGGCGCGACCCTGCTGCTGATCCGGCGCGGGAATGCGCTCCAGCAATGCGTCACCGCGCTGGTGATGGTGGGGGCGCTGTTTGCGCTGGCCATGGTGAGTGCATTGTTCTGGGACGCCTGGCTGTCGCCCATGCTGGTGTCCACCACCCTGCCCATCCAGTTTGCAGCGGTGCAGAGCCTGCAGGCTCAGGTGCTGGGGCAGGGGCGGGACGGCAAGCAGCCCGCGGCGACCGCCTGAACCCGGGCGAGTCCTGCCCCTCATCACCGCTTTTTTGGGCGGCGACCTCCCGCCACGCAGCCGTGGCGACCGCCCGCCATCGCGTTTCATTGGTGACAAATTGATCCCGCGCCGAATGCCCCGACTCATTCGATGACCGGCATTCAGTGCGGTCTCTCCTTATGGATCAATCAGTTATCTCATAAGCGTCGTGGCCGGTCGCCTTCAGCACTTTCGAAATGGTCATTGACCGAAAGTTGTGAAAGCCAAAACGCAATGATAGAAACCACCCCGCCTGTGGCACTGAATGGATTTCAGCCCCATGGCGATTGGTTTTCCGTCATTGAACTGCCACAGATCGGCGCGTGACTGAATGCAATTTCGTTTTCGAATCAATCGGAATCGAAAGCAAACACTGCATTCAGTCGAGCCAAACGAGGCAGCGCCCATTCATTGGAAATCACCATCGCCAGGACGAAGGTCCATCGGGACGTGCCCCGGGCTGTTCAACCCCGGCCCCGTGCCGCCAATGGAGGATTCCTCGATGACCACAACCCCCCGACGCGTCTGGAAGCTGTGCGCTTCCCTCACCCTGCTTGCCGCCAGCATGGGCGCCATGAATGCACAGGCGCAGACTTGGTGGAAGCCCACGGCCAACACCACCTGGCAATGGCAGCTCAAGGGCAAGATCAACACCAGCTACAACGTGGACGTGTATGACGTCGACCTGTTCGACACCACCGTCTCGCAGATCAATGCATTGAAGGCCCAAGGCCGCAAGGTGGTGTGCTATTTCTCCGCCGGCAGCTATGAGAACTGGCGTGCGGACAAGAATTCATTCCAGTCCACCGACTACGGCAAGCCGCTGGACCCGGAATGGGAAGGTGAATGGTGGCTGGACATCCGCTCCACCAACGTGCGCAACATCATGCTCAGTCGCCTGGACACCGCCCGCTCCAAGGGCTGCGACGGTGTGGAACCGGACAATGTGGACGGCTACTCCAACACCACCGGCTTCCCGCTCACCGCCGCGCATCAGCTGGACTACAACAAGTTCCTGGCCAATGCCGCCCACAGCCGCGGCCTGGCGATTGCACTGAAGAACGATGTGGACCAGCTCAGCGCGCTGGAGCCCTACTTCGACATGGCCCTCAATGAGCAGTGCAATGAATACAGCGAATGCGGCGGCTATTCGGTGTTCACCAGCAAGGGCAAGCCGGTGTTCAATGCGGAATACGCCTCCAAGTACCGCACCAACAAGAAGCAGGCCCGTGACAAACTCTGCAGCAGCATGAATGCCGCCGGCATCAAGACACTCGTGCTGGCCCTGGAGCTGGACGACACCTACCGCTACGCCTGCTTCGCGCCCACGGTGCGCAAGTAAGGAAAAAGGTCTCGCCAGGGGAAGCCCTTGGCGAGACCTTGGTGCTGCGAATCTTCAGTAGGCCGATCAGGTCTTCAGCAGGCCGAAGGCGTCCGGCACATGGAAGTTGGGCTTCTCGGTGCGGGTCGGGTTCCAGGCGGAGTACATCCGCCCGCTCGTCGGCCCTTCCCCGCGCAGACCTTCAATGCGGAAGAAGTTCATGCGCCACCCCTCGCCCATGGAGGCGAAGGCCGTGCTGGATCCCGGCGCCGAAGCCCCAAACGCCGCGCCCCCGCTCACCGACCGCCAGGGCACCGCCAGCTCCGCCGTCCACAGCCGCTGCTCCGCCTGCACGGACGCGCGGGCCCGGGACTGATTCAGGACCCGCTGGCGCCGAGTCTCACTGATCCCGATCTCCTGCATCAGGCCATTGGGCGCCACCTGCAGTTCCCGATATCGCGACGTCCCCGCATCCTGCGGCGCTTGCAGGAACACCTCCACCACATCACGCTCCCACAGCGGATAGATCTCGGTCGCGGACAGCGCCCGCTCATGCGTGGCCAGTTGCTGATAGCGGCTGAGGAAGCGCAGATACAGCTGGCGGTCGTCATGCAGCAGTTGCACCCGTGTGGATTGGGGACCGGTCAAGGCCTGCCCCCGCCAATCGTGGGCGAAGAAGCTGGCCGGTGCGTCGCTCCACGCGGACGCCACCGGGAAGCCTTCGCGGTCCAGCCAGCGTGCCGGCACCCGGCCTGATCGGACCACAGGCCGCGCGTCCGCTGTCACCAGCGTGGCCTCGATCAGCAGATGCTCCTCGAAGCGCAGCTTCAGCGTGGGCCGGACGCCCTGCACGGTGCCCAGATCCTTCTGGTTCACATAGTCGCGGATGCGCCAGGTGCCTGGGCCCAGTCCCCGCAGCGTGACCGGCCCGTCCCATCGCGGTGCATAGAAGGCGTAGTGCATGACGCCGTTCTTCTCCACCACATGCGTTTCCGGAAGATCGAAGGCGATGTCATAGAGCTCGCCGCGATAACTGCCGTCGGACAGGCCCTTGGCATTGTGCGCATCGATATAGCGCCGCCAGTGGGCCTCCCGCTCCGGCGTCAGCAGGAAGGAGTCCTTCGGCTTCGGGTCCACCGGCCAGGTGAACTTGGTGGAGACCACCGCGCCCACCCCCACCGCCGAGGCAAAGTCCTGCCCGCCGGTGGACAGCTCCACATGGTCCCCGGCGTAGGCGGACCAGCGGCCCATCTGGGCCTTGAGCGCCTTGCCCTTGTGGCGCACTTGCCAGCTGGACAGCGGGTCGCTGGCCGGGGCCTGGTCGATGAAGGGCATGTTGTGGAAGGCATAACTCGTGCCGCAGGGGCACACCTCCACCACGGCTTCCGGATTCACCGCATGGGCCGCTTCAAACATCGCCTTGTAGAAGGCGGCCATCTGCTCGACCGCGTCTTCCGGGCGGGCATGCTGGTGCTTGGGGTTGTAGCAAGGGGCCACGCCGTTGAGGTGCTGGCCGTCGATCTTCAGGCCGTCGAAGCCCCAGTCCCCGATGATCTTGCGGAAGATCGCGGCGATGCGGGCCTGCGTCTGCGGATGCGCGGGGCAGAGGTAGAAGCTGTTCCACCAGGACACCAGCTGCGGCGCGCCGTCCTTGTCCAGCAGCAGCAGGTCGGCGTGCTCATGCAGTTCGTCGCTGCCCGGGGCGACCGCCAGCGGCGCGATCCACAACCGGGCCTTCATGCCGCGGGCATGGATGTCCTGCACCAGCGCCTTGATGTCCGCATCACCGCCTGGGAACTTGGCCAGGTCCAGCGTCCAGTCACCCGTTGCGCGCTGCCAGCCGTCGTCCAGCACCGCCCATTTGAGGCCGAGCTCCTGCACCTTGGGCAGCGTGGCGCGGACATAGTCCAGCGAGAAATCACGCTCATAGCCCCAGGCACACCAGACGGCGTCGTGGGCGCTGCGGGGGGGCTCCGGCGCGGCGAAGCCTTGCGCCAGCATCAGTTGCCGGTAACGGTCCAGCGGGACAAAGCAGTCTCCGTCGTGCAGGTGCAAGAAGGCGGTGGGCGTGCGCAGTTCCGCGCCGGGTGCCAGCGTCATCGGCTCATCGCAGCGCAGGGCCAGGTCCACCTGATCGCCCACGGCGCGCACCGGCAGCGACACCAGACGAGGCACCCGATCCAGATGGCCAAGGGCCACGCCAAGGTCCCGTCGCCACACATCCACCACCGGCGTGCCGCCGCCGTAGTCGGAGGCATTCATGCCCAGGAAGTTGCGCTGATCGAAGCCGCGCTTGACGGGCTGCATCCAGTCGCGACGGTCTTGATGGGTGGCGCCGGAGTAGGTCCACCAGCCGCCGCCATGGCGAGGCGATGCCAGCAGCCGGTGCGCGCCCACCGTCCACCCCTGCAGCGCCAGGGCCACGCTGCCCGTGTTCTTGAAGACCGTGTCGATCAGCACCACGCCGGGGTGCCGGTCCAGCAGGGTCACGGTGACGGACTTCTCAATGCCTGCGGCCGAGCGACCCGTCACGACCAGATGCTGGCCTGGGCCCCAGGCGGTGTCCGCCTCACCGGGTTGCGCGGCCGTCAGGGTGAAGCGATCCATCGCCTTGCCGCCTTCCAGCAGCAGGCTTTCCCCGGCATCGAACCCGGTGAGGGGAAGCGGGCGGGGGCCACCAAGGCGTACCAGACGGGAGCGCATCTGCTCATCGAATTGGATCGACACGCGGTCGTCCTGCAGCCGGACGTGACCACGACCGAGCGCCTGCGCGGACGGGGTACTGCCGGTGGGGCCGGCACCGTTGCCGGCGGCGCGGGCCCAGGCCGGTGCTGTGGCCACGACCGGGGCGGCGCCCAGCCATTGCAAAAAGGCGCGACGGGCGGTCATGGCTTCACCTCCCAGCCCCCTGCGTAGATCCGCTCGGCATTGCGGTGGTAGAGCTTGTCCACCACCTCGCGCGGCAGGGCCAGCCCCTGCACCGGCGCATCCAGGTCGTCCACCTTGAAGCGGTCGGCCGTGTTGAAGTAGCGCCAGTGCATGCGCCAGAACGGCACCATCTCCTTGAGCAGGGCGGCACCGGACTGGTCCGGGGCTTGCGCCAGGTCGGTGCCGTACATCAGCCGGTCCTGATACTTCAGGATAAAGCGGCGCACCTTCTCCCGGTCCTTCTGACTCTGAGCCTGCAACTGGCCGATGCGTGCGGCCAGGTCCACATTCGCCTGCGGGAAGCGGTCCAGGAAGTCGGCCAGTTCATCCACGTTGCGCTCCAGGGACGCCATGTGCATGCCGATGAAGCGCAGCCCCGGATGGGCGGCCAGCATGCGGTCGCGCGCAGCCATCTGCGCCTCCCAGCTGGGCATCTCCGGATGCAGGGCCATGTGATATTGGGGATGGGCCTTGAAGTAGGCGCGGTCATTGTTGACCGTCATCTGGTCCAGCGGCAGCCAGCAGTTGTGCGGCTCACCCTGGTGGCCCAGCATGGCAATGCCGCGGCGTGCGAAGTCGTCGAACAGGGGGCTGAAGCGGGCATCGTCGATCATCACCAGATCGCCCTGCGCATTGCGCAGGCTCATGCCGATGTTCTTCCACACCTTCACGCCCACCGCGCCCTGGGCCAGACCGGCGTCCACCCGCGCGCGGGTCGCGTCCAGCCAGCCGGGCTGGTCGGCGTCGTCGCTGGAGAAACTCGCCGCCCAGGCGACGGTCTGCGGAAACGCCTTCTTGAGCGACAGCGCCACCCGCTGCTGATCGTCCAGCGGCGGGAAGTCCGGGTAGTCGACGTTGATGGTGAGCAGCTTGAAGTTCAGGCGGCGCGCGGCCTTCACAAAGCCGGGGTCGGCGTTGTGCAGATGCACGTGGGCATCGATCTTGGGCACGCGCTCGAAGTCGGCCATCGTGTAGGGACGGGCCGTCGATGGCGACGCCGTAGGCGCTGCCTGGGCTGCCCACGCGGGCGGACACAGCGACAGCGAAAGCGACAGACCCGCCAGCAGGGCTGCCAACCAAGCGGCCGGGAGGGTCGCAACACCCGGTGGAGTGAAAAATCGTTGCGTCATGGTGGGGGGGCTTTCCGCAGGATCAGAACTTCAGGCTGGCGCCCACGGTGAAGGAACGACCCCAGCGGTTGTAGCCCTGGGGCAGCACGATGTTGCCATCGCCCAGCGTGTAGGACTGCTTGGCATCGGTGAGGTTGCGCCCCTCGATGGAAATGCGCAGCCACTGGTTGACCTCATACGCCGCCTGCGCCGTCAGCCAGGTGATGGCCTTGGCCCGCTCATTGAACCCAGGGCCCAGCACATTGATGGCGCTGACGAATTCGTCGGTGTGGTCGGCGGTGGCGCTCAGGCTCCACGGGCCCTTCTCATACAGCACTCCCAGCGAGGACGTGGCCGGCGCAATGCCTTCCAGCGGACGCTCCTCCCCACCCACCCAGCTGCGGGAGTTGTTGCGGGTGTACTGGGCTCGCACGCCGAAGCCGTTGTCGAACAGATGCTGGAAGCCCAGCTCCATGCCGCGCACCCGGGCCTTGTCCCCGTTGATCGGCTTGAGCACATTGAACAGATGTCCCGGCACGCCGATGTCCACGCCGGTCTGCCAGCTGGTGGTGATCTGGTTCTTGATGTTCTTCTGGAACACCGCAAAGGTCAGGGCCGAGTTGCGGGCGTAATACCACTCCAGCGACGCGTCGTATTGGCGGGCGCTGTAGGGCTTGATCTGGGCATTGCCGCCATAGACCTGGGTGAAGTCGCCCCAGGCGACGCTGGCGGTGGTGCTGGTGGGCGCCAGTTGCTCCACCGACGGACGAGCCATGGTCTTGGCCGCGCCCAGGCGCAGCTGCAGCTTGTCGTCAAAGTGCCAGACGAAGTTGGCCGACGGCAGGCCGTAGGTGTAGCTGCCGGTCTCGACCAGCGGCGTCGGCGCTGCATAGGTGGCGGTGTAGTTGAAGGGGCCGTTTTCCACCAGGTCCACGATCTTGGCGTCCCAGGCGGTGGACGAGGTGCGGGTATGCACCAGCCGCACGCCGACGTCGGCATTCCAGCGGTCCCCGGAGAGGTCCGCCTGCACAAAGGCGCTGGTGGTGGTCTCCTTCACCCGGTAGCTCTGCAGCGGGTTCCACACCGGCGCGGCCTTGCTGAAGTCGTAGGTCGTGCCGTCCGGACGCGGCTTGCCGTTATAGGCCTGCAGGGCCGCCAGATAGTTGGGCACATCAAAGCCCAGGAAGCTGCG
The DNA here is from genome assembly GCA_027484825.1 of Rubrivivax sp. Classification (GTDB taxonomy): domain Bacteria; phylum Pseudomonadota; class Gammaproteobacteria; order Burkholderiales; family Burkholderiaceae_C; genus Roseateles. The sequence continues at coordinate 63,546 of JAIXSE010000036.1, read as the reverse complement.
CGGGAAGTCGCCACTGACGCCGCTCATGAAGTTGGGCAGGTGCAGGTTCTGGTCCAGCACATTGCCGCCCAGGGCGCCGACGTTGATGGCGTTGTCGCCGGAGTAGTAGTTCTCGCCGCCGTTGATGGCGTTGTCCACCAGGTCCCGGTTCTTCTTGCGGCGGGTGCTGCTGATGCCGAACTGCACCGTGTCGATGTTGAAGCGGTCCAGCGTCCAGGTGCCATTCAGGCTGATGCCGTTGATGCGGTCATCGATGTTGTCGCCGGACAGGCCCAGGTAATGGGTGTTGAAGTCGCTCGCACCGAACTGGCCGGCGGCCAGCCCCTGCGCCAGATCGCGCCCATCGGCCAGCGTCGTGGTGATGCTGGGCACCTGCGAGCCGGTCAGTTGCACCGTGGTGACATTGGGCTGGTTCATGCGCAGGACGGTGTAGGTGTCCTGGCCGCCGGAATGGCGCTTGGAGGTGGAGGTGTAGACGTCGCCGTTGAACTTCAGGTCGGCGCTGGCCTTCCATTCCGCATTCGCGCCGTAGAGGGCGGTGTCGACCACGCGGTGGGTGGTGAGGTTCAGCAGCTCGGGATTCAGGCGCAGTTCGGGGTCGCTGTTGTCCATGGTGAAGCCGGTCACCACCCCGTTGCTCACCTGCATGTTGGACCAGCGGCCCGGCGAGAACAGCGTGTAGAAGGACTGCTGATAGCCGACCTGCGGTGAATCCAGCCGGGTGCGGATGCCGTCCACCACCAGCTTGAAATTGTCGGCAGGCCGCCATTCGACCTTGCCGGACAGGGCCAGCCGCTTTTTCTGCTCCATCACCGAGCCGACGCGGAACTGGCCCGGGCCGATCAAGCCCTCTTCATCGGGGTCCAGCACGCCATTGCCATTGGGGTCGATGTTGCCGCCCCAGGCATTGCCGGTCCAGTTGGCGGCGGGGTCGCTGATCGGGTTGCGGGTCCAGCCGCCGTCATTGCCAGCGGTGTCGGTGCGCACCTTGCGGTCGGCATACACCACGCCCACCAGCACGCCCAGCTGCGAGCCGAAGGTGTTGCTGTAGGTGCCCGACAGCTTGCCGCCGTTGAGGCGACTCATGGTGTTGCGGTCCGCCTCCAGGCGCAGCAGGCCGTGCTGGCCGGGCTGGTCGAAGGGGCTGGCGGAGCGCAGGTTGACCACGCCACCGATGGCGCCTTCCATCACCGCCGCCTGCGCGGACTTCACCACATCGGCGCCGCTGATGATGTCCGAGGGCAGCACGTCGAAGGCGAAGTCACGGCCTTCACCGTCGGTGGCCAGGATGCGGTTGTTGAAGGTGGTGAGGGTGTATTCCGGGCCGAGGCCGCGCACGCTCACCTTCTGGCCCTCGCCGCCCGCCGTGCGCGAGATCGACACGCCGGTGATGTGGCTGAGGGAATCGGCCACGTTGTCGTCGGGGAATCGGCCCAGCTCGGTGGCACTGATGCTGTCCTGCACCAGAGCCGCATTGCGCTTGAGATTGAGCGAGCGCTGCAGGCTGGCGCGAGTGCCGCTGATCTCCACACGGTCCAGCGTCTGGCTGGGGTCCTGGGGGGCGGTGCGGTCCTTGGCGTCGGGAGCAGGAGCAGGAGCAGGCGCAGGCGCAGGAGCCGCCGCCGAGGCGGCCGTGGACGGCGCGGGCGCGGCCTGTTGGGCCCAGGCCGGCGACCACGCTGACAGCGAAGCCACCAGGCCCAGCACGGCCAGCGCGACCGAATTCAGCGGCGGCGGCGCCAGGGAGACGGGTACGGAGGCGGAGGAGGAGGAGACCGAGCCGGAGACGGCAGGCGCGGGAAGCGTTCGAGCGGACATCACAGATTCCTTCGTTGGGGTCGTGGCAGCCGGGGGAGGCGGCGGATGCGGCGGATACAGCCGGTCTGCCGAAAGTCTACGAGTCCTTTCGAATCATTTCGCACATGGTTTTTACGGACATTTTTGATTTCGTTACAAGACAATTCGAAAGCCACAAGGACGCAGCCGGAGCCCGATGCGTCGGGGTTTTCCCGGCTTTTTGGTCGATATCCAGGGCCTTGCCTTCGTCTCCGTTGTTTTTCTTTTTGAGCTGACATATTCTTTCGTTCGAAAGCTCAAGATCGAATCACCGATCCCTCTTCCCTCCCTTCGAAAGACCCCACCATGCAACGTCACTGGCTGACCTACTCGCTGGTCACCACCTTGTTCTGGGGCGCCTGGGGCGCCTTGACCGGGCTGTCCTCCGAGCGCGGCTTTCCGGACACGCTGGTCTATGCGGTCTGGGCCCTGACCATGATTCCGCCGGCGCTGATCGTGCTGGCCCGCGCCGGCTGGCGGCTGCAGCGGGATCGCCGTGCGGTGGTGCAGGGTCTGGCGGTGGGGCTGCTGGGGGCGGGCGGGCAGATGCTGCTGTTCCGGGCGGTCGAGTCCGGGCCGGCTTATCTGATCTTCCCGATCGTCTCGCTCTCCCCCGCGGTCACCATTGCCCTGTCCTTCGGCCTGCTGGGCGAGCGCACCGGGCGGCTGGGCGTGGCCGGCATCGTGCTGGCGCTGTGTGCCCTGCCGCTGTTTGACTTCCAGTTCGGCCAGTCCGGTCAGCCGCTAGGCCTGTGGTTCGTGCTGGCGCTGGTGGTGATGCTGGCCTGGGGCCTGCAGGCCTACTTCCTCAAGACCGCCAACAACGCGGCCAGCGCGGAAAGCATCTTCTTCTACATGATGGTCAGCGCCCTGCTGTGCGTGCCGGTGGCGCTGTGGATGACCGACTTCAGCCGCCCGATTCCCTGGGGCTGGAATGGCCCCGGACTGGCCGCGCTGATCCAGGTGCTCAATGCCGTGGGCGCGCTGACGCTGGTCTATGCCTTCCGCCTGGGCAAGGCCCTGGTGGTGGCGCCGATGGTCAATGCCGGCGCCCCGCTGCTGACCGCCCTGCTCTCCATGGCGCTGAGCGGCGCCTCACCGTCGGGTCCGAAGCTGGTCGGGGTCGCGCTGGCCTTGCTGGCCGCCCTGCTGCTCGCCCTGCAACCCGAAGGCGGCACATCGGCCGCCGACGACTCCACCGCCCGCAAGGAGCCCGCTTGAAGTTCATGCTCGACCTGGTGCGTCGCCACAAGGCCACACCCTCCGACGGCCCCGCTGTCGGCATTCCATCCGTCTGCTCCGCCCATCCGGTGGCCATTGCGGCCGCTGTGGCCGAATGCGCCGCGCTGGGACGCCCAGCCTTGATCGAGGCCACCTCCAATCAGGTCAATCAGGAGGGCGGTTACACCGGCATGAAGCCGGCCGACTTCCGTCGCTTCGTGCTGGCCATTGCGGCCGAGCATGGGCTGCCGGCGGACCAGCTGATCCTGGGCGGCGACCACCTGGGACCAAATGCCTGGCGCGGCCAGCCGTCTGCGGTGGCCATGGCCAAGGCGGAGGTCATGGTGGCCGACTATGTGAGCGCCGGATTCCGCAAGATCCACCTGGACTGCTCGATGTCCTGCGCCGACGATCCGGTGCCGCTGCCGGAGCCGGAGATTGCCGCCCGCGCCGTACGCCTGTGCCTGGCTGCCGAGCGCGCCTGGCGCGAAGCACCGGACCGAGGCGAGCCGCCGGTCTACGTCATCGGCACCGAAGTGCCAGTGCCCGGTGGCGCGCACGAGGACCTGGACGAACTGGCGGTGACCTCACCGCAAGCCGCGGCGGCCACGCTGTCCCTGCATGAAGAAGCCTTTGCCGCGGCGGGGCTGGAAGCGGCCTGGTCCCGTGTCATCGCCATGGTCGTGCAACCCGGCGTGGAATTCGACCATCACAAGGTGATCGACTACCGGGCGGACAAGGCCCGCGCCCTGAGCGCCTTCATCGAGACGCAACCCGGCCTTGTCTTCGAAGCCCATTCCACCGACTACCAGACGCCGTCCCGCCTGGCCCAACTGGCGCGGGACCATTTTGCGGTGCTGAAGGTCGGCCCCGGCGCCACCTTCGCCCTGCGGGAGACGCTCTGGGCCCTGGCCGCCATCGAGCAGGACTGGCTGGGCCAGGCCAAGAGTGCGGACGATGGCCTGATTCCCACGGTGCTGACGGTGATGCGCGCCGAGCCCGCCCACTGGAAGCCCTACTACCAGGACCCGGCCCGCCTGCAGGTGGATCTGGCCTACAGCCTCAGCGACCGCATCCGCTACTACTGGGCTCATCCGGTGGTGCAGCGGGCCTGCGAGCGCCTCATCCATCGGCTGGACGCCAGCCCGCCGCCGCTCACGCTGTTGAGCCAGTACCTGCCGCGCCAATACGAGGCGGTGCGGGAAGGTCGCCTGGGCCTGCGCCCGGTGGACCTGCTGCGCGACGGCACGGCCCAGTCCCTGCGTCCTTATCTCCACGCCTGCGCCGCCTGAGCGCCGGGCTTTCCCGCCATCACCATGACCCTGCTTCACCTCACCCCGTCCGACCTGGAGCGCCGCGGCGCTCCCCACACCGCGCGCGAGATCGCCCAGCAGCCTGCCGTCTGGCAGCGGCTGGAAGCGCTGGTGGCCTCACGCCGCGCGGCGCTGGACACCTTCCTGGCGCCGCTGCTGGCGGCCCCTGCGGCCCGCATCGTGCTGACCGGCGCCGGCAGCTCGGCCTTCATCGGCCAATGCCTGACACCGGCCCTGGTGCAGGCGCTGGCCGACCGGCCCGGCGTGCGGGTGGAGGCTATTGCCACCACGGACATCGTCTCCAACCCCGAACAGTGCCTGACCCCGGGCGTGCCGACGCTGCTGGTCTCCTTCGCCCGCTCGGGCAACAGTCCGGAGAGTCTGGCGGCGGTGGCGCTGGCTGACCAGGTGGTGGGGGGCGACTGTCGGCATCTGGCCGTGACCTGCGCGGCGGAAGGCAAGCTGGCCACAGAGCTGTCTTCCCGGCTGGACGCGCTGGTGTTGCTGCTGCCCGACGAGACCCATGACCGCGCGTTTGCGATGACCTCCAGCTTCACCGGCATGCTGCTGGCCGCCGCCTGGGCCTTCCAGCTGCCGCTGCCGCCGGCCAAGGTGCTGGGCCATGCCGCGCAGCAACTGCTGGACACCGAGGCCGGTCGGCTTCAGAGCCTGACCGACAGCGGCTTCGAACGCATCGTCGTGCTGGGCAGCAACGGCCTGCAAGGGCTGGCGCGCGAGGCGGCGCTCAAGATCCTGGAGCTGACCGACGGCCGCGTCGTGGCCCTGGCGGATTCCCCGCTGGGCTTTCGCCACGGCCCCAAGACCATCCTGAACGACCGCACGCTGGTGCTGATGCTGCTCTCCGGCGACCCCTACACCGCCCGATACGACCTGGACCTGCTGCGCGAGTTGCGCCGTGAGCAGCGGGGCCGGGTGACCAGCCTGGGCGCGCGCAAGCCGGAAGGCGCAGCAGCCGCGCCCGCTGATGACGTGGCGCTGGCCCTGCCGCTGGACACGCCGGACCTGGGGCTGGCCCCGGTGGCGCTGGTGTTCGCGCAATGTCTGGCGCTGCTGGCCTCGCTGCGGCTGGGCATTACCCCCGACAATCCGAGCGCGACAGGCACCGTCACCCGGGTGGTGAGCGGTGTGACCATCCACCCTTTTGATCGACCCCAGCCATGAGTGATCGCGATCCGACGCGCGCCGGTCTGTACCTGGGCATTGACGGCGGCGGCACCAAGACCGGCTTCCTGCTGATGTCGGCGGACGGGCGGGTGCTGGCCCGCCACACCGGGCCGACCAGCTACTACCTGGAAACCGGCTTCGAGGCCCTGCGAGGCCTGCTGCGCGACGGCGTCGCCACCGTGCTGAGCGCAGCCGACGTGCGCCCCGGTCAGGTCAGCTCCGCATTCGCCGGGCTGCCCGCCCATGGCGAAGACAGCGCGCTGCTGCCCGCGTTTGACGCGCTGCTGTCGGACCTGCTGCCGGTCAGCCGCGTGGGCAACGACATGGTGTGCAGCTGGGCCGGCTCACTGGCCGGCGGGGACGGCATCAGCCTGGTGGCCGGCACTGGCTCGATTGCCTACGGCGAATGGCGGGGCCACCGGGCCCGCTGCGGCGGCTGGGGCGAGGTCTTCAGCGATGAAGGCTCGGCCTACTGGCTGGCGCGGGAAGGCCTGGCGCTGTTTTCGCGGATGGTGGATGGGCGGGCGGAGCCGGGGCCGCTGCTGGGCCTGGTGCGCCAGCACTTTGATCTCAAGCATGACCTGGACCTTTGCGCGGCCGTCAACGGCGAAGCCGCGCGCAGCACCCTGGCCCAGCTGGCGCGACTGGTGACGCAGGCTGCGGACGCTGGCGATGCGCAGGCGCTGCAGCTCTTCAGCCGCGCCGGCCGCGAGCTGGCGGCCCTGGCGCTGGGCACGGCGAGGCAGTTGCAGGTGCCCGCCTCCGAGGCGCTGCCGGTCTCCTACACCGGCGGCGTGTTTGCTGCTGGCGAGCGCATCCTGGCCCCGCTGAGCGCTGCATTGACCGAGGCCCTGCCCTGCGCGGTGCTGCGCACGCCCGCCTTCGGCCCGGATGTGGGCGCCGCCATGTATGCGGCGCGGCTGGTCGGCCAACGGCTGGTGCCGCAGCCGGTCGATTGACGGCGACGGCTGGTCGGCCTCGATATGATCCGAACGTTCTGCGCACCGATTTTTCACAATGCCCGCTTCCATCGTTCCCGACAAACCCGAGTCCGCGCTGCTCATTGATGAGCGCCGCCGCCTGATCCAGGAGCAGGTGCAGGCGCAGGGACGGGTCACCGTCGAGGAGCTGGCGGAGCGTTTCGGCATCTCGGTGGTGACCATCCGCAGCGACCTGAACGCGCTGGCGGCCAGCGGCGTGCTGCTGCGCACCCACGGCGGCGCGCTGGCGCAGCGGGACACGGAGGAAGTGCCGATCAGCGTCAAGCAGAAGCTGCGGCATGAGCAGAAGGTGCGCATCGCCAAGGAAGCGGCCAAGCTGATCCGGGATGGGGAGACCATCCTGCTGGACTCCGGGTCCACCACGGAAGAGATTGCCAAGCAGATCCGCGGCATGCGGCTGGGCTCGCTCAATGTGATCACCAATGCGCTGAACATTGCGGTGCAATTGGCCACCGTGCCCAATGTGAATGTGATCATGCCGGGCGGTCTGCTGCGGCAGAACTCCTATTCACTGTCCGGCCCGCAGGCGGTGACGGCCTTGCAGAGCCTGTATGCGGACCGGCTGTTCCTGGGTGTGGACAGCCTGGATCCGGACATCGGGCTGATGACGCCGCATCTGCTGGAAGCGCAGCTCAATGCGCAGATGATGAAGATTGCCCGCCAGGTGGTGGCGGTGGCGGATGCGTCCAAGCTGATGAAGCGGAATCTGTCGGTGATTGCGCCGGTGGAGCAGCTGGATCTGCTCATCACCGACAGCGAGGCGGACCCGGCGATTGTGGGAGAGCTGCGCCGCAGAGGCGTGGACGTGCTGATTGCCTGAGTGGGCCTTGCAGCCCCCGCGGGCATGCGCAGGACTCAGCTTCGCGACAGGGGCTGATCGTCCGGGTGCAGGCCCAGTTGGTCAGCCATTCGCACGAGTTCGGGAATCGACTCTGCTTCCATCTTGCGCATGACCTGTCCGCGGTGCAGCTTCACTGTGGCCTCTGCAATGCTCACCCGCTCCGCAATCTGCTTGTTGAGCATGCCGGCAGTGACCAGCACCATCACCTGGCGCTCGCGCTCGGTCAGCAGCAGGTAGCGGGCCCGCAAATCCGCCTGGTGGTTCAGCGTCCGACGCCGGTCACTGGCCTGCCGGAGGGCGCGGTGAACGGCCTCCAGCAGGTCCTGCTCCCGCACCGGTTTGGTCAACACATCCACGGCGCCGGCCTTCATGGCGCGCACCGCCATCTGCACATCGACATGGCCGCTGATGAGCACCACCGACTGCTCGGCCCCGTGGTGGGTCAGCGTGTCCAGGAATTCCAGGCCGCTCTGGCCTGGCAGACGAATGTCCAGCACCACGCAGCTGGGCGCATCGGCGGGGTCGGCGGCCAGGTAGGCATGGACCGAGCCATAGCTGCGGGTCTGCAGCCCGACTGACTCGAACAGCCCGCGAAGGGCCTCGCAGACACTCGCATCGTCATCGATCACCACGACCATCGGGGTCGCTGGTGTCATGGCTTCATTCATCCGATCACTCCCCCGGCCTGCGGGACGGTAAAACTGAAAACACTGCCCCGAGGGGAACGATTGGCGGCGGTGATGGTGCCGCCGTGGGCGTCCACGATCGATCGGCAGATGGTCAGGCCCATGCCCATGCCGCCCGCCTTGGTGCTGAAGAAAGCGTCGAACAGATGGGCCAGGGTGCCTTCGTCCAGGCCCGGGCCGTTGTCGCCGACGCTGACGCGGACGAACCCGCCTTCGATCACTTCGCTGCTCAGGGTCAGGCGGCGCGGCGGCTGTTCCGTCTCCAGCATGGCCTCCATGCTGTTCATCACCAGGTTCAGCAGCACCTGCTGCAACTGGGTGCGATCCCCCTGCACCACCAGCGACCGATCGGCCCAGGACTGCCGCACCTCGATCTGGCGACGTCGAAACTCGCCGTCCAGCATCAGCAGCACGTCCCGGAAGGCTTCATGCAGCTCGGTCGGGGCCATGCGCGCAGGCGCCTTGCTGGCCAGCGCACGGATGCCGGCCACGATCTCGCCGGCACGGTGGCCGTCCCGCACCACGCGCTGCGCCGCCTGCCGGGCCCGTTCCGCGTCGAACTGGGCCTCGTCGAGCCACCGCATGCAGGTGCCCGCATTGGTCACGATGGCCATCAGGGGCTGATTGATCTCGTGCGCAATCGACACGGCCAATTCGCCCAGGGTCGTCCTGCGGGCCACGCGCGCGAGCTCGTTCTGGCTCTGTCGCAGGCTCGCCTCGGCCCGCTGCAGGTCCTCGATGTCCACATTGGCGCCCACCCAGCGGATCACGCCATTCGCATCGGTGATCTTGCGACCGGAGAAATAGAACCAGCGGTACTCACCGTCGTACCGGCGGATGCGGCCCTTGAGTTCCAGCTCGTCCCGGGATTCGAGCGCCTGCGTCCATACCGCCACCATGTTCGGAATGTCGTCCGGATGGTAGAAGTCCAGGAACCCCCAGTCCAGGATGTGCGTCGCGTCCACCCCCGCATACTGGGCCCAGCGTTCATTGACGAACTCCGCGCCGCCGTCCGGCCGTGCCACCCAGGCCAGCACCGGTAGCGAGTCGACGATCAGCCGGATATTGCGCTCACTGGCGAGCAGTGCCGAACGGGCCTTGGAGAGCTCGTCCTCGGCGCGCTTGCGGTCTTCAATCTCCAGCACCACCCCGAACCACTTGATCACGCGGCCCTGTTCATCCAGCAGCGGGTTCTGACGCAGCGTGCACCAGCGGTACTCGCCATCGGCACGGCGCAGGCGGCCTTCGACCGGGCGAGGCTGGACGGTGTCCATGATCTCCTGCCAGACCGCCAGCAGGAAGGGTCGATCGTCGGGATGCAGGATGCTGTGGAAGCCCAGCCCCAGCAGCGCTTCGGCGGACATGCCGACGAAGTCCAGGAAGTGCTGGTTCAGAAAGTCCAGCTGGCCATCCGGTGTGGCCGACCAGGCCATGGCCGGCATGGTGTCGATCGTCAGCTTGAGACGCCGCTCGCTCTCGGCCAACGCAAGCCCGCCCGGGTGCTCCCTGTCGTCCATGTCCCGCAGTTCCCTTGCCTGTCCGCACGCCAGCGGAGCTTACCGCTTCCCGGGCCCGGGCCGACCTCGACCAAAGTCTAGGCCCTCTCCACCTTCCGCTAGGGTGGGCCAACGGTTCGCTGGCGGACACCCGTCCTAAGACCTCCGACGGGCAGACGCCTCGACCAAGAGCGCATTGAAGGCCGCAGCACCGCTCCACTAGGCTTGCCAGAGCCCGCCACCACCGGTTCTTCGATCCGCATCCACCCCGCCATGAGCCCCGTCAAGACCTATACCTTCGGGCCGTTCCTGCTGGTCCCCGAGCGGCAGCTGCTGCTTCGCGACCTGCAGCCGGTCGCGGTCGGCGACCGCGCGTTCGGTCTGCTGATGGCACTGGTGGAGCGAGCGGGGCAGGTGGTGACCAAACGGGAGCTGATGGCGCGTGTGTGGCCCGACACGGTGGTGGTGGAAGGCAACATCAAGGTCAACATCTGGGCCCTGCGACAGGCCCTGCGACAGGCCCTGCAGGACCCGCAGGCGCCTTCTGCCTACATTGCCACGGTCCCGGGGCGGGGGTATCGGTTCACGGCGGCCGTGCAGGTGTCGGTGTTGCCGACAGCGTCTCACGCCTCCCCGTTGTTCCCCGTTCCCCCCAGCAGCTTCGCCTTTGCGTGGGCGAGCCTGCCGCACAGGGTCAATCCGGGCGCTGATTGACAAGCGTTGAGCTGATGCGACGACCCGCCGGTTAAATCTGGTAAGGCCCACCTCACGCCATGGCGTGGCCCCCCTACATTCCGGCCGCATGCGGTGCCAACTCGGCATCGCGCCCACTCTTCACCGGTCCCGAGAGCCTCATGGCGTTTTTCAGAAGCTTTGCCTTCGGCCCCTTCCGCCTCATCCCTGAGCGGCAACTGCTGCTGCGCAACGACACGCCTGTGCGTCTGGGGGGCCGGGCCATCGACCTCCTGACCGTCCTTCTGGAGCGCCCTGGGCAGGTGGTGCCCAAATCCGATCTGGTCGCGCGCGCCTGGCCTGATACCGTTGTGGCCGACGCCAATCTCAAGGTCAACATGATGGCGCTGCGGCGTGCGCTGGACGATGGCGCAGACCAGCCCCGCTTCATCGCCACAGTGACCGGCCGTGGCTACCGCTTTGTGGCGCAGGTGCAGGAAAGCGCCGCCGAAGCCCTGCCTGAGCTGCCTCAGACGGGCGCCGCGCCGGCCCACAATCTGCCGATCGCCGTGTCCAACATCTTCGGCCGCACGCAGACGATTGCCTCATTGACCCAGGAGATGGCGACGAGTCGGCTGATCTGCGTGACCGGCGCCGGGGGCATCGGCAAGACCACCGTGGCCCTGGCGGTGGCCGAGCAGTGCCTGGGCCAGTTCAGCGATGGCGTCTGGCTGGTGGACCTGTCCCGGTCCCGCGACCAGAGCCTCACCGCGCATGCCATAGCCGCCGCCACGGGCCTGACCCACTCGGGCACCGAAGTGCAGGCCACTCTGTGCGAGTACTTGCGGCACCGCACCGCCCTTCTGGTGCTCGACAACTGCGAGCATGTGCTGGCGTCCGTGGCCGCCTGCGTCACGGCGATCCTGAGCGCAGCACCGGGCGTCAAGATCCTGGCCACGAGCCGCGAGCCGCTGCTGGTCGAGGGGGAGCGTGTGCGGCGCCTGCAGGCCTTGTCCGCACCGTCGGAGCAGGAACTCCCGACGGCCGCGCAGGCCCTGACGTTTTCCGCGGTGCAGCTCTTTGTCGAACGTGCCACCGAAAAGCTGGAGACTTTTCGCCTGTCCGATGCGCAGGCCCCGCTGGTGGCCACCATCTGCCGGCGACTGGACGGCTTGGCCCTGGCCATCGAGATTGCGGCCACGCGGGTGGACGCTTTCGGCGTGCAAGGTCTGCTGGAGCAGTTGGACGACCGCTTCCGGGTGCTCAAGGGCCTGCGGTCCTCGAGCACCCGGCAACGCACGCTGCTGGCCACGCTGGACTGGAGTTATGAACTGCTGAGTGCCGATGAAGCCGCCCTGTTGCGGGCTGTCTCGGTGTTCGCCGGCCCATTCGACCTTCGCGACGCCATGGCCGTGCGCGGCTGCGACGAGATCGGCGGCCCGCAGGATGCACCGGCGGCCCTTGCGCAGTTGGTGGCCAAGTCCCTCGTGGTGCTGCATATCGACAGCGGCCATCCCGGTGCCGGCATGGCCTACCGCCTGCTGGAGAGCACCCGCCTCTACGGCCAGGACCTGCTGCAAGCCGCCCCCGAGGAAGCGCAGGTGATCCGCCGACGGCATGCCGAGCGCATCTGCCAGCGCATGGAACAAGGTCGCCGGGAGCGCGCCGCCATGCCCGCGCCGCAGTGGGCCGCCCGTTATGGTCATCTGCTGGACGACCTTCGCAATGCCCTGGCCTGGGTGCGCGCGGGTCGGCCAGAGCCACGCCTGCAGGTCCGGCTCACGGTGGCCGGCATGGCCTTGTGGGAGCACTTTTCCCTGACCAGCGAAAGCCGGGGCCACTTCGCCGACGCGATCGGCCTGCTGGAGGCGGCCGGATGGGTAGGCTCCCAGGAGGACATGCTGCTGAGCCTGGGGCTGGGCGCCTCCTCGATGTACACACAGGGCCAGCAGGCGCAGGCCGAAGACGCCATGCACCGGGCGCTGCGCATCGCACAGCGGCGGGACGACGCGGACTGCCAGCTGCGCTGCCTGATGTCCATCAGCGCCCACCAGATGTTCTCCGGCCGACTGCGGGACGGCAAGCGCTCGCTGGACCAGTTCGCCGCGATCGCCGCCCGCACCGACCCGGACATCCTGGTGGCCAGCGACATCCACCACGGCGTGGGCGAGCTGATGCTGGGGGAACTCGACAGCGCGATCCGCCGCTTTGAATCGGTGCAGCAGCGGGACTTCCGCCAGGCCAGTGCATCCAGCCTGCGTTACGTGCTGGACCCCTACGCGCTGGCCGGCGGCATCCTGTGCCAGGCCCAGTGGCTGGTCGGCCTGCCGGACACGGCGCTGCGCACGGCACGGGACTGCCTGCAGGCCGGCCGGGCCAGCGGTCACCACCTGACGGTGAACAACGCCCTGTCCATCACCTGCCCGGTGCTGTACTGGACCGGCCTTTATGAGGAGTGCGCGGCCAATGTCCGCGAGCTGGAGGCGCATTACAGCCGCCACGGCATCGTCACCCGACGTCCCGTGGCCGCCTTCTACGGCGCGGCGCTCGCGCTCTCCACGCAGGGTGCGTCGGAAGCTGTGGTGCTGGGATTGGCGCAGGCCATCGATGACTTCCAGGCCACCAATCACCTGGTGCGGCTGCCTTATTACCAGAGCGTCCTGGCTGACGCCCTGCGCCAGAGCGGACGACTGGAGGAAGCGGAAGCCACCATCCAGGCGGCTGCCGATGGCGCCCTGGCCCAGGAGGAAGGCTGGTGCCTGGCGGAGGTGCTCAGGGTGCAGGCGGCCGTGGCGCTGGCGCAGGGGCAGCGTGAGGCAGCCGCTTCGCTGCTGGACCAGGCGCTGCGGAAGGCGCAGCGGTATGGCACGCTGGCCTGGGCGCTGAGGGCCGCCACCGACGCTGCACAGCTGCTGGCCGAACGGGGTGACCCTGCGGCCGCGGCGAGCCTGCTGCGGTCGACCTGCGAGCGCTGTGTCGAGGGCGCCGCCACACCGGACATGATGGCGGCGACCCGTCTGCGGGCGTCGCTGGAACGGAGCCGGAGCTGCACAGAATGAGTCGACATCTTGTCACTCTGCTGGTGGGCAGCTCGGCCATGACCTTCATCCAGGCGCATGCCCAGGCCCAGGCCCCGACCGAGGAAAGCCCGCTGTCCCTGCCCGAGATCGTCGTCACGGCCGAGCGCACCGAAACCCTGAGCCGCCGCAGTCCGGTGTCGCTGGGGGTGCTGCGCACCCAGGACCTTCAGCTCAAGGGCATCACGCAACTGAGTGACCTTGCCGGACTGATTGCCGGCGTCACCGTCCCCAGCGGCTTCAGCAACACGCCGCAGGCGGTCGGCATCCGCGGGGTCGGCGTGTCGCAACCGGCCTCCAGCCAGGCCGTGGGCCTTTATGTGGACGATGTGCCGCTGGTGCGGGGCTATGCCACCGCGCTGTGGGACCTGCCCGATCTGGTCCGGGTGGAAGTGCTGAGAGGGCCACAGGGCACGCTCTACGGCCAGAACTCCAGCGGCGGCGCGGTCAAATACATCTCCGCGACGCCGGGTGGACCGTTTTCCGCCTGGGTCTCTGCCGGTGTCGGCAGCCAGGGCGCCCGCGAATTCCGCGGGCTGATCCAGGGCGCACTCGGCGAGAGCCCGCTGTCCGCCAGCTTCGCGTTCTCGCGCCGGACCCACGAGGGCTATGGCTACAACGCCACCCGTCGGGAACGCATCAACAAGCTGGACGTCACCCAGTTCCGCACCCGGCTGCGCTGGGAGGTCTCGCCCGCCACGGAAGCCATCTTGTCACTGGATGGGCTTCTGGACCGGTCGGACACCAACAGCGTCAACTATCCAAGGCACATCCCCGAAGCGGCCCCGCGGGTGTCCTTCACCGCAGGACCGGACGGCGAGTTCCGGCGGCTCGCTGGCGGGCTGGCCCTTCACCTGACGCATTCGCTCACGCCGGACTGGGTGCTGCGCTCCATCACCGGCTACCGGCACTATCGCGACGACCCCGCGGTCGCCGACTTTGGCGGTCTCCCAGTCCAGCGTTATGGCGTGCGCCAGACCAACGGGCAGAACACCTTCTCGCAGGAGCTGCAGGCTCAGGGCCGCGCCGACCGACTGAGCTGGACCACGGGTGTGATGCTGGTCACCGATGTGTTCGACTTTGATCGCCTCACGCGCTCGTACCCGCTCGCGGCGCCGGCCCCCTCCTATGCGCAAGCGCTCACGCGGCTGAAGACCGTGGATGTCGGCCTCTACGGGCAGGCGCGCCTGGCGCTGTCTGGCAGCACCGGGCTGACTGCAGGCCTGCGCCTCTATCACGCACGGCAGACCGGCTCGAATGCCAACTGGACGACGGACGCCAACGGACAGCGCCTGGCAACGGTCTACCGGGCCGATGGACTGAGCACCTCGTCCTCCGGATGGCTGCCCCGACTGGGCGTTGATCACGCGCTCACGCCCGATCAACTGCTCTATGCCAGCGTGGCCCGTGGCGAGAAATTCGGCGGCTTCAACCGGGCCGCCGCTTCCGAGCCCTCGGCGCGCTTTGCCACCCGGCCGGAGCAGGTCACGGCCTATGAGGTGGGCAGCAAGGGCCGCCATGCCGACGGCCGCATCACCCTCAACATAGCCTTGTTCTACAACGACTACCGGGACTACCTGGCCTCGTTGTCCAACCTCGTGATCAATGGGGTGCTGGTGCCCGATGCGGTGCTGGCCAATGCGGGACGGGCCAAGACCTATGGCGCCGACCTGGACCTGACCGCCAAGCTGACGCGGCGCCTGGACTGGACCCTGTCGCTGGAATGGTTGAGATCCCGCTTCGACGACTTTGCCAATCCCTCGGGTGCCCCCGCGACCAGCAACGTTGGCCACGAGCTGCCACATGCCCCGCGCTGGAGCGGCTCCACCGGTCTGCGGCACCACTGGGCCGGCGGGGACGGCGCCACGCTGG
This sequence comes from Rubrivivax sp., assembly GCA_027484825.1. Taxonomy (GTDB): domain Bacteria; phylum Pseudomonadota; class Gammaproteobacteria; order Burkholderiales; family Burkholderiaceae_C; genus Roseateles. The sequence goes on along the minus strand of JAIXSE010000036.1, from coordinate 48,346 downwards.
TGACGGATGTTGGAGTGAGGGTGACCACCCACCGGTTCACCGATCCGGCCAACTCCCGCGCACTGGCCATTCCCTCAGAGACCTATGTGGACGCCGGTGCGGTCTACACCGCCGCCAGCGGCGCCTGGAGCGTGTCCCTGAACGTGCGCAACCTGATGGACAGGACCTATGCCCTGCTGCCGTATGTCATCCCCCCACTGGGCGTTGACACGGCCTACTACAACGCGCCCCGCACCTGGGTGGTCAGTGCCCGGTGGCAGTTTTGAAGGGCGGCAGCACCCTGCCAGGTTGCACGATTAACCGCATTTAACTTGAGGCACGCCAGCGCAGGCGATATACCTCGGGCATCCCTTTCTTTGCCCCTGGAGTGTGAGTTGACGGCCCTGACTGCCCAGGCTGCGCATGCCTTTGCCTTCGGCCCCTTTGTCCTGTTGCCCGAACAGCAGCAGTTGCTCAAGGGCGACGAGGTGATCCGCATGGGCGGCCGTGCCCTGGACCTGCTGACGGCCCTGGTGGAGCGTCCTGGGCAGGTCATCCCCAAGGCGGAGCTGGTGGCCATTGCCTGGCCACGGCTGGTGGTGGAGGAAGGCAATCTCAAGGTCAACATCTTCGCCATTCGCAAGCTGCTGGGGGATGCGGCCCATCCCCCGCGGTATATCGAGACCGTGGCCGGCACCGGCTACCGCTTCATCGGGGAGGTGCAGACCATTTGTCGCCGCCCCGCGCAGCGGGCGTCCTTGCCGGCCTCCGGCGCGGTGCCCCTGGGTCACCTGCCGCCGCTGCCGGGTCAGGTCTATGGGCGGGACGACACGATCCGCGCGGTGCTGCTGGACCTGCAGCGGTCCCGGCTGGTGTCCATCGTCGGACCCGGCGGCATTGGCAAGACCACCGTGGCCCTGTCGGTGGCGGTGGCGGGGGCGGTCGCCGGAGCCTTTCCCGGGGGCGTGCGCTTTGTGGACCTGGCCGCAGTGGACGACCCGGCACGGGTGCATCACGTCCTGCACGAGGCGCTGCGGGGCGGCATTGACGCGTCGGGCGTGCGTCCGCCGGTTGCACCGGCCGGGCCGGACCGGGACACCCTGGTGATTCTGGACAATTGCGAGCCGCTGATCGAGGCCGTGGCCACCTGCGCCGACCAGTTGCTGCGCAGCGTCCGGCCGCTGAGGCTGATGGCCACCAGCCGGGAGCCGCTGGCCATTCGCGGGGAGGTCGTGCGTCGCCTCCCGGGATTGGCGCTGGGGCACGGGCCACCGACGCTCAGTGCTGCACAAGCGCTGCAGTGCCCGGCGGTCCAGCTGTTTGTGGCGCGGGCCAACGAAGCGGGCGATGGATTTGAGCTGGATGACCGCAATGCCAGCCTGGTGATGGCGCTCTGCCAGCAACTGGACGGTCACGCCCTGGCCATCGAGCGGGTGGCGCGGCGGGTTCCGGCGCTGGGCCTGCCCGGCATGCTGGACCACATCCGGCGACGTCTGCACATGCTGGATGGGGATGTGCAGGGGCCCGAGCGCCACCGCACGCTCTTCGCCAACGTCGCCGCGAGTTATGCACTGCTGTCTGGCGAAGAACAGGACTTGCTGCGTCGCCTGGCCCGCCTGGACGGTCCCTTCACCTTGGCGACCGCTTGCGCGCTGGTCGAGCAGGACGCCGCCGATCCCGGTGCGGTCGCCGAGCGGGTCGCGCAACTGGTCGCCAAGTCCCTGCTGCAGGCCGAGTTCCAGCAGGGCGACATCCGCTACGATCTGCTTCACATCACCCGTGCCTTCCTCCTCAACCCGCTCCTGGGCACCGAGGAACTGACGCCTGCGCCGCATTGGGACGTGACATGACGGCCGCCACGCCGCAGGACGCCGAAGTGGACAACGTCTACCGGTTTCCGGCGCAGCCCACCTCCCGGCACAACCTGCCGGCCAGCACGGTGCGCATGGTCGGACGCGACGATCTGGTGAGCCAATTGCTCCAGCAGGTCCGGCAGACGAGGCTGGTCTCGATCGTGGGGGCCGGCGGCATGGGCAAGACCACGGTCGCGCTGGCGGTCGCGGAACGCGCGCGCGAGCACTACATCGACGGCGTCTGGTTCGTCGACCTCGCCCCTCTGCGCAACCCCGCCCTCATTGCCCATGCCATCGCCAACGCGGCAAGCCTGGCGGTTCACTCGGCGCAAGCCTTGCCCGCTTTGGTGCGCTTCCTGTCCCGATCTCGGGTGCTGCTGGTGCTGGACAACTGCGAGCAACTGATCCGCGCCGTGGCCTGCTGCGTCGAGCAATTGCTGCTCCAGACCCCGGACCTGCACATCATCACGACCAGCCGCTGCGCCCTGCGTGTGGACGGCGAGCAGGAGATCCAGCTCCAGGGGTTGGCCTCCCCGCCCGTATCGGCCGGACTGACGGCTGATGCGGCGCTCCGTTTCCCGGCCATCGAGCTGTTTGTGGACCGCGCCTCCGACCGACGCAGCCCCTTCGTGCTGGACGACGACGATGCGCCGGCGGTGGCCGACATCTGCCGGAACCTGGACGGCATCGCCCTGGCCATCGAGCTGGCGGCGATGCGGGTGGACGTGTTTGGCGTGAAGGACCTGTCCGATCAGTTGAAGGGCCGCCTGCGTTTGCTCGCAGGCAGGCGGGCCGGCCATGAGCGACACCGCACCCTGACCGCCACACTGGACTGGAGCTACCGGCTGCTGCCTGAGCGGCAGGCGCGGGTGCTCCGGGCCCTGTCCGTCTTTGCCGGCAGCTTCCGGCTGACCGGTGCAATCGAGATGGCCGACCTGCCGGCGGCCCCCCTGGCATGGGTGCTGGACGAGCTGGTGTCCAAGTCTCTGCTGTCGGTGGACGCCGCGCCCGGCGGAGACAAGGTCTACCGGCTGCTGGTCACCACCCGGCTCTACTGCCGGGACCAGCGCATGGCACTCGGGGAGGATGCGGCGCTTCGCAAGCGACATGCCAGCCATGTGTGCCAGACCCTGGAGCATGCCGCCAGGCTCGCGGAGCAGCCCCCGTCCCAGGACTGGGCGGTGCCCTACCAAAGTTACCTCGACGACCTGCGTGACGCCCTGGCCTGGGCGGACGCTGACCCGTCCCATCACCCGCTGCTGGTGCGGCTCACGGCAGCAGGCCTGTGGTTGTGGAATCACTTTTCCCTGACCGATGAGAGCCGCGGTCATCTGGCGCGGGCCATCGAGCGGCTCAGTGAACTGGATAGGCTCGATGGGCTTGATGGGCTTGGTCGTCCTGACAGCCCGGGCGGTACGGGCCCGGCATCCTCGACGGTGGAGATCCAGCTCCAACTGGCGCTGGCCGGTGCCACCCTCTACACCCGCGGCGTCACGCCGCCCGCGCGTGCCGCCGTCCAGCGAGCCACCGAGCTGTCGCAACAGTCAGGAGACGCCGATCTGCTGCTGCGCTGCCTGCGGCTGGACAGCACGCTGAAGATCTTCAGCGGCCAACATGAAGCCGGCATGCGCACCCTCGAGACCTTCATGCGCATTGCCCGGACCGAGGACCCCTCGGTGCTCGGGGAAGCCGACACCCATCTGGCCTGCGCCGAGATCTTGGTCGGCCGACCGAGCAGCGCCCTGGAGCGCATGCAGCGGCTGATCGCCGATGCGCCGCAGCCCAGTCATCGGGCGCAACTGGCCCGCTTCCAGTACAGCAACAGCGTCAACCGGCTGATCGTCTTATGCCACGCGCAGTGGCTGACGGGCGCACCGGCCGCGGCCTTGCAGACCGCTTCCGAGGTGCTGCGTGATGGGCGCCTTGCCTCGCACGAGCTGTCGCTGAGCATCGGCCTGGCCTGGAACTGCCTCATCTACCTCTGGACCGGCCGTGACGAGGCCTGCAGCCAGCACACCGCGTGGCTGGAGGACCTGGTGGAACAACACGGCATCCTCATGTGGCGGCCGATTGCGGACTTCTGCCGCGGTGTCCTGGCGCTGCGCCGTGCCCCCGGCAGTGAGCACGGGTTCGAGGACATCCGCCGCGCCATCGTCGCCTTCCGCACCACCTGCCACACCGCGCGACTGCCCTACTACCTGGCCGTGCAGGCGGAACTGCTGGCCGACCGCTCGCGCCTGGCGGAGGCCGAGGCGATCCTCGACGAGGCCACGGCAGTCGCCGAGGCCCAGAACGAGCGCTGGTGCGTGCCGGAACTGCTCCGCATCCGGGCCACCACGGCCGCGAAGCAGGGGCGGTCTGACGACGCGCAGCAGCTGTTGGTGTGCGCCCTCCAGATCGCGGAGGACACCGAGGCACGAAGCTGGGCGCTCAAGGCCTGCACGACGCAGATGCGGCTGTGCCTGGGCGGCGACGGCGAGGCGGCAGCCCGTCGTCAGTTGCAGCGCATCCTGGCCACCTTCACCGAAGGGGTCTGCACCCCGGATCTGGCGGCGGCCGCTGCCTTGCTGACCCATGGCCGCTGAGCTGCCCGCGCTGGCCACAGGGACCTACCTGTTTGGCCCCTTTGTCTTCATCCCCGCCCGGCAGGCCTTGCTGCGTGCGCACGAGTCCGTCCGCGTTGGCGGCCGCGCGCTGGACATCCTGGCCGCGCTGGTCTCGCATCCCGGCGAGTTGATCACCAAACGCCAGCTCATCCAGCTGGCCTGGCCCGACAGCGTGGTGGACGAGGGCAACCTCAAGGTCAACATTGCCACCCTGCGCCGGGCCTTGGGGGACAGCGTGGCCCCCCACCACTACATTGCCACCGTCACCGGTCGTGGTTATCGATTTGTCGCGCAGGTCCAGCGCTGCGGCGCGCGCACGCCGGGCCCGGCAAGCCAGGCGGCTGCCCCGGTCCCCAAACCGTTTCCCATGCGCAGCACGCGCCTGTTCGGACGCCACGAGGTGGTGGAGAGCCTGCGAAAGGACCTGGAACGCACACGGCTGCTCTCCATCGTGGGTGCGGGCGGCATCGGCAAGACCGCGGTCGCGCTGGCCGTGGCCGAGCCGCTGCAGCCCTTGATGAAGGATGGCGCCGTCTTCATCGACCTGGCGCCGCTGCGGGACGCAGACCTGCTGCCCACCGCCGTGGCCACGGCGCTGGGACTGCCGATGCAGGCCTTGGACATGCAGGGCCCCTTGTGCGAGTACCTGCGCGACCGGCAGATGCTGCTGGTGCTCGACAACTGCGAGCATGTGGTGGACGCGGCAGCCGACTGCGTGAACCGGATCCTCGCCTGCGCCGCCTCGGTGAAGTGGCTGGTGACGAGCCGCGAGCCGCTGCTGGTGCAGGGCGAGCGTGTGCGCCGACTGCCCGGCCTGGCGGTCCCACCGCCGGGCCTGCCTCTGAATGCCACGGATGCCCTGGCCTATCCGGCCGTGCAACTGTTTGCCACACGGGCCGCCGAACGGCTGATGGGCTACACACTGACCGACTGCGAAGCGCCCCTGGTGGCCGAGATCTGCAGGCGCCTGGATGGCCTGGCCCTGGCGATCGAATTTGCCGCCACACGGCTGGATGCCTTCAGCGTTGCCAGCATCCTGCAGCAACTCGATGACCGGTTCCGGCTGCACCTGGGCCGCCGCGCGGGACCCGAGCGCCAGCGCACCCTGATGGCCACGCTGGCGTGGAGCTACAGCCTGCTCTCCTCGGACGAAGCCCGCCTGCTGCGCGAGGTGTCGATCTTTGCCGGCCCGTTTGACACGCGGAGCGCGGCCGCTGCGGCGGGGATCTCGATGGGCGATGCCAGCGAAGGCCTGGCCCAACTGGCTGCCAAGTCCCTGCTCGTCGCCGAGCTGACTGCCACCGGGCCGCTCTGGCGCCTGCCGGACACCACCCGATCCTTCAGCCTGGAAGAGCTTCGACGCTCGGGCCGGGAGGAGGCGGTCCGGCAGGCCCATGCCGCCTACCTCCACCGGACCCTGGGCGCGGACACCGTCCGCATCCGCGCCGGGTCGCTTAACGGCGGTTCCGCAGATTCCGCTGCAGGAAGTCGCGCATCAGCTCGCTGATCTTCTGGCCCTCCTCTTCCAGCGCGAAGTGCCCGGTGTCCAGCAGATGCAGCTCCGCCTTGGGCAGGTCACGCAGATAGGGATGGGCGCCAGCGGGCGGGAAGATCTTGTCGCCCTTGCCCCAGACAATGAGCATGGGCGGCTGGTGCTTGCGGAAGTAGGCCTGCCAGGACGGGTACAGCGGGGGATTGGTGCCATAGCTGTAGAACAGCTCCAGCTGGATGTCCTTGTTGCCCGGCCGGTCCATGTAGAACTGATCGGTCGCCGCTGCGTCCGGGCTGATGTGCGCCGGATCGCGATACCCCTCCGAGTACTGCCACTGGGTGGCGCTCAACTCGAAGAGCGGCCTCAGCTTGTTGCCGTTGGCCACGGACTTGTCGGCCCAATAGGCCTTGGCCGGTACCCAGAACTCGTTGTCCAGCCCTTCGTCATACGCATTGCCGTTCTGCACGACGATGGCGGTGATGCGCTCCGGATGCGCAACTGCAAGACGGTAGCCGATCGGCGCGCCGTAGTCCTGCACATACAGCGCATAACGCTTGGCCCCCACCACCTCGGTGAACTTGTCCACCACCTTGGCCAGGTTGTCGAAGCTGTACTGGAACTTGTCCATCGGCGGCATGTCGCTCCGTCCGTACCCCGGGTAGTCCGGCGCGATGACGCGGTAGCGATCGGCCAACCGCGGGATCAGGTTGCGGAACATCTGCGACGACGTGGGAAAACCGTGCAGCAGCAACAGCACCGGCGCATCGGCCGGGCCGGCCTCGCGGTAGAAGACATTGAGGCCGTCCACCTTCACCGTCCGGTAGCTGACGGCGGCGGTGGCCACGTTGGTGGCAGGCCCGGGCGGCGGTGGGGCCGCCTGCAGGGGGAAGGACGCGAGCGTCGCCAGCACGCCGGCGGCGAAGATCCATGCATGGGTCGGGTGTTTCATGGGATTGCTTTCAGTGGTTGGAAAAGAGACGGCCCCGGACAGGTTCACCCTTCCGAGGCCCCGAACATCGCGCCGGCGTAACCGATGCCGATGCCATAGCTGCCCGCCGACTTGCGGGCAATGCCGGTGGTCAGGCCGTAGGTCTGCGCACGACCCCAGTCGCGCTGCAGCTCGAGCAGGTATTGCAGCGAGGTCATCGGCTGCACACCCACCTGCACCATGCGCGCAACAGCGCGCTCATGGGCTTCGGTGCTCACGTCGCCGCAGGCATCGGTCAGCACTACCACCTCGAAGCCCTGCTCGATGGCCGACAGGGCCGGCCCGACGATGCAGACCGAGGTCCACAGACCGGCGATCACGATGCGACGCTGACCCGCGCCGTTCACCGCCTGGATCACGTGTTCGTCTTCCCAGAAATTCATGGTGCTGCGATCCAGCAGCTCATGCGAGGGGAAGGCGTCGGTCACCTCGTCGAACATCGGACCTGAGAAGCTGCGCGCGGCCACGGTGGTGAGCAGCGTGGCCACCTTGAAGCCGGCAGCGGCCTGGGCCACGATCGACACGTTGTTGCGCAGTTGGACCGAGTCGATGGAGTGCGTGGCGAAGGCCATCTGGCCCTGGAAGTCCACCAGCACCAGCAGATGGTTGGTGGGGGTCAGCAGCCGCGATGCGGGCTCTGCCTTGGCGGTGGGAAGGGAAGTGCTCATGGAACGCTCCTGGAGGAAATGACGGCCACCGGGAGTGACGGCCGTGTGAGGGGTGACGCATTCAGTATGGAAGTCGGACCCGCCTTTGCAACGCTCCAGGCCGCAGGCCTCACCGGCTTTTCACCACGTTTAACCGCGGGGTCGCCGCTTATGTTTATTTACCGGAACTAACTCGACGCGAGGTCGCGGTCCGCTCGATCATGGCCACCGGGTCGTGCAGGGGCGCGACCGGGAGTGAGTCATGGTCAAAGTCCGTCAACGGCAATTGAAGGTTGCCATCTCGCATGAGGAGCCGCTGCTGGCCATGGGCATTCGCGCCTCGTTGGAGCATGAGCCCAGCCTCGAGCTGGTGGAGGCCGATGCCGCCCATGGCTTCCTGCCAGCGCAGGTGCTGGTGACCGATTGGTCCGGCGCCATGCGATGGCTCCGGGCCGATCCGGTCGTGCGGGACTGCCCGCTGGCGGTGCTGGTGGTGGCGTCCCATGCGCGGGAACAACCGCTGCTGTCGGCGCTGCGTCGCGGCTTGTCCGGCATGCTCTTATGTTCATGCACACCGCTGGAACTGGTGCATGCCATCGAGGCTGTCGGAACGGGGCGCAACTATGTCTGCGTCGAGATGGCGCAGCGGGTGGCCGCCAATTTTTCGCGCGAACCGCTGACCTCGCGGGAAGACACCGTCCTTCAACTGCTGGCACGCGGTCAGTGCAACAAGGCGATTGCCAGCAATCTGGGCATTGCACCGGGCACGGTCAAGAGCCATGTGAAGGCCATCCTGGGCAAGCTGGCGGCGTCCTCACGGACCGAGGCGGCCCACATCGCCACAGAGCTCGGCATTGTGGATGTCGCCAAGTCGTCGCGTTTCGAAAACGCGCCGATGTATTGACCCTCCCACCATTCCACGCCTTCAGCATCGGAGACCGCCATGGGCCGTACCTATTCAGACATCACCTTCACGCCGGAAGTGCGCAGCGTCCAGACCGAACTGGGCAGCCGCGAGCAGTACGCCTTCCTGGACACGATGGCCGACCGGGGAGACGCCCTGACGCCTCGGGAGATTGACTTCATCCAGGACGCCGACCACTTCTTCCAGGCCACCGTCAGTGAGACCGGCTGGCCGTATGTGCAGCATCGCGGCGGCCCCAAGGGGTTCCTCAAGGTGCTGAACCCGACGCTCATTGCCTTTGCCGACTTCCGTGGCAACCTGCAATACCTCAGCGTGGGCAATCTGCGTCGTGATGACCGGATCTCCCTGATCCTGGTGGACTTTCCCAAGCGTCGGCGTCTGAAGCTGCTGGGCCGGGTGGAGTTGGTCGAGGCGGGCGACAGCGAAAAGGGGGATGCGGCGATTGCCGCAGTCGCCGAATCGTCCTACGCCGCAACGGTGGAGCGGGCTTTTCTCATCGCGATCGAAGGCTGGGACTGGAACTGCCCTCAGCACATCACCCCGCGCTTCACCGAGGCCGAGGTCGCCACCCTGATGGCGCCCCTGCGGGCCCAGGTGGCCAAGCTGCGGGAACAGGTGACGCAGCTGAAGGCGGGTCGGGCGCTGTGAGCCCGACGCCGCATCAAGGTTTGCGCTGTCCAGCCGGCTTCAAGGTCCGGTTCAGGAAAGACAGCACCCGCGCCGCCACTTCGTCCTCGTGGGACACGAGCGCGAAGTGGCCGGCGCCGTCGATCAGATGGACCTCGGCCTTGGGCAGGTCCCGCTGAAACGCCTTGGCGCCAGCAGGCAGGAAGAACGGATCCGCAGCCCCCCAGACCGCCAGCAGCGGCGGCTGGTACCGCCGGAAGTAGGCATGCAGGGCGTCGTACTGCTTCAGGTTGGAGCGATAGTCCAGCAGGATGGCCAGCTGGATGTCCTCCTGGCCCGGGCGGTCCAGAAACATCTGGTCGAGCAGGTAGTGTTCAGGGGGCACATGGGTCGGCTCCCTGACGCCTTCCAGGTACTGCCACCGGGTGGTCTCCCGCTTGAAAAGTCCACGCAAGGGATCACGCGTCTCCGGGCTGGGGTCCGCCCAGAACTTGCGGATCGGCGCCCAGGCCGGGCTGAGTCCTTCCTCGTAGCCATTGCCGTTCTGGGACACGATGGCGGTGATCCGCTCCGGATGCGCCACGGCCAGTCGCCAGCCGATGGGGGCGCCAATGTCAAACACATACAGCGCGTAACGCTGGAGCGACTTCGCCTGCGCGAACCGGTCCACCACCCGGGTCAGTTCGTCGAAGGTATAGCCGAAGCTCGTGGCGGCCGGTGTCTCGGTGAGCCCGAACCCGGGCAGATCCGGGGCCACGACGCGGTAACGACCGGCCAGGCGGGGAATCAGGCCACTGAACAGGTGCGACGACGTGGGAAAGCCATGCAGCAGCAGCAGGGCCGGCGCATCGGCGGGGCCGGCCTCGCGATAGAAGATGCGATGACCGTCCACCTCGATGAAGTCGTGCCGGACCGGGCCTGCGGCAACAGCGGCAACAGCGGCGGCGGGCCTCTGCGCCTCGGCTGCAGCAGCCTGCATCAGGAGCACCGCCAGCGCCAGGCCGAAGGTACGCCGGCCCCATTGGAACAGGGGCTGCAGGCGGGGAGTATGGGGACTACGTGGAGTGCGGGGCGTGCCCGCCAGGGGGATCCCGGGCATCAGGGGCATCGGGGGCATCAGGTCAGTCATTGGCGTCTCCTTCGTCAGACCACCGCGGCAGGCGGTGCACCCTCATGAAGGTATCTGCATTGCGCAGAGCCGGGGGTTCAGTCTGGTAAAGCGCGGTGAAGCAGGCTGCAGCGGTGAGGAGGGCTGCCGCCGTGAGGTGGTTGCAATGGCAGATCCGGCAATGGCCCGGCGGCCCAACGTCGCCTCTCCAATGGGAGTCTTCGCCTGTCCAGCCGTGGCCACAGGACGGCCTCTCGTTTGGTGGGTTCTTTGGGACGCCTCTGTACTGACATTGGAAGTCCAGACTGCATCGACGCATCCCGCACCGATGCGGTGGCACTCCACGAGAGTCCTCACGGAAGAAAGGTTCCCATGTCTTACCCGCATATTGTTCTGGTTCACGGCGCCTGGGCGGACGGCTCCAGCTGGTCCAAGGTCATTCCCCTGTTGCAGGACAAGGGCCATGCCGTCACGGCGGTGCAACCGCCGCTGACTTCGCTGGCCGACGACGTGGCGGCCACCACCCGAGCCCTGGCGCTGATCAACGGGCCGGTCCTGCTGGTCGGTCATTCCTACGGCGGGGTCGTCATCAGCAATGCCGGCCACGACAAGACTGTGGCGGGGCTGGTCTTCGTGGCGGCCTTTGCGCCGGATGAGGGCGAGGCGGTGGGCGACCTGGGGCATGAGTTTCCGCCGCCGCCGGGGCTCGCGGAGCTGCGCCCGGATGCCAGTGGCTTCCTGAGCATGACGGCTCAAGGCGTGGCGGAGAACTTCGCGCAGGACCTGCCGGCCTCGGAGACGCGTGTCATGCATGCGGTGCAGACGCCCACGCATGGCAGCGTGTTCTCGGCCAAGAGCGGGCCGGCGGCCTGGAAGCATCGACCGACCTGGTATGTCCTGGCCACAGAGGACCGGATGATCCTGCCGCCGCTGCAGCGCAAGTTTGCACAGGCCATGCAGGCGCAGATCCTGACCCTGCCCACCAGCCACGTGCCCATGCTGTCACACCCGGCGGAAGTGGCCGATTTCATTGCGGCGGCCGCGCAGTCGCTGGCGCGGAACTGACCCGGCCTTTGTCCGTCCCCTGGACTGGCTCACTCGATCGAGTGAGCCAGCGCTCCCTGAGCCGTGGCTGGTGGGCACTGCCTCCGATGCTTACAGTGGGCGCATGGAGGAAGCTCCCATTCATCACGGTCCCGCGCACCATCCCGTCCCCACAGTCCCCCCGTCGGACCGGCATGCCGTCACCCTCCCGGGCACGTCCCCGCCAGCGCGAACCGCCTATGCCTTTGATCGTTTCCTCCTCATTCCCGACCGACAACTGCTGCTGGAAGATGACCAGCCCGTGCGGCTGGGGAACCGTGCGCTGGACATCCTGACTTTGCTGGTTCGGAGGGCGGGAGAGCTCGTCGGGAAGCGGGAGATCCTGAGACAGGTCTGGCCCCAGTCCGTGGTGGAAGACTCCAACATCAAGGTGAACATGGCGGCCCTGCGCCGGGCGCTCGGCGCCGGTGCCTCGGGTGAAGCGTTCATCGCCACGACCCGCGGACGCGGTTACCGGTTTGTCGGCAGCGTTCTCCAGGTCCGGCCTCCCGACCTGCCAGGCACCGGCAGCGGCCCAGCGGCGCCCACGCGCCGACTGCCGGTGCTGCCGGTGCTGCCGACCCCTCTGGTGGGGCGGGAACTGCAAGTCGAAACGCTGATGGCCGATGTGAGGCGGTACCGGCTCGTCTCCTTGGTCGGACCGGCGGGGGTGGGCAAGACTGCGCTGGCCACCTTGGTGGCGACCGGCCTGTCCTCCCGGTTTCCGGACGGCGCCAGCCTGGTGGACCTTGCCGCAGTACACGACCCCGCCGTGCTGCCTGCCGTGATTGCGGCGGAGCTGGGACTCATCGTCGAGGGGCCCCTGGCACTGGCGGCGTTGTGCCGTCACCTGCAAGGCAAGGATCTGCTGCTGGTGCTGGACACCTGCGAGGCCTGTCTCGATCCGGCTGCCGCCTGCATCGACGAGATGCTGAGGCGATGCCCGGGTCTGCGACTGCTGATCACCAGCCGTGAGCCGCTGAGGGTCTCGGGCGAATGCGTGCGGCGCGTTCAGGGCTTGCTGGTGCCGCCAGGCTTCGGCGCCCTCACGGCGGCGGAGGCCCTGTGCTACTGCGCTGTCCGTCTCCTGGTGGACCGGGCCATCGCCCACTCCGGCGACTTTGTGCTTTGCGATGCACAGGCGCGCGCGGCGGCCGAGCTGTGCCGGCGGCTCGACGGGCTGCCACTGGCGATCGAACTGGCCGCGGCCAGGATGTCCGTGCAAGGCCTTGCCAATCTACTGCGGCAGCTGGAGGACGGTGTCCATCTGCTGGGCGGCCGACGAGGCGCGCCGGACCGCCACCGTGACCTGGATGCCGCACTGGCGTGGGGATGGCGGCATTTGTCCGCGCATGAGGTCCGGTTGCTTCTGGCGGTCTCCGTGATGGACGGCGCCTTCGATGTGCAGGCGGCCGCTCGACTGATGCCGCTGCAGGAGGACGCGCTGCCGGACCTCCTGCGTGAACTGGCCTGCAAGTCCTGGCTGGTGCTTGATCTCTCCAGCGGCGTGCCGACCTACCGGTTGCTGGAGACCACGCGGGCCTATTGCCGAATGCGCCTGACGCTGGGGCGGACCCGGGCCGTAGAGCCGCCGCACGCGGTCGCTTGAGCGGGAGATCCACCGGCCCTGCGGCGCACGCGGGCGCTTGCAGGGATTCGGGGCGCTGGGGCTGCTCGGGGCTGCTCAGGGTTCTGGGGCGTCAGGGCGCCGTCCACCGGTCGAGCCAGCGCAGCACTTCGTCCATGGTGCGGATCCGGTTGGGCAGGCTGAACTGCCCATGCCCCTCGTCCGGGAAGATCAGCACCTGGGTGGGCACCTGCCGCAGCGATGCCGCCTTGTAGGCCCCCAGCGTCTGATCCACTGGCACACGGTAATCCCGTCCGCCCGCGATGATGAAGAGCGGCGTCGTCCACCTGGCCACATGCCGCGCCGGATTCTGGTGCTCGATCTCAGGGTCCCAAGGCCGCTCCGCCAGCGAGAGGCGGTCGTAGGTCGTGATGTCATTGGCGTAATAGAAGCTGCGGGTGTCGAAGATGCCCTGTCCGTTGACGAGGCACTTCCAGGGCTTGGACCATTGCCCCGCCAACATCAGCGTCAGGTAGCCGCCATACGAGCCCCCCACCGCGCAGGCCCGGTTCCCGTCGAGGAAGGGGAATCGTGCCAGCGCATGCGCCCAACCGGCCTTCAAGTCCTCCATCGGGCGGTCGGCCCAATGGCGCAGCACCGATCGGCCGAAGGCCGTGCCATAACCGGCCGACCCATGGGGGTTGATCATCACCACCGCATACCCCCGGGCGGCAAACAGTTGGGGCGCGAGCACACCGGCACTCCAGCTGTCGGAGAAGACACCGTTCGGTCCGCCATGCAGCAGGAACACCACCGGGTATCGCTCCCCCGGCTGGAATCCGGCGGGACGCAGCACCAGGCCCTCCACCGGGTCCTGATGCCATCCCCGGAATCGGAAGACGGAGGCCTCTCCGAGCGGATAACCCGGCACCGGCACCGGGACCGCCTCTTCCTGAGCGACAGGGCCCGCCCCGGAGGGGGAAGCCACGGCAGCCTCGCGCACCGACAACGCCGGGGGATGCTGCAGATCACTGTCCAGAACCGCGAGCCGCCCGCCCCGGCTGCTCCACTGCAGCACCGCACTGCGGCTGGGCACGGGCACGGCGGTGTCGGGCGCCTGGAGCGACAACTCGAACAACCGGACCTTCACCCCCTGCGCGCCGATGGCATACACCACGCGCCCCTCCGACGACCATCCGATGTCCGTCACCAGGACATCCAGCTGCGGCGCCAACTGCACCTCCCGCTGGGTCTGCCGGTCACGCACCCAGACGGTGACCCGTGGCGCGGTGTGCTCGCTTCCCTGGGCCTGCAGATAGGCCAAATGACGCCCATCCGGCGACAGGCGTGGCCGGTAGGCCGAGCGCCCCGCCGGCGTATCCAGCATCTGCGTCCGGCCGTCCGGGAGACTGATGTCGAACAGGCGCTTTGGAAGCTCGTCCGTCTGGTTGGACCCCGAGGGCCTGAGCGCGACCACCACCTGCTGCCCATCACCGGACACGCTGAAATCGATCTGCGGGGTGAAGTTGCGCTCCATGACGTCGTAGCGATAACCGCGCATCACGGCGGTCGCCTCGGTCACCGGCGCCTCCTGCGTCCACCGTGACTGGAACAGCGCGGTAAAACGGCCGTCCACATAACTGTCCATGTAACGCACGGCCTGTCCGTCCCGATACATCAGCCCGCTGTCCGCGCGATTGGGGCCCCGGCGTAGCGCCGCTTCCTGGTCCTGCCGGGTCTTGCTGCACGCCAGATCCTCGCAGTCCGGCCAGGCATCATGAGCCGTGATCAGCAGGCGGTCATGGTCGGCCAGGCGGTACGCCATGACACTCAGCGGGAGGTCGGTCACCTGACGGGGTGGGCCGCCGCTGGCTCCAACGCTCCACAGCTGCGGTGTGCCTGGGGCGGACGTCAGGTAATAGAGGCGCGTACCGTCCTCGGACCAGCTCACCTGATCGACGGCTCGATCCGCCTCCAGCACCACGGTCGCCGACCTCCACTCTCCACTGGGCCCCACCATCAGCCTCACCCGGGGGCCGGATCCCGCCAGACGTTCGCCTGTGACCGTGTAGGCGATCCTCATGCCGTCCGGGGAGAGCGCCGGCGCGCCCACACGATCCAGTTCGGCCAGCGCCTGAGGTGTCAGCACGGCCGCCTCTTCCGGTCGCGCCGCCTGCGCGTCCAGGCTCAGGCTCGAGCCCATGCACAGGCAAAGGCAAAGGCAAAGGCAAAGGCCCATGCCCTGCTTCAAGACCATGTCCAGCAGCCTCGTTCCATGACGCATCCAACAGCCTCTCATGCCGTTCACTCCCATCGGCTCCACGGCCGTCACACCATGGGAGGGACTGTAGGGCGCAGCGCTGGATCATGAAACGCACAGTCCATCGTTTGACCGTATTTAACCGAGCCTCACCCGCAGCGAATGCGCGCTCGCGTTACCGTTCCAGCTCACGGCTCATTCACTCAAGCATTCACGTCCATGACTCATCGTAGAGGCTTCATTGCCGGCGCCGCTGCCACTGCAGCGGCCACCCTCGTCCCCACCTCATCCCAGGCGCGCGCGTCGGACGAGATCACCGTCCGCAAGCCGGACGGTCTCAATCCGGTAGGAGTCCGCACGGACGGCGTGAAGCTGGTCCCGGTGGTGGGCGGCAAGTACAAGGTCTGGACCAAGCGCGTCGGCCATGGCAACACCAAGATCCTGCTGCTGCATGGCGGCCCGGCCTTCTCCCACGAGTATCTGGAAGCGATGAGCTCCTTCCTGCCGCCGGGGGGCTACGAGATCTACTACTACGACCAGTTGGGCGTGAACAACTCGGACCAGCCCGACGACACCCGCCTGTGGACCCTGCCCCGCTACCTCGAGGAGGTGGAAGAAGTGCGCCAGGGGCTTGGGCTTGATCGCTTCGTGCTATTCGGCCATTCCTGGGGCGGCATCCTGGCCATGGAATATGCGCTGCGGCATCCGCAAGTGCTCAAGGGCCTGGTGGTGTCCAACATGGTCGCGAGCATTGACGCCTACCTGGTGCACACGAATGCGCTGAAGCAGACCATCCCCGCGCCCGCCCGGCAGCGACTGGAGCAACTCGAAGCCGCCAAGGATTTCGACAATCCGGACTACGAGCAAATCATGATGGAGCATCTGTACGTCAAATGCATCTGCCGCCTGGACCCCTGGCCGGATGCCCTGATGCGCAGCTTCAAGCATCTGAACAAGGCCATCTATCTGCAGATGCAGGGGCCCAGCGAATTCGAGTTTTCCGGCAACCTGCGCGGCTGGACGGTCTGGGACCGGCTGCCGCAGATCAAGACGCGAACGCTGCTGCTCGGCGCCCGCCACGACACCATGGACCCGAAGGACATCCAGCGCATGGCCACGCTCATGCCCAATGCCCAGGCGTTCATCTGCCGCAACGGCAGCCACCTTTCGATGTGGGACGACCAGGCTGTCTACTTCAAGGCGCTGATGGACTTCCTGCGCCGGGTGTGAGCCCCGCCTGCCGCCGTGAGCAGTCGGTGATCATCAGGCCTGCGGCGGGATGAAGCCCCGCCGCAGTGCAATCACCACCGCCTGCACCCGGTCGCTGGCCCCCAGCTTGACGAGGATGCTCTTCATGTGGGTCTTGACCGTCTCCTCGGTCACGCCCAGCCGCGCGGCCACTTCCTTGTTGGACCCGCCTGCGGCGACCTGGGTGATGACCTCCACCTCCCGCGGCGACAGGCTGTCGTCCGCCATGCGGGTGCTGAGCTCCTGGGCCACCTCGGCGGTGATGTAGCGCCGTCCCGCCTGCACTTCCCGCACCGCATGGAGCAGCTCCTTGCGGATGGCGTTCTTGAGCAGGTAACCGCTGGCGCCGGCCTTGAGCGCACTGAGGGCCTGCACGTCCCCCCGGTAGGTCGTCAGCACCAGCATGCGGACGTCCGGCGCCTCGGCCCGGATGGCTTCGAGCGCCGCCAGCCCACTCATGCGGGGCAGTTGCAGGTCCATCAGGACCACGTCGGGCCGGTGCTGCCGGCACAACTCAACGGCCTCGACACCGTCTTGCGCCTCGGCCACAACGCGCATGTCCGGCTGGCTGTCGATGACGGCTGCAATGCCGGTCCGCACCATGGGGTGGTCGTCCACGATCAGGACGCGGATGACGGGAGCGGCGATCACGGGCAGGTCAGACATGGTGCAGAGGGTTCAGGAACGCCCCGCACCCTAATGCTGCGCCCTTGCGGGGTCAAGGTCGTGGGGCGAGAGGCGACCGGCTGGCTGCACGCCTGCGGGGGTGGGCACTCGGGCACTCTGGCATCATGGCGCCGCTTTCATGATGCGGATTTGTTCGCGTCACCTTCCATGATGCGCTCCCTGCCCGTCCGACAACGCCCACTGCGAACTGCCCCCTGGGGAGCCGCCGGTCGATGGCTTCTCGCAGCCCTGCCCTGGGCAGGCCGGATCGCGGCATGGCTCGCGCTGTGCACGCCCGCGGCCTTTGCGCAGACGCTTGCCGACCATGAGCACACCGTCTGGACCGAGCGACAAGGCCTTGCCGCCGAGGTGTTCTCCATCACACAGGTGCCCAGCGGCATGCTGCGGATTCGCACCACCGTCGGCAATCAGGTCTTCGACGGCGTGTCATTCCATTCGCCCAGCCGGGCTCCTGGGGGCGGGCCCTTTGTGGATCCGGCCGACCTGGTGGGACAGCTCAGCCCGACCGGGGCCGTCTACTACGTCCATCCCGACACGCTTCGTCTGATGCGACGCTTCCAGGGGCACACGACCGCCGTCGACGACCCGGATGGCATCGGCTGGTGGACCCGCTTCGTCTTCGATTCCCGCGGCATCGGCTGGTACTTCAAGGAAGGGGGGGTCTTCCGGCTGGAAGGGGACCAAGTGCGCGCCCTGGACGACAGCTGGGGCCTGCCCAAGGGCCTGCATGCCTCCTACCGGCCCGTGATTGATGCCCAGGACACGGTCTGGTTCGCCAACCCGGACCGGCTCTACCGACTGCCGCGGGACGCCCGACGCTTCGAACCCGTGGAGGTGGCCGGCTGCGAACGCGTGGCCACGGCACCGGACGGCGGCTTGTGGTGCGCCGGCCCTCGGGGCCTGGCCGTCATCACCCTGAAGGACGGCAGGCTCATCCAGCACCGGGTGCTGTCCACCCAGGCCTTCGGGCCGATGCTCTTTGACAGCCGGGGGGGATTCTGGATACGCAGCTCCGCGGGCCTGGCCCACGCGGCGCGGTGGCAGGACGTGCTGGCCCCGGGCGGCGTCCAGGCGCTCCTGGCCGATTCGATGACGCCGGCCCACGGCCTGGCCTCGCTGTCGATCAACATGATCTTCGAGGATGGCGACGGCAACGTGTGGCTGGGGACGGCCACGAGCCTGGAGCGCTTCCGTCCGCCCCGCTTCCAGCGTGCGGCGCTGCCCGCCTACGCGGGTGCTGCGCACTTCAGGCCCGACCCGGCCGGGGGATTCTGGGTCGGTCCTGACTCGGGTCCGCTGATGCATGTGGAAGCGGGAGCGGGGCCTGTGGCACGTGTCCTCTTTCCGCAGATCCGCGACGTGGCCACCCTGCAGTACGGTCCTGGCGGCCGCCTTTGGGTCGCCACCCGGAACGCGCTTTGGCGCAAGGACGTGGGGGCCGCCTTTGAGCAGGTGGAGGCGCCCGACCTGTCCCAGCGGGGACGCATCCACCAGGTCGCCGAAGACGACACGGGCGCGATCTGGTTGCAAGCCGGCTACCACCTGCTGAGGCTGCACCGCGGACAGCTCGCACCGTTCGACGGCCCCCAGGCACCGCCCAGTGATGGCCGGTATGTCATGGTGCATGACGCGCAGGGGCAGCTGTGGTTCTTCCCGAATGAGCGGCAGGGGCCATACGTCCTGCGCAAAGGGGTCTTCCGGTCGCTCGACAACAAGGCCTTCGCCCAGACCATGGCTCAGAGCTGGGTGGCCGCCGTGCACGGGCGCCGCGTGTGGGTGGGTGGCCGCACTGGCGTGGGCGTGTTCGAAGACGATGAGTTTCGCCCGCTGAAGACCCAGGGCGATGCGCTCAAGGCCATCACCGGGATCGTGCAAACCCCGCAGGGCGAGCTCTGGCTGTTCAGCTTGAGCAAGCTCTTCCGGTTGACGGCGGCGCAGGTGGCCGCCGGCCTTCGCGGCGAGCCCGTCGAGCCGGAGATCTTTGACAGCGCAGATGGCCTGCGCGGCACCAACGACCGCTTGTACGCGTCCACCCTGACTGAAGCCCCTAAGGGACGCGTGTGGGTCTCGACCAATGAGGGGGTGTTCGGCATCGATCCGCAGCACGCCAGACGGGATCCCCCGCCACCGATCACGATGATCGAGGGCCTGCGCAGCGACGCGGAGATTCGGGAGCGTGACCTCGGTGTGCAGCTGTCACCGTCACCCGGGCGCGTCCAGATCCGCTATGCCGCGGCGGCGCTGTCCGGCGGTGATGAAGTGCGATTTCGTCATCGCATCGTCGGGCTGGATACGCAGTGGCAGGACGTTGGGCCCCGCCGCACGGCAGACTACACGCAGTTGCCGCCGGGGCGCCATCGCTTCGAGGTGCAAGCCCGGGTGGCCAACGGCCCCTGGGCTCCCACACCATCCGCCTTGGTCATCGAGGTGGAGCCAGCCTGGTACCAGACCTGGTGGTGCCGCCTGCTGTGGGGGGTGCTGGCGCTGAGCGGGCTGTGGTGGCTGCACCGGGTGCGCCTGAATGTTTTGCGTCGCCGCGAAGAACTGCGCATGCGCGCCATGCTGGCCGAACGTGAACGCATCGCGCGGGACCTGCATGACACCTTGCTGCAGAGCATGCAGGGGCTGATTCTCGACTTCCAGGGCGTGGCCTCCACGCTGCCGGAGCACGACGCCACACGCCGATCGATGGAGAGCCGTCTTGACCAGGCGGACCTGCTGCTCGGCGAAGCGCGCGACCGGGTGCGCGGACTGCGCGACGACCACAGCGGGGTCTGCCTGCGAGCGGCGTTTGACAGCGCAGCCGCACAGTTGGCCGGGACCGTGGACATCACGGTCGAAGAGCGGGGGCGGGTGCGCGACTTGCGCCCCGATGCGAAGGACCTGATGTACCTCATCGGACGTGAAGCCCTCGTGAATGCGGTGGCGCATGGCAAGGGGAGCCGCATCGTCGTGCGGATGGAGTTCTGGGCCCAGGGCTTCGTGATGCAGATCCAGGACCACGGGCCGGGCATTCCTTCTGAGGTTCTGGCGGCCGGTGGACGGCCAGGGCATTTCGGGTTGCTGGGGATGCGGGAACGCGCGGCGCAGCTCGGCGCAGAGATCCTGATCGTCAATCAGCCGCAGGGCGGTTGCCTGGTGAAGCTTCATGTTCCCGCTGAGCGCGTGTATGCGGCAGGGCAAGGGAGGCGTTTCTGGACGCGATGGCGCCAGCTGCTCAATCGGCTTTGGACTTCCGCCCGCTGAGCCGCCAACCTTGCTGCCCTCCGCGAAGGCATGGGGATTGGGCCACAATGATTGAGCTTGGGCCCGCGCCCGGTTTCGCTGTGCACTCGGCTGAGGTACGCCTGCGGTGGCAAGCGCAAGGGAGGCGCGGTTCTTCGTTTCACCACACGCTCGATATGTCCCACTATCTCTTCCTCGTCGCCTCTGCCCGGGAACCGGGCCATGTGGGCAACACTGAGTGGCTGGCCAGGCATGCGGCCGCGTCACTGCCTGCAGCGGCCCAGCAGCAATGGCTGCATCTGACTCACATGGAAGTGCCCGCGTTTGTGGATCAGCGCCACACCGTGGGCACCTATCCGAAGCCGACTGGGGACCTGCTGACGCTCCTGGATGCCACGATGGCCTGCACGGATCTGGTCTTCGTGGCGCCGGTGTACTGGTACAGCTTCCCCAGTTCACTCAAACACTATCTGGACCATTGGAGTGCCTGGTTGCGGGTCCAAGATCTCGGTTTCAAGGACGCGATGGCGGCCAAGCGTCTGCATTTGGTGACCACCAGCGGCAGTCGGCCGGTGGCACAGCCGATGATCGATTCCACGAAGCTGTGCGCGGAGTTTCTGGGGATGCCGTTCGCCGGCGCGCTGTGGGGCAAGGGCGGGCCGCCGGCAGCCGTGGAATCCGACCGTGAAGCGATCGCCCAGGCCGCGAGGTTCTTCGTCGGGTCTTGAATCAGGAAGCCGCGGAACCGGGAAGAACCAGCGATGGGAGGGCTTATCCCGGGCGGTACGGTGGTGTCTAAGGGCGAAGCAGATGTGCTGCACCGCCTGCGGATTACAGCATCCGCTTCATCACATCCGCGTCTGTGTTCTTGTCGAAAAAGCGGTGCTTGAGGGCGCCGGCAATGTGCAGCGCAATCAGGCCCAGCAGGGTGTAGGCCAGCACGCGATGCAGCAGTTGGAAGATCTCGAACCAACCGTCGTTCTTGGGCAGGAGTTCCGGCAGGTGTCCGAAGAAGAAGAACGGCACGCCGTCGCTTTGCGTAAAGGTGCTGGACATCGAATAGCCCATCAAGGGCACGATGATCATGAGCGCATACAGCGCCTTGTGCGCGAGCTTGGAGAGCGTGTTTTCCCAGGCTTTGAGGCCGATAGAGGCGCCTGGCAAACGGCCCCGAAAAACCAGGCGCAGCGCGACCTGCACAAGCACCAACAGCAGGGCCAGGACACCGAACTGCTTGTGATTGGGGTAGAGCGTCTCGAACTTGGCGGTGGCGTCGTCCGGCAGGTTCACCATCAGCAGGCCCACCAGCAAGGTGCCCAGGAGGATGGCGGCGCGCAGCCAGTGGAGGATGCGCATGCTGAGGGGGTATTTTTGGGCGGTCGGGCTCATGGAAGGAATGCAGGGGAAATGGAAATGCCAGGGCGGATGCTAACGGTGACTGGCTGGATGATGCCCTCCACCTGATTCATTCCTGGCTTCGATCCCTCTCATCTTTTGCGGCGAGCAGCAGTTCACGCACTTGCCGATATTCCTCCAGGCGCTCGTGGTCCTTGGAGGTCGGGTTCGGGATGCGGGACAGGTCCGAGTTCTCGGCGTTGTCCGCCAGCTTCACCGCCCGTGCCACCGGATGCTGCGCCGCGCGTGCAGCGGCTTGCAGCCGTGTCTCGCCTGGGCGCTTGGTGAGCGCTTCCACCGCGCTCACCACCGTCTCAGAAAAGCCCTCTGTCCGAAGTGCGTCGAGCGTCACGCTCGTGTCTTCTACGATGTCGTGCAAGACACCCGCGATACGTTCCTCGTCGGACTCCAGTCGCAACATCACTCGAAGGGGATGGAGGATGTAGGGTTGGCCGCCTTTGTCGCGTTGCCCAGCATGGGCGGTGGCGGCCAAGGCAATGGCTTTTTCGAGGTTGGGCATGGGTGGATTCTCGCCGCTTTGCCGAGGTGCAACCGCATCCCGCCACATTGAGCGGATTCATGCAGCATTGCGAGCTTTCAGTACTTTGGCTACGCTCGTGCGGGCAGAAGCCAGCGTAGACGCAATCCAGTGTTGTCGCCGTCGTCGAGGTGCTCGAAGGCCGGGTCGTCAACGCCGGAGGCAGGGAGTGCGGAGCTCGGTACAAGGGCCGCGTGCTCGATGGCACCAAGAACGCAATGGCGGGCCAGGTGATTGAGTTTGGGTTTGTTCCCTCTATCAAGATCGGGGCGAAGTACCTGGTGCTTCTGGATGACTACAAGAACGTTCCGGTGGAGCGCCTTGAGGAGTTCCAGCCACGCTGCGAAAGCGCCCTCCCCGCCTTGGCGCTGGTGGGTCTCTGGCGCGGTGCGATGGAAGTGACGCCGAACATTGAGGCCCACACGCCCAGAGAATCCTGGACCGTCAAGCCGGTGAATCTCGTCGTCTATCCCGCGGGTACGCGCAGCAAGCTCGTTGACGGGGAGCGGCAACTGGTCTTCACCGACATGGTGGCCCGAATGAAGGACGGGACGCAGGAGTTGCGCTGAAGCGCGCCGACCCACATCGCCATCGACCCACGCAAACCTTGTGTCGCTTGCCCTTAAACGCATCGTTCAACAGTACCTCTTCAAACAGTGGGAGGTCGTTGGCGTACTTTCGCTGCGGAGGAGCACTCCACCTCGCCAGGGGTAGAGATCAGAACGTCGTCCGCGAACTGGGTCGTCACGGCAAAGGCCAGATCCGCAGGGTGATTCAGAAAGTCTATAGCCGCCAGCCGCTCGCATAACGCTCCAGCAGTTGCGCAGCGGGCTGCTCCACGAGTGTCAGGGCGAGATCGCTCATCCAGGGTCGGCTGTTTCTGTCTTCGGTCTGCCCATGCCCGGCCAGCCAGAATTCGCAGTCGATCCGATCGCCCGCCCGGGGCCCCGGCGGGCCGCCGCGCTCCTTGAGCAACCAGCGGTAGCAGGACATGTTGACGACGTCCTGATAGGGCTTGCTGACCTTGGCGAAGGCTGAGCGATCGCGCTCGTCCTTGCTGTAGACGAGCGAAAGATCCGGACTGGGCGGATGCGTGCTGAAACGCTCCCGGGCCTCAGCGGCCGCGTAGTACTTGAAGTCGATGATTCGCCAACCCTTCTGCGTACGCACTACAAGATCGGGACGTCGCGAATGGCCAGCGAAGGTGAACAGACGCTGCTGCGCCTCGTCCCACTGCGCGCGGTGGCTGTCGAACCGACGGTCCAGGTGCGCCGTGTCGCAGGTCACCACGGCCGAGGCCCCGAAGGCATCAATGGCATGGTCCAGACAGGCAGCTTCCCACACCTGATGGAAGGTCTGCAGGCCAAGCCAAGGCCCTGCCGCATCCCCCGTGCGGTGGTGAAGCAAGGCCTGCACGGCCTCATGAAGGCTGCGGGCCTCTGACGAGACGGGCGGGTCGCTGGCGACACACGCCTTCAATGCGGCCTGAAGCTGCGCCAGGCAGCGACGGATGGACTGAAAATCGCCAAACAGCGAGGCAGACCGTGTCAGGCCCTGCCGTTCGGCGAAACGGTCCGCCAGGCCCTGCCACTCCGCAATGACGGTTCTGTGCGGGCGGTCGTCCCAGGTGCCTGCGGCGGGTGTCGGGAACAGATGCTGCAAGCCATCCAGCGCCAGCCAGCAGGCCAGGCCGACCAGGGCTTGGGGCTGACGTCTCATCACCGTGGCAGGGCCAAGCGTCTGGTCCAGCACCGCCACGCCGTCCGGCAGCAGCAGGGCTCGCTCCAGGCTGGCAGAGAGGTGGCGATGGTCAAACTCGGAGTTCCAGCGGCGCTCCTTGCCAATGGACAGCGTGCCGGCGCGTTGCAGCAGCCGGATCAATTGCACATACGCGAAAGCCTGATGGAACCCAGACTGCGGGCCGGACGCCGACCACGCATGTGATTGGCCTCGCCCCTGAGCGGGTCCGTCGCGGTCTCCTCGGGTCGTTGGCGTGTGCCGCAACTGAAGTTCGGCATAACGGGACAGCAAGCGGACGACCAGGCCGAGCCGCGCCGGCCTCTGATCATGCGGGACGGCGGTGGACACCCCATGCGGCAGGTACAGCACCGCCGCATTGCCTTCATGGCGGAGACCGACGAATCCGGCATCTTTCGGATCCGAGACCGGCCCTGAGACGGAGAAATCCCAGTGCAGTGAAGCCATGGTCAGGCGCCCGCAGCGGGTGCTTTATCGTTCCAATGCATCACGCCTTCGATGAAGGCGGTGACGTTGTCATCCGTGCAAAGCTCTCCGAAGGTGCGCGGCTCCGCATGGGCACTCTTGCCGCTACGCAAAATGGCATAGAGCGGCTCAGGGTTTCGTGCGAAGACGTTGTCCCACAGGAAGAACATCAACTTGTTCTGAATATCTCGCCGGGCGATGAACCTCTCACCGGTTTCTGCGGCTGGGGATGCGTCCAGGATCGCTTGCGCGAGCGCATCCGGATCGGAAAACGAGGCGTATGGCCAAGTAAAACCCAAGGCTGTGAGCTCTGCTTGGACGGAGAGGCAGTCCAAAAACTTTCCGACTTTGTAGTTCCTCGCCGACGGAAACTTGGCTTGCCAGTCCTTGGCCTGGAACTTGCCTTTGAGGAGTTCAAGCTTCCGGTACGCCTGTCCATAGGCACCCGGGGATGAGCGCAAGAACCACATACCCACCTGCTTGTCGTCTACCCGTGATCCCTCGAAACCTTTGGCGATCAGGGCATTGAGGTTCTCGAGGAAGTCGATCCATCGGTAGTCCGTCCCCTCAATCGGGACTTGGCTCTGATGGTCAGGCACATCGCACCCTCGCCAGTTCAGATACTCAAAGTTCCAACGGCGCTTGAAGGCCGTGTCCATGTAGAACACCGATTCGTCGCTCGTGTTCATCGTGCCGATGATCGACAAATTGGCTGGCAATCGGAGTTTGAGCCGCAGGTCATGCGGGTGCTCCCTGGTGACAACGCCCAGGGCTTTCAACGCCGGGACAATCGGTTCATCGCTGACTTGGGCCCATTCCTGCCTCATCGCCTCCACAACCATTCGGCTGGCATCAATGCCATAGCACGATCGACCGGCGGCATCCCGGTCCAGCAACTGGAAGACATCGCCAAAGATCTGTGCGCAGTTGCCGCGATTGATCTCGTCGATGACCAGCAGCACCTGCTGTTTGGGAGTGGCATAGGCCCTCACCAGCGCACGCAGGAAGGGGCCCGTGTGGATGACGTATTCGATGGTCGGCTGCGCGGCCGCTGCCGTGACCAGGATGTCGGTGCTTCCACCCGTCACCGTATAGGCGGGCTGCCGCGTGGTGGTGTGAGGGAGCAGCTTGGCGACAAAGTCCCCATAACCGTACTCGGGATGGAAGGTGGTTTCGATGAGCTGGTCACTGTTCTCCGCCACTTCAAGCGTCGTGGCCAGAATGCGCACCCGATGACTCTTGCCGCTCCCGGGTGGTCCAAAAAGAATCCTTTGTTCCATGCCGCGTTCGCCCTCCCTGGCGATGTTGTTCTGATGCGGACAGGATAACGCGGCCCATGCTTCGGGAGAATGAGCGGTGATTCTCTTGGCGCCCTCTTTGATTGAGGGCCAGTCATTCCTGCCGAGCGAGCCTCAGGGATGAGGATGCGGCGGTGCTGACGAGTGCGGCGTATCGGCCTTGACTCGTCGCAGCATTGCGAGGCCGGGAGATGGGAAGGGCTGAAACGGCGATGAAACGCTGAATCGAGATAGTCGCACTTCAACGCTCCGTGTCACCCCGCGCGCATGGACATCGTCCGCGCGACTGGGTGCGCCCTCCGCCCACCAATGAATCGAGCTCCCATGAGAAATTACCTCCGCGCCACGCATGTTGTGCTCACGGCTGCACTGGCCATGTCCTTGGGAGGCTGTGGCGGTGATGGCGACTCCAAGGACGGTAGCGCCGTCGGCGCGGAGACACCGGGTTCGGCTGCGAGCAGCGTCGGCAGCGGAGCCAGTGAGCCCACGACCGGCAGTGGCACCACCCCGCCGGCAGCGCCGCTCAAAGGTTCCACTGGAGCGACGACCGATTCGGGCTGCACCACAGCCATTGCAGCCGCCCCCACGCCGGATGCATCCACCACCAGTTCCTTCGGCCTGACGACGAGCGACACCTTCTACACCGTGGACACCGGCGCGGGTCTGGTCTTCAAGATACGGCGAGGCAGTTATTCGAGCAACACGCAGGCTCCTGGAGACCTCGCCTCCATGGTCTACAACGGCGTGGAGTATCAAGACGTCACAAGTGGCACTCAGGTCAACGCCGGGATGGGCTGGCTCTACACCACGGTGGGAGAGAACGATGTTGTTCTGGATGCGATGCAGGTGGACGCAGACCACATCCGTATCACCGTGACCGCTGGCGACATGACGCACTATTACCTGGCGCATCGTGGCGAGGCCAAGATCTACATGGGGACTGTCTTCGCCAGCGAACCCAACCAGGAAAGCGAGAGCTTCGTCCGCTACATCGTGCGCGCGTTGACCAGTCGGCTTCCGAATGGCCCCGCTGCCTCCAATATGCTGGAGAACACCGCAACAATCGAGTCGGCCGACATCTTCAGCACGGCCACCGGCGAGACCCGCTCCAAGCACTACTCGAATCAACGCCTCCGCGACTGGTACTACATCGGCGCCACAGGCACCCAAGTCGGCCTATGGGTGGTGCGCGGCAACAGCGAGGGCATGTCCGGTGGGCCCTTCTATCGCAGCCTGCTCAATCAGGGCTTGGATACTCAGCAGCAGCTCACCTACATCGTCAACTACGGCATGGCCCAGACGGAGGCTTACCGGACCAATGTGCTCAACACCTATGCGCTGGTCTTTACCGATGGCAGCAAGCCTGCGGCGATTGACACCAGCTGGTATGGGGACATGAGCCTCAAGGGCTGGATCGCGCCCAGCGCGCGAGGAACCGTCGCAGGTGCGAGCATCACCGGACTGGACAGCCGCTACCGCTACACGGTGGGGCTGTCCAACACCACCGCTCAGTATTGGACGACCGCCAACGGCGCCAGCGGCGGCTTCAGTTGCGCCGGGGTGATTCCCGGCGACTACACCCTGAACGTCTACAAGAACGAGCTGGTCGTGGCGTCACAGGCCGTGACCGTAGCCGCCGGCAGTACCACCACCGTCAGCCCGATTGCCGTTGCTGACCCCTCCAGCAAGGGCGCCCTCTGGCGCATTGGGGACTGGGATGGCTCGCCCACGGAACTGCGCAACGGCGACAAGCTCACCTCCATGCATCCGTCAGATGTCCGGATGGCCAGTTGGGCCCCTGGCGACTTCCTGGTCGGGACGTCCGCCAACACTGACTTTCCTGCATACATGTGGAAAGACAAGAACAATGGGCAGCGCGTGACCTTCACCTTGACGGCCTCCCAGCTGCTGGCGAGCACCGTCCGCATCGGCGTGACGACGTCCTATCTCGGTGCCCGTCCGCAGATTTCCGTCAATGGATGGACCTCGACGCTGCCAGCCGCCTCAAGTCAGCCAAAAACCCGCAGCTTGACGGTCGGCACCTACCGCGGCAACAACACGCTCTACACGTACGCGGTGCCAGCGAGCGCGCTGGTGGCGGGCACCAACACCTTGACCATCACCCTCAATACCGGCTCGACCGGTGATGGGTGGCTGAGCCCTGGGGTCTCCATTGATGCGATTGACTGGGTGCAGTGACCGGGCCCCAGCCCCTTCGGCACACGCAACAACTTGTGTCGTTTGTATTTAAACGGATTGAAACGCCCCCGTAAGCCGTCCTCAGGCATGATTCTTGGCGTCATCCGAATCTGGGACATCCCCAGAACCGACAGACGTCGCGGAACACCCTCTTGCTGACCGCTCGCGGCGCCATGAACACCGACCTTCCTCTCACCGATCCGGCGAAACGCTCAAGACGAGCGGGTCGCACGCGTTCGTCCAGGAAGTCGGACGCGCCCGCGACGCACCGCGCGCGCCTGGCCCCCACCGGCACCCAGCCCGTTCTTGCCGGCCGCCTAGTGGTGGAGGTCTCAGGCCGTGGCCATGGCGACCAGCCGGTCACGGGCTGGATCCTGCTGAGGTTCTCGCTGGCCCGCTGCCTGGTCCTGACCGGCGCGCTGGACACAGCCGCCACTCAGGACGTCCCGCTGCGCTCCGGCGTGAAGCAAGTGAGCGCTTCCCTGACGCGCCGCGTCCGCTGGGTCATCCGGCGCTTGAACGGCGGGCTGCTGACCATCACCGCGCTGTCCGCCCGTAGTGGGCATCCGCTGTATCGCTCGCTCCCCATTCCCGAAGACCGCTTCAAGGCCATGATGCGCCCGGGTTGCGCATCGTCCGGTCCCTTCGAGCGGGTCCTCGACGACACCGTCTTCTTCGGCCGCGCGCCCGCTGAGCTGCAAGCCCGCTTCCAGCGGGACATGGCCCGGCGCGCGCCGCCCCTGCCCCGCGAAGCGCGCGAGGCCTCCACACTGAACCTGCGACGCGCACCCGCCGGTCGCAACGCGCGGCATGTGTCCGCCCGCCCGGCAGCTTTGCGTGGCCAGCGCCCGCTGCGTGCGCGCGAACTGCGGCGCTCCGCCATTTCTCTGTCGGTCTGCGCCGCCATGGCCACCACGGCACCGGTGCACTATGCCTCCGCGGCGGCCTACACCAGCACAGTCACCCGCAGCGGCCTGACTGACAACAGCTTCACGCCCAGCGTGGACGCCGAAGGTCGGCGCGTCTTCGCGATGCAGCGCGGCGACAACCTGTTCCCGACCTCGGGCCCTTGGTCCAGCGCGGGCGGCGTCAAGCTCAATGGCGCGACCAACCAGGTTCTTGCACAGACCGTGACCAAGGCCAACGCGCTGAGCACGCCGACGCCCACGCCCCGCCCCGCAGCGGCGGAGCGCGCGAGCAGCGCCGACGCCACAGAATCCGTCACCTGGGTGGCTCCCTCGCGCGCCTCACTTCAGAGTGAGATTGGCCGCGTGGGCCTCAACGGCCAGGAGATCCGGCCCGCCGTACCCAGCCACTGGGCGGCCATGGATGCGGAGGGTCAGACACCCACAGAACTGGGCGCCTCCGAAGGCCTCTCCCCCGCGTCATTGGTCTTGTCAGATTCGCCGTCCCGCGCTGCAGACGTGTCCCCCGCCGAAGTCGTCCTGACGGCCGGCGAAGCGCTGGACGCGATGCGCAACCTGCTGCTGCGCACCTCCAACTGGACGGCGGGTAATGTCTCGAACTCGGCAAGCCGGGCCGACGACACCGCGCGGCATGTCTGGGCCACGCCGATGGCCAGCCACGACCGGACGGACACCAGCTATGGCCGCCAATACCGCCAGAACGTCACCGCGGTGAACGTGGGTGGGGACTGGCAGGTCGGCCGGGTTGGCCAGGACGGAACGGTGCGCGCCGGCGTCAGCGTGACGCAGGGGCATGTGGAGGACGCGTATGCACGCGGCAACGGCATCGCCAACCTGACGGCGGTGAACGGCCACGTCAGCGTGCGGACGAAAGCCGGTGCCTATGTGGCGGCGAGCGTTGGCGCCGGGTCGGTGCGGGCGGTCTACGACGCCACCAGCCTGGAGCAGAGCGTCAGCAGCGGCAAGTTCCGCATGACCGCCGCAACCGCCAGCCTGGAAGGCGGCCGGCCGTTTGAGCTGTCCCGCGGCCTGACGCTGGAGCCTTCCGCTTCGGTGGTGGGCGCGGTGATGTTCAAGGACAGCAACGTCACAACGTCAGGCGTGCTGATCGAGACGCGCCGGACGTCGTTCGGACAAGCGAAGGCAGGGCTGACGCTGCGGCACACGGGCACGGAGGATGCGGTGACGCATCAGGTGTATGCCCGCGCCGCGGCGATCAAGGGGTTCGGGAGGAACCCCGCCGCGCAGGCGAGCAAGGACGGCGACATGATCGCCACCCAGGCCGTGGCCGGGCAGCACTCAGGGCACGAAGGGGTGCTGGGTGGGTCGGTCGCGGTGGGGAACCGCAAGGCGCTGGCAGTGAGCGTGGAAGCGGGTCACCAGAAGCTCAGCGGCTCGACGTCGGGGTGGTCGGGCATGGTGAATGTGTCGTTTCGGTGGTGACGCTTCAGACTTCCTTTGCGTTCAGCTTCTTGTAATAGGAAGCCACCCACGGCTGGGCATGAAAGTAGACGACCGGCGCGTCGATGCCCATCAACTCTGCCAGATCCCCCAGGACGGCCATCAAATCGCCAGTTCCATTCGGGTCATGCTTGGCAATATTCCAGAGGTAGATATCCGTGGGTTTGGGGGATAGTTCATCCACTTGGCCCGACTTGGTGGCCAACTGGGCCGTCGCAATGAAACCTCCCAGATCGACTGCGAAAGTTCCATCAGGCGCTTGCATTTCGCAGAGCAAATCGTTGATCAAAGAGGCCTGCAAATGGAGCAGGTCGAACTGATTGCGAAGCGGCTTTGCAAAGGGCTTCTGCGCCAATGGGTCGTCCTTGAAAAGCTCTTGCTGCGCATGCAAGATGAAGTCTCCATACATATCTTTCTCGCGGCTGATGAAGTCGATCGTCCCGTCTCTGCGAGCAGCTTTTTTGGTTTCCTGAGCCGCCTGGGTCAAAACTAGATAGAGCTTCTTGAGCGAGATCAACGCTGCTCCAAAATTTGGGAGCTGCGTGGCACCGCCGCTTTCCAGCAGATTGATCAGGTTGAACATAGTGTCGATGGCCTTCCCGCGCAGAAGCACCACCTTCGATTCGTGCTTGGAGACATCTGCCCCCTTGCCGCTGCGCTTGACCCCCTCAATCTTCATCCGCAAGCTTTGATCGCCAGTCGGCGTCGAGCGCTGTGCAATCGACATCGACTTCGACAGATCGGTCCACCTACGCTGCGTGACGGCTGAGCCATCGGCCAGTTGCTGAATTCGACAGGCGTCGGTGACACGTGAGCTGCCGTCGACCTTCGCCTGCAGGGCGGCGATCGACCACTGAGCCACCATTGGCCCACTGGACGTCCGATCCTGCGGCTGACAAGACTGGGTGGGCAAGCACGCGGCCTTGCCACGGATGGGGTCAGCCCGAGATGACTTTGCTTGCATGCTTTGAGCTCCTCAGCCAACTCTGCGCAGGAAGACCCCCGAGGTACATC
This sequence comes from Rubrivivax sp., assembly GCA_027484825.1. Taxonomy (GTDB): domain Bacteria; phylum Pseudomonadota; class Gammaproteobacteria; order Burkholderiales; family Burkholderiaceae_C; genus Roseateles. Next base: position 16,997 of record JAIXSE010000036.1, on the reverse strand, counting down.
GGCAGATTCCGGATTTGCGCATCCGAAAATGGCTGAGGACGGCGCGGCGGCCGAATGGCGATTTTCGACGGGAGCGATGCTCAGCGCTCGCGCTTCAGTCCATTGCGAAGTTCCTGACGGACCGCCAGTAGGAAGTCGCGGGTGGTCGGGCGAAAAGCCGTGGGAATGATGTCCGGGCGAAAGTACTCTAGGAACCGCTCGTCCATGCCCGCTTCTCCAGTGGCCAGGAAGCGGTCAATGTCGTCGATGACCGGTTGAAGAACGGAAGGGCGGCTTTCTGCCACGCAGGCTCTGACGACCGCCTCGAGGGTGTCGCCGTGGATGTCGAAGTCCTGGTGGAACCAGCAGCCGATGAAGGCGGACAATTCTGGGAAAGATTTGTGGCCCTTGGGGTGGGAGACGGGCATGGTGTGGGGATCCAGTTGATGAACGCCCCCGGGGTGCTTGCCGCGCCCAGCGCGGGGGACCTGCTTAAGACTATGCCAGTCTGCGGAGATCCTGCGAGCCAGGCGCAGGATTGCGTCTGAGCTCGATACGCCGGGCCAATGTCATATCCCCTCTGATCCTCCATGAGACCCCGCCCTGTGGCCCGCAATGCCGTTGCTGTTTGCTGCTGTCGCCTACATCCTTGCAACTGGCGTCGGACCGGCCTTGGCTCGTATCCGGGCATTGAGGCGGATTGAACGGCGCACGGGGCTGAGGTTCACGACCAACCGGATGGAAGAGTTGGCGCAGATGCGGCGGGGGCCGTGGCTGTCTCGCTGGCTCTGCCGCAAGGACGATCTGAACGCCGATCAGCTCTGACTCCCGCAGCGTCAATGCGAGGACACGTAGGCCCCCCGCTCCCGCTCCGGATAGCTGAAGCTGGCTTTCATGCGCTCGACTTCCGCCAGCGGGGGAAGTCCGAACAGCCGTTTGAATTCTCGGCTGAATTGGGACGGGCTTTCATATCCCACCTCGATGGCGGCGGAGGCAGCCGTCAGGCCCTTTTGCAGCATCAAAAGACGAGCCTGGTGAAGCCGTATGTGCTTGAGATATTGCATCGGCGAGGTCTGGGTGATGGCCCTGAAATGCTTGTGGAAGGCGGCCATTCCCATGGCCGATTCCTTGGCCAGGAGCGCCACGGTCAAGCCCCCTGCATAGTCGCGGTGGATCCGCCGGATGGCCTGGCCCACCTGTCCGAAGCGGCCATGAGCGGCCAGCGCCGAGCGCAAGGTGGCGCCCTGCTCCCCCGTCAGAACACGAAAGTAGATCTCACGAAGCATCATCGGACCCAGCACTTGCGCTTCAAGCGGGTCCTGCATGCTCTGCAGAAATCGAACCACCGCGTCGGCGAGTGGCTCGTCAAGCGGGCTTGAGACAAGGCCGACCGGTGGCGACGCGTCGGCATGCGGGCGGCCGGACGCAATCTTTGCGGCGAGTTCGCCCGCCAGCGCAAAGTCCAGTTGCACATAGATGGCCAGCAGCGGGCGCTCTGCGCTGGCGTCGGTCTGCATGGTGAACGGCACCGGTACGGCCACCGCCAGAACCTGGTTCTCGTCATAGACGAATTGCTGGTCACCCAGCCAGCCTCGTTTGCAGCCCTGGCAGACGATGACAAAGCCCGGTTCGTAGAGCACCGGCGTCGTGCCATGGGAACGATTGCTGCGCATCCAGCGCACGCCCGGCAGCGGGCTCAGGGTGTAGCCGTCGTTCGTCGCCAGTTGGGACAGCAGCCTGGACATTTTCCGCTGAGCGTTGATCTGCATGGCGTAGAGGAATAGGCAATATCGGTAGAGCGTGAGCCATTCTCCGCGATGCGGAGCCTCCCTAGTATTCGTGGCTCAATTTGGCTGAGGACCTCATGAACAACTCACTTCAAAAGACCTTCTTCATCACTGGCGTCAGCAGTGGATTTGGCCGTGAATTGGCAAGGTCTGCGCTCGATGCCGGGCATCGGGTGGTCGGAACCGTACGCCATGCGGAAGCCGCACAGGCGTTCGAATCCCAGGGGATGGGCCGAGCCTTCGCGCGGGTGATGGATGTGACCGATCACGCCACCGTCCAGCAGGTGGCTGAAAACGTGGAAAAGGCAATCGGCGCGGTCGATGTGTTGGTGAACAATGCCGGGTATGGGCACGAAGGCATCCTGGAAGAAAGCCCGATCGAGGAACTGCGCCGCCAGTTCGAGACCAACGTGTTTGGCGCGGTCGCAGTGATCAAGGCGTTTCTTCCTTTCTTCCGGGCGCGCCGCCAGGGTCGCATCCTCAACATCACGTCCATGGGCGGCACGATCACGATGCCTGGCATCAGCTACTACTGCGGCAGCAAGTTCGCGTTGGAAGGCATCTCGGAGGCCCTCGGCAAAGAAGTGGCGGATCTGGGCATCGACGTCACCGCCGTAGCGCCGGGGTCATTCCGGACAGACTGGGCAGGTCGCTCCATGGTGAGGACGCCCCGCAGCATCGGCGATTACGACGCGCTGTTTGACCCGGTTCGGGCTCGGCGGGAAGCGGCCAGTGGGCAGCAGCGCGGTGACCCGGCAAAGGCGGCTGCCGCCATGCTGCGATTGGCCACGATGCTGGAGCGGCCTCCCACCCGTCTGCTGCTTGGGAGCGATGCCTTCGATTTGGTGCGTCAAAACCTTTGGGATCGATTGCGGCAGATGGAGAAGTGGGAGGAAGCGAGTCGGTCAACGGACTATGTGGCTGGGTGAGAGGCCGGGAAATGAGCTCCGGGGCGGGGACCATGAGTCAGTCGTGTGCAACTCGTCTTCCGCCGCTCCCCCGAATGGGCAGCGAGTCACATCCCACATAGCAGATTAAGCGCCTGGACGCGGACGAGTGCTGCGTGGTGCAGGCGCTCGGTCGCTGGCAATAGGTCGGTCATGTATTTGGCGCTGTCGTCAATTGCAGCACGACCCGGCGATTGAATGCGTTGCACGCTTCACTTTCAGCCGAGTCCAGGCCATCACATTTCCGAACTTGCGATCTGGCACCCTCAGAGCTAACTGTAATGGTGAGAGACTCCCACTGAGGAGCCTCTTTGCTGACCCAGGTTTGGACCACTTGCCGCACGGCTTCGGCCCGAATCTTGGCTAAATCCTCGTTGGTTCCATGCTGACGCTTCCTCGGATCTGCGTGCCCCGTGATTTGAAGCCGAACAGGTTTTTCGACGGACGCTCCATCACGCCTCTTATGTTCGTCAATTGATGCCTTCAGAGCCTCCAGTTGTTTCACGAGGTCTTGCGTTGCCTCCTGGCTCATGAATGACGAATTGCTCGCGAAGTGAAGTCCGTCCAGCTCCATGCAGCGGATATTGCTTCCCGTTGTGACGACGAGGCCGCTGTTTTCAAGCGGCACGCGCACACCACGCCACCCGAGCAGACCGAAGAACTGCTCATAAGGTGACGTCTGGAACCGTTGTGGATGCTGACCTGAAGGCACCGCCGGATTGGTCGGCTCAGACCACAACTCGACCAATCCCGAATTTCCCAGTGTGTGCCACAGAATACGGACGTTGGTCAGAGTGGCACTACCGTCCGCGTGTCGGCAGGTCTCAATCGGGAGCCCGTGCCTCACTGCAGCCCGCTCCAGCCGCTGTAGGTTGGCGGCTGACACGTCAATGGTTGCGTTTGGGACATTCAGCCCGACGATTTGGAAGGCTTTCGCTACTCCAGTGTTGCCGCCAAATGCGTGAAAGAAGAGTGAGACGAATACAGAGACGGCCAGGGTGAATCCCATGACGGTTTTGCCTACACGCGTCCAGCCAGGTGTGACGCGACTTCCACGCGCGAACGCGATGCAAAAGCCAGCGGCAGAAAAACCACCGAGCACTACAAGAACGACAACCTTCCCATCTAACGCTGCCGACAAAAAGGCCCACGCCAAGGAAGACATAAAAAGAACGCCCGCGGTACCAAAGCCATCACCGAGCGCGTCGGACGTGGACTTCTCGGAGCTACCAGTTGCGCTTGGGCGCTCACAGAGCGCTTGAACACGCTCCCACCACCACCCCAAACCGCCTGCAGCCAGAAGGTTTCCCGCGAGTAACGGCCAGATCTTCCAATCATTCAGCTGGAGCACCTCCAAGTACATCGATGGGATGCCAATCGTGTAGACAGCGACAGAAAGTGCGAAGGCGGGGATCCATCTCCTCTGTCGGACGTGCAAATGATCTGTCGTGAGCCCTCGAGCGACGAACGACACAATGAACCCAACCTGCGCTCCGATCAGCAAAGCTCCTGCCAACACAAGCACCAGAGCCAGGAAGCCCAAGGCCAAGGCGAGCGCGGCAAGAAGAAAAGCGTCAGTCAGATTGGTGCCAGTTACGACGTGCTGCGCTGCTCCAAGGTAGGCGGCCAACGCCAGGAAGCCGATGAAGAGGGCGAAACGGAAGAGCGCCGTCATCGTTGAGATCAGCAAGTCCACTGTCGTCTTCAAGCTGGACGACTCTCCATTGGGTTTTGGTTCTCGCCGTTTTCCGAGGCGGCCAGTGAGCCGACTTGTAGAGGCCAAGATAATCCTCTCGCATTTATTGATTGATGAGCCAAAGGGGCAAAGCCCGTTTCGACGATTCTCGTTGCCGAATGGCCCATGGGACGATCCACCCCAGTCTTTCTGTCGCGAATTGCCGACCATTCCATCAAACCGATCAATCGACTGCCGCGATAGCGGATGCTCCCGAAACAGACAGGATGGCCCGAGATGAGGTCGAGGACCATGGGCACAATACCGGCCATGGTCACCTCATCGAACAGGCCCTCGCTCAAGCTCGTCGGGGCTTCCAACCGCAACGTGAAGGTGTTGCAGCTCAAGGTTGATTTGCACGGCGTACAGCCCAAGGTCTGGCGCCGCATCCTGGTGCCGGCCAGCATTCGGTTGCCCAAACTGCATGTCGTCTTGCTCCGGGCCATGGGCTGGGACGGGGGGCATATGCATGAGTTTGAGTTCGTTGACGGCAGCTACGGAGTGCCGGATCCAGACTGGCCCAATGAGGCGTTGAGCGACGAATCCAAGGTGACGCTGAATAAAGCGCTCGGAGGCACCAGCAGGTTTACCTGGACCTACGACTTGGGGGACGACTGGACTCACAAGATCAGCGTCGAGCGTGTCGATTCCATGCCGGCTGAGCTGAAGCTGACTTTCCCCATGTGTCTGGCCGGGGCGGGGGCTTGTCCACCGGAGGACGTGGGCGGCAGGTTTGGCTATGAAGAGTTCCTACTGGCCATCGCAGACCCTTCGCATCCGGAGCACGATCAGATGAAAGCCTGGATCGGACGTCCGTTCGATCCGAAGGCCTTTGCCGTGCAGGAAGCGCAGGAGCGTCTCTATGAGATTGAGGTCTAGGAGAGCGGGCTCCAGATGTCGGCTCGCGTCAGCGCTTCTGGCTCTGACACGCGTCCGTGGGGGCTGTCTGAATTTCTGTGTCCGAGGCTCCATCTAGGGCTCGCTGATTCAGACGAGCCCACGCCGCCTATTACGCGGCAGGTCGTGTGAACCGCTCGCCGTAGGCAATGGCGAACTGGTTCATCGCTTCCTTCCATTCCTTGGCCGCTCTTCCCCAGTCGGACGTGATGTTGCGCAGAGCCAGCCAGATGAGCTTGGTGGCCGCGTCGTCGTTGGGGAAGTGACCGCGTGTCTTGATGATCTTGCGCAGCCGACTGTGGATGCTCTTGATGGCGTTGGTCGTGTAGATCACCCGTCTCACAGCCGGGCCGAAGGCGAAGAACAGGATGACCCGATCCCAGGCCCGGCGCCAGGTGGCCGTCACCGTGGGGAACTTCTGGCCCCAGGCGCTCGCCTCGAAGGCATCAAGTTCGGCCTGGGCCGCCTCAGCGCTGGGCGCCGTGTAGACCGGCTTGAGGGCCGCTGCCAGAGCCCTGCGGTCCTTCCAGCTCGCAAAGTCCAGGCTGTTGCGGATCAGGTGCACGATGCAGGTCTGCAGCGTTGTGGCCGGAAACACAGCCGCCAGGGCCTCGGGGATGCCCTTGAGCCCGTCGGTGACGGCGATGAGAATATCGGCCACGCCGCGAGTCTTGAGATCGTTGAAGACCTTCACCCAGAACTTGGCGCCTTCGGTGTTCTCGATCCACAGGCCCAGGATGTCGCGCGTGCCGTCGGGCAGTATGCCCAGCGCCAGGTCGATGGCCTTGTTGCGCACCACCGCATCCTCGCGGATCTTCAAGCGCAGCGCGTCGAAGAGCACCACCGTGCTGCTGACCACAGAGACCGTTGACTTCCCGGTCCATACCATCGAACGCTACACGCCGTTGGCGGAGCAGCACGGGCTGCACTTGCAGCACTACGAAATGCGTGACCTGCCCATTCATACCTGCGCCGCACGCTGGGCTCTTGGCCGGCGAGCAGCGGCACCAGCCTGCCCATCATCGGCGGAGTTCTGAACCACAACACCCCGGAAGCCACCAAGGTCCACGCTCGATTGATCATCGCCCCGGTTCGCAACGCCATGGAAGAAGCCACGGCGGCCATCCGCAAGATCGGCGATCAGTAGAAACAGGGCGCGGGACTGATTGAATTTCGCATCACTTGGATAAAAGTAGTGCGAATATTAAACTACCCCCTCATGAACCAGTCTGACCACATCCTCGAACTGGCCCGGCACCGGCGCGTGCTACGGGCAGCGGATGTGCGCGAGCATGGCTGGTCACCGCAGCTGCTCATCCGGCTGCACCAGTCCGGCAAGCTGCAACGGCTGGGCCGTGGCCTGTATGGGCTGCCCGATGCTGAAGTCACCGAGCACCAGACGCTGATGGAAGTCTGCCAGCGCGTGCCCAAGGCCGTGCTGTGCCTCCTGAGTGCGCTGCAATTCCATGAAATCGGCACGCAGCAGCCACACGAGGTGTGGATTGCACTGCCTGAAGGCAGTCAGACCCCGGCGCTGAGCTACCCCACGCTGCGCATCACACGCCTGCGCGGCACCGCCTACAGCGACGGTATCCAGACCGTGACCGAACACGGTGCCCCCATCCGCGTGTACAGCGCCGCCAAGACGGTGGCCGACTGCTTCAAGTTCCGCAACAAGATCGGCCTGGACGTGGCGCTGGAGACGCTCAAAGATGCTTGGCGCAGCCGCAAGGTCACCATGACCGAGCTGAGCCACTTCGCCAAGATCAACCGGGTCGAACGTGTCATGCAGCCCTACCTGGAGGCGGTGACGCAATGATCAGCAACCTCTCCGCGTCGATCCTGGCCCGACTGCTGACACTCGCCAAACAGCGTGGCGACGACTACAACCTACTTCTGAACCGCTTCGGCATGGAGCGCCTGCTGGCCCGCGTCAGCCTCTCACCGCATGCCAACCGCTTCCTGCTCAAGGGCGCCTTGCTCTTTGCACTTTGGTACGACACCCCGCACCGTCCGACCAGAGACGCAGACTTACTGGGCTTCGGCCCCGACGATGAGGCAAACCTGGTCGCCACCTTCCGCGACATCGCCGCCATGGACCTGGGCGACGGCATCGTGTTTGACTCCGACTCCGTGAAGGCCGATGCGATTCGCGAGGACAACCCCTACGGCGGAACGCGCATCACGCTAGTGGCACGCATCGGCTCCGCACGCTGCGCCCTGCAGATCGACGTGGGTTTCGGGGACGCCGTGACGCCAGGGCCGCAGACGGTGGCCTACCCCACCTTGCTGGGCGACTTCCCAGCCCCCACGCTGCGGGTGTATCCGGTCTACACCGTGATCGCTGAGAAGTACCAAGCCATGGTCATGTTGGGGCAGGCTAACAGCCGTATGAAGGACTTCTTTGACTTGGCAGTCATAGCACGGCGCACGGAACTGGACGGCGCCACGCTGGCAGCAGCTATAGCCGCCACCTTTGCCCGACGCCAGACCGCCCTGCCCACCGAGCGGCCCTTGGCACTGACCAAACTGTTCGGCGAAGACACCGCGAAGTTGCGCCAGTGGCAAGCCTTCCTACACAAGAACCGCATCGAAGCCGCGAGCCTGGGTGACACCGTGGGGCTACTTGACGACCTACTGTGGCCACCGACACAGGTTGCCGTCGCTGGTAGTCAGGCAACGGCCACTTGGCGCCCTGACGCCCTGCGCTGGGTCTGAAAGTCCAACATAGACGCTGCCGAGCCTCTCTTCCCGCATTACCGACCATTCCATCAAACCGATCAATCGACTGCCGCGTTAGCGGATGCTCCCGAAACAGACAGGGTGGCCCGAGCAAGGCCCGGCAGGATGAGGTCGAGGACCGTGGGCACAATACCGGCCATGGTCACCTCATCGAACAGGCCCTCGCTCAAGGTCGCGGGGGCATCCAATCGCAACGTGAAGGTGTTGCAGCTCAAGGTTGATTTGCACGGCGTACAGCCCAAGGTCTGGCGCCGCATCTTGGTGCCGGCCAGCATTCGGTTGCGCAAACTGCATGTCGTCTTGCTCCGGGCCATGGGCTGGGACGGGGGGCATATGCATGAGTTTGAGTTCGTTGACGGCAGCTATGGAGTGCCAGATCCGGACTGGCCCGATGAGGCGTTGAGCGACGAATCCAGGGTGACGCTGAATAAAGCGCTTGGCGGCACCAGCCGGTTTACCTGGACCTACGACTTGGGGGACGCCTGGAATCACAGGATCACCGTCGAGCGTGTTGCGGCAATGCCGGCCGAATTCAAGCTGAAGTTCCCCATCTGTCTGGCCGGGGCGGGTGCTTGTCCACCGGAGGATGTAGGCGGCAGGTTTGGCTACGAAGAGTTCCTACTGGCCATTGCAGACCCCTCGCATCCGGAGCACGATCAGATGAAAGCCTGGATCGGACGTCCGTTCGATCCGAAGGCCTTTGCCGTGCAGGAAGCACAGGAACGTCTCTATGAGATTGAGGTCTAGGAGAGCGGGCTCCAGATGTCGGTTCGCGTCAGCGCTTCTGGCTCTGACGCGCCCTCAGTGCTGCATTGAGGGCTAGCGCCGCATCTATCCAGTCCATGTTAGACGCGGACCACATAGCCCCGGCAGTTTTCAAGCAAGCCAGCGGGACAGCCAAAACCCTCTTCGCAGCGCCTGCAACTCTTCCAGACGCGACGTGACCAGTGGGCGTCCCACGCGGCGTTCCACTTCCAGAAGCGCCAGCGCCCTGGCCAGCGCCGGACCGAACCCGGATGCCAGCACCATGGTGACTGTGGCAGCCAAGGCGGGCATGGCGAACCACACGACGTCGTTGGCTTCCCAGCCCCCCAATTGCAGCAGCAGCGGGACATTGAGGACCAAAGCGGTCAATGCGGCCACGGTCGCGGCGCGAGGAGGAGGCGGCGAAGGGAGCGGCAGGACGCGGTGTCGTTGCAGATCTACAAGAGGTGCGAGTGGCGCAGGCAGACCGGTGACAGCATCTAAGACTCGCATCCGACGACGTTCAGCGACGAAGCCGATGGTCATGCCGCACGCCCACATGAGCCCGGCCAGCCCGAGGGCCAAGGGCTGCATATCCGGGCGCTGGGCTCGCCAGGCCAAGGCCGTCGTGGACACCACCAGCAGACTGCCGAAGAACAGCAGGGCCAGCACGGCCGCCCACAAGGCTTCTCGCGGCGAGTAGTGGGCCCGGTATTTGAGGTAGAGCCCAGACGCCAGGAACACGGCGCCCATTGCCACCGACATCGCGATGAGTGCGGGCTTGGCGAGCACGAACGCCCACATGGCCGGGACGACGAAGGCGCCCGCCGCGCCCAGCACCAGGGGCAGATGTTTGAGACTGGATAGGTCGTCTGGCGGTCTCAATGCCCAGCCCCTAGTGCTTTGCGTGCTTGCTGTTCTGCGCAGGGCACGCTCCCAAAGCTGCACATCGCGTTCGAGCTGGGCCGCTTGGAATGTTGCCGCATCCTCAAAGCTTCATCAAAGCGCTGGCGCTGACCAGGCTCGCCCAGCCCACCGCATTGAGTGCCGTCCCTCGGCGAAGCGTGAAGCGGCCAACGAGCAACAGCACAGCCAGCACCGCGGTCAGCACAATGCTTGCGAGAAGCACTCCATACAGCCCGAGCAAGGTTTGATTCCGCGGCAATCCACACTGAATGGCTCAGCACCCAGCGCTCATTCACAGCGCCCCAGGTCACCGGTCGCTGGGTTGACGACGAGATACTTGATTCGTCGATCCCGGCCCTGCCCCACCACGCAGAAATTGGCGGAGTACCCCATCGTCGGGTCGGATGGGTCCGATGCTCGGACATTCAAGTAGACGTTGTAAGCCTTCCCGTCCGACAAAGGAGGAACAGGGCCCGACGTTGCATCCTCAGGTACCTGGCCATATGGGAAGCATCTCACCGAGGAAATCGCTCGCCCTTTGACCCGATCAAAGTTCATTGACCAATCCATCCCCTGGCTGCCCTTGGATGCATCCGACACGACAATCACTTGCAAGCGTGCGGCAGGGTCACGCTTGGCATCCTTCGCGGGAACGTTGAAGCAGGCCTGTCCGTCCTGCAGCAACACCTCTGCCGTCCCCATGCGAGAGCTTGCCCAGGATGCGCTCACCGACAAGCACAACGCCAGGCTGGCGACGGCCTCAAGGCAGATTCGTGCGGTCCGAGGGGTTCTTGAGGAATTCACTGAGCACCTCTTCATAAAGAGTCAGGTCTTTGACGTGCTGCCGTTGAATCACCCGATTTGGGGTGTTCAGATGCTTCAGCACAAAATAGTCCGCCAGCAAATTGCCTTGCGCTTCCATGTTGTAGTCACCGAGCTTGCGTCCCTTCTGGAGCTCGTACTCGTAGGGAATCCCAATACGGATCGCCCCACGCAACATGACCCAATATCCAAGCTGGTACTGCCACACATGCACCATTTCGTGCATGAACCACCATCGCTGGTCATCCGGCTTGTCCACCGAAAAGTCTTCCAGGAAGTGCTTCGGGTTGAAGTACATCTCCCCATTAGGCGTCATCGCGCCATCGTCGGGTTGGAGCCCGAACGGCAGAAACTCTTCGTTGTGAATCCACACTTTGGAGTAATCCACCGAGTTCTTGAACAGCAGCTCGCACATGGCAATTTCGCCTGCCGTCATGCGGCGCTTGCCGCCCGGCTCAGTCCTGCTGGGCAGGACCAGCCGTGGCACCGCTGGCAGCACGTCGGGCAGTCCGCCCAAGGCGATGGGTTCCACGCGCTGATGCAGATACATGGCCTGATCCCATTCATCTGGCCCGGCCAGCACCGCGATGCCAGGTTGCATCCCGGACGGCGCAAAAGTTGTCTGACGGGTGTTTGTCCCGAGCGGGCCAGGAATGACGGAGCGCCCCATGTTGCCCTTGGTCGGGGTGGTGATTGCTTAGATGAGTCAGTGTAGCCACCACTGAACGCCCGGTCGTTTGACCTTGGTCACATCGCATGGGGCCTCATGGCGCCCTTGACGTGTCCGATGACGCCCCCCGCATCCGGTCTAATGCCCCAGAGCTCATCCGGTCCCTTAATTCCATTCAGGGCTGCGGCTTGCGCCCTGCCCTTGACCCGGCCCTCCGGGGTTAAACATCCCTATGGACGCGCATCATAAGAATAGCGCCCGGCTACTGATGCTGCTTATAGGCCGAAAACGCTTCGATTAGAAGAGAAAGCAGAGCATTCGTCTTCACGAGTAAGCCCTCTTCATCCGTATTTCTTGTCGCAAAACTCTGATGTGCCAATGAATGACGTAGATCGGAGATTTTCCCGATGGCATCGACTTTATGCTTTTCTATAACATCACTAGCCGAGTCGGCGGGAAGAGTGCGACCAAAGCAGATATTGGCAAAAGCCTCTGAGCAGAGATGCGCCGCAGCCCTTGCGCCAGTATGGTGATTGATATTCCATCCCAAAGCCTCGCTGCAATACGCTCGAAGCTCAAGGAATGATCCCTGATAACCAATCGCCTTCTTCAATGCCGAAACGCCGCGAAGCGGGAAGAAGAATTCCAGAAGTTGATATAACCCGAGGAACAGGTGCTCTTGCTTTCGACTGGTCAGTGCAAAAAACAACTGCTCGAAAAGCCAGTCATGTCCTTGAGTGGGCATAACCAAAGCAAGCTGACTCAAAGAATCAGAGAATTTTCGCGCTGGCGCATTATTTCCACTGAGGTTTATCAGCACCCGCGCACAAGCGACATCAAATGAATCTGCGAAGAACGCAGTGCCCGGCATCAGTCGCCAGGACACTACCTGCGGCAAATACGGTTCCAAATCAGCTTCAAATAAGGCAGATTTCGTAGATATCGCGTCTATCAGTAAACGGGCCGGGACTGACGTCGGCGAAGGTAAATCTTCACCAACAATGAAGTCCATTCTCTGCAGGAAGGTTGCGTCTCCCGGCTCAAACTCAAAAGGAGCTTCACCCTCAACTTTCAGCGGAAGCCCATCTAATCGTGAGGCGAGGATGAGCACACCCTCCCCGTCAGTCAAATAACGGAAAACAAATTCGTCCGCAACCCTACTTCCGAGCGTTTTGGTAGTTGAAAACCGCTTAATTAAGACGGCAGTCAACGTTTTGTAATTCGGATCGTCAGCCGCCAATGGGACCACGAAGAAATCGTCACTCTTAAGGGAGCCCGCGGAATCTCCCAACTGCGTATTCTTACTCAACCATTTCCACACTGGGCCGCGAAGAAACGCCTTGACGTTCTTGCTCACGGCGCTATCACCTAGCCTGCCAGCACGGGCCCATTGAGTTCTGCTTAATGATTGCGCTGGTCTTTTCCATTAGAACGCTAAATCCTCGTTTATAGACAGTCCGCTGGAATTCACCAATTCTGCTCGACTTAACGCCAAGCACCTGATTTAGGGTCTCCAGATCCAAAAATGCCAGCAGATCCGCCTCAGACTTCTTAGCCAGGAAGGTTATGAGCGTTTGCATGTTCTTTGCGATTATGCCGAGATCCCGCTTAGCGGCTTTGAGTTCATAGTCGAAGCCTGGCGCACCGAATACAGCCTCGGCAACCGCGACGACGAACCCAATAGCCCCAGGCGCAGAGGTAAAAATGTCCCGACCATTCTTCACCTTCACCGCCAGATCGCTTCCAACGCCTTTCTTTGTAGAGCGATCAAAGGCCTCGTCGAGTTGCACCATCAATTTCACGGTCTCCACAAACAGAGGCATGAAGTCGCTACTGGACGTAGCTTCCGTTATGTCAATTCGCGCGAATTCCTCTGCGACACGCTCTTTAATGTCGACATCGATTGAGCGTGATGAGAAAGCCAGAAAAAGCTCAACGATTCGCGTGCTTCTATACTCACCAGCCTGCGACCGCCTGAAAGTATCGTCAAGTCCAAAAATTCTGATGTTTGGAACCTTTGCGCTAATTAGTTTGACGATTGGTCGATATAGAGTATCCAACTGACGCTTGAGATCCCAAGGAACCTGCCCGGTATTGAGCACCAGCATCCGATAAATCAGGCTGTCAACCTTCTTTGCAATCCAGATCTCAACCCGAATATGATTCTTCTCAGGGGCAATCTTTGCATCGCGCAGCGCGGTAGTTCGCTGCATCCCGTCGATGATGGAGATGTCAATATCGCCGCTCTTGAGCAGCCTGACCAAAGTCGCCGAGGTTTTTACTGCTTTAAGTGAGGCCAAAGTTTTCGGCGGACAAACTGCGCCGACAACGATTGGAGGGATCACCGCGCCCTTGCGTAAGTCGTTGACAAGACGATTGCGTATCTTTAATCCGGTCTTGGTCGTAATCGGGGCTCGCTGCCCTTCTAATCCGCCCTGATCTTTGTACGCGCTCTCAACCAACAAAAAATAGTCATGCAGACTAATGGTGGCGAGTATCGACAAGCAATTGCTGTTGAGATCTTCCAACAACGAGACGGAAGAATTTGCTAGAGTTGCCATCAAGGAGCCCGAAGTTGAGAGAACAGGGCGCTGCAGGGTGCAGCCGCCGAGACCGTGCCATCCTACGCGATTCATTGAAGCGGATCGATGCGGGCCAGTACGGCGTCGACGGTGCTGTTGAGGCTGTCAACGGCCTCCCGCCCCGCCCTGACGTGAGCGATGGATGATCGATCGCGGGGGCTGCCAGGAGCGCCCCACGCCACGCGTAAGCAGCATGCCTCCTCACCTAGTCCGCACGAGGCCATGGCCCCCATTCGCGTCGTCGGCACTCAAAGGGGCGCCCGCGAGCGGGCGTGTCACCGACCGCCATATAGGAGCCAACCCGTGATCGGCATGTAGGAGCCAGGCGCGGATCGCCATATTGGAGCCAGTGCGTGATCGGCGTATTGGAGCCAGTGCCCGATCGGCGTATTGGAGCCAACAGGCGCGGTGACGGGCGTCTCGAACTGTGCGCCGCCATCTCTACCCTTGGGGGGTTTTCGCCCAAGGAGCAGGCATGGCGCGCAGGAGATTCGAGATGCATCACTATCGACACGCCCTGCTGCGCATGCGGCAGGGCGACTCTGACCGCGACATCGCCGCGGCTCGCGTCATGGGGCGGCCCAAGGCCGCACAGTGGCGCCATATCGCCAGGGCGCAGGGCTGGCTCGATCCGCAGCTCCCCCTGCCGGACGACGAGGCCATCGCGGCGGTGTTACAGGGGCCGCGGCGCGCCAGTTCCACCGTCTCGACGCTCGAAGGTCACCGCGAGCGCCTGCGCGCCTGGGTGGAGCAAGGCGTCTGTGGCACGGCCATCCACGCGGCCTTGCGGCGCCAGTACGGCTGGGCCGGGAGCTATTCGGCCGTGCGCCGGCTGGTTGCCGACATCCGCAGCCAGTTACCCCCGGAGACCACCTGTCGGCTGGACTTTGAGCCCGGCGATGCAGCGCAGGTGGACTTCGGCGCCGGCCCCACGCTGCTTCACCCGGACGGCCACGACCGCCGCACCTGGGCCTTTGTGATGACGCTGGCCAGCAGCCGACACCAGTACGTGGAGTTCGTCTGGGACCAGACCGTGGCCACGTGGCTGGGCTGTCACCGCCGCGCCTTCGAGTGGTTCGGCGGCGTCCCCCTTCGCGTGATCATCGACAACGCCAAGTGCGCCATCACCCGCGCCTGTGCGCAGGACCCCACGGTGCAGCGCGCTTATGCGGAGTGCGCCGAGGGCTACCGCTTCAAGATTGACCCTTGCCCGCCGCACGATCCGCAGAAGAAGGGCATCGTCGAGTCGGGGGTGAAGTACCTCAAGGGCAACTTCCTGCCCTTGCGCACCTTCCGTGATCTGACCGACCTCAACCACCAGGCACGTAGCTGGGTCATGCAGGAAGCCGGCGTGCGCTGCCATGGCACCACGCGGCGCAGCCCGCTGTCCTTGTTCGAGTTCGAAGCACCGCTGCTGCAGGCTTTGCCGGCCCCAGCGCCAGACTTGGGCACCTGGCACCGCGTCAGCGTTCACCGCGACTGCCATGTGCAGTTCGAGCGGGTGCTGTACTCCGCACCGTTTACGTTGGTGGGCAAGACGTTGTGGCTGCGTGCCACCGATGCCGCAGTCGCCCTGTTCGAGGACTTCCGCCATGTGGCCACCCATCCACGCGGCCAGCGTCCGGGGCAGCGCGTGAGCGTGCGCGAGCACCTGCCCCCTGAAGCGCAAGCGTTCTTCGGCAGGGATCGCTCGTGGTGCACCGCACAGGCCGAGCGCGTTGGGCCGTCCTGCCAGGCGCTGATCAGTCACCTGCTCAGCGACACCGTCCTGGAGCGGCTCAGGGCCGCGCAAGGCGTGCTCAGTCTGCTCAAGCCCTATGGGGCAGAGCGTCTGGAAGCCGCATGCGCCCGGGCCTTGGCGCATGGCTCGCCCCACTACCGCACCGTCAAGACCATCCTGTCCACTGGGGCCGATCAGCGTCGCGATACCCCCGCAACAACCCCGCCAAGCTACGGCAGCACCCGCTTCACCCGACCCGCCACCGAGCTGTTCGCTGACCTCATCACCCACCCGCAGCCCGAGCGGCTGCATTGACCTCGAAGGAGTCCCCCTTGAACCTCAACCCCGCCCCAGAGCTGGCACCGCAACTCAAGCAGTTGCGTCTGTCCGGCATCTTCGACTCGCTCGAAGCCCGCAACCGACAGGCCATCGATGCCAAGATGGCCTACACCGACTTCCTGGCGCTGTTGATCAGCGACGAGGTCGCCCGGCGTGAGCAGAAGAAGTTCAGCACCCGGCTGCGCCGAGCGCAGTTCCGTACCACCAAGACACTGGAGCAGTTCGACTTCGAGCGACTCCCCCAACTCAACCGAGCCCTGGTCCATGACCTGGCCACCGGACGCTACCTGCAGGAGAAGGCGCCGGTGCTCATCGTCGGCCCCTGCGGCACGGGCAAGAGCCACTTGGCCCAGGCGCTGGGCCACTGCGCGGTGCGCCAGGGCGTGGATGTGGTCTTCACCACCTGCGCCAGCCTCACGCAGAGCCTGAACGCGGCACGGGCCACCGGGGGCTATGAGCGCAAGCTGGCCACCCTGGCCAGGGTGCCGCTGCTGATCATCGACGACTTCGGCTTGAAGCCTCTGCGCGCGCCCGCGGACGAGGACCTGCATGACCTGATCGCAGAACGCTACGAACAGGCCGCCACCATCGTCACCAGCAACCTGGACTTCCCCGAGTGCCCCCCGCGTCAGAATAGTTGTCGCCCCGATAAATCCGAGAATGGGGGGGCGGCGATGAAGGACGACAGTGGCAAGGTACGGACAAGCATTCAAGGACAAGGCTGTAGCGCGCATGCTGCCGCCTGAGAGCGCTCCAGCGGAGGAAGTGGCGCGAGAGGTCGGCGTCAGCGTGAGCACGCTGCAGCGCTGGCACAGCGAGGCTCTGGCGCAGTCGCCAGGCAAGAAGGTGTGGACGGCCGCAGCGCGGTTTGATGCCGTGCTGATCACTGCTGCGATGGACGAGTCGGCCAAGGCAGCCTGGTGCCGTAGCAATGGCGTGTTCCTGAAGGACTTGCAGTCATGGCGCGAGAGCGCCACGCAGGCCCTGGCCGCGCCAGAGGAGATGCGTGCGAGTCCGAACCAGACCAAGCAGGATCGACGTCGGATCAAGGAACTTGAGCGTGACCTGCGGCGCAAGAACGCTGCGCTGGCTGAGACGACGGCACTGTTGGTGCTGTCAAAAAAACT